>JAIYAY010000025.1 GCA_027488785.1 Sphingomonadales bacterium | reverse complement strand
TCCACCACGCCGTCTTCAATGGCTCGGTAAAGGCGAGCTAGCTTGTCCTTAGCTTTGTCGCGCTGGGCTTCAAGGGCACAGCGCCGCTCGGCAACCTCAGTTTGACGCGAGGTACGCCGTAGAGGATGTAACTGACAACACTTATATTATTGATATTATTATGCAGTTTGTTGAGGCGAGACCAAACCCGCATGCTGCTTAAGACTTGGAAGACTGTTCCTTAAGTTTCGTAAAGCGGCGGAAGCACGGCGACTGCCCCGACAGTAGGATAAGGCAATGCGAATGTCAGCTTTGCGACCAATTGCGGACATTCGCGATCACGTAAGAAGTAGCCAATGAAAGACAAATGATTTGGCTGATAACCGGCACTGGATCGACCCCAGACTGGCACATGGTGGAAGGCTTGGAAGGATCGTGTCAGGCATTTATTGCTTATCTTGAGTCCCTTTTTACTTGCTGACCCTAGCCTCAAGGAGACTAATAAGCAAAGCTGCTTGCGGCCCAAGATGCGGGTCCTTAGCAATCCAGTATTCATCGTTCGAATGCGACCGTTCGCTGATGCCGCCACGGCTTATGGTTATGCTAGGAATGCCAAGCGACATGGGCAAGTTTGCATCGGTAGACGAGGCGTTCCTGCTCGGTTCGATGCCCAAAGAAGAAAGGGCTGCCTCCGCATTGGAGACCAGTGGGGCGTCGGCGGCATTCGAACCTGCGGGGCGCTTTCCAAGATTCTGGATCTCGACTGTCAGTAGCCCGCCTTGTTTCTTACCTGCATTCTCGCTGGCAAGCGTTACGTCAATGGCAGAACGCAGGATGGCATCCAGAGCAGCCAGACGGTTTGCATCCGAAGATCGCAGATCGATTTCAAATGTGCTGTCAGTTGGTATGACATTGATGCCAAGGCCGCCTTCTAGCAAGGCAATCGAGTAGGTCGCCTTTGTCCCGGAGGCTGCAACGTGTTCCGCTCGGTCGAGAAAAATGGCTATTGCACGCGCCGTGGCGTGATGCGGATTGACGGTTCCAAAAGCGCCATAGCTGTGGCCGCCAGGACCCTTATATTTCACCCGGTAGCGGTTTGACCCGACTGCAGTGTCGATCAGCCGCCCCATCTCTCCGCCATCAATTGCGATGACGCCACCAATAGCGTGATCTGACTGAGCAAAAATATGTCGCATGCCGCGCAGGTCGCCGGTACCTTCCTCGCCCACTGTCCCGACAAGCAGGATATCCCGTTCGGTTTTAATGGCATGCCGTTCCAGAGCCCGCGCAACCAATAAAAGTGATACCAGACCGCGTGAATTGTCGCCAATGCCCGGCGCGGTAAATCGGTCACCGTCGCGTTTTACCGTCACATCTACGTCTCGGGCAAAAACGGTGTCAAGATGGGCGGCCAGCATGACGGCCGAACCTGTGCCAGTGCCTTTACGCCGCGCGATCACATTCCCAACCTCGTCAATTCGAACGTCGAGGCCACCTATGTCACGCAACATGCGAGCAAAAGCCAGCCCCCGCTTTTCCTCCTCGAACGGGGGAGCAGGTATTTCAGTTAATTCAACGAGCCGCTGGATTGCCCAATCGCTTTCAAGCTCAACTATCGTGGCCATTGCCGCTGTGACGTCCTTGCGCGACCGTAATTCTTCAAGAGCAGTTTTGGCCTTGACGGTGACGTGCAGAGATGGTGCGCTGACAGCTGCGCCTAAAAGATGTGGGATGGCGAACGGAGCCATCCGGCCATTGTCGTGCCCGACCTCCGGTGCGTAAGCGATCTTCCAGTTGAGCGGCGTTGCATTGCCTGCCTGCTTCCGTGCAGCAGTCAGAAAACCGTGCCCCCTTTCGAAACGCGTTTGGCCCTGCTTGTCTGCTTCCTCGTTGATGCGCAGGTTGGGATCGTTGCGGTCAATATCTTCAGTTCCCAGCAGGATGGTCAGCGGCCGCTGAAACGCTTTCGCAGGCAAAACCAGTCCTGCCACATCGGTGCCCCAGCCATATGGGAAAGCGCCATTGTCCGGCATCGTGTACCATCCCGAATTCGCAGCAACAGCAGCTTCCATCCGTGGTGCATCGGCAAAGGCAACATAGCGATGCACGAACTGCCCGCCGGCGGAATGTCCATAGAGCGCATAACCCCGCTGATTACCAGAAACGCGGCAAACAATGTCGTCGAACAAAGGCTCGATTGCGGAGAAGGACCATTTTGCCTTGGGTGTCTTTCGGCCTTTCGCATCGACTATGTTACCGAGATTGTAAGAACTGGTAGTAGGAAAATCCTTCCTGCCAAAAGTCGGCACAACGACGATAAGATTGTGTTTTTCAGCGAGATCGCGCCACTCATCCCGATAGCGGTCACCGTCACGTTGCACGCCATGCATAACGAAAACAATCCGGCTATCGGCCCCAGCTGTGCGCGGCTTGTGTACGAAGACAGGCAGTTTGGGGCCTGACCAGCCGGAGAAAACAATCTGCGACGATCCGTCGGCAAGCGGCGCGCACTCTTTGGCATTTGCCGGCGCTGTTGCAAAAAGCACCCCGAGGCAAGTTAGGAACGCTGCAACGCATTGGGTCATGGGAACGCGCATTCAAAATCTCCAGATTGAACTAAGCATCGCCCCTGCGCCCATGCCCTTGCATCACTCTTTAAGCGACATATCCAAAGATGGTATCAAATTTTGAGCCAGCGCCTCCGCTGCAGCGCGCACCGATGAAGGATCTGAGTCATCTCCAACTTCGTAGGTATATGCCGGAATACCATAGGTTGCACTGAACCAATTCTTTGCCGTGCCCGAACCGGGATTGGCATCGCGTGGTTCGATCTTAAACGGATACCCCGCAAAGGCGTTCTCCTTGCCCGCGAGCCATGCAGCGAGGAACGCCTTGCCTTGCGCATTCGCCTCGTCACCCTGCACATAGAAAAGATTGCGGTTGGTGGAGTGGAAATCGAGCATTGCCGCCGGCCGCACTTGTGGCGGTAAAGAGGCCAGCCAATCATTGACCGCACGCGTTTCTGGCTGTTTAAATATGCCCCAATCGCGGTTGAGATCAGTCCCACCTAGATTACCCCGCCAGTGCCCCCGAGCAACGCCATCGGGATTGAGTAAAGGGACAATCAGAAACTGAAATTCTTTCCCGTTTATGGAGCCGTTACGGACCAGTTCTGCGATCTTAAGCGCAAATGCATCCATCGCGAAGGCACCCGTCACTTCAGGCGGATGCTGCCTACCGAGCATAACCACCAGGCGCGGAGCGTCGGCAGCCCCCAGACGAACGGCTTCAACAGGGCGTCTATCGTGTGATTGGCCAATCACAATCCGACTGCCGCCACCATTTTTCGCAAGCTGAGTAAGCAAATTGTCGTAATGAACACTCGTCAAAAGCGGCTGGCCACTCACGACACCTTCGCCCGGCGGGAGTGTGATTGACACCGAACTGGCGTCTTTGGCAACCACGACGGAAAGCGCCGAAGGGTCACCACGTCCTCGCCATTTGGGTGCATAACGGTGGCGTGCACCAAGGTAACGCACATGAACCGTCAGATTTCCGCCTTCCGCCGCGCTATAGCGAAAAGCATACCATGGGCTGGGGTTAATTGGGGGTAGGTGTTCGGGCGTCACTAAAATCGAGAGCGTCCGTTCACTCTCTACATAACAGACAGAGCGGGACGCACCCTCAAAATCAAATTTAACGCTACCTTTCGCTGTATTGCAACCAGACAGGGTAGGTTTGGTATCAGATGGCGCTGGTGTGGCGGGTGGCTGCGCATGCGCAACCGACCCGATCCCAATCCATGCGGCGAGCGATAACCAAGTTCCTGCCCGCCGCATCACATTAAAACTTCTTGCGGAGTTCGACGTGGAAAACGCGCCCGCGCGCTGTATACAACTCGCTGTAGAAACCATAAGTTTCGTCTGCGAGCGGCGGGTCCTTATCGAACAGGTTGTTTATCGCAAATCTCAAACGCGTTCCGCTCAGCGCGGTATCGTTATCAATCGTATAAGAAACCGACAGGTTCGTAAGGAATTGGTCGTTTACTCTGTAGAAATTGGCATTTGGATCGTCGGATACCAGCAAAATGTCGCGGACTACGCTAGTGTCCCAAACCTTGCCTGTATATTGCCCGAACAGGCCAATTTCGACAGGACCGCTTTCCCAATTGACGGATCCGCTCACCCGCCATTTGGGGCGGCCATCAATCTCGAGCAATTCGCCCAATCCGCCAACAGTAACGTCGGACGGCAGTTTACCAGCAGCAATTCCGGCGAGCAGTTCCTCACCGTCAACTCCGGCAGACTGGACAAAGCTTTTCAATCTTGCAGCGTTCAGTCGGAGACGGAACTGCCCGATTCCAAAATCTGGCACTTTGTAATTCATGCCAAAGTCCCAGCCCTTTGACACGCGGCTATCAAGGTTCAAATAAGGGTCTAGCACCTGCACAATCCGGCCTGCAGCGGCAAGGCCGGTGCCGTTGAACAACGCAATATCATCCGCAGTTGGCGCAGCGCGAATGACGTTCGGATTGGTGCTGCCACCAAGACGACGCAGAAGGTCAAGCGCAATCGCATTGTCATCACCAAATGTACCGACCAACGCTGTCTGCTTGACCTGCCAATAATCTGCGGTCAACGTCAGCCCCGGCATAAACTTTGGTTCCAATACGATACCAAGGTTGATGCTCTCGCTATCTTCCGGCTTGAGGCTACGCGCGCCCGAACGGAAGCTGATAACGCCAGCCCCAGGGCAGGCGTCTAGACTCGATAAGAGGCCTTTGCGGACCTGCGCCTGGCAAACCACGAAATCGTCGCGGGTATTGGACCGGGTCGTGCCGTCGTCATTGACTTGTACCAGATTAGGCGCGCGGAAGCCTTGCGACCAAGCGCCGCGGAACGTTACGCCAGGGATTGTGGTCCATGACGCGGCAACGCGCGGAACCACGGCCGTTGCGTCAATGTCTTCAAAGCGCTCAATCCTTCCAGCCATCTGAACGTTGAAATCCTCAACCAACGGGATATTCATGTCGCTGCTAACAACCGGAACGAATATTTCTGCAAAAGCCGAGTAGACTGTGCGCGTTCCATCGGTGTCTGGCGACGGGCTGGTTCCCGCTACGTCACTACCATTGAATACGCCTGTCACGCTATCGGTGAACGTTATTGTCCCATCGAGCCGTGCATCACGATCATCAAAAAAGGTTTCACGCCGCCATTCGACACCCGTTGCGATGCCAAGATTTCCTGCTGGCAACGCGATCAGGTCATCGCGGCTGACTTTAAAATCGGCGAGCGCCAAGCTGGTGCCGCCCGCGCGAGACACATTAATGCGGAACGTGTCGATAACAGAGGCTGGGTTCGGTGTACAATCGCCTTGGCCCGGATCTTCAAGGCAGCCGCCATTGAACGGATTATAGGCATCGGGCGTTGTCCGATTAATCGACTGCTGCATGGCGGTCAGAGAAACACGGTTGGTTTCGAGGTCAGTAACCTTCGATTCAGAATAAACAAAGCCAGTGTCGAATTCCCACGCGCCAAAATTACCACGCAAGCCACCGACAAGTCGATACGCGTCCTTGTCAACCAATACGGCACGGTTACCAGCATCGACAAAGCGATATCGTTCCATGATAACATCAGCGCCAGTTGTCGGGATGGTCGTGCCAGGCAGACGATTGGGATTTGTCCCACCGCCAACAAGTGTGGTCGGACCAAAGGGGTTCCAATAAGCCGTGCGCGCAATTCCCACGGGTACCGCGCTAAGAATGGCCGATGCATCGTTAAAGCGCTTATTTTCAGAGCGATAATAACTGCCTTCAAAATATGCTTCTACACTGTCGCTCAGCTCATAGTTCAACAATGCCATCGCGTTGTAGCGGTTCTTGCCACTGATAAGCGTATTGCCGAATATGGTGTTATAGCGCACCGCGGTGGTTGGCGTTTCTCCGTTACGCGCACAAATGCCGTTGCGGAAATCCATGCGGCAGCCAGTGAACGAGCTTGGCTGCAAATAGAAGTCATCGTCGTTTATTGGTGTTCGGCTGTTGGGTGACGTTTGAATATCGAATTGACCGAAAGGACCGAAAGTGTTGCGGTTGTTGAACGAGGCTTCCCCTTCGAAATCGGTTCCTACCAGCAATCGCGTGCGGTCATCGTCACGCGAATATTCGCGACCTATCGAACCGAGACCGTTTTCATGGAAATGGCCGCCATATACCGTCAGATTGCCGCGACCGCCGCCAAAATCAAAGCCAAGGCCTCCGGTTATGGAATAGCTGTAAAGGCTAGTCCCTTCAGAAGCCCGCCAGTCGGTTTCCAAGAAACCTCCCTTCATGTTACCTTTCAGCACCGTGTTAATAACGCCTGCGACTGCGTCGGCCCCGTAAATTGCGGAGGCACCGTCGCGCAAAACTTCGATCCGGCGTACGCTGCCAGGTGCAATTTCGTTGGTGTCAGGGCTGACAACCGGTACCAATAACTCTGTTTGAAAGCCGGGATGCAAGTTCATCCGCCGACCGTTCATCAGCATCAAGGTATTGCCCGTTCCCAGGTCACGCAGGTTCACCGAGCCGACATCGCCGCGGACATTGTTTTGTGTGGTCGCATTCTGCTCATTGAAGGCAACGGTTCCAGCCTGCGGAATGGAACGGAACAACTCGTCGCCCGACGATGCACCTGTATTCTCTATTTGCTGCTCATCAAGCACAGTAACTGGCAGAACGTCGTTGATCTGCGCGCCTTGAATTTGCGAGCCCGTGACCACGATTATTGCTTCCGTTTCTTCAACAGGCTGAACCGCTGGAGCTCCTGCATCTTGCGCGTGCGCCATAGTTGCTGTCATCAGTCCAGTTGTACTGAGCAGCGCCAGCTTTCGGAATAATCTGGTTGCCATCTTCATTCTCCCTATTTGTTTTCTAATGCTTTTAGTGAATCAAACCATTTTATGAACATTGTAGGCCACTGGCTCAACACCTGATTTGGCAGGCCAAGCCCCCAGCCATGGCCACCGTCCCGAAACAAATGCAGCTCTGCCGAAGCACCAGCGGCATTGAGTTTTTCGAAAAGCATGATGCCATGGCCCGGTGGCGTGGTCTTGTCATCGGCTGATGCAAAGATGATCGTCGGCGGGGCATCGGCGCTGGCATATGTGTCAAGCGACCAAGCAATTTCGGCCTCTGTAGAGGGGTTCTCACCTATAATTTCTCGACGGGTGCGCGTGGTATCATAAGGTTTGCGTAGTGATACCACAGGGAACAGCAACACTGCGAAATTGGGCCTAGCGCTTACTTTTTCATATGAATCTGATCCAGCGTAAAGCTGACGCTCTGGCTGATATGCCGTAAATCCGGCAAGGTGACCACCGGCCGAAAAACCCATGACCCCGATCTGATTTGGATCTAAGCCAAATTCAGTAGCTTTAGTGCGAATGATACGCATCGCCCGCTGCGCGTCTATGAAAGGCGCCGAGGCTTCCCAACCATCGTTAGGTAGGCGATAAAGCAGCTCGAAAACGGTGAAACCGCGTTGCTGCAACCATTGGGCGATGGGTGTGCTTTCTTTCCATAGCTGGATTCTGAAATAACCACCGCCGCCGCAAACCAATACCGCTGCTCCGTTCGGCTTTGCGGGCCGATACACCCGCATGCGCGGGGTTGAGATGTTTGAGAGCGCGCCAAAACCAGCACCTGTTCCGCCTAGCTTCTCAGGGCCAGTTGTCCCGCCCTTGCCGGGCGGCTGGCCCGGCCATAAGGAAATTTCCTCCCACGCATTAGCTAATGCAGGCGTTGCCGCGCTGAATTGCAAAGCACCTATCGCAGTAATCGCGGCGAGGTTTTGCAGCAATGTCCGCCGCGCGATCAAGTCGCTTCGCCCGACGTTTCTGAAAACGCTTCGCTGCGCGGCCCAGTGCGCTCATGTCTTTCGATATCTTCATCGGGCAAAGACATGGGTGCCCCTCCCATCGCAGCGGCCAAACGCTCAGTATCCAGCGCGCCTTCCCAGCGCGCAACAACAATAGTTGCGACAGCGTTGCCGATGAAGTTGGTCAGTGCGCGGCATTCGCTCATGAACCGGTCAATGCCAAGAATTAGCGCCATGCCTGCGACAGGCACAGACGGAACCACCGATAGCGTTGTCGCAAGGATCACAAATCCCGCGCCAGTGACACCAGCTGCACCTTTTGAACTTATCATTGCAACCAAAACTAGGGCCAATTGTTCGGACATCGAAAGGTCTATACCGACGGCTTGGGCGATAAATAAAGCCGCCAACGTCATGTAAATATTGGTTCCATCCAGGTTGAAGGAATAGCCTGTGGGCACAACCAATCCTACCACCGATTTCCGTGCACCAGCAATTTCCATCTTCTCCATTAAGCTGGGAAGTGCGGCTTCGGAAGACGATGTACCAAGCACCAGCAAAAGTTCTTCACGCAAATAACGGATCATTTTAAAAATGGAGAAGCCGGCGAAATATGCAACGGCGCCAAGCACAACGACCACGAACAGCAGCGAGGTAAGATAGAAAGTAGCCACCAAAGCCGCCAGGTTGGCCAGTGAGGCGATGCCAAATTCGCCAATCGTGAACGCTATCGCCCCAAACGCCCCGATTGGCGCCAGTTTCATCAACATGTGCACGAGTTTGAAAATTACCGCGTTAAACGAGGCAAGGACATCGAGCACTAAATCACTATGAGGGCGCGTGGCAGACAGCGCGAGCCCCGTTAGTATGGCGACAAGCAGAACTTGCAATATGTTGCCACTGGTCATGGCGCTAAATAAAGTTTCTGGAATTATGTTAAGTACAAAGCCAGAAATCGTCTGCCCTTCTGATGTCTTGGCATAATCTGCTATTTTGCTGGGATCGAGCGAGGCGGGATCAATATTTAGGCCGGCACCCGGCTGCACGATATTGCCGACAACAAGACCGACAATCAGTGCGAGGGTCGAGAAGAAAAAGAAATAGGCAAATGCCTTCCCAGCCACGCTGCCGACAGCCGACAGATCGCGCATGCCGGAAATCCCCGTTGCGACAGTGAGGAAAATGACTGGCGCGATGATCATTTTGACCAACTTAATGAAGCCATCACCAAGCGGCTTTAAGGCAGAACCGATATCGGGATAGAGATGCCCTAACAAAGCACCCAGGAAGATGGCGACCAGCACTTGCACATATAATTGCCGCCAAAGAGGCAACTTAACTGGCGTATTCGTTTTGCCGGATGTTGGCGTTTTAGCCCGCATATTTGCTGTCTTTCGTCGCCAGCTTAATTTGTGGCCTGCGAAGTAGGATAACGAGAAGGATGACGCAAGGTCAATTTACATGTCATCGCAACGATCCAAATCCGTATGCGGTTCTTCGAGGACGGCAAGCGTAAAAGTCTTTTTTTGATCGGCTGAGCGCCGTCTGGTTAAAGATGGCTTCGCTGACACATCGGCAAGGCAAAATTGCGGCGCTGTCGCGTCATTTCCTGAGCTGATACGAAACCGAACTCAAATAGGACTAGTCAGGGGCGCAACGCAGCGTCGCCCGGTGATTGCTATGTGATTGTTGGAAATTGAATGCGATCGTGATTTACACGAGCGGTGTTATTTAACTCATTAAAAAAATGGTGCACCATTTTCCCTTCTCTTTGCTAAAGTCCGCATGTTGGACAGCGAAAGCTATTTGTATCGCGCAAAGCCGTGAAGGAACAGAGAGGGGTTGGTTGAGCCATTTTCTCTTTACCCACTTGGTCATCCTCAACTTGTTTTGGCGCTGCCAGCCTTCGGCTTCAGGATAACATGCGACCATGGTTCGTTATTCTGAAACAAGTTCAGAATGACGACAGGGGTTAATGTGCATGATACCGTGCGCACAACTCCGCCAACAACTCCGCCAACAATCCCGCCAACAACCCAGCCAACAATCCCACCAACGCAGTCTCGACTTTGCCCATGCCGAACGGCTATGGGGATGACATGAGCACACAGAATAAATCCGCAATCGTCCTTTTGTCGGGCGGTCTTGATTCCATGGTCGTCGCCGGATTGGCGCGGGAGGCGGGGTATGACCTGATTGCGCTGACTATTGATTATAATCAGCGCCACCGGGTCGAACTCGACAGTGCTAAGCGTATTGCCAAGCATTTGGACGCGAAGGAGCATATTCTATTGCCGCTGGACCTCACGCGCTTTGGTGGGTCGGCTTTGACGGCGGATATTGATGTGCCGAAGGAAGGCGTGGAGCCCGGCGCTATTCCGGTGACCTATGTTCCGGCGCGCAACACGATATTCCTGTCCTTATGCTTGGGGCTTGCCGAAGCGCGCGATGCCCGCGATCTTTGGATTGGGGTCAATGCGCTCGATTATTCCGGCTACCCAGATTGTCGGCCAGAATTCATTCGCGCGTTTGAGGCGACGGCCAATCTCGCGACCAAGGCAGGTGTGGAGGGCGACGCTTTCACTATCCACACTCCATTGTTGGAGATGAGCAAGGCCGACATCGCGCGCGAAGCCGCGCGGCTTGGGCTGGATGCCGGGATGAGCTGGTCTTGCTATGATCCAAGCGCGGACAATAAGGCCTGCGGTCAATGCGATGCCTGCCGCCTGCGCGCGAAGGGCTTTGCTGATGCTGGCCTACCTGACCCGACTATCTACGCATGAGCTACGCGGTAAAAGAGATATTCCTGACGTTGCAGGGGGAGGGCGTGCATGCGGGCCGCCGCGCGGTGTTCTTACGCTTTTCCGGCTGCAATTTATGGACCGGGCGAGAAACAGACCGCGCCAGTGCGATTTGCCAGTTTTGCGACACGGATTTCGTCGGCACGGATGGGGAGAATGGCGGACGGTACGACGCCGAAGCGCTTGCGGCCAAGGTCGCCGCATTGTGGGGTGCTGGCACAGACGATCGTTATGTTGTGATCACGGGCGGCGAACCCATGTTGCAGGTGGATGATGGGATTGTCGACGCGCTGCATGCCCAAGCATTCCAGATTGCGATTGAAAGCAATGGCACAATAGAGGTTCATCCCGGCATTGACTGGGTATGTATCAGTCCCAAGGCCGGGTCCGACGTTATCCACCGCAGTGGCGATGAGTTGAAATTGGTTTGGCCGCAACCGACAAGCGACCTGGATGCGATGGAGCAATGGCAATTTGCCCATTTCCTTATTCAGCCCATGGATGCCGGCGACGCAGGATTAAATGCCGCCAATGTCGCAGAGGCGACGCGCTTCGTTATGGAGCGACCAAAATGGCGCTTATCCTTGCAAAATCACAAGATTCTTGGGCTACCTTAGGCGCATATAAATTTGCTTGAAACCTTTTCCCGAAAGTGACAGTCTTGTGACAGGGAAGAGGAGAGAGAAAATGGCAAAAGCCCAAAAAGCGCCCTTGCGCGCTTATAAAAGCTGTTCGAAACGCATGTCTGACCATGTGGCCCTAGCGCTGGTTGTTTACACATTGGCTTTGATATTTTTGGTGACGCCGACGATTGAATCGACGGGCACGTCTATCTTCCCGTATTTTGTCTTGGTCCTTTTAGTTGCTGCCGTCATTCCATTGTGCCGGAATCTAGAGCGACGTTGGCAGGCGCTCAGTGCGATGAACCGTTCAGACGACGGATTGGAAACGCAATATTCTGCTGAACGATTAAAATTGTGGGTTGCAGCTATTGCCATTCCGTCTGTGTTGGCGGTGCTATTCACGGTTTTTTGATGGCCGCTTGATTGACGCTGTAACGGCCCGCGCCTAAGCGGGAATCATGCTGACACCACAACACGCGCTTGATCGCGCGCAAAATCTCGTTTCCCAAGCCATGAAGGCAGGCGCTGACGCGGCGGATGCCGTCTATGTCTGTGAGGCATCGACGGAGGTGCAAGTGCGGCTCGGTCATTTGGAAGATGTCGCCCGCTCCGAAGGCGAAGATATTGGCCTGCGTGTGTTTGTCGGCCAACGCTCCGCTACGATTTCATCGTCCAACATGAACCCCGACATTCTGGCAGGGTTGGTCACACGCGCCATCGATATGGCCAAAGAAGCGCCGGAGGACCAATATGCGGGTCTTGCGCCGCAGGATCGTTTGCTGACGGGGGCAATCCCGGACATTGATGGCGATGATGGTCTTGACCCGGACCCAGCTCTCTTGCGTGCGGCCGCGTTGGAATGTGAAGATGCGGCGCGCGCTGTGCCGGGCGTTTCCAACAGCGAAGGCGCGGGTGCCAGCGCCGGACGCAGTATTTTTGCGCTGGCCACCAGCCATGGCTTTGCAGGCGTTAAGTCTGGTTCTGGTTACGGCATATCGGCCAGCGTATTGTCTGGCGATGGTGATGCCAAGGAACGCGATTATGACTGGCATTCGGCACGGCATATGTCGGATCTCGACAGCGCAACAAAAATTGGCACCCGCGCCGGGGAGCGCGCCGTCAAACGCTTGAACCCAGGCACGGTCAAAAGTGGCCAGATGCCGGTTGTGTTTGATCCGCGCGTCGGTGGGTCCTTTGTGGGCCATTTGCTCGGTGGCATCAGCGGATCGGCTATCGCGCGCAAGACCAGCTTCTTGCTAGAATCGCTTGGCGCGCAATTGTTTGACAGCAGCATTTCTATTATCGATGATCCGCACCGGATGCGCGGCCTTGGTTCACGCGCCTTTGACGGAGAAGGGCTGCCCACCGCGCGCCGTTCGATCATCGAAAAGGGTGTGTTGACCGGTTGGTTGATGGAAAGTGCATCGGCGCGGCAATTGGGGCTGGAGCCCACCGGCCACGCCAGTCGCGGGGTCAGCGGTGCCCCAGGCGTCAGCCCATCCAATGTGCATCTGGAGGGCGGTAGCGTTAGCGTTACGGAACTGATCGCCGATATCAAACATGGCGTGTATATCCATGAGCTCGCAGGGCAGGGCGTGAACCCGGTCACGGGCGATTATAGCCGGGGAGCTGCGGGCTTCCTAATCATCAACGGCGAAATTGCTGGGCCAGTGAGCGAATTTACGATTGCGGGCAATTTAAAGGACATGTTTGCGGCCATGACAGCGGCCAATGACCTCGAATTCATACGCAGCTTGAACGTGCCGACATTGCGCATTGACGGCATGATGATCGCAGGTGCCTGAGCGGCAACTTGACCGCGCCGCCGTTATAGCCGCCTCGCAAGAGGCAGCGGCATTGGCTTTTGCCAGTTGGCGTGAAGGCGCGGCGGCCGATACCAATGTGTGGGACAAGGGCAAGAATAACCCTGTCAGCGACATCGATATGGCGGTTGACGCCTTTCTCACCACAAAGTTGCGGGCCATTTTGCCCGAGGCCGCCTGGTTGTCGGAAGAAACTGTGGATGACCCGTCCCGGCTGGACGCGCGGCTGTTATGGCTGGTCGACCCCATTGACGGTACCCGCGATTATGTCCGTGGGCGTAGTGGATGGTGCGTGTCTGTGGCATTAGTGGCTGATGGCCTACCAATGTTCGCCGTAATGGCCGCGCCGGCACAAGGTAAAGTCTGGGTTGCGGCGCACGGGGAAGGCGTCACCTGTAATGGAGAGCGGCTCGCGGGGAGCACCCGGCTGGATTTTAACGGATCACGCGTACCTGCGGATGAGTTGCCAAAACTGGATGCGGATTTGGTGACGGTGACCAAGCCCAACAGCATTGCCATGCGCATGACGATGGTCGCGTGCGACCGTGCGGATCTCGTTGCGACTTTGCGATGGGGCAATGAATGGGACATCGCGGCGGCGCATCTGGTGGCGCAGGAAGCAGGCGCGGTTGTCACCGACGCCTTGGGGCAACCTATTCGCTATAACAAACGCGCGCCGCTCGATTTTGGACTGATCTGCTGCGCGCCGGGAATTCATGGCGCGGCGGTTGAGCGTTTGTCGGGCAGGGCGGCACAACTGCTCGCTTCGTCCTAACCCCATACTTCTTCATCCTGAACTTGTTTCAGGATGACGATATTGTAAGGACTACCGCCCCCGCGTCCACAGGGCGTCGCGGTCCATAGCTCGGGGATTGTTGAGGACGGCATCGACGAATGCCTTGCGCACCCATCGGAATTTTTCTGGCCGGCTGGTGAAAATTCTTTGGTCCCAAGCCTGCGCACCAGCAGCGCGCACCTTGCGCGCGATTTCGCCGTAAATCCCGGCGGCTGACAAGACCGCCCAGCGGGCACGCAAGGGCAAATGCGTGGCACCAACGCGCGCCGAGGCCTCATATTGTTCAGCCTCATCGGCGAGCCAGCGGCCCGCAAGCGCCAGTTTTTTGCGATTATGCGGCTTCATATGTTCGCCGGGTCCGATATCGAGCATCGCAAGCCAATCATCGGGCAAATAGCACCGGCCAGCCGCGTCATCCTCGGCAATATCGCGGGCGATATTAGCGAGTTGAAACGCAAGGCCAAGGTCACAGGCCCTGTCGAGCGTGGCGTCGTCATCGGCGGGTACGCCCATGACCACGGCCATCATGACGCCAACCGCGCCTGCGACATGGTAGCAATATTGATATAGGTCGTTTTCGCGGCGTGGGTGCCAGTCTGCGGCGTCGAGTGCGAAACCTTCGATCACATCCTCTGCCATGCGCTGGGTGAGGCCACATTCGCGGGCGACCACGCCCAAGCAGTCAAAGGCAGGTTCGCCTGTGGGTTTTCCCGCGAGCGCCATAGCCGTCAGTTCGCGGATCGCCTGCAACCGCGCCTGCGGGTCCGTGACCGCCTCCATCGCGCCACCATGGTCCTGCCCATCGGCCATATCGTCACATTTGCGACACCATGCATACAGCAGCCATACCCGTTCGCGTGTTGTCCTGTCGAACAGGCGGCTGGCGAAGCGAAAAGATTTCGACCCGCGGGAGATGCTGTCTTGCGCAAAGGCGACGAGTGCAGGGCGGTCCATTATCCCCTGTCCGCTTGCGGGAGGGCAGTCACAGGTCGTCCGCTTTCATCTGGAAAATCGTTTTGTGCGGTACATAATCCGCCATTTTGTCCAACAAGCCATCCAGATTATCATCGACGAGCATAATCCCGGCATGTTGTGGCCGAATGAAACCAACGTCGATCATATTCTGGTTAAACGCGATCAATTTGTCGTAAAACCCGGCCACGTTCAACAGGCCAACGGGCTTTTGATGATAGCCAAGTTGCGACCAGCTAATGGCTTCCCACAATTCATCCATTGTGCCCACACCGCCTGGAATGGTTATAAAACCGTCGGATAAGTCCGTGAAGCGTTGCTTACGCTCGTGCATACCCGATACCACATGCAGTTCGGTGCAGCCCTGATGTGCAACTTCTGCGCCAACCAAAGCCTCGGGGATGATGCCAATGACTTCGCCGCCCGCGTCCAGCGCACTATCGGCCACTGCGCCCATCAGGCCCAGCCGTCCGCCGCCATACACAACAGCGATGCCGCGTTTGGCCAACGCCTTTCCGACTTCACGGGCGACGTTGATATATATGGGGTTTTCAGGTGTCGCTGACCCGCAATAGACCGCAAGGCGTTTCATGATTTTGCGTCCTTTAACATTAATGCAGCCGTTGCTTTTGCGCTTCCCAAGACCCCTGGGATGCCAGCACCGGGATGGGTTCCTGCACCGACAAAATACAGGTTCGATATCGCGTCATCGCGGTTGTGCGCCCGCAAATAAGCCGATTGCCAAAGGACGGGTTCAAGGCTGAACGCGTTACCCAAATGCGCCGACAAGTCGCGGCCGAAATCGGCAGGCGTATAATGAAACTGCGTCATAATCCGGCTGCGGATATCGGGGATCAGGCGACGTTCCAGTTCATCCAATATCCGTTCCTTCATCACCTCACCCACATCGCCGTCCCAATCATGTGGCGCTTTGCCCAAATGAGCGACGGGCGCGAGGACGTAAAAGGTCGAACAACCTTCGGGCGCAAGGCTTGGGTCGGTGACTGTAGGGTGATGCAAATAGAGCGAGAAATCCTTTGGCACGACACCGTTTTTGAAGATATCGTCCAGCAGTCCCTTATAGCGCGGGCCGAACAGGATCATATGGTGCGGGATCCCCGGCCATGTTCCCTTAATGCCCAAATGCAGCACGAACAAAGAAGGAGACCAGCTTTTACGACGTAAAGCATTGGTTGCCCGTTCGCCGCGCTTGTTGCCCGTCAACAAGTCCTTATAAGTGTGCATCAAATCGCCATTTGATGCCGCCATGTCGCAATCCATGCGCCAACCGGACTTTGTACGCACGCCTATGACTTTGTCACCGCGTGTTTCAATTTCTTCGACCGCATCGTCCAAACGAACGGTTCCGCCAAGCCTTTCGAAATACGTTACCATGGCATTGACGAGGCGGTTGGTGCCTCCCTTAGCAAACCATACGCCGCCTTCTTTTTCGATGGTGTGGATGAGCGCATAAATGGCGCTGGTGCTCATCGGATTGCCCCCAACGAGCAAGGTGTGAAACGACAGCGCTTCGCGCAATTTTTCATCTTTGACGTAGGAAGAAACAATCGAATAGACCGAGCGCCATGCCTGATATTTCATCAACGCAGGCGCGGCCTTTATCATGGAGGCAAAGTCGAGAAACGCAACCGAACCAAGCTTTTGATAGCCTTGTTGATACACGCCCTTCGAATATTCGAGGAATTTGCGATAGCCCTCAACATCCGCGGGGTTTAATTTTTCAATCTCTGTTTTCAGGCCCGGCGCATCGTTCGAATAATCGAAATTCGTGCCATCCGGCCAGTTGAGGCGGTAAAACGGGAACACCGGCATCAATTCGATGTCGTCCGCCATTTTATGGCCAGACAGCTCCCATAATTCTTCGAGGCAAGGCGGGTCGGTGATTACAGTGGGGCCAGCATCAAAGATGAAGCCATCCTTTTCCCAATGATAAGCGCGGCCACCGGGTTTGTCGCGCGCTTCGACGATGGTGGTCGATATGCCAGCCGACTGCAGGCGAATGGCGAGTGCCAGGCCGCCAAACCCGGCACCGATGACGACCGCTGTTTGTGTCATCCCATTCGCCCCCAAAAGTCGTCATCCTGAAATGGTTTTAGGATAACAAGCGACGTCATTGTCTTATCCCGAAACCAGTTCGGGATGACGAAACGGGGTGGAGACTTGTTCACTTCTTATTGCTCCAGATCGCTTTTAGCGCACGTCTTATGGAAATGGGTGGCTTGCCGGAGAGGATCCGTGCCATATCCCCCATCGTCGTATTTCCAGCGTAAAAGCGTTCGATCAAACCGGGGTCAAGTCTGTAAAAGCGTTCCAATATCTTATACCGGTCAGCGCCATCCGCGCCGCGGAAGAGCATACGGTTCAGCATGCGGAAGAATGCACCTGTGCGCCAATGTTTCTCCGCGCGTTGACGCAGTGCGAGGTTCAGCTTGTCGCCGTCTAGGTCAGGCTGCTCGGCAATGAAAATCGCGTTGCGCACGGCATCGGGCAGCGAGTAGCTGGTGACGGGTTGGAAAAATGCACCCCGCGCACCTGCCTTGGCGGTCCGGCCACTGCCACTGTTCCA
Organism: Sphingomonadales bacterium; assembly: GCA_027488785.1. Taxonomy (GTDB): domain Bacteria; phylum Pseudomonadota; class Alphaproteobacteria; order Sphingomonadales; family Sphingomonadaceae; genus Sphingorhabdus_B. The sequence goes on along the minus strand of JAIYAY010000025.1, from coordinate 181,591 downwards.
GTAACTTTCGAGATCGCCGCCCATGACAACCGGCAGGACGCCATTTTCTTCCCGCAGGATGCGTTCGACTTGCCAACCTTTTTCGTCAGCATAGGCCGCAATCCGTTGCCGCAAAATGCGCGGGTCAAGTTGTGGCTTGTCGCTATAATAAGTGTCTTCGACAAACAACTTGTCCATGCCAAAGGGCAGGACATATACGAAACGATAGCCATCATGTTGGTCCACTGTTGCGTCCATGACGATTGGCTTGGTGAGGTTGTGTGGCTCGGACAATTGCATCAATTGCCCAGTGAATTTTTGCCAACCGCAGTCGAGATGATTCAAATCGCCAGCGCCGCGTGCATCGATAACACCGCCAGCATTAATCCTTTGTGCGCCGTCGAGCACTACGAGGCGCGGGGAAACGGCCTTCACTTCACGGCCAAGCATAAGGGAAGACGCGGGAAGTTCCTTACGCAAGACCCAATCAAGCCGTTCAGATTCGATACTGTAGTAAATATTATCAAGCGACCGGCTGTGCGCAGGAAATTTCACGTCATAACCCGACCAGCCATAAGTGACTAAAGGTGCCGTCAGCCAGCGATGCTCAGGCAAAATGTCGCTCGCGAAATAGCTCCAGATATGATTGCCGCCAAAGCTTTTACCTTGTTCGATGAGAACAAGGTTTAATTCGGGCCGCATCTTGGCAAGTGCCAGCGCGATCAGCCCCCCGGCAAGACCGCCGCCAACGATGGCAACGTCGCATTTGATGTTTTTGACAGTCACGCCACCGCCCTAGCGCAGGCATTTTGCAAGGGAAAGGGGCCTGCTACCGTAATGCACAGCTTTCTAAGCCACCATTTCATTCCGCAGCGGGATCACGCAAAATTTTCTACATGCTATTCGGGCGCAAGGCGGGTAGCATTACGCCACGGCTCGCAGCGAAAGCTGCTACTCATGGGGAATGAACATGCGGAAAAAATGGCTATTGGTGGCGCTGGGGTTGGTCGGGCTTGTTGGTGCAGTTGCCTATACACAGCGCGATACAATCGCGATGGCACTAATTAGTCGCGCCGCAGATGGTGCCATGTCGCGCAACGTTATGGCGGATTTGCCCGCTGACCAACTGCATGTCGGTTTTTGTGGTACGGGTTCCCCCTTACCCAGCCGTGATCGCGCCGCTGCCTGCACTGTGGTTATCGCCAACGGCAAGCTGTTCGTATTCGACATGGGGGAAGGTTCCGGCGAAACATTGGCGCTGATGGGGATGCCGCTCGATAAAGTGCAAGGCGTATGGCTGACGCATTTGCACAGCGACCATTTCGAAGGCCTTGGACCATTTACCTTGCAACGCTGGGCTGGAACGAGCGCCAAAACGCCTTTGAAGGTGTCAGGCCCCAGTGGCGTCACCGAAATCACGGAAGGGTTGAACGCGGCCTATCGCATTGATTCCACATATCGTGTTGCGCATCATGGCGAAGCTGTTGTGCCGCTATCGGGATTTGGCATGACAGGGGCTGCTATTGAGCCGGGGAGTGTTTATAACGCCGATGGCGTTCGCATAACGGCGTTTACCGTCGACCATGACCCGATTACGCCTGCATTTGGCTATCGCGTCGATTATAAGGGCAAAAGCGTTACCATCACCGGCGACACCGCGTTTACACCAAAACTTGCGGCGGCGGCCAAGGGGTCGGATCTGTTGGTGAGCGAGCTGCTGTCCCCGCGTATCGTAGACACACTCGCCAACAGCGCGCAAAAGGCTGGCATGGCCAACCGCGCCAAGATTTTTGATGACATTCAAAATTACCATATCAGCCCCGAATTGGCCGCCGATGTTGCGAAGTCGGCAGATGTTGGCATGCTCGCTTTCACGCATATTGTGCCATCGGTACCCAAGCCGCTCGAATTTGCGTTATTGGGTGAAGCGGGTAAACATTATGATGGGCCAATATCGGTAATGCACGATGGTGATGTTATCAGTATAGCCGGGCCGAAAGCGTTCAAAACTCGCAATTTGTTAAAGTAATCGCAAAAAAGGCTGGGCCCATCACATGGATAGCATGCGCGTCTTGATTATGTCAGCTGCGGCGATGACGGTCATTGTGGGCACGCGCTATTTGCTTGTCAGCGGCGCATTTGCTTGGGCAACCAAAATCCATGCGCCAGGTCTGTACAATGGTCTCGACCGTCAAATCCGGCGTGAGATAGGCTGGAGCTTGGCCAGTGCTGCTATCTACGGCATTCCTGCGGGCATAGTAGCTTGGGGCTGGGATAGCTTGGGTTGGACGCAGATCTACACCGATGTGAGCGCGTTTCCTTTGTGGTATCTGCCAGTGTCGGTTTTCCTTTATTTGTTTGTGCACGACACTTGGTTTTATTGGACGCACCGCCTGATGCATCGACCATTTTGGTTCAAGGCCGCACATGCGGTCCACCATGACAGCCGCCCGCCTACCGCATGGGCCGCAATGTCCTTTCATCCGTGGGAGGCGTTGTCCGGCGCTCTTGTCATTCCCGTGCTGGTTTTTCTTATCCCCGTTCATGTCGGGGCATTGGGCACGGTGTTAGCAATCATGACGATCATGGGCGTGACCAACCATATGGGGTGGGAATGTTTTCCTAAGTTCATTGTAAATGGTAGTTTGGGACGCTGGCTGATAACGGCGACGCATCATCAAAAGCACCATGAGGCATATCGGGGGAATTATGGTTTATATTTCAGGTTTTGGGACAAAATGTGCGGCACTGATCTTGGGCTCGGCGATTGGAGCCGTCGCTCTCACTAGCGCGGCTGCGGCAACAGCACCCACTGCAACGCTTGAGGTCAATATTTCTGGCCTACGCAGCATGAAGGGCAAAATACTGGTCTGCGTTACCGCAAATCCGCGCTTTTTCCCCGACTGTAGCAAAGATCCTAAAAGCTTTCGCGCCACTGTACCCGCGCGCGATTCTGCGCAGGTTTCCTTCCGCGGCGTTGCGCAAGGCACTTATGCAATAGCCGTAATCCACGATGAAAATGGCAATGATAAAATGGACATGGCTGTTTTCATTCCAAAAGAAGGTTTCGGCTTTTCGCGCAACCCCGCGATCCGCACTGGACCGCCGAAGTTCAAAGGCGCAGCGTTTAGCATTAATGCTGCTGAAATCAGCCAGCAGATTAAAATGAAATATATGCTTTAACCGGCATTGATGCGATATAAGCGGAACGTAAGGAACATTTGGGGCGTTCCCCTTTCTGGTTCAACAGGGGCATTTCATGCGAATTTTTAAAAGCTGCGTTGCCGCCTTATGTGCCAGTATCGCGCTTTGCGCACCTGCCTTTGCCCAAGACAGCGAAGCGCCAGCCGCCGAAATACCAAAACGGAGCGTATTTGCAGGCGACTGGGTGACGGTCGGCCTCGGTGCAGGCATAAGTCCCAGCTATGATGGCTCCGACCAATATGACATTTTCCCCGCGCCGCTTGTTCAAGGTAGCGTCGAAGGCATCGACTTTGGCGCGCGTGGTCCGGGGCTGTATGTTGACCTTATCGCCGACGGCAACAATAATAAGGATGTGAAGTTCCTCGCAGGTCCGCTGTTACGTTTCCGCATGGATCGCAACAATGATATCAAGGATCCTGTTGTCCGTTTGCTGGGCACAGAAGATGTGGCGATTGAGGTTGGCGCGACTGCAGGCGTGTCCTTCTCCAAAATATTGCATCCCTTCGATAGCGTGTCGATCTCGACTGATATCCAATGGGATGTCGCGGGCGCACATAAGGGCCGCATAATCAGCCCAAGCATCGCGTATTCAACACCATTATCGATGGCGATATTCACCAGCTTCAGCCTGTCGGCCACGCATGTCGACGGCCATTACGCCGATACCTATTTCAGCATCGATCCGTCCGGCAGCATCGCGAGCGGTCTGCCGGTGTTTGACGCCAAGGGCGGCTGGAAAAGCTTTGGCGCAGGTCTACTTGGCGCGGTCGATTTATCAGGCGACGCGCGCGATGGTGGTTGGGGCATCTATGCTTTCATCAACTATTCCCGCCTAACCAACGATGCCGCAAGATCACCCGTCACATCGCTGCGCGGCGATGCAAACCAATGGTTTATGGCGGGCGGGATTAGCTATACCTTTTGACCAGGGCCAAGAACATAAAGCCGCACTAGAGCGCGTTTATGGGCAATCTACTGGACGGGCTGCACCGCCTCGGCTATTCCGTATGCATCCCCGGGGAGTCGCATGACTGAGAGGCGGTGCTGCAATGCCCGCGACCCGCTGAACCTGATCCCGTTTGCACGGGCGTAGGGAGGTGAGACCGCAGTCAGTCCCATGGACTGGCGAGGACCAGCCCCGGTCTTCAAGCTTACTCGCTCTCCTTATGATAATTTGGAGAGACTAAATGGCAGATGTCCAAGCACGCACGGAAATTGGCGTAACCACTGGCCCCATTCGCGGCAGCAAGAAAATCCATGTTGGCCCTTTGAATGTCGCCATGCGCGAAATTCATTTGGAGCCATCGTCGGGTGAACCCCCCGTGCGCGTCTATGACACCAGCGGCCCCTATACTGATAGCAATGCCCGCATCGACATCAGCGTTGGTCTCAATGAAATCCGCCGCCCATGGATCCTGGCGCGCGGCGATGTGATGGAGGTCGCCCAGCGCGAGGTAAAACCCGAAGATAATGGCCAGCTTGGCCCTGACCGCAGCGGCGGCGTCGCGCCGTTCCCCAATGTCCGCAAAAAAGTGCTCCGTGCGAAACCCGGCATGAACGTCAGCCAGATGCATTATGCGCGCAAGGGCATCATCACCCCTGAAATGGAATATGTCGCCGAACGCGAGAATCTGGGCCGCGCTCGGCTTGCGGAATATAAGCGCGATGGCGAAAGCTTTGGCGCGACGATCCCCGATTATGTCACGCCCGAATTTGTCCGTGACGAAGTCGCCCGTGGCCGCGCGATCATCCCCAACAATATCAACCATCCTGAATCTGAACCGATGGCGATTGGCCGCAATTTCTTGGTCAAGATTAATGCCAATATCGGCAATAGCGCGGTTGCGTCAGACGTAGCGACTGAGGTTGACAAAATGGTCTGGTCGATCCGTTGGGGCGCGGATACCGTGATGGACCTATCGACGGGTCGCAACATTCACGACACGCGCGAATGGATCATCCGCAACTCCCCCGTGCCGATCGGCACCGTGCCCATTTATCAGGCGCTGGAGAAGGTCGGCGGCGTGGCAGAGGACCTGACATGGGAAATCTTCGCCGATACGTTGATTGAGCAGGCCGAACAGGGCGTCGATTATTTCACCATCCATGCGGGTGTTCGTTTGCCTTATGTCCCATTGGCGGCAAAGCGCATGACAGGCATCGTCTCACGCGGTGGCAGCATCATGGCGAAATGGTGCCTTGCGCATCACAAGGAAAGCTTCCTCTACGAACGCTTCGACGAAATCACCGAGATTATGAAGGCCTATGACGTGGCCTATAGCCTTGGGGATGGCCTGCGTCCTGGCAGCATTTACGACGCCAATGACGAAGCGCAATTTGCCGAACTCTATACGCTTGGCGAGCTGACCAAGCGCGCTTGGGCACAAGATGTGCAGGTGATGATCGAAGGGCCCGGCCATGTGCCGATGCACAAGATCAAAGAGAATATGGAAAAGCAGTTGGAGGCGTGCGGCGAGGCACCTTTCTACACGCTAGGACCGCTCACCACCGATATCGCACCGGGATATGACCATATCACCAGCGGCATCGGCGCAGCGCAGATCGGTTGGTATGGTACCGCGATGCTCTGTTACGTCACGCCCAAGGAGCATTTGGGTTTGCCCGACCGTGACGATGTGAAGGTGGGCGTTGTCACCTACAAGCTGGCCGCCCATGCCGCCGATTTGGCCAAGGGCCACCCCGCGGCGCAAGTGCGCGATGATGCGTTAAGCAAAGCGCGTTTCGAATTCCGTTGGCGCGACCAATTCAACCTGAGCCTCGACCCCGAAACGGCAGAGCAATATCATGACCAGACGCTTCCCGCCGAAGGCGCAAAGTCGGCGCATTTCTGTTCGATGTGCGGGCCGAAATTCTGCTCAATGAAAATCAGTCAAGAAGTCCGCGATTTTGCCAAGCTGCAAAACCAGCCAGCAGATAGCTTTGTCGCCGTAGAAGAGGCCGAGGCCGGCATGGCGCATATGAGCAAGGTCTATGACGAAACTGGGCGCGAGCTTTATATGGGCGCCGGTGATCGGGAGCATGATTGATAGTAAAAATATGTAAATTTAACTTTTCTATTTATGGTATGTAGTTCATTTTTATATTTTTTAATATAATGTTATTGTTTCCTGTGCTCATTTGCGATTAGCGAACGATGGTTTAGGGGCTTTAACATTGATACCCGCTTTCAATATTGAAGGAGTTCTTCCGCCGTTTTTGGGAACAGACCCTGGAGGGCACTTTGCCGATGCCTCGCCATATGAATGCACCTCAGAGGAGCTAGTTGATAGGTTCCTTACTTCAGACCATCGGGGACACCTGCTTCTTGGTTTGATGAATTTTCGCGCTGCTTTAAGGGCAGCAGGTGTGATATACGCAATGCAGTGGATTGATGGGAGCTTCACTGAGGACGTCGAAAGTCGAGGGGCCGTGCCCGGCGACGTCGATGTTGTCACTTTCTTGGATCGACCGCAGGCAGTGTCGAGCAATGCGGATTGGGTTAAGTTTGTTAATGCTAACCAGAATGGGCTTTTGAACCGTGCTGCAAACAAGGCTGCATATCACTGTGATACAATGTTTGTTGACATGAATGTTTCGCCGCATCTGATTGTTGGGCAGGCGGCCTATTGGAGTGGACTGTTCTCGCATCAACGGGGGACATTTCGGTGGAAGGGTATGCTCAGCGTTCCGCTCGGCGCGGAGGACAATACGGCACGTGCAAAGTTGGCTGCAGGAGGCATCCAATGAGCAAGCTCAACACTCAGGCACTTGAGAGTCAAGCGGCCCACATTCGGCGTATGCTGGAACGAAGCAAAGATATTGACCCTCTAGGCGTACTCTCATTGAGCGAACGCCTCAAAGATGTATTGGAGCAAATCGAAAATGAGCAAAATCGGGATAAAAATCACGCTGCTGTAACCTTACTTTTCTACGGAGCGCCTGTCGATGGATCAACTGGCATTGATGCGCAATTTGCGGGGCGTGCAATTCAGGATTACCAGTCAGCGCTATCGAAACATATGGTTTCTGTGGCGGGCGGCCAGCTAGGTGCTCGAGGCCCAATTCCCGAACGAAATTTGTCAAGGCTTAACATAACTAACGTGGTTCACGGGTCTTTTGGATTTCATCTTGAGGAAGCGTCCGAAAATGAGGACATGTTCGCGACTGCTTTGAAGCAAGCCGTCGATGATATATCTGATATTTTGCAGAATTTTGTAGCGCCAGAGGAAAAGAAATTCGAAGACGCAATCGAAAAAATTGATAGCCGCACGTTTGCCTCGATAAAGTCATTTTTCTCGCTCGCTCATCGGGAGGGTGCGTCGTTTAGAATTGTTGACGACGAAGAAGAATTTTTGTTCGATGACACTAAAATACTCCGGGCTTTTGAGAGAGTAGAATCCGTTGAATTGTCCGAAGATACATCTGAAGTTTCGGGAACTCTGATTGGCGTGATTCCAATCGGCCGCAGATTTGAATTTAGGATAGATGGTACTGAAGAAGTCATTTCTGGAAATATTGGAAAGAAGCTAAGTGCAGATTTTATTGAACGTATTCAACAAGACGAGCAATTTATTGGAAAGCGCTGGTCTGCGTCACTTTACATTCGGACTGTTGCAAAGCCCGATGGAAGGGTGAAGGTCAACTATGTGCTGATGGATCTTGTCAGCAGATTAGATTGACCAAAATTCTGGGGTACGTAACTTAGTCGCTCCCCCAGTCCCAAAGTCTCCACCAGCCGCCGCAAATCTTCCGCTATTATGTGTCGCGCCCCCCCTTCACCCCGCCGCGTTATTGCCGCGTGACATTCTGGTAGGGCGGGCTAGACAAAGGGCATGAACTCGATACCCAAAAGCCCCAACTGGTTTGACATAAGCATGGATGCTTGGGCGCTGGCTGCTGAATCAAATATGGTGATCGCGATGCGCATCGGCCGTCTGGCGCAAGGCGGGCCGGCGGCGGCGCAAGAGGCGGGACGGATGGTGTCGGAGAAGGTCGCTGCGCATATCGCGCTTGGTTGCGACCTGATGACCGGAAAGCTGGGGAACAGTCCAGAAGCGATCGTCAGCGCCAGTATCGCGCATTATTCCAAAAGTGTGGTCGCCAACCGGAAACGGCTAAGCGGCAAACTTGCCACATCGATGCCCGAAAATGGCGGTGAGCGGGAATAAGTCGTTATTTTCGCTTCCAGTTTGCACATTATTTAATTCAGGCGTATACGGATCGAACGCTATCGTCGACCGCGACGGATTTTTGAGGCGCGTCACCGGTCACAAGATCGGAACGGGCAACGTTTTTCCCTACCACGACTTGGCTACCCACCTGGCGCTGTTGTCCGGTGGTCACCTGTTTCGTGAAAGGAACATATTATGCCCGTAGGCACCGTAAAATTTTTCAATGCAGACAAAGGCTATGGCTTTATCGCGCCTGATGGCGGCGGTGATGACAGCTTTGTACACATCTCAGCTGTTCAGGCAGCTGGCATGCACACGCTGGATAAAGAACAGCGCGTGAATTTCGAAGTCGAAGTCGGCCGCAATGGTAAGGCTTCGGCTATCAACCTGTCCGCAGCTGATTAATCAGCCGCGTAATGCGAAAAAAAGGGCTGCCGAAAGGTGGCCCTTTTTTTTGTGTCGCACGCTGATGCTTAGTCGAACAATTCTTCCAGAAACGACTTTCTGCGTTTCTTATACGGGTAGCCATGACCATAGCCTTGGTGTGGCATAGGATAGCCTTGTGGGGCAAAGCCGCCTTGGGGTGGCGGTGGTGCTTGCGGGGCAGGCGCGGGTTGCGTGGGCATTTCGGCAGCGGCGCTGCGTTCGATAATCTTATCCAATTCACCGCGATCCAGCCATACGCCGCGACATTGCGGGCAATAATCAATTTCGACACCTTGGCGATCACTCATGACAAGTGGCACCTTGCATACAGGGCAAGGCATTCCAACGGCTGCATTCATTTCGGGTCTCCTCTTGAACTCATGAAGCGGTCCGACATCGCCGTCACATGACGACCAGAGGGGCCCGGCCCGCATTGTCCGAACTGGGCATTGCGTGACCGAATTTCAAGATGGGTGAGCGCTGCGGTCTAGGCTGGGCAGAAGAGATAGACTATCGAGGCTATTGGCCATTGCCTCCGTCTAAGAGGTGCGGCAGATCATCACCACCTTCGCAGGGCCGAAGCGGCATTTTTGTTCGCACGAAAGCCAGTTGCAATTTGCAACGATGTCAGTAAGATTTTCTTGTAAAATGGAGAGGCATATGGCGCAGGCTGAGACGACAGTAGATGTTTTGATTGTGGGTGCCGGTCTGTCCGGTATCGGCGCTGCGGCGCATCTCACCATGCAATGCCCGAACAAAAGCTATGCAATTGTGGAACAACGCGCCGATATGGGCGGGACTTGGGATCTGTTTCGCTATCCCGGTATTCGTTCGGACTCCGACATGCATACGCTGGGTTATCGTTTCAAACCATGGTTGCATGAAAAAACGATCGCGGATGGCCCGTCCATTCACGAATATGTCCATGAAACCGCTGAAGAATATGGCATTTCGCCACACATTCATTTTGGTCATAAGGTTATCTCGGCCAATTGGTCGAGCCTCGATGCCCGCTGGCACATAACGGCCAAGGCCGTGGATGGCGGTGCCGAACGGCGCTTTGCCGCGCGATTCTTGTTCATGTGCGCTGGCTATTATGATTATGATCAAGGCTTTAAGCCCGATTTTCCGGGCGAAGCCGATTTTGGCGGTCAAATCATCCATCCGCAGCATTGGCCCAAAGATTTGGATTATGTGGGTAAGAAGGTGACGGTCATCGGCTCAGGCGCAACGGCGGTGACGATTGTCCCTGTTATGGCGGAACAAGGCGCGCAGGTGACGATGTTGCAACGTTCGCCAACCTATATGGTCTCGCGTCCTGCCATTGACCCGTTTTCGAAATTTGTCCGTAAGATCCTACCGGAAAAACTGGCCTATGCGCTCACACGGTGGCGCAATATCAATATGCAGCGCTTCACTTATTGGTACGCGCGCCGGAACCCCGCAAAATTGGGTGAAAAACTGATCAATATGGCGCGCGAGGCTCTACCTGCGTCGGTTGATGTCGATACCCATTTTGTGCCCAAATATGGCCCATGGGAACAACGCCTATGCCTCATCCCCGATAGCAACATGTTCACGGCGATTACCGAGGGCAAGGCCGAAGTTGTCACCGACCATATCGATCACTTTACCAAAACAGGCATTCAGCTGAAGTCGGGCAAGCATATCGCATCCGATATCATCATCACCGCGACTGGCCTAAACCTCGTCACGATGGGCAAGACCGCGATCAGCGTCGACGGGAAAGCCGTCAATTTCGGCGAGCATTTCAATTATAAAGGCGTGATGTTCAACGACATTCCGAATTTCGCCAGCGTATTTGGCTATATCAACGCATCTTGGACACTTAAGACAGATATTGTGGCGGATTATGTTTGCCGCTTATTATGGAAAATGGATGATAAAAATGCACTGGTGGCAACGCCGGTTCTGGATGATCCTAACATGCCGAAGCTGCCATTTGTGACCGATTTCAGCTCTGGCTATTTCGCACGAAGTTTCGACAAATTGCCCAAAAATGGCGACCGTCACCCATGGCGTGTTCTGCAAAATTATGCGGCGGAGAAGAAAATCCTGACACAGGACCCTGTCGATGATGGCGTCATGGTGTTTTCAGCACCGCAATTTACCCGGACACATACAGAAAACAGCGAAACGCTTATCGCCGCGGAATGATGTAGATGGACGGGCGTCGATGGCGCCCGTCAGCTTTTCGGATTTCGGATTTTGGCAGCTACGCGGCGCGCGGGGCGGCATTGAGATCGCATGCAAACAAGAAAAATGTGCATCCTTTCTGAATTATCTCCCGTTCGCCTGCTATTGCGGCTATCGCAGTGTCTATGCGTTACGATAATCTGATCCAGCCTGATACTGCGCAGGCCGCCACGCCCATCCATGTAACCGACAAAGGTCGTTTTGAAACCTGGCTTGCGTTGCAATCCGATGCCGCCCGAACGGCGATTAAGGCACAAAAGTTCGAAGGAAATGCGAACGACATAGCCATATTGCCCGGAGATAAGCCCGGGGAATGGTCTGTCGTTGTGGGCGTTTCGGATATGGCCGTACCGGGTGTATGGCATCTTTCTAAAGCAGCAGAAAGCCTGCCCGAAGGCACCTATCGCCTCGTCGATTATGATGCGGGGGATGCCATGCTCGGCTGGATATTAGGGCAATATCGCTATCATGAATATCTGAGCGAGCCGAAGCCATTCGGGCCGCGGGTTTTGTTGGTGCGAGAGCCCGCCCGTATCCCCCTCGCAGAAATGCAGGCCGCCGCAACCGCTTTGGTCCGCGATCTTGTCAACCGGCCAGCCAGCGACCTTGGGCCACATGCGTTGGAGGCCGAGGCAAAGCGCATCGCAAAATCGCACAAGGCCGACGTCACGGTCACCGCCGGTGAGGCTCTGGAAACGGGCTATCCGCTCATCCACGCGGTCGGCAAGGCAGCCGCGCGGGAGCATGCGCCGCGCTTGATTGAATTGGAATGGGGCGACCCGCGTCACCCGCGTATCGCGATTGTGGGCAAGGGCATTACGTTCGACAGTGGCGGGCTGGATATCAAACCCGCCTCCGGCATGCGGCTGATGAAGAAAGATATGGGCGGCGCAGCTCATGCCTTGGCACTGGCAGAGCTGATTATGGCGGTGCATTTACCCGTGCGGTTACACATGCTGGTGGCGGCAGCAGAAAACAGCATCGCAGGCAACGCCATGCGCCCAGGCGACATCATCAAAAGCCGTAAGGGAGTGACCGTAGAAATCGACAATACAGATGCCGAAGGACGCTTGGTGTTGGCGGATGCGCTTACCAAAGCGATACAGGATAAGGCGGAGTTGATCATTGATTTTGCCACGCTGACAGGTGCGGCACGCGTGGCGCTTGGTCCCGATTTGCCAGCGATGTTCAGCAACGATGAACACATCGCAAATGCCATTCTCGTGGCATCAAAGGCAGCGTCGGACCCGCTTTGGCGCATGCCGCTTTGGGCGCCTTATATGGAGATGCTCGACAGCGACATCGCCGACACGTCCAATAGCGGCGGTGCCTTTGCAGGCGCGGTTACAGCAGCGTTGTTCCTTCAGAAATTCGTACCCGATGATGTACCATGGGTGCACCTGGACACCTTCGCCTGGCGACCAAATAGTAAACCCGGCAGGCCAAAGGGCGGAGAGGCGCTTGGATTGCGGGCGGTCTTTCGTTATTTGACGGAAACTTATCCGGTCGGCTAAGGGCTGTGCATTAAATCTTTCGTCGCACCAGCGCAGGCTGGTGCCTATCTCGCCTGTCGTTCAAAGCCGAGAGACTTAATGGGCCCCAGCCTGCGCTGGGACGACGTATTTGGGGGAAATAAGAAGTTGGCAGACGGTCAGATACAGGCGGGGGTACGGCCTATCTTCACATTAAGCGGGCATAGCCTTGTCGGCGACAAAAGGACAACGCCGATCCGTGGCGACCTTGCCGATATCAGCCTGGCTGGAAAGCTCTTTGCACCACATTATGCGGTGCCCATGCTACGCACGGGTATTGCGCCTGTCACGGAAATCCATGCGGAGGCGCATGCGACATCGATGCCGGTCAGCGCGTTGATGCATGGCGAAGAATTTGCGGTTTTGGATGTCGCGGGTGAATGGGCATGGGGATATTGCCTGCACGACAATTATTTGGGTTATCTGCGCTTTGCCGAACTGGGTGATGATTTTGCCGCAACGCATATTGTCAGCGCACCGGCGACATTACTCGTAGCGGCACCATCGACAAAAGCGCCGGTGCTGGCACGTTATCCTATGGGTGCGCGTTTGCTCTGTGGTGATTTGAGCGAATGTGGCCAATATCTGGCGTGCGAAAATGGTTTTGTGCCGCGCACGCATGTCTCGGAAATTGGGTGCGTCAATGCATCGCCCACTGATCTCGCCGAGAAACTTATCGGCACACCCTATAGCTGGGGCGGACGCAGCGGGGACTCGATTGATTGTTCGGGCCTCGTGCAATTGGTCTTTGGCCTAAATGGCATCATGGCCCCCCGCGACGCAGATATGCAAATGGCCGATTTTGGCGCGGAATTGCCCGAAGGTGCAAGGCTGGAACGCGGCGATTTGGTGTTCTTCCCCGGGCATGTTGGTATCATGGCTGACGCCGATAACATTATCCACGCCAATGGCGCCGCAATGGCGGTTAGCGTGGAGCCGCTCGCGGTCGTGGCGGCACGCTTTGCGGAGCATGAGGTCGCGATTTTGGCTCGGAAACGGGTTGCGCTTTGACCAAAACCATCTTCATCGATGGCGCCGCAGGCACCACTGGCCTTGAGATCGCTGACCGGCTGGCAGGCCGCGCCGAGTTCTCGTGGATCACCTTGGATGATGCCAAACGCAAAGACATAGCCGCAAAACGCGAAGCGTTGAACGAAGCCGACTTCGTGATTCTGTGCCTACCAGATGATGCCGCGAAAGAGGCGGTGGCAATGACAACGTCAGCCAGCACCCGCATCATTGATGCGTCTACGGCTTATCGTATTAACCCTGATTGGGCCTATGGCTTTGCCGAATATCGCATTGGCCAGCGCGAACGCATTGCGTCTGCACGGTTGGTCAGCAACCCCGGTTGTTACCCCACCGGATTTTTGGGCCTGATCGCGCCCTTGGTCGCCGCTGGTATGCTCCCTGCCGACTGGCCTTATACGGTCAATGCGGTGTCGGGATATTCGGGCGGTGGCAAGACGTTGATACAAAGGTTCGAAGGCGAGGGCTTGGATATTGGCTATCGCAGCTACGGCCTTGATCTGGCGCATAAGCATGTGCCCGAAATGCAGGTTCATGCAGGACTCACCTACGCCCCCATATTCGCACCCGCCGTCGTCCACGCCTTTCGCGGGATGATTGTGGAGGTGCCGTTGCCGATGTCGGCGATGACGGGGGCAGGGGCAGGTAGCGCGGACGCGCTACGCGCTGCCCTTGCGGCCCATTATGCAGGGTCGCCGGTGGTAACAGTGCACACCGAAGCTGCGCCCAGCGAATTATTGATGCACGTCGACCAAGCGCCATCCGACCGGCTTGACCTCTATGTGCTGGCCTCGCCCGACGGGTCACAAGTGCGTCTGTTGGCGATGCTCGACAATCTCGGTAAAGGTGCAAGTGGTGCAGCGGTACAAAACCTCAACATCATGGCCGGCTTGGATGAGACGGCTGGGCTGCGGTTGTAACAGCTTCGTCACCCTGAACTTGGTTCAGGGTCTATTTCGTCTCTATACCCTCCGGTCCGCGTGGCACGATGGATGCACAAACAAGTTCGCATGACGCTGCTTGGTGAAACCCCTCAATAAGGCGGCTGATCAAACCCCTTTGGGCTCTTGGTAAATATCTCGCAGCCGTCTTCGGTGATTCCGATGCTATGCTCGAACTGCGCGCTTAAGGAGCGGTCGCGCGTTACCGCCGTCCAGCCATCGTCAAGCACTTTGCCTGCGGCCTTGCCGATGTTGATCATCGGTTCAATCGTGAAGATCATGCCAGGGCGTAGCTCTGGACCCGTGCCGGGTCGGCCGACATGGACGATTTCAGGGGCGTCATGGAATAGTTGGCCCAAGCCATGGCCGCAGAAATCGCGGACCACGCCATAGCGATGCTTTTCGGCGTGGGTTTGAATCGCATAGCCAATGTCACCGACACGGTTGCCGGGCTTCGCTGCTTCGATGCCGAGCATCAGACATTCATAGGTTACATCGACCAAACGCTTGGCCTTTACCGGCACATCGCCGACCAAAAACATGCGGCTGGTGTCACCGTGCCAGCCATCGAGTTGCGGCGTGACGTCAATGTTGACGATGTCGCCGTCCTTCAATTTCTTGTCCGACGGAATGCCATGGCAAATGACATGATTGATCGAGATACAGCAGCTATGCGTATAGCCACGATAGCCCAAGGTCGCAGGGACAGCCCCGCCGCGCATTGTCATTTCGCGGACAATATCGTCCAATTCTTCGGTGGTCACGCCGGGTACGACATGCGGTACCAATGCGTCGAGGATTTCGGCGGCAAGGCGTCCGGCCTTGCGCATGCCATCAAAGCCTTCTGCCCCGTGCAATTTGATCGTCCCGTCGCGGGCCTGCATCGCCTCTTGCGGCGTCACGCTTACATATTGTTCCATGCAAGCGATATAAGGCAATAATCCGCACTTTGCGAGGGGGTGATTTATGCTATCGAGTCCCCATGACAGAATCTCGCATCTACACCGCTGCCCTTGTAATCATCGGCGATGAAATCCTTTCTGGCCGCACACAGGACAAAAATGTAAGCCAAATTGCCCTTTGGCTGAATATTCAGGGCATTCGCTTGCGCGAAGTGCGCGTGGTTGCCGATGACATGGATGCAATTATTGAGGCGGTGAATCTTTTGCGCGCGCGCAATGATTATCTGTTTACCACCGGCGGTATTGGCCCAACGCATGATGACATTACGGTTGATGCGATTGCGGCCGCGCTGGGTGTGGAGGTGGTGATACATCCCGAAGCGAGCGCTGTGCTTCATGCATATTATGAAACACGCGGCGGAATAAATCCGGGCCGTTTGCGTATGGCGCGGGTGCCTGACGGTGCGGACCTCATCCCCAACAAAATGTCGGGTGCGCCCGGCATTCGCCATGGCAATATCTTCATCATGGCGGGCGTTCCGCACATTACCGCTGGCATGTTGGACGCATTGACCGGTACGCTTGAGGGCGGAGCGCCGTTACTGTCCCAACAAATCGGCTGCTGGGTCGCCGAAAGCGAAGTGGCCAAGTTGCTGGGCGATACGGAAAAGCATCATGAGGGGTGCCAGATCGGTAGCTATCCGTTTTTCCGCGAAGGCAAGGTCGGTGCAAACTTCGTCGTACGTACCACCGACGCGCATAAATTGGCGGAATGTGTTGAGGCGTTGCAACTTGGCCTGCGCGGGCTGGGCTATGACACCGTCGATGGTGGAATTTAGTCACCATGTCCCGAGAAACCTCTCGTCATCCCGAACTTGTTTCGGGATAACGCACAACCGCCTGTCTGGTATCCCGAAACAAGTTCGGGATGACGAGCAAGTGATTGAAAGAAGTAGCCGCTTTTTTACGAACGTTCATGTGCGGTCAAGCTGCACGCCCGTTATGAGGAGTGTAATGCGCAAATTTTCTTATGCTCTCGCTTTGGCAGCGTTGCTGCTCTCCACCAATACTTACGCACAAACTGTGTCCGTCGCGACTGCGTCGGCAAAGAAGGGTGCGCAACCTTGGTTGTATGAAGGCAGCGACATCCCTGTTGATGACACATGGACATTTGGCGTATTGCCCAATGGTCTGCGCTATGCGGTCAAGAAAAACGATGTTCCTGCGGGGCAAGTTTCTATTCGCGTGCGGATTGATGCGGGCGCATTGCATGAGAATAATGACGAGCAAGGCTTTGCCCATCTCATCGAGCATCTGTCGTTTCGCGGATCGACCTTTGTTCCGGATGGCGAGGCCAAGCGCATTTGGCAGAGGTTCGGCGTAACATTCGGCAGCGATAGCAACGCCCAAACAACGCCGACGCAGACCGTCTATAAGCTAGATTTGCCCAATGCGACGCCCGAAAAACTCGATGAGTCCGTGAAAATCATTTCAGGCATGATCCGTAACCCGCGGATTTCGCAAACCGCGTTAAATGCCGAACGCGCGATTGTTCTGGCCGAATTGCGGGAGAATAGCGGCGCACAGATGATCTATAGCGATGCCCTGCGCCAACATGCGTTTCAGGGGCAGCGCCTTGCGAACCGATCGACCATTGGGACACCGGAAACGCTGCAGGCTGCAGATGCCATCCGTCTCAGCTCCTTTCATGACCGCTGGTATCGCCCCGAAAATGCCGTTGTCGTGATGGCTGGCGATATGGAACCAACGCAGCTTGCCAATCTGGTTCAACGCTATTTTAACGATTGGAAAGGCAAAGGGGCACGCGCGCCCGAACCAGATTTTGGCGACCCTAGCCCGCAAGGAACGCCTGCGCGTGTGCTAATTGAGCCGACATTGCCCAATACGGTCAGCCTTTCTTATCTGCGGCCCTGGCGCAAAGTGAACGACACGATACTCTATAATGAACAATTACTGATCGATGCCTTGGCGTTGCAAATCATTAACCGCAGGCTTGAGGTGCAGGCGCGCAATGGCGGAACCTATCTATTTGCCCAAGTTACGCAGGAGGATATTTCGCGCACGGCCGATGCGACATTGGTTTCACTGACGCCCGTCGGTGACCAATGGGAAGCCGCAACGCGTGATGTCCGAGCAATCATTGCCGATGCAGTTACCACGGCCCCTTCGGTTGCGGACATTGACCGCGAAAAGACATTATTCGGCAACGCGCTACGCACGATGCTCGACAGCTATCCTTTCGAAGCCGCTGCAAAGCAGGCGGATGACATCGTCAGCGCCGTGGATATACGCGAAACGGTGGCGGCTCCAAAAACCGTTGTTCAAGTCTATGAAGGCATGAAAGACAAATTCACCCCCGAACGACTTTTGGAGTCCACACAGAAGCTCTTTAGCGCTGATGTGATCCGGTTGTTGGTCTCTTCGCCCACCCCGATACCCGATGCGGATAATCGCGCGCTCGCGGCTTTGAATGCATCTGTGGCGGCGAACACATCGGCGCGTCTGTCCGAAAACACGCTTGGCTTTGCGGCATTGCCAAAATTGGGTGCGCCAGGTGAGCTGGTAGCCGAGGACCTATTGTCGCGATGGGACGTGACGCGGCTGGAGTTGTCCAATGGCGTGCGCGCATTGCTCTATCCTAATAAAGCCGAAAGCGGTCAGATTCGGGTGCTGGTCCGTTTTGGCCGTGGATATCAGGCCGTAAACCCAGACCAAGGCGATCTGTTATGGGCAGGGCCATTGGTTTTGCCGGAAAATGGCATTGGCAATATCAAACGCACCGAAATTGATCAGATGGTCAACGGACGGCGCATTGAGCTCAATTTTTCGGTCGATGACGACGCCTTCCAATTTGGCGCCAACACCCGACCCGATGATCTTGCGGATCAGCTTATCTTGATTGCCACGAAGCTGGAGCATCCCGGTTGGGACCCTGCGCCTGTCGAACGTGCCAAGGCGTTGGTCACATCAGGCTATGCCAGCTTTGAAATGTCGGCGACGTCGGTGTTGCAACGTGATCTGGAATATCTGCTGCGTAATAAGGACGCACGCTGGAAGTCGGCGACCCCAGCAGACGTGGCACAAATTGATGCTGCGAAGTTTGAAGCGTATTGGCAGCCTTTGATGGCGCAGGGACCTGTCGAAGTTCTGCTTTTTGGCGATTTTGACAAAGCGGCAGCGGTAACGGCCCTCGAAAAAAGCTTCGGCGCGATGGCGCCGCGTGCACCATCGCCCGTAACAGCAGCGGCAAACAATCTGCGTTTCCCTGCGCCGACGGACGCGCCGGTTCGTTTGACGCACCGCGGTGCCAGTGATCAAGCGGCAGCCGTGGTGGCTTGGCCAACTGGCGGCGGCATCAGCGGCATTACCGAGGGGCGGCAGCTGGAAACATTAGCGGCAATCTTCCGCGATCGTTTGTTTGAAAAATTCCGTGCCGAGCAAGCCGCAAGTTACAGCCCCGACATGGCCGCCAACTGGCCACTCAACTTTAACAGCGGCGGGTATCTTATGGCTTATGCGCAGGTTAATCCTGCGGATGTGGACCGTTTTTTCGCTTTTGCAGACGACGTTGCAGCGGACTTGATTGCCAGCCCCGTCAGTGCCGACGAATTGCAGCGCGCTGTGGAACCGACCAAGCAAGCCATTGAGCGCGCGGCCTCGGGTAACAGTTTTTGGCTAAATCAGTTAAAAGGGGCGAGCTATGACCCCGAACGCTTCGTTGCACTGGGGAGGCTCTACAGTGACTTTAGCGATGTAACGCCAGCCATTTTGCAGTCATTGGCACAACGCTATTTTATCAAGGACAAGGCGTGGAAACTCGTCGTTGCCCCGCAATCAGGTGACGGAGCGGCAACCGCTGCGCGCTGAACTTTATCCCGGGAAGCGTTCAAATGCGGGTAGGGTGTGTGCGGTCGCCATCCAATCAATCCGTTCAGCTGTCTGAATAAGGCACTGCAGCGGAAATACGGACGGGTCATCAAGCGTCGCCGATTGAATATCGATGATACCGGGTAACATTTCGGCGTTGCGATAGGCGATTCCCGTGCCGCAACTTGGACAAAAGCTACGCATCGCTGTGCCGGATGAATTGAACTCGGTCAGATTACCCTGCAGCAGTTGAAATGCGTCCTCGGTAAAGGCGGCCCAAGCGACGGCAGGTGCACCAGCACTTTTCCGGCATCCCTCGCAATGACATAAGCACACATGCGTCGGCGTTCCTCTGACTTCATAACGCACGGCACCGCATTGGCACCCACCTTGCTGTGTCATGTTCCGACTCCGGTTAAGAAGCTGGAATCATATCAAAAGTTAGTAGCCCGTCAAAGTACATATTTGGACAGGTCTGTGTCCTTGGCGATGCCTGAAAGTTGTTTGCTGACATAAGCGGCGTCTATCTTCAACGTTTCGCCTTTGCGGTCCTCGGCGTCATAGCTGATGTCTTCAAGCAGCTTTTCCATCACCGTCTGCAAGCGCCGGGCGCCGATATTTTCGACCGAAGAATTCACGTCCACGGCAATACGCGCAATAGCATCAATGGCATCATCACTGAAATCGAGTGTAACTTCTTCGGTCGCCAGCAATGCCCGATATTGCATCGGCAGATTGGCGCGGGTTTCGGACAGGATCCTTACAAAATCAGCATGCTCCAGCGCGCGCAGTTCTACACGGATGGGCAAGCGGCCCTGTAATTCGGGTAACATGTCGCTTGGCTTGGAAATGTGGAAAGCGCCCGACGCAATGAACAGCACATGGTCGGTTTTCATCGGACCATATTTGGTCGCAACGGTGGTTCCTTCAATCAACGGAAGCAGGTCGCGCTGAACGCCTTCGCGACTGACCGAGCCGCCGCCCCGCGTGTCTGACACCGCAATCTTGTCAATTTCGTCCAAGAACACGATCCCATTGGCTTCGGCATCGGCAAGCGCGACCCGGTTCACATCGTCTTGGTCAAGACGCTTTTCAGATTCTTCCTCGACCAGTTTTTTCCACGCATCGGGAACCTTCATCTTGCGGCGTTTCAGATTGTCCTTGCCAAAGGCCTTGCCCATCATCTCGCCAAGATTGATCATCCCGACATTGCCACCCATGCCGGGTATTTCCATAGGCATCGTCGGATTGTCAGATACTTCGATCTCGATTTCAACGTCGTCCATATGCCGCTCGCGAATGCGTTGGCGGAATGCTTCGCGCGTGGCTTCGCTTGCAGTGTCGCCAGCCAGCGTCTTCAGTATGCGCTCCATTGCGGCTGTCTCAGCAGCTTCGCGGACATGTTCGCGGCGGCGCTCTTTTTCCAGGCGCACAGCTTCTTCGGCCAGATCACGGGCAATTTGTTCTACGTCGCGACCGACATAGCCGACTTCAGTGAATTTGGTGGCCTCCACCTTAATGAACGGCGCATCGGCTAGCTTGGCCAAGCGGCGCGAAATCTCGGTCTTGCCGCATCCCGTGGGGCCTATCATCAGGATGTTTTTGGGCGTCACCTCGTCACGTAAATCTGCGCCGAGCCGCTGGCGCCGCCAACGATTGCGCAGCGCAACCGCAACAGCCCGCTTTGCATCAGCTTGGCCAATAATATGTTCATCGAGAGCAGCCACAATGGCTTTTGGGGTCAGTGCGTTTTTCATTACGACCTAAATGGGAAGTTGCGAACGGCGTTCAAGTGAATCGGGCGAGTGACGGTTGTTTACTGCGCACTATCCAAGGTTTCGACCGTCAGATGGTCATTGGTATAGACACAGATTTCGGCGGCAACTTGCATGGCATGTCGCGCCATTTTTTCCGCGTCTGCCTCATAATCGGCAAGTGCACGGGCGGCTGATAAAGCGTAATTTCCCCCCGATCCAATTGCCGCAATGCCGTCATTGGGCTCAAGTACATCGCCATTGCCCGTCAGGATCAAAGTCACATCCTTGTCCGCGACAATCATCATCGCTTCTAAATTGCGGAGATATTTGTCGGTCCGCCAATCCTTTGCCAATTCGACCGCCGCGCGCATCAATTGCCCACGATGCTGTTCAAGCTTGCGCTCAAGCCTCTCGAAAAGCGTGAAGGCATCGGCTGTCGCCCCTGCGAACCCGCCAATGACGGAACCATCATGCAATTGCCGCACCTTTTTGGCATTTGGCTTCATCACTGTCTGGCCCATCGATACTTGGCCATCGCCAGCGATGACTACTTTGCCATTTTTGCGGACGGATAATATGGTGGTGCCGTACCATGCTACGGGATTTGCGTGAGATTGTGTTTCCATCCCCAAGATATGGGAAACATCCGCCGAAAGCGCAAGTAAGCGATTAGGTGGTCTGAAAATCGCCGGTCACGAGCATGATGAGCTGCTTCGTTATCTTGTTTTTGCCTTATCCATGCCCTCGTCAGGCAGCTTCGCTTGATCGAGGATTTCCGGAGCGTTGCATATTTCTTGCAATGTTGCTTGCGCAGTGAAATGAATACCCGCCAGCGACGTCATTTTCCATTGAGTTAAGATCCATCAGGTTTTTATGCGCATAGCCTTGCATCAAATGACCAGTTGCATTGACCCGATGCGCAACGCTTCGGACATGGAATACGCACTTGCTAAAGCAGCTGAAAACGGCGCGTTGATGTATTTTGCGCCAGAAATGGCGCTACTGGTTGATCGTGACCGCGCCCGCGCCCGCAAGCATATGGCGGACGAAACCCACAGCATGGCTCTGCAAAGACTTATCGCGGCGGCCGCCCGATATCGGATATGGGTGCATATCGGTTCCATGCCCATACTGGATGACGGCGCGGACAAGTTCGCCAATCGCAGCATCATAATCTCTCCTGACGGCGCAATTGCCGCCCGTTACGATAAAATGCATCTCTTTGATGTTGATTTGGCTTCTGGTGAAACGTGGCGTGAGTCATCGGCTTATGTTGGCGGAGAGCAGCCCGTGGTGGTTCAAACGCCCCTTGGTCAGATGGGGCTCGCGATTTGCTATGATATGCGCTTTCCCGATTTGTTCAGTGCATATGCCAAATCGAGCGTAGATATCATTACGCTGCCTTCTGCCTTTACCGTTCCCACAGGTGAGGCGCATTGGCATACGCTATTGCGCGCACGGGCGATTGAAAGCGCTGCATTCGTTATCGCTGCGGCGCAATGCGGTGTTCATGAAGACGGTCGGCAAACTTATGGGCATTCGCTCGTGGTTGACCCATGGGGCACAATATTGCTCGATATGGGTGGCTTGCCTGGACTGGCCTGGGTCGATCTCGATCTCGACAGCATCAAGAGGGTCCGAAAACAGATTCCTGTGCACGCAAATCGGCGGAACATTCCTTCACCCTTTATTGCAGAATAAATCCGCATTAAGGGCCATCCTATGCACGCGTTCGAGCAATTTATTTGGCAAGATCATCTGTGGGCGTCTTTATCCCTGATGTCTGCGTTGGTGGTATTGGTCAGCAGCCTGGCAGATCGACGCCGACATAATCGTGCCAATATTGACGATGTGGGGTTCATGCCATGGACAGCCATTACCGTGTTTTCAGTGCTGGTAACTGTCCTGTCGGTAGCGCTGGCGATTAAGGGCCTTTAAACGGCGCTGACCCTTGCCAAAGGGGTTTGCAAAAGTCGTTTATCATAGCTGGAAACTGGCGTCATCCTGCATAGAAATGGCACGACGATTGCGTTGCTTTTCATTCCGGATAAAGCAGATTAAGGCGGCGCATCTATTGGGGAAATTTCGTGACATCATCCTCGGCCCGGTCTGGCCTGTTATACGCTTTGTGCGGTTTTGCACTTTTGTCGATCGGCGATGCGGTCATCAAATCAATCGCAGGGGCATGGCCCGGCACCGCTGTCGCTGCGCTGCGCTATTCTATTGGCGCCATAGGTCTTGGCGCTTTGCTATTCCTGAAGGAAGGGCGGCAAGGTTTTGCTATGCCCATGCCCAAAGTGCAGTTGTTGCGGGGATTTTCGGTGGCCATGGCGACCATCTGTTTTTTCTCGTCGATTTTCCTCATGCCTTTGGCCGACGCAACGGCTATCGGCTTTACCAGCCCCATGATAACAGCGATTTTTAGCGCTATCTTCCTCCACGAACGTATCAATGCCACGAAATGGGTTGCCATTTTTGTGGCCTTTGGCGGTGTGCTGATGATCATGCGCCCTAATGTTATGGAGTTGGGCTGGGTCGCATTACTGCCGCTGGCGGCGGCAATGAGCATGGCGTTCATGATAATTGGCAATCGTGCCGTAGCGGGGACAGGTTCTCCATTACTTATGCAATTTTTGGTGGCGTCCCTTGCGGTGCCCTTCGTGCTTTGCGCTGCCATTATTGGCCATTTTTCGGGCGTGGAGGCACTGCATGTCGGTGTACCCGATTGGACAATTATCGCGCGATGCACGTTGGTTGCCATCACCGCCAGCTTTGCCCATTGGTTGATATATATGGCCACGACACGCGCATCCGCCGCAGAAATTGCACCCATGACCTATGTCCAGCTTTTGATAGCGGTTGGCTTGGGCATCCTATTATTTGGCGATTGGCCGGACCTAACCTCGCTTGCGGGGGCGTGCATCATCGTCGCCAGCGGGCTGATCTTGTGGCGCGGATCCCGCTAAATTACTGCACAATGGCAAAGCGGTAAATTAGCAAAAGACTTGGCCAAAACGGGCTGCTATCGCAGTGTCATGTCTGACCAAAAGCATCTCTATCTCGTTGACGGCTCCGCTTATATATTCCGCGCCTATCACCGGCTGCCTCCGCTGACCAACAAGCATGGCGAACCGGTTGGTGCTGTCTATGGCTATACAACGATGCTGTGGAAGCTAGCCGACGATTTGAATCAGGCCGATGGCCCGACGCATATGGCCGTGGTGTTGGATAAATCCAGCCAGACATTCCGCAACCGGATTTATGACCAATATAAGGCGCATCGTCCCGACCCGCCCGAAGATCTCAAACCGCAATTTCCGATGATCCGCGACGCGACGCGCGCATTTTCCCTGCCATTGATTGAAGAAGAAGATGTCGAAGCCGACGACATGATCGCAAGCTATGCCAAAGCGGCGAGCGCAGCCGGTTGGCATGTCACCATCGTCAGCAGCGACAAGGATCTGATGCAACTTGTCGAACCGTCCATCGACATGTTCGATACGATGAAAAACGAACGCATCCGTTCTGAAGAAGTATTCGAGAAATTCGGTGTCGGTCCGGGAAAGGTCGGCGATGTGCTCGCGCTGATGGGCGACAGTGTCGACAATGTCCCCGGCGTTCCCGGCGTTGGACCAAAAACCGCGACCAAGCTGATTCAGGAATTTGGCGATCTTGAAAGCGTATTGGCCGCCGCACCCGATATGAAGCCATCCAAAATGCGCGACAATTTGATCGAGCATGCGGAAAAGGCGCGATTGTCGAAGGTGCTGGTAACGTTAAAAGACGACTGCCCCTTGCCGATTGCCATGGAAGACATGGCTTTGGGCGCTATCCCCGAAGAACCTCTGGCCGCGTTTTTGCAGCATCACGGGTTTAATTCGCTGTTGAAGCGTATTGGGCATGTCGCCGACACTGCGGCTGCCAATAAGGCGATTGCGGGCAACCCCAAGGCCATGCGCGCAGGCGACGGAGCAGAACGCGCGCCGGTAACAGGGGTGTCCGCCGCTCCTGCGCCGATGCCGGCAATTGATACCTCCAGTTATGAATGCGTCACGGACATCGCCCGTTTGGACCATTGGATTGCCCGCGCGTGCGAGACCGGCACCTTGGGTTTTGACACCGAAACCGATAGCTTGCAGGCCGCGAGCGCAAACCTTGTGGGCTTCAGCCTCGCGGTCGCCCCCGGTGAGGCATGTTATGTGCCCTTGGCGCATGGTGGCACCGACATGTTCGCGGAACGCCCAACCCAAATTCCAATGGAAGCCGCGCTGGCCAAGTTACGCCCGCTGCTCTGCGACCCAAGCGTCCTCAAAATCGGCCAGAATTTGAAATATGACATGTCGGTGCTCGCCCGTCACAATGTACACATCACGCCCTATGACGACACAATGGTGATGAGCTTTGCCCTGGATGCCGGGCGTCAGGCACATGGCATGGATGAGTTGTCCAAGGTGCATTTGGGGCATGAATGCATTTCCTACAAAAGCGTGACAGGCACGGGCAAAAGCCAAATTGGTTTTGCCGCCGTGCCTCTTTCCGACGCGACCCGCTACGCGGCCGAGGATGCCGATGTGACGTTGCGCCTGTGGCACCATTTGAAATTGCGATTGAGCCCCGAAAAAGCGACGAGTGTTTACGAACTCGTGGACCGTCCATTGGTGCCGGTGCTGTCAAAAATGGAATGTGTCGGTATCAAGGTGGACCGCACCGCGCTGTCGCGCCTGTCGTCCGAATTTGCCGCGCAAATGGAATTGCTCGAAAAGGACATTCACGGACTTGCAGGGCAAGCCTTTACCATTGGCAGTCCACAGCAATTGGGCGAGATCCTGTTTAGCAAAATGGGTTATAAGGGCGGAAAAAAGGGCAAGTCGGGGCAATATTCGACCGATGTGACGGTGTTGGAGGACCTTGCGGGGCAGGGCATACAGATCGCGCGCAAAGTGCTCGACTGGCGGCAATTGGCGAAGCTGAAATCAACCTATACCGACAGCCTGCAACAGCAGATTGACCCCAAAACCGGCCGTGTGCACACAAGCTACAGCCTTGTTGGCGCACAAACCGGGCGCTTGTCGTCTACCGATCCCAATTTGCAAAACATCCCGATCCGCACCGAAACGGGGCGTCAAATCAGGGATGCATTTGTCGCGGAACCCGGCAATGTCATTTTGTCAGCAGACTATAGCCAAATCGAACTGCGTTTGGCGGCGCATTTTGCCGATGTTGAACCCTTGCGGGACGCCTTTGAAAAAGGCGAGGACATCCACGCCCGCACGGCGCTTGAGCTATTTGGTGAAGTCAACCGCGACACGCGCGGGCGCGCCAAAACGATCAACTTCTCGATCCTTTATGGTATTTCCCGCTGGGGCCTGTCCAAGCGGCTAGAATCTTCCCCAGAAGAGGCACAGGCACTCATCGACGCTTATTTCAAACGCTTCCCTGGTATTTCCAATTATATCCAGGAAACGATGACGACCGTGCGTGACTGCGGTCATTCGACAACCCTTTTTGGCCGCAAAACATGGTTCCCGCGGATAACATCACCCAATCAAGCCGAACGGCAGGGCAGCGAACGCGCCGCCATCAATGCCCCAATTCAGGGCACGAGCGCCGACATCATTAAACGCGCGATGGTGCAAATGGGGCCAGCGTTGGACACCGCCGGGCTGGGCCATGTGAAAATGCTGCTGCAGGTGCATGATGAACTGGTGTTTGAATTGCCAGAGGCAGACGTCGCTGCCGCCAGCGAGGTCATTCGCAATGTCATGGCGAACGCAGCCGAGCCTTTAGTGAAGCTTACAGTCCCGCTGGGCATTGAAATCGGCATTGGGCCAAGCTGGGGGGCAGCCCACTAAAACTGCCACCCTGCGCTGCGATGACGGAGAAAGTTTGTAGGCAAAGACAAGCCTTAAAACCGTTCCCGACGGCTTCAACCCCGTTCGCGGGTTTGCATATAGGTCCCGAGCAAGCGGACCGAGTTGCAGTGGAAGCGCAGTTCTTCGAGTGCGCGATCCACGGCAGGGTCACCGGGTGCGCCTTCGATATCGGCGAAAAACTCAGTTGCGGCAAAACTGGCGCCGTTTTGATAGCTTTCCAACTTCGTCATATTGACGCCGTTGGTCGCAAAGCCACCCATCGCCTTGTACAAAGCCGCGGGGATGTTCTTCACCTCAAAAATGAGCGTGGTCATTAACGTGCCGGTCAGGCTGCTTCGCGCGGCCGGCGCGCGCGAAAGGACGACGAACCGGGTGGTGTTGCTGTCATCGTCTTGCACGGCGTTGTTAATGGCAACAAGGCCATATAGATCCGCGGCAATCGGGGGCGCAATGGCCGCAGCCGACGGGTCGTCATTAGCAGCGACAAATGCCGCTGCCGCCGCAGTATCTGCATAAGCGACAGGGATAATCCCATTTGCGCGTAAAAAATGTCGACATTGGCCCAGCGCTTGCGGATGACTCATAGCGGTTTTGAGCGTGGCATCTGCCGATTTTGCCATGAGGCAATGGCGAATCTTCATAAAATGTTCAGCAATTATGCTGAGACCTGATTCTGGTAGCAGAAAGTGGATGTCTGCAACGCGGCCATGCAGCGAATTTTCGATAGGTATAATCGCGCACGCGGCTTTTCCGTCCTTTACCGCATCAATGGCATCTTCGAACGAGAAACAGGGCAGGGGTAAGCAATCGGCGTCATATTCTAACGCCGCCAAATGCGAGTTCGCACCAGGCGCGCCCTGAAAGGCAATCGCTTTTGCAGGATTTTCATGTGCGGCAATCGTCATGTCTTTGACGATGGCCAGTGCGGGCGCGGGATAACTGTTCATGCGGGAAACGCGTTAGGATAGGCAGACTTATCGAGCAAGTGTGGATTTGGGCACTTGCACGGCGTAGCACTCGTCATTAGAGGGGCCAGTCAGACCGGCCGTCATTCTGCGCCGGTGTTTTAACGCACTTTCAAGGCTGATAAACAATGGATGATCGTAGTAACACAATAGCTGGCTGGGTTTTGGCAGGCGGCATCGTCGCGCTTGGACTAAGCATCGTCACGGGAATGTACTTTAAAGCAGAGGCGCCCGAGAAAGAAGGCTTCGCCGTCGTTGTTGAAGACGCCGGTGCAGCTGGTGGTGCCGCTGCGGTGCCAATTGCGACGTTGCTTGCCACAGCAGATATTGCCAAGGGCGAAGCGGCGTTCAAGAAGTGCGCGGCTTGTCACACGATTAACCAAGGTGGCGCAAACGGCATTGGCCCGAATCTCTGGGCATCAATGGGTAAGGCGCACGGTCATGTCCCTGGTTTTGCCTATTCAGACGCGTTGAAAAGCATTCCAGGTAACTGGGATTGGGAAGGCATGGACAAATGGTTGGCCAACCCAAAGAAATATGCGCCGGGTACCAAGATGACTTTTGCTGGCCTGAGCAATCCGGAAGAGCGCGCAAACCTGATCTTTTATATGAACGCGCAAGGTTCTAATTTGCCATTGCCAACACCGCCTGCGGCGGCAGCCCCTGCCGCTGATGCTGCAGCAGCCGATGCCGCAGCCGGTGAAGCTGCCGCAGCGCCCACAACCGATGCTGCTGCCGCACCAGCACCGGCGAAGTAATCCGATTACATCAATGTAACACTTCGTAGAAATCGCAGATGGCACCCCATGCCTCTTCTGCGGTTTCTACGAACTGGAATAGCTCCAGATCAAGCGGGCTAATTACGCCCTCGAGCATAAGCTCCTCAAAATTGACGACGCGGTTCCAAAATTCGCGCCCGAATAGCAGTATCGGCATCTTCTTGATCTTGCCGGTTTGAACCAGCGTCAGCAGCTCAAAAAATTCATCAAATGTGCCAAATCCGCCGGGGAACACCGCGACGGCGCGTGCGCGCAACAAGAAGTGCATTTTGCGCAAAGCGAAATAATGGAATTGAAAGCTCAACCGCGGTGTCACGAACAAGTTCGGGGCTTGCTCATGCGGCAACACGATATTCAGGCCAACCGATTCTGCGCCCACATCATGTGCGCCGCGATTGGCGGCCTCCATGATCGATGGACCACCGCCGGAGCAGACGACAAAGTGGCGACGACCTTCTTCATCAGTAATGTTGGCTTTTCCGGCCAATTGCGCCAAATGGCGCGCTTCGTCGTAGAAACGTGACTTTTCCTGCATCCGCTCGGCTATGATCGTTGCGCGCTCACCTTCGGCAGCGGCAAGCATCGCGTCCGCAGCCTCAGGCTCGGGAATACGCGCGGATCCATAGATGACCAGCATCGAGCCGATATTCGCCTCATCAAGCAGCATTTCGGTTTTGAGCAGTTCTAGCTGGAAACGAACAGGGCGCAGGTCTTCGCGCAGTAGGAAGTCCGTATCCTGAAAGGCCAGTCGATACGACTTGCTTTGCGTTTGGGGGGTGGAGAGTTGCTTTTCGGCAAAATCCGCTTCTTGCTGAGCTTTGTAGAAGCGGCGATCGTTAATTTTTGTGTCTGTCATTATCCTACATGTAGGGTGGAGACATCCGTTTTGCCACCCTTATCGGCAATAGGATGTTCCGTTGGCCATGGAACGGGCCATATCGAAATGAAAATGGTTTGCATGCGCGGCGTTATAGTCGGGGCCAAGAACCGTACCAAAGCGCTTGCAGGCGGACTGGTGTAAGCGGCGCAAAAATGCCCGTTCTTCTGATGACCCGCGCCAACCGTTCAGCACGGATACACGCCGTCCATCGCGCAGGACAAAGGCGGATACATCAACGGCATTCGCAAATGCATGTTCAGACAATTTACCTGACCTACTGCCGTTGACAGCGCGGCAGTTGAATGTGCCCATGGTTTCAATCTTCACAACCTCGCTGCCCAGATAGTGCTTGGCTGCAGGCGCAACGCCATAACGCGCCCAATCGGTAAAGCTTGAGGCAAGTGGGCAGGTCATTGCTCCCAAATTTGTTGTGGGCGTGCCAAAGTCCATCAGCTTGATGGTGTCGATCATGCGGCATCCGCCTTCGAAACTTTTGCTAGGCAGTCCTGCAAAGCGTACCGATTTGGACTTGAGGTTAGCCAGGCATTGGCGGGCATTTTGCGACATCATGCTCTCGCTGGATCGCGGTGATTGTGGTTTTTCCCGTCCACCGCACGACGCCAGCGCAAAGACGCCAGCAATCAGCAGAAATCTTTGAAGCAAGCCCAACGACATGAATGCGTCTTAACGCAAAATATAGTCTGCGCAGCCAAAAAATATCGCCACATCCCCTAAATGCATGCAAATTTGAGGGGATCGGTTATAATTTGCGCGTTGCATAGCGGGCGCCAGACGCTTATCCCGCATACATGTTGCGAATCATTCTTAATAAGAAGCCAACATTCTGGGCGCTGTTGTGCTTGCCCGCGATCTTGATGATGCGCCCTTATGTTTTTGGCGATGTGATCGCGATGGATATGTTGCACCCAACGGGCGAGTGGTCGGCACGCTTCATGATCGCCGCGATGGTTCTTAGTCCCTTATTGTCGCTGATTGGGCCGCAGCCATGGTTGAGCTGGCTCATTCAGCGCCGCCGGGCATTGGGCGTTGCGGCCTTTGGCTATGCGAGTTTACATCTCATTTTCTATATCATCGATATGGGCAATCTTGACGATATTCTCGCTGAGTTTTTGGCGCTGGGTATCTGGACTGGTTGGGCTGCTATGCTGCTGTTTGTGCCGTTGGCGGTAACCAGCAATGATGCGTCCATGCGCGCGCTAAAGGCTGGCTGGAAAGGTCTTCAACGCTTGGTCTATCCGGCCGCTGTGCTGGTTCTCGTCCATTGGATATTCATCCACAATAATTTAGTACCAGCGCTCGTCCACTTCATTCCACTCGTGCTTCTTGTTGCAGCACGATATTTCCGCACCAATAGACCCAATTTTAAAGGAGCATGAATATGCGTTTTTGGACACCTCTTTCACTGGCCGCTGTGGCCACCATCGCTTTTGCATCGGTTCCGGCTTCGGCCACAGGCGCAATCACCTGTAAGTCAGGACCGGTATCCGGATGGAAAAGTCAAAAGGCGCTGACCGACAAGCTGACCAAAGACGGCTGGAAGGTGCGTAAGTCAAAAGTCGATGGCGGTTGCTATGAAGTTTATGGCACCACCCCTGAAGGCGACCGTGTGGAAGCTTATTTCCACCCCGTAACCCTCGAAAAATTATATGTCAGCCGCCGCGGCGAAGTATTGTTTCGTAAGGCAGGTTACTGATTTTAATTTACTATAGTCATTGACAAAACCGAGGCCGCGCCTAAACGCGGCCTCGGGCCACGCGGTCCCAACGCCGCGCTGCTCTCTGCAAGGAGATGCTTACATGACTATAGTACCCCCCGCCGTTAAACCGGCGCGTCCGTTCTTTTCCTCCGGTCCCTGTGCGAAACCGCCAGGCTGGAGCCCCGAAAAACTTCAAACCCAATCGCTTGGCCGGTCGCATCGAGCGAAAATCGGTAAATCACGCCTGCAGTTGGCCATCGACTTGATGCGCGAAGTGCTTCAGGTGCCCGACACGCATCGCATTGGCATTGTTCCCGGTTCAGACACCGGCGCAATTGAAATGGCCATGTGGACCATGCTGGGCGCCCGCCCGGTGACGATGATGGCGTGGGAAAGCTTTGGCGAAGGCTGGGTCACGGATGTTAACAAGCAGTTGAAGCTAAACGCTAATGTCATGAACGCGCCTTATGGCGAAATTCCCGATTTGAGCGCAGTCGACTTCGCCCATGATGTGGTCTTCACATGGAATGGCACGACGTCTGGCGCGCGCGTTCCCAATGGCGATTGGATCGCCGATGACCGTGAGGGTCTGACCTTCAACGACGCCACTTCGGCGGTGTTTGCTTATGATATGCCTTGGGACAAGCTCGATGTAACAACGTTTAGCTGGCAGAAGGTGTTGGGCGGCGAAGGCGCGCATGGTGTACTCATTCTGGGCCCACGCGCTGTTGAGCGGTTGGAAAGTTACACGCCATCATGGCCGCTGCCTAAAGTCTTTCGTTTGATGTCCAAAGGCGCGCTCGCCGAAGGTATCTTCAAGGGGGAGACTATCAACACGCCATCGATGCTCGCCGTTGAGGATGTGATATTTGCGCTGGAGTGGGCAAAGACCGTTGGCGGATTGCAGGGCCTGATGGCACGCAGCAACGCAAATGCTGCGGCGCTTGGCGATATCGTTGCGGCAAGCGACTATCTTGGCTTCCTGGCTGCCGACCCTGCTATCCGCTCGAAAACCTCAGTGTGCTTGACCGTAAAGGGCGCGGACGAAGCAATGATCAAGAAAATGGCATCTTTGCTTGAGGCAGAGAATGCGGCCTATGACATCGCTGGATATCGCGACGCCCCACCGGGCCTGCGTATCTGGTGCGGTGCAACCGTGGATACCGCTGATATTCAGGCGCTCGGACCTTGGCTCGATTGGGCTTACCACGGCGCAAAAGCATAACCCTGTCGCGCCAGCGCAGGCTGGCGCCCATCACGTCTCTCATTTGCCATGGACAGGCGAGATAGGCCCCAGCCTTCGCTCGGGTGACGACACAAAAGGATAAAATAATGACCAAACCACGCGTACTTATTTCCGACAAAATGGATCCCAACGCTGCCAAGATTTTCGCTGAACGCGGCTGTGATGTCGATGTCATCACCGACAAAACGCCTGATGAACTGGCCGCGATCATTGGCGATTATGATGGCCTTGCCATCCGTTCGTCGACAAAGGTGACGAAACAGATATTGGACGCCGCTACGAACTTGAAGGTTATTGGCCGCGCCGGCATTGGCGTCGACAATGTCGATATCCCCTATGCGTCAGCCAAGGGTGTTGTTGTCATGAACACGCCTTTTGGCAATTCTATTACCACGGCGGAACACGCCATCGCCCTGATGTTCGCGCTCGCGCGTCAATTGCCAGAGGCGAACGCGCAGACGCAAGCTGGCCATTGGCCGAAAAATGACTTCATGGGCGTTGAAGTTACCGGCAAGACGCTGGGCTTGATCGGCGCTGGGAATATCGGTTCGATTGTTGCGAGCCGCGCACTTGGGTTGCGGATGAAAGTCGTGGCCTTTGACCCGTTCCTCACGGCCGATCGTGCGATTGAGATGGGCGTTGAAAAGGCGGATTTGGATACTCTACTCGCCAAGGCAGACTTTATCACCTTGCACACGCCGCTGACCGACCAGACGCGTAACGTCCTATCGAGAGAAAATCTGGCCAAGACAAAGAAAGGTGTCCGCATCATCAACTGCGCACGGGGCGGGTTGATTGATGAAGAGGCGCTGAAAGAGGCGTTGGACAGCGGCCAAGTCGCCGGGGCAGCTTTGGACGTTTTTGCGACCGAGCCAGCCAAGGAATCGCCTTTATTCGGCACGCCAAACTTTATCTGCACCCCGCATCTGG
The DNA here is from genome assembly GCA_027488785.1 of Sphingomonadales bacterium. Taxonomy (GTDB): domain Bacteria; phylum Pseudomonadota; class Alphaproteobacteria; order Sphingomonadales; family Sphingomonadaceae; genus Sphingorhabdus_B. The sequence goes on along the minus strand of JAIYAY010000025.1, from coordinate 148,155 downwards.
GTGCATCGACCAATGAGGCGCAGGTCAATGTCGCGCTTCAGGTTGCCGAACAAATGGCGGATTATCTGGTTAATGGCGGCGTTACCAATGCGCTGAATATGCCAAGCCTCTCCGCGGAAGAAGCGCCGAAGTTGAAGCCATATACGACCCTTGCGCAAAAATTGGGTTCGCTTGTTGGCCAATTGGCGCATGACAATCTCGATAATATCGCGATTGAAGTTGAGGGCGCTGCGGCGGAGCTCAACATTAAACCAATTACTGCCGCGGTTCTCGCTGGCTTCATGCGGCGTTTTTCGGACGCAGTGAACATGGTCAATGCGCCGTTCTTGGCGAAAGAGCGCGGTTTCGACATTCGCGAAGTCCGCCATGACAAAGCAGGCGCCTATCACACATTGGTGCGCGTCACCGTCAATACCGCCCAAGGCCCACGTTCGGTTGCAGGCACATTGTTCGCAAATAGCGAAGCGCGGCTTGTCGAGATTTTCGGTATCAGCCTTGAGGCGGAGCTTGAAGGCAACATGCTCTACATCGTTAACGAAGATGCGCCCGGTTTTATCGGCCGTGTTGGCACGACCTTGGGTGAGGCCGGATTGAACATCGGCACATTCCATCTGGGCCGTCGCAGCGCCGGCGGTGAGGCCGTCTTGTTGCTTTCGATGGACGCGGCGATCCCCGAAGCTGTCCTGAAACAGCTTGGTACGCTTCCCGGGGTAAAAACCGTGAAGGCGCTGAAGTTTTAAGCGGGGCTTCCCCGTGAGAAGTTTTCGCGTAAAGAGTTCGCATGAATATTCCACCTGATTTGCTGCCCGAAGGGTTCCGCGACCGTCTTCCTCCGCAAGCGGAAGTAGCGGCGCGGGTATCGCGGGCGATGATCGATGTGTTGGCAAGCTACGGCTATGCGCGCGTCGCACCAGCCATGGCGGAATTTGAATCTGTGCTCGCCAAGCATAGTGGCGATGCCGCGCGTAATCAGCATTTGCGCTTCACCGACCCTGTGTCAGGCCACACTCTGGCGCTGCGCGGTGACATCACGGTGCAGGTCGGACGGATTGCGACAACACGCCTAAAGCATGCCCCGCGACCGTTGCGCTTGGCCTATCATGGGCAAGTCTTGCGCTTGCGCGCCAAACAATTACGCCCTGAACGGGAATTGACCCAATTGGGCGCGGAATTGGTGGGCAATGATAGCGTTGCGGCTGCCTGCGAAATTGTGGGCGTTGCCATGGATGCGCTTGAGGCGGCGGGCGTCAAAGACATCACCATCGACTTCACCTTGCCGGATCTCGTGGAACGGCTGGCGGAAAAGGCACTGCCCTTGGCGGCGGACAAGATTGATGCCGTCCGGTCGGAGCTGGACATGAAGGATGCAGGTGGCCTTAGTGCGCTGGGCGCCGACGCCTATTTGCCATTGCTTGCGGCGACCGGTCCATTTGCCGAAGCGGTTGAGAAATTGCGCGCCATTGATGCTGGCGGGGCATTAGCATCGCGCATTCGTGCCTTGGAAGCCATTGCCAGCACCGTTGCGGGCCGGGCCAATGTGACGCTTGATCCGACTGAGCGGCATGGCTTTGAATATCAAAGTTGGTTTGGATTCACGATTTTTGCCAAAGGTTACAGTGCGGCGCTTGGGCGCGGCGGGACCTATTATATTGATCGCGCCGATGGATCATCGGAACCAGCAACGGGCTTCTCGCTTTATCCCGACCCATTGATTGATCTGGCGGACGAAAGTCCCATCCGGCGGCTTTTCCTGCCACTCGGCACCGACGCCGCAACAGGCGCCAACCTACGCCATGAAGGTTGGGTGACGGTAACGGCATTGGCTGAAAATGACAGCGCCTTTGTGCTGGGCTGCACCCATATTTGGGTGGATGGACAGGCCGTTCCGGTTTGAATTAGTCTCGTACGTAGCTTTAGGGTGGACGCCAGCCTCGCATAATCATAACGGAGCCTACGGCGAATCCCTTCGTAGGAAAAACCTCCTGCGCAGAAAAAGGCCCCAGAGCTATCTGGCTTTGACAGGGAATATCTGATGGCGAATGTAACCGTAGTTGGCGCGCAATGGGGCGACGAAGGTAAAGGCAAGATTGTCGACTGGCTGGCGGAACGCGCTGACGCCGTTGTCCGCTTTCAAGGCGGGCACAATGCTGGCCACACTTTGGTTGTTGGCGACAATGTCTATAAATTATCGTTGCTGCCGTCGGGTATTGTTACTGGTACATTGTCGATTATCGGCAATGGTGTTGTTCTCGACCCATGGGCGTTGCGCGACGAAATGGCAAAGCTGCGCGGGCAGGGCGTTACTATCACGACCGAGAATTTTGCGTTGGCCGATAACTGCGCGTTAATTTTGCCGATCCACCGCGAGCTTGATGGTTTGCGGGAAGCTGCGGCGGGTTCCGGCAAAATCGGCACCACAGGACGCGGCATTGGACCTGCTTATGAAGACAAGGTGGGCCGCCGCGCAATCCGGGTATGCGATCTGGCACATCTTGATGCTTTGGAGGCGCAGCTTGATCGCTTCTGCGCACATCACGACGCCTTACGCGCTGGATTTGGCGAGCCGCCGGTTGATCGTGCGCGCTTGATTGCTGACCTGAAAGAAATTGCACCCTTTGTCCTCGAATATGCGCAGCCGGTGTGGAAGCGTTTGAACAATGTCCGCAAGGCAGGGGCGCGGATATTGTTTGAAGGCGCACAGGGCGTATTGCTCGACGTTGATCATGGCACTTATCCGTTTGTAACTTCGTCTAACACGGTCTCCGGCACAGCGGCCTCCGGCTCCGGCCTTGGGCCAAGTGCGGCGGGCTTTGTGCTCGGTATCGTCAAGGCCTACACAACACGGGTTGGCTCAGGGCCTTTCCCGACCGAGCTTGAGGATGAAACCGGTCAAAGACTGGGTGAACGCGGCCATGAATTTGGCACCGTGACGGGGCGCAAGCGCCGCTGTGGATGGTTTGATGCCGTCATCGTGCGCCAAAGCTGCGCGGTGTCGGGGGTGACAGGCATTGCGCTGACTAAGCTTGATGTGCTCGACGGTTTTGACACGATCAAGATCTGCACGGGATATCGTTTGAACGGCAAGGTCTATGATTATCTGCCTGCGCATGCGGCAGAGCAAGCCGCCGTGGAGCCCATCTACGAAGAAATGCCGGGTTGGCAGGAAACGACCGCAGGTGCACGCAGTTGGGCCGACCTTCCGGCACAAGCGATCAAATATATCACGCGTGTGCAGGAATTGATCGAAACGCCCGTTGCCTTGGTATCCACGTCGCCGCAGCGAGAGGATACGATCTTGGTACGCGATCCCTTTGCCGACTAACCTGTTTTCAGTTCTTCCTTTAGACGCAAGCTAGCGCGCCAGAAGAAGAAAGCAGGGACAAGGCCAAGCCACGCGGCGCCATAGAGCACCCATCGAACGCTGTCATCGCCTGCTAGCGGTTTGAACGCGTCTGACATCATGCCAAACAACAACGGTCCAAGACCAAGGCCGATAAGGTTTTGCGCGAACAGCATGAAGGCGGCGGCGACAGCCCGGGCCTCCGGCTTTACCAAGCCTTGCACACAGGCATAAGTCGGGCCGTAATAGGCCGCGTTCAATGCCGTTGGCACAAACAATAAGATAATCGCCACGCGCCAATCGGTGGCGAAATAGCCCAAAAATAAAATCGGCGTGGCAATGATCATGCCTAAGGCTGGGGTGGTCAGCAAATGACGTTTATCAATTTTGCCGAACTTGTCGGCCATCATACCGCCGAGCCATGTGCCAGCCATACCCGCTACGCCCAACACAAGGCCAAGCAAAAGGCCGGTTTCGCCGGGGCTCAGGCCATGCGAGCGGATGAATAAGATGACCGCCCAAACGCTTTTACCGTAGGATAGAAACGCCGTGACCGATGCCGCAATCGCGAGCATCACAAAGGCACGCGAGCCGAACACTTCTTTGAGCGCGTCTTTGGTGGACAGAACGTCACGTGCCTTTTCGCCGGATAATGCGCGCGCGGCGGCCTCGGCCTTGCGTGGTTCGCGCAATATGAAAGGCAGAAAAGCGGCCAATATCAAACCGGGAATGGCAACGGCCATGAATGCCACGCGCCAGCCATAGGCATCGTTCAATGCACCGCCGATGACGAGGCCTAACAAGCTGCCAATCGGAATACCAAGGCCGTAAAAAGCAATGGCCGATGATCTTTTTTCCGGCGGGACACTATCGGTAATGAGCGAGTGGGCGGCAGGTGTGCAGCCCGCTTCACCTACGCCCACGCCTACGCGGGCGAGTGCGAGTTGTGCGAAATTCTGCGCCAACCCGCATAAGGCCGTCATGGCGGACCAGACCGCTAAGGATATCGATATCAGGCTAACGCGGTTGGTGCTGCTGTTATCTGCATAACGCGCGATAGGGATACCCAATAATGTATAGAAAAGCGCAAAGGCAAGGCCCGTAAGCAAACCAATTTGGGTATCGGAAAGATTGAGATCCCTGCTGATCGGTTCAGCAAGAATGTTAACAATCTGCCGATCGAGGAAATTAAACACATAAACAATCATCAATATCCACAACAGCAATTTGGGATTTGTAATCGTCGGTTTTGCAGCCGTTGCAGCTTGGCTATTGTCCATGAATATCTCCTCTTCCTGCGTAATGTTATGGAATGTTTTTCGACATTGTCAAAGCCTTGAAACGCGGGTTCGGCGCGCATTGTAAACGGCATGTCGCGCCATGAGTGGAGATAAAAAGATAAACCGGTCACTCTTTGATTGACTGTTGTCCGCTTCGCGGGTCTTGGGACGAGATGACTACACGCGAAACGACGGCGTTGATGCCGCTCCATGATTTGGACCTTAGCTTGTCACTGGGCGACCGCTTCATGGTGATGGCCTATGGCGCTGTTCAATGGCCATGGTTGTTGCGTAGCCTCGATGGTGGGCGTAAAAAAGACAAGGCTGAGCTGCTTGCCTATCTCGGCTTGCCATTGGATGCGCTGCCTAATCTCGGCAGTTGGAAAGCCGATACCCATTTTTTGTGGCATATCGTATCGGCAATCGAAGACATGCGTCCGGCGCAGGTTGTTGAGCTTGGCTGTGGGGCTTCTACCTTTGTTGCTGCCCGTGCGTTGCAGCTTTTTGGTGGCGGAAAAATTGTCAGTTTTGACCAGCACGCCGCGTTCGTGAAAACGACGCAAGGCTGGATTCATGACAATGATATGCACGCAGACATCCGGCACGCCCCATTAGGCGCGCCGCCATCTGGCTGGCCGGGGCATTGGTATCAACTGTCCGATGTGCCCAACGAGATCGATTTGCTCATCGTCGATGGCCCACCATGGTCCATCCACCCGCATGTGCGCGGCGCGGCCGCAAGCCTATTCCCGCTTATCCGTCCCGGCGGTCGAGTGCTGATGGATGACGCCGCGCGACCCGGTGAGCGTGTCGTGGCGCGGCGCTGGCGCAAAGAGCATGAGAATATGGACTTCACGCTCGACAACCAAGGTGCCAAAGGCACCTTGGTTGGATACAAAAACCCCGCCTAAACTTTGGTCGAACGCTTTTTGGTTACCTTGTTCTCTGCGAGATCAAGGCCAGCCTTTCCACCTGCTGGTGTATGCGCAGGGGCATGGGGTGTTTCGCTATATTCCGGCTGCTCCACCTCAAGCATCCCCTCCCATTTGGTGATGACAGACGTTGCAACTGCGTTGCCAACGACATTGGTCGCGGTGCGGCCCATATCGAGGAATTGGTCAATCGCCAGGATCAGCGCTACGCCCTCCACCGGCAGGTCGAACATCGCCAATGTGCCGGTGATTACGACCAACGAAGCACGCGGCACGGCGGCCACGCCCTTGGAAGAAATCATAAGCGTGAGTAGGATGAGGATCTGCGTGCCGATGGATAGATCAATGCCATAAGCTTGCGCGATGAAGATGGTCGCGAAGCTCATATACATCATCGAACCATCTAGGTTGAAGCTGTAGCCTAATGGCAGCATGAAGCCCGAAATCCGGCGCGGGACGCCAAAACGGTCAAGCTGCTCAAACAGCTTTGGCAAGGCCGCTTCGCTGGATGCGGTCGAAAAAGCGATGAGCATTGGTTCCCGAATGTAACGGATAAGCGTCCAAATCCGCCGGCCCAGAAAGATCGCGCCGATGGATAAGAGAATTACCCACAATAACCCCAGCGACAAATAAAACTCCGTCACCAGTTCCAAATAAGTTGCAAGAATTGCGAGGCCGCTTTTCGAAACTACAGCCGCCAATGCACCGAATACGGCAACAGGCGCATAACGCATGACATAATGCGTGATCTGCAGCATCATTTCGGCGAGTGACTCTGCACCCCGCACCAAAGGCGCACCCTTTTCACCTAAGGCCGAAAGCGCGATGCCTGCGAACAAAGAGAACACCAAAATCTGCAAAATGTTGTTGGTCGCCATCGCTTCAAAAGCGTTTTTGGGGAAAATCGAAAGAATGAATTCCCAAAAGTCGAGTTTTTTGACCTCGCCAATGGTTGCTGCAGCATTTCCAATGCTGTCCACGGGCGCACCGATTCCTGGTTGAAAAAAGTTCACCATCAACAAGCCAAGGCCGATCGAGATGAAGCTGGCGATGATAAACCATGTAATGGCGCGGAAACCGATGCGACCGAGCGCAGAGCTGTCGCCCATATGCGCTATGCCCACAACGATGGTTGACAGAATAAGAGGTGCAACCAGTAATTTGATTAAGTTCAGAAATATATCAGAGAGAAGTTTGAACGTCTTCGTAATATATTCAAACTGCGTGCTGTCTTGCGCGAAACTGACATGCACAGCGTAGCCGACGGCCACGCCCAGGATCATTCCTGCCAGTATCCACAATGTAAGCCGTTTATCCACGCAACCCTCCAAACATGTTTTGTTTCGTGTGACGCTACACAGGAGCAATGCAGGTCGCAAGAAGTTACAGTCGTGACTTGTTTAAGCTTGAGAAGGGCGTCATAAGTCTTGTAATAAAATTACAACGCATATTGTCGTTAAACATGGCACATAACCAGATGCTTGCGGGCTCAGGAGATCATTTCATGGCGGCCGCCAAAATTACGAAGAATTCCGTAAAAATCGACAAGACCCTTTTGAAAGATATGGTCTCAGCCTTTGCAGAGACAGCTTTGCCGGGCGAAAATGAAGGTTTTGATAGCAAAGCGGCGGAGGATGCCGCGCGTTTCACCATCGAAACCGGCCTGCATCGCAAAGCAGGCAACGCGGCCATCGCACTGGATAGCTTTACCGATGCGCAGGGCCGTTTGATGATGCGCATATCGCTGAATAATGACGACATGCCCTTTTTGGTGGATTCGGTGTCTGCCGCAGTTGCCGCCTATGGCATATCGGTGAATCGCATCATTCACCCGGTGTTGAGTGTGACCCGTGATGAGGCCAATAGACTTACATCCATTAGCCGGAAACGGATTGACGGACAGGCGCGCGAATCCTTCATTTATCTGGAAACAGCGCGCGTCGATGCCAAGGAACGCCGTCTGCTTGAAGCGCATTTGGCCGCGGTTCTCGCCGATGTGCGCGGCGCGGTGACCGATTGGCGCGATATGCTTGCGGCCTTGTCCGCCGACGCTGACAGCCTGCCGGATAGCGAAGGCACGGCGCTCATCCGCTGGTTCCACGATAATAATATGACGATTTTGGCGCATGAACGGATCAGCAGCAATGGTACGCGTTCTAACCGTCTCGGATTGTCGCGTGTCAGCGACGCACTTGTGCTTTCGGAAGATAGTGTCAGCCTTGCTATCAACTGGTTTGAAGCTGGCGGTGCTGCGCCTTTGGTCCTGAAATCCAACCGGGTTTCCACTGTCCACCGCAATGTTCAATTGGACCTGATTGTTATTCCGGTTCAAACGGGCGATCGGGTAACGGGTTTATCTGTCACTGCAGGGCTTTGGACCAGTGCGGCACTTGCAACGGCTTCGGACGCCATACCCGTACTCAGATCACATCTGGCGTCGCTGATGGCGCGTTATGGCTTTGACCCTTCGGGCCATGCGGGCAAGGCGATGGCCCACGCGCTCACCGCGCTACCGCACGATCTTTTGGTGGCGCTCAAGCTTGATGATCTGGAACGAGTCACGCTGACCGCTATGTCGCTGACCGACCGACCGCGCCCTAAGCTGATTGCGCTCCGGTCGCCACTGGGGCGTCATTTGTATGTCTTTGTATGGTTGCCACGCGATGACGTATCGACGGGCATCCGCAAGCAGATTCAGACGATGCTGATGGATGCCACCGGTGGCTCCTTATTAGGCTGGACCATCGGATTGGAGGACGGCGGCGTCGCCTTGCTGCGATATATGTTAGATTTGCCAGACCGTGGACAGAAAGTGGACGAAGCCAGCCTGGACGCAAAGCTTGAGCTGATGGTCCGTGGATGGGAGCCCGCGGTTGAGGCTGCATTGGCGCAGCTTACCGATGAAAAACGCGCGGCCGCCATGCTTGTGCGCTACGGTGCCGGCTTCCCGGCCAATTACCGCAGTAGCTATTCGACCGATGAAGCTGCGCGGGACATGATGGGTTTGCTCGCGATGGAACGCGACCACAGCAAGATAACGCGGCTGTTCGAGGAAGAGGATAAGCTTCGGTTGAAAATCTACAGCTATGGTGGGGCTTTGCCGCTGAGCGATGTCGTGCCCGCGCTGGAGAATTTCGGTTTTGATGTTCTGGAGGAAACGCCGACCGCATTGGCGGATGGTCATTATATCCATGACTTCCATCTGGCCCTGCGAGGCGGCAATATTTCAGCCTTGCTAGAAAAGCGGCAGGTTGTTGAAGCGGCGTTGAGCCAAGTCTTGGATGGCAGTTTTGAAAATGATGTGTTCAACCAACTCGTCACCATTGGCGGGCTTACACCGCAATCTGTCATCTGGCTGCGCGCATGGTATCGCTATTTACGTCAAACGGGCGTGACTTATGGCATGCCAACTGTGGTGTCAGCCTTGGCCAAAAACGCAAATGTGACGCGGTCCATCATTGCGCTGTTCGATGCCTTGCATAATCCTGTAAACAACGGAAATCGAGACAAGGAAGCCGCCAAATTTGAAAAGGCGATCACTGCTGACTTGGCGGGCGTATCGGCGATTGACGAAGATCGAATCCTGCGGCGGTTTTTGGCTGTTGTCCTCGCAACATTACGGACAAATGCGTTTTCCGCAGCGGCAACTGAAGCATTGGCCTTTAAGCTGGATTGCGCGAAAGTCCCTGGCCTGCCTGCGCCTTTGCCGTGGCGGGAGGTGTTCGTCTATTCGCCCCGCGTGGAGGGCATTCACTTACGCGCAGGGCCTGTCGCGCGCGGTGGCTTGCGCTGGTCCGACCGGCGCGATGACTTCCGTACCGAGGTTTTGGGCCTGATGAAGGCGCAGCGCGTTAAGAATGCAGTAATCGTACCGACCGGTGCAAAAGGTGGCTTCTATCCCAAGCGTCTACCTGACATGCGGATTGACCGGGATGCATGGTTTGCCGAAGGTACAGAGGCTTATAAAATCTTCATCCGGACGTTGCTGTCGATCACCGATAACATCGTCAATGACCGGATTGTGCATCCGGAAAATGTGGTCATTCACGACGGTGACGACCCCTATTTCGTTGTTGCTGCCGACAAGGGTACGGCGACATTCTCCGACACCGCGAATGCCATCGCGCTGGAACGCAATTTCTGGCTTGGCGATGCGTTTGCGAGCGGTGGTTCGGTTGGTTATGACCATAAGGCGATGGGCATTACCGCAAAGGGTGGCTGGTTATCGGTGCAACGCCATTTTGCCGAAATGGGCATCGATGTCCAAAAGGAACCTGTCACCGTTGCAGGTGTTGGCGACATGTCGGGCGACGTTTTCGGCAATGGCATGTTGCTTTCAAAGACGCTCAAAATTGTCGCGGCTTTCGACCATCGTCATATCTTCCTTGATCCCAATCCCGACCCGGCGACCAGTTGGAAAGAACGTCAACGTTTGTTCAATCTGCCGCGTTCCAGCTGGCTCGATTATGACGCAAAGTTGATTTCAAAGGGTGGCGGCGTATTTGCGCGCACGGATAAAATTATCAAAACAACACCGGAAATCAGAAATTTGCTCGGCATTGATGCGAAAGAAATTGAACCATCTGCATTGATGACCGCGATACTAAAAGCACCGGTTCAATTGATGTGGTTCGGCGGCATAGGGACCTATATCAAGGACCGGAGCGAAAGCCATTTGGACGTCGGCGACCCCGGTAATGACTTTATTCGTGTGAACGGTGCAGATGTGCAGGCCCAGGTCATTGGCGAGGGCGCGAACCTTGGCGTGACGCAGGCTGGACGCATTGGCTTTGCTCTGCGCGGAGGGAGGATCAATACAGACTTCATTGACAACAGCGCAGGTGTGGATTGTTCCGACAATGAAGTGAACATCAAAATCGCTCTGAATGCGCAGATGCGCGCAGGTAAGTTGAAGGAGCCTGCCCGCAACGTCTTGCTTGCGGAGATGACCGACGCCGTGGCGCATTTGGTGTTGGAGGATAACCGTCTTCAGACGCTGGCTTTGTCGATCGCGGAAACTGGCGGCGCAGGGGATTTGCCAGCCTATGTAAGGCTAATTGAGATTTTTGAAGGCGCTGGCCGATTGGACCGTGTGGTTGAGGGACTGGCAGCCAATGAGGAGCTGTTCCGGCGTGCCAGCGAAGGGCGCGGACTCACACGACCTGAATTGGCGATATTGCTTTCGACAGCGAAGCTTGCAGCGCAGGATGGGGTTGAGGAAGCACCATTGGCGCAGGACCGGTCGATGGACGGTGAACTTCTGGCGGCATTCCCGGACGCGATGGTCAAATCGCATAAGTCGGCGATTTTGGGACACCGGCTGCGTAAGGAAATTATCGCCACGAAATTGGCCAATCGCATGATCAACCGGCTGGGCATGTTGCACCCATTTGAATTGGCGGAAGAAGAAGGCTGCAGTCTTGGCGATGTCGCGGCAGCCTTTGCCATAGCTGAGAGCATTTATGATCTACCTGCCTTGTGGGATGCGATGGATAAGACCGCGATGCCCGAATCCACGCGGCTGATGCTGTTCAACCAAGCGGCCTTAGAAGTGCGTGCGCAAATGGCGGATATTATTCGCAATGCACATGAAGGTCGCGATGTCGCGGCGGCTACGGCGGTCTATGCGCCCGTGGTGCAAAAGCTAACGGCAGCACTGGATGGGCTATTGCCCCATGATGTTCGACTTCAGACCGAGCGCTTTGGTGCGCGGTTGACGGAAAATGGCGCGCCACGCAAAATTGCAGATCGTCTGGTGCAATTGGCACAATTGGATGGCGCAATAGGGCTGGCGGCGCTTTCCTCCACACAAAAGGGCGATGTGACCGCGCTCACGCGCGCCTTCACCGCCCTTGGTGAGGCTCTGGGTTTAAGCTGGGCGCAAGGAACCGCCATGCAGGTTGATCCGCAGGATCCTTGGGAGCGGCTGTTGGTTGCCGGACTGGCACGCGACTTCCAAACCATGCGCCTCGACTTTCTGCGGCGGCGTGCTGCAAAGAAACCGCTTGAGGATACGCAAGACTGGCTAGTGGCCAACGCCGTGCGTGTGCGGGCATTTAAGGCGATGGTGGACCGTGCCCGCATGGCGGGTGCGCCGACCCCCGCTATGTTGGCACAAGTCGCAGGGCAGGCACGCGTATTGCTGGGGCGGTAACGCAAAGCACTTAATCAAAAAACCACGTCGCTCCAGCGCAGACCTTAGCTTATCTCGCCTACCGTGTAATGCGGGCAGGTGAGATGGGCCCGAGCCAGCGTTGGGACGACGGGGTTAGGGTAGAGGCTTTAGCGACGTTTAAGCGACTGCCTCTGCCGCCCGCTTGTAGATGCTATTCAACGGGCTGCGGAAAAGCTTCATCACCATTGGTTCGAAAAATGAGAGCGGGAGCGTGTCATAATCCGGATCAAAGGATGGGCAGTCATATTTGTCGATAAACTCTTCGGTATCGGCAAACCACTCATGCCCGCGAAACTGCTCACGCATGTCGCGGTCAAGGCCCAGATGGTGGAAGAAATTATGCCCCTGAAAAATGCCATGATTTTGCACAATCCAAAGAATTTTTTCCGACACGAATGGTTTTAATATGGCCGCAGCAATATCGGGATGGTTGGCGGCGCCCAGCGTATCGCCAATGTCGTGCAACAAGGCCATCACTACATATTCCTCGTCCCGGCCATCGCGATGAGCGCGCGTCGCGGTTTGTAAGGAATGTGTCAGCCGGTCGACAGCAAATCCGCCAAAATCTCCATCGAGCAATTTCAGATGGTCCAAAATCCGGCGTCCGCCATTTTGCGAAAAAGGGATATTATGCCGCATGATGATCTGCCAATCCTCTTGCGTGCTTTGCGCCATATCATGAAAATTGGCGCGATCTTCGTGGTTGTCCATTGGCCTATCCTCTCACCAATAACGCTTAACATTGTTGGCAGACGAAACAAGGGCTTCATGCGCGCGTGAAATGCGGCTAGACCAGAAACATGGCGGTATTAGAGCTTACAGATAAACCTTTCTTTGCGGACAAAAACCGTGCTTTTTGGAACTTGCACTCGGCCGGTTGGGCGGGCGCGGTCATATTGCGCGCCGCATCTGGCATCGCGCAGGGGCAGCCTGTCAGCTTCTTGGTGCCCATCCTGATTTCTGCGGTGACGGGCTATTCGATTACGCTGCTTTTGTCGGTGATATATCGGTTTTTGATTGATCAGCGGCCGTTTATCACATGGAGTTTGACCTTCGTGTCTGTCTCGCTCGCGACACTGGGTTATGCTTATTTGGACGTCTGGGTGCTGCAAACCATTCGGGATGGCGTCGATGAAACGCCCTTTGCGCAATTATGGTTGGCCGCGATTTACATTAACTCGGTGCTGCTGGCGGCATGGTCCGCATTATATTACGCGATCAATTATTTTGTCCGCGCAGAAGAGCAAGCAGACCAGATGATGCGGCTGGAGGCACAAGCGACCAGCGCGCAACTTACAATGCTGCGCTATCAACTTAACCCCCATTTCCTTTTCAATACATTGAATAGCATTTCGACCTTAGTGCTCTTGAAACAGACGGAACAAGCCAATGCTATGCTTTCGCGGCTATCGTCATTCCTGCGCTTTACGCTGATCAACGAAGCGGCTGCAAAAGTTCCGCTGACACAGGAAATTGAGACATTAAAATTGTATCTCGATATTGAAAAAATGCGGTTTGAAGAACGCTTACGTACATATTTCACTATCGAATCTTCGGTGGAAAACGCCTTGGTTCCTTCTTTGTTACTTCAGCCTTTGGTCGAAAATGCGATCAAATACGCCGTAACGCCTAAGGAAGAGGGGGCAGATATTTCGGTAACCGCACAACTCGTCGGCCAAAGGGTGCGGATCACCGTTTCAGACACTGGCCCGGGCTTGCAGCCGGGACAGCAAGACCAAAGTCTATCCACAGGTGTAGGCATGGCGAACACGCGGGAGCGTCTGTCGCAAGCTTATGGCGAGGACCAACGCTTTGAACATTATGTAAAAGCTGACGGAGGATTTGAGGTGTTGTTGGAACTACCTTATCAAAACCGGATTATCGCAGGGGAAGACAATCACGCGGGGGCACAACAGCAAGGAAAAATAACCGCATGAGTATTCGCACAATATTGGTCGACGATGAAAAGCTGGCTATTCAAGGGCTCGAACTGCGCCTGCAGCCCTTTGATGATATCGAAATTGTGGCCATTTGCCACAATGGGCGCGAGGCCATTCGCAAAATTAAGACGCTAAAGCCGGACTTGGTCTTCCTCGATATTCAAATGCCGGGATTTGATGGCTTTTCGGTTGTGCAGGGCGTGATGGACATTGACCCGCCCTTGTTCGTGTTTGTAACCGCTTATTCCGAACATGCCATTAAGGCATTTGAGGCGCAGGCCATCGATTATTTGATGAAACCTGTGGAACCAGAGCGGCTGGCTGATACCATGGACCGCGTGCGGAGCCGCCTGTCCGAAAAGCGGACATCGGAAGAACTCGACCGGCTGCGTACCGTCATCAACGAAGTCGCGCCCGATGCGGCGGACAATTTGGGTTCTGTGGAGGATGATTTGGCATCCTCCCGCTTTGAAAAGTTGATTAACGTCAAGGATCGCGGCCAGATTTTCCGCGTTGAGGTTGCGAGCATTGAACGCATTGATGCGGCAGGCGATTATATGTGCATTTACACCGCTGACAACTCGCTGATCCTGCGCGAGACCATGAAGGATCTGGAAAAACGGCTCGACCCCCGCACCTTCCAACGCGTGCACCGTTCTACGATCGTCAATCTAGACCAAGTTCGCCAAGTTAAGCCCCATACCAATGGCGAATGCTTTTTGGTGCTGGAATCAGGCGCTCAAGTGAAAGTCAGCCGGTCCTATCGCGACGTCGTTGCGCGTTTCGTCCATTAAGGAAATTAGGTCTCAAGCCAGCCAATTTGCCCCGCACCGGCGGGGGAATTGTCATGGGCCAGAACGCGGGCATATTTTGGCGAAAATCTGCGTTAACGGCGTTCGGCAAAGAAATTTTTGAGCAAGGCGGCAGATTCCTCTGCCGCGATCCCCGCATATACCTCCGGCCGGTGATGTAGCGTCGATTGTTCAAACAAACGGGGGCCATGCGCCACAGCGCCGCCCTTGGCATCGTCAGCGCCATAATAGAGGCGCGCTATGCGGGCATGGGCAATCGCGCCTGCACACATCGCGCATGGCTCCAGCGTTACCCACAAGTCGCATCCGGTCAGACGATCATTTCCAAGAAATGCTGCTGCCTCTCGAATGGCGATGATTTCGGCATGTGCGGTCGGGTCGTGGCTTTCCATCGGGCGATTGGCACCGCGCCCAATAATGACCCCGTCCTTGACGATGATCGCGCCAACGGGCACTTCGCCTTGCGCAGCCGCCGTCCGCGCGAGATTGAGCGCTTCATTCATCATTTTGCGGGCTTTGGTCAGGGACATGCTATTTTGCTAGCGCAGTTTCCCGCTTTTGGCCACACATCGGCTTGACCTTTTCGGCGCGGAGGGTTAGGGGCAGCGACTTTCGCGGGTCAGTGATTCCGCATACACTTATTTAATATAGGACATATATCATGGCGCGCATCTGCGAACTCACCGGTAAAGGCCGTCTAGTCGGTAACAATGTGAGCCACGCCAACAACAAGACAAAGCGCACATTTCTGCCAAATCTGCAGAATGTTACGTTGTTGTCGGACGCACTTGAGCAAGGCTACAAGTTCCGCGTTTCGACCCACGGCCTGCGTTCGGTTGAGCATGTTGGCGGTCTCGACAATTGGTTGTTGAAGACTTCGGATGAGAAGCTTTCGACCAATGCGCGCAAAGTGAAAAAAGAAATCGCCAAGAAGCAAAAAGCTGCGGCATAATGCTTTAGGCTGCTGACGCGGCCTTTTGTTAAAGCGAATCACAAGCCGGGGGCAGCAATGCCTCCGGCTTTTTCGTTACAACTGAAACTTGTCTGTTTTAGCTTTATCCGGCAAGGCACCCGCATGAATGCATCACTCGAATCCGCGCGCGCGTCCATCCGGCCTTATCATCGCAAGTCAGAACCAGAAGTGCTGGCACCACTGGTCGTCGCCGCCACGGTCGACGGGGCAATGCGGGGTGATATCGTGCGGTGCGCGCGCCGCCTGCTCGACGATTTGCGGGACGCGCAGGCCGATGGCTGGGTAAACTCGTTTTTGCAGCAATATCGCTTGGGCACCGAAGAGGGCACGGCGCTCTTATCACTAGCCGAGGCCTTTTTGCGTGTGCCCGACCCGCAGACGGCGGACTTATTGATTGCAGACAAGCTGACTGACGCTGATTGGAGCGATCATAAAGGGCAATCGTCAAGCATGCTGGTCAATAGCGCCACTTGGGGTTTAGTGCTTGGTAAGGCTGTTCTGGGCGACAGCACGAGCACATTGAAACGCTTGATTGCAAAAGCAGGCGAACCCTTTGTGCGGCAGGCAGTGGGCGCAGCGATGCGGCTCATGGGCCAAGTGTTCGTTATGGGCCGTGACATTGACGAAGCGATGAAACGCATGGAATCGAAGGATAATCGCGGCTTTACCGCGAGCTTCGACATGCTGGGCGAGGCGGCGCGGACCAAATCGGATGCCGAACGCTATTTTCAATCCTATGCGGCAGCGGTCGCTGCCGTGGGCCGCAATCCCGCACGCGGCCATAGTGTTTCTGTCAAATTATCCGCGCTCCATCCGCGCTACGAAACCGCGCAAAGCGCAAATTGCGTGCCGGAGCTGGCCGCTATGGTGTGCGAACTGGCGCGTTCTGCGGCGTCATTGGGTGTCCAACTGACGGTTGATGCTGAAGAAGCCGCTCGGCTGGAGATGAGCCTCGACATCATTGAAAGGGTCGCGCGCGATCCCGCTTTATCTGGTTGGGATGGGCTTGGCATGGCCGTGCAAGCTTATTCCAAACGTGCCCGTCCCGTCCTCGCTTGGGCCGATTCACTGGGCCGAGACACATCGCGCATGATGCAAGTCCGCTTGGTCAAGGGCGCTTATTGGGATAGCGAAATCAAACATGCGCAGGAGCGCGGCTTGAGCGACTTTCCGTTGTTCACACGCAAGGCTGCGACTGATGTGTCCTATCTTGCTTGCGCTAAAGATATGCTCGCGGCAGCTAACATCCGTCCGGCCTTTGCGACGCACAATGCCTTGACGGTCGCGACTATCCTCCAATGGACAGGCAAGCAGCGCGATTTTGAATTTCAGCGGCTCCACGGCATGGGGGAGGGGCTCTTTGACCGTCTCGTGCGTGAGGACGGTTATAACTGCCGCACTTATGCGCCGGTCGGTGGACATCGCGACTTGCTTGCTTATCTTGTGCGCCGCTTGTTGGAAAATGGTGCGAACAGCAGCTTTGTTCATCAATTGGCGGATCAATCGATCAGCGAAGATGAATTACTGGCGGATCCGGTTGAAAAAATCATGTCGGTTGGTGGCACGCGCCATCCCGCAATTGCCGCGCCGGCGGATCTTTATCAGCCAGAGCGGCTGAACAGCAGCGGTCTTGATCTGGATGACGCGGTTATACTGCAAGAAGCCGCTGCCGAAATCGCAAAGCCATTGAACCTGCAGGATGACATGCACATGGGTGCGGAAGAGGCTGTGACAGCCGCGCTTGCGGCATATCCTGAATGGTCCGGCACGTCCGTCGACGCCCGCGCTGATTGCCTGGATCGTCTGGCAGATTTATTGGAGGAAAACCGCAGCCGGTTAATGGCGATTGCGGTGCAAGAGGCGCGCAAAACGATTCCCGACGCGCTGTCCGAAGTGCGTGAAGCGATTGATTTTTGCCGTTATTATGCCGCGCGCGCGCGCGCCGATTTGATCCCGATTGAATTGCCGGGGCCAACGGGTGAACGCAATGTCCTGCGCCATGAGGGGCGGGGCGTGTGGATAGCGATTGCCCCGTGGAATTTCCCGCTCGCCATTTTCCTTGGTCAAGTCGCGGCCGCATTGGTTGCCGGAAATACGGTGGTGGCTAAACCCGCCCCGCAAACGCCCGCCATTGGCAAGTTCGCGGTAGCATTGGCGCATGCGGCGGGCGTACCAAAGGTCGCATTGCAGATTGTGACGGGCGCAGGGGATGTCGGCGCGGCGCTTACCGCGGACACACGCATAGCGGGTGTGGTGTTTACCGGCTCTGTTCCGACTGCAAAGGCGATTGCGCGCAATTTGTTGGCCGATGATGACCGGCCCTTAGTGCCTTTGATTGCTGAAACAGGCGGCTTGAACGCGATGATTGTCGATTCAACGGCCTTATCCGAACAAGTTGTACGCGATGTTATCGTCTCGGGCTTTCAATCGGCTGGCCAACGTTGTTCGGCCTTGCGATTGTTACTGCTGCAAGAAGATATTGCGGAGCATACGCTAGAAATGCTGCGCGGGGCGATGGACGTGCTCCATGTGGGCGACCCTGCGGATCCGGCCACGGATATTGGGCCGGTGATTGATCAGGCGGCGTATGATAATTTGATGGCATATCGTGCCAGCGTGAAAGACCGGATCATCCACGAAATAGCTGTTCCAAAAGATGGCTTGTTCGTGCCGCCGACGGTCATCCAACTCGATGATATCAGCGCGTTAAACCGCGAATTTTTCGGCCCATTGGTCCATGTGGTAACGTGGAAAGCCGGGACATTGGAAGCCACTATTGCCCAAGTAAACGCCAAGGGTTTTGGTCTAACGATGGGCCTCCACAGCCGGATCGCAGGCAGCAGTGCTGTGGTTGAACAATTGGCGCGCGTCGGCAACCTGTATATCAACCGTTCGATGATTGGCGCGGTTGTTGGCAGCCAGCCTTTTGGTGGCGAGGGTTTGTCTGGCACGGGTCCCAAAGCCGGCGGGCCGCATTATCTGTATCGTTTCTGCGCAGAACGCACGACAAGCACCGATACAACAAGCGCGGGTGGCAATGCGTCCTTGCTGTCATTGGAAGATAGTTAGGCCCTGACCCTAAATATCACGCTTGCTTGGGCATCGCAGTTGGTGGCAAAGGGAGTGTTATGTCGGAAACAGAAAACAGCCCGCCCCGCCTTGCCGGCGGCATCTTCATTGCCCTTGGGCTCTTAATCGGCGCCATGATTGGCGTTGCTATGGATCAACCGTCTGCGGGCACAGTTATCGGCATGGCGATCGGCACCGTTATTGCGGTGGTGATCTGGATCATGGATCGCAAGCGTCGTTAAGGGATAAAGTCATATGTGGAAGCATGTACGCAACATCATTTTGATAGTCATTGTTCTGGCGCTTGCTGTCATTTGGTACATCACGCGGCCCGATGTGGCCAAACTCCCATTGGATGCTGTGACGGGCGCTTCGCCCGAAATTACTGCGCCACGCCCGGAGATTTTTCCGACCATCAAAGTGGCGGAGGTTGACCGCTGGAAAGCTGGTGAGGCGCCCATTGCCGCACCAGGCCTTATCGTTGAACGCTTTGCCGAAGGTCTCGACCATCCCCGCAATTTATATACGCTACCCAATGGCGACATTTTGGTCGCCGAAACAAACTCGCCGCCCCGCGACCTTGGCGGCATTGAAGGTTTCGTGATGAAATGGCTGATGGGCAAGGCTGGTGCCGGTGTTCCTTCGGCTAACCGTATAACCTTGCTGCGTGATGCCGATGGTGATGGAAAAGCGGAACTGAAAACGCCATTTCTGACAGGGCTGAATTCGCCGTTTGGTATGGTCTTGATTGGCGACAAGCTTTACGTCGCCAACACCGATGGCTTGCTCGTTTTCCCCTATAAAATGGGTGATACGAAAATCACCGCCAAGGGTAAGGAGCTGACAAAGTTCAACGCCATGGCTCCTAACAATCATTGGACGCGCAACCTTGCGGCGTCCCCCGATGGTAAGAAAATCTACATTGCGGTTGGATCGAACAGCAACATTGGCGAGCATGGCATGGAGACCGAAAATGGTCGTGCTATGGTGTTGGAATATGACATCGCGAAGGACAAGAAGATTCCTTACGCTATTGGCATGCGCAATCCCGTCGGTCTTGATTGGGACAAAAAGGGTCGTTTGTGGACTGTCGTGAACGAACGCGACATGCTGGGTTCCGATATGGTGCCGGATTATCTGGCGCTTGTGGAATTTGGCGCTGATTATGGTTGGCCGCAACATTATTGGGGTGGGTTTACCGATGCCCGTGTTTCACCGCCAAAGCCCGCAAAGCGGGAATATGAGCGGCGTCCCGATTACGCCTTGGGCGCGCATACAGCGCCGCTGGGCCTTGCCTTTGGCTATAATGGTAAATTGGGGGCAGGCCTGACAGAAGGGGCGTTTGTTGCCCGCCATGGTTCCTGGAACCGCAAGCCTATGTCGGGCTATGACGTGATCTTCGTTCCCTTTGCCAAGGGCGAACCCTCGGGCAAGCCCATCAATGTGCTAACGGGCTTTTTGGACAAGGATGGCAATGCGCAAGGGCGGCCAACTATGCTTGCGATGGCAAAGGATGGATCCTTGCTGGTCAGCGATGACGTTGGCAATATCATTTGGCGCGTGCGGGCAAAGAAATAGGGTCCCGACCCTAAATCTTTCGCCCCGCGCGGCCAGCAAGCTCAATGGTGTAATGCCACGCGATCCGGCCTGAACGGCCGCCGCGCCCTTGGGAAAAGCCTAGCGCATCGGCTTCGTCCCAGTCCAAGTCGAAATGGCTGGCATAGCTGCTGACCATGCGCAGATACGCGTCCTGATCAGGATATTGAAAACCCAATTTCAGGCCAAATCGGTCGGCCAAGGCAAGACTGTCGTCGATGGCATCGCGCGCGTTCATGGCGTCTGCCTGCTCATTATTGTCGCGTTCGACGATGTTCCGGCGGTTGGACGTAACGCAAAGCCGGACGTTGTTGGGACGCGCCTCAACCCCGCCCTCCAGCAATGACCGCAAAAGGCGCGCATTTTGGTCATGTGGCTCGAATGAAATATCGTCGATGAATAACAGATAACGCCGACCCGATGCGCCAAGCTCTTCAAACAAGGCTGGCAGACTCATCAAATGACTTGAGGCCGCTTCGACCAAAGCGATGAAAAAACCATCTTCCTGCAGTGCAGCCACTACCGATTTGACCAAAGCGGATTTGCCCATGCCGCGTGCGCCCCATAACAGGACATCATGCGCCGCTGCGCCCGAGGCATGTCGCCGGCAATTTTCGTACAGATCGGCCTTTTGCCGGTCGACCCCGACGATCAAGTTAACGGGCAATGGTTTGAAACCCTGCACCGCTGCCAAGGTCGTTCCGTTCCAATGATATGCAGGCGACGATGACAGATCGATGGGAGGCGCTGGTGGCGGGGACAGCCGCTCAAGCGCTTCCGCAATCCGTTTGAGCGTCTGCTCGTTCAAGCAGCTAGTTCCTCTGCATCAAGGGTGTAGAGCAATTCCGCCCCCGATACAGCGGTCCCTTTATGTGCCACAGCTTCTGGCACCATGACGTCCAAATAATAACGACAGGCCGCGACCTTACTGCGCAAAAATGCGCTGGTGTCGCCATTGGCGATGTCGGCTTGCGCGGCGCGCAGCTGCTTCAACATCAACCAACCCGACGTGACGACGGCCATCATATTGGTATAGGCGTAGCTGCCTGCCAAACGATCATCAACGTCCGCACCGAGCATATATTCGGTCACTTCAGCGGTTGCCGCGCAGAGCGCAGACAGGCCGGAATGATCCGCCGCATCTGCCGAAATCGCGGCAAGATGATTGCGGATAACATCACCGCCTTGCATCGCCAGCTTGCGACCAACCAAGTCTGCTGCCTGAATACCATTGGTGCCTTCGTAAATCGCCGCGATGCGAATATCGCGATAATATTGGGCAGCACCCGTTTCCTCGACAAAGCCCATGCCACCATGCACTTGAATGCCAAGCGAGGCGATTTCACTGCCCATGTCCGTGCCATAGGTTTTGGCCAGCGGCGTCAGCAAATCGACCATCTCCTGCGCGCCTGCCTCGCCCAGTGTGGCGCGATCCACATAGCTGGAGGCGAGGTATAATAAGGCGCGGATTGCCTGCGTTCCTGCCTTCATTCGCATCAGCATGCGGCGCACATCGGGATGCTCGACAATCGCGACAGGCGCACGCGATGGGCCGCTCGCCTTGGCTGATTGCACCCGCTCGCGTGCGAACCAGATTGCCTTTTGCGTAGCAGCCTCGGCAATTTGCACCCCTTGCAGGCCGACATTGAGCCGCGCGTTATTCATCATCGTGAACATCGCCCGCATGCCGCCAAATTCGGGGCCAATAAGTTCGCCAATACATTCACCTTCTTCGCCAAAAGCCAAGACGCAGGTGGGTGAGGCGTTAAGGCCCATCTTATGTTCGATCGATACGACCTTGATATCATTGGCGTTGCCGATACTGCCGTCTGGAGCGACCTGATATTTGGGCACCAGAAATAGCGAAATGCCCTTTGTCCCGGCGGGACCATCGGGGGTGCGGGCGAGGACCAAATGGACGATGTTTTCTGCCATGTCATGGTCGCCAAAGCTGATGTAAATTTTTGTGCCTTTGATCTGGTAAGTGCCATCGCCGCGCGGGGTGGCAGTCGACTTAAGCGCACCGACGTCGGAACCCGCCTGCGGTTCGGTCAGGTTCATCGTGCCTGAATAGGCGCCCGTTGAAAGCTTGGGCAGAAACAATTCTTTCTGCCGATCGGTGCCATGATGGTTGATCGCTTCAATCGCGCCCACTGAGAGAATTGGGCAGAGTGCAAAGGCCATATTCGCCCCGCCAAGCGAATCCAGCGCGACCGTTGCCAGTGAGAAAGGCAAACCTTGGCCGCCAAATTCCGCTGGGGCGTTGATCGAACCCCAGCCATTGGCCACATAAGATTTATACGCCGCTACAAAACCGTCGGGCATCACCACTTTGCCATTTATTAACCGCGCGCCAACGGTGTCGCCAATCCGGTTAAGCGGGGCAAATTCCCCTTCGGCAAAGGCACCAATGCCCTCGACAATGGCCTGCACCATATCAGGCGTAGCATCGGCGAAACGCGCATGCTGCGCCAATGCATCAATGCCGACGATATGCTTGAGGACAAAATTCTGTTCTGCGACGGGTGCTGAAAACGCCATGTTGAATAAAAATTCCTGTTAAAGCGGGTCTGCATCCGCCTATAGCCGTTTATGATGTTTGGCTCAAATACCTTGGGGAATGGCTGGGTTGTACCCGCTGATGACGCTGCGATTGCGGCGGCGGCGCAACTTCTTCACGCCGGACAAATTGTGGCGATTCCCACAGAGACAGTATACGGCCTTGCAGCAGACGCACAAAATGCAGAAGCTGTTGCGCATATTTATGCGGCAAAGGGGCGGCCGGATTTTAATCCCCTTATCGTGCATGTTCGTGATCGGAAAGCCGCAGAAAAGCTTGGCCTGTTTAACGCTACTGCGCAGGCACTGGCGGAGGCGTTCTGGCCGGGGCCGTTGACGCTTGTTTTGCCGCTAAAACAGGGCGCCCCCGTCGCCCGCGCGGTGACGGCGGGGCTGCCCACCATCGCCATTCGTTGCCCGAACCATCCGGTGATGCAGGCATTGCTCCTAAAAAGCGATTTAAGCCTCGCTGCGCCCTCTGCAAATCGGAGTGGGGCAATCAGCCCGACGCGGGCGGATCATGTCTTAAAAGGCCTTGGAGGGGCTGTGCCGATGATTTTAGACGGGGGGCCATGTTCGGCTGGTTTGGAATCGACGATTGTTGCCGTGCGCGATGATGGTTGGCAGGTGCTAAGACCGGGGCCAGTCACCTCCTTGGAAATTGAACAGACGCTCGGATTCCCGCCTTTGTCCTTACCCACTGCGTCAATTGAGGCGCCGGGGCAAATGGCAAGCCATTATGCGCCATCCAAGCCCGTTCGTTTGAACGCTAAGCTCCCAGAAGAGGGCGAGTATCTGATTGGTTTTGGCGCAATTGCTGGTGACGATAATTTGTCGGAAACGGGCGATCTGGCGCAGGCTGCCGCACATTTGTTTGAGGCGCTTCACAACGCGGATGCCAGTTTGGCCAGTGCGATCGCCGTCGCGCCCATTCCGCAGGAGGGTATAGGCATCGCGATCAACGACCGGCTATCGAGAGCGGCTGCTTGATAGGTGTTGGTGCGTCGGCACCCCGTTTTTGGCGCCAATCAAGCTGTAAAATAAGTTGCATATTAAAACGCTATTTCATCCTGTGAATTATTCAACTATCACATGCAATGGAACCGCGCAGGGGAGGGCCGTTTGCCAGTATCTTCGAAATTTCTGATGGGCCTATCGTTGCTCATTGCGCTTGCTGGCTGCAGCGACAGTGCAAGTGAGAGCAAAGTCGCGTCTAAGACTGCCTTACCCGTTGAGATATTCACCGTAGGCGCACAGAGCCTGCAACGGGAAATCAATGCCGTTGGCACGGTACGTTATCGCCGCGAGACGCCTTTGGGTTTTACAACCGCAGGCAAGGTCGCGCTTGTACGTTTTGAAGAAGGCGACGTTGTAAAGCGCGGCGCGTTGTTGGCTGCGCTCGATACGACAAATGTCGGCGCGGATATGAGTGTCGCGACTGCCGAGCGTGATCGCGTTCGGGCGGAGTTTGACCGTGTCCGCGCGCTTTACGCCGATGGATGGATAACCAAAGCGCGGTTTGAGGCGGCTGAGGCCATGCTCAAGAGCGCGGAGGCACGCGTGCGGCAGGCTGGTTTTGCAAGCAGCACTGCGCAGCTTTATGCCCCATCCAGCGGCGTTGTGCTGATGCGCAATGTCCAGGCGGGGCAAGTCATCGCCGCCGGAACGCCCGCGCTTATGTTGGGTGAGGCGGATGACGGTTTTGTCTTCCGCGTTCCAATCGTTGATCGTGACGCTTCCAAATTGCGTGTGGGCATGGCCGCCGATATTTCGATTGAATCCGCAAGTGAAGCACCAATGAAGGCAACGATATCCGAAATTGACGGTCGCGCAAATGCGGGAACCGGCGCGTTTTCCGTGCAGTTCCGGCTTCCCAATCTGCCGACATTGCGGTCGGGACAAATCGGAACCGCGACCATCACCTTGCCAGCGTCGGAGGCGGGGGGCCAATTGCAAATTCCGGCAAGTGCTTTGTTCGGCGTGCGTACCGGTGAAGGCCTTGTCTATGTCGTGGACGCCAAGAACCGCGTTGAAATTCGCAATGTCATTATTCAGCGTGTCACCGACAAATTTGTGCTTGTATCGGGCGGCATACGGCCGGGCGACAAGATAGTGACGTCCGGTTTGGAAAAACTGCGCACCGGGTCTGCCGTTCGTATCGTGAAGGGATCGCGCTAGTCCATGCATATCGCGGAGTTGGCAATTCGGAGATGGCAGCTTACGCTTGTGCTGTTCACGCTGCTCTGTGCGTTGGGCTTTTCTGCATTTCAGCAAGTTCCGCGGGCGGTTGATCCGCATTTTTCGATGCCTGTTGTGTCAATTGTGGCATCGCAGCCTGGGGCAGATGCGGCCGAGATTGAACAAACCATCACGAAGCCGATTGAAGAATTGGTTCAGGGTCTTGAGGACGTCCAAAGTGTCGTATCTTCTAGTAGTGACGGTAATGCGGTCATTCGGGCAGAGTTTGACTGGTCTGGCGATCCGGATCAATATTTCAACGACACCGTGCGCGAAGTTACGGCCATCCGTAACCAGCTTCCGGCAGATCTTCAGGCGCTGCAGTTCGAAAAAATCCGCACGACAAACGCGTCTATTCTCCAAATAGCGCTGCTAAGCGATAGTGCGAGCTGGTACCGGATGGAGAAGTATGCCCGCGATGTTAGCGAGGCTTTGGGGCGGTATAAGGAAGTCCGACAGGCAGAAATTTACGGCCTGCCACAAACGGAAATCAGCGTTGAAATCAATTCGGGCAGGTTAGCCGAATTGCGATTGCCTGCCAGCGTTGTGGTTGATGCAATCCGTGTTGGCGGTGCGGATGTTCCCGCTGGTGCCGTCATCAGCGGTGCACGCAGATTCAATGTGGAAACAGGCGGCGCGTTTCGCGATATTGATAAAATTCGTAATCTTCCGATCCGGACCAAC
This sequence comes from Sphingomonadales bacterium, assembly GCA_027488785.1. Taxonomy (GTDB): domain Bacteria; phylum Pseudomonadota; class Alphaproteobacteria; order Sphingomonadales; family Sphingomonadaceae; genus Sphingorhabdus_B. The sequence continues at coordinate 122,557 of JAIYAY010000025.1, read as the reverse complement.
GACGGATCGATAATCCGTGTCGGAGATGTCGCCGACGTGAAAATTAGTGCGGCGGAACAGCGCACGAAGGTCAGCCACAACGGCAAGCGCGCCGTCTTCATTAGCGCCAATCAGAAACAGGGTACCGATGCGACTAAATTGCGGAACCAGTTAGTCGAGGAGCTTGCAAGACAACAGGAATTGTTGCCGCCCGACATACAGGCCGTGATTCAGTTCGACCAAAGCAAGGATATTCGGAAACGCTTGAACGAGCTAGCGCGCGACTTTGTAATTGCGCTGTTTCTCGTGCTGATCACTTTGTTACCCTTGGGTTGGCGGGCATCGATTATCGTGATGATTTCTATCCCGCTATCAATTGCATCGGGGTTGCTGGCGATATCGGCTTATGGGTTCAATCTCAGCCAGCTGGTGGTTGCGGGCTTCATCCTGACATTGGGATTATTGGTCGATGACTCGATTGTTGTGGTCGAAAATATCGCCCGGCATTTACGCATGGGGAAAACCCGAAGCGAAGCGGCCATTGATGGTACCAAAGAGATTACAATGGCGGTGTTGGGGTCGACCGGTGTGTTGGTCTTCGCCTTTTTGCCCTTATTCTTTTTACCCGAAGGTGCAGGCAAATTCACGCAAAGCTTCATTGGGACCATTGTCGCGACGATCACAGCATCGATGATTGTATCGCTTACCATCGTACCGTTTCTGGCAAGCCGAATCTTGAAACGCGATGAGACGGAGGATGGCAGTCCATTATTGCAATGGTTGATGCGCAAGATTGACCGTTTTTACCACCCGATGCTCCATTGGGCGCTGGATCGGCCTCGTCGCTCCGTATGGGGCGCGTTGATTGTTACAACTGCGGCATTCGCGCTTGTGCCGGTCCTTGGGTTCAGCCTGTTTCCAAATGCCGATACATCTTATTTCCGCGTTACGGTCGAGGCTGAGCAGGGCGCGAGCGTTGCTGAAACGGGCCGCATTGTCGCTCAAGTGTCTGCGATCTTGAAAACCGAGCCTGCGATTAAAGTGCGTGCAGAAAATGTCGGTAGCTACAATCCGCCGGTTTTCTACAATGTATTTCAGCGCGGAGAGAATCCAACCCATGGAGAAATTCTTGCCATCATGGACAATTGGCAAGGCGCAAAATCGCGGGCGATGGTGGACAGGTTGCGCGCACAATTGGACCAGATATCTGGTGCGCGTATCAAGCTGGTGCTGTTTCAGAATGGCGCGCCTATCAACGCCCCTGTCGAATTTCGCGTTTATGGTCCCGATCAGGACGAGCTAAAACGCCTTGCCGGGCAAATGGAGCAAGTTTTGCGCGAAACCCCAGGCACGAGAGACATTAACAACCCCGTCGCATTCGATAAGGTCGATTTGGACGTTCGCGTTGATGATGCCAAAGCGGCGTTGCTGGATGTACCTGCGGGGGCTGCGCGGCGAGCCATAAGGCTTGCGCTCAGTGGGGAGCGCGCCGGTACTTATCGTGACACGGAAGGGGACAGCTACCCGGTTGTCGTCCGTTTGCCGCTTGCAGACACGCAGCCTGTTTCGGCGCTGGAATCGATTTATGTGTCGAACCGAAGCGGGCAGGCGGTGCAATTGGCGGAAATTTCAAACCCGACCTTGGAATCCACGCCTGCCGCCATTTATCGATATAATCTACAGCGCTATGTTGGCGTCACCGCCCAGATCACCAATGATGCTGTCGTCTCCAAGGTGAATGTGGATGCGAAAAAGCGTATGGAGCAGATTCCACTCAAGCCAGGCTATTCCATCGCGGTCGGCGGTGAGGCCGAGAAAATCAATGACACCTTCGCGGGCTTCGGCCCAGTAGTGGTGGTGGCCTTATTTAGCATATTCGCCATTTTGGTGGCGGAATTTGGACGGTTTAAGGAAGCTTTGGTTGTCGCTGGGGTTATTCCTTTGGGCACCTTTGGCGGACTTATCGCATTGCTGGTTACGGGCAATAATCTGTCCTTCCTTGCGATCATTGGATTTATTGCGCTGGTTGGGATCGAGATCAAAAACTCCATATTGCTGGTCGATTTCACCACGCAGTTGCGACAGCGCGGCCTTGGCTTGCGTGAAGCGATTGAGAAAGCTGGCGAAGTGCGCTTCCTACCCGTTTTGCTGACGTCCGTGACCGCCATAGGCGGCCTTATGCCACTCGCCTTATTCGGCGGTAGCCTGTATGGGCCCTTGGCAATCGTGTTGATTGGGGGGTTGATTTCGTCCACTTTCCTATCACGTATTGTCACACCTGCAATGTATCTGCTGGTGGTGCGCGGGGATGCGGCGAAGGCCGTAGATGCTGCCCAAGTTTAAGGATAGATTATGCCGCAAGAAGAAGCCATTTTTGCCGGAGGTTGTTTCTGGTGCACTGAAGCCGTCTTTGGTCAATTGAACGGCGTGAGCGGCGTCGTGAGCGGCTATATTGGCGGGCATATGGTCGATCCGACTTATAAAGACGTGTGCGGTGGAAATACGGGGCATGCTGAGGCAATCCGCATCGCGTTTGATACGGATGTTATAAGCTATGCCGATTTGCTCGAAATATTCTTTGCAACACATGATCCGACACAACTCAATCGGCAGGGTAATGACATTGGGACCCAATATCGTTCGGCAATATTCCCCTTATCCGATGAACAGCGCGAAGAGGCCATTGCGGGGATAAAAAAGGCCGCCGGCGATTGGCCCACACCTATTGTGACGACAATTGAGGGGCCAGCCACTTGGTATCCTGCCGAAGATTATCATCAAGAATATTGGGATGGTGAGGGACAGCGCAATCCTTATTGCCTCGCGGTCATTCCACCAAAATTGGCGAAGCTGAAAAAAGGATTTGCCGCGCGCATTTCCAAGTCTGCATAGACTTTCTTGCTTTGGACTTTAAGCAGATATCATGACATATAAACCTATTCGTAAAGCGGTTTTTCCTGTTGCTGGATTGGGAACCCGTTTCCTGCCCGCGACGAAAGCCATTCCCAAAGAAATGCTGCCGATTGTCGATAGTCCGCTGATTCAATATGCGGTGGATGAAGCCCGCGAGGCGGGCATAGAGCAGATGATTTTTGTTACGGGTCGCGGCAAAAGCGTCATTGAGGATCATTTCGATATCGCTTTTGAGCTTGAGCATACCATGACCTCACGCGGGAAAGACGTGTCGGTTTTGGCGAACACGCGGCTTAGTCCTGGCAATTGTGTATATGTTCGGCAGCAAGAGCCCTTGGGCCTTGGCCACGCTATCTGGTGTGCGCGTGACATCATCGGCGATGAACCCTTTGCCATCTTCCTACCCGACGAGTTTATGCACGGATCGCCGGGTTGCATGAAGCAGATGGTTGATGCGTATCATCAGATTGGCGGAAACGTCATCAGCGTGCTTGAGGTGCCGCGTAATGATGTTTCCAGTTATGGTGTGATTGCGCCGGGCGCGGCGCATGGCGCGGTGACTGAAGTGTTAGGCCTAGTTGAAAAGCCAAAGGTTGAGGATGCGCCGTCCAACTTAATCGTATCTGGGCGCTATATCCTTCAGCCGGAGGTTATGCGGATACTTGAAGGTCAGGAAAAAGGCGCAGGCGGTGAAATCCAGCTAACCGACGCCATGGCACAGATGATCGGTCGGCAACCCTTTAATGCCGTGACATTTAACGGCAAGCGCTATGACTGCGGATCAAAAGTGGGATATATTGAAGCAAATTTAGCGCTCGCTTTGCAGCGTCCAGATATGGCAGAGCAGGTACGAACGATTGCATTGAATTTACTGAAGTAAATTGTTTCGGGAAGGATGTATTTTGGGACGGAATGTGCGTTTGGTGTTAGCGATTGCCCCCATGATTTTGTTGCAAGGGTGCGTCGCGTCCGCGGTCACAGGCGTTGTCACGGATGTTGTTGGAGCACCTGTGAAAATTGTGTCCAAGACCGCCGACGTCCTGACGACCAGCCAGTCTGAATCCGATCAGAAACGCGGGCGCGAAATGCGCAAGCATGAGGAGAAGATAGGAAAGCTGTCCCGGCAGCTGAAAAAAGTTCAAAAGCGATGTGCCGATGGCGACAAAGATGCCTGCAAAAAAGCCAAAAAAATTCGCGATCAAATCGAGGACGAGCGTTACGGCCGGTAACAACGCCGCTTTTGTAATCCGTTTTGCGGCTTATGCGCCGGCAACCGACATGGCAGGATTTCGACCTGACCGCTGCATCTACGCAGGGACATGCATTGGGTACCCAAAGGCAGTTTGTGAAACGTAAATGCAGCTTGCAACTGTCGTTTTCGGGTAAATTTTAGGCCTTTACACCCACATTATTGGAGACAAAGCGAGCCAATAATAAACCCGCCGGAATTGCTTCCGGCGGGTTTATTGTTTGTCTTAAAAGCGAAGTTTACTCTTCTTCGCTTGCGTCAATCACATCGTCGATTGCTGCGTCGGTGGTGGTCAGGTCATCTGCAATGACCTTAGCCAACACATCGTCGCCCATCGCAGCTTCAGCACCCTGTGCCAGTTCGGCAGCATGCTCTTCAGCCGCTGTCTCTGGCGCAATCAGGCTTTCCTGCAGCTTCTTGTAGCTGGCACGAAGCGCAACGTCACGGCTCGTTGCTGCAATCCGCATGCGGTTCATGGCAGAGCCTGTACCCGCAGGGATCAGACGGCCAACGATGACGTTTTCCTTCAGACCGGTCAGAATGTCCTTCTTACCTTCCACAGCAGCCTGTGTGAGGACGCGTGTAGTTTCTTGGAAGGATGCCGCCGAGATGAACGAACGTGTCTGCAACGAAGCCTTGGTGATACCCAGCAAGACAGGGTTACCCGTTGCTGGTGCTTGGCCCTTGGACAGCTTTGCATTGATCGCTTCCATTTCTTCGCGGTCAACCTGTTCGCCGGGAAGCAGGGTTGTGTCGCCACCGAAGGTGATTTCAACCTTTTGCAACATCTGACGAACGATCGTTTCGATGTGCTTATCGTTGATCTTCACGCCCTGCAGACGATAAACTTCCTGAATTTCGGCCACCAGATATTCCGCCAGCGCTTCAATGCCCATGACTTCAAGGATGTCATGCGGGTTCGGTGAACCAGCAATCAGGTTATCGCCCTTACGAACGAAATCGCCTTCTTGAACGTCGAGCACCTTGGACTTCTGGATCAGATATTCGATACGCTCGCCTTCTTCTGGAACGATCGCGATCTTGCGCTTCGCCTTGTAATCACGGACGAACTCAACGCGGCCCGAAATTTTTGCGATGATCGCATTGTCCTTTGGAATACGTGCTTCGAACAATTCGGCAACGCGTGGCAGACCACCGGTGATGTCGCGGGTCTTTGCAGATTCACGGGTCACACGGGCGATAACGTCACCGGCTTGAACCTCGGCACCATCTTCGACCGAAAGCATCGTACCAACGCCAAGCAGATAACGCGCAGCTTCACCGCTATCGCCATCCAACAAGGTAATGCGGGGACGCAGATCTTCCTTCTTCGTGCGGCTACCGGCACGATCTTCGATCACGACGCGCTGGGCGATACCCGTTGCTTCGTCGGTCTGTTCGGTCAGCGTCTTGCCGTCGATCAGGTCCTGATATTTCACAATACCTGACTTTTCGGTGATGATCGGCATGGTGAACGGATCCCATTCCGCCAGACGGTCACCGACTTTCACATCTGCGCCATCCGCGAACATCAACGTCGCGCCATAAGGCAGACGGTGAATTTCCATTTCACGGCCTTCCTTATCGACGATAATCAGTTCGCCGTTACGTGCCATCGCCAAGCGCTTCTTACGCTTATCGACGATGCTTGGCAGGTCACGATACATGATCTTACCCGATGCCGTGGCATCAAGGTTTGACTGCTCGTTCAACTGCGCTGCACCACCAATGTGGAACGTACGCATGGTCAACTGTGTACCAGGTTCACCGATGGACTGAGCAGCGATAACGCCGACAGCTTCACCGATGTTGACAGGCGTACCGCGTGCAAGGTCACGGCCATAGCATGTAGCGCACACGCCGACCTTGGATTCGCATACCAATGGTGAGCGGATCTTCAGCCCTTGAATGCCTGTCTCTTCGATCGCGACAACCATTGGCTCGTCGAGCAAGGTTCCCGATGGGATCAACACTTTGCCATCAAGGCCGATAATGTCTTCTGCCGTGGTACGGCCAAGAACACGTTCACCCAGCGAAGCGATGGTTGAGCCACCCTGAACGATCGAACGCATTTCCAGTGCACGTTGTGTACCGCAATCGACTTCAACGATGGTGCAATCTTGCGATACGTCCACCAGACGGCGCGTCAGATACCCTGAGTTAGCCGTTTTCAATGCCGTATCGGCCAGACCCTTACGGGCACCGTGGGTCGAGTTGAAATACTCGAGAACGGTCAGACCTTCCTTAAAGTTCGAAATGATCGGCGTTTCAATGATCTCGCCCGAAGGCTTGGCCATCAATCCACGCATACCGGCGAGCTGCTTCATCTGCGCTGGCGAACCACGCGCACCGGAGTGGCTCATCATGTACACCGAGTTGACGGGCAATTCGCGGCCATGTTCGTCGGTTGGTGAAGCCTTCAGCTTGTCCATCATGGCGTTGGCGACCTTGTCACCGCATGTGGACCAGGCGTCGATCACCTTGTTGTATTTTTCCTGCTGCGTGATCAGACCATCTTGATATTGCTGCTCAAAATCGGCAACAATTGCCTTGGTTTCGGCAACCATTTCGGTCTTTTCTTCCGGAATGATCATGTCGTCCTTACCGAACGAAATACCGGCCTTGAACGCATATTTGAAGCCAAGCGACATGATAGCGTCAGCGAACAATACTGTGTCTTTCTGACCGGTGTGGCGATAAACCTGATCGATAACGTCGCCGATTTCCTTCTTGGTGAGAAGGCGGTTAACGGTTTCGAAAGGCACGCGATGGTTCTTTGGCAGCGTTTCCGCGAGCAACATACGGCCAGGTGTGGTTTCGAAGCGCACCATGCGCTCAACACAATCTTCGCCCGTCTGAGGCACGCGGGCGATGATCTTGGAGTGTAGCGTCACCGCACCCACTTCAAGCGCTTGATGCACTTCGGCCATGTCGGACAGCATCATGCCTTCGCCTGGCTCGCCGCGACGATCCATTGAGAGATAATATAGACCCAAGACCATGTCCTGCGAAGGGACGATAATTGGCTTACCATTTGCAGGCGACAAGATGTTGTTGGTCGACATCATCAAAACGCGTGCTTCCAATTGTGCCTCAAGGCTCAATGGAACGTGAACTGCCATCTGGTCACCGTCAAAGTCCGCGTTGAATGCCGAACAGACGAGCGGGTGAAGCTGGATAGCCTTACCTTCAATTAGGACAGGCTCGAACGCCTGAATGCCCAAGCGGTGCAGCGTTGGCGCACGGTTCAGCAATACGGGGTGCTCGCGGATAACCTCGTCGAGGATGTCCCAAACTTCCTTACGCTCTTTTTCGACCCACTTCTTGGCTTGCTTCAGGGTCATCGAGAGACCCTTTGCATCCAAACGCGAGTAAATGAACGGCTTGAACAGCTCGAGCGCCATCTTCTTTGGAAGACCGCATTGATGCAATTTCAATTCTGGACCGGTCACAATAACCGAACGGCCCGAATAGTCGACGCGCTTACCCAAAAGGTTCTGGCGGAAGCGGCCCTGCTTGCCCTTGAGCATGTCGGAAAGCGACTTCAAAGGACGCTTGTTGGCACCGGTGATTGTACGGCCGCGACGGCCATTGTCGAACAACGCGTCAACAGCTTCCTGCAACATACGCTTTTCGTTGCGGACGATGATGTCTGGTGCGCGCAGTTCAATCAGGCGCTTCAAGCGGTTGTTACGGTTGATGACGCGACGATAGAGATCGTTGAGATCGGACGTTGCAAAGCGGCCACCATCCAGCGGCACCAGTGGGCGCAATTCTGGCGGGATGACCGGAATGACGTCTAAGATCATCCATTCTGGCTTGTTACCGGAATCGATGAAGCTTTCGACGACCTTCAAACGCTTGATGATCTTCTTTGGCTTCAGTTCGGACTTGGTGACCGCCAACTCGTCGAGAAGGTCGGTGCGCTCTTGCTCAAGGTCGAGGTCCATCAACATGGTCTTGACGGCTTCGGCACCAATGCTGGCAGTGAAAGCGTCTTCGCCATATTCATCCTGCGCGTCGAGCAATTCGTCTTCGCTCAGCAACTGGAACTTCTCCAGCGCGGTCAAGCCAGGCTCCGTTACGATGTAGTTTTCGAAATACAGGACGCGCTCAAGCTGCTTCAACTGCATGTCGAGCAACAAGCCAATGCGCGACGGCAGCGACTTCAGGAACCAGATATGCGCAACGGGTGCAGCTAGCTCGATATGGCCCATGCGTTCACGGCGCACCTTGGTGACCGTAACTTCAACGCCGCACTTTTCGCAGACGACGCCCTTATATTTCATGCGCTTATACTTACCGCACAAGCACTCATAATCCTTTACTGGACCAAAGATGCGCGCGCAGAACAAACCGTCGCGCTCTGGCTTGAACGTACGATAGTTGATGGTTTCCGGCTTTTTGATTTCACCAAAAGACCAGCTGCGGATTTTCTCCGGCGACGCGATCCCAATCTGGATCTGGTCAAAGGTTTCGACCTTGGCGACGGGATTGTTGAATTTGCTCAGTTCGTTCATTTTCTTTTCCTCATTGGGCGTGTGCCCATGAAAACCTAAAGGCGGGGGCAGGGGGCGGACCGAAATCCGCCCATCTCTGCTTTATTCCGCTGCTTCGGCAAAGCCCTCGTCACCTGCGATTAAGTCATGCGTTTTCAAATCTACATTAAGACCCAATGAACGCATTTCCTTGACCAGAACGTTGAAGCTTTCCGGGATGCCGGCGTCAAAGCTGTCGTCACCCTTGACGATGGCTTCGTAAACTTTGGTACGACCGATCACGTCATCAGATTTGACCGTGAGCATTTCCTGCAAGGTGTAAGCGGCGCCATAAGCTTGCAGTGCCCAGCATTCCATTTCTCCGAAACGCTGACCACCGAACTGCGCTTTACCACCCAAAGGCTGCTGCGTGACAAGGCTGTAAGGACCGATGGAACGGGCGTGGATCTTGTCATCAACAAGGTGATGCAGTTTCAACATATAGATGATGCCGACAGTAACCTTGCGGTCGAACTTGTCGCCGGTGCGGCCGTCGAACAGGTCGGATTGACCCGAACCATCAAGTCCAGCAAGCTGAAGCATATTGGTGACATCGGCTTCACGTGCGCCGTCGAACACTGGCGTGCCCATTGGGACGCCGGTGATGACATTGCCAGCAAGCTCAATAATGTCGGCGTCGCTGCGGTTTTTAATCTCGTCCGCATATTCTTCGCCATAAGCTTTAGCCAGACGTTCACGCACCACGGCAGGCGGTGCCGCTGCTTCGGGGTTAGGGTTTGCGTGGCGCCACTCTTCAAGAGCCTCACCAATTTGCATCCCTAGTCCACGCGCAGCCCAGCCAAGATGGGTTTCGAAAATCTGCCCCACGTTCATACGTGACGGCACACCCAATGGGTTGAGGACGATGTCAACGGGCGTACCATCGGCGAGGAAAGGCATGTCTTCTTGCGGAAGGATCCGTGAAATAACACCCTTGTTCCCGTGGCGTCCGGCCATTTTGTCACCGGGTTGCAGCTTACGCTTCACGGCGACAAAGACCTTAACCATTTTGAGTACGCCAGGTGCCAGCTCATCGCCACGCTCCAGCTTCTCACGACGATCTTCGAACTTCTCGACGATCAGCTTGACGGCGTCGTCATACTGCACCTTGACCGCTTCAAGGTCGCCTTGGACCTTGTCGTCGGCAACGGCGATTTTCCACCATTCATGACGCTCGACTTCGCTGAGATTTTCCTCAGTGATTTTGTCGCCCTTCTTGATGCCTTTTGGTGCTGCGGCTGCAGTCTGGCCAATGAGCATTTCTTTCAGGCGGTTGTAAGTCGCGCGGTTCAAAATCGAACGTTCGTCCTCACGGTCCTTCGCAAGACGTTCGATTTCTTCACGTTCAATTGCCATGGCGCGTTCGTCTTTGTCGATACCGTGACGGTTAAAGACGCGGACTTCAACGACCGTACCTGAAACACCGGGCGAGAGGCGCAGCGAGGTGTCGCGCACGTCGCTAGCCTTTTCACCGAAGATGGCGCGCAGCAGCTTTTCTTCTGGCGTCATCGGGCTTTCGCCCTTTGGCGTGATCTTACCGACGAGAATGTCACCAGGGTGAACTTCCGCACCGATGTAAACAATGCCAGCTTCATCGAGGCTACGAAGCGCTTCTTCCCCTACGTTTGGAATATCGCGGGTGATGTCTTCTGGTCCAAGTTTGGTATCGCGGGCCATGACTTCGAATTCTTCGATATGGACCGAGGTGAAGACATCGTCCTTCACGATACGTTCGGAGATCAGGATCGAATCTTCGTAGTTATATCCATTCCAAGGCATGAACGCGACGAGGCTGTTCTTACCCAATGCGAGTTCACCCAGCTCAGTCGACGGACCGTCGGCAATGATGTCGCCAGCTTCAATCACGTCACCAACCTTCACCAAAGGCTTCTGGTTGATGCAGGTGTTCTGGTTGGAACGCTGGAATTTCTGCAGCGTGTAAATATCTACGCCCGATTTGCCGGGCTCCACATCACCGGTTACACGAACAACGATACGCGTTGCATCGACTTGGTCGACAATGCCTGTGCGGCGGGCCGCGATGGCCGCGCCGGAATCGCGTGCTACTGTCTCTTCCATGCCCGTGCCGACAAACGGCGCTTCTGCACGCAGCAGAGGCACGGCCTGACGTTGCATGTTCGATCCCATCAATGCGCGGTTCGCGTCATCATTTTCCAGGAACGGAATGAGCGATGCCGCAACTGAAACCAGCTGCTTTGGAGAAACGTCCATCAACGTAATTTGGTCACGCGGCGCCATCAAGAATTCGCCAGCTTCACGTGCGGAGATCAATTCTTCAGCGAAACTGCCATCGGCGTTCAATTCGGCGTTCGCCTGGGCGATGGTGTTCTTTTGCTCTTCCATGGCGGAGAGATACACCACGTCGTCCGTGACCTTATTGTCCACGACCTTGCGATACGGCGTTTCGATAAAGCCATATTTGTTCACGCGGCTAAAGCTGGCGAGCGAGTTGATCAGACCGATATTCGGGCCTTCCGGCGTTTCAATCGGGCAGATACGGCCATAATGCGTTGGGTGAACGTCGCGGACTTCAAAGCCGGCGCGCTCACGGGTCAAACCACCTGGTCCAAGTGCCGAAACGCGGCGCTTGTGAGTGACTTCCGAAAGCGGGTTAGTCTGATCCATAAACTGCGACAATTGCGACGAACCAAAGAATTCGCGCACCGCAGCAACCGCTGGCTTCGCGTTGATCAGGTCGTTTGGCATCACGGTTGATACATCAACCGAGCTCATCCGCTCCTTCACTGCGCGCTCCATACGAAGCAATCCAACGCGATACTGGTTTTCCAGCAATTCGCCGACCGAACGGACACGACGGTTGCCGAGGTTATCGATATCATCGATTTCGCCCTTGCCGTCCTTCAGGTTTACCAATTCCTTGACCACAGCGAGGATATCTTCCGTCCGCAAGGTCGTCAGCGTGTCTTCGGCGTCGAGGTTTAACCGCATGTTGAGCTTCACGCGGCCAACCGCGCTGAGGTCATAGCGGTCTGCGTCGAAGAACAGCCCGGCAAATAAGGCTTCTGCGGTCTCGCGCGTTGGTGGTTCACCAGGACGCATAACGCGGTAAATGGCATCGAGCGCCATATCGCGGTTTTCGGCCTTGTCCGCCTTCAACGTATTGCGCATCCATGCGCCGGTGATGACATGGTCGATGTCCAGCAGTTCAAGGCTGTCAATGCCTGCCTTGTCCAAAGCTTCGAGGTTTTCGGCGGTGATTTCGTCACCCGCTTCAACATAAATCCGCCCCGTCTTCTCGTCGATCAAATCGAACGCCGAATAACGGCCAAAGATTTCTTCGGTCGGGATTAACAGGCTGGCCAGGCCATCCTTCACAGCCTTATTGGCCGCGCGCGGTGTGATTTTTGTACCTGCTGGGAATACAACTTCGCCGGTTTTGGCATCGACAATGTCAAACATCGGCTTCGATGCGCGCCAATGTTCCGCATTGAATGGAATCTTCCATCCACCCTTGCCACGTTCAAATGTCACGCGGTCATAGAAATGGCCCAAGATTTCTTCGTCATTCAGACCCAGCGCATAGAGTAAAGTCGTGACCGGCAATTTGCGCTTACGGTCGATACGAACGTTGACGATGTCCTTGGCGTCGAATTCAAAGTCGAGCCACGAACCACGGTAAGGAATGACGCGCGCTGCAAACAGATATTTGCCGCTGCTGTGCGTTTTGCCACGGTCATGGTCGAACAATACGCCCGGCGAACGGTGCATCTGGCTGACGATAACGCGCTCTGTGCCATTGATGAAGAAGGTGCCGTTATGCGTCATGAGCGGCATGTCGCCCATATACACGTCCTGCTCCTTAATATCGAGAACCGAACGGGCTTCGGTGTCTGGGTCAACCTCAAACACGATCAGGCGCAACGTCACCTTCATCTGCGCGGCGTAAGTAATCCCGCGCTGACGGCATTCTTCAACGTCAAATTTGGGATCTTCGAGTTCGTAATGGACGAAGTCGAGTTCCGAAGTTCCGGCAAAATCCTTAACTGGGAAAACGCTGCGCAGCGTCTTTTCAAGGCCTGATACATAACCGATCGACGGGTCAGAACGCAGGAACTGTTCATAGCTCTCGCGCTGAACCTCGATGAGGTTAGGCATGTCGATAACTTCATGGATGTTACCGAAGATTTTGCGGATACGCTTTTGACGCGACAGGGTCGCAGGAGCGGGACGGGATGCCATAAGGTGCTTTGCCTCAGTTAGAAATGTCAGTCGCGACGTGCTATTCCACAGACAAGAAAAGGCCACATAGCAATGGCCCGAAGAATCGGGTCCTGCCGTGCAGCCGTTTCGCGTATGTGAAAACCCATATCCATCAATGCGTTAGCCAAGTTGCGCGACGACTAGGCCATTCCCGATGGGCTGGATGTTGAGGGCCGTATAGGCGGCAGCTTCTCAAGGGTCAAGCCCGACCTGAACCAGAAAAAGGGGGCGATCGACACGCGAAAAGTTACACTAAGGCTTCACATAAATCGCGGTGTGGAGGCCTATGTAGGCGGTTATTGTGGATGCGCCGATGCGCCAATATAGTCCCTTTTCAATAAACCCACCCCCGCGCTCCCCATATCACAATGCCACTTAAAGGCGTTCCGCCATGCTTGATGGGGCGGGGCGGCCCTGCTAGGGGCGCGGGATGACCGAACTTTCTCTCATCCGTAATTTCTCCATTATCGCGCATATTGACCATGGGAAGTCGACGCTGGCTGACCGGTTAATCCAACAAACCGGCGGGCTGACTGCGCGCGAAATGACGAGCCAAGTCCTTGATAATATGGACATTGAGAAAGAGCGCGGCATCACCATTAAGGCGCAAACCGTCCGCCTAGATTACACCGCGAAAGACGGCGTTACATATCAGTTGAACCTAATGGACACCCCCGGCCATGTTGACTTCGCTTATGAAGTCAGCCGCAGCCTCGCCGCCTGCGAAGGCGCGCTTTTGGTCGTGGACGCCGCGCAAGGGGTGGAGGCGCAAACGCTCGCCAACGTCTATCAATCGATTGAGCATGACCATGAAATCGTGCCCGTCATCAACAAGATCGATTTGCCCGCCGCCGAAGTCGACAAGGTCAAGGCCGAGATTGAGGACATTATCGGTCTGCCCGCCGACGACGCCGTTCTGACCAGCGCCAAATCGGGCATCGGCATCGATGAAGTGCTGGAGGCCGTCGTCACCCGCATCCCGCCGCCAAAGGGCGATCGCAACGCGCCGTTGAAGGCGATGTTGGTCGACAGCTGGTACGACCCCTATTTGGGCGTCGTCATCCTGATCCGCGTCATTGATGGCGTCATCAAAAAGGGCCAAGAAATTCAGTTCATGGCCGCGGGCACAAAGCATTTGGTCGATCGCGTCGGCTGCATGCGGCCAAAGCTGGAGATACTCTCCGAAATCGGCCCCGGCGAAGTCGGCATCATCACTGCGCAGATCAAGGAAGTCGCGCAAACCCGCGTCGGCGACACCATTACCGATGCAAAGCGCCCCGCCGCTGAACCGCTCCCCGGGTTTAAGGAAGTGCAGCCCGTCGTATTTTGCGGCCTGTTCCCGACCGACGCCGCCGACTTTGAAAAGCTCCGCGAAAGCATCAGCAAGCTGCGCCTCAACGACGCATCGTTCAGCTTTGAAACCGAAAGCAGCGCCGCCTTGGGCTTTGGTTTCCGCTGTGGCTTCTTGGGTTTGCTCCACTTGGAAATCATTCAAGAGCGCCTCACGCGCGAATTTGACCTAGACCTTATCACCACCGCGCCGTCGGTGGTCTATAAGTTGAAGCTCAGCCGCAGCAAGACCGAGGATGCGCGGGAGATGGAGCTGCACAACCCCGCCGACATGCCCGACGTCAACCGCATCGACGAAATTCAGGAGCCATGGATCCAAGCGACGATTTACTGCCCCGATGAATATCTCGGCTCGATCTTGAAATTGTGCCAAGACCGGCGCGGCATTCAAAAGCAACTGACCTATGTTGGTGGCCGCGCGCAGATCGTCTACGAATTACCGTTGAACGAGGTCGTGTTCGACTTTTACGACCGGCTGAAGAGCATCAGCCGTGGCTATGCCTCGTTCGATTATCACCAGATCGGCCATCGCGAAGGCGATCTTGTGAAGATGAGCATCATGGTCAATGGCGACCCGGTCGACGCGTTGAGCATGATCGTCCACCGCGGCACCGCAGAATCGCGCGGTCGTGGCATGTGCGAACGGCTAAAAGACCTGATCCCGCGCCATTTGTTCAAAATCCCCGTGCAAGCGGCCATCGGCGGCAAAGTCATCGCCCGCGAAACCATCGCCGCGATGCGCAAAGACGTGACCGCGAAATGCTATGGCGGCGACATCAGCCGCAAGAAAAAGCTGCTGGAAAAGCAGAAAAAGGGCAAGGCACGGATGCGGGAATATGGCAATGTGAGCATCCCGCAGGAGGCGTTTATCGCCGCGCTGCGGATGGGGGAGGAATAAATGCCCGACTGATGTCCAGCCTCTCTCCCTATACGTCATTATCCTGACCTAGCTTGACCGCTGGTCATTTCATTCTGGAATCTTACTCATCCGCAACTTGAATATTAATAACTTGAGCCAACTTCAGGACGGAGCCAAATCGCTGTGCTGTGAATTAGGACATCGTAGGGAGGTTGAAGTAATGAAGGTTGCTGGTTCATCGACATAAATAGCGATAAACCTCGCGAGATGTTTAGGTTTGAACATGCGTTCAACTTTAATCTCGTTCTTGAGCTCAATGAGAATGTTTGGGGTCACAAAAATCGCTCCGTTTGCAACTATTTCCGCTCCGTGCGCCGGCATGGCATTAATCCGCGAGACGGCACAGATATTACTAACTGGACTGATCGCTTCAAAAAAAACACTCATCCTCACATGCAACAACCCGTCTTCGATAATTGTAGGCAAGCGCGTAAATGATCTAATAATACCAATCAAATACATAGCAAAAAGTGCACCAAAAGCTAAATGAGCAATTACGATCCACGAATAAAGTGAGCGAAGCAATATATGAACTACAGAGAGTTCCACTAAAGCTATGGCGAGCAAAGCAATTAGCAACGGTCTTGCTTCAAAGTGATTTGTAAATACCCTTGAACAGGCAGTATGTTGCGCAGCTGGCTGACGTCCTGGCCATAATGCAAAAGAGATGACACGTAAATCTCGAACAAGCACACTGCCCATTCCCAAAGGCAACCAAGTGTCAAGCCAATGTTCCAAAGACTGTTTCTGGCTATTTATACTCAGATGCTGTGGTTTTCGTTTGAGCGTAACTAAACCAGATACGATATATAGACCGATTGTGCTGGAAAGCAAAATGATCAGTGGCGTAGCAGACATCAATCCGTCCCGCAGAATGGATATGCTAGATATTGCCATCAGAACAGCAGCGCCAGCAGCGGAGCGGGCAAGTACATGAGAAGCTGAGAACACGGGTAAGCCTGCATTTTGTCCCCGAATTCTAAAAACCACGGTAAGGAAAAACCATACTGTCCATATGGGCCAGTTGAATGAGGCTGGTTCTAAATCTTTCGCAGTCGTCCTATAAATCCAGAGCAACGCAATGGTCGCCGTCAATACCTGCCAGCCTTTGATTGGTGCTGACTTGGGCGTCCTTTTAGGCGACACAAGATGTTGTCGTATCATCTAAAACCTAGAATATTCTCGTGCAGCGTTCCCGATGGCGAGACGCTCATTAAGGTAGGCAATTTTACCGATATCTGTTTTCGCCAAAAGCGGAGCACATGCATCGGGTTCGATCTCGCTAAGCACCTGAAACGCTGCAGCACGTGTACGGGGGCAATCGAACTGACGGACAAAATCGGATAGTATCTCGACGGAGTTGCCGTCATTTACAGCTCTGAATACGTCAAGCAGAAAAAGGCGGTTTGAATGAAGGTCTCCTGCGCCACCAACAATCTTGTTAGTGTTTACGTCAAATACATACTGAGGTATAAGGTCATAATCGGGATCTGAAAGACTTAGATTCAAAGACACTGACATCTCCGACGGTGTATGTTGAATGTGAATATCTCTACTTTGGCGATAAAAAATCATACGTCCGGGGCTCAGAATAGCCTCGGTTTTTTCTGATATTTCAACATTTTCATCAGCCGCTCCTGTCACTCGACTTGAGTCGTATTCGTATATGTCTGTCGGATAGCCAGGCCCATAATAACCTACAGTCAGGAGTTGAAAATTGTGATCATGGGGAATCTCATAAGCAAAAAGCTTTTGTTCAAACTCTAGCGTTTTTGACGATGGCGCGAGCGGCATCCAGATGTTAGACCTAATATAAAAGCGATTATTGTTAGCCAGCTCAAGCGATTGAGGTTGATACTTATCTCTTTCATCACCAGACCAATATGACTTAAGCCGCTCATTATACCGCTTAATTAGAAAATTTCGATCGTTAGCAAGTGCGCGAAGAATCCAAGAATTTTCCCAAATTGCTTCGACACTATTTTCACGGATTAGTTCGCCTGCTAGCGCCAAACACTCTTCCGGCCCGATTGTTCGTGTTTCATCTAAATCAGCAATGAGTACCATGACAATCCTCCATCAGGCAGAAATTTGAGACATTGTTGAAGTGGCCGCTGCGCGCACATGTTCGTGCCGATCAAAACAAGCCTTTTTAACCAATTCGACACCCACGTTCTCGTCTATAGAAAAAATAGAACGAATAGCTCGCCACCGAACAAAATGTAGCTCATGTTTTACGAAAGGGAGAAGATACTCTATTGAACTTTGATTAGATATGTCAGCCAAAAGATCAAAAATTGTAGTTAAATTACTCGACATCGGATCGACTGGTGTAATTCCAAATGTTTCCATTGTGGATCTATCAAAATTTATCTGAAACGGTCTTATTGGATTTGAGTTAACTCTTAGAGAAAATGATTTTTCTTTTTCATTTTTATTTATAATATCAAAAATTTCACCGTGTCCAGATTTTTGTGCGATACTGAATGGTTTTATAAACTCACGAGTTGAAAATTCAATTTTTGATTTTTTGTCGAATTTATCAAAAACATTATCATCAACTAACTTATATTTATCAATTATGTATCCAGGTCCAGATATTGGAGATTGAAAAGAAAAAATAGGCGTCATGTAAAGAAATTCTGATTTATTACTGTGGCCTATAACTATCCAATTGCTATTTTTTGAATTATGTAGGGAAATAAAAGTTCCAGTAATTAAATATAAATTCGTTTGAGAAGTTCTTTCTAGTACAGATTTTAAAATAGAATTCATTCTATCAATATAAAATCTTTTATTTAATATATTTTTGAATATTGGCATAGCTGAATGAAATGAATGATCATCAATTTTTCCTTCAATCATTTTTGCATCGAATTCCGCTACGGCTTCATCAAATTCACTGTACATAATTATTCCGTTTCAGTGACTGGACGGCGAGATGAATCCCACCGTCCGAGAGTTAAAATATTAGCTCATTGCGATTGCAATTCCCCATAATATCGCAATGAGAAGCGTAGATTCATTGGCTCCCGATTTTCCAACAGGAGTTTCTAGATCAGCGAAGGCGCTAAGACGGCTTTTTGGCTGAGCGATTTTTGTCCATTCCATCATTTTGATACTCCTTATCCAAATGGCCGACCCTATCGTCGGCTATGTTGGAGGGAGCAAATAAAATACCGAAGATATAGCAGGTTCGTTTCGTATACTAATCGTTGGTATATCAAAAATTGATTGCGTGCGACGACCGGCGCCTCGCGCGGGCGTGCATATTTGGTCGCCGCGCATCGAACGATAGGCGCGATAGGCCTCAGCCTGCGGCAGGACGACGATGTTTTCTCCTATCTGCATTCGCCGCGCATAAACCCCAATTCTCTGACTGACAGCGCGCGCTTGGTCTGCTACGCGGCCCGGCATGCTTAATCTGAACGGTATCACCGTGCGCCTTGGCGGACGCACTATCCTTGACCGCGCCACGGCGGCCTTGCCCTCTTATAGCCGCATTGGCCTGATCGGGCGGAATGGCGCGGGTAAATCGACTTTGATGAAGGTGATGATTGGCTCGCTGGAGGCCGATGATGGCGCGCTGGAAATGCCCAAGGGCACGCGCATCGGTTATATCGCGCAAGAGGCGCCTGCGGGGGATTCCACGCCCTTTGACACCGTGCTGGCGGCGGATACCGAGCGCGCGGCGTTGATGGCGGAAAGCGAGCAAGAGGGGCTCGACCCCGACCGTATGGCCGAGGTGCATGAACGGCTGATCGCGATTGACGCTTATACAGCGCCGGCGCGGGCTTCGCGGATCTTGGTTGGCCTTGGCTTTGACGAAGAGATGCAGGCGCGGCCGCTCGATAGCTTCTCGGGTGGTTGGAAAATGCGCGTGGCGCTGGCGTCCTTATTGTTTTCGCAGCCGGATTTGCTGTTGCTTGACGAGCCATCGAACCATTTGGATTTGGAAGCGACGCTTTGGCTGGAAAATTTCCTCAAAAGCTATCCGGCGATGATGGTGGTGATCAGCCATGAGCGCGATTTGTTGAACAATGTCGTCGACCATATCCTGCATTTGGATAATGGTCAGGTGACCTTATATGCGGGCGGCTATGACTCGTTCGAGCGCCAACGTGCCGAACGCGCCGCGCAACTGGCGGCGGCTAAGGCAAACCAAGATGCGCAACGTGCCAAGCTGCAGGATTATGTGGCGCGCAACTCGGCGCGTGCGTCCACCGCGAAACAGGCGCAGTCGAGAGCCAAGGCGCTGGCGCGGATGCAGCCGATTGCCGCAATGGCCGAAGATCCGACGTTAAGCTTTGACTTTCCAAGTCCCGATGAACTGAAGCCGCCATTGGTGACGCTCGATCTGGCGAGTGTTGGCTATACCGAAGGCAATCCGATATTGCAGCGGTTGAACCTGCGGATTGACCCCGATGACCGGATCGCGTTGCTGGGCCGGAACGGCAATGGCAAGACGACTTTGGCGCGCTTGCTCGCGGCGCAATTGACGCCGATGGAAGGACAGATGAGCGCCTCGGGCAAGATGCGTGTCGGCTATTTCACGCAATATCAGGTGGAGGAGCTCGACGGCGACGATACCCCGCTCGAGCATATGACGCAGCAGATGAAGGGCGCGAGCCCCGGCGCGGTGCGCGCACAATTGGGGCGGTTCGGATTTTCCGGCGCGAAGGCGACGACGAAGGTCGGCAAGCTATCGGGCGGCGAACGCGCGCGGCTGGCGCTGGCGCTGATTACGCGCGATGCGCCGCATATGCTCATCCTCGACGAACCGACAAACCATTTGGACGTCGATGCGCGTGAGGCGTTGGTGCAGGCGCTGAATGAATATGACGGCACGGTCGTGCTGGTCAGCCATGACCGCCATATGCTGGAACTGACGGCGGACCGGCTGGTGCTGGTTGATAATGGAACGGCGACCGAGTTTTCGGGCACGATTGAGGATTATACCGACTTCATCCTGGGCAAGGGGCCAGCGAAGGAGAAAGTGTCCAAGGCCGACCGCAAGGAAGACAAGAAAGCCGCGGCGGCGTCACGTGAGGCGCTGGCGAAGCTCAAGCGCGACGTCCATGATGCTGAGGCGGATTTGGCGAAGCTGGAGGTTGTGTTAAGCGCGATTGACCGCGCGATGTTCGACCCTGCGTCGGCGGCCAATGAATATAAGAACCTCACCATGGGCGAACTGTCGCAACGTCGCGGTAAGATTGTCGCGGCGCAAGAGGCGGCAGAAGCGAAATGGATTGCGGCAAGCGAGGCGCTGGAAAAGGGCTGAGGGCACCCTTTTTGTCACCTCATCGTTTTCATATGGTTGCGTGCGGCGAAGTTACGCGGACATCGCAAGCGGCTCTTTCGCGGCGTTCATCGCATGCGCATCCGCCTGCAAAGTATAGCCAAAGCCGTATAGCGCATTCAAGCTGATGCCTGATGCGGGGTCCAGTTTCAGGTTCTTGCGCAGCCTTGCGACGTGCGTATCAATGGTTCGCGATTGATAGTCGACGACCTTGCCCCACAATGTGGCCGCAAGATATTGGCGCGACAATAATCGGTTGGGGTTGGTAAAAAACAACATGGCCATATCAAATTCGCGCTTCGGCAAGATGATGACCTCGTCATTGAAACACACCGTCGATGTCGATGGACGCAACAGATATGGCCCCAACACCACCGATTCCGGCCGCGTTCGCACATCGCCATTATACCGGCGCAAAACTGATTTAATCCGCAGAGACAATATTTCTGGGTCAACCGGCTTGGACACAAAATCGTCCGCACCTGCCTCTAATCCGCGGATGATGTCGCGGCGATCGTTGCGCGCAGTAAGCATGATCGATGGCATATCAGGATGGAATTTCCGGACATATTCGAGCACTTCAATGCCGGTCAGATCCGGAATGGACCAGTCGACGATCAAGAGATCGCATTCTTTTTGGCGCACATCAGTTAGGAATTTTTGCGCTGAGCCATAGCTTTTTACGGTGTAACCCAAGCTGACCAGAAGCTCTTCGAGTTCTGATGCAAATAAGGTGTCGTCCTCGACGACGGCAATATCATAGCTGTTCACAATTTGACCTTTGCTGGACCGGACCCATGCAAAGGGTTTATGTGATTTATTCACATTTGTAACAATTTTTATGTGAACAAATGTAAATAAATGTTCACGGTTGAAACATTTCTGACACTTTTGTTGCCGCTTTTATGTACGAAATCTTTAGTTTTTCGCCGGTTTGGCGGCCTTTTTTGGCTTAGGCTTTGCCTCAGCTGCCTTCGCCTTCGCCTTCGGGTGAATATGCTCGTGGTGGCGCGTGATGGCGCGGGCGACATTTTGCATCAAACCATTTGTCACTTCTTTACCGGCGCGGGTTTCCGCAATCATCACCGCCACTGGATACACGCAGCCATCCGGCGCTCTCATGACGCCAACATCGTTGATGGCAGTCGATATCGATTCCAGCACTTGCCCAGTTCCTGTTTTATGCGCGAGGCGCCACCCTGGGGCGAGGCCAGACCGCAAGCGGGAGCGCCCTGTATAGGTGCCAGCCATCAACTTCAGCAATTTGGCACCCGGGTCATTGGCATCGCGTTCGCTAAAACGTTTCAGCACCAGCGCGATTGTGCCCGGGGCTGCGCCGTCGAGCGGCGTTTCCAGATAGGCGTCCAGCGCGGACTTTCTTTTTGCCAACGGGATCCTTGAACGCTTTGCTTTAAATGCGTTGCCTTTGCGATATTCTGGCTGCCACTCCAGACCGGCAATGGCGCTTTGCAAAAGGACTTCGCCGGGACCAAAGCGAATGGATTGTATTTTGCGGCGCTCGAGCATTTGGTTGATCGCTTGCGGGCCACCGGCAACGCGCAAAAGGACATTATTGGCAAGATTGTCGCTGGCATGGATAGAATGCGCGAGCAGTTCGCGTAACGGCATGTCGAAGGAGTCCCGTCCGTCGAGATAATTTTTCAATGGCTGACTGAAAACAACGACGTCATCGCGGGTGATGCGAATGCGTTTATCCAATGACAATTTGCCCGCCGCCTCTTGTTCCAAAATCGTCAGCGCAACCCACATTTTGGAGACACTTTGTTGGGGAAAGCGCTCGGTCTGGCGCTTGCCAATGATTTCGTCGGAAAAGGGTGTGTAGATGGCGATGCCTGCGCGACCGGGGAATTTCTTCCAATAGCCATCAATTTCCGTCTTCAGCTTTTCGTCTGCAGCCGCAATCATATCCGTCGCATTTTTCGCTTCGGTCGCATGCGCTGGCGCGCTCGCCGCATATGTTGAGATACCAAGCGCCGAAGCGAGCGTGAGGGTAAAGGCGAATGTGTTGAAAAATTTGCGCATTATCCAACTTTTGTTTGTGCAAGAGGCTGCCGACTTTGGGTGTGCCCCAACAGACATTTAGACGCTGTAGGTGCAGAACCCAAATCCGGCAGGAGGACGCCATTTGCGAACATCCTTCATCCGATTTGAAATGCCGCAGCGCTGTTTTACCTGTCTAAGCTTGGCACAACAATGCTCCGTCCTGTGCATGTTAAGCATCGCAGTGGCTTGTCTCCAGTTCAGATATGTTTATTTGCAATTGTTAACATTGTGCGGAATGTTTGACGCAGGTCGTATGTCGTGCAATCTTTCGGATGGGAAAAGAGGAGGCGACCATGGCGAGCAAGGCGGAGACAGGCGGCAGCGCGAAGGCTGGTAAAAAGAAATCGCAAAAGAAAGGCGCACCTTTTTCAGGTGTCGCAGGCGCTTTTGATGCCGCCAATGATGCCACCATGGCGCTTGGCCCGCTGGCCGGATTGGCGCGGGAAGATTTTATTGGCGCGATTGGCCTAATGCTGCGCCAGACGGCGACCAATCCCGACAAGGCATGGAAGGCAACGACCAGTTTTTCCGAAGATGTGGTCAAGATTATGACCGGAAAGTCGGACCTTGCACCGGATCCCAAAGACAAGCGCTTCATGGACCCGGCATGGACGTTCAATCCGTTTTTCAAGGCAGGCGCGCAATATTATCTCGCGGTGCAAAAGGGCGTTAAAAGCTATATTGAGGATTTGGAGCTCGACGCGCTCGAGCGCGACCGCGCAAATTTCATTTCGCAAATCATCATTGATGCGATGTCGCCGACCAACACCCTGATTGGGAACCCGACGGCGCAAAAGCGGTTGGTGGATTCGGGCGGGCTCAGCCTCGTGAAAGGCCTGAAAAACGCTTATAATGATATGGTTCACAACGACATGATGGTGAGCCAGGTCAACAAAAAGCCGTTCAAGCTCGGCGAGAATGTCGCAACGGCAAAGGGCGCGGTGGTGTATCGCGATGAACGCTTTGAGCTGGTCCAATATGCGCCCACGACCGACAAAGTGTTCGCAACGCCGCAGCTCACCATTCCGCCGCAGATTAACAAAATGTATATCAATGATCTGTCGCCTGAAAAATCGATTATCAAATGGCAGACAGACCACGGAATTCAGCCATTCATGATTTCGTGGCGCAACCCTACCGACGATATGGGTGTGTGGGGCATGGCCGAATATATCGAAAGCTGCATCAAGGCGCTGGATGTGGTGTGTGAGATTACCGGCAGAGATAAGGTCAATATTTCTGGCGGATGCTCCGGCGGGCAGACAATGTCGGTTTTGCTGTCAAAACTCGCGGCAATGGGCGACACCCGCGCCAATGCCATCACCATGATGGTGTGCGTGTTGGAACCCAAGCCTGGTGATACGGAGGCGTCGAGCTTAGTATCGCACAATGGCATTGCGCTGGCGCGGCAACGCGCGGCGAAGAAAGGCGTGATTGAAGGCAGCAGCCTTGCCCGCGGCTTTGCCTGGTTGCGGCCCAATGACCTGATTTGGAACTATGTCATTAACAATTATCTGCTCGGTGATGATCCGCCAGCCTTTGATATCCTGTTCTGGAATGCGGATGCGACCAACCTGTCATCGGCGTTGATGGGCGACTTTTTGGAGCTGTTTGAGGCCAATGCCTATGCCGCACCAGGCACGTTTGACATTGCGGGACACAGGTTGGACCTGACCAAGGTGACGGGCGACCTTTTCGTTCTGGGCGGGACCACCGACCATATCACGCCATGGGGGGCTTGCTATCGCTCCACACAATTGTTCGGCAGCAAAAATGTCGAATTCATCTTAAGCCAGGCAGGGCATATGCAGGCGATCCTGAACCCGCCGGGCAACCCCAAGGCGAAATATTGGAAACATAGCGACGGCAAGACCCCCGCCGATGTTACCGAATGGATGAAGGGCAGCGAAGAGGTCGCCGGAAGCTGGTGGCCACATTGGATGGAGTGGCTTCACGCGCGGTCTGGCGTTGAAGTCGCCGCTCCAAAGGCATTGGGGAGCAAGGTCCATCCAGCGATGGAAGCCGCGCCCGGCCTGTATGTTTTGGAGTGAGTCGGAGACGACGGGATAGGAATTGGCTTGCACCACCCCGTCGTTTGGTTAAACCATACCCCTACGTCCCAAGCGGGACCAAAGGAACGCATATGACCAAATCTCGCGCGCCCAAGTTTAGCATGGAGACCGTTGACGGGCGGACATTGCGGGTGGCGGTTTGGCGGGCTTCGAAGGTGACGACTAAGCTTCCGATATTGTTCTTCAATGGAATTGGCGCGAATATTGAGGCGATGGCGCCGATGGCTGAATTGCTCGATGACCGCGATTTTATCACTTTCGACATGCCCGGCATTGGCGGGTCGCCTGATCCGGTAGTGCCCTATAACGCGATCCTGATGGCGCGAATTGCCGCATTGTTGCTCGACAGGTTTGACATGCCCACCGTGGACGTGATGGGCGTGAGCTGGGGCGGGGCAATGGCGCAGCAATTTGCGCTTCAGAACAGTGCGCGCACCAACAAGCTTATCTTGGTCGCGACCAGCGCGGGCATGTTGATGGTGCCCGGCAATCCGGCGGCACTCGCCAAAATGGCGGACCCGCGCCGCTATATCGACCCCGAATTCATGGCGAAGCATTTCCAGACTTTATATGGCGGTGCCGTCGGCAATAAATCGGAGCATATCAACCGGCTCAAGCCGCCGTCGAAAACGGGATATTTCTATCAATTGATGGCGATGATGGGATGGACCAGTGCGCCGTTTCTGCCATTTATGAAAACCGAAACGCTCATCATGATGGGCGATGATGACCAGATTGTTCCGCTAGCAAACGGTAAGTTTTTGAACTTCCTGATCCCGAATAGCGAATTGTTCGTGGTCGAAAATGGCGGGCATTTGTTCCTGTTAAGCCATGTCGAGCAAAGCATATCGGCGATCCGCGCGTTTCTGGACCGCGGCGTAGGGGCGGCACGGAAAGCGGCCTAAGCTGCTGACTTGTCGTAATGACAAAGCGCAGATGATGTCGGACTTAGCGCGCGGTTAAATTAACAAGCCGACGGCGTGGATGATGATCCCCGCCAGACCGCCGACTAAGGTGCCGTTAATGCGGATAAATTGAAGGTCGCTGCCTACGGCATTTTCGACGCGATCCGTGATGGTTGATGCATCCCAGCGCGCGACGGTGTCGGACACCAATCGGACGATGTTATCGCCATAATTCTCGGTCGTGCCGACAATCGCGCGGCGGGCAAAGCGGTTTATTTGGTGTTTCAGCCTCGTGTCCGCTTGCAAATTGCCGCCAAGCTTGATGAGCGCATCACCAAAGCTGCCCGCCAAGGCGGCATCGGGGTTACGGGCGGCCATTAACAGGCCATTACGGCCTTGGTCCCAGAGGCTGTTGATCCATTTGCCCATTGCGGGGTTTTCCAACAACTGCCCCTTCCAATGCGCGACCTTGGCTTGCAACTCCTTATCATGGCGCAGGTCATGGGCCAGCTTGGCGAGCCCCTCTTCGCCCTTTTCGCGCAATGGATGGTCGGGGTCTTCAGCCATGTCATGCAGCAATTTGTTGAGGCCATTGACGATAGCATTGGCCAATTTGTCGTCCAATCCGGTCCAGCGCATAAGGGTGTTGGCGCGTTCCTCCACCATATCGCGGATCAGGTGTTCATTGGCCTCCAGCGTGGCCGACGCCCATTTAATGATGCTGTCGAGCACAGGGATATGTCGCCGTTCGCGGATCATCGCCGTTAGCAACTGACCCAGCAGTGGCGCGATGTCGAGCTTGTCGAGTTGCGTGCGAATTGCGCCCTTGGCAACGCCGCCCAATCGTTCATCGTCGAGCGCGGCGATGATATCCCCCATCAGGCGCGATGCACCCATGCGCATCCGGCCTTCGCCGCCCGATGGCGCGCTCAGGAACTTGCCCATCGCGCCGGCAACATCCATACGCTGCACGCGGCGGGCCACGACCTTGGTGGTCAGGAAATTTGTGCGCAGGAAGCTGGCCAAAGTGCGACCAAGCCGTTCCTTGTTATTCGGAATGATCGCGGTGTGCGGAATGGGTATGCCCAAAGGGTGCCTGAAGAGCGCTGTGACGGCAAACCAGTCGGCGAGGCCACCAATCATCCCCGCTTCGGCAAAGGCCCTTAAAAAGCCCCAATAGCCGTCATAACGGGTTTCCATATATTTGCCGAAGACGAACAAGGCAGCCATGCACAACAGCAACCCCGTTGCGATAATCCGCATGCGCCGCAGTTCGGCATCACGCTCCGCATAGCGCGCTTTTTCTGACAGGCTGAGCTGGTTAACATCTTTCACGCGGCTGACCTTAATGGCATGTGCAAAAAACGCCACCTATCGTTGGCCGGAATTTGTTTCACAAAAGCCTGTCCGACAATATCGTCATCCTGAACAAACACCCCTCGTCATCCTGAACTTGTTTCAGGATAACGCTCAACCGTCGCATGTTATCCTGAAACAAGTTCAGGATGACGGCATTGGGATATAGATCCTGAAACAAGTTCAGGATGACGATGTTTTGCAGGCAGCCGGCTAAACTCACTCTGCTGGTTGTAGCCCGCCCAAGTCACCTTTGCCGGGAGCGTTGTTCGTCGGCTTAGCGGGCTGGGCAACAGTCTCGCCATGTTTGTCGGGGTCATAGGTCAACAAGCGCGTGCGCAGCCAAGGTCCAACACGTTTTTCAAAACCATCGGCGAGGCTGAAACCCGCAGGGACAATCAGCAAGGTCAGCAAGGTCGACACGATCAGGCCACCGATCACGACTGTGCCCATGGGCGAACGCCATTGGCCGTCGCCGCCCAAGGCCAAAGCGGTGGGAACCATGCCGGCGGTCATGGCAACGGTGGTCATAACGATCGGCTGTGCCCGCTTATGCCCCGCCTCCATAATCGCCTCAAACTTCGGCACGCCGCGCGCCATTTCCTCAATCGCGAAGTCGATTAGCAAAATGGAGTTTTTCGCAACGATGCCAAAGAGCATCAATATTCCGATGAAGACCGGCATCGATATTGGCTGGCCAACCAAGCCAAGCGCCAGCAATCCGCCCAAGGGCGCAAGCAGCAACGAGCCCATGTTGACCAAAGGTGACATGAAGCGATGGTATAAAAGCACCAGCACCGCAAACACCAACAAGGTTCCGGAAACCAAGGCGACCAAGAAATCACGCTGCATTTCCGCCTCCCATTCCTGGGCCCCAAAGGGTGCGCGTGAGACGCCCGTCGGCAGATTTTCCATGATAGGAAGCTTGTTGATTTTCTTGTCCGCTTCAGACGCAACGATACCGGGCGCAAAATCCGCACCGATAAAGATACGGAAATTTTGGTTACGGCGTTGGATAGATGTCGGACCAGCACCAAAGCTTATGTCCGCTACGCGGGATAAGGGCACAGACCCGCCGTTTGCCAATGGCACCGGTAGGTTACGGATGACATCTAGATTCTGACGCGATTCCTCGGCGAGCATCACGCGGATCGGGATTTGACGATCCGACAGCGAGAATTTTGCGCTATTCTGGTCAATGTCACCCAATGTCGCAACGCGGATTGTTTGGCTGAGTGCTATAGTTGAAACGCCAAGCTGTGACGCAAGGTCGTTACGCGGCGTTATGATCAATTCGGGGCGCTGCAAATCCGCGGAGATACGCGGTGCGCGCAATTCGGGCAGCGTCTTCATCTGTTCGACAAGCGTTGCCGCTGTCCGGTCAAGCATTCTGGGATCTGATCCTGACAACATGACTGAAACGTCACGCCCAGAACCGCCACCGCCGCCGTCTGGGCCATTGGCCTGAAACGTCACGCGGGCGTCGGCGATTTTGGTCAGCAAGGGGGTCAGGTCTTCTTCAAATTCCTGACTGGTCCGGTCCCGATCTTCATGCAAGGTGATGAAAATGCTGGCGCCGCCTTCACGGACACTTTGCAATGCCGTTCTTACTTCAGGCTGCTTCTCGACGATGGCAGCGGCCTCATTGCTGATTTCCCTTGTGCGTTCCAGCGTCGTGCCGGGCACCATTTCAATGCGTATGCGGCTGAAATCGGTATTACCATCGGGGAAGAATTGCTTTGGCAGGATGAAAAGCAATGCAACTGTCAGCACGAGCGACAGCGCGCCAATGCCCATCATCCAACGGCGGTGGCCTAGCGACCAACGCAGGATTTTCATATATCGGTTAATCCAGCCCGCCTCGCCATGATCAGCCATGCCGTCGGCTTTCAGGAAATAGGCTGCGATCATTGGCGTAATCATACGCGCCACCGCAAGGCTCATGAGAACCGAGGCGACGACGGTCAAACCGAAATTCTTGAAAAACTGCCCAGCAACGCCCGGCATCAGGCCAACGGGCAAGAACACCGCGACAATTGAGAATGTGGTGGCAACCACCGCAAGGCCGATTTCATCAGCGGCATCAATCGACGCCTGATAGGCCGATTTACCCATCCGCATATGTCGAACGATGTTTTCGATTTCCACAATGGCGTCATCGACCAGAACCCCAGCCACAAGACCAAGCGCGAGCAGTGACATGGTGTTGAGCGTGAAGCCCAAAAGGTCGAGGAACCAGAAAGTTGGAATGGCGGACAAGGGAATAGCAATCGCAGAGATAATCGTTGCGCGCCAATCACGCAGGAATAGAAACACGACGACGATGGCGAGTAGGGCACCTTCAATCATTGCGGCCATGGAGCTTTTATACTGGCCCTTGGTGTAATCGACGCTGTTGAACAAGGTGATGAATTTTACGCCGGGATTTTCTTTTTCGATTTCCGCGATTTTGACCATCGCGTCGTCAAAAACAGTGACGTCGGACGCGCCCTTGGCGCGTGACATGGCGAAGGTGACGACTTGCTTACCGCCAGAAAAGGCCATGGAGCGTTGTTCGCTAAAGCCATCTGTGACTTGCGCCACATCGGCCAGTTTGATGGAGCGCCCACCACCTAAGCTGATTTGCGTCTGGCTTAGCGCGAAGGCATCGGTGGCGTTGCCAAGCACGCGTACCGACTGGCGTGATCCGGCAATTTGCGATTGGCCGCCCGAAGCGTTGATATTTTGTTGACGCAGAACCGCGTTAATCTGGCTCGCGCTCACGCCCAATGACTGCATCTTTGCAGGGTCAAGAACCACACGGATTTCGCGGTTTACGCCACCATTGCGGCTAACCGAAGCCATGCCTTCGACCGACAGCAAACGCCGCGCAACACTATCGTCCACGAACCAACTCAATTGTTCCAGCGTCATATCGCTGGCTTCCACCGCGAAATAGGCGATGGGGTCGCTGGATGTCGCAACCTTGAAAATCTGCGGTTCCAATATGCCGTCTGGCAAGTCACTGCGGATTTGGTCGACGGCGTTTTTCACTTCGCTGACCGCGGCGTTGATGTCATCGCCAATTTCGAATTCGGCGCTAATCGTGGTGTTGCCTTCGCTCGAGCTGGCATCAATGTTGCGCACACCTTGCACGCTCCGGATCGCAGATTCGACCTTTTGCGTTATCTGGGTGGTGATTTCACTCGGCGCAGCGCCGGGTTGTGAAATTGAGACAACCACAACCGGGAATTCAATATCGGGATCAAGCTGCACATCCATGTTTCGGAACGACATGATTCCGGCAATGGTGAGCGCGACGAACAAGACGATCGGCACCACCGGATTGCGGATGGACCATGCAGAAATGTTATTTAAATTCATGATTTATATCCCGAATGGCCCAACGACTTACTGTTTTTTCAACAGTTTGGGATTGATCATTTCGTCCGGGTTAAGGAAGCCGCCAGCATAAAGAACGACACGTTCGCTGCCGTTGAGGCCTTCTTCAATGATCAGGCCATTGGCGGTGACAGACCCGACCTTAACAGGGCGTTGCTGCACCTTATTATTCTTGCCAACAATATACACAAAGCTGCCATTGCGGCCGGTTTGAACCGCCGATTCCGGTAGGACAGGCGCTTTCATTTCGCCCGATTTGATTTCAACAGAAGCAAATCCACCAGGGCGCAATGCCTTGTCAAATGGCAAGGCAATGCGGGCCATGCCCTGACGGCTCTGCGCGTCGATCATCGGAGAAATCTGCCAGATATTGCCTTCAAAAACCCGATCAACACCAACAGGGGTGACAGATGCAGTTATACCGACGGTAACCTGCGCCAAATCATCTTCGCTCAACTTGGCCTGTAACTCCAACTCGCCGTCCTTGGCGATGCGGAACAATATGCCACTGCCTGCGGAAACAGTTTGTCCAGTCTCCACATTGCGTTCCAGCACATAGCCAGACACAGGCGCACGGACGTCCAGACGCGCATTGCGCGCACGGGTTTCGGCAAGTTGCGCGTTGGCGACATTCACCCGCGCGCGGGCGGCGTCGCGGTTGGCGGTCTTGCGCTCAACATCTGCCTTGGAAACAAAACCCCGCTCAACCAACTGCATCGCGCGGTCGAGTTCGTTTTGGGCAAGCTGTAGGTCGGCACGGGCGACATTGGTCTGTGCCTCTAATGCGGCGGCTTGCTGTGTTTGTACCGACCGGTCAACGCTCACCAAAACTTGGCCTTGCGTAACCCAATCGCCTGCATCGACATAAACTTGCAGCACGCGTCCGCCTTCGCCAACGACGCCAACGGGAATTTCGCGACGCGCGGCCAAGGTGCCTGTCGCGTTAATCGCACGCACCACATTATCACGGCCCGGAGCCATGACGGTTACCGTCTGGGCCTGCCCAGCTTTGTCCGCATCGGTGGGCGCAGTATTGCTGCTACCGAAGAAATAATAAGCGGCTCCCGCTATAATCAGTATCGCGACGGTGATGGCTGCAATGCGGATCCGACGCTGGTTCCGATCCTGGTCGTCCTGCAGGATCTCACCATCAAGCCCAGCGCTCATCGTCGTCTCGTAATTCATACCGGAATTCCACATAATATTTTCAGGGAGCGTATACTCCCTTATGTTGTTCAAATTATGGCTGTATTACCCAAATAAGTCACTGTCCACAAGCCGCAGAGCAACAAAGGGTTAAAAGCTACATCGCCATATAGAATAACCCGATTGCAGACGCGCAACAATACAGACTGATGTCTTATATGTTTCGACAAACAACGTATAAGGGCGTCGGCAATGGTTATTCCAATGATATGGACCTATCCAGAAAACTGGCATTTCATGCGCGAAGCTTCTAGGAAGGCAATCGCATGACCGACGATATCTATCATTCTGATTTCCAACTGGGCCCTGATCTGAAAGGCAAGCGGATTGTCGTTGCGATGTCGGGCGGCGTTGATTCCTCCGTTGTTGCGGCGCTCGCTGCGCGCACCGGCGCGGAAACCATTGGCGTGACCTTACAACTTTATGATCATGGAAGTGCCGTAAAACGGGCAGGAGCATGCTGCGCCGGGCAGGACATACGCGACGCCCGCGCAGTCGCCGATAAACTTGGCATTGCGCATTATGTTTTTGATCATGAAAGCCGCTTTCGCGAATCGGTGATCGACCATTTTGCCGATGAATATATGGCGGGCCGGACGCCCATTCCGTGCGTGCGCTGCAATATGGGGGTGAAATTCACCGATCTGTTCCGTCTCGCGCGGGAATTGGGGGCGGATTGCCTTGCCACCGGCCATTATGTCCGCCGCGTCGAAGGGCCGGCCGGCGCCGAACTACATCGCGCGGCTGACCCGGCACGCGACCAAAGCTATTTTCTATTTGCGACCACACAAGAGCAATTGGACTATCTCCGCTTTCCCTTAGGCGGCATGCCCAAACCGCATGTGCGGGCCATTGCGCAGGAAATGGGGTTAATCGTGGCGATGAAGCCCGATAGTCAGGATATCTGTTTTGTACCCGATGGTGATTATGCCAGCGTTGTCCGAAAAATTCGCCCTGATGCAGAAATTGGTGGGGACATTGTCCATTTGGATGGCCGCATCCTTGGCCAGCATAAGGGCCTGATCCATTATACCGTTGGGCAACGCAAAGGGCTTGAAGTTGGCGGGCAGCCTGTGCCTTTATATGTTATCCGTTTGGATGCCGCGACGCAGCGCGTGATTGTCGGGCCGCGCGCGGCGCTTGCCGTCCCCGCCGCGCGGATCATCGATGCCAACTGGCTCACCGATATTGGCAACCGTTCAGTAATGGCAAAGGTGCGGTCTATGTCGCGTCCCGTGCCTGCGCGCTTGGATGGTGAATGGCTTCGTTTTGACACGCCCGAATATGGGGTAGCGCCGGGGCAGGCGGCCGTATTATACGACGGTGATCGTGTGCTTGGCGGCGGCTGGATCGAAGAAACTCTGGCGGTGGAGATGGCCTCAGCCGCTTAAAAACATTCGCTTACTGAAGGGGGAGTTCAGGATGCATTTGGGGGAAGCACAACGCGACATGCGCCGGGCCTATGTCAACGGCGGCGTCGGTATTTTCGTGTCCGGACTGGTGTGGGTTATTGCAGGGGTGGTTACACTCTATGCGGGCCTGTTTTATGGCATGGCTGCGTTGTTTTTCGGTGGCATGCTCATCCATCCATTGTCGCGGTTACTGGCGCGACGCATATTTTATCGTGGCAGGTCGCGCACGCCGAATCCTATGGAGATGCTTGCACTGCAATCGACGGCGTTCCTCATCATTGGCCTTGTCGTCGCCTATCTGGTCAGCGGGACTTATGGTGATTGGTTCTTCGCCATTGCCTGCTTGGCCGTGGGGGCAAGGTATCTGGTGTTTCAGACCGTTTACGGAATGCGTTTGTTTGTGGTGCTTGGTTTGGTTTTGATCATCATCGCCGCCGCCGCTTTATGGGGGGGTATGGATCCAGCATTTGTCGCGCTTGCCGCGGGCGCGACCGAATTATTATGTTCGGCATTCATTCTTATGCCGGCAAAGCGTTAATTCACAGCGCCTCGATTTCCGCCGCATTCAATTGGACACAACCAAAGGCGCCGCGCCGCTCCGCCACAGCTTCTGCCAGAAATGGTACCGATGCATAGACGCGTTTGTTTTCGGGATCGTCGCTCAAGCGCACCATCTCCATGCCTTTTTCCTTGTCGGTTTCGCACGACGCCATATCGCGATCTTCAATATAGCGGCATGAGCAGATGACATGTGCACCATAAGCCGCGCCCACGCGTGCCTGACCCTTGATGCTATTCCAGTTCCACAACAGCCACAGCGCCGCGCAGAAGGCGATGACGGCAACGACAATCTTCAACCTCTTGAACCGAGGTTCCGGTGCTTTTGATCTTGGGGTCGAAGTTGCGGTTGCCATAAGCCCTCCATTTGGTGCATCGAACCATCATATGCCTAGAAACAAAATTCATCTCGCCGCAACCGCTTTTTGTGCAATCGCTACACTCAGCCTCTCTGGATGTGCTGCGGAACAACCTGCAAAGCCTGCCAGCCCTGGCTTTACCATGGTTGTTGATGACGCGGTGATCAGCGAAGAAAAGCTCGCCGTCGCTATAGCCCCTTTTTTTGAAGATCCAGCCGTCGGCGAAACCCGCGCCTTGGTCGTCATGCATGGCGGGCGTGTTATCGCGGAACGCTACGCACCAGGATATGGACCAGATACAAGGCTGATCAGCTGGTCCATGGCAAAGAGCGTGACCGCTGTTTTGGTGGGCATGATGGTCGCGGACGGACGGCTGGCTTTGGATGAACCCGCATTGGTACCCGAATGGCAAGCGCCGCGCGATGGTCGTGCCGCGATCACATTGCGGCACTTGCTGCATATGTCATCAGGCTTGGACCATACCGAAATGGCCCAAGGCAGTGTCGAAATTTTTGATGCAGACACACCGCGCATGCTGTTTTTGGACGGCCGCGAAAATGTGGCCCGCTATGCCGAAACGCGGCCCTTAGAAGCTATTCCCGGCAAGAAGTTTGAATATAGCACGGCCACCAGCCACATACTTGTCGACATTATGACGCGATCTTTGACCGACAGCAAAGATCCCGCCGTGCGCCGCGATGCGATGTTGGAATATGCGCGCGGTCGTTTGTTTGAACCGCTGGGAATGACAAGCGTCGTGCCTGAATTTGACCGCCATGGCACCATGTTGGGTGGAAGTTTTATCCATGCCACCGCGCGTGATTGGGCGAAATTTGGGGAATTTTTGCGGAATAATGGTTCGGTGCGATCTGCGCAAATGATGCCGACAAGCTGGATGCGATTTATGAAAACGCCCAGCCAAACCGATGCAAGCTATGGCGCGCATCTATGGCTTAACAGAACGCGCAAGGACGGAAGCTCTCCCGTGCTGTTTCCCGGCAAGGCACCATCGGACGTCTTCGCCGCACTGGGACATTTGGGGCAATTTGTGGTGGTATCACCGCAGCATCGGCTCACGATTGTGCGGCTCGGCTTTACGCCGGATGATGAGCTTGACCCCGTCAACGACGAGCTGGCGAAGCTGATTTCAGCCTTTCCGAAGCAGTAAGGCGAAACTCAGTTAGAGCTTCGCCACGGGCGCGTCGTCGCCCAGGTCTTCAAACCATGCTTCAACGGGACCGCTGAGCTTGATCAGCAATGGATTGCCTTTGCGATCACGTGCTTTGCCAGCCTGAACCTTAATCCAGCCTTCGGAAATGCAATATTCCTCAACTGTGGTGCGGACTTCGCCCTTGAAGCGAATACCAATGCCGCGCGACAGCAGCTCGCTATCGAAATGCGGGCTCATCGGGTTAATCGATAGTTGATTTGGCGGGGTGTTGGGACCCGCGGATTTCGTTTCTTCAGTCATGACGCGCGCTTTGCCGCAAAGCATAGCACTTGGCAATATAGCGCGGGCAGTGCAGGGGAACGAAATGGCAAGTTCAAACAATTATGATGCGATTATCCTTGGTGCCGGCGGCGCAGGCCTAATGTGTGCTTTGACCGCCGGGCAACGCGGAAAGCGGGTTCTGGTGATTGATCACGCCACGGGGCCCGGCAAGAAGATCCTCATTTCCGGTGGCGGGCGGTGTAATTTTACCAATGTGAATGCGACCACGTCGCACGCACAGGAACGCTATTTGTCGTCCAACCCGCATTTCGCAAAGTCTGCGCTTGGCCGCTACACGCCGCAGGATTTTATCGATCTGGTGAACGCGCACGGCATTACCTTTCATGAAAAAACGCTTGGGCAATTATTCTGCGACGGTTCCGCGCGGCAGATTGTCGCCATGCTGATGGCCGAATGTGACAAATCCGGTGCCTTTGGCGGCCGCGTCGATTTTGTGTTCGATGCGCCTGTAGGTGAAGTGACGCATGACGGTAGCGATTATCATGTCACCTATAATGGCCTACGCGCGCAAGGCGCGGCATTGGTCATCGCCACTGGCGGCCCAAGCATTCCGAAAATGGGGGCTACTGCCTTTGCCTATGACCTCGGCCGACAGTTCGGGTTGAAAATTGTGGAGCCACGACCGGCTTTGGTGCCACTGACGTTGGGCGGAGATGATGTCTTGTTCCGCGAATTATCCGGCGTGTCGTCCGAAGTAATTGCCAAGCACGGCAGGACTGCCTTTCGTGAGGCGGCATTGTTTACGCATCGGGGCTTAAGTGGCCCCGCAGTGCTGCAAATCAGCAGCTATTGGCGGCCGGGGGACCAAGTCGAGATTGATTTCCTGCCATCCTTGGATGCCACCGAATTATTGCTATCAGAAAAACGCGCACGGCCACGTTCGACTGTGCGGTCAACATTGGACCGCGTCTTGCCTGCGCGCTTGGCCGAAGCGCTCGCCGCCAAAATTGGGCTACTCGGCAACCTCGCCGACCAAAACGACCGGAAATTGGTGGGTGCGGGTGCTTTACTCGGCAGCTGGCCATTTGTGCCCAATGGCAGTGAGGGCTATGCCAAGGCAGAGGTGACATTGGGCGGGATCAGCACCGATGGCCTGTCACAAAAGACGATGGAGGCAAAGAAAATGCCAGGGCTGTATTGTGTAGGCGAGGCGGTAGACGTCACGGGTTGGCTGGGCGGCTACAATTTCCAATGGGCATGGGCCAGCGGCGTCGCGGCAGGGGAAGCCATTTAGGGCTAGAGCCTAGTGCCGTTGCCCAAAGAAAAAGGGCGCCGAAATCGACGCCCTTTTCATTATGCAGCCTGTTTGGCGCGCGATGCTTTTTTCCGCTCATGCGGGTCAAGCAGGCGCTTGCGCAGGCGGATATTCTTTGGCGTTACCTCCACCATTTCATCATCATCGATATAGGCAATGGCTTGCTCAAGCGTCAGGCGCTTAGGCGGGGTGAGGCGGATGGCGTCGTCCTTGCCGGTCGAACGGAAGTTCGTCAGCTGCTTGGACTTCATCGGGTTGACTTCAAGGTCATCTGGCTTCGCATTCTCACCGATGATCATGCCTTCATACAAGGCTTCACCTGGCGAAACCATCAGGATTCCGCGCTCTTCCAATGGGCCAAGGGCATAAGCGACTGCTTCGCCCGCGCCATTGGAAATCAACACGCCGTTTTTGCGGCCTTCAATAATGCCACGATGCGGGCCATATTTTTCGAACAGACGGTTCATGATGCCTGTGCCACGCGTGTCGGATAGGAATTCGCCATGATAGCCGATCAGGCCGCGTGACGGCGCGCTGAAGGTGATGCGCGTCTTGCCGCCACCTGATGGACGCATGTCGGTCAGGTCGCCCTTACGCACCGCCATTTTTTCAACAACGGTGCCCGAATATTCATCATCCACGTCGATGACGACAGTCTCATAAGGCTCGGTCTTTTGACCATTTTCGTCTTCGCGGAACAGCACGCGTGGGCGGCTGATGCCAAGCTCAAAGCCTTCGCGGCGCATAGTTTCGATAAGCACGCCCAATTGAAGCTCGCCACGGCCAGCAACTTCAAAGCTGTCCTTGTCTTCGGCTTCGGTAATGCGGACGGCGACGTTGCTTTCGGCTTCGCGCATCAGGCGGTCACGGATCATACGGCTCGTAACTTTAGTGCCTTCACGGCCAGCCATCGGGCTGTCGTTCACCGAAAAACGCATCGACAGGGTTGGCGGATCAATTGGCTGCGCTTGAAGCGGTTCAGTCACTGTTGGCTCGGCAATGGTGTCGGCCACGGTAGCCGTTGTCAGACCGGCGATGGAGATGATGTCGCCCGCTTTGGCTTCGTCCACCGGCACCCGCTCAAGACCGCGGAAGGACATGATTTTCGATGCACGGCCGCTTTCGACGACCTTGCCATCCGGGTTCAGCGCGTGGATTTGCTGGTTCACCTTGACTGTGCCGGACAATACGAGGCCGGTAAGAATACGGCCAAGGAAGTTGTCGCGGTCAAGCAAAGTGACAAGCATTTTGAATTCGCCGTCCGCATCTGCCTTAGGCTCTGGAACATGGCTGACGATGGTTTCAAACATCGGCGTCAACGTGCCTTCGCGCGCGCTTGGATCAGTCGAGGCATAACCGTTGCGGCCCGACGCATAGAGCACAGGGAAATCGAGCTGCTCGTCGGTTGCATCGAGCGACACGAACAGATCGAAAACTTCGTCCAACACTTCCTGAATACGTTCGTCCGGGCGGTCGACCTTGTTCACGACGACGATCGGGCGCAGGCCCAAAGCCAGCGCCTTGCCGGTTACGAACTTCGTCTGCGGCATCGCGCCTTCGGAGGAATCGACGAGCAAGATAACGCCGTCGACCATCGACAAGATACGTTCAACTTCACCGCCAAAGTCGGCGTGTCCCGGTGTATCGACGATGTTGATACGGGTATCTTTCCATTCAACCGAGGTGCACTTGGCGAGAATGGTAATGCCGCGTTCTTTTTCGAGATCGTTCGAATCCATCGCGCGTTCTTCGATGCGCTGATTATCGCGGAAGGTACCCGACTGCCGAAACAGTTGGTCAACAAGGGTGGTTTTGCCGTGATCGACGTGCGCGATGATGGCGATGTTACGCAATGACATTTGAAAATGGGCCTTTTGGAAGGTCTTCATAGCGGCCACATGCCGCCAGATTCTCGCGCGCCATTAACGCAATATACGCTGCGGCGCAACATCGCTGGTGTTGCAATAGGCGATTGCAACGGTCAAAGCGCAAAGATGTTCGCTCGTATCTTCGCTGATCGCTTTGTCATGCTGCTGCTCGCCACCATATTGTTGGCGAGCGTCTTGCCCGTTCGAGGCGCGGCGGCAGAGGTCGCGTCGCTGATTTCCCTAGCTGCGATATTCCTGCTGTTCTTCCTCAATGGTGTGCGCTTGCCGCGACATGAAGTGGTGAATGGCGTACGCAATTGGCGGTTGCAGGGGGCGATTTTCCTTTTTGTGTTTGGCGTGATGTCGTCCACCGGATTGGCTCTGTCCTATGTTTTCGACAATATCTTACCGCCGACACTTGCCTTGGGGTTGCTGTTTACAGGTATCCTACCGTCCACCGTACAGTCGGCTGCAGCCTATTGCGCCTTGGCCAAAGGGAATGTGGCGGCATCGGTTGTTGCGGCAGCTTTGGTCAATCTGATTGGCGTGGTGCTGTCGCCTTTACTCTTGGCGGTGTTGGCGCATGTGGGGGAGGCGAATATTTCAGGCGAAGCGATTGGGCGCATTGCGCTCATCCTGCTTCTGCCATTCGCGCTCGGCCAAATTTCGCAGCGTTGGTGTAAGCCGTGGGTAGACCAAAATAAGGATGTGGCAACTTGGATGGACCGCATTTCGATTGCCATTGCGGTCTATGTGGCATTTTCAGGCGCAGTTGTAGCGGGTATCTGGAGCATTGTGCGCGGCGATGAGCTTGCGTGGTTGGCATTGGCTTTGTCGGTCATGCTGCTCGTTGGTTTTGGCGGAGCTTGGGCTTTGGGAGCAGGTATGAAGCTAACGCGCGGCGACCGAATTGCGATGTTGTTTTCGGGCGCGCAGAAAAGCATCGCGATTGGCGCGCCGCTTGCCGCAACGATATTCCCACCCGCAATTGCCGGAATGGTCCTGCTGCCAACGCTGATATATCATATGGCGCAGTTGATCCTGTCTGCACCGCTGGCCACGCATTTTGCGAAGGGTGGGTTACGACAAGACTTATAAACTCCGGAGTGCCTCAGAAGGCCGCGCTGCCAAAATCGGAAGCGATCCGACGATACCCAACACAAAAGTCAATCCAGCGCCACCAACAAGCGTCAGCGCCAGTATCGAATAATCCGGCATAAAGCTGAAATCGAATATATCAACCACGACATAATAAGCGGCCAACATCCCGAGCAACAGCGACAATAAACCAAGAACCACTGCTAAGATGCCATATTCCAACGCCTGCGCGCCCAAGATTTGTCGTCTTGTGCTGCCCAGCATTTTCATGATGACGCTGTCATAGATGCGCGACTGGCGCGCAGCGGCGATGGCACCAACGAGCACTGCGATGCCTGCTAAGATGGCAATGGATGCGGCAGCGGCAATGGCCTGCGCCATTTGGGTCAGCAATATTGTGATCTGTGCTGTGACTTCGCCTACCTCAATCAACGACGAAGACGGGAATGCGGGCGGAATTGATTTCGCCAATATGCGCTCGGCTGGCGCGGACACTGTCAATGTTGCCACCATGTTATGCGGCGCGGCGTCCAGGCTTCCCGGCGAAAACACCATTACATAATTTAGGCCAAAATTATCCCATTTGATAGTGCGCAAGGATGCGATTTTAGCGGGGACTTCGACGCCAAGCAGGCTGATGGTTAAGCTATCGCCCACACCCACGCCCAAGCTTTCGGCGGCTTCTGCCTCAAGGCTGACCAAGGCAGGGCCTTTATAATCCGTAGGCCACCAATTGCCCGCGACAATCTCACTGCCGTCGGGCAATGCGCCGCTATAGGTTAGTCCGCGATCACCATTAAGGATCCAAGCGCCTTCGGGCAGTTCTTCCAATTGATCGACGCGTTGGCCACCAAATTCCACGATAGTGCCGCGCAGGGCGGGTATCATATTGATGGTGGCCTTGGGGTCGGCTTGCTGCACCATTTGCGTGAATTGGGCTGCGCCTTCCCGCGGAATATCCAAGGCAAAGAAGCTTGGTGCACGGTTGGGCACGCTGTTTTTGATTTCATTGTTGATGCTGGTCTGAATGGCCGCAAGCGTAACAAATAAGGTTAGGCCAAGGCCAAGCGCCACGACCAAGGCCTGTGTCTGCGCGCCGGGACGGTGCAGGTTGGCGAGCGCGAGGCGCGGAAGGGGTGCCTTTGGCCGTGGCAGGCGCAAAGCAATAAAGCGCAGCAACCAAGCGATGCCCGTGAGCAGCAGCAGCAGACCAAAGGCCGCGCCGATAAAGGCGAGCGAGAATAAGGGCTCTCGTGCTGTCAGCACCGCAAGTGCGATGATTGCGCAGATGGCCGCAATCACCCAGATTGCGCTGCGTCGGTCAATACGGGCATTGCCTTCCACAATCGCGCGAAATAGCCCCGCAGCAGGCACATGGCGCGCACGGGCCAAGGGTGGCAAAGCAAAGGCAAGGGCAATCAATAGGCCGTAAACCGCGCTGACGAACAACGGTAAAGGGTGCAGGTGAAAGCCTGGTGCGACTGGCAATATGTCGCCAGCCACCCAGCCAATGACCATAGGCATGACACTGCCCACCGCGAGGCCAGCGATAATCGCGCCTGCGGCAACGGTCAGGATTTGAAGCATATAGATGCGGAATATCGTTCCACTGTCCGCGCCAGTAACTTTCAACGTCGCGATGCTGGCGCGCTTGCTTGCGAGGTAGCTGCTCACGCCATTGCCGACGCCAATGCCCGCGATGACCAAGGCGGCAAGGCCGACAAGCGTCAGGAACTGGCCCATGCGTTCAATGAAGCGCCTTGTGCCCGGCGCGCCATTGGAGCGATCCGTTATGTCCCAACCTGCCGACGGGAACTGCGCCTCTAGAGCCTTTGCAACGGCAGCGGCGTCCTCGTCCACCGATAGCTTGATACGATATTTTGCCTCATACATGCTGCCTGGCTGGATCAAGCCGGTATTCGGCAACGACATCATGTTGATGATGGCCACTGGACCAAGCGTGAAGCCTTCGCCCAGGCGATCAGGCTCTTCGGCGATGATGCCCGCGACCTTAAATGTCGCTTCACCAAAGCGGACAGTTCCGCCGGTGTCGATGTCGAGCCGTTCGGATAAGGTCGGTCCGATGTAAATTTCGTTCTTGGTTGGTGCCTTAACCACGCCGCCCTCACGCAGGGTTAATGCACCATAATGTGGGTAAATACGGTCCACGGCCTTCAACTCTGCGAGCAGGCTGTCACCGCCAATTTGCGTGCCTATGGCCATCGCCCGCAAACGGATGGTCACGGAGACTGCGCCCGCTTTGCGCATTGCGGCCATTTCGGCCTGTGTTGCTTCGCGTTGCGCGATCCCGATTTCGACATCACCACCAAGGATTGTCTGACCACGTCGTGACAGTTCATCGGCTATGCCCGCAGTCAAACTGCCAATAGCCGCGAGCGTTGCAACGCCCAGGAAAAGGCAAATCGCTAGCAATCGGAGACCGCGAATGCGCGCGGACAGATCGCGGCGTGATATGCGCCAAATCGCAGCGAGGGAGAGGTTCAAGCGGCGCTCTCCACCACATGGCCATCCTGCATCGAAATCACCCGGTCACATTTGCGCGCAAGTTCGGGGTCGTGGGTGATGATCAACAAAGTTGCGCCCAACGCGGCGCGGCGATCGAACAAGAGGTCGACAATGGCCGTACCTGTGGACCCATCCAAATTGCCCGTTGGTTCATCAGCAAAGATTATCTTTGGACCTGCGGCCATGGCACGGGCAATAGCGACACGTTGCTGTTCACCACCGGACAATTGCGATGGATAATGCGTGAGCCGGTGACCAAGGCCAACGGCTTCAAGTTCGCTTTGTGCACGTCCAAATGGATCCTCCAGACCAGCCAGTTCCAGCGGGATCGCTACATTCTCAAGTGCAGTCATGGTGGGCAATAGGTGAAATGCCTGCAACACAATGCCGATGCGTCCGCGCCGTGCCCGGGCAAGTTCGTCTTCATCCAGCTTAGTGAAATCGAGACCATCGACGAGGACCGTGCCGCCGCTGGCTTGCTCCAACCCAGCCAGCACTGCCATCAAAGAAGATTTGCCAGATCCGGATGGCCCGAGCAACGCAACGCTGCTGTCATAGGGCACCTCAAGGTCTACGCCGCGTAAAATCGACACGGCTGCGTCGTTGCTGCCAAGGCTAAGGGTGACATTTGCCGCGCGGATTGCCATATCCGCTTTTTGAGTGACCGGAGCGTGCAAGGAAAAGTCCTTATGAAAAGTTTTTGGGTATATGGGGCGTTATGTGTCGCAATCCAAGGGTTGTCGGGATGCGGGTCTAACCCTGTAGCAGAAAATAAGACCGAAGTTCGGGAAACCGCAAAGGTCGCGCAATATGACCAATTGGTCGTAGCGTTCGGCGACAGTCTTTATGCGGGATATCGCCTTGCGCCGAATGAAGGGCTTGCCCCGCAATTGCAGGCAGCATTGCAGGCAGATGGCATCAACGCGCGGGTGCATAATGCCGGCGTGTCGGGGGACACCACAGCGGCTGGTAAAACGCGCCTGGCCTTCGTGCTTGATAATCTGGACCGAAAACCTGACTTGGTCGTGCTTGGCCTTGGCGGCAATGACATGTTGCGCGGAATAAAACCTGCAGAAACCATGGCGAATATGACCGCGATGATGGACGAATTGAAACGTCGTGATATTCCTGTGGTGCTGACGGGTATGTTGGCCGCGCCAAACCTAGGTGCAGAGTATGTAAATTCTTTCAACGGGATTTTTCCGGCGCTTGCCGACAAATATGATGCGTCGCTTTATCCCTTTTTCCTCGATGGCGTGGTGACGGATTCAGCCTTAATGCTGCCGGATAACATTCATCCTAATGCCAAGGGCGTGTCGCGGGTTGTCGAAGGATTATCCCCGCTGGTCGAAGCCGCTTTGAAGCAGCAAGGTGACGCTGTATTAGAAAAATAATACAGCTGGGAACGGAAATGCTTGAAATGGTCAGGCACAGGTTCCATCTGATTTCATAACCAATGACAGAGGGATTTTTGGCCATGTCGACTGAAACTGCAACCACGACCGTGCAAGAGCTGAAGCTTACTCCGCCGGACCCTGTACCCACCGTGACGCCACAACAGGCGATGGGGCTGGTTCCAGTAACCGATGAGCAGCAAAGCAAGCTGGCACAACGTGTGGATGCCTATGTCGCTGACCTGATTGCGCAGGACGTCAACAGCCCTGAATTCGGTAAGCGGGTTGACCAGCTCACCAACATGGGCCGCAAGGAAATCATGGAAGCGTCGGCGCAATCGAACCGCTTCTTGGACAAGCCCATCCGCCGCATGGATGAACAATCTGGTGTTGGCGCGGATTTGGC
This sequence comes from Sphingomonadales bacterium, assembly GCA_027488785.1. Lineage (GTDB taxonomy): Bacteria > Pseudomonadota > Alphaproteobacteria > Sphingomonadales > Sphingomonadaceae > Sphingorhabdus_B. Next base: position 78,695 of record JAIYAY010000025.1, on the reverse strand, counting down.
CGAGTTGCGCCGCGTAGTTGAAGACTTGGATCCTTCCAAAAAGGGCAATCTGATGACCAAGCAGAAGCTGTTTGGCATCATTCCCTTTGGCAATAAATTACGCAATTATTTCGACAGCTATCAAAGTTCGCAAACGCATATCAGCTCGATCCTCGGGCGGCTTGGCAACGGCAAAGACGAGCTGCTGATGGACAATGCTGCCATTGATGTGGAGCGGCAAAATCTCTGGGTTGCCATGGGCAAGCTGGAACAAATGATCGTCATGTCCAAGCAGCTGGATACAAAGCTGGAGGAAAAGGCGGCTGAACTTGAGTTGTCCGACCCTGCCAAGTCGCGCGCGATCAAGGAAAGTGCGTTATTCTATGTACGTCAGCGGACGCAGGATTTGCTGACGCAGATGGCCGTGACGGTGCAAGGCTATCTCGCGCTTGATCTGGTGAAAAAGAACAATGTGGAGTTGGTAAAGGGCGTTGACCGTGCATCGACAACGACCGTAGGCGCACTGGGTACGGCGGTCACGGTGGCGCAAGCCATGACCAATCAGAAGCTGGTACTGGACCAAATCACATCGCTGAACACCACAACAGCCAATATCATTGATAGTACGGGCCAATTGCTGCGGGACAATACGGGGCGCATCCATGAACAAGCGGCGGCGTCGACCATTCCATTGGAAACATTAAGCCGTGCGTTTCAGAATATCTATGACACGATGGACGCTATCGATACCTTTAAGCTGAAGGCGCTCGACAGCATGAAGCAGACATCAGATGCGCTGGAGAAAGAAGTGGAAAAGTCCAAGGGTTATATCGCCCGCGCCGAAGGTCAGGCGCAGGCGGTAAAGGCAACGCAGGACAGCGGTTTGCTTGCGGCGTTAGAGGGGTGATAGTGCAATACCCATTAGTGACCGATTTTCTGACATGAACAACCCGGCATCCAACTCGAACGAAACCCTCAACGCGGCGGCGCGGTCCTTGCGCAATGTGCGGATGAAGCCCATTGGCTCTAAATCACAGGCGCTGCGCCGTGCGCATTTTTGGGGCAAACTAAGTAAGGCCGTCGTCGCTATAGGCGTGGTCTTGATCGGCGCTGGCATTGTCGGCGCGATCATTGACGGCATCGGTTTTTGGGGTGTGATGATTACCGGCATCATCGGCACGGCGGCGGCTTATGTGTTCATGCGCTATCCCGAAATGCCCATGCCTACTGCGGAGAGCCTGCGTGTTACGGATTTGCCAACTTTGGCGGGCAAGACCGAAATCTGGTTGGAGGCGCAGCGCCCGGCCTTGCCAGCACCCGCAGTTACTTTGATGCAGGATATTGGCTTACGGTTGGATCAGCTCGCGCCGCAATTGCAGACATTGGACGAAAATGACCCGGCGGCGCGCGAAGTGCGCAAGCTGGTGGGCGAGCATCTGCCTGAGCTTATTAATGGCTATAAGAAAATCCCCGACAGCCTGAAACACAAAGAACATGCAGGAAAAACACCAGCGCAGCAGCTTGTTGACGGACTGAGAACCATTGATCGCGAAATTGAGACTATGACCGGTCAAATCGCACGTGGAGAGCTGGATAAGCTTGCTGTGCGTGGGCGTTATCTTGAAATGCGCTATGATAATGCCGACACAAACGGGTAGGGCGGCTAGGCCAGTCGTTAGCCTACAAACGCGCGTTCCAGAACATAAGTGCCGGGTTGCGATTGTGCACCTTCGGTGAAACCAAGGCTTTCCAGTAACGCCCCCGTCTCCTTGATCATCGCCATGCTGCCGCAGAGCATGACTCGGTCAAATTCGGGATCGAGTGGGTAGTCCCCGCTTTCAATGCGCTGCGTGATGCGGCGATTTTCGTCAGTCCAAGTCGGGCATTTGGTAACCGACGGGTCGTAAATGAGCTTCTGCTTTGCTTCGTCTGCAACCAGAGGATCATCCGCGAGTTGCGATTCCAACACATCGCGAAACGCCAAATCCTCGACCTGCCGCACGGTGTGCTGCACGGTTATCTTTTCATAGCGTTCATATGCTTCGGGATCACGAATGATCGACAGCCAAGGTGCCAATCCGGTGCCAGTGCCGATCAAATGTAGCCGCTTTCCGGGCAGCAGCGCGTCCAGCGTCAGCGTGCCAGTTGGTTTTGCACCCAAAAGGATTTCGTCGCCGGGTTGGATTTTGCACAATTGGCTGGTGAGCGGGCCATCGGGAACGATGATACTTAAAAATTCGAGCGATTCATCCCAAAACGGCGAAGCCATGGAATACGCGCGCATCAACGGCTTACCATTGACCATGAGACCAATCATGACGAATTGACCGCTCACAAAGCGAAATGAGGCTGGCCGTGACACCGAAAAGGAGAACAACCCCTCGTTCCAATGATGCGTGGTCAAAACCTTAACAGTCGAAAATGCCATGATTCACTCCATAATTCAGGGCGCTCTTTGACGGCAATCGAGCAATTTACAATAGAGACATTTCTTTTATCGACAAAAGACAGCCTTCTTTTTGGGGTAAAGCAGGTAAAATGATATGGGAGGGCTTGCCTGACAGCTTTTCTGGGGAACGCAACGGTCACCGGCATTGCCCACTCATTCGTCATCCTGAACGTGTTTTGGCTCTGCCAGCCTACGGCTCCAGGATAATGAACAACCGTCGCCTGTTATCCTGAAACACCTTCAGGATGACGCGCTATGGGGTGAGGAAGTTGGATCAACGCCTATTTCGTGGATGACGCAATTGTCTCCGGTATTCTAACTTTACAAACTTATACGGAAAACGCTGTATTTCTGTAAACTTACCGCAACTTTGCTCAGTTGATTCACCGGGTCCGAAAGCCGAGGCGAGGTTCAGCACATTCAAAGAGCTGGTCGTGCATCAGATGCGAGATTAACGCACAGAATCTCAAAGCAAATCCTACATTGCAAGCGAAACCCATTTAGGGGTTTTCGCATTTGCAACGCTTCGGTTATTATCGATATTTTTGACGAAATTATCAAATTTCTGAGAATTTTCTGGCGTGTTGCCGACCAAAGCCAAATATTTTGCTTTCGCGTCAGCAAAAAGCTTCTTAGCTTGCGGACTTAAATATTCGAAACGCGGTTCTGTTGATAGTGCGTTTAAAGAAGAATTTGATTGAACGTTCATTTTATTTAAATCCCTCAGTAATATCAATAGAATAAAGACATTTTCTTAAAGATATAAATTCCAAATTAACCCGATGATATCCGGAACTACCTTCAATAGAAGAATATCCTTGCCACAAATCTGATATTGCCATCTTTGAATTAATTTTTTTATTATACTTTGTTAGAATTGACCACTCATCAAAATTTGTTTTGCATCTAAAATGATAACCATTTTTACTATCTTCATCTGTTAACCATATGGTTGTAGATTTTACTGTTTTTAACATAAATTTATTACATAGGTTAAAAATATATTCTGCAAGATACTTTCTTTGTAATAGGCAATTATATTCTGATTTATTTTGTGAAATTCCAGTATATGTTTTTTTTAAATACTCAATAATTTCATCAGATGTTGGTTGGGATTGTATGTAAATAATCAACCCATCAAATTTGAATTGTGGTGCCGCCCGGATATCGACAGAACTTTTAACGATTTGGGAAACATCATCATCAATTGATGAAACCGGTGTAATGGAAGGCGGGTTGTTCTGTTGAGTGTTTGAAATCGCTTGTTTGCGAGATGCGGCATTAAGTTGGTTAAGTCTCTGTTGCGCCTCGGCAAGGCCATATTGCTGTGTTCCCGACTGGACCGGAACCACCCGCCCACTGGTCCCATTGCCCACGGGCGGGGTGTAGACCCACATCGTCCCGTCGCTGTCGGACGCGGCTTGGCGGTACAGCTTTTTCGCTGTGTTGAGGTCCCGAGCAACGTCAGCCCCCTCTTCAAACCGTATCCCCAAATCCAACTGCGCCTGCTTGTCGCCTGTGGATGCGCGCATAGCCAACGCCTGCACCGCCGGATCAGCTCCCCCCGGCTCCAGCGACACACCCATATATGAATGGCTCGCGCATCCGCTCATCAACAACGCTGCGGCAAATAAGGCGGAGCGACTGTAAGACTTGGCATTGGCCTTCATCCTCATCGCCCTCCCCGACTCGGCAGTAATCCTATTCGCGTATCAATCTGGACCAATCAGCCAGATTGGCAAGTAACGTCATGTAGTTAATACTAAAATTTACAAGTCGAGACTGGCTTTAGACCGCAAAACGCGTCCTACAGTTTGGCAGGTCATTACCATTCGCGAACGGCGTATCATCCCCACCCCCACATAACCGCTAGCCAGTTTCCATAACTCAAGATACAGCGAGTGCGAACAAACGGCATTGGTCGGGGTAATATGCTAACCACCTTCATTTCATGGACAAAGCGTCATCCGATTTGGTCGGTGTTGATTGCGCTGGTGCTGTTATTCATTGTGTACCGGATCATTCGTCCGACGCCGCCTGACTATGTATATGTCAGCGAGGCTGTCACGCGCGGCGATGTCATCCGCAAGGTTTCCGCAAGCGGCAAAGTGCGGGCGCTGAACACCATCAAGGTAGGCGCCGAAGTTTCGGGGCAAATCACCAAGGTCTACGTTGATTTCAATTCGCGCGTGCGGGCAGGGCAGGTGTTGGCCGAGATTGACCCGACGCGGGTGCGTGCGCGGGTGGAACAATCCGAGGCGCAGGTTGCCGTGGCACGGGCCAATCTTCAACAGACGACAGCCAATGTGGCGCGTGCGCGTGCGGAGCTGGAAATTCAAGAGCGCGATTTTGATAGGCAAAAGGCGCTGGCAGAACGCGGATTTGTGTCAAAGGCGGGCCTTGATATCGCGCAAAGCAAGCTGAACAGCGCGCGCAACGCGTTGCAGGTCGCCTTGGCGCAAACGCAAAGTGGCGGCGCGCAAATCCGGCAGGGCAATGCTGAACTGTCTTCGGCGACACTAGATCTTAAGCGGACCGTTATCGTTGCGCCTGCGAGCGGAGTAATCATCAACAAATTGGTTGAACCGGGAACGACCGTTGCCGCCAGTTTTCAGACGCCGAATTTGTTCGAAATTGCGGCAGATACGACCAAGATGCAGGTTGAGGCATCGGTTGATGAGGCTGATATCGGGCAAGTTCGTGCGGGACAAATGGTCAGCTTCACCGTTGATAGTTATCCCGATGATGTATTCAAGGCTAAGGTCCGGCAAGTCCGGCAAGCGCCAGTCGAGGCGCAAAATGTCGTCAGCTACCTCGTGATTATCGATGTCGATAATGTGAATGGAAAGTTGCTTCCCGGAATGACCGCCAATGTCGAAATCATCACGGACGTCAGGAAAAATGTCACGCGGGTTCCCACTAACGCGATGCGGTTTCGGCCGCGATTGGCGGACCGGCCAACAGCTGCGGCAGAAAAGCCAGCGTTGGACACTACAAAAAAGGGCAATGCCCTTCCCAAAGTATATCTGGTGGGTGATGATCCCTATCGACCCGAACGGAGAGCTATACGGACGGGCTTGCAGGGCGAGGAGTATACCGAGGTCGTTTCGGGCCTGAAAAAGGGGGACAAGGTGCTGGTGCGCACAAAATCGCTGAAGCCCAAGAAAGAGACCGACGAAAGCGCGGATGAAGATGGCAACGCCGCTTCTTGAAACGCATGATTTGGTCAAGGACTATGCGATTGGCGGCGAAATTGTCCACGCGGTCAACAATGTTTCTCTGTCCATTTCGCGTGGCGAATTTGTCGCAATCATGGGCGCAAGTGGATCGGGCAAATCGACTTTCATGAACATGATCGGGTGCCTGGATGTTCCAACATCAGGCACTTTGTTGTTGGACGGGATTGATACCAAATTGCTCGATAGCGATGCGCTGGCCGAAATCCGCAATCGCAAGATCGGGTTTGTGTTTCAGCAGTTCAATCTGCTCGCGCGGACCAGTGCGCTCGATAATGTTGCGGTGCCGCTCATCTATGCCGGGATCGGCTATGCCGAGCGACGCCAGCGCGCGCAGCACAAGCTGGAGGCCATGGGCCTTGCCAACCGCTTACAAAATACGCCCGCGAAGCTCTCGGGTGGTCAGCAACAGCGTGTGGCGATCGCGCGGGCATTGGTCACAGACCCGCTGATGTTGCTGGCCGACGAGCCAACAGGCGCACTTGATACCCAAACATCCTTGGACATTATGGGTATTTTCCAGAAGTTGAACGACGACGGCATTACTGTTGTGCTCGTCACGCACGAACCCGATATCGCCGAATTTGCCGCGCGGCGGATTGTCTTTCGCGACGGTCAGGTCATTGAGGACGCGGCGGTGAAATCCCGACGCAAGGCCAGTGCGGCATGAAAGACTTACTTGCGTCGCTTGCCGGGTGGGGCGTGAATGTCGCGATTGCGCTAACGGCGCTTCGTACCAATTTGATGCGTTCAATCCTGACCACTTTGGGCGTCATGATTGGCGTATTCTCGGTTATATTGGCCGTTGCTGTAGGCAATGGTGCGCAGGTTTCGGTGTCGCAGCAAATTGCGACCTTGGGGTCGAACATGGCCATTGTTGTGCCGCAACCCGACAGCGGCAGTGGTCCCCCGCGACCGAACGACCGTGGGCGATTGACCGAGCGCGACGGTCAGGCAATCCTGCGCGAGGTATCGGGCGTCAGCGCCGTTGCTCCACAAATCCGCAGCAGCGTTCAAATTGTTACGCCGGGACGAAGTGCAACGACACAGGCGACCGGCGCGACCCCTGAATATGGTGTAGTCTCCAACGTCACCGCATCCGAAGGCCGGTTTCTAACACAAAGCGACGTTGGTTCCGCGGCGCGCGTCGCTGTGATCGGCGAAACCGTAGCTAATAAATTGTTCCCAGAAACAAGTCCGGTCGGAGAAACTATTCGGATTAACCGCGTGCCATTTACCGTGATTGGTCTTCTCGAAAGCAAAGGCAGCAACCTTGGCAATGATAATGACGACCAAATCGTTGTGCCAATAACGACGTTGCGCCAACGTTTGTTGACCACCGCTACGCAGGGCCCCGACGATGTGACGTTGATCTTTGTCGGGTTTGAGGATGAAGATGCGCTGCTTGCAGGGCAAAAGGAAATAGAGCGTTTGTTGCGCGACCGGTATCGTGTAGCGAAAGGCAAGATCAACCCGTTCACCGTTCGCACGACAACCGAAATTGCCGAAACCACGGGCGAAGTAACGCAAATATTTCAGGCCGTGCTTGTCGCCATTGCATCGATTTCGCTGCTGGTCGGCGGGATTGGTATCATGAATATCATGCTGGTTAGTGTCACAGAACGCACCCGTGAAATTGGGCTGCGCATGGCGTTGGGCGCAAAGCGAAGCGATATTCGCAACCAGTTTCTGGTGGAGGCAGCTGTTTTGTGCGTGATCGGCGGTGCAATTGGGCTGTCGCTGGCTATATTGGCGGCCTCCATTTTCGAACGTGTGGCTGAATTCCCGGCGCCAATTGGCTTTGACACTGCGATAATGGCGGTCGCTTTTTCCGCCATTATCGGTCTAGTTTTCGGAGGTTATCCAGCCATCAGAGCATCACGATTATCGCCGATTGAAGCGCTGAGAAGCGAATAACGGGCGGCGGTGTCCTTACGCGGTGCCTAGCCATGCATGATTGCGGTTATGGCTGTTGTACAGATAGGTTTGGTTGGCGAAGCATGCTTCAACACAGGAATGTTGAGTAGGTGCGCTTTAATTTGGTTCCCCGGTAAGGATTCGAACCTCAATAGACGGAGTCAGAGTCCGTAGTCTTACCGTTAGACGACCGGGGATCAAGGGCTGGGCGTATATGCCCGTGACTATGTCCGGTCAACCCGCTGAATCGGGCGGCTGCGGGGCTGTTCAAAAATCTTGAATCTTTGTCACGCTGCGAGTAGCATAGCCGTCAGGTACCGGCGGCACATCCGACCGGCTAGAAAATAAGAAGTGAGTTATCGGCTATGGGCGAAAATGTCGCGCCATCGCCGCAAAACGGACGCGGGCGAAAACGTAAAAAGCCGCCCCGTCGCAAAAATGCGGCACCCAAGGCTGCAACGTTGCAGCAGGCTTCGGCCAAAGGCGCAGTGCGTCCCGAAGTCGCAAAAGCGTCCGAACGGGCTGCTACGCGCGATGCGCAGGGCCATGACACCGCCTTGCGCCGCAACTGGCTTGAACGCACCGCTTACGCCGCGCTTGACCTTGGTACCAACAATTGCAGATTGCTTATCGCGCGCGCGGGTGGCGATGATTTTACCGTGGTTGATGCATTTTCGCGCGTTGTACGTCTGGGTGAGGGGATGACCTCCACTGGTCGGATGAGCGAGGAGGCCATGGACCGCGCGGTGGAAGCGCTGACCGTATGCGCCGAGAAGCTAAAAAAACGCAACGTGGTGCTCGCGCGTTCTGTTGCGACCGAGGCCTGCCGTCAGGCGGTAAACGGGGCACAGTTTATCGAGCGGGTGAAGCGAGAGACAGGTATCCACCTTGATATCATCAGCCCAAAGGAAGAGGCGCGGCTGGCCGTGATGGGTTGCTACGCACTGTTGGAAGATGGTGAAGGGCCAGCGCTGATTTTTGATATTGGTGGGGGTTCAACCGAACTGGTTCTTGTATCGACAAGCAACGTCATTCCTGAAATTCTTGATTGGGTAAGCGTGCCCTGGGGCGTTGTCTCGCTCACCGAAAGCGAGCGTACAGAGGGCGACAGTCCGGAACAATTAAGGGCAAGCTACCAAGCGATGCGCGACAAAGTCATGGCCAGTTTTGCCGACTTTGCGGCCCGCTTGCCCGAAGACGGTGGCGATCGGCGTCTATTGGGGACGTCAGGGACCGTCACGACACTCGCCAGCGTCTATCTGAAGCTTAACAGCTATGATCGGCGGGCTGTCGATGGTTTGCATTTGCCGACCGCTGCTATGCGGGATATCAGCCGCGAATTGGCGCAGCGCAACATAACAAGACGCGCAGAGTTTCCGACAATTGGCCATGAACGGGCCGATTTGGTGGTAGCCGGTTGTGCGATATTGGAATCGATTTTCGATATATGGCCTGGCGAAAGGTTGGGCGTGGCAGATCGCGGCATTCGCGAAGGTATATTGCGTGCGCTGATGGCCAGCGACGCCAAGCGCCGTAATCGGCGGAATTGAGCTATGGCAGACAATCTTTTTGGTGGTAAAAATTCGGGTCGGACACTCGCTGGCAAGCAGAAGGTCAAGACGGCAAAACGGCGCAGTGCGCAATCGACCCGTTGGCTTGAGCGTCAGTTGAACGACCCTTATGTCAAACGCGCGCAAGGCGAAGGCTATCGAAGTCGCGCCGCTTATAAGCTGCTTGAACTCGACGAAAAATTCCACATCTTGCGTGGTAAAAAGGCGGTCGTGGATTTAGGCGTTGCACCGGGTGGATGGGCGCAGGTGGTGCGCCGGAAGCAACCAAAAGCAACAATTGTCGGCATTGATCTATTACCAGTTGACCCGCTTGAGGGCGTTATATTGCTGGAGATGGACTTCATGCATGACAGCTCGCCAGACCGGTTGATCACCGAACTTGGCAGCGCGCCGGACCTGATCTTGTCTGACATGGCAGCGAATACCGTCGGGCATAAGCAGACTGACCATTTGCGCACGATGGGCCTCGTTGAGGCGGCGGTGGATTTTGCGATCAAGGTCCTGGTGCCGGGTGGTGATTTTGTCGCCAAGGTGTTTGCAGGCGGCACCGATCCGGCGATGTTGAACATACTTAAAACGAACTTCAATACGGTCAAACACGCAAAGCCACCGGCAAGCCGTAAAGGTTCGGTGGAATGGTATGTGATTGCGCAAGGAAAAAAGGGCTAGTCAGCCCTTCGCACGCGCCTTTTCAACCGCGGTTTTCAGCGCGTCATAGCCTAAGGCGCCCTCCAATATCTGGTCACCGATGATGAATGTCGGCGTGCCGTTGAAGCCGATTTGTTGCATAAGCGCCAAGTTGCGCTCGATCTCTTGGTTTGCTTGCGGTGATGCAGCGAAGGTTCGGGCTGCGGCCATATCAAGCCCTGCCTTGCGCGCTGCGGCGGCTATGTTCGCTTCATCAGCACGGCCACCAGCAAACAATGCATCATGAAATGCCTTGTGCTTGCCTTGGCGCGCGGCCGCAAGCGCCCATAAAGCTGCATCTCGGCTGGATTGGCTGAGTATCGGTAATTCGCGATAGACCAAGCGGATATTGCTATCGCTTTTTAATAAACGTTGGATATCGGGCACGCTTGCCCGGCAAAATCCGCAATTATAGTCGGTAAATTCGACAATCGTCACATCGCCCTTTGGGTTTCCGGCCTCCGCTCCCGGGAAAGGCTTGGCGATTTGATCGCCCGCCGCAGCCAAACGCTTTGCGACATCACGTTGCTGCAAAATGGCGACAGCGTCAGTGATGATTTCCGGATTTTCGAGGATATAGGCTCGCACCAACGCTTCCATTGCCTTGCGTTGCGCGGGTGACATGCCTGCAGCAGCAACAGCATCGTCGGCAGACTTTATGGCATCTTCGGCGGAATTTGCCGCATTCATTGGGCGAACCGTGACGGCGCTTGGCCAGAAAATATAGACCGCCAAAGCCAACAAGATAGCTAATCCCGCTCCAACAGTTGCGATGATAATCCGGCGGGTTGACGCTTGTTCGTTCATGGACGCTGATTAGCCGGGCCGCACATATTCTGCCAGCTTTTTAGCGGCGGCGCTTCTTCAACTGAGTAAGCTGGGCCTCGGCCACCATATGGATATCTTGTGCCCGGATCCAATCAGGCGAGAATTCCGGCAAGCCAGCCATTGCGATTTGCGCATTGGAAAATGCAAATTGTGGCGCGCCTACCATCATATAGCGTTCGGCGCTGGCAAGTGCGGCGCGGGCCGTATCGCCTTTTTGAGCATAGACGACGCCAAGCTGATACCATGCAAACGGATTTTGGTTGTCTTTGGTGACTGCGGCTTTCAACACCTGCGCTGCTTCATCCAGCTGCGTTTTGTCTTCCGTAGCGATCAACGCATGTCCGAATATTGCGGCGATTAAGGGTTGGTTGCCGGTCAGGTTCACCGCTTTGCGCAATGGTGCAATCGCATCTGCAGGGCGCCCGGATTCCAACAAAATCTGCCCATGCAGTTCAAGGAAATACGGATCCTCGGGCGCGGAAGAGACAAGGGCGGATGACTCATCCAGCGCCTTTTGCGGATAAGCTGACTTGTGCCAAGCATAAGCGCGCGCATAGCGCGCAGGCACCGATTTATCCGATTCAGGGTAATCGCGCATTGTAGCACTGGGGTCGGCGAGGTAGCCGGTCAGCTTTGCCTTAACGCGTTTGAAATCGCTCTCCCATTTGGGGTTTAACGGCGCGTTCCAGGCAGGATCTGCTGAATAGGTATCCTCCAGCACCGATATACGTTCACCCGATAAAGGGTGGGTTCGCCCATAGCTATCCTCTTGCGGGATACCGAGGCGGAATTCAAAATTTTGAAGCTTTTTGAAAAAATTGATGGAGCCACGGCCTGTTATCCCGGCCTTAGATAGATATTGCGCACCTGATGCATCGGCTGTGCCTTCTTGTCCACGGCTATAGGCTAAGAATTTACCCATTGCGGCTTGTTGCCCTGCCGACAATATGCCCATACCGGCCTCGCCTGCACCCGCCGCGATGGCCGCAGCTGCGAGAATGAGGCTAGCGATGCTGATACCACTGGCGGCAGAAACGCCCTCATCGAAACGCACAACGTGGCCGCCGACTATATGGCCAAGTTCGTGCGCGATTACACCTTGGACCTCATTTGCGGTAGTTGCGGCATCGATCAAACCGCTGTGAATGTAAACTGCTTGGCCGCCAGCGACAAAGGCATTGATAGACTTGTCGTTGATCAGGATTATGTCGACATTTTTGGGATCTAGTCCTGCCGCCTCAATCAACGGCGCGGAAATCTCTTTGAAAAAGGCTTCGGTCTCCGCATCGCGCAAAATAGACTGCGCCATGGCTGGCTGCACAGAGATCAAAACCGCAAGAAACAGGGTGAACGCTGATCGGACCAGACGAAATGTGAAAATTTCCATGTCAGGTGAATGGCCCGAACAGCATGAACGCGCAATGAAGAAATTTGACAAAACAAAACCCCGCCGGTCAGTGACCAGCGGGGTTTCGTTGTTTTGACCAGCTTTACGCTTAGCCGAAGGTGCGTTGCCACCAACCAGTGCGTGGTGTGCCGTCATCGGGGCCGCCGTCCACTTCTGTGGATGTTACATCTTTCGCGGCATCTTTTGCGGCAGCTTTCTTGCGTGGGGCCTTGGCCTTGGTCTTTGGTGTCTCCGCAGCTTCTTCAGCTGCGGTTTCCGTAACAGGCGGTGTTGCCTTTGCCTTGGCACGTGACTTGGCTGGAGCCTTTACCTTTGCGGCAGGGGCTTCGTCAGCTGCTACAGGCGCGGCGGTTTCTTCAACATCAACCGCGTCAGCCTTTGGCTTGGCGCGGCTGCGACGCTTTGGCTTCGCTTCGACTTCTTGCGCTACCTCCGTGACTGCAGGGGTTTCGGATTCTGTAGGTTCTGAAGCTTCAGCAATGCCATCAACGCCCGTTTCCCGACGGTCACGACCTCTGCCGCCGCGACGTCCACGACGTGCTTTTGGTTTGGTTTCCGCATCGGCTTCAGCTGTTTGACCTAAATCGTCGCCTTCGGAACGTTCCGCAGAAGCCTTATTTTCACCAGCAACCGCATCCTCGCCTTCAGGACGACCATCACGGTCGCGACCTTTGCCACCGCGGCGACCACGGCGACGCTTGCGTTTGCGACCTTCGCCGCCTTCACCTTCTTCGCGGGGACGATCTTCTCTGGCACGACGTGGCTCGCGCACAGTTTCTTCGACATCTTCGGCTTCATCGTCGAACTCGTCGACAACATCATCAATGTCATCGTCGAGATCGATGATCGGTGGCAGTTCGACCGGACGCTCTGGACGTGGGCCAGAGCTGGAGACTGCAAGTTTTGCGCCTTCGGTTTCGCCATTGGGAACAATCAGAACACGGACATGGTAGCGATCTTCAATCGCTGCCAATTCGGCACGCTTGTTGTTGAGGCAATAGATGGTCGCCTCTTGGCTTGCTTGCAACACGATCTGGTTGCCTTGACCCTTTGCAGCTTCGTCCTCAATAAGACGCAACGCGGACAATGCCGCGGACGACGCGGTGCGGACTAGGCCAGTGCCTTCACAATGCGGACATTCGCGGGTCGATGCCTCCAGCACGCCGGTGCGCAGACGCTGACGGCTCATTTCCATCAGGCCAAAGCTGGAAATACGACCAACTTGAATGCGCGCGCGATCATGCTTCAGAGCTTCTTTCATCGCGCGCTCGACTTTGCGGGCGTTCGAATGATGCTCCATATCGATGAAGTCAATGACGACAAGGCCGGCCATATCGCGCAAACGCAACTGACGGGCAATCTCCCGCGCGGCTTCCAAATTGGTAGAAAGCGCGGTTTGTTCAATGCCATGTTCTTTGGTCGAACGGCCTGAGTTGATGTCGATCGAGACCAATGCTTCGGTCGGATTGATGACAATATAGCCACCCGACTTCAATTGGACGACCGGCTGATACATTGCGTTCAACTGATCTTCGACATGATAGCGTTGGAACAAGGGGACTGGATCGGCATAATGCTGCACACGCTTGGCGTGGCTAGGCATCAGCAGCTTCATAAAGTCCTTGGCTGCCTTATACCCGTCGGGCCCTTCAACGAACACCTCATCAATATCTTTATTGTAGATATCCCGAATGGCGCGTTTGATGAGGTCGCTGTCAGTGTGGATCAACATGGGCGCAGCACCGCGCAGGGTGCGCTCACGAATTTCGTCCCACAGGCGCGCTAGATAATCAAAATCACGCTTAATCTCAGGCTTCGTCCGGGCAAGTCCGGCAGTCCGGATGATGCAGCCCATACTGGCGGGCAATGTAAGATCGGAAATAATGGTCTTTAAACGTTTACGGTCGGCGGCGCTGTGGATTTTACGGCTGATGCCACCGCCATGCGACGTGTTTGGCATCAAGACGCAATAACGTCCTGCAAGGCTCAGATACGTCGTGAGCGCAGCACCCTTGTTTCCGCGTTCTTCTTTAACGACTTGAACAAGCAAAACTTGACGACGATGAATGACGTCCTGGATCTTGTAACGGCGGCGCAAGTTCATGCGCTTTGCGCGCACTTCGTCACTCGCTTTTGTTACGCGGCCTTCGCCATTTCGTCCGCCACGTCCGCGACGGCGACGGTTGTTGCGACCGTTATCGCCTTGATGGTCGCTACGTTCGTTTTCGTCGGTGTCGTCACCATTGCCGCTCAGATCGGGTTCTTCACCCTCTGTCATGTCTATGGTGTCGATGCTGTCATCGCTATCGACCTCAATGAGGTCTGTTACGTCGTCGTCACGTTCCGCTGAACCCTGCATGATATCGGAAGGCTCGTCGCTTTCCTCTTCTTCTTGCTCACGCAGTGCCGCTTCTTCAGCCGCGGCTTCAGCTTCTTCAGCCAACAGCCGCTCGCGGTCTTCCCGAGGGATTTGGTAATAATCAGGGTGAATTTCGGCAAACGCCAAAAATCCATGCCGATTGCCGCCATAGTCGACGAAAGCAGCCTGAAGCGATGGTTCGACCCTGGTTACCTTTGCGAGGTAGATATTGCCTTTGAGCTGCTTGTGCTCGGCCGATTCAAAATCGAATTCCTCAATCCGGTTTCCTGTTACGACTGCGACCCGGGTCTCTTCCCGGTGACGCGCGTCGATAAGCATACGCGTTGTCATGTAATTTACTCCAGCGAGCACGGCAGCCGATTGTTAGCCGAAGGCCGATCGCTTCATTGTTGATACGTTGCCAGACCGGACGCACAGCGATCCAGTCGGCAAAGTGATGTGGTGGAAATGTTAAAAATGCGTCTGCTGCTTGTGCATGGCGGGCGTGTATCGCGCGCGCTTGATTTCCAAACCATGCGCCATGCCCTGACCGGGCGGCGTTGGTGGAAATATCATGCCTCATGTAGCGTCAACCTGTTAAATTGCCGAGCGTAAACACCGAACGGCGGACTATCGGGGCATTCGTCAGAATTCCCTGTAGTTATTCGCTAGCACTCCCGCAGGTTGTCGGCAAGAGAATCCCGCGCTTTAACCTGCAATTACGACTCGTGGACCCTGTTTTTATAATGCTGATTGGCTGAGCCAGGTTTTTTGGAAACAATGATATGCCGCTTCTGTCGTCGCCCGCAGGACAGGGCAAGGTCGCGCGGGCGATGTCCAGTGCCTTTCACGTCTCTTTCGTAAGGCGAATTGTGTCGCTTTGAGAGGGCATATGGCCAAATTCGCGGCCCTTTACTTATTTACATTCTGGACCTGCCCAGCAAATCGGCTAGATAGGGGCCGCAATGGATATCCAGACCCCACCTGCCAAAGAACCGACAACGATCCGTTATCGGTTGAAACGCGACGCCGAAGATTTTGTGACTCGCTGGCGGGGATGGTGGCAAAGCAAGCGTTTTCGTTTGGCTACTTACGCTGCGGGTGCGCTGTTCGTTCTGCTGCTGATTTTTTGGGCGTTGTTCGCCCGCAATCTTCCCGATGCGGAGGCGCTCATCGAATATGAATCGCCGCTGCCAACGGTGGTGCGCGATATTAACGGGCAGCCCTTTCATAGTTACGCCCGGGAACGTCGCGTTCAATTGGAATATGCCGATTTCCCCAAAACGCTGGTGCACGCTTATCTCGCAGCCGAAGACAAAACGTTTTTCACCCATGGCGGGATTGACTATCCTGGAATCGTATCAGCCATTTTCGACAATATTTTTAGCGACAAACGGTCGCGTGGCGCATCGACCATCACGCAGCAGGTTGCGAAAAACCTGCTTTTGACCAACGAATATAGTTACACCCGCAAGGTCAAGGAGGCGATCTTAGCCAAGCGTATCGAAAGCGCGCTGACTAAGCAGCAGATATTGTCGCTCTACCTCAATGAAATCGCACTTGGGCGGCAGTCTTTTGGGGTTGAGGCCGCGGCACAGGCCTATTTCGGGAAAAGCGTTGATAAGCTCTTGCTGCATGAAATGGCCTTTTTGGCTATCCTGCCAAAGGCCCCGGAACGTTATGGGCGCGCCAAAAATGCGAAGCTCGCCATGGCCCGACGTAATTGGGTGCTGGGCGAAATGCAGGCGAATGGATGGATTACCGATGCGCAGCTTGCGACTGCGCGTGCCCAACCGCTTGGTCTTGTGACGCAACGTGGCACAGCTTATAAAAATGTCGGCGGTTATTTTGCAGAAGAAGTGCGTCGTCAGCTTATCGAAAAATTTGGCGAAACCGACGAAGCGGGCCCCTATAGCGTATATTCGGGTGGGCTTTGGGTCCGGTCGTCCATGCATCCCGAACATCAAATTGCGGCGACCAAAGCATTGCGTGAAGGCTTGCTGCGCTACAATGCCGGCAAGGCTTGGAAAGCAAATTTGGGTACAATTGACGTAACCGATGACAAATGGCCATCGCGTTTTGCGTCGACCAATATCGGCATTGATTATGCAAATTGGCGTGCTGGTGTTGCGCTGGGCAAGGGGCGTGTTGGATTTGCAGATGGTTCGATCGCGCGCCTTGACGGTAGCCCGGCCGCGATGAAGGCAGGCGATGTCATCGCCGTTGCCCCTAATGGCACCAACAGCTTCGTCGTCCGCAGCGTACCAGAGGTCGGAGGAGGCATGGTTGTTCAAGATCCTTTCAACGGCCGCGTGCTTGCGGTGCAAGGTGGCTTTGACAATCGTATATCCAGCTTCAACCGGGCGACACAGGCACAAAGGCAGCCCGGATCAACCATTAAACCTTTTGTTTATGCAACTGCGCTCGACAATGGAATGACACCCACGTCGATTATCGTAGATGGTCCTTATTGCGTGTGGCAAGGCGCGAACTTAGGTCAAAAATGCTTTCGCAATTTCACGGGTGGCGGGGCAGGGCCGCAAACCATGCGTTGGGGCCTTGAACAATCACGCAACCTGATGACGGTGCGGGCGGCGGCGGAATCCGGCATGGACAATGTGACCGACACCTTGCGTGACATGTCGATTGGGGATTATCCGGATTATCTCTCCTACGCGCTGGGTGCGGGGGATACGACCGTGTTGAAGATGGTCAACGCTTATTCGATGCTGGTCAATCATGGCCGTGAATTGAAGCCGACATTCATTGATTTCGCGCAAAATCGCAAAGGCAAGGTTATTTGGCCCGCCAAATGGAAGCCCTGTAAGGGTTGCCGCGCGCCCGATTGGAATGGCAAGCCAATGCCGCGCTTCACACCTACGGGCAAACAAGTCATGGATCCGATCACGGCGTATCAAGTCGTGCATATGTTGGAAGGCGTGATTCAGCGGGGCACCGCTGTCACATTGCGCGAACTTGACCGGCCATTGTTCGGCAAAACCGGAACAACGACTGGCCCGACAAATGTATGGTTCATTGGCGGATCACCGCATTTGGTAGCTGGCGTCTATCTGGGCTTTGATCAACCGCGCAATATGGGTGGTTATGCGCAGGGAAGTTCAATTGCTGCGCCCATTTTTAAACAATTCGCACGCACAGCGATGGCCGATATGCCGAAGACGCCTTTCATCGCGCCCGCAGGAACACGGCTTGTCCGCGTGGATCGTAGGAGCGGCAAGCGCGTCTATGGTGCTTGGCCGAGTGATGACCCGCTCAGCGCCGTGATTTGGGAGGCGTTTAAGGCCGAGACAGAACCAAAGCGCTCCATCCGTCAGGAAGAACTGGCTGCGCGGGACGATAAACCAAAGAAAACGGACGATACGCAATCTGACAATGCAGCCGGCGCTGCCAATGCCCCGAGCGCAAGTGTCGGGACAAAGCGCGACCAAGAGTTTATCCAGCAAGAGGGCGGCATTTATTAGGCGCAGTGTCTGATTGATTTTGTGATGCGGCGGATAATTCTGTTTATTGCTGCCTTTGACTTGAGCATCCAATCAGCTAAAGGCCGCGGCTGACCTTTTCATTCCCTTGGAGTTTCTTATGCGCGCCGACGCAGAAGGCTATGTTGCCCGCATTGATGCCGCCCTCAACCTTGTGAAGATGTCGCTGGATTGGGAACGCGCCTTGCGCCGTTTGGACGAACTGAACGCCAAGGTTGAAGACCCAAGCTTGTGGGATAATCCAAAGGCCGCCGAAGAAGTCATGCGCGAACGCCGCCGGTTGGACGCTGCGATCGGTACTGTGCGTGAAATCGATGCTGATAAGGCAGGAACGGTTGAGTTAATCGAGCTTGCCGAAATGGAAGGCGACGCCGAGTTGGGCGATGAAGGGACTGCCGCGCTGAAAGCGTTGGCTGACCGGGCTGATCGCGACAAGGTATCTGCATTGCTGTCGGGCGAGGCAGACGGCAATGACACCTTCATTGAAATTCATGCTGGTGCTGGCGGCACTGAGAGCCAGGACTGGGCGGAAATGCTTCAGCGCATGTATTATCGCTGGGCCGAGCAACGCGGCTACAAGGTTGAGATGGTCGATTATCAGGCAGGTGATCAGGCGGGGATAAAATCCGCCACATTGCTGGTAAAGGGCGAGAATGCCTATGGCTATGCCAAGACTGAAAGCGGCGTCCACCGCTTGGTCCGTATTTCGCCTTATGACAGCGCGGCAAAGCGGCATACGAGCTTTTCAAGCGTCTGGGTCTATCCAGTCATCGACGACAATATCGACATTGAAATCAACGAAGGCGATTTGAAGATCGATACATACCGCGCGTCCGGCGCAGGCGGCCAACATGTTAACACAACCGACTCAGCCGTCCGCATTACGCACAAACCGTCGGGTATTGTCGTCGCCAGCCAGAACGACCGCAGCCAGCATAAAAACCGCGCCACGGCGATGGGTATGTTGAAAGCGCGTCTTTATGAAGCCGAATTGCGCAAGCGCGAGGCAGTCGCAAGCGGCGAATATGCGGCCAAGACTGAAATCGGTTGGGGCCATCAGATCCGCTCCTACGTGCTTCAACCCTATCAAATGGTTAAAGATTTGCGCACCGGCGTTACATCTCCGACGCCAAGCGACGTGCTCGACGGCGACTTAGACAATTTCATCGCCGCCGCATTGGCCCAACGGGTTACAGGCGAAGCGATTGCCGTTGATGATGTGGATTGATCCTCGGTTTATGGGCCGTCAGACTGAGTTGGTTTGAATATCTTGTTTTTGATTTTTTGAGTTAAGATACTGAAATAATTTCAATCTTGCTCGAAAGCTGACATTTTCTCCATGCTAAAAAACCTAGTTGACGCTTGCGTCAAGAGCGCTGGCACCTTAGAAGATGCGGTTTAATCAGGCGATTAAACGTCTATCCAAGTGGAAAAAATTTCATGACCGATTCTCCCGCCAAATCCGGTCCGTTAACCGGGATAAAAATTGTCGAGCTCGCCGGTATTGGGCCGGGGCCTTATGCGGGCCAGTTGCTGGCAGATATGGGTGCGGATGTGATTGTCATCGACAGGCCGGGGGGCTCAATCGTGCCCAAGGCCATTGATGCGCGCGGTAAAAAATCCATGATTCTTGATTTGAAGAAGCCTGAGGCGGTGGCCGCATTGATGAAGTTGGTTGCGTCGGCTGATGTCTTGATTGAAGGTCTGCGGCCGGGTGTGACAGAGCGGATGGGAGTAGGCCCTGACGCCTGCCACGCGGTCAACCCTGGTCTGATTTATGGCCGGATGACTGGCTGGGGGCAAACGGGTCCGTGGAGCCAAATGGCCGGGCATGACATAAATTATATCGGCATGACGGGCGTTTTGAATGCAATTGGCAAGGACGGGCAGCCACCGGTTCCGCCGCTCAACATGGTTGGCGATTTTGGCGGCGGATCGATGTTCCTCGTCAACGGTATTCTTGCTGCTTTGGTCGAACGCGCGCGGACCGGTAAAGGCAATATCGTGGATGCGGCGATTGTCGATGGCACCAACAGCCTGATGAGCTTTGTTCATGGCATGGCCGGGCTTGGCCAGTGGCGCACGCAGCGTGAGGCAAATTTACTCGACGGGGCGACGCCATTCTACCGTTGTTATTTGACATCTGACGGTAAGTTTATGGCTGTTGGCTGTATTGAACCTCAGTTTTTCGCCGCGATGATGGAGCGTTTGCCCATAGACATTGAGATTTATGGCAGTCAGCATGACCGTGCCGCTTGGGCTAAGCAGCATGCACTGCTTGAAGATGTTTTTGCGACCAAAACGCGTGACGAGTGGGAAACGATTTTTGCCGGAACCGACGCGTGCGTTACGCCCGTGCTGGATTATGTCGAAGCCGCAACCCATCCCGCAAACGCTGCGCGGCAGGCCTTTGTGCAGGATGGACGTTGGTTGCATCCGCAGGTTGCGCCAAGACTTGCAACACAGCCATTGGCTACCCATTTCGATATTGCGACAAAAGGCGGCGATTATGCCGACATATTGACTGAGGCTGGCCTTGGTCATGACGAGATATCCCAACTGATCGCGGCGGGTGCCGTGGTTGCAAACAAGGACTGAATATGACCGAAGCCTATATTTATGATGCGGTGCGCAGCCCGCGCGGCAAGGGGCGCCCTGATGGTGCACTGCATGAAATAACGCCTATCGATCTGGCATCGCAGGTTTTGGCCGCGATCCGCGACCGCAATGGCTTATCGGGCGAAGAAATTGAGGATGTGGCCTTTGGTTGCGTTTCGCCGGTAGGGGAACAAGGCGCGGTTATTACGCGCACCGCGATTCTTGCTGCGGGCTATCCGCATACAACGTCGGGTATTCAGGTGAACCGTTTTTGTGGCTCAGGCCTTGAGGCGTCGAACATTGCTGCGGCCAAGGTAAAGTCCGGCGAGTGCGATTTGGCGGTCGGCGGCGGTATTGAATCGATGAGCCGCGTGCCCATGGGTTCAGACGGCGGTGCATGGCCAATCGACCCCCGCTCGGCAATCGCCAATTACTTCATTCCGCAAGGCATATCGGCTGACCTCATCGCCACCCGATATGGCTATAGCCGCGACGATGTTGATGCTTATGCGGTTGAAAGCCAAAAGCGCGCTGGCCGCGCATGGGCCGAGAAGCGCTTTGAGCGTTCGATACTGCCCATCAAGGACGTCATCGGCGAAGTCGTCCTAGATCATGATGAATTGATGCGTCCACAAACCGATATGCAATCCTTGGGTGCCTTGGCCCCAGCATTCCAAATGATGGGCACAATGATGCCCGGTTTTGATGACATTGCCATCATGCGCTATCCCGACGTCGAAAAGATCAATCATGTCCACCATGCGGGCAACAGCTCGGGCATCGTCGATGGGTCTGCTGCCGTGTTAATCGGTACGAAGGAAGCCGGCGAAAAATATGGCCTGAAGGCACGGGCGCGGATCGTTTCGATGGCGTCCATCGGTTCGGAACCTGCCATCATGCTCACCGGCCCCGAATTTGCGGCGCAAAAGGCGCTGGCGCGGGCAGGCATGGACAAAGGCGACATTGATGTATGGGAATTGAACGAAGCCTTCGCTTCGGTCGTCCTGCGTTTCATGGAAGCGATGAACATCGACCATTCCGATATCAATGTGAACGGCGGCGCAATCGCTATGGGGCATCCTTTGGGTGCAACAGGTGCAATGATCCTTGGCACGGTGCTCGATGAGCTGGAGCGGTCCGGCAAATCGACCGCGCTGACTACCCTGTGCATCGGCGCAGGCATGGGCACCGCAACCATCATCGAACGCGTGAATTGATTGGGATAGAAAACATGACTTACAAAACTTTCTCTGTCGATATCGACGCTGATGGCATTGCACTTTTGACGATTGATCTGCCCGACGCGTCCATGAATGTGTGGAATGGCGCGTTGATTGAAGACTTCGCCAAATGGGTTGATGATTTCACGACCAACGACGCCATAAAGGGCGCGGTCATCACCTCGGGTAAAAAATCCGGTTTCTTGGCTGGCGCGGACCTTACTATGTTGGGCGGCGCGAAGGCGAACAGCACCAAAGAAGCTTTTGACCAGGCATTTGCGTTAAACGCATTGTTGCGCAAAATGGAAACGGGCGGGCAGTCCGCAAAGGACCTGAGTTCGGGCAAAGCTTCGGCTAAGCCAGTGGCTTGTGCGCTGAATGGACTTGCCTTGGGTGGCGGGCTTGAGCTCACTTTGGCGTGCCATTACCGCGTCGTTGTTGATCATCCGAAGATCCAACTTGGCATGCCTGAAGTCATGGTGGGCTTGCTGCCCGGTGGTGGCGGTACGCAACGTACGCCGCGTCTGATCGGTCTGCAGAATGCAGCGATGATGATCATTCAAGGTAAGGCTCTCGATCCGGCCACGGCAAAGGCGCAAGGCCTAGTCCATGAAGTCGTGCCAGCGGCTGACTTGATTGCGAATGCGAAGGCATGGGTGAAAGCCAATCCGAAGGTTACCGCACCTTGGGATAGGAAAGATTTCAAATTCCCGGGCGGGGCAGGGGCAATGGACCCGCGCGCTGTGCAATTATTCGTTGGCCTCAACGCCATGGCGCACAAGGAAAGCAAGGGCAATTTTGATGCCATAAAGGCGATTTTGTCGTGCCTATATGAAGGATCGATCTTGCCATTCGATACCGCGCTGCGTGTGGAATCGAAATATTTCACTAAGCTGCTTTCGGGTAGCCAAGCCAAAAACATGATCCGTACCTTGTTCATTAACAAACAGGCCGCCGAGAAGGGCGCTGGCCGCCCCAGTGGCGTGCCTCCGGTGGAGATAAAGAAGGTTGGCGTATTGGGCGGCGGCCTCATGGGGTCAGGTATCACCCATGTCACCGTCAAGGGCGGCATGGATGTTGTTGTTCTCGACCGCAGCTTGGAAGACGCCAATAAGGCCGTCGATTACAGCCGCAAGATTATCGACAAGGCCGTAAGTCGTGGCAAGATGACCAAAGAAGCGGGGGACGCCTTCATGGCGCGTATCACGCCGACGGACAATTATGATGATCTGAAAGACGTCGACCTCATCATCGAGGCGGTTTTTGAACGCCCTGATGTGAAGGCTGACGTAATCAAGAAGGCCGAAGCGGTTATTCGACCCGATGTCGTCTTCGCGTCCAACACATCAACTCTGCCGATCACGGGCCTCGCCAAAAATTCGTCGCGTCCGGAATTGTTCGTTGGGCTGCATTTCTTCTCACCCGTTGAAAAGATGCCGTTGCTGGAGATTATCCCCGGCGCGTTGACCGGCGATCGCGCTTTGGCCGCGGCGTTTGATTATAACGCCAAGATCAAGAAAACACCGATTGTCGTGAAGGATGTACGCGGATTTTTCACCAACCGCGTGTTCCCGCCTTATATGGGCGAGGCGATGAAGCTCGTGACCGAGGGCGTAAAGCCAGCGTTGATTGAAAACGCGGCCAAGGCGCTGGGTATGCCCATCGGGCCGTTGGCGTTGCTTGACGAGACCACGTTGCAATTGGGTTATGACGTGATGCAGTCGACCAAGAAGGAACTCGGCGACGCCTATCAGCCAAGCGGCACTGAAGACTTTATGGAGTTGATGGTGGTCAAGCTTGGTCGCAAGGGGCGCCGTTTTGGCTCTGGCTTCTACGATTATGACGCAAAGGGCGAGCGCCTGAGCCTGTGGCAAGGCATGGCGGATCATTATCCACTCGCTGCCGATCAGCCTTCGGTTGAAGAGGTGAAGCAACGTTTGTTGTACATCCAATTGATCGCGACGGCACAATGCTTTGAGGAAGAGGTTGTCAAAGACCCACAGAGCGCAGATTTGGGCGCGATTTTCGGCTGGGGCTTTGCGCCATACACCGGTGGACCGATGAGCTATATCGACACGGTTGGGTTGGAAAACTTCGTCCGCACCGCCGACAATTTGGCGCAGCGTTTTGGCCATCGGTTTGCACCGCCCAAAAGCTTCCGCGAGATGGCCGACAAGGGCGAGGCTTTGTATAAAGCCGCCGCATAAAGCCAGAACGACAGACACAAAAAAGGGCGGCTTCCGGTATGGAAGCCGCCCTTTTTGTTTGTAATGTTTGTTTAGAACTTAGCGCGGACGGTCAAGCCGTACATGCGTGGCTCTTCGACGAAACCGATACGCGAGCGGGTGCCTGCACCACCGCGAAGCGGGGTGTTGGCGGTAATGCCGCGCGTGATTTCATTGTTCAGGTTGGTGCCCCATAATTCAAAGGTAAGCTGCTCGTTCGGCGTGGTGAGGCCGATGCGTGCATTCATTTTGAAATAGGCGTCCTGATAATCCAGAGGATTTGGAAGGTTGTTGGTATCCAAGCTAATGGTGCTGGTGCGGCGGCGATCCGAATAGTTGATATTACCATTTATCAGCAGGCCCCAACCGGAGTCATTGAGCTGTCCTTGATAAGTAAGGCCAGCAACACCCGCAAATTTCGGCGCATTGGTCAAAGTAGATCCGCACAGACGGTTGACCGACGCCAGAGCTGCTGCCGCAACGCCGATGTTGCAGTCTTTCGGATAACGCGAATTGGCATAAGTCGCCGAGACATTGGCCGTGATATTATCGCTCAGCTTACCAAATAGTTCTAGCTCGGCACCGGTTGAACGGGCCGAATGGACGTTAAAGGTAAGAAACTGAACGCCGGTGAATTCCAAAACCTGGAAATCGCTCATCTTCATGTCGAACAAAGCCAAGTTTGCTTTGATTGACCCGAACAAGGTTGCCTTTACGCCGATTTCGATCTGGTCGACCTTTTCTGACTTAAAGTCTGGTTCAGCATAGACCGGTGCCACAACAGTAGCCGTTTGTAAGCCAGCAAGAATAGCGGCAGAATTCTGCAAGGTTGCCGACATCGGGTCGAGGTTGAAGCCACCCGATTTGAAGCCATGGCTGTAACCAGCGTAGAGCAACAGATCTTCATTCGCCTTGTACCCTACCTGAGCGGTATAGGTAAGTTCGTCATCCTTGAACGTATCCGACCATGCGCGTGGCAAAGGCAGCAGGCGGCTTGCCAAGCCACCGCCCAATGCGGCCGGCGCAGTTAGATTGACCGATGTTGCAAAGGGGAAGCAGTTGATGCCGATCATGCCTGCACGCAGTGCAGCAGGAACAGTTCCTGCCAAAACACCGTTAACTGACGCCTGACAAGCGCTGGAACCCGCGCCGGTTGTTGCACCGAGTTGGCCAAATGATGCGTCTTTTTCTTCCTTCACATAGCGCGCACCTAAGGTGAGGCTAAGCTTTTCGGTGATGTTCAGAACGTTATGCGTGAACACAGACCAGCTTTTGGCATTTTGCAGGAAGCGGTTTTCGGCATAATTGCCATTGGCGTTAACCGGCGTACCCGCATTGCCCAATGCGGTCAGTGCGAACAACGGATTTACACCTGCAGCGTTCGCAAAGTTGAATGCGCTGCCGGTACGTTGGAAATCAGCATTCAACGTCATCGTCTGGTCGGCACGAATATCTTCATCACCGTAGAAGCCGCCAATCAACCAATCGAGCTTGTCATTAAAAGCTGTGCCCTGAATACGAAGCTCATGGGTCATTGTATCAATGTAGTCGCCCGACGGCAAAATGCCTGGGCGCGAAGTGGTCGCGCCATTACCAACGGTGTAGGTGTCGTTGCTTGTGAAGCCACCTGTGGTGGTCGAGCTGGACTCAAATTTACGATAAGAGCCGATATATGTCAGCTTTGCGCCGCCCAAATCCCACTTCAATTCGCCCGACACGCCCCATTGCTTGGATCCGTTGAGATAGTTTTGGGCATTAATTGAGAGATTGTTCAGTGCCGAGGAGCCTGACTGATCAACCCCGTCGTTTGCCAGGCCATGAAATGCTGAAAACGGCGCAAGTTCGGTTTCACGAACAATGACAGCCTGACAGCATTGCTCATCCGTCTTAGCATAATCGGCCAACAGGCGGATGCTCACATCAGCATTGGGTTCGATGTAGAGCTGGCCGCGCAGCATATAGCGGTCACGGTCATTGCTTTCTACGCCAGATGGGGTTTTCAAGTAACCGTCGCGCTTGCGCCATGTGCCAGACATACGAAGGCCTGCGACATCTTGAACAACAGGAACGCTGACGCCAGCTTGCAAGTTCATGAAATTGTAATTGCCGTAGCTAGCATTCACAAAGCCTTCGGTTGTCGAAAGGCTAGGACGTTTTGTGGTAACGTTTAACGCACCAGCCGAGGTGTTGCGGCCGAACAGCGTGCCTTGAGGGCCACGCAAGATTTCAAGGCGCTCAAGATCAACGAGGTCGCCGAGTGCCACGCCAGGACGCGACTGGTATACACCGTCGATGAATACGCCAACCGAGCTTTCAAGGCCAGTATTGTTGCCCGTCGTGCCGACGCCACGAATTTTGATCGAGGTGCCTTGCGTTTCAGTCTGTGATGACTGGATGTTGAAGCTGGGGGAAATAGATGCCAGATTCTTGATATCGTTGATGCCCTGACGCTCCAAAGCCTCTGGCGCAACGGCGGTCACGGCCAGCGGAATGTCTTGCACATCCATCGCGCGCAAAGTCGCGGTCACGATAATGGGTTCCTCACCATTATCTTCTTCGGCTGGGGTTGTTTGGGCATAAGCTGCGGGCACCAGCATGGCGCTGCAGATAGTGCTGCACAAAGCAGCAGTCATAACACGATTAAAACGACGCATTTCTCTCTCCTCCATGTAACCGACAAACCATTGGCATTTACTGCTCATATTATGTTTGACGGCGTTCTAAACACTTCTCGGTGGGAAAATTCCGAGAAGAAACTCTAACAATCCCGCATCCTATCGCCGAAATTTGACAAATCCAGCGATTTAATCGCATGATTGAAAATATCATTTTGCTGTGGCTTTTGCGCCTCGTGACGCTAATCATCTCTAACTATGTTTGACCGCCCCACTATCTTGGACGAGGCATTTTCCCGCCGCGTCGCTGCGCATGACTTCCCAGACCCACGTTCCAGCCACGCTGCCGAAATGGTTGCATCGGACGTGCTTGTCGATCTGTTCGATAGTCAGATTATGAGCCGCCATCTCGACCTTTGGGCACGGCGTTCCAAAGGCAAGACCTTCTATTCGATTGGCAGTTCGGGGCATGAGGGCACAGCAGCAATGGCGGCGGCAACGCGTTCAACTGATATGGCATTCCTGCATTATCGAGATGCTGCGTTTCTGATCCAGCGTAAGAAGCAAGCAGGCGGTCTGACGCCGTTGCACGACATGGCCTTGTCTTTTGCTGCATCAGCTGATGACCCGATCTCAGGGGGACGGCACAAAGTATTGGGCTGCGCACATACCTTTGTACCGCCGCAAACCAGCACGATCGCTTCACATTTGCCCAAGGCAGTTGGCGCGGCACATGCGCTTGGCATGGCACAACGGTTGCAGCTTGCCGATGCCGTGCTGCCGCATGACTCAATAATTCTATGTTCCTTTGGCGATGCGTCTGCGAACCATTCAACGTCGCAAGGTGCATTCAATGCCGCCTGCTGGGCCGCCTATCAGCATTTGCCGATGCCTATTGTCTTTCTGTGTGAGGATAACGGCATCGGGATTTCCGTGCGCACGCCGGGCGGCTGGATTGCCGCCAATTTCGCGCATAGGCCGGCGCTGCATTATATAGGCTGCGATGGCGCGGACCTGAATGATGCCTTGCGCGGATGCGCAGAAGCGGTGACCTATGCCCGCACGCGGCGTAAGCCGGTTTTTTTGCACATGCAGACGATCCGACTGATGGGGCATGCAGGGGCCGACGTCGAATTAAGCTATGCACCCATTGCACAGATTGAGGCTGCCGAGGCGCAGGATCCTTTGTTACACAGCGCGCGTATCTTGTATGAACAAGCTGGCATGTCGGGCGCGGAGATAGTTGCGCGCTATGAAGATATGCGTGCACGAGTGGAAAGCGTGGCGCAGGATGCGTTAGCCAAGCCGCGACTATTGACGGCGGCAGAGGTTATGGCGTCGATTGAACCGGCCAAATCCGCAAAGCCGCCGCAGGCCTTGCCTGATGCGGCGGGGCGTGATGCCCTGTTCATCAAAGACGCACGCAACCTTGCCAAGCCTGCGACCTTGGCCAAGAGCATCAATTTTGCGTTGGCAGACATCATGCTGCAATATCCTAACGTAGCGGTGTTTGGCGAAGATGTTGCGCGCAAGGGTGGCGTCTATGGCGTGACACAGGGGCTGCAGGAGAAATTTGGCGCCGCGCGTGTGTTTGACACATTGCTGGACGAACAAACGATCTTGGGCCTTGCCATAGGCATGGCGCATAATGGCTTTGTGCCAATGCCCGAAATTCAGTTTTTGGCTTATCTGCATAATGCCGAAGATCAGATACGTGGCGAAGCTGCGACCTTATCCTTCTTTTCGAACCAGCAATATCGCAACCCAATGGTTATCCGCATTGCTGGCCTGCCTTATCAAAAGGGGTTTGGTGGGCATTTCCATAATGACAATAGCCTTGCTGTCCTTACCGATATTCCCGGCATCATCGTTGCTTGTCCGTCGAGCGCCGCTGACGCGCCAGCGATGCTACGTGAATGCGTTCGACTGGCGAATGAGGATGGGCGAGTCGTGGTCTTTATTGAGCCTATCGCACTCTATCATACGACCGACCTGCAGCAGCCGGACGATGGCGGGTGGACTGCGCCTTATGTGGCGCCAGATCAGGACAAGGCTATTGCGCTGGGTGCGCTCGGTCAATCTGGTAAGGGTACTGAGCTTGCCATCATAACATATGGAAATGGTTATTTTCTTTCACGCCAGGCAGCGGGTGAATTGGAGGCGGACGGGATTGATTTGCGGATTATCGACCTACGCTGGCTGCATCCGTTAAATGCAGAGGCAATTGTCGCGGCTGTGGCGGATTGTAAGAAAATTTTGATTGTTGACGAATGCCGCCGATCTGGAAGCCTTAGTGAGAAGTTGATGACCATCTTAACCGAAGCTGGGCGCTGCGATGCCGTCAGCCGGATTACTGCCGAGGATTGTTTTATCCCGCTGGGGCCCGCGGCTGAACTGGTTTTGCCGAGCAAGGCGTCGATAATAGAAGCAGCGCGGGCAGCATTAGCATGAAAAAACGCGCTTTAGTCATCTGCCCCGGGCGCGGGACGTATAACGCAACAGAGCTTGGCTATCTGAAAACGCATCATGCCGCGCGTCAGGAAGTTATTGCTACGGTTGACGCCGTGCGGGGCGCGATGGGGCAAGTGACAGTCTCGCAACTGGATGGAGCAGACAAATACACACCATCGGTTCATATGACCGGCGATAATGCTTCGGCGTTGATCTATGCATGTGCAATGGCGGACTTCGCCGCGATTGACCGCGAACAATTTGATATTGTTGCTGTTACAGGCAACTCCATGGGTTGGTATCTCGCATTGGCTTGTGCGGGTATCGTCGATCTTGCCGGTGGAGCGCGGCTCGTCAACAATATGGGTGGGATCATGCATCAGCATGGCACAGGCGGACAGATTGTCTGGTCCGTTTGTGATGACAATTGGAATGTTCAGCAAGATAAATTATTATTTATTAATAATTTGATGCATGAAGCATCTATGATTTCTGAAGTTGGCATATTTATTTCCATCCGGCTTGGTGGAATGATTGTGTTTGCCGCAGACGAGGCGGGGCTCAAGTGGTTGATGGAACGCCTACCTAAAGACGACCGTTTCCCCTTAAGGCTGATGCACCATGCTGCATTTCATAGTCCCTTGCTCAACCATATCGTGCCGATGGCGCGGGCAGGCAATCCTCTGAGCGATTTTGGCGTCGGCGAAATTCCGGCGATTGATGGGCAGGGCCGGATTTGGTCCCCGCGTGCGTTCAACCGCACGGCCATTTATGAGTATACGCTCGGCGCGCAACTGACCGACAGTTATGATTTTACCCGCGCGGTGCAAGTGGCCGCGGCAGAGTTCGCGCCGGACACAGTCATCGTTCTTGGACCTGGCACGACCTTGGGCGCGCCCATTGTGCAGGCGCTGATAGCTTCGGGCTGGCGCGGTCTGTCGAACAAGGCGGACTTTCAGGCGCGCCAGCAGGATGAACCTCTGCTCATTTCCATGGGCATGGCCGAACAGCGCGCTTGGGCGTTAAGCTAAGCACTGCATACGAATAAGCCCTAGACGCCCCGGCGCTTCCGGATAAAGGGAAGGGCAATTTTGCAAGGCCATTATCTGCGGCCTTGCCAGGAGATTGACGGAATGCGGGACCATAGTTCAACCTTGCTGCTTTTCGGGGTGACGGGTGACCTTTCGCGCCGGATGTTGTTGCCGTCCTTATACGCATTGCATGCCGATGGATTGATCCACCCGGATTTGCGGATTTTTGGCACTGCGCGAAGCGCTCTGAGTGATGACGGCTTTCGCGACATGGCACGTGCGGCATTGTGCGAATTTCTAGCCGATGACCGCAAGGCTGAAGGGCTGATCGATGCCTTCCTACAACGCTTACATTATGTCACGTTAGACGCTTCCGACCCCGATGGCTTTGCAGAATTGGCTGCGACCATAGGTGATATATCGGGAGGTTTGTCTATCTTCCTATCCACAGCGCCGTCCTTGTTCGAAGCGACGATCAAGGGCCTGCACAATGCCGGGCTTTCAGGCGAGAATGTGCGTATTGGTCTTGAAAAACCCTTGGGCAATGATCTTGCTTCCTCGCGCCATATCAACGACGCCGTGAACGCAGTGTTCCCTGAAAAGCGGACTTTCCGCATTGACCATTATCTTGGCAAGGAAACTGTGCAGAACCTGATAGCCTTGCGTTTTGCCAATATGCTATTTGAACCATTGTGGAACGCCAATGCCATTGCGCATGTGCAGATCACCGTGAGCGAGACAGTTGGGCTTGAAGGCCGCGCAGGTTTTTATGACGATACGGGCGCGCTGCGGGACATGGTGCAGAACCATATGCTGCAACTGCTCGCGCTGACAGCGATGGAGCCGCCTGCTAGCCTTGATGCTACCGCTATTCGTGACGAAAAGGTCAAGGTTCTTCGCGCGCTCCGTCCTGTGGCCGAAGGTGACGTTGTAACCGGAAAATACACAGAAGGTGCGGTCCAAGGCGATGCGGTCAATAGCTACGAAAGTGATCTTGGCAAAGCGTCCGATACCGAAACCTTCGTTGCGATAAAGGCGTATGTCGATAATTGGCGCTGGCAAGGCGTTCCGTTTTTCCTGCGCACCGGCAAACGCCTGCCTGAGAGACGCAGCGAGATTGTCATTCAATTCAAACCCGTGCCGCACAATGTGTTCCGCGATCGTGGTGGTAAACTTGAGGCGAATACGCTTATTATCCGCTTACAGCCTGAGGAATATGTGCGGCTGTTGGTCATGGCAAAAGAACCCGGATTGGACCGTGGCGGCGTGACTTTGCGCGAAGTGCCGCTGGACCTGTCGCTGACGGCGGCATTCGCCGGATCGCGTCGGAGGATTGCCTATGAAAGACTGCTTCTCGACCTCATAGAAGGCGACCAGACGCTATTTGTTCGCCGGGATGAGGTTGAGGCGCAGTGGATATGGATCGATGCCATACGGCGCTTATGGAGCGCTACGGCGCTTAGCCCAAAAACCTATGGTGCGGGAAGCTGGGGACCCAATGCCGCGATTGCACTGACCGAACGCGATGGAGTGAGCTGGCATGAATAAATTGCACGTCACAATCGAAGCCGTCACCGCCCGAGTTATCGAACGCTCTAGGGTCGGGCGTCAGGCGTATCTAGACCTGATCGCCAAGCAACGCGACGCTGGTGTTAACCGCCCGGTTTTAAGCTGCGGTAACCTCGCGCATGGCTTTGCCGCCAGTGGCGAGGACAAGGCAGCCATTCGCGATGGCAAGTCGATGAACATTGGCATCATCACTGCGTATAATGACATGCTGTCCGCGCATCAGCCATATGGTCGCTATCCCGAGCAAATGAAGATATTTGCACGCGAGGTTGGTGCTACCGCGCAAGTTGCGGGGTCCACGCCTGCCATGTGCGATGGTGTCACGCAGGGGCAGGATTCGATGGAGCTGTCCTTGTTCAGCCGCGATGTTATCGCGATGGCAACGGCAGTAGGTTTAAGCCATGGTATGTTCGAAAGTGTCGCGATGCTGGGCATATGCGACAAGATTGTTCCCGGCTTGTTGATCGGCGCTTTGCGCTTTGGCCATTTGCCCAATATCCTTGTGCCGGCAGGACCCATGCCGTCAGGGTTAGCCAACAAGGAAAAACAACGCGTTCGGCAGCTTTATGCAGAGGGTAAAGCGAGCCGCGCGGAATTGCTTGAAGCGGAGGCTGCGTCTTATCATAGTGCGGGCACCTGCACCTTTTACGGCACCGCAAATTCAAACCAGATGATGATGGAAGTGATGGGGCTGCATATTCCAGGCGCGGCCTTCATCAACCCCGGCACGAAATTGCGAACGGAATTGACGCGGGCTGCGGTTCATCGTTTGAGCAAGATTGGATGGGATGGTGACGATTATCGGCCCTTAGGGCTTTGCGTCGATGAAAAGGCCATTGTAAACGCCTGCGTTGGTTTGCTCGCGACGGGTGGTTCAACCAACCATGCGCTGCATATTCCGGCAATCGCCCGGGCGGCGGGGATCCTTATTGATTGGGAAGATTTGGACCAACTGTCCTCGGCCGTCCCACTCATTGCGCGGGTCTATCCCAACGGGTTGGGCGATGTGAACCATTTCCACGCGTCGGGCGGCATGGGTTATGTTATTCGCGAGCTTATTGATGCGGGCCTTTTGCACCGCGACATTATGACGGTCGCAGGCAGTGATTTGGCGGATTATGGGCGTGAACCCATGTTGGAAAATGATCAGCTTGTCTGGCGAGATGCGCCAGCAGTCACTGCCGACGACACTATACTGCGACCTCCATCTGCGCCGTTCAGCCCCGATGGCGGGATGCGTTTGGTGACGGGCAATTTGGGCCGTGCAACCTTTAAGACGAGCGCGGTCGATTCCGCGCGCTGGACCATCGAAGCGCCCGTCCGTGTGTTTCATGACCAGAATGATGCATTGGCGGCATTCAAGGCAGGCGAATTGGATTGCGATGTGGTCGTCGTTATCCGCTTCCAAGGGCCAGTTGCCAACGGCATGCCCGAATTGCATAAGCTGACCCCGCCTTTGGGTGTGTTGCAGGATAAGGGTTTTAATGTGGCACTCGTCACCGATGGCCGCATGTCCGGCGCGTCGGGTAAAGTGCCCGCCGCAATCCACTTAAGCCCAGAAGCTGCGCGCGGCGGAGCAATCGCCAAGCTTCAGGATGGTGATATTGTTCGGCTCTGCGCCAATACAGGAACATTGTCGGCGCTGGTAGATGCTGATATCTGGGCTACCCGCGCGCCAGCGCCTACGCCCGCGCGGCAAATAGGTACGGGGCGTGAGCTGTTCGCATTGATGCAGGCAGGCGCGGATGAGGCAGAGAAAGGCGGGTCGGCCATGTTGGCGGTTGCTGGACTATGACGGCTGTTGTTGCCGTCGACATCGGCGGAACCCACGCCCGGTTCGCTATAGCCGAGGTGCAGGATGGCCGCGTGCTTGCACTTGGTGAGGCGACAACGCTGAAGACTGCTGAACATGCCAGTTTTCAAACGGCATGGCAGGAATTTGAACGGCGTAATGGCAAAGCGCTTCCGCGCGCAGCCGCAATTGCCATTGCCGGGCCTGTGGACGCTGATGTCATCAAGCTTACCAATAATCCCTGGATCATCCGCCGTTCGATGGTGTGCGAGAAGTTGAATGTGGACAGCTTTGTCATCGTTAATGACTTTGGCGCAGTTGGGCACGCCGTAGCGCAAGCGGGGGCAGAGCATTTTCAGCATCTTACGGGCCCAGAGCAGGACTTTGCTGCAGACGGCACATTGAGCATTATCGGGCCGGGAACTGGTCTTGGTGTGGCGCATCTTTGGCGCAAGGGCAGTGCCTATCATGTGCAAGCGACCGAAGGCGGGCATATTGATTTTGCGCCGTTGGATGCGATTGAGGACGCCGTTTTGGCGCGGTTGCGTAACCGCTATCGTCGCGTGTCGATAGAACGCGTCGTGTCCGGACCGGGTCTTATCGATATCTACGAGACGCTTGCGGCGATTGAGGGGCGCGCGGTCCAGCAGTATGATGACAAAACTTTGTGGCAAATGGGTCTATCGGCTGAGGACAGCCTTGCCGTAGCAGCGGTTGACCGCTTCTGTCTCTCGCTTGGCAGTGTGGCGGGTGACATCACGCTGGCGCAGGGTGGTTTTGCCGGCGTCGTAATTGCGGGCGGGCTAGGTCTGCGCATTAAAGACAGCCTCCTTCATTCGGGCTTTGCCGAACGTTTTCGCGCGAAGGGCCGCTTTGAAGGGCTGATGTCCGCCATCCCTGTAAAATTGATCACACATCCGCAGCCCGGCCTGTTTGGCGCAGCGGCCGCTTACGCCCAGCAAAATATTTGAGGATTTATAGAAAATGGCCGCAATCGAAAAAATCATGCGTTCCGCGCCCGTCATTCCGGTACTGGTTATCGAAGATGCCGCGCATGCGCGGTGCATAGCACAGGCGCTAGTTGCGGGAGGGCTTCCCGTGCTCGAAGTCACCTTGCGTACCGCTGCGGCCCTGGACGCGATTGCCGAGATGAAGAAGGTTCCTGGCGCGATTGTTGGTGCTGGCACTGTTGTTGATGTGCCGGGTCTGGACAGCGCGATCGCTGCTGGCGCTGAGTTCATTGTCTCGCCGGGCCTCACCGACAATTTGGGTAAGGCAGCCATCGCCAAAGGCATACCGTTCCTGCCCGGTATCGCCAGTGCAGGTGATATCATGCGCGGGCTTGATTTAGGACTGACGCATTTCAAATTTTTTCCGGCGGAAGCAAATGGCGGACTTCCAGCGCTCAAGTCCCTCATTGGACCATTCGGCCAGTGCAAATTTTGCCCAACGGGAGGCATAAAGCAGGACACAGCGGCAGATTGGTTGGCCGTACCGGAAATTTTATGTGTTGGCGGTAGCTGGCTTGTTGGTAAAGGCGTTCCCGATGTTGCCGCGATTGAATCGGCAGCGCGTGCCGCATCGGCATTAAGGAACTAACGGAGACGCAAGGCATATGGCCGAAGAAATCGAATGGTGGGATTTTGATGCTGCAGAGGATTTAATCGACGCAGTAGTGGGCGATGTCAGCTTCATCATTGAAAGTGCCCTCGATGCGCGCGGACAGGCACTGGTAGCATTTCCCGGTGGTTCAAC
This sequence comes from Sphingomonadales bacterium, assembly GCA_027488785.1. Lineage (GTDB taxonomy): Bacteria > Pseudomonadota > Alphaproteobacteria > Sphingomonadales > Sphingomonadaceae > Sphingorhabdus_B. The sequence continues at coordinate 43,505 of JAIYAY010000025.1, read as the reverse complement.
GCCAAAACCGATTTTGGAAAAGCTTGCCCAGGCCAATATTCGTTGGAAAAACGTTACGATCATCCCAACCGATGATCGCTTGGTACCCGTGGACAATGCTTTGTCTAATGTGGCGATGATTGCCAAAATTTTCATTCCAAAGGGTGCGCGGGTGTTGCCAATCGCAAGTGATGCTGCCGACTATAAGCTGGCGGGTAGCGCGGCGAATGCGCGGTTGGCTGATTTACATTGGCCGCCGGATTTGGTCTGGCTCGGCATGGGGGCAGATGGCCATACGGCGTCGATATTTCCGGGTCCTGATTTGGAATCTGCGCTGGACAGCGGCAAAGATGTGCGCGCCGTGGGCGTTGCGCCTGATCCGTTGCCTCCAGAAGCGCCGGTCAATCGGGTGACATTAACAGGTGCAGCCATCGGCGCTGCGCGAACCGCAATTATCGTCATCAGCGGTGCCAAAAAGCGTGAGGTGCTTGAAACAGCCATCGAGCAGGGCGGAAAATCAGCCTATCCTGTTGGCCGCGTGCTCGACAAAATTGTCGTGCCCGTTGACATTTACTGCCTTGATGATTGACGTGTTCCGGCGCATTTAGCCGGGAACTGCTTTTGTCTTATTAGCCGAAGGATCAGTCGTCGCGTGACACGCGTTCCTGACGTTCATGGCGTTCTTGCGCCTCCAACGTCATGGTCGCGATCGGCCGTGCGCGCAGGCGAGCGAGCGAAATGGGTTCACCCGTTACTTGGCAGTAACCATATTCACCCTCAGTGATACGGCGCAAAGCTGCCTCGATTTTGGCGATAAGCTTACGTTGACGGTCGCGGGTACGAAGTTCAATGCCCCAATCAGTCTCGCTCGAAGCGCGGTCGTTCAAATCTGGCTCGCGCATAGGGCCGTCCTGAAGCTGGTTCAGCGTTCCTTGCGCCTCGGCTAAGATGCTATTCTTCCAGTCAACAAGTTGCTTTTCAAAATATCTCAGTTGCCGCTCGTTCATAAATGGCTCGTCGTCGCCAGGTATATATGAATCGTCGAGACCAAAGTCAGAGGCGCTTGTTTCGCTGATCGTGTCTTGAGGGTTGGCGCTGACGCCCATCCTTTTTCTCCACCCTAGGGCAGGTCCTCCAGAACGAAGAAGTCTGCGTCCTATCCACTCTTGGCGGCGCTATAGACTCGGGCCAAATACGGCACAAGCGCCAAATGGCGGGAATTGTTCTCAAATGGACAAAAATTGTGGAAATGGACGATGTATCGAAACGGATCGGACTGCGAAGAGCTTGGCAGGTGACGAATATGCAAACGCTGGAGAAATGCATGCATCTGCAAATGCCCCTTTTTCATTGCGAAACCACCATTCGCGGGGCATAGCCTTCCGCCATGCATGACCTAAAATATATCCGCGAAAATCCAGCTGGCTTTGATGCCGCGCTTATGCGCCGAGGTGCCGAACCCATTGCTGCATCTATTGTTGCTCTGGACGAAAATCGGCGCGCAATCTTGACTGAAATGCAAAATGCGCAGGCCCGCCGCAACGATGCGTCAAAATCCATTGGCGCAGCAATGGGCAAGGGCGATACCGCAACGGCCGAGGCGTTAAAGGCTGAAGTTGCTCAGTTAAAAGATATTTTGCCGCAGTTGGAAGAACGCGAACGTGCGGCGGGCTTGGAACTCGACGCTTTGCTTGCAGGGTTGCCGAATTTGCCATCTGCTGACACTCCTAATGGCGCAGACGAGACCGAGAATGTCGAAATTATACGCTGGGGCAAACCGCGCGATTTTGATTTCGAGCCCCGCGATCATGCCGATATCGGCCCCGCCCTTGGCCTTGATTTTGAAACAGGTGTAGCCATTTCGGGCGCGCGCTTCACCTTCATGCGCGGGCAGATGGCGCGCTTGAACCGTGCACTTGGCCAGTTCATGCTCGATCATCATACTGTGCAGCGCGGCTATACGGAGTGCGCTACGCCTTATCTTGTGCGTCAGGAATCTTTGTTTGGTACAGGGCAGCTTCCTAAATTTGCTGAAGACAATTTTCAGACAACCGATGGCCGCTGGCTCATTCCAACCGCTGAAGTGTCGTTGACCAACAGCGTGCGAGAACAGATTTTGGAGGAAAGCGCCCTGCCGATACGGCTGACGGCGCTGACCCCATGTTTCCGTTCCGAAGCAGGTGCTGCGGGCCGCGATACCAAGGGGCTTATTCGCCAACACCAGTTTGAAAAGGTAGAGCTGGTTTCCATCGTTCGGCCCGAGGATAGCGCGGCCGAGCATGAACGCATGGTGGAAAGCGCCGAAGGTATATTGCAAGCGCTTGAATTGCCCTATCGAAAGATGCTGCTGTGCACGGGTGATATGGGTGCCAGCGCACAGCGGACCTATGATCTAGAGGTCTGGTTGCCGGGCCAGGGGCTTTACCGCGAAATCTCCAGCTGCTCAAACTGCGGTGACTGGCAGGCACGGCGGATGAATACCCGTTATCGTCCAGCCGAAGGCAAGGGCAATGTCTTTGTGCACACGCTCAACGGTTCTGGCCTTGCGGTTGGCCGCACACTCGTAGCGGTGCTTGAAAATCATCAGCAGGCCGATGGTAGTGTCACTATTCCGTCGGCATTGCTGCCCTATATGGGCGGCCTCACAAAATTGGAGTCGACAGCCTGATGCGCATATTGTTGACCAATGACGATGGCGTGAGCGCCCCAGGTCTTAAGGTGTTGGAGGCAATTGCCCGCACGATCAGCGACGATGTCTGGATCGTTGCGCCTGCAGAGGAAAATTCCGGCGCCGGCCATTCGCTGACGCTGACCAAACCTGTACGCATTCGCCAGCATGGGGATAAGCATTATTCGGTTGCTGGCACGCCGACCGACTCCGTGATGCTCGGTATTGGCGTCATCATGAAGGATGCAAAGCCTGACCTGATCTTATCCGGCGTCAACCGTGGTGCAAATTTGGGTGATGACATCACTTATTCCGGTACTGTGTCTGCGGCTATGGAAGGAGCTTTAGCGGGCATTCGTTCCATTGCACTGAGCCAGGTCTACAGCAAGGAAGGCATGGCCGATGCTGTGCCCTTCTCTGCGGCGGAAGCCTGGGGCGAGCGCGTCCTTCGTCCGCTTCTCGATATGCCAGACACGCCGCGTACATTGACCAATATCAACTTTCCGCCTCTGCTGCCGCAAGACGTGAAGGGGATTAAAGTCGCCCGTCAGGGTTTTCACGACTATAGTCGCGGGTCAATTGTCAAAGGTACAGACCCACGCGGATATGATTATTATTGGTTTGGCCTGCACGGCATGCTGCACACCCCGGGCCATGACACCGACCTTGAGGTTATCGAAGATGGTTACATCGCCGTGACCCCGCTGCAACTTGACCTGACGCACCATGAATCTTTATCGGCATTGCAACAAAGATATGGCGGCTAGATCCGCATTTTAATGCCCAAGCAGTAGGAAGACCAAACCCATTGCGGCGTAAAATACCAGCCAATATCCCGCATCTATGGCGAACAAACGGCCGGACTTGCGCGAAAACAGATAATTGGTACCAATGGCGGGGATGATATAGCCAATTGAAACTCCGATAGAGATCATCAGCGTCGAACGCGCATTGGTATCAAAAAACGCCAGTAAATGGCCAAGAAACACAGCCGATAGCACCGAAAAGGCAAAGGTCAGGCCGTAGATTTTAAGCATGTTACCGCTACGCAATTGGTCCTCGGTAAACCCATGTTCTGCCATCCATGCTTTCCCGAACAATGGTCCGTACCAAAGACCGCCAATCAGAAAACCGGTCGACGCAGCCACCAATATCGCTAACAAATTCGCGTTTGCCATCATGTTCTCTCCTATAACGAGAAGCATCATTGATGCGCTTGTTCGCCAGCCGTGACAAGTGTGCTGAAACGCGCTATGCGCCCGCCATCATGGCAACAATCATTAAAGCAGCGCCGAAAGTCGGCATGGTATCGCTTGGCTGTCCCAAAGCGCTGGTCGATAGCGAACGGATTCTCACGAAGCTGCGTGCAGACGGCTATGGCCTGTCGCCCGATTATGCGGGTGCCGATGTCGTGCTCGTCAATACATGTGGATTTCTCGATTCCGCAAAGGAAGAAAGCCTAGAAGCCATTGGCGAGGCTATCGCGGAAAACGGCCGTGTTATTGTGACGGGCTGCATGGGCAAGGAAGCCGATGTTATTCGCGCGCGCTTTCCGGATGTTTTAGCAATTACGGGTGCGCATCAATATGAGGATGTCGTATCCGCAGTCCATGAAGCAGCACCGCCGACGCGCGGTGCATTTGTCGATTTGGTACCTGAAGGCGGATTAAAGCTTACGCCGCGCCATTACAGCTATTTGAAAATTTCTGAAGGCTGCAACCACAGTTGCGCGTTCTGTATTATTCCGTCCCTGCGCGGAAAACTTGCCAGTCGCCGGATAGACGCGGTGCTGCGTGAGGCGGAAAAACTTGTTTCTGCGGGTACCAAGGAACTGTTGGTTATCTCGCAAGACACATCAGCTTATGGGGTCGATACACGGCATGAGCCGCGCGAATGGCAGGGACGTCAGGTACGTGCACATATGACCGACCTCGCGCGCGAATTGGGCAGTCTGCGCACCAGCGATGGCATCGCGCCGTGGGTACGGCTGCATTATGTTTACCCCTATCCCCATGTGGATGATGTCATTCCGTTAATGGCAGAAGGTTATTTAACGCCCTATCTCGACATCCCGTTCCAGCATGCGGCTCCGAATGTTCTTAAGGCTATGAAGCGACCAGCCAATGAAGCCAAGGTGCTTGAACGCATCCGCAATTGGCGCGGTATTGCGCCTGACATCGCGATACGTTCGAGTTTTGTCGTCGGCTTTCCCGGCGAAACCGAATCCGATTTTGAATATCTACTCGATTGGCTCGAAGAAGCGCAGCTCGATCGCGTTGGGGCGTTCCGCTTTGAACCTGTTGACGGTGCACAGGCCAATGACCTGCCTAATCCAGTGCCGGAAGAGGTTAAGGAAGAGCGGTTCCAGCGTATCATGGCGAAAACCGCCGCGATCAGCGCCGCTAAGCTTGCGGCAAAGGTTGGGCGCAACATTCCTGTTATCATCGACGAAATCGGCGACATGGACGAAGACAACAGCATCGGTGCAACCGGACGGTCGCAGGCAGATGCGCCTGAAATCGACGGCCATGTCTATCTGCGTGATGTCGCGCCAACGTTGAAGGCCGGCGATGTCGTGATGGTCAATATCGAAGATGTTGACGAGCACGACCTGTTTGGTGTGGTCGCCTGATTATTTGCGCTTTGGCGGTAGCGGAAAAAAGCCTGATGTGCGGGTGACATAATCGGCATATTCGGGCCGCGTCTTCTTCATGCCGCGCTCCAATAATGGCTTTCCGGACCATCGCGTCAGGGTGAATGTTAAGAATATCGGGCCAATGACGCTGATCCATCCAGCGAGCCCTGTTTCGCAAGCGATGAGCCAAATGCCCCACCATGTGCAGGCATCGCCAAAATAATTGGGGTGGCGTGTATAGCGCCAAAGGCCGGTATCCAGAACCTTACCTTTATTAGCTGGATTGGCGCGGAATGCGTTAAGCTGCGAATCCCCGATGGTTTCAAACAATATGCCGATGATCGCAATAATTGTGCCGATTAATGCCAACGGACCTAGCACCGTGTACCCGCCTTCGCTTGCCCAAATACCAAGCTGCGCGGGTAGGGAGGTTATGAAAAGTAGAGGTGCTTGTGTGAGAAAGACGGAGAGCAATGACGTCTTGCTCCAGCTCCAGCCTTTCTTTTCCATCACGCTGCCCATGATTTTTGCGTAGCGGGGGTCTTCGCCATGCGCGCGCCAGCGTGTCCATAGGTGAAAAGTGAGGCGAAGGCCCCAAAGGCTTGTCAGACCAAGCAACAGGTGGGACCGCGTGTCGGGCGCGCTTGACTGCGCCCAAGTCGCCCAGGCCAGTAACACCATCCCGAATGCCCAAAAGGCATCAATGAATGACACATCTCGAATTTTGACGGAGTAAGCCCATAAGGCAAGAATCACGGTTAGTAACGCCGCAGCATTGATAAGCATCGTAGAACCAAAATCAGTCATGAATCGTCCCTCGCAAATATCTCTGTCATTCCTTTGGCAGGGTGCTTTGGTTTAACCTTCGCATAGATTTCTGCAACCTTCGCCATATCCGCTTTATAGTTGCCGGTTGGCCAGATCGCTGGACCAAGCCCACCGGTTTTTGAACCATAATCCATCATGCCGACCACGAGGGGCACGCCGGCACCCATTGCGATATGATAAAAACCGGTTTTCCATGCCTTGACCGTGCCGCGCGTTCCCTCGGGCGCGATAGTCAGCATGAATTCATCGCGGCGACCGAATTCCTCAATCATCTGCTGCACATAATTTCGGTTTGAGCTGCGATCGACAGGAACGCCGCCCATATCGAGCATGAAGTTTGTAAATGGCCATCGGAAAAGCGACATTTTGGCCATGAAATGAGGTTTAATTCCTAAATCGTCGGTGAGCCCTAGAAAATAGACAAAATCCCAGTTGCTCGTGTGTGGCGCTGCGATCAGCACGAATTTGCGCGGTTCAGGTACTACGCCATGGGCATGCCAGCCTGCGCTCTTGTAAATCCCCACCAGTGCCCGCCTGCATAGCCGAGATAACCAGCTAGGCTGGCGTTCATTCAACGACATTAAGATATTCCTCCCCCATTGCTCACATAACGCCGTTACAATGCATTTCAAACGGCTTGTTTCGCAAATACGCAAAGGCTAGGCATCTGCACGCAATAAAAATCAACGCGGGAATTTACATGTCGCAACATGCACAGGGTGTCACTCCAGTCATTTCTTCGACCGGATTATTTACCCCATCGGATACTATCAGCAATGAGGAATTGGTCGCGAGCTTCAATGCCTACGCCGACCGCTACAACGCAGCCAACCCCAATGCAGAACCACTCACGCATAGCTCGGTTGAATTTGTCGAGAAGGCTAGCGGGATAAAATCCCGGCATGTGATGGATAAAAGCGCCATCGTCGACCCTGATATCATGGAGCCACGTTACCTAGAACGGCCAAATGACCAGATTTCGTTAATGGCCGAAATTGGTGTCGCGGCGTGCCGTGATGCCCTGGAGCGCGCCGGTCGGAGCATTGAAGATGTAGATGCCGTGTTATGTGCAGCGTCGAATATGCAGCGCGCTTATCCCGCAATGGCGGTCGAAATCCAGCATGAGCTTGGTATGCAGCGCGGCTTTGGCTTCGACATGAATGTTGCCTGCTCTTCGGCGACGTTCGGTATTCAAACCGCTGCTGACTATATCCGCAGCGGTAACGCGCGTTCGGTATTGGTCGTAAATCCGGAAATAACCTCAGGACATCTTAACTGGCGCGACCGCGACAGTCATTTCATCTTTGGTGATGTAGCTACAGCTATATTGGTTGAGGCAAAGGACATGGCGCCTGCACAACATTGGGAAATTCTTGGCACGCGGCTGAAAACGCAATTCTCGAACAATATCCGTAACAATTTTGGTTTCCTGAACCGCGCGCACGGGCAAGGTGCGGTCGACCAAAGCGGGCCGCGCAATGACAAGCTATTCGTACAAGAGGGTAGGAAGGTGTTTAAAGAGGTTGTGCCGATGGTTGGGCAAATGATCATCGAACATGCCGAAAGCCTAGGCCTATCTGGATCAAATCTACGCCGCATGTGGCTGCATCAGGCCAATACGGGCATGAACAGATTGATTGCGCAAAAGGTTTTGGGGCATGAAGCTAATGAGGACGAAAGCCCAACCGTGCTTGATACCTATGCCAACACCTCGAGCGCAGGCTCGATCATCGCCTTCCACAAGCATAATGAAGACCTAACTGCAGGGGATATTGGCTTAATCTGCTCGTTCGGCGCTGGATATTCGGCGGGTTCCGTGTTCGTGCGGAAGGTTGCTTGATCCATTAGGTCCCGGGTTTACGGGGGTGTAAACCCGGCTACCAATTGACAACTGCGACGCTTTTTATTCGCAGTTTTTTGATAAGTCGATCGCGTCGATTTGGCTTGCCTGCAAAGGCAATGACGGTGACGGTGACCTTATCAATTTAGTCGAGTATCATTGCGAGCAAAATATAAATCAAAACAGGTGAGCCAAAGCCAACAACCGTTGCAAAGGCGAAGATCAGACGAATGATCATGGCGTCCATGCCTGTCCAGTTGGCAAGGCCAGCACAAACGCCAAGAATTTTCTTGTTGGATTTATCAAGTGTTAAACGTGCCATTAAACTTCTCCCTAAATGTGAAATGCGGCGCTGAGTTACGCGATGATGGATGCGGCGGGAGCTATGGCAGGTGCCACGCTAGTGCCGATGGTGATGAATGCGCAGATAACGGCTGCGAAAACCGATAGAATTTGTGTGCGTGCATATTGTGCCATGTTGATTTCCTTTTAAATGTCTCGGACAATTCCGGTTATGCGAACTACATTGCATAGCTTGTGCCAAATTTAAAATATCTAATAAAATCAGTATTTTAATTTATTTTAGGAAAATAACAATTTTGGAATAAATTCACATATTGGGAAATAATGCTAATATTTGGCAGCAAAAGAATGCCAATAGTCGCTTGACCAAAAGTAGCCATACTATAGCAAACGCAAATTATGGCTCTGTCGCGTCTGACCCTGAATGATTTTCGAAATCATACTGCGCTGGAAATTCGGCCGCACGCACAATTCCTTGCGCTTCATGGGACAAATGGCGCGGGCAAGACGAATATTCTTGAGGCAGTTTCGCTGTTGGTGCCTGGCCGAGGTTTGCGTCGGGCCGCTATGTCTGACATGGTACGCTATGAGGGCAGCGGCGGTTTTGCCATCGTCGCGGAGGTCGGGGGCAATGTCATCGGCACGGGCGTTAGCGCAGAGCAGCCTGAACGGCGCAAGGTCCGTGTGAATGAGAGCAATGCCGCCATAAACAGCCTCGCCGAATGGCTGTCGGTCATCTGGCTAACCCCGGCGATGGATCGCTTGTTTGCTGATGGCGCAGCCGCGCGACGGCGGTTTTTGGATCGCTTGGTATTAGCGATAAACCCCGGCCACGCGCGGCACAGCAGTCGATATGAAAAGGCCATGCAACAACGTAATCGGCTTTTGGCAGGCGGTGTTGCCGCCGATCCGCTGTGGCTAGATGCGCTTGAGGCGCAAATGGCGGAGAGTGGAAACTTTATTCAGGCGGCCCGCTTTTTTGTCGTTGAGGCGTTGAGTGCCCAGTTGCTGACGACAATGGCTGGGCCATTTGCCACGCCGCAGATCAAATTAATTGATAAGGGGGCAACAGCAGATGGGGATCTTGCGTCTGTATGGCGCAAGGAGCGTAACCGGGATGCAGCAGCAGGACGCACGTTGATTGGCCCGCATCGTGCTGATCTTGAAGTATTACACAGTACCTCAGGGCAAATTGCTGAGCAATGTTCCACAGGGGAGCAGAAGGCATTGTTGCTGTCCCTCATTCTCGCACATGCGGCGCTTGTATCGGCGCAACGCGATGCCCCGCCGATATTATTACTAGATGAGGTCGCGGCGCATCTCGATCCGTCAAGGCGCGCTGCGTTATTCGGCTTACTGGCCGATACGGGCGCGCAAGTCTGGATGACAGGAACAGAACCCGAATTGTTCAATGGAATCGGGACGTCAGCCCAATTGTTGCCCATCGGCCAAATTTAGAATGGTCCCCGGATCACAGGAGACTATTCATTTAGCGAGCTTTACTGGACTTTTTCGCGGTACTCTTCTTTGCCGGCTTGGGCTTGGAAGACTTGGGCGGCGCTGGAGTCACTTCAAAGGCGGGCTGTCCGTCCTTGATACGTACAGCAACTTCGCCGCCATGAACGAGTTTGCCAAACAATAGCTCTTCCGCCAGAGGCTGCTTGATTTTCTCCTGGATCAGACGGCCCATAGGACGCGCGCCGTAGAGCTTGTCGTAACCACGTTCGGTGAGCCATGTACGTGCCGCGTCATCAAGCTTGATATGCACATTCTGGTCGGCAAGCTGCAGCTCCAGTTGCAAAATGAACTTGTCGACAACGCGCGCGACGACGTCAGTTGGCAAATATCCAAAGGGCACTGTGGCATCGAGGCGGTTGCGGAATTCCGGCGCAAACATTTTTTTAACGGCTTCGTCGCCAGCGTCTTCCTTGCTGATATTGTTGCCGAAACCAATGCCATCTTTTGCCATGTCGCTAGCACCTGCATTGGTTGTCATGATCAAAATGACATTACGGAAGTCGACAGTCTTGCCATGATGATCGGTCAAGCGACCATTATCCATCACTTGCAACAGTATGTTGAAAAGGTCGGGATGCGCCTTTTCGATTTCATCGAGCAACAGCACGCTGTGCGGGCTCTGGTCAACAGCATCGGTCAACAGTCCGCCTTGATCAAAGCCAACATAGCCCGGGGGCGCACCGATCAAACGGCTCACGCTGTGACGTTCCATATATTCTGACATGTCAAACCGCTTGAGCGGAATGCCAAGGATAGATGCCAGTTGCCGCGCGACTTCGGTTTTACCGACACCAGTGGGGCCACTGAACAAATAGCTGCCGATTGGTTTTTCGCTATCGCGGAGGCCAGCGCGGCTGAGCTTGATAGCGCTTGCAAGCACTTCAATGGCCTTATCCTGACCAAAGACGACGCGCTTGAGATCTGCCTCAAGCGTGCCGAGCGCGGTCTTGTCATCGGATGACACCTGCTTTGGCGGGATACGCGCGATGGTAGCTATAACCGCCTCAATCTCGCGGGCGGTGATCAATTTGCGGCGCTTTGATGGGGCAACAAGCATCTGCATGGCACCAACCTCGTCAATGACGTCGATCGCCTTGTCTGGCTGTTTACGGTCATTGATATAGCGTGAGGACAGCTCAACTGCGGCCTTGATGGCGTCGGGGGTATATTTAACTTTGTGATGCTCTTCAAAAGCACTGCGCAAGCCGGCAAGGATCTTGATAGTGTCCTCAACGCTTGGCTCGTTGACGTCAATTTTCTGGAACCGGCGCAGCAATGCCCGATCCTTTTCGAAATGGTTGCGGAATTCCTTGTAAGTGGTCGACCCGATGCAACGGATGGTTCCACCGGATAATGCGGGCTTTAGCAAATTCGATGCGTCCATCGCTCCGCCGCTTGTTGCGCCCGCGCCGATGACTGTGTGGATTTCGTCGATGAACAGAATCGCATCGGGCAGTTTTTCCAGTTCTGACACAACCGCCTTTAAACGCTCTTCAAAGTCACCGCGATAACGGGTTCCAGCCAGCAATGCGCCCATGTCTAGTGAGTAGATCACCGCGGGCAACAAAACCTCAGGCACCTGATTTTCAACGATGCGTCGGGCAAGGCCTTCTGCAATCGCGGTCTTCCCAACGCCCGGTTCGCCCACATAAAGGGGGTTATTCTTCGACCGGCGGCACAAAATTTGAACCGTACGGTCTACTTCGGCAGTACGCCCAATCAGTGGATCAATACGGCCCAGCTTGGCTTTTTCATTCAGATTGACGGTGTACTGATCCAGCGCACCTTCTTTTTTGTCCCTTTTCGCCTTGGCATCGTCTGGCTCGTCGTTTTTCTGCTCAGCGCCGGAGACGGATTGAGGCTCGGCGAGCTTGCCATCCTTGCCGATGCCGTGGCTGATGTAAGATACGGCATCAAGCCGGCTCATATCCTGCTGCTGCAAGAAATAAACCGCATAGCTCTCACGCTCCGAGAATAAAGCGACAAGGACATTTGCGCCGGTTACAACATCTTTGCCGGAGCTTTGAACGTGCAAAATCGCGCGTTGAACGACACGTTGAAACCCGCTCGTCGGCGATGGGTCAACCTTGCCCTCCACACGCAAACTTTCCAGCTCGGTATCCAAATATGTGATGATGATGTCCGAAAGTTCCCCAAGATCGACGCCGCAAGCCTGCATGACTTTCGCTGCATCCGCATCGTCAATCAGTGCCAGCAGGAGATGCTCCAGCGTGGCATATTCATGCGCGCGATCGCCAGCATGCTTCAATGCGTTATGAAGCGTGGCTTCCAGCGACTCTGCAAATGATGGCATAACTTCGTCTCCCTATGAGTCGCTGTAACTTCTGAAACCTATATCGGCTTGGCCTTCGGCGCTTTCAAGCATGATGGGACAGATAACAGTATGCGTCAGGTTTTTCAAAACGTTAGACGAGGGTTCATCACTTTTTAAACAATGCGTCAGCAACGCTTCTATGCTTGCTGGCAAACGCGATTTTCCCTTCACAACGCATGATTTCTGCCTTCAGTGCGGTAATACGTACCTCAAGCTCCGCCACGGACAGGGCGTCAATATCCTGCTTGATAAGAATGGCCAGAGGATCGTCACGGCGATGCGGCAGATTTTCGTCAATATCCATAACGTATCTTTTACCGATGGGCAGTTGCTGTCAATATGAAGCTTGCCTAAAAGGCCGGCCATTCAAAAGGGATAACAAACTAATGGTACAGTTACCGGATCTAATGACCGCAATCGAAATTTCGATGCCAGGCGGGCCCGAAGTGCTTGTGGCGTGCCGGCGGCCTCTGCCCGTTCCGGGCAAAGGTGAAGTGCTATTAAAAGTAGCTTATGCGGGCGTTAACCGGCCTGACGTTATCCAACGCAAGGGACTTTATCCCGCGCCTCCCGGTACGAGCGATCTGCCCGGGCTTGAAGTATCGGGAGTAGTCGTCGCCGTGGGTGATGATGTTGACCCTGCTGCTATCGGAAACGCTTACTGCGCCTTAGTATCGGGCGGTGGGTATGCCGAATATTGCCTTGCGCGGATGGATGTGTGCTTACCGGTTCCATCGGGCATGGAGATGGCCGAAGCGGCCGCCTTGCCTGAAACATTGTTCACCGTGTGGCATAACGTGTTTGAACGGGGCTATGCCTCTCCTGGCGAGACCGTGCTCATTCACGGGGGAACCAGTGGAATTGGCACCATGGCGATCAAGCTGGGTAAGCTTTTCGGCCTGACCGTGATTGTGACCTGTGGTTCTGACGACAAATGCGTAGCATCGGAAAAAATCGGCGCGGATCACGCCATCAACTATAACAATTCCGACTTTGTCGAACGTGTGAAGGCGCTCACAAGTGGCGAGGGCGTGCATCTTGTACTTGATATGGTCGCAGGGAATTATGTGTCGCGAAACCTGCAGTGCTTGCGTGAAGACGGTAGGCACGTTACCATCGCGGTGCAGGGCGGGATGACAGCGGAAATCAACATGGCCTATGTCATGTCGCGCCGTCTGACGCTAACTGGGTCAACGCTGCGTCCTCGAACCGCGGCGTTCAAGGCGATGCTTGCGCAGGAACTATCGTCTAAAGTCTGGCCATTGGTATGTGGTGGTGCGCTGCGTCCGGAAATGGACAAGATTTTTCCTTTAGCCGAAGCCGCGGCTGCGCACGCTTATATGGAATCCGGTGCGCATGTCGGGAAGATCATGCTGAAAGTGTAAGCGCGATTATACCTTAGGTGTTTTTACCGACAAGCTATCTAGCCAGATTTTGACATCATTGCCGCTCTTCTCCGGTATCTCCTCCATCGGGATGTGACCGACATTGGGGTAAATGACCAGTTTTGCCTGTGGTAAGGCTTCAGCGAACCATGTGGCCGATGTAACAGGGATCAAATTGTCTTCGGCGCCCCATAAGATCAAAACTGGCACCTTTATGGCCGAGAGCCGCTCTTTTGTTCCAGGTGCCATATTTCGGGGGCTTGCAAAGCGCTGCATCGTTGCTTCGCGGTTGCCGGGGTAGCGGTTTAACTCCCAGTAGCGATCAATGAGCTTGTCGTCGATTTTGGATTGAACGCTCATCGACGTTTTGACGCTCGATTCAAAAATACTGCGGGGTGCTATGAAGCGTGCAGCTTCTTTAATGACTGGCATGCGCATCAATCGGAAGCCAAGCGGTAATTCGCCTGATTTTGCATATGGTTGGCCACTGGCATCAACCAGCAATAATGCTTCGACCTTCTCCGGATGTTCCAATGCATATAGCCACGACACACCGCCGCCCATCGAATTGCCACCGATCACGGCTTTATCAACATTCAACTTGGCGAATAAACGGTCAACCACGCGAACATAAGATGCGTTGTCGTAGACACCGGCGGGGTTGTTTCCAGTCAGGCCATGCCCAGGAAGATCAAGCGTGATAACGCGATAGTCCTTACCGAGAATTTTGACCCATGGTTCCCACGTATGTAGTGAGGCGTTTGAACCGTGGATGAGGACGAGAGCGGGGCGATCGGATTTGCCTTCATCACGATAATGTACGCGCAGACCAGGCTCCAATTCGACAAAACGCGAAGCGGCGTTACTATATTTGCTCTCCATCTGGGCGGCATCGGTGTCAGGCGCATAGCCCCAGAAAAACAGCGCAGCCAAGGCGGCAAGCAACAAAATGACGAGCCATTTGATCAAACGTAGCATATCTTCCCCCCAATTATTGCTTTGGAATGCACGGGTGGTGCGGCGGGTGCAAGTCCAAACGCGCATTGTCGCTTGCCGATATGGCAAACTTAGCCTAATGCTGGGTTAACATTTTCAGGCCGCTCCGTAAGGGGCGGCCCTTATTATTGGAGCAAATGAAATGGCCACCCCTTTGATGCCACATGCGACCGCCGCTTGGTTGGTCGACAACACGGGTTTGAGCTTCTCGCAAATCGCTGAATTCTGCGGTATTCATATTCTTGAAGTTCAGGCCATGGCTGATGACATGACCGGTTCGAAATACACCGGGCGTGACCCTGTGCACGCCGGCGAGTTGGCGATGGAAGAAATTGAAAAGGGTCAGGCGGATGAGGATTATGTCCTCAAAATGTCAAAGGGGCCAGATCAGGTGCGCCGCACAAAAGGCCCTCGTTACACGCCTGTATCGAAGCGTCAGGACAAGCCCGATGGCATCGCTTGGCTTTTGCGCAATCACCCCGAAATTTCGGATGGTGCGATCTGCAAGTTGATCGGCACGACGCGCAATACAATTGCGGCCATTCGTGAGCGTAGCCACTGGAACATAGCTGAGATTCAGGCGAAGGATCCAGTAACGCTTGGCCTTACATCGCAGCGCGAGCTGGATGCGATAGTGAACCGCGCCGCTAAAAAAGCCGGTATCGACAACACCGCTGCCAATGACGCGCGCCTTGGTACCGATCGTGACGCTTTAATCGAAGAATTGCGCGCAGAACGTACTGAAGCCGCCCGTCGTGCGGAAGCCGCGCTGAATGGCGAGGACGAAAATGCCGGCAAGGCAGAATTGACCGCCGACACCTTGTTCAAAAAAGCTGGCGAATAATCGCAACGTCATGATTGCCTTAATCGCTTGATTAAGGCACGGCGGGGGGATGGCAGATCCTACACCCCCCGCATATGACGCGTCGCTTGCCGACCATGGATTTGAAGCAAGAGAGCTTAAGGGGCTAACCTACCCCTTGGGAGAACACGCACCGCAATATGGTGAAATTTACCCAATAGCGCCCGATATGGGTTGGACGCGGATGCCTGTGCCCGGCAACTTGGCGCACATTAATCTATGGCTTCTGGATGAAGCTGATGGTGGCTACGCCATAGCGGACACTGGCCTTTTCATGCCAGCGACCATTGAACAATGGAAGGCGATGTTTGCGGGTGCCTTGGCTGATCGCGCGCTCAAGAGAATTTTTGTAACCCACTTTCATCCCGACCATGTCGGTTGCGCCGGTTGGCTGGCCAATAAGTTCAAGGTTCCTATTTGGATGAACCGCACCGAATGGCTGATGGCGCGGATGCTGACCAGCGAACAGTTGGAACAGCCGCCAGAGGAAGTTCTCAACAACCGCCGATTTGCCGGTTTTGATGAGGCGCGCATCGATAAGTTGCGCAAGGCAGGATGGGGCGGCTTTGCCCGCGCGGTGTCGCGTCTGCCAACGGGACATGTGCGCATCGAAGACGGGCAAGTCATTCGCGTTGGGCGGCGCGACTGGACGGTTATGACGGGCGGTGGTCACACACCAGAACATGCCAGCCTTGTCGATTTTGATAACAATATGATCATCGCTGGCGATCAGATTTTGCCACGCATCACATCAAACGTATCGGTCATGGATAGCGAACCAGAAGCGGATCCGCTCGGTGAATGGCTGGCGTCCATTGCGAAATTCCGTGCGGCTTTGCCCGCAGATATGTTGGTGCTGCCTGCACATGGGGAGCCCTTTACTGGTGTTCATGTCCGTTTGGACAAGCTTGCCTCGGGACATCATGAGCGGCTTGATAAGCTTGAATTGGCATTGCGCACCACCGAAATGCGGGCTGTTGATACGTTTTCATTGCTGTTTGACCGTGAGATTGATGATAGCGTCTATGGCTTAGCTACGGGCGAGGCGCAGGCGCATTTAAGGCATTTGCATTTTGCCGGGCGGATAAAATGTGAAATCCGCGATGGCGTTGGCTGGTATCACGCGGCATAATCTCACTATTATGGCCGCCTTACCAAAAACAATGATCGGTAAGTGTAACCGCAAAGCATTGCGGTTCGCGCTAGTTAGTTAGGCGCCAGTCTGTGATGGAAGGGAACCCCGCTCTCATCCGCAAGATAATCCATGTCGACATGGATGCATTTTATGCCAGCGTTGAGCAACGTGATAATCCCGATCTGCGGGGTAAACCCGTGGCCGTCGGCGGTTCATCCAAGCGGGGTGTAGTAGCTGCGGCAAGTTATGAAGCGCGTGCGTTCGGTGTGCGCTCGGCGATGCCTTCCGTGACCGCACAAAGGCAATGCCCTGATCTGATTTTTGTAAAGCCAAGATTTGAAGCCTATAAAGCTGTCTCTCGCCAAATTCGCGATATATTTGCGCGGCATACTGACCTTATTCAGCCACTTTCGTTGGATGAGGCATATCTTGACGTCACCCATGACAAGCAAGGCATCGGGTCCGCAGTGAAGATTGCCAAGGCGATCCGCGCAGCTATCCGCGACGAGACGGGCCTTACCGCGAGCGCCGGTGTAAGCTACAACAAGTTCATTGCAAAGCTGGCCAGCGACCAGAATAAGCCCGATGGCATGTGCGTCATTTTGCCGGATCAAGGCCTGGAGTTCGTTGCCAGCCTGCCAGTCCGCCGATTTCATGGTGTCGGACCACGCACCGCTGAGAAGATGGCAAAGCTTGGCGTGAATACGGGCGCTGACCTTGCGCAGAAAGATGAGAATTGGTTGGCGCAGCATTTCGGCAGTTGGGGCGGTTATTTGTTCTGGGCTGCACGGGGCATTGACCACCGTCCGGTCATCGCAAATGCTGTGCGCAAATCTGTCGGGGCTGAAACTACCTATTTTGATGATAAGCGCAGCGCGACCGAGTTGCACGATGCTCTAGAAGAAATAATAAATGTCTTATGGGACCGGATAGAGCGGAGTCAAGCGCAGGGCAGGACAGTGGTTCTAAAGGCGCGTTATTCGGATTTTCGGACAATCACGCGATCCCGTACTGTTGGGCAGGCTTTGACGGATCGAGCGGCTATTGCGCAACTTGGCCATGCGTTGCTTGATCAAATACTCCCCGTTGAGATGGGGGTTAGACTTCTTGGGCTGACACTTTCTGGTTTGGTAGACCATAATGAAATCGCACATAGTGCCGCGCCGCAGGGACAATTTACATTTGATTGATTGAAAATTGAAGTTTTTTATCATATATCATTAAACCGTTATGTATATGTAATACAGGATATGAGATGGCGCGCCCACAGACTGACATTGATGCTGGAAGAATAGCATTGCTGGAAGTTGTCGAAGATTTGGTTCGCAAGCGTGGGTCGGTAGACATTTCGATGACAGATCTGGCAGCAGCCGCGGGTATGTCGCCATCCAATCTGTATCGCTTTTTCGACAATAAAGAAGCGTTGCTTGAGGCTGTAGCCGAGCGTTTTTTTGCCGAAAAAGTTCGAATAATGGTTGAGGTAACCGAATCCGATCTGCCCGTTCAAGACAAGATGTACCAGTATTTTGCGCGGCGTTACCTTGCAATGGTCGCCCAATATGAAGCAGAACCGGATCTACTGAAAAGCTATCTGGAAATTGGGCAACAATATTTTGAGGTTGTCCGCGGCTATGTGGATCTGGGCGATCATTATCTCTCCCTGATTGTCGCAGAAGCGATGGAGGAGGGTTATTTTGAAGGCCTCTCGATTGATGAGACAGTTTCATTAATCAACCAGATGGTGCAGTGCTACACCAACCCGGACGCGCTTTTTTACATTCGCACCGCTAAGTTGAAGGTAGAGAAACTTGCAACAATTGTTGAGACAATTTTTCGCGGGCTAGGCAAAAAATCGTCAGCGCAAACGCTTACCAATCCGCATATCAGAATCGTTTCGTGAACCGCAGTGATAACTAAGCTGTCAGACAGGCGCTGACATCTTTCAAAGTCGTGTCCAGACGCGGCATTATATCAAACACCCACGCTAAATATGCGCTGACCACTTTAGTGCATAATCACTTTTACAATGTCACAGTGCTGATTTAAGCACATGATTAAATCGGAAGGGAGTGAGCATTATGCGTGTCGACAACGCGATTTTTCCATCAATGGAGCAGGCTACGTCATTTTTCGGCGGTCCAGAGAACGGACCGTTTGTCATGGTCAATTTGTTGAGGTTCAAAGACAAAGCGGAATATGCTGATGGCAGTGATTCCGATCTCTCGGGCGCTGCGGCTTATGCCCGCTACGGCAAGGCCATTCAGGCTTGTCTGGCTGCCATCGGTGGCCGTCAGATTTACGCCGGGACAGTTACAGGGATGATGATCGGCGAAGTTGAGGACCAATGGGACATGATCGCTTTGGTCGAATACCCGTCCCTAGCAGCAATGCAGAAAATGATTTCATCGCCTGAATATCAAGCCATTGAGATCCATCGCAAAGCAGGGCTTGCTGGACAGTTAAACATCCGCACCAGTCAGATTGGACGTTGATATGAAGCCGATGAAGAACCGCATGACCGAGTTGCTCGGCGTCGAGTATCCCATCATTCAGGCGCCAATGGGTTGGATTGCGCGGGCGCAACTGGCATCGGCGGTATCGAACGCAGGTGGCCTTGGCATCATCGAAACATCCTCGGGTGAATTGGATGAAGTGCGCGCTGAAATCATCAAAATGCGCGAACTTACCGATAAGCCCTTTGGGGTGAACATCGCACAAGCCTTTGTCCGCGACCCGGGCATTGTGGATTTCGTGGTCGATCAAGGCATCAAGTTCGTAACTACATCCGCGGGCGACCCCAATAAATATTGCGGTCCGCTAAAGGCTGCGGGGCTTACGGTGTTTCATGTGGTGCCAACCTTGGCTGGTGCGTTGAAGGCACTTGACGCTGGCGTGGACGGTCTTGTCGTCGAAGGCGGCGAAGGCGGAGGTTTCAAAAACCCTAAGGATGTCGCATTGATGGTCTTGCTGCCGCTCATCCGTAGCAAAGTGGACGTGCCGATTGTAGCCGCTGGTGGTATCGTCTGCGGGCGAACAATGGCAGCGGCATTTGCACTTGGCGCTGAGGCTGTGCAAATGGGCACGCGGATGGTCAGTGCATCGGAATCACCAGTGCATCATAACTGGAAAGACGCCATCATAAACGCGAAAGAAACCGACACGCTGTTCCTCAACCGCCATGGGCCGGGGCCGGCATTACGTGCCTTGCGCACGGAACGAACGACGAAGCTGGATCTCGAGCCAACGGATAATATCATGGCCGAAATGCGCGGTGTGCTTGATTTGTATTTCGGCGGCGACATGGAGGCCGCAGTTGCGCTTTCCGGGCAAGTGGCCGGACGCATTGATTCTGTAAAACCTGCCAAGCAAATCATCGATGAGGTGATGGAGGAGTTTTATGCTGTCATGCATGATTTGCAGCGTGACTATCTGTAGGATTTGACTTGGACCCGGTCCTCGAAGAATTTCTAAGCGATCCAGCGGCCGACGTTTCTGCGCTGCACGATGTTGCGCGGATTAAGGGAATATTGGAGCAATGTGGGCGTGAAGGTCGAGCGATCAGCTATTCTGAGCTTTTGTTGAACCTTGGCTTCCGCTTCACACGGCCCAAAATGCGCGCGGTGTGCAAGACACTGGATAAGATAGACCAAATCACTGCCAGCGAAGGCGCACCTGCGCTTGCGGTGCTTGTGGTGCGTGAAGGTGATAGCTTGCCTGGGCAGGGTTGGTGGACAGGGCGGACCGATTATCAGGGTGAATGGACGGGACCACAAGCGTATGCCCATATCCGAAAGCTTCAGGACGATGTGTTCGCATATTGGCAAAAACGGCCGCTTTGATGGCCTCTGCATGAACCAATTGAAACAGGAATGACAATGCAACAGGCAATTGACTTTTTGGATGAAAGTAAGGCGCTAAGCACGCTGTTCGCAACTTTGTCTGAGGGTGATTTTGAAAAGCCAACCCAGTTCAAGGGTTGGACCATCAACAACATCATTCGCCATTTGCACGTCTGGAATATCGCAGTGGACCTGTCGTTGCATGACGAGGCAGCGTTTGGCGCGTTTGTTGCCGCGATGATGGCTGGCGTTCGCGGGGGTAAGCTACCTGAAATTGAGGCGAGCTATCTGGAAGGTCTTTCCGGTCACGCATTGCGAAACGCTTGGATAGAGCGTGCAGAAGCTGCCTCCGTTGCATTTGCTGAGGCGGATCCAAAGCTTCGTCTCAAATGGGTCGGTCCGGATATGAGCGCACTCAGTTCAATCACGGCGCGGCTCATGGAAACTTGGGCACATGGGCAGGCGGTTTACGATGTGCTTGGCGTGGATCGGCAGGACACTGACCGGATTGGAAATATTGTGCGCCTTGGTGTAAACACATGGGGCTTCACATGGAAAAATCGCCGCATCGAGCCGCCCGGCCCGATGCCGAAATTGCGCCTGCTCGCGCCATCTGGCGCGGTTTGGGAATATGGCGATCCCTCCGAAAGCGGCATGATTTCGGGTAGCGCGGCAGAATTTTGTCAAGTTGTCACCCAATGCCGCAACATTGCAGACACAGCGCTTGAAGTCACAGGCGAAGTCGCGCATCAATGGATGGGTATTGCGCAATGTTTTGCCGGGCCACCGCAGAACCCACCAGCAAAAGGCACACGGCATCGCGCCGCAAGGGGAGTTTGAACACATGAAGAAAGTCGTTTTTGTCTCATTAGGCGCAGCCTTATTAGCGAGTACGTCCGTGGCCGCGCAACCTGCTGACGTGGTTACTGTGATCCATGCCGGCAAGTTATTGGACAAACCAGGCAGCCCTCCGCGCGGTCCATCTACCGTCATTATTCGCAACGGCAAAATTGCTGAACTTTTGTCTGGGCATCAGCAGGGGCCAGCAGGTGCGACGCTGATCGATTTGAAAGACAAATTTGTCCTCCCGGGGTTAATCGACAGCCATGTGCATTTGGATAGCGACGCTGGCGGTAATGCAGCGTTGATCGAGGCCGTTACCGACAGTCCGGCGCGCGCCGCGTATCGCGCCGCGGGTAACGCAAAGAAAACCTTGATGGCTGGTTTCACCACAGTGCGCAATATGGGCGACGGTAGTGGCGCAACGCTCGCCTTGCGCGACGCGGTTGCTGCGGGCGAACTTCCAGGACCCAGGATCATCGACGCTGGCCGTTCAATCTCAACGACCAGCGGGCATATGGATGCAACACTTTCGGTCTCCGAAGATCTACATGATAGCATCGGTCAGGAAAATCTGTGTGACGGCGTTGAAAGCTGCCGACAGGCGATACGTAAGCAGGTCCGGCGTGGCGTGGATGTGATCAAGATCGCCACCACGGGCGGTGTGAATAGCCGCATTGGTGCAGGGCTTGGACGGCAATTGTTCGATGATGAGGTGAAGACGTTGATTGATACGGCGCATCTTTACGGTAAGAAAGTTGCTGTACACGCCCATGGCGAAGATGGTGTCAACATCGCCCTAGCGGCGGGCGCGGACTCGATTGAACATGGCACCATGTTGACCGACGAGAGTATCAAATTGTTCAAAGCGGCAGGGGCTTATTATGTGCCTACACTGTCTACGGTGAACGGCTATCTTGAGCGGCTTGCTGCAAACCCTAATGCCTACCCGCCCGATGTGCTGGCGAAAGTGCAATGGCGCATTGGTGTGACTGGCAAGAGCCTTGCCAAGGCCTATCCGGCAGGCGTGAAAATTGCATTTGGTACAGATGCTGGTGTTTCCAAGCATGGCCGGAACGCAGACGAATTTGAATTGATGGTCAAGCATGGCATGCCCGCCAGTGCCGCTATTCAGGCCGCGACGATGAATGCCGCGACCTTATTGGGCGTTGAGAAAGAAGTTGGATCGCTCGAACCCGGTAAAGCGGCTGATTTGATTGCCGTATCAGGTGACCCCATAGCGGACATCACAACATTGAAATCTGTGCGTTTCGTTATGAAGGATGGACGGGTTTTTAAGGCTGAATGATGATACCCTTTTGCGGATCTGTCCGGCCTTGAAGGGTTTCCACAAAGGCGGTTTCGGCCGCCTTAAGTCCGGTGCGTATTTCGATGTCTACGACGCCATCTGCTGCAGTTAGGAAGCTTTTCCAACTGCGGCCGACGGCTTCGCCAAAGCCTTTTGGTCCCAGTTCATGAATTGTCGCGACTGCGTGATCGGGGGCGAAAAACAGAACTGGTTTTGGTCCAGGCATTTCGCCTCCACTTGCGCCAGCACTGTTTGGTCCTCGTGCGTCAACATGGGTGGCTCCGACAAGGCAGCTATATTTTAGATGGCTGTCCAGGGTCTCGTGGATCGCGCGGAGCAGCCGCGAGTTGCCAGCAAAATCGACGCATACCGATGCGGTTTGGGGTAGGTCGCTAACGTCATCATAGGCCATGACCTCGTCGTATAAGCCAGTCGCCATGACAAAGCCCACATTGCCCTTCGAGGTCAGGCCGATGCGCTTGATGCGGGGCGATAAATCCTTTGCAACGCTCGCAAGACCCATCGCCGTTTTGGATGACGCGCTCGTGATGATAAGTTTTTCTGCCTGAAACCAGCCTTCACGGCGGAGCATGGCTTCAATAAGGAAGCCGGTTTTGAACAAAGGCCCGAATAACATACGCTCCGCTTCTTTGGCGGGGTCATGTTCGGGATCAGCGGCAAGGCGGCTATACTGGTTATAGATAGGGCTCATGGGTTGGCGATGCGCAGCCATGTCCGTGAAGCCGCCCGCGCTCACTTTGCCGGGCTGGACATCAAGATGCGTTCCCATCGGCAAATATCCATATACGCGCTCGCCGACCGCAATATCGGAGCAATTTGATTCTTCAACCGTTGCATGGCCCCACATCGGCACGATACCAAAATCCCCATCTGCTGGAAAAAAATTCCAATAGCCAAATTGGTCACCGATGACGGCGTAAGTGATGTTATTGGCCGTGACCGAGAAGCTTTCGACACGCAAACGAACTGCGTCTGCGCCGAGCTGCGGCAATGCCGCTTCATGCAGATGCGATTGTGCCAGCGCCTGTTTGTTTACCCAGATTGTCGATGCCATATTTGGTCCTCCTGCTTGGGGGCATAACGGGCAGAGTTTGTGCATTCAATAGCGTCAATCGCGCATAGTGATGTGATTATGTTCTTTGACAATCACACTATAATGTGAAAAAAGCGAATCATGAGCACACAACTAATCAATAAACTTCGTAGCCTCGTTAACGACGGTGGCTTGTCACGGTCCGGCTTGGCCCGCGCTGCTGGCCTTCATGCCAACACATTGCGCGACTTGGATGAGCCGGGCTGGAACCCAACGGCCGAAACTTTGCGTAAACTGGAGAGCTATCTGTTTGCCAATGACGAGACGCCTGCGCTGGTGCCGATCGAGGAAATCATTGAAGAGGCGCGCAACGGACGGATGTATATTCTCGTTGATGACGAGGACCGGGAAAATGAGGGCGACCTTATCATTCCGGCGCAAATGGCGACGCCAGACGCAATTAACTTCATGGCAACGCATGGGCGGGGCTTAATCTGCCTTTCCATGACCAAAGCACGTTGCGAACAGCTTGGCTTGACACCGATGGCGCGTGAAAACCGTGAAAGCATGCAGACCGCCTTCACGGTGTCCATAGAAGCCCGTGATGGCGTCACGACGGGCATTAGCGCCGCTGACCGCGCACGGACCATTTCCGTTGCTGTAGACGCCTCCATGGGGCCTGACGATATTGTCTCGCCGGGTCATGTCTTCCCACTGACGGCCCGCGATGGCGGCGTGTTGGTGCGCGCAGGACATACCGAGGCAGCTGTCGATATCAGCCGGCTTGCCGGTCTCAACCCGTCGGGCGTGATTTGTGAAATCATGAAAGACGATGGCACGATGGCGCGGATGGACGATCTCGTCGCTTTCGCCCGTATGCATAATTTGAAAATGGGGACGATCCGCGATTTGATTGCCTATCGCCGTAAGCATGACCATTTGGTCGAAAAGCGCGCGGAGATGAAGTTCAACAGCCGTTGGGGCGGTGACTGGTCGGCGATGACCTTTTACAACAAAGCAACGGGCGATGAGACCATTGCTTTGATAAAGGGCCGCATTGACCCTGAAAAACCGACATTGGTACGCATGCACACCATGTCGATGTTTGTGGACGTGTTTGGCGAAGAAAATGAGCGTTCAGGGCTGCTTTCGCGCTCCATGGAGACCATAGCTGCGGAAGGCGCTGGCGTTATTGTGGTCATTAATAAGCCGATGAAGGGCATTGTGTCTCGCTTCATGCAGCTGCGTGCAGAGGGCAAGCAAGCTGGCGCGCCAGAGATCGAAGAACTGCGGGATTATGGCGGTGGCGCACAAATCCTGACCGAACTTGGCGTGCAGGACATGATCTTGCTCACCAACACCCACCATACCTTGGTTGGCCTTGAAGGCTATGGCCTTTCCATTGTAGGCGAACGGCCTATTCCCGGCACCGGAGGCGAGTAATGGCAAAGTTTCTAATAGTTGAAGCACGGTTTTATGACCATCTGAACGACATGCTTGTCGCTGGCGCGAAGGCTGCGTTGAAGGCGAAGGGGCATGAGGTTGAAGTCATCACCGTGCCGGGCGCGCTCGAAATTCCTGGCACAATTGCCATGGCTGCCGAAGCGCAGATATATGATGGATTTGTTGCCATCGGCGTCGTTATTCGCGGGGAAACCTATCATTTTGAGATTGTCGCGGGCGAAAGCGCGCGCGGTATCATGGCTTTGACGATGGATGGCATCGCGATCGGCAATGGCATCTTGACCGTTGAAAACGAAGCGCAAGCCATCGTGCGCGCTGATCCCAAACAAAAAGACAAAGGCGGGGAGGCCGCCATTGCAGCGATGGCTCTTTTAGAATTGCAAAAACGGTTCGGGTAATAAAGTTACATATTCCAAAGACAGGCGCGCGCGTTATAGTCGGAATATGAACGCAGATCCTTTGACCGCGCAGCGCGGATTTTTGGCGACTATCGAACGGTTGGGCAACAAATTGCCCGACCCCATCATGATTTTCGTTTGGCTCATTCTCTTTCTGATGATTTTGTCGCAAATCGGTGCATGGCTAGGATGGTCAGCGTCTTTACCCTATAGCGGCAAAGAGGCCCCGCAATGGGGCGAGTTAAAGGACGGCGTTCTTACATTTCGCGCGGCCAGCCTGTTCAACGAAGAAAATATTGCGCGGTTGTTGACCGAAATGCCAAAGACCATGTCCAGTTTTGCGCCATTGGGGTTAGTGCTGGTCACCGTGCTCGGCGCATCGGTTGCCGAAAAGGCTGGTCTGTTTTCGGCACTAATCCGCGGGTCGCTTCGCAATGCGCCGCAGGTCATTATGACGCCTTTGGTCGCTATTATTGGCATGGTGTCACACCATGCGTCCGATGCTGCTTATGTGGTATTTATTCCGCTCGCTGCCATTCTTTACGCGGCGGTTGGACGCCACCCGCTTGTCGGGCTTGCTGCCGCCTTCGCCGCAGTGTCGGGCGGATATGCTGGCAATATTACGCCGGGGCAAATTGACGTTGTGTTGTTCAGCTTTACGCAAGAAGCCGCGCGTATTGTTGAACCCGGTTGGACCATGAACCCCGTCGGCAACTGGTGGTTCATTTTGGCTATCGTGTTCCTGTTCACACCCATTATCTGGTTTGTGACGGACAGAATTATTGAACCCCGGCTGGGTGCGTGGGGTAAAGAACCCGACGTCGAATTGCGCGCTGAACTTGCGAAATCAGCCCTGACGGCGGAAGAGCGCCGAGGTATGCGGCTGGCGGGAATTGCGGCATTAGCCATCATCGCTGTGTTCGCGTCGCTAACAATATTGCCCGGTTATACGCCCTTAATCGATGAAGCCAAACAAGGCACGGCGCAAATGCAGCCGTTTTATTCTGCGCTCATCGCTGGGTTTTTCTTGCTTTTTGTTAGCACGGGGCTTGCTTTTGGAATTGGTTCGGGTTCCATCAAATCAAGCAACGACGCATTGCGAATGATGCAGGATGGCATTCGTTCGATGGCCCCTTACATCGTGTTCGTTTTCTTTGCGGCGCATTTCGTCGCCATGTTCAATTGGTCGCGGCTTGGACCGATAATCGCCATAGATGGTGCTATTGTGCTGAAAGATTTAGGGTTAAGTGCCCCCTTCCTGTTGGTCAGCGTCTTGTTGCTATCTTCGGTGCTTGATCTGTTTATTGGTTCGGCCAGCGCAAAGTGGAGCGCATTGGCACCCGTGGTTGTACCGATGTTTATGCTGTTGGGGATAAGCCCTGAAATGACGACTGCGGCCTATCGGATGGGTGACAGTTACACGAATATCATGACGCCATTAATGAGCTATTTTCCGCTCATCCTGACCTTTGCCCGTCGGTGGGATAAGGATGTTGGCGTGGGCACGCTTCTTTCATTGATGTTGCCTTACGCATTATGCTTCATGGTTGCCGGTATCGCCATGACAATAGCATGGGTTGCGCTCGACCTGCCATTAGGGCCAGGGGCGCAGGTGCATTACACGCCGCCCAGCGGACTAACAATATGAGCGCGCCTGTCCTTTCCACGAATTTGAATATCGACAGCGCGCAGTTTCGGGCGAACCAATCGCACAACCGCGCGTTGCGTGATGAGCTGTGGGCCAAAGTTGCCGAAGCTGCGTTGGGCGGTAATGAGAAGTCGCGTGAGCGCCATACATCGCGCGGCAAATTGCTGCCCCGTGAGCGCGTCGAACGCCTGTTGGATAGCGGTTCGCCTTTCCTAGAAATCGGCCAACTTGCAGCGTGCGACCTGTATGATAGCGAAATTCCGGGTGCTGGCTTGATCACGGGAATCGGCCGCGTTTCCGGCCGGCAGTGCATGATCGTCTGCAACGACGCGACCGTAAAAGGCGGCACTTATTATCCGATGACCGTCAAAAAGCATCTGCGTGCTCAGGAAATTGCCGAGGCGAACCACTTGCCGTGCATTTATCTGGTCGACAGCGGCGGCGCGAATTTACCGCATCAGGACGAAGTCTTTCCTGACCGTGATCATTTTGGGCGCATCTTCTTCAATCAAGCGAATATGAGCGCAAAGGGCATCCCGCAAATCGCGTGCGTGATGGGCAGCTGCACCGCCGGAGGGGCCTATGTCCCCGCCATGTCAGACGAAAGCGTCATTGTTCGCAACCAAGGCACTATTTTCCTTGCTGGACCGCCATTGGTGAAAGCAGCAACGGGGGAGGAAATCAGCGCCGAGGATCTCGGCGGTGGTGACCTGCATGGTCGCAAGTCCGGTGTTGTCGACCATGTCGCCGAAAATGACGAACATGCGCTGACGATTGTGCGTGATATTATCAGCCACTTAGGCCCAATCCACAAAGCCGACATCGATTTAAAAGAACCACGTCCGCCAAAATTCGACCCCGAAGAAATCTACGGTGTCATTCCCGATGACGTGCGTGCGCCTTATGACGTCCATGAAGTTATCGCCCGTTTAGTCGACGGCAGCGAATTTCATGAGTTCAAGGCGCTATATGGCACCACGCTGGTTTGTGGCTTTGCACATATCTGGGGGATGCCGGTCGCAATCCTTGCCAATAACGGCGTGTTATTCTCCGAAAGCGCTGTCAAAGGCGCGCATTTCATTGAGCTTGCCTGCCAACGGCGGATACCCTTGCTGTTCCTGCAAAATATCAGCGGCTTCATGGTCGGCGGTAAATATGAGGCGGAGGGCATTGCCAAGCATGGCGCGAAGCTCGTGACCGCCGTTGCCACCGCCAGCGTGCCCAAGATTACCGTGCTGATTGGCGGCAGCTTTGGCGCGGGCAATTATGGCATGTGCGGCCGCGCTTATTCCCCCCGCTTCCTGTTCACTTGGCCCAATGCGCGTATTTCGGTGATGGGTGGCGAGCAAGCGGCCTCCGTGCTCGCGACTGTCCACCGTGATGCCGAAAAATGGACGCCGGAAGAGGCCGAAGCCTTCAAGGCACCAATTCGTCAGAAATATGAGGATGAAGGCAACCCATATTACGCGACATCGCGATTGTGGGATGACGGCATCATCGACCCTGCGCAGACAAGAGATGTGCTTGGACTAGCCTTCGCAGCCGCACTTAAGGCGCCCGTCGAAGAGGCACCCCGTTTCGGGGTGTTCCGGATGTGAGCAAGATATTCCAATCGCTCCTCATCGCCAATCGGGGCGAGATTGCCTGCCGGATCATCCGCACCGCGCGCGAGTTGGGTATACGCACAATAGCGGTCTATTCGGATGCCGATGCGGAGGCGCTGCATGTACGCGACGCTGACGAGGCAGTGCATATCGGAGCGTCCCCCGCGCGGGAAAGCTATCTGGTGGGGGAGATGATCATCGCGGCTGCCAAGGCGACTGGCGCAGAGGCGATTCATCCGGGCTATGGTTTCCTGTCCGAAAATGCGGAATTTGCGCAGGCGGTGATTGATGCTGGCCTGATATGGGTTGGGCCGAACCCTACGAGCATCACCGCAATGGGGCTGAAGGATGCAGCAAAGAAGCTGATGGCCGAGGCGGGAGTCCCTGTGACCCCTGGCTATATGGGCGAAAATCAGGATCCCGCATTCCTCGGGCAACGCGCTTCCGAGATTGGGTATCCGGTGCTCATTAAGGCCGTCGCGGGCGGCGGCGGCAAGGGGATGCGCAAAGTCGATAGCGCCAGCGACTTCGCCGACGCGCTCGTCTCTTGCCAGCGTGAGGCCAGTGCATCGTTCGGTAACGCGCATGTCTTGATTGAAAAATATATCCAGCGCCCGCGCCATATCGAGGTGCAGGTGTTTGGCGATACCCACGGCAATATCGTCCATTTGTTCGAACGCGACTGCTCATTGCAGCGTCGTCACCAGAAGGTGATTGAAGAAGCCCCTGCGCCGGGCATGGACGAAGCAACCCGCGCACAGCTGTGCGCCGCTGCCGTCAAGGCAGCAAGAGCAGTCGATTATGTCGGTGCGGGCACCATCGAGTTTATTGCCGATGCGTCTGAAGGACTTCGCGCCGACCGCATATGGTTCATGGAAATGAACACACGGTTGCAAGTCGAACATCCGGTGACCGAGGAAATTACTGGCGTCGATTTGGTCGAATGGCAATTGCGCGTCGCCAGCGGTGAAGCCGTTCCCTTGAAGCAGGAGCAATTGCGCATCAACGGTTGGGCGATGGAAGCGCGGCTCTATGCAGAAAACCCTGCAACTGGCTTTTTGCCGTCCATTGGTTCCCTTGATCATTTGGAATTTCCCGAAGAGCTTCGGGTCGATACAGGCGTTGAACAAGGCGGAGAAGTTTCGCCTTATTACGACCCTATGATCGCCAAGCTAATCGCATGGGGCGAGACGCGCGAGGACGCCATTGACCAGTTGCGCGACGGCATTGATGGCACTGAAGTGTGGCCAGTCAAAACAAATGCTGGCTTTTTGGCTCGGTTGGTCGATTTGGACGAATTTAGACTTGGTGACGTAGATACCGGCCTCATCGCCCGGGAAGTTGATGACCTCGTCCACCCATCGGAACCAGAGCCCGAAGAGTTGTTGGAAGCCGCTGCCTTATTATGTGCCAGCCCCGGCGAGGGGCCAGTGAGCGCCATTTTAGGTTTCCGCCTGAATGCACCGCCGCTTGCTGAGGCTCGTCTCAGAGACGATGCTGGCAATCTTTATGTGGTCGCATTTGATGAAATTGAGGCCGACGAACCTACGGCGGACGTGCTCGCTTTCGCCGATGGTTTTGCGCGTCGTTATGTGTTGGATGAGCCGCGGGGGTCGGGGCTGGGTGCCGCAAGTGACGGAGCCATATTGTCGCCTATGCCTGGCCGCATTATCGCGGTTGATGTCGCTGTGGGTGACACAGTGGCCAAAGGCCAGAAGCTGGTGACACTTGAGGCAATGAAGATGGAACACAGCCTGACGGCGCCGTTTGACGGTGTGGTGGCGGAGTTAAATGCGGAGACTGGCGCACAGGTGCAGGTCGAGGCGTTGTTGGTGCGGATAGAAGCGGCGGAAATGTAATGGCAGGCAAATATTTCAACGAATGGCACATCGGCGATACCATCGCCCATGAAATCCGCCGCACGGTGACCGAGACAGATAATCTGCTGTTTTCGGTCATGACGCATAACCCGCAACCACTGCACATTGACGCAGAGGCGGCCAAGGCCAGCGAGTTTGGACAGATTCTCGTAAACGGCACCTTCACTTTTGCGTTGATGGTTGGGTTGACGGTGGGGGACACAACGCTCGGCACATTGGTCGCCAATCTGGGTTATGATAAACTCATAATGCCCAAGCCTGTGTTCATCGGGGATACGTTGCGCGCGGAAACCGAAGTCATTGCGCTTAAGGAAAGCAAATCGCGGCCAGAAGCAGGCGTTGTGACGTTTCTGCATCGATGCCTCAATCAACGTAACGAACTTGTGTGCCAAACGGAACGGGCTGCGTTGCTGAAGAAGGCGTAGATTGCCATAACCTTCTGTGCAGAGCATAATGACCGTATGAAACTGCGTTCCCTCCTTTTCGTTCCGGGTGACCGGCCTGACCGATTTGCCAAGGCCGCCGCCAGCGGTGCTGACGCGATTATCATTGATCTCGAGGATTCGGTTGCGTTGGATCGCAAGGTGGCCGCACGCGAAGCCGCCGCCGAATATCTTTCTGGTGACCGTCCGGTGCCGGTTTTTATCCGCGTTAACCCGCAGGACAGCCATCTAACGCATGACGATCTCGCGTTCGTGCTGCCTTATGTTCCAGATGCTATTGTCTTGCCAAAGGCAGAAGGCGCGCGTTCGGTCAATTGGCTGCGCGCCGAAGCTGCTGCAGTGGCCGATAGTCAGGACGGCGAGGCACCGCTCATCATGCCAATCGCGACCGAAACGCCAGGCGCGGTGTTTGACCTAGGCACCTTGCGGGAGGTTAAACAATCTCTTCTAGGCGTCAGCTGGGGGGCAGAGGATTTGCCCGCTGCGGTGGGCGCATCGGCGTCTCGTGAAGCGGATGGCCGCTATACGGCGCCATATGAAATGGTGCGGTCGCTCACGCTGTTTGCGGCACATGCTGCAGGGGTTGCAGCGATTGATACGGTGTTTCCGAGCATCAACGACGCGGCGGGCTTGGCATCCTATGTGGCTCGCGCGGCACGCGACGGGTTCACTGGCATGCTCGCCATTCATCCGTCGCAGGTTGCCACCATAAACGCGGGATTTACGCCTTCTTCGGCGCAGCTTGCTTATGCCCAATCTATCGTTGATGCGTTCGCGGCCAATCCAGGAGCAGGGGTGTTGCAACTGGATGGCAAAATGATCGACGCGCCGCATTTGAAAGCGGCGCTGTCGATCCTCTCAAGAGCTTAGGCCGCTAGTTTCCGCAACACGTAATGCAAGATACCGCCGTTCATGAAATATTCGACTTCGTTCGCGGTGTCGATGCGGCAGAGCGTGTCGAATTGGAACGTTGAACCGTCCTTGCGGGTGACCAAAACGGTGACAGTCTGGCGTGGCTGAAGCTTTCCGACGTTGGTGATCGTGAAGCTATCATCAGCTGTCAGGCCTAAGGTCGTCCGGCTTTCGCCGTCCATGAATTGCAGCGGCAATACGCCCATGCCGACCAAGTTGGAACGGTGGATGCGTTCGAAGCTTTCAACGATGACCGCACGGACGCCGAGCAGGTTGGTGCCCTTTGCTGCCCAATCGCGCGAAGAGCCGGTGCCATATTCCTTGCCCGCGATGACCACCAAGGGCGTGCCGTCGGCTTTATGCTTCATGGCGGCGTCATAGATGGGCATGACTTCGCCTTGGTAGCTGCTCATGCCGCCTTCGATGCCGGGGACCATTTCGTTTTTGATGCGAATATTGGCGAAGGTGCCGCGCATCATGACTTCATGGTGGCCGCGGCGTGCGCCGTAGCTGTTAAAGTCTGCCTTGCTAACCTGATGTTCCATAAGGAATTTTCCGGCAGGGCTGTCCGCCTTGATGCTTCCGGCAGGGGAAATATGGTCGGTGGTGATGGAATCGCCCAAGATCGCCAACGGCTTTGCCTCGATGATGTCCATCACCGGCGCGGGCGTCATGCTCATGCCTTCAAAATAAGGCGGATTGGCGACATAGGTCGAGCCGGCGCGCCATGCATAAGTGTCCGAACCTTCGACCTGAATCTTCTGCCAATGCGCATCGCCTTCATAAACCTTGGCATAACGCGCGGTGAACATCGAACGGTCGATGTTTGCGGTCATGACGTCATGCACCTCTTGGTTGGTGGGCCAGATATCGCGCAAATACACATCCGAGCCGTCGGTCGCTTGGCCAATCGGCGTCGTGGTGAAGTCTTCGGTCACGGTGCCTTTTAGGGCATAGGCCACCACCAAAGGCGGTGAGGCCAAGAAGTTCGCGCGTACATCGGGCGACACGCGGCCTTCAAAGTTACGGTTGCCCGAAATGACCGAGGCAGCCACAATGTCATGGCCGTTAATTGCCGCCGAAATCGGCTCCGCCAATGGACCGGAGTTACCGATGCAGGTGGTGCAACCATAGCCGACCAAGTTAAAGCCAACCGCGTCCAGATCCGCCGTCAAACCAGCGCGATCGAGATAATCGGTTACAACTTGGCTTCCCGGTGCGAGCGATGTCTTTACCCATGGCTTGGGACGCAAGCCAAAGGCATTGGCCTTACGCGCGACAAGGCCCGCAGCAACCAATACGCTAGGGTTTGAAGTGTTGGTGCACGACGTAATCGCGGCAATCACAACATCGCCGTCGCCAATATCATGTGTCTTGCCTTCAACCGCGACGCGCTTCGCGCTGTCATGCTTGTAGACATTGATCAGGTCGTCATTGAACACATTGTCGACTTGGGTCAGGATGACCTTGTCCTGCGGCCGCTTTGGTCCAGCAAGCGATGGGACAACGCTGCCCATATCCAATTCCAGCGTGTCGGTGAAAATCGGGTCGGCCATATCGGCATAAGCCCACAGGCCCTGTTCCTTGGCATACGCCTCAACCAAGGCAATCTGGTCTTCCGCACGGCCGGTCAGGCGTAGATATTCGATGGTCTTTTCATCAATGCCAAAGAAGCCACAGGTCGCGCCATATTCAGGTGCCATATTGGCCAATGTCGCGCGGTCGGCAAGGCTAAGCGAAGCAAGGCCAGGGCCATAATATTCAACAAAGCGGCCAACTACGCCCTTAGCGCGCAGCATTTGCGTTGCGGTCAACACAAGGTCGGTGGCGGTCACGCCCTCGGCCAATGCACCGGTCAGCTTGAAGCCAACGACTTCTGGAATCAACATTGATACCGGCTGGCCCAACATCGCGGCTTCCGCCTCAATCCCGCCAACGCCCCAGCCAAGGACGCCAAGGCCGTTGATCATCGTCGTGTGGCTGTCAGTGCCTACGCAAGTGTCGGGGTAGGCGATGGTCGCGCCGTCTTCGCCGGTGCTCGTCCATACGGCCTGCGCAATATGCTCCAGATTGACCTGGTGGCAAATGCCAGTGCCGGGGGGAACCGCCTTGAAATTGTTCAGCGACTTAGAACCCCATTTCAGGAAGTCATAACGCTCCGCATTGCGCTGATATTCGATTTCGACATTCTGTTCCGCCGCCTTGGGGTGGCCGAATTCATCGACCATGACGCTATGGTCAATAACCAGATGCACAGGGACGAGCGGGTTGATCTTCGACGGGTCGGCCTTCAACGCGGTCATTGCATCGCGCATCGCAGCCAAATCGACCACGCAAGGTACGCCGGTGAAATCCTGCAACAAGACGCGGGCAGGGCGATATTGGATTTCGCGATCCGACTTGGCGTCCTTCTGCCAATCGATCAACGCCTGCACATCCTCTACCGACACGGTAAAGCCGCCATCTTCAAAACGGAGCAGATTTTCGAGCAACACCTTCATCGAAAAAGGCAGACGCGACACATCGCCCAATTTCTCCGAAACCTTTTTGATCGAGAAATAATCCACCGTCTTGCCGCCAGCGGTCAAGGTGGAACGGGTTTGCAGGCTGTCTAATCCGATTGCGGTCATGTTATCACTATCCCTAAAAATTTGGGCTTTTGGCCGGATGGGGAAGACAACACGGGTCGCCGCTATCTGCGGCCAATCAACGCGCGTCAAACCAGCGTAAAAGCGGGAGATTCGTTTGCTGGCCGCGCCTTAGCGCGGTTGGGGGTGGGGTGCAAGGTGGGGCGGGGTAAAATTGGCAGCGACCGGTGTGTGAATAGGTGAAAAGTAAAAATTAAGATGCTGAACTTGCTTCAGGATACCGCCCATGCGGCGGGGTGGGTTTTGTGTCTTTACCCATTTACCACTTGCGCCGGACGCCTTGCAGTTTTTTTGGCTGGCGCTTGATATTTTGCGCCGCTCAAACGCGGCTATTAATCTTGTCATCCATGTTGTCGCGGGTGCTTCAAAAATAAAGACCAGAAGTAATTGAGATGTTAACGTTTTTTTAGCGCTTTTCGGCAAAGGCGTTTAAAAATCAGAGGATCACTTTTGGGAAAATACATGATCTGTCGCTTTCTGTTTGCCGCATTTCTGATGACGGGATCGGTATTTGCTAAAACGCCGCCGCCGGTCGTCGCACCCGTAGTAACAGCGCCGACTGCTCCGCCAAGCGTTGAGGCATTTGCCAGCCTGCCATTTGTGGAGCGCGCCGCGCTGTCGCCGGATGGCAATCATATCGCGGGCATCTTCGGTGTGGCTGGCGAACAGAAAATCGTGATCATGCCTTTGGTGGGTGGCGCATCCAAAACTATCATTCTCGGCGTGCCCGATGGGACCCAACCCGGCCGCGTCCTCTGGGTGAACAATGACAATATCATCGTATCGCTCACTGGGCTTTTGCCAGTTGAAACTGACCGCTGGTATGTAACACGTCTGCTCGCGGTCAATCGGATTAACGGCAAACATACCAAGCTGTTGTGGGATATGAATGGTCAAAATGCAGGCGATGTTCTGTCGGTGCCGAATGATGGCAGCAACGAAATATTGGTTGCGGCGCAAGATACGATTTACAGCAATTTCCCGGGCTTCTGGCCTACGGTGTACCGTGTCGATGTCACCAACGGCAAAAAACGCAGAGTCGTCATCGGCCGAGAGGGTGTGTTCGACTGGGGTGCCGACCATCTTGGGCAGTTGCGTGTCGGCGTCGGGTATAGCGATGGCGGCCTGACCTCGCGGTTGATCTACCGCAGGTCGAACGCCGAGGCACTCCGGGTAGTCGATAAAGCCAATTACAAGCGTGATGAGGTCTTGACCGTCCCGTTCCTATATCTACCGGGCGGCGACAATGCGTTGGTCATGCGCGACAATGATGCTGGCCGCACGTCGATATTTGAAGTCGATCTGGCGACCCAAAAGACGGTCAGAACGATATTTGAACCCGAACAGGGGGAGGTTGAGGGCGCGATCACATCCAATGACGGCAAATTGCTGGGAGCCTACACCACCGATAAGAAAAACCCCATAGTCTGGTTTGACCCAGATTTGGCCGATTTGCAGGCGAATTTCAACAAATCGGTTCCCAACTTACGCGTGCATATCGAGAGTATGAGCGCAGACCGAAGCAAGATGCTGGTGCGCATAGACGCAGCGGAAACCCCAGGCAGCATCTATTTTTACGATACCAAAGTCGGCGTCTTGCAAAAAATCGCATCGGTGAATGAAAAGCTGGGCAGTAAAAAATTGTCGCCGGTGGAGCTGGTGCGATATAAAGCGCGCGACGGGTTGGAAATTGAGGCCGTGTTGACCACGCCCAAGGGTAAGGACGCCAGAAACCTGCCTTTCATTGTCATGCCACATGGCGGTCCATGGGCGCATGACAGTCTGAATTATGATTATTGGGCGCAATTTCTGGCAAGCCGCGGCTATGTCGTGATGCAGCCCAATTTCCGTGGCTCAACGGGCTATGGCACTGCATTCCTCAACAAGGGCAAGGGCCAGATGGGCTTTGCGATGCAGGATGACATCACCGACGGGGTCAAATGGGCGGTCAGCCAAGGCATTGCCGATGCAAAACGCGTGTGCATCGTCGGCGCGTCTTATGGCGGCTATGCGGCGATGTGGGGGATTGCCAAGGACCCTGATCTCTATCGCTGCGCCATTTCGATTTCGGGGGTTGCGGCGTTGCGGCGCGAGGTCAATGATTTCGGCAATTATCTCAAGGGCAATTTGTACAAGACGCAATGGCAGGAAATGACCCCGGATTTTAACGCGGTGTCGCCGATTAATGCCGTTGCGAAGATCAAGGCGCCATTGATGCTGATCCATGGCAAACGCGATGTCACAGTCGACCATGTACAGTCGCAGAAAATGTTCAATGCCATGACAAAGGCGGACAAAGTAGTCGAATTTGTCTCGCTGCCGCTCGCCGACCATTATTTTGCGCGTGAGGTAGACCGCATCACATTGCTGTCGTCGATGGAAGCATTTTTAGCCAAGCATAATCCTGCCTCATGATCCTGCACGGCGGCAAGGCTTGCTAAAACAGGCTGTGTCCCGCTAAAGCGCGGGGATGAACCCCATCATCCTTGTCATGTCTGGCGGAGCCATTGGCGCGGCTTTGCGCTACGGCCTGTCACGCGCTTTACCTGTTGGCGCCGCTGGCTGGCCTTGGCCGACCTTTATCGCCAATGTTTTAGGCGGGCTGTGCGTGGGCCTATTGGCGATGTGGCTGCTGCGTGGGGACAATGCCGCGGAACCGTTGCGCTTGTTTCTGGGTGTCGGCGTTTTGGGCGGCTTTACGACATTTAGCGCTTTCTCGTTGGAAATGGCGCAGATGGTGCAACGTGGGCAGATGGGCATGGCAGCCCTTTATGCGCTCGCGTCGATTTTATTGGCGCTTGGCGCGGTGTTCGCCGGGATGGCGATAGCAAAGGCAATTTGGGCATGAGTAAGAATGACGAAAACGGCATACGGCAATTTGTTGTCGCCCCTGATGATGACGGCATAAGATTGGACCGCTGGTTCAAGCGGCATTTGCCCGATGCGTCGTTCAACATTGTGTCGCGCTGGGCGCGGACGGGGCAATTGCGCGTCGATGGTAAGCGCGCCGCGCCGGGTGATCGGTTGCTGGCGGGGCAGACTTTACGTGTGCCGCCTGCGGACACTTCTGCGTCCTCCAGCGCGCGGCCCGTGCGTAAGCGCCGTGCGCTGACCGAAGACGAAATGGAATTCGCGCTGAGCATGGTGATCCACAAGGATGACTCGGCGTTGGTGATTAACAAGCCGGCTGGCCTTGCAACGCAGGGCGGAACCAAGACCGAGAACCATGTCGATGGCTTGCTCGATGCCTTGGGTTTTGAACTTGATAGCCGGCCAAAGCTTGTCCACCGATTGGACAAGGATACATCGGGCGCTTTACTTTTGGCGCGAACATCGCGCTCGGCCGGGCATTTTGCCAAGGCATTTTCATCGCGCACCGCGCGAAAGGTCTATTGGGCGTTGGTCGTCGGCGTACCCGACATTGCCGATGGTTTTATTGACCTGCCCATTGGCAAGCAACCCGGCAGCGGCGGCGAAAAAATGCATATCGATGAAAAAGATGGGCAGTCGGCGCGCACCCGCTATCGCATTGTTGAACGCGCGGGCAACGCAACCGCCTGGGTTGAATTGCAGCCTTATACCGGCCGCACACACCAGTTACGCGTGCATATGGCCGCGATTGGTCACCCGATTGTCGGCGACGGCAAATATGGCGGTAAGGATGCGTTTCTGACAGGCACGATCAGCCGCAAAATGCATCTCCATGCCCGCCGCATCCGCATTGACCATCCATCGGGCCATCAAATCGACGTGCGCGCCGACTTGCCCCCGCATATGGCGGCCAGCTTTGATGATTTGGGTTTTGATATTGAAATGGGCGATGCCTTAGTGCTCGACGCGCCCAAATTCAGCGAAACCGCCGAGGGCAAAAAGCGCGTTGCCGCCAATATCGCCAAATCCGCGCGTAAAGAACGCAAGGGCGAACGTCGCTCGCGTGGCTCAGTGTCTGATAAACCCAAGGATAAAAAACGCAGCCAAATGGCGGCTGGCAAGAAAATCGCGGCGAAAAAGCCAGTGATTAAGAAGGCTGTCGCGGGGAAAGCACCTGCGAAACGGGCACCTGCTCAAAAGCCTGCTGGAAAGAAGGTTGCGCCGCGAGGAAAGGCTTAATGCACCCGAACGCTGCATTTCGTTGGGAGGATCGTGACGCGCTGCGCCAATTTGCGCAGGATATAGGGTTTGGCACGCTGTTTATGGCCACCCCGGAAGGCCCGCGAGTGGCCCATCTGCCGTTCGTTTTCTTGGCAGAAGACCGCATCGGTTTTCATATCGCGCGTACCAACGCGATGACCCAATATCTGGACGGCGCGGAGGCGTTGTTCGTGGTGAATGGTCCGGATAGTTACATCAGCCCCGATTGGTATGGCATGGATAATCAAGTGCCCACTTGGAATTATTGCGCCATAGAGATGCAGGGCGATATGCGCCAAATGGGCGCAGCGGCGCTCATCGCCCAAGCCGATGCGTTGAGCCACTTACAGGAATCGAAATTAGCGCCAAAGCCGCTTTGGGATCGGTCGAAAATGGCCGAGGGTCATTTCGAAAAAATGCTACGGGGCATATTGGGCTTTCATATGGACATAACCGCGTGGCGCAGCACATCTAAGCTTGGTCAAAATAAGCCTGACGCCGCGCGCAACGCCGCGGCCGATGGGGCCGAGCAAGCGGGTAAGCGCGATATTGCCGCCTTGATGCGCCATCTGCCGTGACGGTGAAGCTCGCCATATTTGATTGCGACGGGACTTTGGTCGACAGTCAGGCCAATATTTGTATGGCGATGGAGCATGCGTTTGAGGGTGCTGGGCTGCCGCCGCCTCAGCGGCATGACATACGCCGCGTGGTTGGCCTGTCCTTGGTGGAATCGATGCGTGTGTTGTTGCCGGAGGCGGACGATGTTTGTCATCATGATTTGGCAGAACAATACCGAGCGGCGTTCCTGAAGCTACGCAACAATGGCTTGGTCGACGAACCCTTATATGACGGCATCGCCGCCTTGTTGTCTGAATTGGACGAAGACAGGTGGAAACTGGGCGTGGCGACGGGCAAATCCGATCGCGGGCTGATCCGCTGTCTCGATCATCATGCCATAAAGGGCTTGTTCGTCAGCCTACAAACCGCCGACCGCCACCCGTCCAAACCGCACCCGTCGATGGTATATCAGGCCTTGGCCGATGCCGGTGCGGACGCAAGCGATGCGGTGGTTATCGGCGATACGGTGTATGATATTCATATGGGCCGCGCCGCCGGAACGCGGACCGTAGGTGTCAATTGGGGCTATCATGATGTTGCGGAGTTGCGCGCAGCAGGGGCAGACTATATCGCCGAAAGCATAGACGATCTGAAGGCCTATCTAAAGGATTTTGCATGACACCAATGGACGACAATGCCCGCGCAGAAATGCAGGCGCAATATCGCTTTCTGGTCATCAATCTGTGCCGGATTTTAGGCGCTATCATGCTGGTCGTGGGCCTCGCCGTCATCGCGCGGGAGGCATTTGGAATACCTAAGGCGGCGGGATATTTGTTATTTGTCTTCGGCATGTTCAATTTTCTCCTTCTGCCTGTATTCCTGTCCAAAAGATGGAAAAGTAAGCCAGATCAATGAGGCGATTTTGGAAAGAGGTTACGCTTGAACCCACCCCAATGGGCCAAGCCATCCGGCTCGACGGCCGTCCAGTAAAGACACCCACGGGCAATGCGCTCGCGCTGCCGACGCAGAAAATGGCCGACGCGGTGATGGCCGAGTGGGACGCGGTGGAAAAAACGCTGAACCCAGCTTTGATGCCGGTGACCGGCTTTGCCAATGCCGCAATTGACCGGATCGCGCCGGATCATGCGGGCTTTGCCGCCGCCATTGCCGCTTATGGCGAGACCGACCTTTTTTGTTATCGCGCCGCAGCGGGTGAGGCGCTTGCCGACCGACAGGCCGAAATCTGGGATCCTTGGTTGCATTGGGCGCAGGGGCGCTATGACATCAGCTTTGTGATTGTCGAAGGCATCATGCATCAGCCGCAACCCGCCGCAACGCTGGAAACCTTGCGCGGTGTGGTTGCGGCGCGCGGCGCATTTGAGCTGGCGGCGATGGCGAAGCTTGCGCATTTGTCGGGATCGCTCATTGCCACCTTGGCTGTTGTTGAGCGCGCTGCGACACCCGAAGACATTTGGAACGCCGCCTGCCTTGATGAGCTTTGGCAGGAAGAATTATGGGGCGCCGACCATTGGGCGCAAAAAAACCGCGACGATCGCGCCGGCGAATTTATGGCGGCCGCGCGCTTTCTCGACCTGCTGACGCCCGAAATATAGGGGAAAA
Source organism: Sphingomonadales bacterium (assembly GCA_027488785.1). Taxonomy (GTDB): domain Bacteria; phylum Pseudomonadota; class Alphaproteobacteria; order Sphingomonadales; family Sphingomonadaceae; genus Sphingorhabdus_B. The sequence continues at coordinate 2,673 of JAIYAY010000025.1, read as the reverse complement.
CCTATCTCGCTGGGGAATATCTGCGCGAGTAATGGAGCGTTGCAAATAAGGATGACAGCCATGGCAGACAGCCCGATTTTTACCCTCCACCCCATTCCAAAGGCCGCCTTCATCGCAGGCTATGCCGGATTATTGCCGCAGGTCATTGCGGCTGCAATGGTGGTATCCGGATCCGAATATCAATGGACTGGCCTTGCTTTGGCTTATGGCTATGCCGCCTTTATCTTCAGCTTCATCGGCGGCATGTGGTGGGCGCTTGGTATAACCACGCGCAAAGATGACGCGTCTGCCAATGGCATTTTCGCGCTTGCGGTTGCGCCTAGCCTACTGGCGCTCGCAACCTATGTGCCGTGGATATGGGGCCTGAATTGGCCCGGCCCGTCCTTGGCATGGCTTGGATTTTTCCTGCTGCTATCGCCCTTGGGGGATCGCTGGTTGGGTATGCATTGCGCTTTGCCCGTGGGTTGGATGAAGCTGCGTTGGCATTTGTCGCTTGGGCTGGGTGGATTGACTCTGCTGCTGGCAGGATTAGCTTAAGTATAGGCGCTAAGTCGCGGCAAGATCGCGGACAAAGCCGATCAGACCCTTTTGCCGCCGCCTTTTCATCCGTTCAGCGGCGAGGATCTGCTGCACTTTTACAAAACATGCCTGCACATCATCGTTGATGAGGACATAGTCATAGCCATCCCAATGCCCGATTTCCGACTTTGCGCGGCTCATCCGGTCAGCAATCACGGCATCACTGTCCTGTGCGCGGCTGCGCAGGCGACGTTCGAGTTCATCGATGGACGGCGGCAAGATAAACACACGGACGACGTCTGGTCCGGCCTCTTGATATAATTGCTGCGCCCCTTGCCAGTCGATGTCGAACAGGACATCGCAACCCGCCGCAAGCTTTTCCTCAACGGGGCCTTTGGGCGTACCGTAACGGTTACCAAAGACATGCGCCCATTCCAGAAATTCGCCGTCAGCGGCCATTTGCTTGAAGGTGGCGACATCGGTGAAATGATAATGCACGCCTTCAATCTCGCCGGGGCGGGGAGGGCGGGTTGTGTAGGAGACCGACAAGGCAATTTTGTCGTCTGCATCCAGCAACATCCGCGAAAGCGTGGATTTGCCAGCGCCGGAGGGCGACGAAAGGACGAACAGGAGGCCGCGGCGTTCCAATTCATGCGGCTTGTGCGGGTCATTATGGGCCATAGCCGCACTTGCGCGAAAGGGCAGGGCGGCGTCAAGAGGGAAGCGTAGTCCGTTGACCGCGACAGCAGGTTAGGCGTCCTTACGCTCTTTGCGTTTGTCATACATGTTTTTGGCAACAATTGCGCCGCCGACCAGCAAAAGGCCCGGAATCGAACGGGTCGCCAGGCGCGTAGCCACTAGACCAATGCCTGCACCTAGCAAGCCATTGCCGCGCTTACGCCCGATGACTTCACCGATAACGGCCCCTGCGATGGATTTTAACATGTGTTTTTTCCTATCCTTCAAATGCCGTCATGCTGAACTTGTTTCAGGATGACACACTGCCGCTGCTTGTTATCCCGAAACAAGTTCGGGATGACGAGAGGTGTTTTCGTCGCTTTTTGCTTCACCTTGCTCGTCATGCTGAACTTGTTTCAGCATAACACATCAATGTCGCTTGTTATCCTGAAATGCATTCAGCATGAAGAATTTCAAAGATTAAACCATATTTTCCGCCCGAACATGAGTATCGAAAGTGGCTGCGTCAACCAATCCTGACGCCAAGGCGGCTTCGCGCAGGGTGGTTCCGTCGCGGTGCGCCTGTTTGGCGATTTTGGCGGCATTGTCATAGCCGATAATCGGCGCGAGCGCGGTGACGAGCATGAGCGATCGGTCGACCAAGTCCGCGATCCGCGCGCGATCAGGCGCAAGACCCGCAACGCAGTTTTTGGCAAAGCTATCCATGCCGATATGGAGCAATTCGATTGAGCGCAGGATATTTGCGCCGATCAATGGCTTAAATACATTCAGCTGCAATTGCCCCTGCAGTCCGCCAATCGTCACGGCCTGATGATTGCCGATGACTTGTGCCGCCACCATCGTCAGCATTTCGCATTGTGTCGGGTTGACCTTGCCGGGCATGATCGAGCTGCCAGGCTCATTCTCCGGCAAATGCAGTTCGCCAAGACCAGAGCGTGGCCCTGAACCAAGCAAGCGAATGTCATTGGCGATTTTTGTCAGCGAAACGGCGAGCGTATTCAAGATGGCGGACATTTCAACCAACGTGTCGTGCGACGCCAACGCTTCGAATTTGTTTGGCGCGCTGACCCATGGCACTCCGCCAGTCAGGGTGGCGAGTTCCGCGCAGAAATCGGTGCCGAAATTTTGTGGTGCGTTTAAGCCGGTACCAACCGCCGTCCCACCTTGGGCCAGTCGCGAAAGCCGAGGCCATATGCCGACAATCCGGTCTGCGCTGTCACCAAGCATCGCGACATAGGCCGAAAATTCCTGGCCCAATGTCAACGGCGTTGCATCCTGCAGATGGGTGCGGCCGATTTTGACGATATTGGCCCAATTTTCACTATGGACCGCAAAAGTTGCTGCCAATGCGCGAACGGCCCGTAACAATTGATCACGTGCCGCGATGGCAATGGCCACATGCATCGCTGTAGGAAAGCTGTCGTTGGACGATTGGCTCATATTCACATGATCATT
>JAIYAY010000002.1 GCA_027488785.1 Sphingomonadales bacterium | reverse complement strand
CTGGTGAAGAAGGCACGTTTGCTGACCTTCGCATCATGGGGTTTCTACCCGATCGTATACATGATCCCTTACACCAACCTGAGCGGTTCGAACGTAACCGTGGGCGTACAAGTCGGCTACACAATCGCTGACTTGATCGCAAAGGCAGGCGTTGGCATCTTGATCTACATGATCGCGGTACGCAAATCGCAAGCCGAATATGGCGACAAGGCCCATGGCTAAAATAAGGACGTACGCCGCTTAGGCGGCGTACATTCCTATATGACTAAAACTTTATACGCATATGCTGCAGGCGCAACATTCTCAAAAATGTTGCGCCTGTTTGCGTTACCACTCGCTACTCTGCTGTTGATTTTCATTGACCGCTTTTGGGGCGTTATGGACGGCACGCATGCCAATATGTTGGCTGCAGTCGCAATCGTCCTTGCAGGTATCCCGCACGGAACGCTGGACGTTGAAATCGCCGCGGTCCATTTCGGACACAAGGGATTTGCTGGTAAGGCTAAAATTATTTCCGGCTACCTCGGCTGTGCCGCCGCCATGGTGCTTTTATGGTTCCAACTGCCTGAGCTTGCACTGATTTCGTTTTTAATCATTTCAATCGTACACTTCAGCCGCGATTGGCGCGGAGGCGTTGACCCGTTTCTGGCGATGATGGTCGGGTGGGCTTTGGTGGCATTGCCCGCGCTTGCCAGTCCTGATGATGTCGCCATGATATTCGCAGTGTTAACAGGAAGCAATAATGGCGCGGTAATTGCCGCGCTGCTTGGTGCAGCGTCGGTTCCAGCTGCCTTGGGCAGTCTCGTTTTTGCCTATTGGGCATTCCGCCATAATGAGGCGCAAAGCGCGATGGAGGTGCTCGCCTGCATCGCAGCTGCCTTATTCCTGCCGCCACTTGTGGCATTCGCGATATTTTTCTGCGGTCTCCATTCGCCGCGGCACATGGCCGACGCATTACGCGAGACAGGAGACCTATCGCCATTGAAGAAGACCGCTATCATAATCGCGGTATTCGCGCTGTCATTGGGCCTAGGTGTATTGATGTTCCTGTTTCAAGGCGATGTTCCCGCTGACCTGGGGATCGTAAGGACAGCCTTCATTCTGATATCCACGCTGACAGTCCCGCATTTCATTCTTGAACATATTTTGTCGGACAAAAAACCCGCGTAAAATCCCTGTTCAACGCCCTTGCCTCAATCGGTAAAGCACGGCACATCATGCTGGTCTTAATCGGGAGTATATCATGAAATTCCGTGCCCTCATGCTGTGCAGCAGTATTGCCCTTGCCACCTTTTCACCTGCGACACATGCCAAATTGTCTGCACCAGAAGTCAAAATGGTCGCAACTGTCGACGCGGAATATGAACGATCCATCACCTTACTAGAAAGACTGGTGAACCAAAATTCCGGCACCATGAATTTCCCAGGCGTCAAGACTGTCGGTGACATGATGCGGGCAGAACTGGAGCCGCTGGGTTTCAAGGTACAATGGATTGATATGGCCAAGGCCGGACGTTCGGGGCATCTCGTCGCGACCAAGGCAGGTAAGAAGGGCACGAAGAAACTCTTGCTCATTGCCCATCTCGACACTGTGTTTGAAGCGGATAGCCCGTTCCAGACCTTTGTCCGCAATGGTGATATAGCGGTTGGCCCGGGTGCAGGCGATGACAAGGGCGGCATGGTCGTCATCGTGTCTGCCCTGCGCGCGATGCAAGCGGCGGGCACGTTGAAGGATGCAAGCATCGAAATCCATATGACGGGGGATGAAGAGGATGCTGGTGACCCGATTGATGTCACGCGTGCACCATTGATCGCAGCGGGCAAGACAGCCGACGTGGCGCTCGATTTTGAAGGGCTTTCGATTGAAAATGGCAGGGACATGGGCGTCATATCGCGGCGGTCATCAAACAGTTGGAAACTGGAGGTGTCTGGTGTCACGGGGCACAGCTCCCTGATATTCAACAGCACTTATGGCGATGGCGCGGCTTTTGAACTTGCGCGTATCCTGCATCGGTTTCGTACTGAGTTGCCCGAGCAGAATTTGACATTCAACGTCGGCCTGGTCGCGGCCGGACAGGAAGTTAATTTTGACAATGATGGTGTCCGCGTGAGTGCGAAAGGCAAGACCAACATCATTCCCGGCCTGGCCCTTGCGCGCGGCGATTTCCGGACCTTGTCCGAAGAACAAAGCGCACGTGTCCGCGCTAAAATGCTTGATATTGTTGCCGCATCAGCCCCGAAGACTAAAGCCACGATCAGCTTTGATCCAGGAAGCTACCCTGCAATGGCGCCAACGGAAGGCAACAAAGCGCTTCTGGCTGATCTTAATGCCGTCAACCGCGACCTTGGCCTTGCGGAGCAGCCCGTGCTAGACCCGATGAAGCGCGGTGCTGGCGACATCAGCTTTGTCGCCAATGACGTGGATGGCCTTGTAGGACTAGGCGTTTACAGCAAAGGCGACCACGCCCCTGGCGAGACCGTCGATCTGGCGAGCATCAAGCGTCAAGCGAAGCGGGCAGCTATATTGATGACGCGGCTTTCCCGCGGGAAATAATATTAGCAGGGCTCCATTAGGTAGGCACTTGCAACGCGTACTCGCTGACAAAAAGGTCGTCCCAGCATAGGCTGGAACCCCTGACCTCTCTCAGTTTCGCACGACAAGCAAGATAGGCTCAAGCCTGCGCTGGGGCGACGGATTCGGCTTTTTTCTGTCCTTAATGCGTTTTCTATCCGGGTCGTGACACATAAAAAAGGCGGCGCATTTCTGCACCGCCTCTTCAATGTCGATTAGTTGGAAGTCTTAAGACTACCGACCCTCACGCGAAGCCTTACCGAAGACGCGATATTGTTCGTTGCCGACAAATCCAAACTTCGTGATGCCGCTGCGTTTCACAGAGACCAATGCCTTATCAACGGTGTCATAAGGCGCCGTTGGGGCTGGCTGGAACTGAAGCTCCGGCTCTGGGTTCATGGACGTCGTCCGGACCAAATATTGCTCCATTTGCTGAATTGTCACAGGCGTGCCATTCCATTGAATAGTGCTATCCGGCAAAATGATGATCTTGTTAATCACAGGATCAATCGGAACCTCGGGTGGAGGTGCATTAGGATCATTGACCGGAAGGTCGATATTTACGGCGTGCGAAACCGGGGGGATGGTGATCATCAGCATGATGAGGAGAACGAGCATGACGTCGATCAACGGCGTCGTGTTCATTTCCATCATCGGCTGGCCATCATCTTTACCGCCACTCATTGCCATGATGATTGCTCCTTAAATTGCTTACTGGACATTCGCGTTTTCGAATGGCGACGAAATGAAGCCAACGCGCGCGAAACCAGCCATTTGCATGGTGTAAATTGCACCACCGATGCAACGATAGGGCGTGTTAATGTCACCACGGATATGCGCCTCAGGCAACATTTCAGGCAAGATTTGTCCGGCAGCAGCAGCTTCCTCGCCGCCAAGCTTTTCAAATTCAGCCTTCAAATGCTTTGCAGCGCGATCGACCAATTCCGTGGAATCGACCGGGGTAACATTCCAGTAAATGCGGCACTCGCCTCCGGGGTTTGCACCCTGATAAGCGGGATCACCTGGATCACGTCCGCCCACATCCGTTGTCGTCACTGACAACAAAACATTTTCACGCTTTGCTTTTGTCGGTTCAAACTTGATGACCGGAATGTCCATCTTCACTGTCTGGATCGCAACCGGAATTGCAATAAGGAACACGATGAGGAGCACCAGCATGACGTCGACGAGCGGCGTCGTGTTGATGTCAGACATTGGCGTATCATCGCCGCCGCCTCCTGAACTGATTGCCATTGGCCAATCCTCTCTAACTAAATTGGGTCAAAAATCGAGCGCCAGCTTTGGCTGGCGAACGGGCTGCGCGCGAACGCAGCCCTTACCCAATCTTACTTCTTAGCTGCTGCTGGCGCTGGCTTGCCTGGTGCTGCTGCAGGAGCAGCAGGCTTCACGCGGCCACCCGAAGAGATGTAGCCGAGCACATCGTTCGAGAAAGTCGACAAGCTACGTGCGATCGTCTTGTTACGAGCCTGAAGCCAGTTGTACGCAAGAACAGCAGGAACAGCCACAAACAGACCAATTGCGGTCATGATGAGTGCTTCACCAACTGGACCAGCAATCTTGCCGATGTCGGCCTGACCCGCGATACCGATTTTGATCAGCGCGGAGTAGATACCGATAACAGTACCAAGCAGACCAACGAACGGAGCAGTTGCGCCAACCGTTGCGAGGAAGGGAAGGCCGCTCGCCAACTTGTTGTTGATCGAATCTTCCGAACGAGCCATCGCACCGTGCAACCAATCATGTGCTTCGATTGGATCCGTCAAAAGGCTGTGCTGCTTTTGCGCTGCGATACCATCGTCGACGACTTGACGATATGCGCTGTTCTTTTCGAGCTTTGCAGCGCCTTCTTCGAGCGTTGCAGCGCGCCAGAATTGCGCACGAACTTCTTTATACTGGTTCATGACCTTCTGCTGTTCAAACAGTTTCGTGAACATGATGTAAAACGAAAAGACTGACATGATAACCATGGAGATGAAGATCGACCATGAAATTGGACCACCTTCGTTCAGTGCAGGGATAAGACCGAATTGTGCGGCCACATCTGGGTTTGCGGCACCAGCCGCAGTCAGAAACAAAATCGACATTTTAACTACCTCTCAAAAAATAGAACTATCTAGCAAAAACGACCCGGCGCGAAGGCTCCCCCTTTTCGCCGGGCCACAAAATTATTTCGGTATCTGCCACCGAACACGGTTAGAGTAAGTACCTTGAACCTTTTCACCGTTACGAACGGCAGGCTCAAAGCGCGCACGACGCTTCACGTTGCTGCATGTTGCAGCATCCAGATCGTCGTGACCGCTTGACTGCGTAACTACGCAGTCAATGACACGACCATCAACGCCAATCGTAACGCGGAATGCAGTGGTACCTTCACGCTCCTGCTGCAAAGCGCGCGACGGATAGTCGTTCGTGTTTGCCCAATTGCCTGGGTTGCCACGCGGCCTCGCTTCAGAAGAAGGCCCAGCCGGTGGCGGGGGTGGCGCGGGTGGCGCAGCCGTAGGCACAATCGGTGCAGATGGTGGCGGCGTAGCAACGGTGCGAATCGTTGGCGGCGGCGTCACCGTTTGAACCAGTGGCGGAGGCGAGACAACCGGAGGCTCGATCTGCTTTTCGGGCTCTGGTGGTGGCTCTTCTTCTTCGGGTGGCTCTTCTTCCTTCACGTCTACTACGGTCATCTTTTCCTTGATGGTCGCGACCGCGTCATACGCAAGACCCGTAACCAAGGCATAACCGAGGAAGGCGTGAAGTAGGATAACAATGATGACAGAAACCAAACGGTTCGTGGTCATCCCATCTTGATCAGCATATGCCATGCGGAAAAAACTCTCCTACCTTCAAAACAAAACAGTACATTATGGAAGCATGCTTTGGACATGCCCCTGATGCACCCCTGCGATATCGAATTCTGTCTTTTTTTTGCTCGATTCATCGATGCATTAGCCAACCCTTACGGGCCTAGCAATCCGGATTCTGCGATTAAGTCGCAATTCATGGTTGGATAGGCAATATCCTGCAATATGATAGAGGCTTAAACGAGGTCCACAGACAGGCAAAGAAAAGGATAATGAATGCGATTCGGTACTGCAAAAACGGGTTTGTGCTTGATTTTATTAGGACTCAGCGCGGCAACATCGGCGCAAGCACCACTTGATCTGCCGCCTTCCTTTGTGATCGAGGCTGATCAGGCAAGCTATGCAGATATTGCCGATTTGGTAGTAATAGCGCCCCTTATTGTCGATGTGACCGTTCGAAATGTCCGAAAATTGTCCGCTGAACAATCAGCAGGTGTCCCCGCCTCACTCGAACGCGTGCTGGTTGAAGCCGACGTCATGGCACTGATTCGCGGTGAAGGGGGCATCACGCCGCGCATCCGCTTCCTGCTTGATGTGCCCAAAAATGCGAAAGGAAAAATTCCCAAACTCCAAAAACAGCGCCTATATCTGTTTGGCCGACAAGTGACCGGTCGCCCCGGCGAAGTCCAGCTGGCACGGCCAAATGCGCTGGCCTTATTTAGCACAACGAACGATGCGCTCGTCCGCGATATTACGAAGGAGGCTGTCCAAGCGAACGCACCGCGACGTATTGCCAGCATAAGCAGCGCTTTTCACAGCGCCGGGACAGTTTTGGGAGAAGGCGAAACGCAGATTTTCTTGAAAACGGATAATGAACAGCCGCTATCACTTACGATATTGAGCCGCCCGGGCCAGCAAAAGCAATGGGCCGTCTCAACCGCCGAAGTCATTGACGCATCCGCAACCGCTCCACAGCGCTATACCTTATTGTGGTATCGCCTCGCTTGCGGCCTACCGCGCTCTTTGCCCTCTGACCGCGTGGAAGGCGTATCAAATGCAGATACTGCCCGCGCGCAGGCCGACTATAAGTTTGTCATTGAATCGCTGGGGCCTTGCGGGCGTAAGCGTTAAGCGTGTCATGAATGCGTAAAGGGCCAAAAGTCGCCCATTTGCCTTTGGACCATTAGCGCGATGCGCCCGGCACCCACAATATGTCCCCGCCACGTGTTGCGTTGATCAAACGGCACAAAGTGAAGAGATAGTCCGACAGCCGATTCAGATAATGCAACGCTTGCGGGTTAATTGCCACATCAAGCGATGCAGCCACAAGTGCGCGCTCGGCCCGACGCGAGATCACCCGCGCCATATGCATCTGTGCGGCAGGCAAGCTGCCGCCGGGCAGAATGAAACTGGTCAGCGGCGGAAGTTGGGCATTGGCATTATCAATCGCCGCCTCAAGCCATTCAATCTGAGATGCCACGATCCGTAATTCCATCGGCGATGGTTCAAAGCTTTCCCCCGGCGTGGCGACATCTGCGCCTAAGTCAAACAGGTCGTTTTGAATCCGTCGCAGATCACAGACCAACGGCGTATCGCCTTCGTCTGCAGCCAACGACTGGATAGCAACGCCCAAGGCAGAATTGATTTCGTCGATTTCGCCAATCGCGTGCAAACGCGCCGCCGTTTTCGACACGCGTGAACCGTCGACTAGGCCGGTTGTGCCATCGTCGCCCGTCCGCGTGTAAATTTTGTTAAGCTTAACCATGCTCGGTTTGCTTATTGCGACCCAGCAACGATCACCAGAACCGCAAGCAACACGATCGTGATCGCCTGCCACTTCACACGTGCAAACATCATCTTGTTCTGCACCGCCAGCGATTTGGGCAGACCGGCTTCGTCCATATCAGCCGGACGTAAATTGGCAAAAGCATGCAATCCACGGATTAACGCGAAGACCACCGCACCAGCGGCGACAATGATGAGGAGAACCAACAATATAGTCATCGGGAGAAGTCCTTGTTCAGGGCCAATACCCCGTTCCCCTTATCTAGGCATCAGATAAGGAAATTCCAAGTGGAAGCGTTCCGTGACGCAAATTATCAATAAGTTCGGTTCCGCTTGCGCCCGCCAAACGGCGGGCGGACAAAGCGGGTGAAGATTTACTCTTGGCCAGCTTTTCGTCTGTGCTGTCCAGCAAGAGTGGGTGATGCCAATAGACTGGCTCGGGCAAGTCGAGCAGCGCCTGCAACAACCGATGAATGGCGGTATAGGCGAACAGGTCTTTGCCGCGCACGACATGCGTTATGCCATCAGCGGCATCATCAACTGTCGCCGCAAGATGATAGGATGCCGGCGCGTCCTTGCGCCAAAGCACGACATCACCAAACGCCATTGGGTCTGCAAACTGCTGCCGCGCTGCCAAATCCGTCCAGATGAGTGGGCCTGACAGGTTCACGGCCTTCTGTATGTCTAGGCGCCAGCTATAAGGACCATCTCCCGCAAAAGGCCGCTTCCGGCAAGTGCCAGGATAATGCGGACCGTCGGGGCCATGCGGCACGGGGTTCTGCTTTAATGCTTCGGCGATATCGCCTCTGGTGCAACCGCAGCGATATAATAAGCCAGCGGCGTTCAGCCGGTCACGCGCGGCCACATAACGGGCAGTATGTTGCGATTGAAACTGCACATCACCATCATGCCCAAGTCCAAGCCACTGCATATCGGCAATGATCGCTTGTATATGCTCCGGCCGACTGCGCGTTCCGTCAATGTCCTCGATCCGAAGGCGAAATTGACCTCCAAAGGCGCGCGCAAATTCATGGGCGCACAGCGCCGAGAATGCGTGCCCCAAATGCAACTGCCCATTGGGACTCGGGGCAAATCTGGTGACCACCTTGCCCTTCGGCTCCACGAGCTGGCCCAAGTAGGAATAAATGAATTCTAAGGCCGTCAAAAAATTATCCCCAATTATACCACATTCGGTAGCTTTACCCTATTGACGTCACAATATGTGCAAATAGGTTGCCCACTGTCAGATTGCTGTAATGCTAATAAGCTTAAAGCATGTATGACAAAAGGGGAGTAGGGTTCGACTGATGTTGCATACCGGAACTTTCGAAGCAGCTGGCCGGGCAAGGCACCCGGAAAATTGTCCTGCGCTAGTGCTGAACGCAGATTACACACCATTAAGCTATTATCCCCTGAGCCTTTGGCCGTGGCAGACTGCAATTAAGGCAGTCTTTCTTGATAAGGTCGACATTGTCTCCAACTATGACCGACATGTGCATAGTCCAAATTTGGACATGAAAATTCCGTCGGTCATTGCATTGCGCCAATATGTGAAGCCTTCCGAATATCCCGCCTTCACGCGTTTCAACTTGTTCCTGCGCGACAAGTTTGAATGCCAATATTGTGGGTCGGGCGACAATCTGACTTTCGATCACATCATCCCACGTCGCTTGGGCGGCATTACCAGTTGGGAAAATGTCACCACCGCGTGTTTGCACTGCAACCTTAAAAAGGGTGGTCGCACACCAAAGCAGGCACATATGCAACTGAATATGGCAGCGATCCGGCCTACAAGCTGGCAATTGCAAGACCGAGGCCGCGCGTTTCCGCCGAACCATCTGCATGAAACATGGCACGACTGGTTGTACTGGGATATTGAGCTAGAGGGCTAAGCCCTTATTTCCTAACCGTTAAAGCTGGCACTGCCCTCGCTGCATCCTCAGGCGTAATGCCGGGAGGCGGCGCGGCAGCGATGCGTTCTTCGCCGCGCATGACACGGCCTGCACGTCTGATCGCGCCGCGTAACCTTGGGTAAATGCCGCAGCGGCACAGATTGGTGATTGCTGCGTCAATTTCGGCATCAGTGGGATTGCTATTTTTCTTCAGCAACACCGACGCCGCCATGATAACGCCGGAGATACAAAATCCACATTGCGGGACATTATTGGCCACGAAAGCCTGTTGCAGCGGATGGCTTCGGTCACGGCTGAGTCCCTCGATCGTCGTGACAAAGCGCCCTTCCGCCTCGGCGATGGTCACAAGGCAGGAGCGGATGGCCTCACCGTCAATTTCGACCATGCATGCACCGCAATCGCCAATGCCGCAGCCATATTTGGTCCCCGTCAAGTTGGATGCATCGCGCAACGCCCACAATAAGGGCGTTTGCGGGTCCATTTTATATTGGACCGGTCGGTCATTGACAGTGAATTTGGTCATCACTCCCCTCTTAATGCGTTCGTCTCGGGCAGTGATTAATCCCGCCAGCTTTTGTCGATCTGGTCGACCTTGCGCACCATCGCATCAAATTCTACCCGGCCTGATCCGCCGGGGGGCGATGCCATATATAAATCACGCTGGTGTACTGCGATAACTTCGGGCGGCACCGTAATCGGTTTACCCATTTGCAGCGTGGCCATCTGATGTTCGCACGCGCGCTGGAGCGCCCAATATTTGATAAAGGCATCCGGGAGCGTCTTACCCATAACGACGGGGCCATGGTTGCGCAGCATCAATATCCTTTTGTCGCCGAGATGTTCGACCAGCCGCGCGCCCTCTTCCTCGCGCACCGTGACGCCTTCAAAGTCGTGATAGGCCAATTGCCCCATGAAGTTGCAAGCGTAGAAGTTGACAGGTTGCAAGCCGCCCTCAAGGCTGCACACCGCCACGGTTGCCGTCGTATGCGTGTGGATAATCGCATGTGCATCAGGCAAGGTGCGATGGAACAGGCTGTGTTGGACAAAGCCTGCTTTATTCACGTGCCACGGGTTATCGATGTCGATCTTGTTGCCATCAATATCGATTTTGATGAGGCTCGACGCGGTAATTTCACCGAAATGCATGCCATAAGGGTTGATCAAAAATGCGCCGTCTTCGTCCGGCACTTTGACCGTGATATGGTTGAACACAAGCTCGTCCCAGCCAAACATCGAAAATATCCGGTAACAGGCCGCAAGTTCTTGCCGTGCGGTCCATTCCGCTTCGCTATACTTGCTATTCGATTTCAATTGGGTGGCCATATGCTCTCTCCTGCGGGTCGGTTGCGTTGCATTATGAAACGAACTAGACGTAAGGGCAAGTATTTGGCGATAGGACGAATGCCGATAGTTTGCCCAATAGCTACTTCGTCCTACAGCAACCAAGCCCACAAAAAGCGCCATTTCCGCTTGATATTTAGAGGCGACATGGGTAGGGGCCACATCAACACGCCGCCAGTGAAAGCGGCGATTTTCGTTTTTAGCCTTTCAAAGTGGCCGTTTTAAGCCATTTTGCCGATTCGATGCGGAGTTGAGTTTTTTATGCAAATCATGGTTCGCGACAATAATGTTGATCAAGCCCT
>JAIYAY010000005.1 GCA_027488785.1 Sphingomonadales bacterium | reverse complement strand
GGGTTCAGAACGTCGCGAGACAGTTTGGTCCCTATCTGCCGTGGGCGTCGAAATTTGAGAGGAGTTGACCCTAGTACGAGAGGACCGGGTTGAACATACCTCTGGTGTACCTGTCGTGGCGCCAGCCGCGCAGCAGGGTAGCTATGTATGGACGGGATAACCGCTGAAAGCATCTAAGCGGGAAGCCTCCCTCGAGATTAGATTTCATCGAGTCGTAGTAGACCACTACGTTGATAGGTTGGGTGTGGAAGCGCAGTAATGCGTGAAGCTAACCAATCCTAATTACTCTTTTCGCGCTTGAAGTCCCACCATCAATGACAATGCTGATCTTTCAGCAACGTCGATGGCGGATGATTACATCGCAACCAGATAAATATTCCCTGCACGGGCATCGATTATAACCCAATATCACTTTACCGCGGTTGCGATACTTTAGGGTATCGCTCCGTATAGTGAGCGCCTGCTACATTGCTTGGTGACCATAGCGTTTGTGACCCACCCGATCCCATCCCGAACTCGGCCGTGAAACCAAACTGCGCCGATGGTACTACCGCTTAAGCGTTGGAAGAGTAGGGCGTCGCCAGGCATTGCAGCCGGCGCTTACTATTAAAGTGCATTGGAAGAACCCATTCATAATTCAAAAGGCGGACCGCTGTCGTTCATTCGACGGATGTCCGCCTTTTTTCGTTTTTGCCCTGTTGAAATACAGGGCATTTCGGTAAAGCGGGATGGAGCAGCCCGCCGCCGTATCGCTTCTGCGCTGCGGGAAACAAAAAAGGCTTCCGAGCGATAATGATATCGCTTCGTTGGTGGCGCGGGATGGAGCAGCCCGGTAGCTCGTCAGGCTCATAACCTGAAGGTCGTAGGTTCAAATCCTACTCCCGCAACCAACAAAAAAGGCCCCCTCGCGGGGCCTATTTTATTGGCTGTGGTGAGGGTCGGATTGGAAGCTCGTTCATTAAGTGGTGCGAGTTTTCCCTCTTTGTGACTTGGGGAGTAACAATATGCCGATTTGGATAGAAGCCGCATTCTATATAGCGGTTCTCGCGTTGCTTAGTGGTATTTATAGCAACCTAAATACGATTAAAGCCGAAGCACGGCGGACCAAAGACCACTCCTGAAATAGAGACCGTTGCCGCCCTAAGACCGTCTAAGAATGTGGATAGCAGCATGTCAGTAATTGGGTCGTATCCGGAGTGCCAGCTTAATGTTGTCAAACTGGCCGATTTTATGCCTTATTTCAGTGATGCTAGGCGTTGTGTTGAATGACAAGAGCTGGGTGGGAAGCGGACACTCCGCCTACGGCAACCGCCTCATAGCCTTCTTCGGTAAGCAGCGAGGTTGCGAGCCATATGGGAGCGTCGAAAACCACCGCCATTCATGAGCCTCTTGAAGTCGCTCGAACGGTCGAAATGCTGGAGCTGGCGGTGGTAGTAATTGACGTATTCCAAAGCCGCGATCAGCGTTAGTATCCCCGCTCCGATTACAGGCCAGGTCCAGCCGCCATCGTAGATTGCAAAGGCCAGCATCGGCACAGCGGCTCCAGCTATCAATAATAGCGGTATTTCCAGCCGGTGTGCCAAAGCTAGGGCTCTCGTCAGGGAGGAGCGATTTGACCTGGTGAGCCGATAGTCTAAACCGGCCCAATAGGCGGCACCGACAAACAAAAACCCCGCGCAGGCAGCAATTGCGAGCCCCATTGCAAATATCTCTGCCCAGTTGCTAGGTGGCGCCAGCAACAGAACAGTGACCGGCACCAACACTATGTTGAGCGCCTCCATGGCGGCATAGGAGCGGAAATTGCGGAGTGACTTGGCGGGCATCGCTGAATTATAGGTCACGACGCGATCGTCTGCAATTGGGTCGTATCCGGAATGGCAGATTTGGCTGACAATTGTTGATTATCCGACGCTCAGCTTTCCGTAAACGGTTATCAAAGCACCGGCCTGTTCCGGCGGTTGTTCAACATTGTCGAAGCGCGCGCCCGTGCTGTGCATGAAGCCGGGCTTTGGGTGCATGCCAGCCTGATGACGCAGCCTGGTTTTGCCGCTGTAACCTTCGCCGACTCCTCCCCTACAGCCGCCATCTCCTTCAAAACACAGCGATTGTTGACAAAGTACAACATTGCACCGCATGTTTGGCGCATTGCAAAGGGGGGAAATCTATGAGCGACGAACAATTACAACCGCATAGCGCCTTTCGCTTCCATGGAAGCTGGCAGGAATTTGCGCGCATTGCCTTTCCCAATTTGCTGCTGACCATTGTCACATTGGGCATTTACCGTTTTTGGGCGACGACGCGCGAACGCGAATATTTGTGGAGCAAGACCGACTTCATTGACGAACGTCTGGAATGGACGGGGCGCGGGATGGAGCTTTTTATCGGCTTCATCATGGTGTTGTTGCTCATCGGCCTGCCCTTTTTCGGCATTCAATTGGTGTCACAGGGTCTGATCTTTCAGGGCGCACCTATGTTGGCCGGCCTGTTGACGTTCGCGATGTTCCTGTCTTTATTCTACCTGACGGGCGTCGCGTATTTCCGCGCGCTGCGTTACCGGTTGAGCCGCACTTATTGGCGCGGCATTCGCGGCGGCAGTGATGACCCCGGTTTCCAATATGGGCTGTCTTATATGTGGAAATGGGTCGTTGGTTGGCTGCCCCTATTCCTGATGGTGCCCTGGGCGATGATATCCTTGTGGAACGACCGGTGGAACGCGATGAGCTTTGGTCCGCACCGCTTCAGCGCGAACGCGCAGTGGACGCCGCTGATGAAGCGTTATTTATTATTCTATCTGGTGCCGTTCCTCTTTCTTGGCGGGGCTGTGATTTTCGGGGTCAGCATGGCGGCATCGGGCAGTGCGCCTGACGCGCTGGGTGATACGGGCATGGCGGTTGGCGGCGTGTTGGCGGTTGTCGCGGTGCTGGCATTTTACATCATCATTCCGCTCGCTGCGTTGGCCTTTTACAGCAAATATTTCCGTATGGCGGTCGGTGGCTTGCGTTTGCACACGCTGGAATTCGCATTTCGCGCACGCGCGGTCGATTGGGTGCTGTTCTTCTTGGCCAATATGGCGATCATCATCTGCACCTTGGGCATTGGCTATATCTTCATGCCCTATCGCAACTGGAAATTCTTCGTCGAGCATATGGAAGCGTATGGCGAGATCAACATTGACGAATTGACCCAGTCGCAGACGGTCGTTGAAAAACATGGCGAAGGCTTGCTCGATGCCTTTGATGTAGGGGCGATCTAAAACATGTCCGCTTTCTTCGACGTCGCGCATTATGACGGCCAAAAAGCCGTTAAGCGCAAGGTAGAGGTGCAGGTCGTTGGTTCGCAATTTTATTTGTTGGAGAATGAACGGCGCACCGGCCCCTTTGCCTTTTCCGATGTCGCATATGTGACAAAGCAGGGGGAGGCGGATGTCTATGGCCTTGTCGGCCACGATGGCTGGCGACTGATATTGTCGGGGCCCGTGCCGTCTGATCTCAAGGGCTTACTACCTGCGCCGCGCAATTATGGCGGATGGGTGGACCGGCTTGGGCTCGGCAAGGCCGTGATTGCCTTTGCGCTGACCAGTGCGGCGGCGATTGCGGTCGTGTTGTTCAGTCCGCAATGGCTCGCACCGTTGATACCTGATAGTGTGGATGACCGACTGGGCGATGCATTGGTGGGCGATTTTGGCGGCCGTTTTTGCCATACGCCAGCAGGCGATGCCGCGCTTCAAAAGCTGGTTGCGTCGCTTGATGATGCGCCGCAAGATTTGCGGGTGGAGGTCGCCAAGATCGACATGCTGAATGCAGTCGCCTTGCCCGGCGGCAATGTCATCTTATTCGATGGCCTGCTGAAACAAGCGCGCTCGCCCGATGAAGTGGCGGGCGTCTTGGCCCATGAAATCGGCCATGTCCGCGAAAAACATGTGATGCAGGCGCTGCTGCGGCAAATGGGCCTTGCGGTGGTGCTGGGCGGCGTGGACGGCAATAGTGGCGCTATGGTCAACAATATGTTGGCGATGAGCTATAGCCGCAATGCCGAGGCGGAAGCTGATGCTTATGCGATGAAGGCGCTGGGCAGCGCCAATATCTCGCCGGTTGGCACGGCGTCTTTCTTTGACCGGCTGTCCCAGTTGGATGGCAGCGCCGGCGTGGTGAAAGACAATGCAGGCATTACAGGCTATTTATCCAGTCATCCGCTTTCGGCATCGCGCAAAGACGCGTTTGAAAAAAGCATCGTTAAAGGCAAAAATTACAAGCCAGCGCTGACACCATCGGAATGGGCCGAGCTGAAAACTATGTGCACGCAGGATAGAAAGGCCAAATCAGGCTTCGGCTTTGATTTTAACTAGTGATCGGGCTACACAAAAGCCAATCGCGCACCACAGCATCCGATAAGGAAAGCCAATATGTTCAACCGCCTGTTTGTCGACCACCCCAAAAGCGTCGATGAAAGTTACGCTGAACATTTTGGCGTCGCCAGCCGCTTTGGTTTTGCGATGATCTGGGGCGGGATGAAGGCGCTGGTTCATGCGGTCATCCCCGGCCTGTGCATCACCTCGGGCAGCGATACGGTGAAACGGTTGAATAGCATCATGGTCGAACAGCGTCGTGCCAAGGGGCAGGATGTGACGCAAATGATGACCGTTGACTGGGTAATCTGACGCTTTTGGAATTAGCAGCTCAATATATCACGCGCGCCGATGGTGTGCGTCTGGCCTATCGGCATTCGCCGGGGCGCGGACCAACTTTGGTTTTTCTGCCCGGATATAAATCCGATATGCAGGGCGGCAAGGCGCAGGCGCTGGCCGCTTGGGCGGCGGATCAAGGCGTGGGCATGCTGCTGATGGATTATTCCGGCTGCGGCGAGAGCGATGGCAAGTTTGAAGACGGCACGCTCGACATTTGGCGCGACGATGTTCTGGCGGTGATTGCGGAGGCCAAAATTGGGCCGCTTATCTTGATTGGCTCGTCGATGGGCGGGTGGCTCATGCTGTTGGTGGCAGAAAAGCTGGGTGATCAAGTTGCCGCGATGGTGGGCATTGCCGCCGCACCCGATTTCACCGATTGGGACTTTGATGCCGCCGACCGCGCGACCATCGTCGCCACGGGCCGCATCGAACGCCCCAGCGACTATGGCTATGACCCCATGCTTATCACCCAAGATTTTTGGCAATCGGGGCAAAGCAACCTGCGGCTGACTGGCGTGGTCGGCATCGATTGCCCGGTGCGGTTGATCCACGGGCAATGCGACCCCGATGTGCCATGGGAAACATCCTTAAAGCTCGCAGCCGCGCTTCGTTCATCCGATGTGCAGACGCTATTGGTCAAGGATGGCGACCACCGGCTTTCTCGGGATCAGGATATTGCGTTGCTGATCGATGTTGTTGGTAAGTTGGCCTGCTGAACTTTACAGGAACGACCATGTTGAATGTCTTGCCACTGCTTCTGCAACTGACGGCGGCGCAACCGCTTCCGACTTTGGACGAGGTGCAGTTTGCCGAATGTCTGACGCTGGCCAGCAAAGATCCCGCTTCAGCGATTTCGAGTGCGAGCCTATGGGCGCAGCAAAAGGGCGGTTATTTGGCGCGCGCGTGCCATGGCTTTGCGCTGGCGACCGATTTTAAATTTGACCTTGCGGTGCCGATGCTGACCGAGGCGGCCACCTCGGCGGAAACCAAAGGCGACCCCCGCGCCGCGCGTTTCTGGGCACAAGCGGGCAATGCCGCGATTGCGGCGGGGCAGGCGGATGTTGCTATCGATGCGCTCGGTAAAGCGCTGGCGTCGACTACGCTCGATAATGAAGAGCGCGCCGACAGCGAAGTTGACCGCGCGCGGGCGTTCGTGGCCTTGGGCAAAAATGCCGATGGGGAGGCTGCCTTGGCAACCGCGCGGCAGTTGGCGCCCGAAAATGGCGCGGCATGGTTGTTGTCGGCGACCTTGGCCCGGCGATTGAACAAATTGCCTGATGCGCTGGCCTTTATTCAAACCGCGGCGGCGGTGCTGCCCAGTGATCCGGCGGTGGCGTTGGAGGCGGGCAATATCGCCATTGCTGCTGGCGATGACGACACCGCGCGCAAGCAATGGGAACAGGCCATCAAGATCGCACCTAATAGCCGGCAAGCCGAGACGGCACAGGCGCAGCTTGCGGCTTTAGCGGCGGCGACGCCCGCAGCGAAGGATGAGCCGCAATCCAGATAGTTCAATTGCGCGTTATCCCTCCCTTGTGTGGACATCGGTTACGGTTCATGGCTATGTCCGAAACGCCACGCTTTTGTGAATGGAATGAAAATGCCGACAAGCTATCTGCATAGCATGATCCGTGTCACCGACCCCGACGCAACGGTCGCTTTTTTCAAGCTGATCGGTCTGGAGGAAGTGCGCCGTTTCGACAGTGAGGCGGGCCGCTTCACGCTGATCTTTCTGGCGGCACCCGGTCAGGCTGGCCTCGCCGAGGTGGAGTTGACGTACAACTGGCCGCCGGCCGATGGCAGCGCGCCGGAGGCATATGACGGCGGACGCAATTTCGGCCATCTGGCCTATCGTGTTGATGATATTTACGCGACCTGTCAGCGGTTGATGGATGCAGGGGTGACAATCAATCGCCCGCCGCGCGACGGGCATATGGCCTTTGTACGGACACCCGACGGCATTTCGATAGAGCTGCTGCAAGAGGGAAATCTTCCGCCTGCGGAACCCTGGGTGAGCATGCCCAATGTCGGTGTGTGGTGACGATGCTGGAGATCGTTCGGGTTCCGGTGCTGTCGGACAATTATATCTGGTTGGTGCATGAAGCGCAGAGTGGGGAGACTCTCGTGGTCGATCCAGCTGTTGCGCCCCCTGTCTTGGCGGCAGCAGAGGCGCGCGGGTGGACGATCACGCAGATTTGGAACACGCACTGGCACCCTGATCATGTCGGCGGCAATGCGGAGATTAAGGCGGCGACGGGGTGCATCATCACCGGGCCCGCGGACGAAGCGGAGCGGATACCGACGCTGGATGTGCATGTGCGCGGCGGGGATGTCGTCCAGTTGGGCGAATTGCGCGCGAACATCATCGACGTGCCCGCACATACCGCTGGACATATCGCTTATCATTTCGCAACCGTGCAAGCCGCCTTTGTCGGCGATACTTTGTTCGCGATGGGCTGTGGTCGATTGTTTGAAGGCACCGCAGCGCAGATGTATGACAATATGCGTAAGCTGGAGGCTTTGGGCGACGATACCGCGATTTATTGCGCGCATGAATATACACTCAGCAACGCCCTTTTTGCGGTGACGGTGGAACCGGACAATGCCGATTTGGCCGCGCGTCTGGCTGATGTTATTGCCCATCGCGACCGTGGCGAGGCGACCGTACCGACGACGATTGCTTTGGAACGCGCAACCAACCCGTTCATGCGCGCAAAGTCGGTGGAGGAACTTGCCGCCCGCCGTGCCGCCAAGGATGCCGCCTGATATCCAAAAAGATTCCAGCCCGGGATATGCACCCGGGCCGGAAAATTGCAGTCATCGGGAAAGGCTTATTCCCAATAATAAGGCATGCGCTTGCGCGTTCCGGTGACTTCTTCATTCAACGTGGCTGCGTCATATAGACGGCCACCGATCATGACCTTTGCGACCTTGTCAGAATTGCGGATGTCTACGCTTGGGTCAGCATCGAGGATGACGAGATCGGCCAGTTTGCCTGCGGCGATGGAGCCGACATCCTTGTCATAACCCAGCGAACGTGCAGACTCGATGGTGCCAGCAGCGAGCGCCTCAACAGGGGACATCCCGCCGCGGACGAAGGACCACAGCTCCCAATGCGCGGCAATGCCGGCTTCTTGGCCATGCGCGCCGATGGAGACGGGGACGCCCAGCTTGGCAAGCTTATGTGCCTCGCGTGCGCTGTTGTCGTCGACATAATCCTCTTCCGGTGCAATTTCGCGGCGGGCATTATTGGCCGCAAGTTCGGCTGGCGGATAATGCTTGGCCATCAACGGATGCCTGAAGACATCGGTGTGCGCGCGCCAATAAGGATCGCCGGCTGGTCCGCCATAAGTCACCACAAGCGTCGGCGTATAACCTACCTTCGACTTGGAGTAGAATTGCAGCACATCATCATAGAAGATGTCGAGCGGGATATTATGTTCGACGGTGGTGTTGCCATCGGCGATCAGGTTCATGTCCATACCAAAGAGCGAACCGCCTTCGGCCACTGAACGCATATTCTCCTGCAGCGCGGCGGCCACCACTTGCTGGCGCTGTTCACGGCGCGGCTGGTTGTAATTTTTGACGCTATGCGCGCCTTGCGCTTTCAACCGCCGGACATGTGCGAGGGCATCATCTAGGCCGTTGATTTCGGCGTAGACGTCCGCAGCCTTGGCACCATAAACAATCTCTCCGGTCGAGAAGGAGCGGGGCCCGAGCAACAGGCCAGCCCGCTGCATTTCCAACGCTGGGAACACGGTGGCGGCGCTGCTCGACGGATCATGGCGTGTGGTAATACCCATTGCGAGGTTGAGCATATTCACCCAATTCTGCTGCGGGGTCATTTCGTCCACGCCATAAGGGCCATGGGCATGGGCATCGACAAGGCCGGGAATGATTGTCTTGCCAGCAACATCAACGGTCTTTGCGCCCGCAGGAATGGCGAAATCACCTGCCTTGCCAACGGCCTTAATCCGGTCATTTTCAACCAAGATTACGGCATTGTCGATAATCCCGCCGCTCTTGTCCGCCATGGTGACAACACGCGCACCGGTGAAGGCAACGACGCCCGTTGGTCGGTCAGAGATAACGGGCATGGACAGCGAAACGCCTTGCTTGGGCGGTGCGAACTTTACCGGCTTTGCATCCTTGGCCAGCGGGCCATTGGGATAAAAAGCATTGGTTTGCGCCGAGTATAAGGTTGGCCCAATCGCCCAATGCAGGGCGTCACCATTGCGGCTCCAATGCATATAATCCGCGCCGCCGCTGCTGACTTTTACAACCGGAAGCGCGCCGCCCGATGACGAAGCAGTCACTTCCTGCGTGCCCGGCATGAGGGGCATGACAAAGGCTTCGTAATTTTGGCGGAAGGCAAAGTTATGGCCGTCTGGCGATACTTCGTAAATGGTGGTCAGTTCGCCGCTGGCATGGTTACGCTTGGCTTCGCCGTTCATATCCACGCTGACAAGCAAGCGTTTGTTCGCGCCTGACTCTGTGTAAAACATCCGGTTGTTAGACGCACCGAAATGCGGTGCGGTTCCCGCCGAGGTGATACGTGTGGCCGGTCCGCCCATCGCAGACATGCGGTAAATACCCGGTTGGTCAGAGCGCAATGGTGATGTCAATCCGCCGCCCTCATGCTTTTCAAAGACGATCGTCTTGCCATCGGGGGAGAAACGCGGCCGGGCATAATGGCCGGACTGCGCCGTTACCTTTTTGGGCGTGCCGCCACTGGCGCTGATGGTGTGGATGTTTCCAAGGCCCTTATCAGTCCAATGGATATAAGCGATGGTTTTGCCGTCGCGCGACCAAGTGGGATAGGCCTCCATACCGGTATCGGATGAGGTTAAGCGTCGCGCGGTGCCACCTGACGCGGGTTTGACCCATAATTTACCCATGGTTTCGAACAGCACGGTCCGGCCATCTGGTGAGGTAACAGGGGTGCGCGGCATTTTGGTTTCGAAGCTGGTCGGCGCGACTTCAATTTGCGGCAGCGGCGGATCAATCATATCGCGCGTGTCCGAAATACGGAACGGGATGATGCTGGACGCGCCGCTGGGCCAATCGACTTTGCGGATTTTACCACCGGCCCAGAAATAGATGGTCTTGCTATCGGGCGACCAATCCATGTTGGGATAGACGCCCGTGACCGCCCAAGTTTCCTGCACATCTTGATCCAGCGCATCGTAAATCTTGCGCTCTTCGCCCGTGCTTAGGTCCTTCACATATAATTTGGACTGCGTTCGCTCGCGGCGAACAAAGGCGATTTTTTGGCCGTCGGGCGAAGGGGTTGGGCGGACCGACCCGCCGATTCCAGCTACCGCAGTTTCGGTTTTGCCGGTTTCGATGTCATAGCTTTCAATATCGAAAATCTGACCATTGGAATCCTGCGCATATTGGAAAATCGGGCCAGGCGTGATGTTGCGCGTGTAATAAATATGCTTGCCATCGGGCGCAAAAATGGGCTCGCCCAGTTCCTTTTGGTGCTGCTCATTCGGCCGCTTGACCAACAAGACGCCCGCGCCGCCCGACACATGGTACAGCCATACTTCGCCTGTTCCGAGCGAGCGACCCGTAGTGAAATGCTTTTTTGCGGCAATGAAGCGGCCATCGGGGCTCCAGCTTGGCTGATTGAGCAAACGGAAATCCTCTTTGCTCAATTGCCTCTTGTCCGAACCGTCGCGGTTCATGATCCAGATATTGTCGCCGCCCCCGCGATCAGAGGTAAAGGCAATCCGATTCCCGTCGGGCGAAAAACGCGGCTGTGTTTCAAAGGGCAGGCCTTCGGATATACGGGTGGGCGTGCCACCAGTTACCGGCATGGTATAGATATCGCCGAGCAGATCGAACGCAATCGTCTTGCCATCGGGGCTAACATCGAGGTTCATCCATGAACCCTCATCGGTATCGATGTTGATCTGACGCACTGTCAGGCCCGGAGGCGCAGCGACATCCCATTTCGGGGCTTTGTCATCGGCAGCGGCAGCCGCTTGGGCAAATATGCTCGTCGGCAGAATCGCCGCGCTCAGCAGCAAAACAGATTTAATGTAATTTTTCATGGATTGGCCCCCCCTGCCATTTTCATTAGACTATAAGCTGTCATGCCTAGCGCCAGACTGCAAGCTTGAATGGCCCGTTCGACAACACGAACCCAGCGTTCGGCGAACGACAATAGCGACTAAAGAGGGAAGCGCGTCGGCGGCTGACGGCAGCCAACCGACGCATGCCAGCAAAGCTGGTTATTTTTATCGAACGGTGACGGTCACCGCGCGGCGGTTTTGCGCCCAGGCCTGCTCGTCCGATCCCAAGGCTGATGGCCGTTCTTTGCCATAGCTGACGGTCTGAATACGGCCGGCATCAACACCGATGGAAACGAGGAAATTCTTAGCGGCGTTGGCGCGGCGTTCACCCAAGGCCAAGTTGTAATCGCGTGTGCCGCGTTCATCGGCATGACCTTCGACCGTGATACGCGTGCCCGGATATTGCGCCAACCATTGCGCCTGACGCTGGAGTATCGCCTGATCTTCGGCATCAATGTTAAAGCGGTCGGTTTCAAACAAGATGCGGTCGCCGAACTGGCCAACCTGTTGCAAGAAATCTTCCTGACTGCCGGGCATGATCTGGCCAGCGCCAGCCGCATTCGGGTCAGTGGAAGTCTGGCCATAATCGGTGCCTTCGGCGGCGGGTGGCAAGTTATCGACCTTCTTCTTACCGCAGCCAGCAACAAGCGCGGTCGAAACCAACAAAAGGGCGGCCATTTTGATCGTATTTTTCGTCATGATCTTCTCCTTGGATTTGGCCCGACATCCGGTCGGGATACATGTGAGAGTAAATGTTGTTACGGCAATACGGGCCCCCATGCCGGGTCGGAACCATCGACAGGCGTGGGTAATTGACGTTCGTTGGATCCGGTAAGATCAACTTGCCAGATACCTGTTTTACCACTTCCTTTGGCCGTACGGAAGAATTGGATAACACGGCCATTGGGCGCCCATGTCGGCGCCTCGTCTTGCCAGCTATTGGTCAGCAGGCGTTCGCCCGAACCATCAGGCCGCATCGTACCGACACGGAAGTCGCCAGCGATGCGCGTAAAGGCAATCAAGTCACCGCGTGGGCTCCATTCAGGTGTGGCATAACGGCCCCCGCCAAAGCTAATCCGCCGCTGGTTGCTGCCGTCGGCGTTCATCACATAGATTTGCTGGCTGCCTGAACGGTCGCTTTCAAACACGATCTGACGGCCATCGGGCGAAAAGCTGCCGCCTACATCGATGCCGGGCGAGCTGGTGAGCTTGATCGGCGTGCCGTTGCCGCTCGCCGAAATTTTGTAGACATCGGTATTCCCCGAAACTGCCATCGAATATAAAATCGTCTGGCCATCGGGGGACCAACGCGGGGCGAAAGTTGGGCCATTAGACTGCGTAATCAGACGCTGACGCCCGGTATCAATGTCATAGACGTAGATACGCGGATTTCCGTCGACATAGGATAAATACAGGATCGATTTATAATTGGGCGAGAAACGCGGCGTCAGTGCGGTCGATTGGCCATTGGTGATGAAGCGATGGTTTGCGCCATCGGAATCCATAATCGCAAGCCGCTTGATCCGCTTATTCTTGGGACCGCTTTCGGCGATATAAGCAATGCGGCTGTCAAAAAAGGGTAGTTCGCCAGTAAGCCGTGAATAGATAGCATCGGCGCATTTATGCGCAGCCCTACGCCAGTCGCGCGGCGGTACGTTAAAGCCAAGCCGCGTGGTTTCCGTCCCAAAACCAACATCGTACAGATAACAGCCAACGGTCAAATTGCCATCGCCACCCACGCGGACAAAGCCTTGCACCAACTGTTCGACTGGACGCGCCTTCCAATAACCAAATTGCGGTGCGGTTACTTCGGGCAAACCAATCGCGCGCAGGCCATTTGGTCCTTGCGTTTCAAACACGCCCGATGCGCGCAGGTTGGAGGAAATAACCTCTGCAATTTGGCGGCCAAGGGCCGCGCTGTTGCCGGCTGGCGTATCGACGGGCGACGGTGCGACCAAAGCAGGGACCGCGATGGAGCGCGTTTTTGACGTGTCGAATTCGACCAATTCTGGCTCATCCGATGCAGGCGGTGGTGTTTGTGCCGTCGCGGCCTGCGCGCCCAAGAATAAAAGCAGAAAAGACGCCAGTTTCCGGCTGCGTGCGAAGAGGGACATATATCTCATTCCTTTATCCCGTGGCGCGCAAACGCAGCGCGTGGGTTTTCCAAACGTCGTGATATTCAGGATCAAGTCCGCTATAAGGTGATGCGGCGCGTACCGCTTGCAGGATGCAATCTTTCAACGGTCCCGCCTGCGGCTGGTTGCTGTCGTTCAGGCCAGTTTGCCTGTCAAAACGTACAGAAGTCAATTTGCCTGATATATCTAGGCTGAGCGTCACGAACGTTTCGATCTTGTTGATGTCGACGCCAGATGGCGCACAGGCACGCACACGGCTGCGGATTTGGCCAGCGATGCTGACACCCACTGAGCGGCGTACTTCGGTAGCGGTTTTGCTGGCTGGCGTGCCCACCGCTTTGCCCGCGCCGGGGGCTTTGCCGATATTGTTGATGCTGTCTTCAAAGCTGCGGCTGAGGCCGCCGGCCTTGGCAGGCGTCGTGCCTTTGCCGCTCGCCGTTGTGGCTTTGGTGGTTTTGGGTGGAGCGGCGGCAACGGTTTTTACGGGCTTCGCTGGGGCCTTGGTAACAGTTGGGGCCGTTTCTGGTTTCGCGGGCTTAGGCACAGGCTTTGTTTGCGGCTTTTCCACAGGCTTTTCGATCTTCATGACGGGTTTCGGGGCCGGCGGCGGTTCGGTGGGTGCGGTCTCGCCGGTAGCGGGCGGCGCAGATTCCTCTTGAATAGCGTCGGGCGCGCTCGACACATCGGCAATTTCACCGACAAGCGATACGGAAATAGACTCTTGCTTGGGTGCTGTTTTAGCTGATGCCATCAGCCCAAGCGCGAATACGGCCAGCAATAAAGCATGGCCGCCAACAGCCGCGCCAAATCCCAAAATTTCCGCCCGATCCATTGCCATCTGTTTAGGTGTCGTTTGATGAACCAGTGGTGACTAAGCTCACACTGTTTAACCCCGCGCGATTCAACTCGCCCATGACGCGCATCATTTGGCCATAGCTGATCGCGGTATCTCCGCGCAGCATGATCTGGCGTGGCTTGTCCGGTGTTTCAGTCGCGGCGATTTCGTCCAACCGTGCAGGCAAGTCGGCAGGCGCAACCTCTGTGCCATCAATGAAAGTTACACCATCGCGATCAATCGCAATTTCAATTGGTTCATCCTGCTGGTCCAGCGCATTAGCGCGGCTTTCTGGCAACTCGACGGGTACGCCCGTTACCAACAAGGGCGCGGTGACCATGAAGATGATGAGCAGAACGAGCATGACGTCGACAAAGGGTGTGACGTTGATGTCCGCCATCGGTGCACGTCGGCTGCCCCGCCGCCCGCGTCCGCCGCCGCTACTGCCCGATGAGGTGTTCATCGCCATCTTTAAACCTCAAGCTCCAACTCGCGGCTTAATGTGCCGTGAAAGCCATCGGCAAAACGCCCCATGCGCGCTTCATATTGGTTCAGCCGGTGGGAGAAACGGTTATAGGCGATAACCGCTGGAATGGCCGCAAACAGGCCAATGGCGGTGGCAAATAATGCCTCGGCAATCCCCGGTGCGACAACGGCAAGGCTGGAATTTTGCTCGGCTGCAATCGCGGCAAAGCTGCGCATGATGCCCCAAACGGTCCCAAACAGGCCAATGAACGGGGCAACGGAACCCGTGGTCGCCAGAAAGTTTAGGCGATTGGCGAGGCGATCGGTTTCTGCAGCGATTGTGGCATCCATCGCCGTCGCAAGCCGCTCACGCGTTCCGGCACGGTCAATGCGCGCACCTTTGGTGGATAGCCGCCATTCGGCCATGCCGGCAGCGAAGACCTTTGCCACGGGCAGTTCATTTTGGGCATGTGCCTTGGAGAAAGCGGCAATATCCGAGCTGCCCCAAAATTCACGTTCAAACGCTTCACTTTTCCGGTTGATGCCGGACATCTTCACCATGAAACTGATGATGATGGTCCACACCCAGACGCTCGACAGCGCCAGGCCGACAATGACCGATTTGACCACCAAGTCAGCGTCCATAAACAAATCAACGGGTGAAAAGCCCATATTGTGGGTCGCGATAAGCAAGCTCATGGATATCCTATTCTGCGGGTCGATGGATTACCGGCTGGAACGCAGCAACCCAAATCGCGGGTTGTCGGCGGGCCTTGCCGTCGGGTGAAACAAAAGCCGCGGTTACCCGCGCCTCGGTGAGTATCTCGTCACCGCGCATGACGGTTTGGTGAATGTCGCAGCTTGCGGCGCGGACCACCTGTACGGTGCTGATGACCACCAATGCATCATCAAAATGGGCGGCACGGCGATATTTAATCTGCATTTCGGTCACAGCATATGCGCCCTGACCTTCAGCATGCACGCGGCGCTGGTCAATGCCGACGCACGCCAGCATATCCGAACGCGCACGCTCCATGAAATGCAGATAGCGCGCATGATAGACCACGCCGGAAAAATCGGTGTCTTCGAAATAGACGCGCACGGCAAAATAGTGCCGCGTGCCGTCAAAATGGCCTTGATAGGGTGTAGGGACCGTCATCGATGAATTGCTTAACCGTTGTGGAGTCCGGCGGGAAGGGCTTTTAGCAAAAGCGCCCGCAATTGGTCGCCTGAGAGACTCGGTATATCTCTATGCGTCAAACAATCCATCCTGTGACCCTGCGGGCGGGTTGAGACCAAGATGTTTCCAGCCCGGCGCATTGAGGCACCGGCCACGCGCGGTGCGTGCTATCAGCCCCAATTGCAGCAAATAAGGCTCGACCACATCCTCAATGGTGTCGCGCGGCTCGGACAGGCCAGCGGCCAGCGCCTCAACCCCCACAGGGCCACCGCGGTAAATGTCGGCGATCATATGCAGATAACGCCGGTCCATCGCGTCGAGGCCAAGCGCATCAACCTCCAACCGGTTGAGCGCGCTATCGGCAATTTTGGCGGTGACAATGGGCTCGCCGGCAACATTGGCAAAGTCCCGCACGCGGCGCAGCAGCCGTCCGGCAATACGCGGTGTTCCGCGTGCCCGCTTGGCAATTTCGTTCGCGCCATCGGGGGCAATGCCCAGATCCAAAAGCCGCGCGGCACGCGTGACCACCAGCTCCAGCTCGGCATGGGTATAGAAATTCAGCCGCACCGGAATACCGAAGCGATCACGCAAGGGCGTGGTCAATAACCCCTGCCGCGTGGTCGCACCGACCAGCGTAAAGGCAGGCAAATCAATCCGCACCGAGCGTGCCGACGGCCCTTCACCGATCATGATATCGAGCGCACGGTCCTCCATCGCGGGATAGAGGATTTCCTCAACCACGGGGCTGAGCCGGTGGATTTCGTCAATGAACAGGACGTCGCCGTCTTCCAAATTGGTGAGCAAGGCCGCCAGATCGCCCGATTTGGCGATGACAGGGCCCGATGTTGCGCGGAAACCCACGCCCATTTCCTTGGCTATAATTTGCGCCAATGTGGTCTTGCCCAGACCCGGCGGGCCAAAGAACAGCACATGGTCCAAGGGCTGCCCGCGCCCCTTTGCCGCCTCAATAAACACCCGCAAATTGTCGCGCGCGGCGGCCTGCCCGATAAATTCGCTCAGCGTTTTAGGCCGCAAAGCGGCGTCGATATCTTCCGGCCTTTTGTCCGGCGTAGTGAGGCGATCGTCGTCAGTCATCGCGAAGCCCTTTTCAGCGCCAGCCGGACCAGAGCGTCCAAGGTCGCATCGGGGCCAAGCTCTTCAACGGCTTGCGCTACAGCATTGCCTGCCTCGCCGGGCTTGAAGCCCAAATTGGCAAGAGCGGACATCGCGTCTTGCGCGTGGTTGCCACTGGCAGCGCCGGTGGCCATCAACTTCGCGCCGCCGCTTATGCCTGCGAGCGCGCCAACCTTGTCCTTCAATTCATTGACGATGCGGCTGGCGAGCTTTGGTCCGACACCATTGGCGCGCGCAACCATTGCCGCGTCACCGCTACCGATGGCGAGCGCGAGATCGGCGGGTTCAATCGCGGACAATATAGCAAGGCCAACCTTGCCGCCGACGCCCTGCACGCCCGTCAGCAACCGGAACCAGTCGCGTTCTTCGCGCGTGGCAAAGCCGATGAGGCGCATATCGTTTTCGGAAACCTGCATTTCGGTGAAGACGGTGGCGAAATCGTCTGTCTTGCCCAAAGCCGATAGCGTCCGCGCGCTGGCCTGCACCAGATAGCCGACGCCGTTGACGTCAATCACCAGATGGTCAACGCCCGTTTCGTCAATCCGGCCATAGAGCTTTGCAATCATATTCACGGGTTAGCTGTTCGATTTGAAATCGGCAAGCAAAAGAGAACATCGCGTGAACAGGAGGGTGTTTTTTCTCGACAGGAGCCGGTCAAAGCCGGACATGATGTGCATGGGTGATGGCGACCGCCAACGCATCGGCCGCGTCGGGCCCTGCGAGTTTCAAACCGGGCAAAAGAATACGCAGCATGGCTTGCACTTGCTCCTTTTCCGCTTTGCCGGTGCCAACAATGGATTTTTTTACGAGCCGCGCGGCATATTCGGTCACGGGCGTGCGGTTGCGTGCCGCCCCTAACAGCACGACACCGCGCGCTTGGCCAAGCTTCAGCGTCGATTGCGGGTTTTTGTTGACGAATACCTCTTCGACCGCGGCATAATCGGGACGAAAGTGATCGAGTACAGCGCTGAGTTTTTCGTCCAAAAGCACGAGACGGTTCGCCAGTGGTAATTTGGCGTCGGTAATAATCTCGCCATTGTCGATATGGGAAAGCCGATTGCCATCCTTACGGATAACGCCCCAGCCGGTTGTTCCAAGGCCGGGGTCAAGTCCAAGGATGATCATCCCAGCTTCGCCATGACCTCATCCGACACGTCGTAATTGCCCCAGACGGTTTGGACGTCGTCATCGTCTTCCAGCGCGTCGATCATCTTGAGTAAGGTTGCAGCATTGGCTTCGTCGACTTCGACCAAAAGCTGCGGTTTCCAAGCAAGTTTGGCGCTTTCTGCCTCCCCAAGTGTGGCTTCAAGTGCTTTGGCGACTTCGTGCAAAGCATCCATGCTTGTCCATATGCTGTGGTCGTCCTCGGTCGATTCCACATCCTCGGCGCCCGCTTCCAATGCGGCCTCAAACACGCTGTCGGCATCGCCTGCGCTCGCGGGATAGGTGATCAGGCCCATACGGTCGAAGCCATGGCTCACTGCGCCCGATGCGCCAAGATTGCCGCCATTTTTGCTGAACGCGGTGCGCACATTGGTCGCAGTGCGGTTGCGGTTGTCGGTCAATGCCTCAACGATGATCGCAACGCCGCCGGGACCATAGCCTTCATAGCGCATTTCATCATAGCTTTCGGAGTCTCCACCTGCCGCCTTGTCGATGGCGCGCTGGATGTTATCCTTGGGCATCGATTGCGCCTTGGCGGCATTGACCGCGAGGCGCAAACGCGGGTTCATGTCCGGATCGGGCATGCCCATCTTCGCCGCAACAGTAATTTCGCGCGAAAGCTTGGAAAACTGCGCCGAACGCTTTTTGTCCTGCGCACCTTTGCGGTGCTGTATGTTCTTGAATTTGCTATGGCCTGCCATGGCTCTACTCTTCTCTGGCTAAAGGATATGAAGCAGCGCCTTTACATCAGGCGCGCGCCATTGGGCAAGCCATCAGCTTCAGCTTAGCTTCACTGCAGTCCCCGACGCTGAGACCACCATCATGTCCCATTGTTTTCATATAGAACGTCATGGCAAGATCGTCATCCTGAACTTGTTTCAGGATAACAAACTACCGCTGCCTGTTATCCTGAAACAAGTTCAGGATGACGAGGGGGAGTTGGCCTAGGATGAGTGGGGGTAGTTGGCTTAGGATCACTAGTCCTTTTTGACCTTCACGCTCCGCCAAGTATCTTTTGCGCTATTACGCCAGACCAAGCGCCGATTTATAGGTGTCGAGAATTGCTTCCATTTCCTGACGGTCATCCTGGCTCATTTTGCGCAAGCGGACGATCTGGCGCATGATTTTTGCGTCATAGCCTTGGCTCTTGGCTTCTGAATAAACGTCGCGAATGTCGTCAGCGATGCCCTTTTTCTCTTCTTCCAAACGCTCGATGCGTTCAATGAACAGACGCAGTTGATCGGCGGCGATATTGCCTTCAGCCATGATATTTCCCCTATGAGTTTGCCGGGGCATCGCACCCCGAATCAGAATGGCACCCGCTTAGAACATGAACCCCGCGGCGTCACCCTGAACTCGTTTGAGGCTCTTGCTTTTCGGTTCGCTATTCATGCCCTGCATTTTTCGCTACGCTTTCTTGCATGCGTGCTAATTGTTCGGGCGTGGCTTCAGTCTGGTAATTCGCTTTCCAATCTGCGGCGGACATGCCGTGAATGATTTCGCGAGCTTCGTCTTTCGTTAGTTGTCCATCGGCCTCCATCACCCAATCGGCGAGGCAATTTCGGCAAAAGCCGGCAAGGCCCATAAGGTCGATATTCTGCGCATCGTGGCGGTGCTGCAAATGTGTGACGAGGCGGCGAAATGCGGCGGCCGCGACTGCGTCTGAAATGTCTGTAATCTTTTGCATAGCTATGCGCCCTTTTCGTTGCTGACTTGCTTCGTTATGGAGGGGCCGACGTTTAAATTCCATATCGCGGAGCCAATTTCATGCAATATCATAAACCCCGTATGCGCAAGGTCCGCATATTGGCGACATTGGGCCCCGCGAGCGATACGCCCGAGATGATCGAAAAATTGTTCCGCGCTGGTGCCGATGCGTTTCGCGTCAACATGAGCCATGGCGATCAGGCCGACAAGGCACAGTTGATTGCCAATATCCGTGCACTGGAGAAATCCTATAACCGGCCAACGACGATATTGGTTGACCTGCAAGGCCCGAAATTGCGGGTGGGAACCTTTGCCGATGACAAGGTTGAATTGCACACGGGCGACAATTTCCGGCTCGACACCGATATAACGCCAGGCGACGCGCATCGTGTCCATTTGCCGCATCCGGAAATCTTTGCCGCACTTGAAGTTGGCGCACGTCTATTGCTCGACGATGGCAAGCTCGTCTTGCGCGTTACTGAGATTGGCGCTGAACATATCAACACCATAATTGAAGTTGGCGGGATGCTATCAAACCGCAAGGGGCTGAATGTCCCGGACGTTGTGGTGCCGATTGCGGCGTTAACGGAGAAGGATCGTTCGGACCTTGCCTTTGCGTTGGAGCAAGGCGTGGACTGGATCGCGATGTCCTTCGTGCAGCGGCCCGAGGATGTGGCCGAAGGCAAGAAGCTGGTCGGCAACAAGGCTGCTTTGCTTGCCAAGATCGAAAAGCCTGCCGCCATCGGACGGTTGGAAGAAATTCTTGAGCTTGCCGACGGGGTCATGGTCGCACGCGGCGATTTGGGTGTGGAATTGCCGCCGGAACAGGTGCCGCCCCTGCAAAAGAGGATTGTGTCCACCGCACGGCGCATGGGCAAACCCGTCGTGGTGGCAACGCAAATGCTGGAATCGATGATCGTTTCACCCTCACCGACACGGGCGGAGGTGTCGGACGTCGCAACGGCCATTTACGATGGAGCGGACGCGGTGATGTTGTCTGCCGAAACGGCGGCTGGCGCTTGGCCGATTGAGGCGGTGTCGATCATGGACCGTATTGCGCAACAGGTCGAAGGCGACCCGGATTTCTTCAAGCGCATCCATTTCACCGAAACCCCCGCCGATGGCACCACAGCCGACGCCTTGGCGGAGGCCAGCGGGCGTATCGTCGATAGCGTGGAAACCAGCGCCATCGTTTGCTTCACATCTTCAGGATCGACGGCGCGGCGGATTTCGCGCGAGCGTCCTGCGGTGCCGTTGTTGGTGCTAACCGCAAGCCAGATAACCGCGCGTCGCTTAGGGTTGTTGTGGGGCGCCTTTGCTGTGCGTACGAAGGACATTGGCTCGTTCGAAGAAATGGTCGCCAAGGGCAAGCGCATGGCGCTGCGTTACCATTTGGGCGTTGCCGGTGGCCGGATCATCATCATGGCCGGTGTGCCCTTTGGGACGCCGGGGTCAACCAATGTGCTGCATATCGTCCGCCTGACGGGTGACGAATTGAAGGGGCATTAAGGCAGAAGCAGACTGCTGTCGCCATAGCTGTAGAAACGATATTCCTGGGCGATGGCATGTGCATAAGCCGCCTGCATTGTCTCGCGCCCCATTAAGGCGCTGACCAGCATGAACAAGGTCGATTTGGGCAGATGGAAATTGGTCATCAGGCCGCCAATCGCCTTGAAACGATAACCGGGCGTGATGAAGATATCGGTGTCGCCTTCAAAGGGATGAACCAAGCCATGTTCGTCCGCCGCGCTTTCGACAAGACGCAGCGACGTTGTGCCGACCGCAATCAACCGTCCACCTGCTTTGCGTATATCATTGAGCCGACGTGCTGTGTCCGCGTCAATGCTGCCCCATTCGCTGTGCATGCGGTGTTCGGTGGTGTCGTCGGCCTTCACCGGTAGGAATGTGCCCGCGCCGACGTGGAGCGTCAGGGTTGCCGTTTCGATGCCTGCGGCGTGCACCGCGTCCATCAATTCCGGCGTGAAATGCAGCGACGCGGTTGGCGCTGCCACCGCCCCATCCTTTTGCGCGAACATGGTTTGATAATCCTGCGCATCGCGTTCGTCGGTTGGCCGCTTGCCTGCTATATAAGGCGGCAAAGGCATAGTCCCTGCGCGTTGCAGCAGGATTTCGACAGGTTCATCCCCTTCGAAAAACAGAGTGAAGCTGCCATCTTCATGGCGTTCTTCGGCAATGGCCGTGACGTCTTCGCCAAAGTCAATCACATCGCCGGGGTTCAGGCGTTTGGCGTTGCGGATAAACGCTTGCCACCGGCGCAGGTCGATCCTCTTGTGCAAGGTCGCACCGATGGATGCATCGCCGCGCTTCCCCTGCAACTGCGCCGGAATGACTCGCGTATCGTTGAAGATCAGGCAATCGCCCTTGCGCAGCATCTGCGGAAGGGCGCGCACCGAGTGATCCGTCAGTGTCGCGTCACCGCCCACATATAACATGCGCGCGGAATCCCGCGGCGACACAGGGCGTAAAGCAATCCGCTCGGGCGGAAGCTCGAAATCAAACAGATCAACGCGCATGGGTGAACTCTTTACGCTTATCCAGCGTTTAACTGGTCAACGGTGATGGGGGCTTCGGCTGGCGGCGACGTAAATACAGGCGGGGGCACATTATCTGCCGCGATAGACGCCTGCAGCACTTTGCTTGGGTTCAAAGGCGGTTCACCGCGTTCAATGGCGTCGACAAATTGCATGCCAGATGTGACGCGGCCAAAGACCGTATATTTATTATCGAGGTTAAAGCGCGGTTGAAAACAGATGAAGAATTGGCTGTTGGCGCTATCAGGATCGTTCGTGCGGGCCATCGACACCGTGCCGCGCAAATGCGGGATCCTATTGAATTCAGCCTTGAGGTCGGGAAGCTCAGATCCACCTTGGCCTGTGCCCGTTGGATCCCCCGTCTGTGCCATGAATCCGTCAATCACGCGATGAAAGACGATGCCATTGTAAAAACCTTGCCGGGTGAGTGTCTTGATACGCTCGACATGGGCAGGGGCGTCGGTTGGATACATTTGAATGGTCACACGGCCGCCGGTCGAAAGATCCAAGACCAGCATGTTTTCAAGGTCTGGCGCAGCCGCAGCGGGCGCAGTCGTCTGCGCAAAGGCTGGCGACAAAGCAAAGGCAAAAATGCCGGACAAGAGTAATAGGAGCTTCGAAACTAAAGAGCGTAGGGACATTAATGAAGTGCCTCTGAAAACCGGATAATGCCTCCTTAACGAACCACGCTGTCGCTGTCATGAACGATTTTGAGTGCAAAGGCGATGCAGGGCCTGATCATGCATAGGACAGTCACCACGCTACTGTTGCGTAAATGATACACCATTGCAATAATATTGAAATTTATGCCCAATTTGTTGCGCAAATACTGGATTTCCGCCAAAGGAACCCCAACCCGGAGGGACTTCATCGCGCTTTGCGTGTTCAAAACGCGCGTAAAAACGTTGAAAAAGCTGGGTAGTTGAACCGCCATTGGTTGCCGGAAATCCGTGGACCTTTGGCACTTTATAAGGGGCTATATCGTGAAAACACGTATCAGCAATTTGAAATATGCAGCGGCACCGCTAGCATTGGGCTTGGCGTTGATCTCAACGCCTTCGTTTGCCCAGGATGCGGCAGCCGAAGAAGAGGCGGCAAGCGAAATTATCGTTACCGGCTCGCTCATTACCAACCCGAACCTTGAGCGTTCGGCTCCAGTTAACGTAACCACCTCCGAAGAAATGGAACTGCTGCAGTCCAACGTGGCCGAAGAAGTTCTTCGTGAAATCCCAGGCGTTGTTGCGTCGATCGGTTCTGCGGTTAACAACGGTAACGGCGGCGCGTCCTACGTTAACCTGCGCGGCATTGGTTCAAACCGTAACGTCGTCTTGTTGGACGGTGATCGCATCGTTCCTGCCGATTTTGCTGGTCGCGTCGATTTGAACAATATCCCACTCGCTTTGGTTGAGCGCGTTGACGTTCTCACCGGTGGTGCATCGACGACTTATGGCGCTGACGCTGTTGGTGGTGTTGTTAACTTCATTCTGAAGAATGATTTCTCTGGTTTGGAAGCTCAAGTTTCGGAGCAGCTCACTGAAAAGGGTGACGGCAACGTCTTCCGCGCTGACGTGACGATCGGTGCAAACTTCGATGATGGCCGCGGTAACGCCGTATTTGGCGTTGGCTATCAGCAAGCTGACCCTGTGTATCAAGGTGCGCGTGATGTATCGCTCACAACGCTTGAAACTTACGCTGGTACGGCGCTTGGTTCTGGTACAGCCACCCCATCGCGCTTCTCAGGCAGTCGTCTTGTAAGCGGTACGGCCAATGGCGGTACGAACCAGATTAACGACGCTGGTCAGTTGGTTCCGACCTTCTCGACCTTTAACTTCAACCCATATAACGTCTTCCAGACCCCGTTCGAGCGTTTCAACATGTTCGGTCAAGCGCGGTACGAAGTCAGCGATGCGATTGAAGTATATTCGCGTGGTTTGTTCTCAAAGAACACTGTAAACACGATCATCGCACCTTCGGGCGCGTTCAGCATCGGCGTGAACATTCCTTTGAACAACCCGTTCTTGCCTGCGGCTATGCGGAACCAGTTCTGTGCATTTGACGTGAACCCAAGCGCGACGGTTTATACGCCACGCTTCACTCAAGCGCAGTGCGATGCTGCAGCTAACCCAAGCTTGCGTCCTGGAGCGGCCGGTTATCTTGAAATCGGTACCGGCGGTGCGTCTGCAACTGCTACGACATCCGGCAATGGTCTTGCTGTATTGCAACCATGGCAGCCATTTGACGTTAACGGCAACGGTGTGATTGAAGCAGGTGAAGGTTATAACCCTAACCCGCAGTCACTGTTTGCCCGTCGCGCAGTCGAAGCTGGTCCACGTATTTCCGAATATGTCACGACTGTATTCGATTACCGTTTGGGTGCCCGTGGTTCGATCACTGACTCAATCGATTGGGATATCTCAGGTGCCTATGGCCAAAGTGAGAACATTCAGACGATTAAGGGTTATACCTTGAACTCGCGTTTCCGTCAGTCGCTTCGCGCAGGCGGAACAGCTGCAGCACCAGTCTGCTTTGACACGTCAAACGGATGCGTTGCAGCAAATGTGTTCGGTACCATTCAACCACAAGCAATTCCTTTCTTGGTTCAGGAAAGCACCAGCTTTACGAAAACCTCGCTTGCTCAAGTCAAGGGAACAATCAACGGCGATGCGGGCTTTACCAGCCCATTTGCTGAAGATCCCGTGGCATTCGCTGTTGGCGGTGAGTATCGTAAATATACTGCTCGTCAGGGCGCCGACGCGCTTGCCAAAGGCGGCGATCTTGGCGGTGCCGGCGGTGCGACGCCTTCCATCGAAGGTGGCTTCGACGTATATGAAGCCTTTGGTGAAGTTGTTGTACCAGTGGTTAGCGATAAGCCATTCTTTAACAGCCTGACTGTTGAAGGCGGCCTTCGTTATTCGTCGTACACAGTCGACGCACCAGGTAACCCATCGTACAACACCACAACCTTTAAGGCTGGTGGTACTTGGGAGCCAATCGAAGGACTTGCTATTCGCGGTAACTTCGCACGTGCTGTTCGCGCGCCGAACATTGGTGAACTATTCTCGCCAGTGAACACTGGATTGACCAACCTTGGTACCGATCCTTGCGCGACGTTGACGACCGCTGGTGCGGTGTTGCCAGGACGTCCAGCTTCTGGTCCAACTGGTGAGCTTCGTGCCGTTTGCTTGGCGCAAGGTGCCAATTTGGGCAACATCAACTCGATTCCTCAGCCTAACGCAGGCCAAGTGAACTCGACTGGTGGTGGTAACGTCAACATTAAGCCTGAGACATCGGACAGCTTCACCATTGGTGCGATCTTCCAGCCTGCGGCTATCCCTGGCTTCACTGCATCGATCGATTATTACAACATCAAGGTAACCGATTCGATTGGTGCCCCGACCCCTGGTGACGTGATTGCAGCTTGCTTTGGTGCGAACGTATTCAGCCCAGCTGCTGGAGCATCGACTAGCGCAGCTTGCACGAGCATTCGCCGTAGCCCGGCCGATGGCGGTCTGAGCGGTGATCCGAACACGTTCACTGGCCTGCCTTCGGTTCTGTCGAACGCGGGTGCACTTGCAACTGACGGCATCGACTTGATCATGAACTACAAGACCGATCTTACTGACAAGATCGCTTTGGCCTTGTCGTTCAACGGTAACTACACGTTCAAATCGACGTTCAACGCGTTCGTGCTCAATCCGGCATCCGTCAATCGTGATTGCACCGGATATTTCAGCTCGAACTGTGGTTCAATGCAGCCAGACTTCTCTTGGTCGCAGCGTACAACAGTGTCGTACGATATGTTCGACGTGTCATTGTTGTGGCGTCATATCTCGGCGATGGAGCAAGAGCCACTTGACGTGATAAACGGTGGTGCGTTCTTCAACGGAACCATTGGCGCTTCAGTTTTGGGCGTCGGTGGCCGGACGGCTAACTTCGGCAAGATCAAAGCCTATGATTATTTTGATCTGTCGACGCGTATCAATGCCAGCGAAAATCTGACTATCACCCTCTCGGTGCAGAATTTGTTCGACAAGGAGCCGCCATTGACTGGTAACAATGCTGGTTCGACATCGTTCAACAGCGGTAACACCTTCCCATCGACATATGATGCGTTGGGTCGTCGTTATGCTGTAACGGCAAAGCTGCGCTTCTAATCTGAAGAGCACTTAACGAAACAAGGGGGCGGGCAGCAATGTCCGCCCCTTTTTGTTGCAACGTCGTGTTGAACCACGACCTGCAAGACTGCGTCATACTAATTTAGGTTATGTCAGGCCCCAATAGCTTAGGCCGAGTGCTTCAAAAGCGAAGCGCAGACTCCAACGTCAGCGGGATGTTGGCAGATACGGCGACTGCTTCCGCCCAAATCAGGATTTTTTCAATTTCCTCGCCATACGCCGTTTGCGCCAATGCATATTCCGCGCGTCGGTCCTCTGTCCGGAAACCACCCCCAAACTTACTATGCGTGCCAAACGCGGGATGCGTGTCGTTCGCAGCCGCATGATCGCCGAGCCCAAAGTGGGCCGTCGCAGCGCGTAAAGCCTTGCCGGGTTGTTCGGTCAGCCGCTCACTGTCCAGCGTTGCAATCCGCTCAGATCCGAACTTTTGCGTCATGTCATGAAACAGCTTCTGCTGTACTAACCAACCGACAGCGGCGATTTGCAGATCTGTCTGTCGAAAAAAATCAGCTGGTTCAAAACCCAGATCAACTATGCCGTCGGTAAGTTGACCCTCCAATAGCTCACGACACCACAATCGGCACCAAAGGCCCTTGCGGGCCACAGATAAAAGAAACACCGAAAGCGGTGCATATACCAGAATGGCTTTGCTTGTTGGGCGCATGGCGAGTGATGCGGGTGCAAGCGCATTGAAGATATTGGACGGTTTAGCAACAACCGCCAAATCGTCGCCAAATGGACGCGCCAGAATGTCCAGCGCATCGCTCAAAAGTTCCGCAACTGCCGCGGGTGGCGCGCCGCGACGGCGAAAGCCGACAATGTCGTTCAACAAAACGGGTTCCTTCAAACCCATCGACAGGCCCGGCAGATCAAACCCGTTGGCGAACATGGTCGATGCACAAAAGGCGGAGTGCAAAATAAAATGCAGATTGCCTTTATCAGCGCTGCGCGCTTTGGCTTCGCTGCGCGATAGGACGAACGGGCTTGGCTCCACCCCAAGATATTCATCGGTCAAGAAGGTGGCGGCATTGTGCGCCTGACGGCTTAGATAACGCATATGAAAGGCATCTGCGGATGCATCATATCGATGCGCAAGCCATGCGCCATCGTTCCATATTTCGCTATTATTACGCACCATGACATCAACGACCTTGCCGTTTCTACCGGTAAATGGCAAGCATTCGCCTTATGAGCGAGAGCGCACCACCCGCCGAAGCGGCCCGATTGAACAGCCAAGGCATGCTTGCCCTGCGGGCTGGAAACTATGCTGAGGCGGAGCGCCTGTTCGTGGCTGCTACCACGCATGATTCAATGTCGAGTGCACTTTGGCGAAATGTTGCAACCGCACGGCGCGCGATAGGCGATGACAAAGGCGAAATGGAGGCACTGGACGCCGCCATTAACATCGACCGCCGGGACTTTATGGGTTGGCTCCGCAAGGCCGAATTGCATGAGCGTACAGGTGAAAAGGCGCAAGCGCTGGTCGCTTGGAGCGGCGTGCTTCAAATGGCGGCGCATGCGTCAGACCTGTCCCCAGATATTACAGCGGCTTTGCAGAAGGGGCAGGCATTTGTTGCGCACGCGACGCTCGAAATTGCAGATGCGGTTACCACGGAACTGGCGCCATTATCTGGGGCCATGAATGAAACAGAGCTGCGCCGTAGTCAGGCTTTCGTCGACGCAGCACTGGGCCGCCGGCGCACCTATGTAAAC
Organism: Sphingomonadales bacterium; assembly: GCA_027488785.1. Lineage (GTDB taxonomy): Bacteria > Pseudomonadota > Alphaproteobacteria > Sphingomonadales > Sphingomonadaceae > Sphingorhabdus_B. The sequence continues at coordinate 76,030 of JAIYAY010000005.1, read as the reverse complement.
ATATGCGAAGGCCTATATTACCCTTTCCTTCCGGCGGATGAGTTTTTCGACAGGCATCATTTCCCATGGATGCCAGCCATTGAAGCCGCGACAGACGACATACGCAAAGAATTAGAGGCGCTGCTGGCCGATCCAGGCGACGCGTTGCGGCCTTATGTTAAGATGGATGCAGGCATCCCTGAAAATAAATGGTCAGCGCTCGATCATTCCTTGGACTGGGGTGCATGTTTTTTGTGGGAATATGGGCAACCCAATCAGGCTGTTTTAGATCGCTGCCCGCGCACAGCGGCGGCTTTGGCCAGCTTGCCGACTACAACGCTGCCAGATCGTGCACCCAGTGCGTTTTTCTCCATATTGAAGCCGCGCACCCGAATTCCGCCGCATACAGGCGTGACAAATACCCGTGCGATTGTGCATTTGCCGCTGATCGTGCCGGAAAAATGTGGCTTCCGCGTTGGCGGCGAAACCCGCGAATGGCAGGTGGGGAAGGCTTTTGCCTTTGATGATACCATCGAACATGAAGCTTGGAATGATAGCGATCAGTATCGTGCCGTTCTTATCTTTGATGTGTGGAACCCGCATTTAACTGTCGCCGAACAAGACGTCATCGCCCGTTATTATACCGCCGCTGACGCAACTGGCTTTAAACTTGCGCGTTGAGGGCGCTCTTGAGATGTGTTAGTGAGCAGAAATAATTAAGGAATATTTCATGCGCACTCTCTTAGTTGCAATATTGGCTGTTGGCTTAATGTCATCGGCTTCGGCTCAAGCACCCGTTCAGGCATCGGGAACCGATAAGGCGTCTAACGCATCCAGCGACAAAGTTGCCGATCCAGACCAAACCATCCGCTGCCGCACCGTTCGGGTGACGGGGTCATTGGTGAAAAAAGGGAAGGTATGCAAGACATTGGCGCAGTGGCGCCAGATAACAGAATCCGGCAATGAACTCGCTCGCCGCATGGTAGAGGATGGAACTTCACGGCCCGGCGGCCAGTAAGGCCGCTTTGTCGGAAATTGATTTGCAAAGCTCGAAAGCTTTTGCGTGACTATATTCTAGTATTCTGGTTACGGGGATTTAGCGCCGTAACCAGAATGTTTTCGGCACTAAGTGTCACCTACACCGCCAATTTTAAGGCTCCATCGCCCTCTTCCACCATCACCGTGGCGCCATCGGGGATGCCGCCGCGCAAGAGCATGTCTGCCAGCGGGTCCTGAAGATAGCGTTGGATGGCGCGTTTCAGGGGCCGTGCGCCATAGACTGGGTCATAGCCCACGCGCCCAAGCCATGCTTTGGCCTCGTCTGACAAGGACAAAGTGATCTTGCGATCTTTCAGCAGCTTTTGGACGCGCTGCACCTGAATATCGACAATCGGGGCCATATGGTCTGCGCCCAAGCGATGGAACAATATGACCTCGTCCAAGCGGTTCAGGAACTCTGGCCGGAAATGACCACGCACGATTTCCATGACTTGCGGTTCAACATCTTTCACATCCTGCCCGTCTTCCAACGCGGCGAGATGCTGGCTACCTAGATTGGATGTCAGGATGATGAGCGTGTTGGAGAAATCGACGGTGCGGCCCTGACCATCGGTCAGCCGGCCATCATCCAACACCTGCAACAGTATGTTGAAAACGTCCGCATGGGCCTTTTCCACTTCGTCGAACAACACGACCTGATAAGGGCGGCGGCGGACGGCTTCGGTCAGCACGCCGCCTTCTTCATAGCCGACATAGCCCGGAGGCGCACCGACCAGCCGTGCGACGCTGTGCTTTTCCATAAATTCGGACATGTCGATACGCACCATCGCATTGTCATCGTCGAACAAGAACGATGCGAGCGCTTTTGTCAGCTCGGTCTTGCCAACACCCGTTGGTCCCAGGAACAAGAACGAGCCAAGTGGACGGTTTGGGTCCTGAAGCCCGGCGCGCGAACGTCGCACCGCCTTGGACACTGCTTCGACGGCATCTTTCTGGCCGATAACGCGCGCGCCGATCAGCTGCTCCATGTTAAGCAATTTATCGCGTTCGCCCTCCAACATTTTGTCGACGGGGATACCGGTCCATCGGCTGACGACGCTGGCGATGTCCTGCGCAGTCACTTCTTCGCGCAGCATGGCATTGCCGGCAGCGGCCTCGGCCACCTCCAGTTGCTTTTCCAGCCCGGGTATTGTGCCATATTGAAGCTCGCCTGCTTTGGCGAGGTCACCGGATCGCTGCGCCTGTTCTAATTCGATGCGCGCGCCATCCAAAAGTTCTTTGATTTTGGCTTCGGCAGAAATCTTGTCTTTCTCAGCCTGCCAACGCTGCGTCAGTTCGAGCGATTGCTGCTCCAGATTAGCAAGCTCGCCCTCCAGATTAGCCAGACGGTCCTTGGACGCCGCATCGCTCTCTTTACCCAACGCTTCGCGTTCAATCTTTAACTGGATGATCCGGCGGTCAAGCGTTTCAATCTCTTCAGGTTTGGATTCAACCTCCATCCGCAGCCGCGACGCCGCCTCGTCCATCAGGTCGATGGCTTTGTCAGGTAAGAAACGGTCGGAAATATAGCGGTGCGACAGCGTCGCCGCGCTGACCAGTGCACTATCGGTAATACGCACGCCATGGTGCAGCTCGTATTTCTCCTTCAACCCGCGCAGGATGGATATTGTATCCTCGACCGTGGGTTCGCCGACAAAAATCGGTTGAAACCGGCGCTGAAGTGCCGGGTCTTTTTCGACATGCTTTTGATATTCATCGAGCGTGGTTGCACCAATGCAGTGCAGTTCCCCACGCGACAAAGCAGGCTTGATGAGGTTGGCGGCATCCATCGCGCCTTCGCCTTTGCCCGCGCCGATTAATGTGTGCATTTCGTCGATGAACAAGATGATATCGCCTTCGGCCTGCTTAACCTCGTCCAGCACGCCTTTGAGCCGTTCTTCAAATTCGCCGCGATATTTTGCGCCCGCGATCAATGCGCCCATGTCGAGCGACAGCAATTTGCGATGCTTCAGGCTATCGGGCACGTCGCCATTGGCGATACGCAATGCCAGCCCCTCGGCTATCGCCGTTTTGCCGACACCAGGTTCGCCGATGAGGACGGGGTTATTTTTTGTACGACGCGCAAGGATTTGGATGGTGCGGCGGATTTCTTCGTCACGGCCGATGACAGGGTCCAACTTTCCGGCGCGGGCAACCTCAGTCAGGTCTCGTGCAAATTTCTTGAGCGCGTCATAGCGGTCTTCGGCGCCCGCGGTGTCGGCTGTACGGCCACCACGCAGAGCATTGATGGCGGCGTTTAGCCCTTCGGCGGTGACGGCTGCTGCTGCAAGCGCCTTGCCTGCCGTTGTCGTTTTAGCGAGCGACAGCGCGAGCAACAGGCGTTCCACGGTGACATAGCTGTCACCCGCTTTTTGCGCGACCTGTTCGGCGGAATCGAGCACGCGCACCGCGTCATTGTCGAGACCGGGGGTCTGCTGCGCGCCGCCGCCGGAGACGGCCGGCACCTTCGCGAGCGCCGCGTCCGTCTCACGCAACGCGGTCGCCGCGTCGCCGCCAGCGGCTTTGATGAGACCAGACGCCATGCCCTGCTCATCTTCGAGTAAAGCTTTCAGGAGATGTTCAGGCCCGATCCGCTGATGGCTCATGCGAATGGCGACGGTCTGTGCGCTTTGCAGAAAACCTTTGGCGCGGTCCGTAAATTTTTCGAGGTTCATGCGCTATTTCCTAAATGTCGATGGGGCCTTTGTTCACAAAGGCCCCATGCCTATTCAGAATGTAATGCGGCATTTTCGCAACACAAGTGCGACGCCCATTCAACGGAAATGCGACGAAGCCGATTTTATTTCCAATTGCGGGCAAGCGTATCCAGCAACTGCACGCCCCAGCCCGATGCGCCCTTTGGCGTTACTGGGCCGGACCTGTCCGCCCAGTTGACGCCCGCAATATCAAGATGCGCCCAAGGAACATTTTTATCGACGAAGAAGCCAACGAACGTGGCGCCAAGACCTGCGCCGGGGCCGCCGCCCTCAACGACGTTTTTGATGTCGGCAATGTCGGATTTCATATCATCGAGATAGTTTTTGTGCAGCGGCATCCGCCACACATCTTCGCCCGTGGCGGTGCCTGCTGCGGTAACCGCTGCTGCCAATTTGTCATCGCGGCTGAACAAGCCTGCATATTCGTCATTCAGCGCGCTAACGATGGCGCCTGTCAGCGTCGCCATGTTCACCAAAGCAGCGGGTTTTTTATGGGTGATTACATATTCATTGGCGTCGGCCATCACCAAACGGCCCTCGGCGTCGGTATTAAGGATCTCAATGGTCTTGCCGCTCATCGTGCGCACGACGTCGCCGGGACGCTGCGCATTGCCACCTGGCATATTTTCGGCCAGCGCGGCAACGCCGACGACGTTAACCGATGCCTTTGACTTTGCGAGCGACAATACGGCGCCCATGATGCTGGCTGCGCCAGACATGTCCGCCTTCATCTCCCACATGCCAGCACCTGGCTTGAGCGATGTACCACCGGTATCAAAGGTAATGCCTTTGCCGACCATCGCCAATGGCGCGCCATCGCCAGCGCCACGATATTCGACGATCATCAGGCGTGATGGGCGGCGCGACCCTTGGCCAACACCCATCAGCGACCCCATGCCCAATTTACGCATCATCGGCTCGTCGAGTACTTCAATCTTGACGTTTGCCGTGTTGCCGAAAGCGGCGCGGACGCGCTCAACAAAGGTTTCGGGATAGATGACATTGGCGGGTTCAGCCGCCAGATCGCGCGACAAGGAAACGCCCTCTGCCAGAGCCGAATGGCGCGACTTCCACAAGGCTTCAGCACTACCTGCTTCGCTGCTGATGATGGTCACTGGGTTTGTGGGCGGGGTTTTGCGATCGACGGTTTTATAGCGGTCGAACCGATATTGGCCCATTGCATAGCCCAACGCAGCCGCAGCGGCTTCTTCTGAGTTGAGGCCGCCAGTGATGGTGATTGCTTGGCCTTCATCGCGCAAATCCTGTGCGGCTTTGCCCGATGCGTTGCGGATGTGCGTGACGCGGTCGCCTTCTTCGCCAACGCCACTCAGCACGATGCGCGCATAATTACCAATGCCGCGTAGTGACAAGGAGCTGCCCTCTTTGCCTTCAAACTTTGCCGAAGCGATGGCCGCGTTCAATGCTTGCGCGGTTGGCGCATCAACCACATTAGCTGGCAGAGTCGCGTTGCGCATCAAAATTACCAGCGCGCCGGAGGTTGGCGCGGTTGCCGCGAAATTGATGGGTCGTGTTTGCGAATGCGTTGCCGCGGAAGGCGATATGCCCGATCCAATGACATCGGCCTGCGCAAATGCGGGGGTGATTGCGGCGCTTGCCAGTGCAAGTGCGAAGAAACTGCGATGCATACAGGGACTTTCCTTTCCGTAAATCTTGGTTATGCCCGCTATGTAAGCAAATGAACCGATGTGACAAGGTCTCATTGCAGGGGGGAAGTTTTATGCGCAAATTTTTGTGGGCGTCCTTGGCGCTTGTGGGTGTCGTTGCGGGTGCAGGCGCGCTGTGGGAGCCATTGGCGGCGACTGGCTATGAAATGCCAAAACGCACTTATGATGTTGAAATTGTTCGTGATAGCTATGGCGTGCCGCATATCAATGGCAAGACCGATGCCGACACCGCTTATGGTCTGGCCTTTGCCCATGCGGAAGATGATTTTTCGACCATACAGGATGTCGTTGCCATGACGCGTGGGCGCTATGGTGCGCTTGCCGGTTCCGATGGGGCGAAGGTTGATTATGTGATGCATCTGTTAGGCGCGCGAGAGACTGCTGAGAAGCGTTATATGGAATTGTCGCCCGAAGTCCGCGCGGTGGCAGAGGCCTATGCCGCTGGTGTGAACCATTATGCGTCAAAACATCCAGAAGAAGTCCGCCTGACGAAGCTGTTTCCTGTAACCGGACAGGATATTGTCACGGGCTTCGTGCTGCGTGCGCCGTTCTTCTACGGTCTGGATAGTGCCATCGGGGCATTGACCGAAGGCAAGCCGCTGCCAAAGGAGAGTGCCGCGCCAATGACCCCCATTGGGCGGGATCCGGAAATGAACGGCTCTAACGCCTTTGCTATTGCGCCCAAGCGTATGGCCGATGGCAAGACATGGCTGATTTCCAATTCGCACCAACCTTATGAAGGCCAAGTCGCGTGGTACGAAGCCGTCACGCATTCGGGCGAGGGGCTTCATATGGCAGGGGCCTTGTTCCCCGGATCGCCGTTTGTGTTGTTGGGCCACAACCGTCATTTGGGTTGGACAAACACCGTCAACCGCCCTGACCTAATCGATGTCTATAAATTGGTGATGAACAAGGCGGGCGACCAATATCGTTATGATGGCAAATGGATGCCCTTGTCATCGAAGCGCGTCTGGCTGCCGGTGAAAATAGGTCCGTTTAATTTGCCCGTACCGCAGACAGTATACCGCTCCATCCACGGACCGGTTATCAAAAATGACAAGGGCTATTTTGCGATCCGCTATGCGGGCATCGACAATGTAAAAGTCATTGAGCAATATTATCGCAACACCAAAGCGACGAATTGGGACGAATGGACCCGATCAATGTCGATAGGTGGCATTCCCGCGACGAATTTCATTTATGCCGACAAGACCGGCCGCGTTGCCTATATTTACAATGCGCTCTTCCCCGATCGTAAACCGGGATATGATTATACCAAGCTGCTTCCGGGCGACACATCGGCGGCCATGTGGGAAGGGCCAGTGAGCTTTGACCGTTATCCCAAGATTGTGGATCCTGCATCGGGCTTTGTCCAAAACGCCAATAACACGCCGTTTTTGGCGGCAGGTCCGGGTTCGGAAATGGATCGCTCGGCTTATTCGCCTTATTTGGGTATTGAGCTTGGCATGACTAACCGCGGTTTGCGCGCCACAGAGTTGCTGGCCGCAGATACCTCAATCACGCCGCAAGAGCTGCTCGCGATTAAGATGGACATGATCTATAGCAAAAAAAGCTGGGTTGGGGCGTGGATGGCGTCGTTTGCGGCGCTGGATTTGAAAGATGCTCCCGAGCTTGCCGAAGCGCAAAAGCTGCTCGCGACCTGGGATTGGTCAAGCGATGGCAAGGGCCGAGCTGACGCCTTTGCCGAACGCATCATCCGCTATGGCGCCAGGCCAAACTGGCGCGGGGACAAGATGCCCGATGCCCGCAAAACACTGCAGGATGCTGTTACAGAGTTCAAAGAGCGCTTCGGCCGGATTGACCCGCTTTTGCCCGACATTCAGCGCCTACGGCTTGGCGATGTCGATTTACCAATGCTTGGCGGCAGCGATGCCTTGCGCGCGACTACGATATGGGATGCAGAGCAAGCCGATGGCAAAATGCGCGTCCGACATGGCGATAGCTACATCATGCTGGTGCGATGGGACAAGGATGGCAAGGTGCAATCAGAATCGATCCAGCCTTATGGTTCGGCGACCACACGCCCCGAATCGCCGCATTATACCGACCAGATGAAATTGTTCGTTGCGGGCGGGTACAAGCCCGTTCATTTCGAATGGGCTGACGCCGTCAAGAACGCAAAACGCCGTTATCGGCCGTAAACGCCGTTTGTCGAAAATTTTTGGGCATCACATTGTGTTTGCCTGCATCGCCGCTATCTTTAATGGCAATGATTTTTATCCATAGGAGCAGAATATGATCCGTAAATTAACGCTCGCCCTCATGATGTCGGGCTCGATGCTTGCGGCGCAGACACCCGCCTTCGCGCAGTCTGCAGCGCCCGTTTCGAAATTGGTGGATGCGGTCAATATTCCGCATGAAAAATTCACACTCGACAATGGTCTGACCGTTTTGGTCCATGAAGACCGTAAGGCACCCATTGTTGCCGTGTCCATCTGGTATGGTGTCGGGTCCAAGAACGAGCCAAAGGGCAAAACGGGCTATGCCCATTTGTTCGAACATATCATGTTTAACGGCAGCGAGAATGCGCCGGGCGATTATTTTGAATATACCAAGAAAATCGGCGCGACCGACCTGAACGGGACCACATGGTTAGACCGCACCAATTATTTCCAAACCGTACCAACAACGGCGTTGGAATCTGCCTTGTTCCTCGAAAGCGACCGAATGGGCTATTTGCTCAATGCGGTGACGAAGGAAAAGCTGGATAACCAGATCGGCGTTGTTTCCAACGAAAAGCGTCAGGGCGACAATCAGCCATTTGGCTTGGTTAGTTATACGCAGTCAGGGACGCTTTTCCCCGTTGGCCATCCATATCATCACAGCACGATTGGTAGCTTGGAAGATCTATCGGCAGCGTCGCTTGATGACATGAAAAACTGGTTCATCGACCATTATGGCCCGAACAACGCCATTCTGGTTCTGGCCGGCGACATCAATGCGGCGCAAGCAAAGCCAATGGTGGAAAAATGGTTCGGCAACATCAAGCGCGGCAAGCAGGTTGCCCCTGTTAATGCTCCGGTGCCAACGCTCGAAAAAGACGTGAAAATCGTCATGAAGGATAAGGTGCCAACCACGCGTATCTATCGCAATTGGGTGGTTCCGGGCCTTGCTGACCCCGATGCCAATTCGCTGTTCATCGCGATGAGCGCGCTGGGCGGCCTATCGAGCTCACGCCTAGATAATATTTTGGTGCGTCAGGAACAGAGCGTTGTCGGCGTGTCGGCCTATCTCATTCCCTTCGTGCATGGCAGCTTGGTCAACATCCAAGCGGACGTAAAGCCAGGCGGCGATGCCGATGCGGTTGCGAAGCGCCTCGATGAAATCTTAGCTGATTATATCAAAACTGGACCAACCGCCGAAGAAGTGCAGCGCGTTGCCGCGAGCACAATTGCGCAGCAAATTGATGGTCTTGAACAGGTTGGCGGCTTTGGCGGTAAGGCCGTCGCTTTGGCCGAAGGCGAGCTATATGTAGGGGATTCGTCTTTCTACAAAAAGGAATTGGAGCGCCTTGCATCGGCAAAGCCAGAAACGGTGAAGGCCGCGATGCAGAAATGGCTCACACGCCCCGTGCTTGAAATTCGCGTCGAACCCGGTGAACGCGAAGCCTATAAAGAAGTCGCTGCTGGATCAGGCAGCCGCACAGGCACGTTAACGGCACCGGCATTTTATGCGCCTCCAGGCGCCGACGATGTATCCGTGTCGGCGCCCGTTGCTTTTCAGGATCGTAGCAAATTCCCGGAACCGGCAAGCACACCTGCACTCGATTTTCCAACGGTTGAAGAAACAACTTTAAGCAATGGCATTAAGGTGTTTTTCGCGCGTCGCGCCGCGGTGCCAACGGTCCGTGTCGCGGTTAGCTTCAATGCTGGCTATGCGGCTGATCCCGTCGACAAGCGTGGAATTGCTTCGATGATGTCCACCATGATGATGGAAGGCACAACGTCGCTGACCTCAACCCAAATTGCCGAAACCGAGGAGAAATTGGGCGCTGACGTAAATGTCGGCTCAACACTCGACCGGACGGTAGCGAGCTTGCGCGCGGTCAAGCCGAACCTTGGCCTTTCGCTCGATCTTCTCGCGGATGTTATCAAAAACCCTGCCTTTGCGACTAATGAGTTGGAGCGTGTTCGCGTTCAGCAACTGACACGCATCAAGTCGGAAAATAATCAACCGCAGGGCATTGCCGTGCGTCGCCTGCCGCCATTGCTATACGGTGCAGCGCATCCTTATGGCGCACCACAGACCGGTAGCGGATATGTAGAGACCGTGGCGACGATCAGCCGCGCTGATGTGGCCAATTTCCATCAGTCATGGATGCATCCATCAAAAGCGGAAATCTTTGTCGTGGGCGACACCAGCCTGAAAGAAATCAAGCCAATGCTTGAACAGCGTTTCGGCAAGTGGGCACCAACCACAGCCGCCGCGCCAGCGAAGAATTTCGCGGTGGCATTGCCTGCGCCAAAATCAAAAATTCTGCTGATTGACCGTCCAAATTCACCGCAATCCTTGGTGCTCGCTGGACTTGTTCTGGATGCAAAGGGATCGGATGATTTGCTGACCCTGCGCGCTGCGAACGAGATTTTCGGCGGCGACTTCTTGTCGCGTATCAACATGGACCTGCGTGAAACCAAAGGTTGGTCTTATGGCGTGCGCAGCCAAATTAACGGCGCCGAAGATCGCGTGCCATTTTACATGTTCGCGCCAGTGCAGACCAACCAGACCGGACCATCGGTCAAAGTTTTGATCGATCAGTTGAAGGACTTTAACGGTGCGAAGCCGGTCACGGCGGCTGAACTGGAAAAGACGATCAAGGGCAATGTCCTCAAACTGCCAGGCAGCTATGAACAATCATCGGCGGTGCTGGGACAAATGCAGGCAGATCGCCTGAACAAACGGCCTTTCAACTATGCCGAAACATTGGCAAGCAAATATAACACGTTGACCGCAGCGGCATTGAATGACGCTATGCGGGTGAAGGTCGATCCATCTAAGATCACTTGGTTGGTTGTCGGCGATGCGGCGAAGGTGAAACCGCAACTGGAAGCACTGGGATTGCCAATTGAAATGGTGACCGAAGCTGCTAACACCAGTGCAAGCAACAAAGCTAAATAAGGAGTAAGGATATGGCAGCAGTTGATGGTGATTGGGACGTAACAATCAAAAGCCCCATGGGTGACCAAAAAGCAGTGTTGACCGTCAACAGCGACGGCGGCAGCTTTTCAGGCCAGATGTCCGGTGGACTTGGTTCCATGGACATCGCCAATGGCACAGTTGATGGCGATACGTTGAGCTGGGGCATGGATATCACCGTGCCTATGCCTATGCATTTGAACGCCACCGCAACGGTTTCGGGCGATGCCATGACCGGCGAAGTGAAGGCTGGTGCCTTTGGTTCGATGGGCTTGACCGGCACCCGGAAGTAAAAGCCGCAGCGCGCGTTTTGCGCTGATACGCGAATGAAAGGCCGTCTATCCAAACGGGTAGGCGGCCTTGTTCTATGTGCCGCCTATGCTTATGATGAGATTGAACGCGTTTCCTCCGAATCGCGATGATCAAGATCGGAGCCACGTCATGAACCAGTTTGCACCGCCGTCGCAGTCGCGCATGTCCTTGGTGCGTTTGGCGCTGTTTGTAATCCCGACGATCATGTTTCTCGGTTTCCTCTCTGGCACTATGTCCGGATCAACGGCCGAAAACGCATGGTATCAAACATTGCTTAAGCCCGATATTCAGCCGCCGGGCTGGGTCTTCGGCGTTGTTTGGCCTACCTTATATCTCATGCTGGGCTTGGCCTTTGCGATGGTGCTGAACGCGCGTGGGTCGCGTTACCAGAGACCAGCAGTTGTTCTATTTGTCGCGCAGTTTCTGATAAATCTGACATGGTCGCCGATATTTTTTGGTGCGCATCAGGTGACAGCCGCATTTTTCATCATTCTCGCCATGCTTGGTGTTGCCATCGCCACGACCTTCGCATTTGCGCGGGTTCGTAAGGCTGCGGCGTGGCTGATGGTACCGTATTTGGTGTGGATCAGCTTCGCGGCCATCCTGAATTTTCAGATCGACCAGCTTAATCCGGACGCAGAAAGTCTTTACGTTCCGGCCGCGACTTCCCAAATAGGGTGATAAGGCTCATCCCCTGACCGCAATGGAGTGAATGACATGCAAAGCGAAAAGCGCATTTTTGACGATTTGGCTAAGGTTTTGAACGGCGTTGCCGGAACCGTGGCGGGCATGGGGCGCGAGGCCGAGGCGAGCATGCGTGAACGCGCGCGCGAATGGGCTGCCGGTCTTGATCTTGTGTCCCGCGAAGAATTTGATGCGGTGAAGACGCTGGCAGCTAATGCCCGCGCCGAGGCTGATGCGCTGAGTAAGCGGGTCGCTGCCTTGGAAGCTGCTTTGCACGCAAAAGGTGCCGCCGCCCCGGCCAAGGCAAAGCCAGCGACCAAGTCGGCAAAGGGTTCCGCCTAAACTTTTCCACAGTCGGCCCACAGCCTTGTGTTGCGCGTTGATGCAAGCCCCTTGCGTGCGAGTCCGTCAGGAGGCAGACTCGACCCAACACGACAGGCGCAATCATCATGCACGACGCAGACGAACAATATGAGCAATTCGAGCGCGATGAATCCGCGCCTGTAGATATGCTCGCGGCCTTGTTCGAAGCGCGCGGTTGGTCATTTGAACTGGATGGTGAAGACGAAATCACCGCCGAATATAAGGGTAGTTGGGCCAGCTATCAGCTGCGCGCGATTTGGCGTGAGGAAGATAATGCGCTGCAACTGATCATCCTGCCCGACATTACGGTCCCCAGTGACAAGCGGGCGAATGTCTATACCGCGCTTGGCCTTATCAACGAACAATTGTGGCTGGGCCATTTCGACATGTGGTCGGCCAATGGCATATTGTTGTTCCGCCATGGCAGCCTGATGGCATCAAACGGCTTGTTGGGTGTTGACCAAGCGCAAACCATCATTGACGTCGCGATTGACGAATGTGAGCGTTTCTATCCGGTGTTCCAGTTCATCATCTGGGGCGACAAAACGCCTGAAGATGCCATCGCCAGTGCCATGATCGAAACGCATGGCGAGGCTTAAGCCAGATTAACCCTCGCGTTTTGCCCGAATGAGATAATGCATATAGCCCATGGCGATGGGCTTATCCCGATCTTCCTGCCATGCCCGCGCCTCAACATTGGCCATAGTCCGGCCAAGGCGCGTCACTTCGCCGACTGCATAGGTCATCTGATCCACGCCCCCGCGCATAAAATCGACAGTGACGTTAACTTGCTTGATGGCAGAATCGCTGCCTTTGGCGCGTAACGCCCGGTGAATGGCGGCGATCGCTGCGATCTCGAGCAAGCCCGAAATCGCCCCACCATGCAGGAAGCCGGGCCGTCCCTGAACGCGGTCGGCAAAAGGCATCGCGATAACAGGCGCGCCGTCGATCTCTTCGACAATACACATATCAAGCGCGCGGGCGTAAGGCGGAAGGGCGGGCATATCGATCATGCTACGCGGTCCCCAATGCGAATGAATGTGCCGCTGGCATGGGCCAAGGGTTCGTCCGGGTTTCCATTATGCGCAAAGCCACGCACGAAGCCGATGCTGTTGGTCAAATGATAGCAAATTCCGCGACCATAAACCCGTTCACCCGAGGGCGAGGGCCGTAGATAGTCGATCCGAAGGTCCATCGTCACTTGCGGGCGAAATTCACCAAGCTTGGTCCAAATCGACATGCTGGTGGCATTATCCATCAGACTGATGATCACGGCAGAAGCCAATATGCCGGTGTCAGGATCCGCAACAAGATCCTCGCGCCAATCAATCGCAAGCTCAACCCAGTCATCGCCATGGCCCACATATTCCATGTTGAGAAATCCGCCATGGCCGAATTTACCCATCATTTTGTTGACCAATGCAGGGTCGAAGGTGGCGCCCTTTGGCGTGATGCTGCCCAGATCAGGTTTGCCAAATGCCATCTTATTTACTCGCGGTTGTTGCAGGAAATATTGGTGCCACCTGCGCCTTTGAAAGCTGCTCATACGCAAAGCCGACTTTCAGAACATCATGGTCGTGCCATTTCGGGCCAATGAAGCTGAGGCCAATGGGCAGTCCGCCCGACAGCCCCATGGGCACGGTCAAATGCGGGAAACCGGCAACGGCGGGCAACTGGCTGGCGCTTGGCCCAGAAAAAGCATCGCCCTTACCTAATGTTGACACCCAGGCTGCGCCGTTGGTCTGCGCGACGATGACATCGACCTTGTTGTTCACGAACATCTGGTTCAGCGCGTCGGTTGCCAGTCCGCGTGATGTCGCCAAGGCGCTCAGATAAGCCGGATCATCCAATCCTTTTTCCTTATCCGCTGCCTCAAAAATATCCTGGCCGAAATATTGCATTTCCCGATCGGCGTTCGCCGTGTTGAACGCTATGATGTCCGCGAGCGTTTTGTGCGGCACCAGACCGTCGGGCAATCCCTGTAAATAAGACGCAAGGTTGGCCTTAAGTTCTGTGAGCAATACCTTGAATTCGCCCTGTCCGATTTTTTGCCGGTCAATTTTGCTGGCGTCGAGCAGGATGATTTCCGCACCGCCATTCTTCAATTTGGCAATGGCGGCGTCGAATAAGGCCGCGTCGGCATTGGGTGCGCGCATGACGCCAATGCGCAGGCCTTTTAGGGCATCGACGGAAAGGCCCGTCGCATAATCGCCCCGCCAACGGTCAGCCTCTGCCGTCGCCGCGTCTTGCGGGTCGCTGCCGGCCATGGCGGTCAACATGATGGCGGCATCGCGTACCGAACGCGTCATGGGCCCTGCGGTATCCTGACTGTGGCTGATGGGCACGACAAAACGGCGCGAGACCAAGCCGACCGTCGGTTTGAAGCCGACCACGCCATTGACGCCAGCGGGACAAGTGATGGAGCCGTCGGTTTCCGTACCAATCGTGCCCGCCGCAAGCGCTGCCGCGGCCGCTGCACCACTGCCGCTAGAGGAGCCGCAACTGTTGCGATCAAGGGCATGCGGGTTCTTGGTCAGACTACCCACCGCGCTCCAGCCGCTAGTTGAGTTGCGAGACCGAATATTGGCCCATTCGCTCAAATTGGTTTTGCCCAGTATCACCGCGCCTGCCGCGCGTAAGCGGGCAATGAAAGGTGCATCGCGATTGGTGATGTTACCTACAAGTGCCAGTGACCCAGCGGTCGTTGGAAGCGGTCCAGCAACCTCCACATTGTCTTTCACCAAAATGGGGATGCCATGCATGGGGCCGCGATATGTTCCAGCGCGTAATTCGGCGTCCATTGCGCGGGCTTGGTCAAGTGCATCGGGAAATGTAGCAATGACCGCGTTCAGCATTGGTCCGCTGTCATCAATGGCAACAATCCGCGCGAGATAAGCGGTGGTTATCGCTTCGCTGTTGAACGCGCCTTGATCAATGCCGTCTGCCAGTTGCGAAAGGTCCAGATTTTCAATGGGCCCCGCTTTGGCGAGATTAACCGTGGCCTGTGCAGTCGATGGTGGCGTAGCTGTCGATGCGGCGGCTGGTTGTGCTAACGCGCAAGATAGGGCCAATATGCATTTCAATTTCATTTGGTTTCCCCCCTTGCGAGCTCCGACCCGCGGTCACGCGCCGCGCGCAGCGTTTGCGTCATCAACCTGTCTAGCGCATTATCTGCGTCCAGCACCGCAAGGCCAGCGGCTGTTGTGCCGCCCGGGCTGGTGACGCGTGCGGCGAGTATCTCGGGCGTTTCGGGTGCGGTCGCAGCTAAACTCGCGGCGCCTTCAGTCATCGATAGCGCCAGTTGCGCGGCAATAGCTGGCGGCAGTCCTGCTGCTTCCCCGCCTTTGGTCAGCGCATCAATGACGCGGTAGATAAAGGCAGGCCCTGACCCTGCCAGCGCTGTGACCGCATCCATATGGGCTTCATCGTCGATCCAGATGACCGCCCCCAATGGCGCGAGCCAAGCTGCGATGTCCGCCTTGGCCAATGGCGTGTCATTTGGCGCAAACAGGCCAAGGGGAGATTTACCGATAGCGGCTGCCAAATTCGGCATCAGCCGAACAATCCGCGCGGTAGGAAAAGCGTCCGACAGCGTCTGCGTTGTTGTGCCAGCGAGTATTGAAATGACCAATGCGCCAGGGTTAAGCAATGGCGCAATGTCGGACGCGAGCGATGATAAAAGCTGTGGCTTGATACCCAGCACGAGCACATCGAATGAAGGCTGAACCTCTTGCGCCGACCGCGATACCGCAACGCCCGCAGGTAGGTTTTCGGTGACAGGGTCCACGACATGGAAAGTGTCGGGCGACACACCAGAGGCCAACCAACCGCGCAGCATCGCGCTGCCCATATTGCCGCAGCCGTAGAAACATATTTTCGATGGGAAAGCGGACATGGCGACCTTGCAATTGTTCAAGCGAACCTCATGCCCTATCCATGCGTAGACGGCAACCTTAGGAACAATGACAGGCCCTCTGGCGCAGGGGAGGGTGGTTCGCTTGCATGACGCACGGCATCAGCGCGTGCACGGTTCAAGATAGCCGCTGGCACATCGGCATCATGAAAAACATGGTCGGCCTCACCCAATAAACGCGCCGTCAGCAAGGTCAGGTCATCGGGATGATCGGACAATAAGGCAATTTCGATAACGCGGTTGCCCTTGGGCTCTTCTGCCGCTTTCAACCAATGGTCGACACTATTGGGGGCTTGGTTGCCAAATGGGTCCAGCAAGCCACCGGCGGCAAAGCCGTGATCCAATGCGCGGCGGCGCTGGGGTCCCTCGGGCCAGCGTGCGCGGATTTTGTCGCGCGCGGCAGATATTGCAGTGGCTAGGGTTCCCAAGCTTTCCGGCAGCAGGGTTTCAATCCGCTGGCGAATGGCCTTTGCCATGCCTGCGGACGCGCCGCCGGTGCCGACCGCCACCAAAACGGGCGTCCGGTCCACAATGGCTGGTGTCGTAAAATCGCACATTTCAGGTCTGTCCACGACATTGACGAGCAGACCGCGCGCTTTCAATGCATCGGCGACGGTGCTGGCTTCGTCTTCGTCCGCGATGGCGACAAAAGCGATCCGTGCGTCCTTGTGTCCTGCATCTACGCATATGCCGCCCGCGCGCTCTATAAGGCGTCTTTTAGCATCCGCCATTTCGCCTTCACCGACCAATATGACATTTCGGCCTTTCAGGTTCACAAAGATAGGAAGCTGATCCAACGCAAATTCCTATTTCAGCCAGTCGGGTACATGTTCCGTCGCCAATATCGCCTCAGGCGCAATCCGTTCGGCGACCACCGCGAATTTGTCGCCATCGACGAGGACTTCGGGCACCAATCCACGGCTGTTATAAGTGCTCGCCATTGTCGCACCATAAGCGCCAGCGGTCCGGAAAACGGCAAGATCATTGGCAACAACCGGATCAATCTCGCGCCCCATGGCGAAGGTGTCGCCCGTTTCGCATACCGGGCCAACGATATTGGCCATCATTTTTTGTCCATTTGGCACAACCGCTTCAAAATCATGCCATGCATCATAGAGCGCAGGGCGGGCGAGGTCGTTCATCGCGGCATCGACGATAACGAAAGGCGCATTGCCCGCACCGGGCTTTACGCGGATGACCCGTGTGAGCAAGACGCCCGCATTACCAGCGATAACGCGGCCAGGTTCGAACATTAATCGCACGCCCCAATCCTTGGTCACGCGCGCAACCATCGCGCCATATTCGGCCGGCTCGGGCGGATTGTCACCTTCACGGTAGCGCACGCCAAGGCCGCCGCCCAAGTCGACATGCGTGACCACATGTCCTGCTGCACGCAATTCCTGCAGCAGCACGCCGACTTTTTGGAAGGCGGTTTCAAGCGGCTCTAGGCTCGTCAACTGACTGCCAATATGCAGGGCGACCCCGCGCATATGCAGGTTAGGCAAAGTGCTTAGCCTTGCATAAATGCCCGGCGCGCGGTGGATGCCAACGCCGAATTTATTGTCCGCCTTACCCGTTGAGATTTTGCCATGGGTGCCTGCATCGACATCTGGATTGATGCGCAGCACAGCCTGCGCCGTTAGGCCAAGCGCAGCGGCGATTGCCGCTAGCTCCTGGCCTTCTTCTTCCGATTCAATGTTGAACTGGCCAACGCCTACCTTCAAGGCGCGGGTCATTTCTTCGGCAGTTTTACCAACGCCGGAAAAGACAATATCTTCGGCTGCCATGCCAGCGGCCAGCGCGCGGTCCATTTCGCCGCCCGAAACGACGTCGGCACCATAGCCTTGCCGCGCCAGAATTTTCAACACCGCAAGATTAGGGTTCGACTTTACCGCAAAGGCCAAATGTGGGTTATCCAGCCCGGACAAAGCCGCACGAAACACCTGTGCATGGCGTTCGAATGTAGCCCGTGAATAGACATAGACGGGCGTGCCAACGGCATCCGCAATGTCAGCGAGCGGCACGTTTTCGGCGTGCAAGACGCCATCGATAAGGTGAAAATGGTTCATTTTGTGTTATGCGGGATCGGTTTTGGCCGGTGGCGCTTGGTCCTCGGCGTTTAAGGGCTTGGGCTGCTCCCCCGGTGCGACATCAAAGGGGTCATCCGCCCGCCTTTCCGAACGTTTCAGTAACTCATCGCTACGTCCGGGCCGTGCCTGCGCCGAAGGCGTCGTTAACACGCCCGCGCTTTGTTCAGCCGTCTGACCATAAGCTTTGGGCGGCAAGGCATTGCCCGAACGCGGTTCAAGGTCGCCAACCTTTCCGCACGCGGTGGCCGCCAGAGCGACACCTGCGACCAAAAGAATGCGTTGCAATGTCATGCCTCAAGTTCCTTTTTTGCTGCCGCTATCGCTTCTTTCACACGCAGGGGCGCAGTGCCGCCAGTGCTGGCGCGACTGGCGACAGAACCATCAATCGACAGGTCCGGCAAAGTACAGCCAGCGAGCATGGGGTTGATCGCGGCCAAGTCGTCAGCGGTTATATCCGACAGGCTAATGCCCCGCGCTTCACAGGCCTTGACGATGCTGCCCGTAACATGATGCGCCTCCCGGAAGGGCATGGCAAATGCGCGTACCAGCCAGTCGGCCAAATCGGTTGCGGTGGAAAATCCGGTGTCGGCGACTTCGCGCATGCGCGCCGTGTTGAACGTCAAATTGGCAACCATGCCGGTCATTGCTGCGATCGACAAAGCGAGCAGATCATAAGCCTCAAACACCGGGGGTTTATCGTCCTGCATATCCTTGGAATAGGCCAAGGGCAGACCCTTCATGGTGATCATCAGGCTGTTCATGCAACCGATGATCCGGCCGGCATGGCCACGCACCAGCTCGGCAGCGTCGGGGTTGCGCTTTTGCGGCATGATAGAGCTGCCCGTTGACCAGGCATCGGGCAAAGCGATGAAGCCAAAGGGCTGCGATGCCCAAAGTATCATTTCTTCGGCTAGACGCGACAAGTGCAAAGCGGTTTGGGCCGCCGCCATTAGGAACTCCAGCGCAAAATCGCGATCGGATACCGCGTCGAGGCTGTTGCCCATCGGTCCATCAAAGCCAAGCGCAGCCGCGGTGGCGGCGCGATCAATCGGGAAGGATGTACCCGCCAAAGCGGCGGCACCCAAGGGCGAATGATTCAGGCGGCTGCGGCAATCGGCAAAGCGGCTGCGGTCGCGTTTCGCCATTTCATAATAAGCCATCAAATGATGCCCAAGCGTCACGGGCTGCGCCACTTGCAAATGGGTAAAGCCGGGCATGATGCTACCCACATGTTCGTCGGCGCGCGCGACAAGCGCCAATTGGAACGCGCGCAGGCCAGCATCGATTTCCTGTGCGGCATTGCGGACCCACAGTCTGAAATCAGTCGCGACCTGATCATTGCGTGACCGGGCGGTGTGCAGCCGCGCCGCAGGTTCGCCGATGAGTTCCCGCAGCCGAGTCTCTGTGACCATGTGAATATCTTCAAGCGTCAGATCAACGGGCACGCCATTGGCTTGATATTCGGCGTGGACCGTGTCCAGTCCCTTTTGGATTGCAGCATTGTCCGCGTCCGAAATGATGCCATTCGCGGCCAACATATCGGCATGGGCTTTGCTGCCTGCGATATCCTCTTGCCAAAGACGCTTGTCGAATGGGATGGAGGCATTTATCTCGCGCATGATTGCGCCGGGGCCTTCGCCGAACCGGCCGCCCCACATGCTATTGGAATCCGACATGCGCTTTGTAATTGCCTTAATCCTTTTGGTGTTAACGGGGTGCGATAAAGAAACCCTGCCCGAGGGGCAAGCGCAACCCGCATCGGCCGGAAACTCTGGTGCTACCGACAAAGCCGATATTTTATTGGAGAGTGCAAACGGCACCCGTGCGACGCTCAGCTACAAATTTGCGGGCCAAAAGGCGCCGACCGCGCCCTTTGCGGACGCCAACGGACAGGATGTGACCTTAGCAGATTTTGAAGGCAAACCGTTGCTGCTCAACATTTGGGCAACTTGGTGCGCACCATGCAAAGCCGAAATGCCGACCCTGGACGCGCTGACAAAGCTGGAAAAGGACCGGATGGCGGTCATTGCGGTGTCCCAAGATCTGGAAGGCCGCGCACCCGTTCTGGCCTTTTTCAAAGAGACAGGAGTCAAGAATCTGGAGCCTTATACCGACGCGGACAACGCGATACTGGCGGCGTTCAACAACGCCATCGCGCTACCCACGACCATATTATATGACAGCGCAGGCAAAGAGGTTTGGCGGATTGCTGGCGGCGTCGAATGGGATGACGCCGAAATGGCAAAGCTGATGCGCGCGGCAGACTGATAGGACCTTACGTCAAAATAATGCGGGTTCGGTGCTTTTCCTATCCGCGAATCCCTATGAATGCGACCAGTGCGGCACGAAGAGCTGTGAAGGATTGACAATGTGATGATATTCTATCACACAGAAATTGATTTCTGAGATACTGGGAGGATAATTCGTGCGTTCTATTTCCATTTTGCTTGCTGGCATATCATGTCTTGCAACCGTTCCGGCATTTGCTGAAGAAAGCGCGGATGGCGAAATCACGGTAACAGGCATCCGTCAGGCATATCGTGGTGATTTTGAACAGAAGGAAATTCCACAAGCCATTACCACGATCGATGCAAAGCAGTTGGAGAACAACAATATCCTACGGCTGACCGATGCGCTCGATCTCAACGCCTCCGTTGCGCGGCAGAATACGCTGGGCGGGTTATGGGATGCCTTCGCCATTCGCGGCTTTGCCGGTGACGAAAATCTACCCAGCGGCTATCTGGTCAATGGGTTTAACGGTGGACGCGGTTTTGGTGGTCAACGGGACGTTGCGGGTATCGAAAGCATTGAGGTTTTGAAAGGCCCAGCCGCAGCCTTATTGGGGCGTGGAGAGCCCGGTGGGACCATTAACATTGTCACCAAACAACCACTTTATGGCGACAGCTTCGGTTCAACCGCATTGCAATATGGCAGCTATGATCGTGTGCGGGCTGAGGCCGATGCGAACCTTGCTATTGGCGAAAATTTTTCGGTCCGCTTGGTCGGTTATGCGGAGGAAGCAGACAGCTTCCGAGATACAATAGAGTCACAACGACGGGGGTTTGTGCCCTCTGTCGGTTTGCGGTTGGGAGAGCAGACGCGCCTTACATATGATCTGGAATGGACGCGCGTCGCTGTGCCCTTTGATCGCGGTATCGTCGTGCTAAATAACAATTTCCAAACCGTTCCGCGCAATCGTTTCTTGGGCGAACCGCGCGATGGTGACCATGTGGCGCGCGCTGAAGGACATCAGTTGCGGTTACAGCATGATTTCAATGACAAGTGGAATGTCCAGTTGGGCGTGAGCCACCGCGACACCTTGTTGACCGGGCAGTCTTCGGATGCAGAACTCGTCCGTTCCCGGCAGAAGCTATTTGCGGACGGACGGTCGCTGTCCCGTCAGCGTAGGTCACGTATGTATGATTCCGAACATTTTGTCGTGCGTGGGGAAGTATCTGGCGAATTCGATATGGGTGGCGTGCGGCACCGGATCCTGTTCGGCGCAGACTATGATAAGTTCGAAAATGACCAAGATTTCCGGCGTTTCCGTCCACCGGCAGTTTCCGGGAATCCTTCGGATCTGGCCGCGAACATCATCGACATCGTGAATCCCGTATATGGACGCTTTCCTCTACCGACACCCGCTCCACTCACCAATCGGGTGGATATTCAGAAATCGACTGGCTTATATTTGCAGGACCAGATTAACCTGTCTGATAGGCTGCAGGTGCGGATTGGCGCGCGTTATGATGATTTTCAATTGACGACCAATAACCGGATTACAACTGTTGTAAGCGAACGGAAGGCCAGTCGCTTGAGTCCACAGGCAGGTCTTGTTTTCGAAACATCGGATGCAGTTTCTCTTTATGCAGTCTATGGCGAAGGCTTTCGCGCCAATATCGGTACGGATGCGTCCGGTCGTATCTTCGATCCCGAAACCAGCCGTTCCATCGAGGCCGGTGCAAAGCTCAGCCTGCTAGACGGCAAGCTGACGGGAACATTCTCGCTGTACCAAATGCAGAAGAGTAATGTGCTGGCAACGGATACGGCAAATCCGGGTTTTCTGGTTGCCATCGGTAAGGCACGCAGTCGCGGCGCCGAATTGGATATCGCAGGACAAATTACGCCATCGCTCGGCATATTATTGAGCTATGCATACACGGATGCAGAATCGCGTTCATCCATCCTTGATCCCAATTTTTCTTTTCAGATACGGCCAGGTGATCCGCTGATCAACATTCCCAAGCATAGCGTAAATGTCCAACTGACACAGGATTTGAAGCTGGGTTCGACGAACGGAAGGATTGGTGCTGGGGTGCAGCATGTTGGTGAACGGTCAGGCGAGACCGGAACAACTCTGAAGCTGCCATCGCATAATTTGGTACGTGTGTTTGGCAATGTCAGCTTGACCAAGGGGATTGAGATGTTTGGCGAAGTGCGCAACCTATTCAACGCCCATTGGTACGCCAACAGCTATGCCGCATTGTGGGTGCAACCCGGAACACCGAGAGCAGCTTCGATTGGCGTGCGGGCCCGTTTCTGATGGCTGTCATTCAAATTTCTGGACTGTGCGTCGAACGTGGTAATAAGGCGGTACTCGATAATCTGTCGCTCTCAGTCGCGGAAGGTGAAATCTATGCGCTGCTGGGCGGCAATGGCGCGGGCAAATCGACCACGCTTTCGACCTTGCTGGGTTTTTTGAAACCAAGCGCAGGGAAGGTTGTTGTGGCTGGAGCTGATCCGGCAAACGATCCAGAAACGACGCGCCACAAAATGGCCTATCTTCCCGAAAATGTTGCGCTCTATGAACATCTGACCGCGCGAGAGAATGTCGATTATTTCTTGGCATTGGCGGGTGAATCCCACAGTAATACGGACATTGAAGCTGCGTTTGATGCTGCTGGTCTGCAGAGTGAGGCGCGCAGCCGAAATCTATCGGGTTTTTCAAAGGGGATGCGGCAAAAGGTGGCCATTGCGCTTGCAGTAGTGCGGCAGGTGCCGGTGCTATTACTCGACGAGCCTACGTCCGGCCTCGATCCTAGAGCGACAGCGGATTTCAATGCGCTGCTTTCGACACTAAAGGCCCGCGGTACCGCCATCCTGATGGTGACGCACGACTTACTCGGGGCGGCGGATTGCGCCGACCGGATCGGCTTTCTTGATGCAGGGCGCATCGTGGAAGAAGTAAACCGCGCGCAAGGTTTTGATGTCATGGCACTCCACCGCCGTTATGGAGAGGCAGTCGCCGCATGAATGCGATACGGCTGATTGCGCGCGATGAATGGCGGCTGCTGCGACGCAATCGCGTCGCTATGCTTGGGCTGTTGATGTTGATTGCGTTGTCGATTCTGGCTGCGCTGACGTCCATTACGAGCCGTGATAACAGCGATGCCATTCGCGCCCGTTTTCAGCAACAGGCCGATGCGGCGTTTGATGGTGCCCCTGCGCGTCACCCACACCGCATGGTACATTACGGTCATTTCGTTTTCCGACCGCTGCCGGTGCTTGCGGCATTTGATCCCGGTGTTGACGCATTTACCGGTAATACAATTTACCTTGAAGGGCATAGGCAAAACAGCGCCAACTTTGGCGATGTGCGACAAAGCTCGCTCCTCATACGTTTCGGACAACTCACCCCAGCTTTCATCTTACAAGCGCTCGCTCCATTGATGTTGATCTTTATTGGCTTTGGCGCAGTGGCGCGCGAACGTGAGCGCGGAACAATCCGACAGCTATTTGCGCACGGCGTATCTGCGCGCAGCCTTTTGTTGGGCAAGGCATGGGGGTTGGCTGCTGTGGCCGCGTTGATGCTGGCGCCGGCTGCGTTTGCATTGGGCTGGCTGATGGTGGTGGAGAGTGCGCCGCTCGTTTCCGGCCTCTTAATGCTTGGCGGCTATGCGCTCTATTTTGCTATCTGGGTGTTATTGATAACATTAGCTTCAGCATTTGCTGCTCAGGCACGCACCGCGCTTATGGCGCTGATCGGGATATGGGCCTTTGCCGTGATCCTGCTGCCTCGCATTGCGCCGGATCTGGCGCTCGCAGCACATCCAGTGCTTACGAGATTGGAAACCGATATTGCAATCCAGAGGGATTTACGCGCGATGGGTGATAGTCATAATCCTGACGATCCCTTTTTCAACGCTTTCAAGGCGCGAACACTTCAACAATATGGCGTGGATAAGGTTGAAGACTTGCCGGTCAACTATCGTGGATTGTTGGCTTTAGAAGGGGAAAAACTAACATCAAAACTGTTTGATGATTATGCAACGCGACAGTTTGAAGCGCAAAAAGCGCAAAGCCAGCAAACAGATTTGGCAGGTCTAGTAAGCCCGGCCATCGCACTGCGCCGAGCCTCGATGGCGATTGCGGGGACCGATCTTGAGGGGCATCGACGTTTTCTTTCGCAATCGGAGGCTTATCGCTTCGCCATTGTGCAGCAGCTCAATGAATTGCAGACGAAATCTATCGGCTATACCGACGACAGCAATCGCAACACGGATCCAGAGGCTGCCCGCCGTGTGCGGATCGATCCGAAGAATTGGCAAGACGTCCCTGACTTCCGTTATCGCGATGCTGCGCCGACAGAAAAAATGAAGGCAGCTTTCCCGGGTTTTGCAATGCTACTGACCTGGCTTGTCGCTTTACTCCTTGGCGCGCACTTTGCGGTCAGGCGACTGGAGGCATCGGCATGAACCCTTTATGGATTCTCGAAGCGCGGCTTTTTCTGCGGCAACGTTTGGCACTGCCTGCACTTTTGTTAATGGCGATCCTGTCCATCGCCAGTGTTTGGGCGGGCATGACCGAGATGTCACGTCAGCAAGATGTTATCGCGCGTATCCAGCCGCAACAGAAAGCGGATGTCGCGGCCATTGCCAAATGGGTGTCCAAGGAAGGGGATGCCGGAAATGCCGCTTATTACACTTTCCATGCGACATGGGACGCGCCATCCGCACTCGCCTTTGCGGCCATCGGCCAGCGCGATGTTGCGCCTTATATCTTGCGTGTTCGAGCGCTGGGACTTGAAGCGCAACTTTACGAGAGCGAAAATTACAATGCAGAACTGGCGCTGCCGGGCCGGTTCGACTGGGCGTTTGTGCTGACATATATCGCACCGTTGTTCGTCATCATCCTGTTCCACGACCTGAAATCGGGTGAACGAGAGGCAGGCCGTTTCAATCTGCTCGCTGCCATGGCGCGAAGCGAGCGCGGTTTATGGCGACGGCGCATTTTCCTGCGGCTTGGTTCGTTGTGGCTAATGTTAGCCTTTCCCTTTGCAGTTGGCGCTATGCTCTCCGGCGCGAGCTTTGGCGGCGTCGCGATGTTCTTTCTGGTCTCAGCAGCTTATCTTGTCTTCTGGACTCTGCTCTGCCTGTGGATTGGTAGCTGGGGTTGGAGCTCCGTTACCAACGCCGCTACATTGGCAGCAAGCTGGCTCGTACTCACCTTAATCCTTCCGGCTATGGCGCATCTCGCTATCAACATGGCAGTGCCGGTGCGTCAGGGTGTAGAGCTCACGCTTGCGCAGCGTGAAAAAATTCATGGCGGTTGGGACCTGCCCAAAGATGAAACTATGCAGGCTTTTTTTATAGTCCATCCCGAATGGAGAAATACCAAGCCTATCGAAAGTGGGTTCCACTGGAAATGGTATTACGCTTTTCAGCATTTGGGCGATCTTGCCGCAGCACCGCAAGCGAAGGCATACCGTGCGGGTCTAGAAAAACGCGATAGCTGGACGGCGCATACCGGCGTCCTCCTGCCTGCCGTTGGCGTCCAGACGCTTCTCCATCGCTGGGCAAAAACGGATATGCGTGCAAGCCTCGCCTATCAGGATCGCATTCGCCTCTATCATGAACGGCTGCGGCGCTTTTATTATCCCTATCTGTTCAACGATACGCCGTTTCGCGAAGCAGACTTTGGTAAAACACCGAAATGGAATTGAGACGGGCGGCTTTCGCTGGGCCCAATAGCCCGTCTTGTGGGATCAAAACTGACTGGACCAAATGCAGCCCGCCATAGGAACGATCTTTGTCCTATATCGATTGATTAAGAAATGGTGCGCGGTGCAGTCTGGGGCGAACCGGTCTCTGGCAGGAACTTCCCTGATTTACGGGATTTTTCAGGGAATATCGCATTCTGGGCGCCTGAATTGCTGCTGATCCTGTTAGGGAATGAAGGTTTCCGTGCCTTGGGCACGCAAATTCGCTTAATGAAAAACAGGGATTTCATTTCGCCGTAACAGGGAAATTGTAAAATCCTCTTTGTATTTTCAGAGATTTACGATGAAAAAATTGTCCGGGGATACTTGCGTGGTATCTCGCTGACGTGTAAACTGACCCCAGTCATCAAAGGATGATTGATCCCTTTTATAGCAGAGCTTGATTGGGATTGAGGGCTGAGCCCTCCACTCGGGGATCGCTCCGACGAACACAGGAAGGTTGTGCCTTCCGATGAGAGGCTGAGCCTCGACCGAAGTGTGAGCAATGACAGTCTGGTTCGGCCAGGCGTGTCCTGTGGACGTCATTGCGAAGTTCGGAACTCTCATTCCTCTGTTCGAAAAGGCGATTTGCCATGTCATCCTCTTTGTGTCCGGCGCACGTGCGCCTTCCTCAAGCTAAACTTACCCGTATCGAAACCCTGCGTGCAGCCCCCCGCAATGCACGCACCCATTCCAAGAAGCAGCTGCGGCAACTGGCCCGGAGCATCACTACGTTTGGTTTCACCAATCCAGTGCTGGTTGATTCGTCGGGCGAAGTGATCGCGGGACACGGGCGCCTTGCCGCTGCGCGCATATTAGGGCTTTCGGAGGTTCCCACCTTGTGTGTGGATTGGCTGACCGAAGACCAAAAGCGTGCTTATGTTATTGCCGACAATCGGCTGGCCGAGAAAGCCGGATGGGACCGGGAGCTGCTGGCAATTGAGTTTGGCGAACTTGGTGCGCTTGAATTTGACGTAACACTTACCGGCTTTGAATTGCGTGAAGTCGGGCTCATCATCGATGCTGGCGCCAGTCCAGTCCAAGACGACGGTATCGAAGAGCCTGCCGCAGGCCCGGCAGTCTGCCAACTTGGTGATTTGTGGCAGCTGGGCGAGCACCGCCTGTTATGTGCGGATGCTTTGGATCCTGCGAGCTACAGCCAGCTAATGGGCCGCGAGAAGGCCCGTCTCGTGGTTACTGATCCGCCTTATAATGTGAAGATTGGTGGGCATGTTTCGGGACTTGGTCGCAATAAACACCGCGAGTTTGTTCAAGGTTCAGGGGAGCTAAGTTCAAACGAATTTACGCAGTTTCTTTGCGGATCGCTGGAAGCCATGGCGAGGGCCAGCCGCGATGGGTCCTTGCACTATGTGTTTATGGACTGGCGGCATCTGCCCGAACTTTTGAGTGCCGGTCAGGCTGTCTATGATGACTGGCTCAACCTGTGCGTTTGGGCAAAGAGCAATGCGGGTATGGGTTCGCTTTATCGCTCCCAACATGAGCTGGTCGCAGTCTACAAAAAGGGTAAGCGTCCCCATGTTAACAATGTTGAGCTGGGCGCCAATGGCCGACACCGTTCGAACCTATGGACCTATGCCGGGGCCAACACTTTCAAAGCGGGGCGCGAGGAGGAGCTTGGCTGGCACCCGACGGTTAAACCGCTGGACCTCATCTGCGACATTTTGCGCGATGCCAGCGATCCAGGCGAGATTGTGCTTGATGGGTTCGGGGGCTCTGGCACGACATTGATCGCTGCTGCCCATAGCGGGCGGACAGCGCGCCTTATCGAACTCGATCCGCTTTACTGCGATGTGATCTTGCGGCGCTATCAAGCGACCTTTGGTGAAGCACCGGTTCACGTGCCAACAGGCCAATCATTTACGCAGCGTGCGCAATCAGCCGGCATGGGAGGCGACCATGTCTGACACCGACGACAACGACGAAGGCAAGGTGGGCTATGGCAGACCGCCAGTGCACAGCCGCTTTAAGCCTGGCCATTCAGGTAACCCCAAGGGGCGCCCAAAGGGGCAACGCAACCTTGCCAGCGAAATTGCGCGGGCCATGGCAATGCCGGTGCCTGTAACGGTCAACGGTCGGCGTAAAAATGTGAGTACGATGACCGCACTTGTCTGGCGGGTTCGTGAAAAGGCGCTGGGCGGGGACCACAAATCTTTGCAACTGCTGATCAATCTGCATCAAGTTCACCATGCCGACGACAAGGGACAGGAAAGCCTGAGCGCGCTGCTGGCCGAAGATGCGGCGATCCTGCGGGATGCAGGCCTGTTTGACATCGGGGGACATAGCGATAAGCACAATGGATAGCCGGCTTCTCGATGCTCTGCTGCGTCGCAATTTGCATAGCTTTGCGCGAAAGGCATTTACGACCGTGAGCCCTGGTGAACAGTTTCTGCCCAATTGGCACCTTGAGGCTCTGTGTTATCACCTGGAGTTGGTGCGGATTGGTAAAATCCGTCGGCTTAAGATTGAGGTGCCGCCGCGCTCGCTTAAGTCTGTTTGCGCTTCCGTCGCATTCCCAGCCTTTGTCCTTGGCCATGATCCGACCGCCAAGATTATCACGGTCAGTTATTCCAACGACCTTGCTGCAAAGCACGCGGCGGATTGTCGCGCTGTCATGCAGGCGCCATGGTACAAAGCGCTCTTTCCAGAGACACGGCTAAGCGCCGATAAGAACCAGGAAAGCAATTACGAAACTACCAAGCGTGGTTACCGCTATGCAACATCTGTTGGTGGAACGCTTACGGGTCGCGGTGGCAATCTCATTATCATTGATGATCCGCTGAAGCCTGAAGATGCGATGTCGCAGACAAAGCGTGAGGCCGTCAACGCATGGTACAGCCGAACCCTACTGTCCCGGCTTAACAACAAGGCGAACGACGCAATCATTCTTGTACAGCAGCGCCTGCACATGGATGACCTGGCAGGGCATGTTGATGCGCTTGATGATTGGGTTACACTCAGATTGCCGGCTATTGCCGAGGAGGATACGCAGATCCCGATTGGACCAGGCAAGGTATACGACCGCAAGGCAGGTGACATCCTCCACCCTGCGCGCGAAACACTAGCCGTCCTTGAAGGGCTCAAGCTGGCACTAGGCTCGACGATCTTCTCGGCGCAGTATCAACAGTGCCCAGTTCCGCCCGACGGCGAAGTTGTGAAGTGGGCCTGGTTCATGCGCTTCGCGGTTCCGCCACCACAACATGCAATGACCATCTGCCAATCATGGGATACAGCCTCAAAGGCAGACGAACAGCATGACTTTAGTGTATGCACAACGTGGGGTGTGGCCGGAAGTGACCTATATCTTCTTGACGTTGATCGGGCGCGGCGAGATTTTCCATCGCTAAAGCGGCACATTGTAGAACAGGCAACCCAATGGAAAGCCCGCAACATCATCATTGAAGACAAAGGGTCAGGAACATCCCTCATCCAGCAGCTTCGTTCAGAGCATCATGGCATTCCCTATCCAACCGCGTTCCTGCCAAAAGATGACAAAATAACCCGTTTGCATGCGCAATCAGCCCGCATCGAAGCTGGCCATGTCTGGCTGCCTGAGCGGGCGCCTTGGCTTGATGATCTTCGGGCCGAGATCGCGAGCTTTCCGCACGGCCGTCACGATGACCAGGTCGATTCCATCAGTCAGTTTTTGAGCTGGCATTTTTCAAGGATGGGGAAGGCGGTTCAGCTGGTTCAGTTGGCGGGTGTATAAAAACATCAAACCTGTGCAGCCAACATGACAAACTTTTTGTGGACCGTAACGGCAGCTTTGCGCCCAGTTGCAGACATTCTCGATGCTGGTTGAAACAACCAAAAGCAGACACAATTTTATAAAGACAGATGACCGAAAGTGGGGGGATGCTGAAAGGCGGCCCTTAGTGATTATCTTCGAAAAGCCGCCACTCGCTCATCACCGTAGCTTGCGTTCGATTGCGCGGCGCAAATCATCTGGAATATGCATTTGCTGAAACGCACTGACGTTCGACCGTCCAGTGTTGCCGATAGGAATACGTCCAGTCAGCGCGCCTAGTGGCGCAAGAGCAATCCTGACTAGCTGCCCCATAACTTCACGCCAATCGCGCTGCTCGATTGCATATCTCAGCATTGCCCGGTGATTGCCAAGATGAGGCCCAAGAAATGGCTGCGAGATGATATGTGCGCGTTCGAGTGCTCGCCATGCGGAGTCCCTATCGCCTTCTAAGCGGGCTTTCTCAAAGTCTGACATCTCATGTTTGATCAGACGGCGGGTATGCAACGTAGCCGCAAGCCCGCGCCAGCGTCGCTGCCGATGTCGGTAGAAAAGTTGCGCGAAGATCCAAACAAAGGGGGTCAGCACACCTGCCGAAATCTCGACTTCATCTCTGTAATCTGTGCCACCATCTGGATTTGGCGCAACCGTAATCCAATGATCCCATTTCCTGATCATCGCGCTGTGGCCGTCGTCGCGAAGGCGCTTGGGCCATGTGCCGTTTTCAGGTTCGTGCAGCGAGGTTACGATCCATTGCGTTCCAAACGGCAGGAAACCGAACAGGCGCAGTTTCATAAGATAGCGGCCACCATCTTTGAATGCGTTACGCGGCCCTTTACCTACTGCCACAAACCGCATTAGCGGCCACGCAATGTGCATCAGTAACGGCGCAGTCTGCACTTCCGCCCAGACAGCCTCGGCGGGAAGGTTTATTGTGGTTGAGAGATCTACTTTCACTGCGTCCCTCCAATCATTTTGCGCTTGATAAACATTTTTTCCTTCTCGGCAGATTTAGATCCGGTGATCTATCTACACCCTGTAGTATCTATAGGGTCAAGCCATGAAGATTGCTGAGCTAGCAGAGGACTTAGTTGGCTTTGAGTATCGATACATCGGCCGGGTGAAGGGTTCTTTGGCCTAGCAGTAAATGGCCAGTTACGGTGTCCGGTAAGTGGACCGGTGTCTGACTATAGTTGAAGGCAAACGTATTCTCACCGGCTCGACGCAGCCTGAGGCCTTCGGGCAAAGCGTGTGTGGCAAGGCCGGCGTCTTTGGCTGCGCGCGCTAGTACGGCGTGTGCAACTTCTTGGTTGGGCCAGGCCGACATATAGCGCACTTGCCTATGGCGCCAGCATGCAACCGTGCCGTCCAAAGCAATCATTTCAGGTTCGGTGGCAGTTTCAAGATGTTCCAGCCATCGCTCAATCTCCCAATCCTTGCCGGGATGTGTCAGGCCTGGACGCAGGCTTTCCACCCTTACGACCTTACCGGGGAACAGCGCTCGCAGGGGGCCGGGCGGCAGGCCATCGGAAATGGCAAAGTCGGCATCGCGGCTGCCGCTTCGCGGTCCGATTACAATTTGACCAGAAAACCGCTTTAGTTCCGCGACTAGGCAATCAGGCACAATCGGCAGGCAAGGCAAGGCCACCAGAGCGTAGCCATCGAGAGGCCTGCCCGGAGGCACGATGTCGATATCGAGGCCCAGTTTTCGAAGTGCCGAATAGCAAGAAAAGGCAGCCCACAGCGCAGAGACGCCTTTACCTTGTGGCTGGATTTTGGTGACCCAGTCCGCATCATAAGCAAAAACTAGTGCGACTTGCTTAGGCGGATCGCCGACTGGCCCCAGCATCGCGATATCACGGGCTGACTGTGCGGCTTCGGCAAGACCGAGGGCTGGTTCACTATCAGGTAGCAAAAGTCCTGCGTGATGTTGCTCCTGCGCTTGCGGGAACTGACGCCAGCGGAAATAGCTGACCAATTCAGCTCCATGTGCCATAGCCTCCAACGTCCATAGCCGAACCATACCAGGCAGCGGCGCAGGATTGTGGTTTGCCCAGTTAACGGGGCCAGGCTGCTGTTCGAGCACCGACCAGCGGCCGCTCGGCTTACAACCGCGATAGAGATCATGATGGAAAGCAGCTATATCCGGGTGGCCCTGGCGGGCATATGCCAGTTTGTCGGCTTCGGTGAATGGAAAGCTGTCTAGGAAACCAAGCGGGTAGGAATCCCAGCCGACCACGTCCAAATCGGCCGCGATCGTGTGATGATCGAACTCGGTGAAGAAGCCCATGTAGTTGTGGACAATATCGCGGCCGGGCGAGAGTTCGCGAAGTATCTCAACCTGGCTGCGGTTGAAGGCTGCCACCTCGTCCGAGGCGAAGCGACGGAAGGCCAGCCAGTGCGCTGGATTTGCCTCAGTCACCGTGAGACCGGGCAAATCGATCTCGTCGAAGCTTCTGTACTCCATTGACCAGAAGACATTACCCCACGCGCGATTGAGGTCCATCGCTGTCCCATAGCGGGCTGCCAGCCATTCCCGGAAAGCCAGCCGCGCGGCGTCGGAAAAGCTTAGCACCGTATCGTGGCAACCATATTCGTTGTCAGTCTGCCAAGCTACTACAGCCGGATGCTTGCCATAGCGGTTCGCTACCGCCCGGGTGATCCGAGCTGCTTCAGCGCGATAACCGCGATGGCTGAAGCAATAGTGCCGCCGTGATCCAAATACGCGAGCGTGTCCATGTTCATTGGTCGCTACCATGTCAGGCATCGTATCGACCAGCCACTTTGGCGGCGTTGCGGTCGGCGTGCCCAGAATGACCTCTAGCCCAGCAGAATGGAGTGTTTCAATCGCACGATCGAGCCATCCCCAGTCGAATTGACCCGGATCGGGTTCGATCCTGCTCCATGCAAACTCCCCGATGCGTACTTGCGAAAGACCGGTCTCGACCATACGGAGAGCGTCCTCGGCCCAGAGGTTTTCCGGCCAATGTTCGGGATAATAGCAGCAACCCAACCTCATGTGACGGCTTCCTTTTCGAACGTGATAATCCACGCCGTTTCGGGATGGGTAAGCGGCAGGGACAATCCCTTTTCCAAAAGCGCCGTTCCGCTCAAAACCACACCATTTTCCCACATACCCGGATTGGCAAGATACGCGCTGGCTTTGGGAGGCCAGGGCTTGGGCAACTTAACCCGGTAAAACGCATCGCTGTCCAACGCTTTAAATCGCAAGGGCGTAACATTGAAATTTTCGGCGAAACCGGTTTGCGCTGCAAAGGCAATAGCCTTCCCGTCGGACACGACGATCTGGCCATAAATTTCGCTGTCGTCATGAATAAGGTGATAAAGCTTGCCATAATGCAATATTTCGCGCCAAGTTTTATAAAGAACGATATGCTGGGCCAGAACCGCTTTCTCTTGCGCATCCATGTCTGCCGGATTTGCCTCCACACCCATATGACCGAACAACGCGACCTTAGCGCGAAAATCTATGTCCGTTCTGCGCCCGGTAATCGGGTTGGGTGAAGGTCCGACATGATTTCCCATTATTTCTAGCGGCAGAAAACGGGCCCAGCTCCGGTTGATCCGAAGGCGTTCTATTGGATCATTATTGTCGCTTGGCCAGACACGATGCGCCATTGCAAGGCTTCGCAGATCAATACGCCCACCGCCGCTTGAGCAATGCTCGATTTCGACGTCGGGATGCGCGCTGGTTACTGCATTTAACAGCTCAATATAGCCCTCGGTTTGGCCAGCACCCAAGGGAAACTGCCGCCGGTTATGATCCCATTTCAGATACGCTATGTTATTATTCGCGAGAAGATCAGTTATGGCTGCGAAGAGATATTCCATCACGTCTCGCCGGGATAAATCGAGCACCAGCTGGTTTCGTTCGGTCGGGCGACGTTCTGAGCCATCATGGATGCACCAGTCGGGATGCATGCGATAAAGATCACTGTCGGGAGATACCATTTCCGGTTCGATCCAAAGGCCAAAGTCCATGCCTTTCATTCGAACATGATCGATGAGCGGCCCAAGGCCTGTGGGAAACAGGTTTGGGTCGACTACCCAGTCTCCGATTCCCGACTTGTCGTTTCGTCGTCCTTTGAACCAGCCATCATCAAGTACGAACCGTTCCACGCCAAGTGCTGATGCCTCGTTAGCAAGCTCGATCAACGCCGCTTGCGAAAGTTTGAAGCCCAACGCCTCCCAACTGTTCAGATGGACCTTTCTTGGTCCCCATCCCGAACGGAGTGGCAGTATTTCCTTCCGCACATATTGGTGAAAATTATGGCTGAACTCATCTTCGTTCAAGCCAAAGGACAATAGGCTAACTGGCGTTGTCATTGCGCCACCAGGGACAAGATCGGCGGCATTGCGATCAAGAGTCGCTTCCAAATGAACCGTTGCTTGTCCGTCACGATCTCTGGCAGCAAGCGCGATGTGATCGCCGTTCCAAGCGAGATGGCAACCCAATATGCTGCTGTCGATGTTGCTATGGAAAATGAGCCAGTTGCCAGGGTCAAATCCTGGCTTCCCTCCGCTTGATCGCATCTCGATCATGCTTGGTCCCAGTTGGTGCCTCGTCGCCTGCATCTCGCGCGCCCATCGACCCGGAAAACTTGTCAGTTCAGTAAAATGAGCTGGCAAAGGCAGAACGAGCGACGGCACCGCTTCCAAAAATATTACTTCGTTCCCCTTGTTTGACAATCGATAATGACATTTGAAGACATCGCTATCGCAAGCTTGCCAAATTGCCGACACTTGCACTTGGCAGACGCAATCTTTCCAAGTCGCAACCAGTCTGTCCTCGGTGCACGTTACATCGAGTAATTCAAAACAGGTATCTACGGAGGTGACGCCTTGCCGGATTTTTAACGCAGGTTTGCCCGAAAATCCGTTTCGAACCTCGGGTAGCAGACCGCCAACTGTCACGTTCTCAGGTTGGTTTTCATGGCTACCAAATTGGCTGATGGCTGCCAGTACCGTCAGATCCTCCTTTTCGGGAAGCGCCGGACCAAAATAGATCAGGTCAATCATGTACCCGTCACTGGCAAAGACAATGCTGGTGCTCGTTCCGTCCAACCGATAGGTTTTAATCGACGCTGTCATACAAAGGTCCTACGTTGGCCAGGGCTATGGGTTCAAATCTAAACAACTTGCATTTCAGGTCATTAAGATACAATTTTATAAAGCGTCAATAAGGTCTATCCATTGGCCGTCAAATGGGGAGTGGGCAGATGCCAGAGGTTTTTCCGACTTCAAACGGAACGCAGATTTTAGTCTGTATTGCCATTACAGCGTTCATTGGCATCGCGACGTGGCTAAAGGTTCGCCAGTCGAAAGCCCTTGACGGTTCCAGTAAGGACGTGTTTCTCGCAGGCGGCGGACTCAGCTGGCTTTTTATAGCCGGGTCCATCACGCTCACAAACTTATCAACAGACCAGTTGGTTGGTATGAATGGCAACCAGATGGCGTTGCTTGCCTGGTGGGAAATATGCGGATTTTTCGGGTTGCTTATTCTCGCTTATGTGTTCGTCCCCATCTATTACCGGAACAACTGCACGACGGTGACCGAGCTGCTTGAGAAGCGCTATCACGGCAAGAGTATCAGGACGCTTATTTCGGCGCTCTTTCTGCTCGGCAACGTTTTGATTTATTTGCCCGCTGCCTTGTATTCTGGGGGACTGTTCATGCAATCGCTCTTCAGTACCGAGATCAGTCTCATTTACTTTGCAATCATCCTTGGGGTGATTTCGGCAGCTTACGCAATATTAGGAGGGTTACGCGCCGTTGCGGTGATGGATACATATTCT
The DNA here is from genome assembly GCA_027488785.1 of Sphingomonadales bacterium. Lineage (GTDB taxonomy): Bacteria > Pseudomonadota > Alphaproteobacteria > Sphingomonadales > Sphingomonadaceae > Sphingorhabdus_B. The sequence continues at coordinate 40,538 of JAIYAY010000005.1, read as the reverse complement.
GGCATCGGCGTTCTCGGTTTAGCCATGCTGATCGTCATTCTTGCGTTAGCGGCGGTTGATTTCGATCTTTCTGGAGTTCCAGCTGAACGGTTGACCATGATCGGAGCATCGGACTCGCCGATACCGTTTCACACATTGTTCACTGGCATGATTTTTATCCAGATATTCTATTGGTCGACCAACCAGAATATAACCCAGCGGGCGATGGCTGCACCCACAGTCAAGGAAGCGCAAAGGGGGGTAATGGCTGCGGCAGCCATTCGCATTCTGATTGTACCCCCAATCGTGGTGATCCCGGGCATTGTCGCGTTCAAACTTTTCGGCGACGTCAATGATGCTGCATATGGGATGCTGGTTGCTCAGGTTCTGCCAGGATGGTTGTCGGGGGCATTTGCAGCGATGGTCGCCGCAGCTGTCATCACCACGTTCAGTGCTGTGCTCAACAGCTCCGTAGCGCTCTACTCAGTCGATTTTCACGAGCAGTTTATAGGCGAGGTCAACGATCACTGGAAGCTCGCCGCTGCGATCTCGATATTGCTGACCGTAGTCGCGATTACTCTCGTGCCGCTTTATCAGAATGCCGAGAGCATCATTAACCTGCTGCAACAGCTCAACGGTCTTGTTTCGATGCCGATCCTTTCTGCTTTTGTGGTGGGGCTGCTGTTCCGCGGCGTGGTCGCATCAGCGGCGATTGGCGGCGTGATCTGGGGTGTGGCGCTTTATGGCCTCTTCACGTTCAAGCTTGAACCAGCCGGCATTATCACCATGCACTATATCGATTTCATGGTTGTCACGCTGGTTACGTCGGTCTTGGCCTCGCTGATGATCAATTTCATGCTAGGCAATCGGTCAAGATTCGTCGGCTTTCGGGCTGCTGTTACCGAGGATTGAACCATGAGCGAAGGGCCGCATCGCCGTTATAATCCGCTGGCAGATAAATGGGTGCTGGTATCACCACACCGAATATTGCGGCCGTGGCAGGGCGAGGAACAGGAGCCCGAACTGGCCCCGCTCGCCCATGACCCGGATTGCTACCTGTGTCCGGGAAATACGCGCGTAACCGGCGAGAAAAACCCGAACTTTGCTGGCGTCCATCTTTTTCCCAATGATTTTCCCGCGCTGCTGAAAGTATCTGACGGCGCACGACGCGAGACCGGGCTTTTCCAGCGAGAAGATGTTCGCGGTGAATGTCAGGTTCTGTGTTTCTCACCGGATCACGGCAAGTCGCTGCCGCAACTCCCGCTCGCCGGCATCTCGCAAGTGATAGACGCCTGGTGCAGTGAAACTGGACGTCTCGGGCAGGTCTATTCAAATGTTCAGATATTCGAGAATAAGGGCTCTATGATGGGCTGCTCTAACCCGCACCCCCATGGCCAGATCTGGGCCAGCGACCATGTGCCCGATGAAGTTCGGGCCGAAGACAATATGCAGAAAAAACACTATTCGGAAACAAAACAGAAACTATTGCTGGAGCTTGCAGAGGCGGAAGCAGAGGCCGGCGAGCGTGTGACCGTAGTGAATGACCACTGGCTGGCCATTGTGCCCTATTGGGCAAGCTGGCCTTTTGAAACATTGCTGCTGCCTCGTTTCCCCGTTGCCAGATTGCCCGAACTAGATGAGCAGCAGAAAACCGGTCTTGCGGCAACTATCCGCGAACTAACCATCCGCTATGACAATCTTTTTCGTTGCAGTTTTCCCTATTCGATGGGCTGGCATGGCGCTCCGTTTGATAATGCGGAAACCAGCCACTGGCAACTCCATGCCCATTTCTACCCGCCCTTGCTGCGATCCGCCTCGGTCCGGAAATTCATGGTCGGCTATGAAATGCTGGCCGAGGCTCAGCGCGATCTAACACCCGAACACGCCGCCGAAATGTTGCGGGCAGTCAGCGATGTCCACTATCGTGACTAGACGTGAAATCCTGATCGAGCGGGCAAAGACGAGCTTTCGCAAAGCTTTTGGCGGCGAACCCGATCTGCTGGTTGCAGCCCCCGGTCGTGTCAATTTGATTGGCGAGCACACCGATTATAACGACGGTTTCGTGCTGCCATGCGCGATCGATTATGAAACCATTGTGGCCATCGGGGCCAGCGAAGGCACCGGGGTTAGGGTTGTTGCCGGGGACTATGATAACGCCAGCGACAGTTTTGATCCGTCGGTAGGCTTTGTTCACCAGAAAGCCGAGTGGATGAACCATGTCCGCGGAGTAGTGGCTAGCATGATGTCACGCGGGTGGCAGGTTGGCGGGGTCCATTTGGCAATCGTCGGCGATGTGCCGCGGGGCGCCGGACTATCATCCTCCGCCTCGATGGGCGTGGCATTGATCAAAGCGTTGGCCGAACATCATGGTTTTCACCGGATTGATGCGACAGATTATGCCTTGATCGCGCAGCAATCGGAAAATGATTTTGTCGGCTGCGCCTGCGGGATCATGGATCAACTGGTTTCTGCCCGCGGCCAATCTGGGACTGTGATGTTGCTCGATTGCCGGTCCCTTGAAACCAGATTTGTAACCATTCCGGACGATTTGGCGGTGATGGTAATCCATTCCGGTATAGAACGGGAGTTGGTAGACAGCGCCTATAACGAGCGCCGAAATCAGTGCAAACTGGCGGCGACCCATTACGGTGTTCCTGCCTTACGCGACATCGATAGCGATCGGTTGGTCCGGGACCGCGGTGATCTCGACGACATTACTTATCGCAGGGCACGCCATATTGTTACTGAAAATGCCAGAACACTGGCTGCAGCAGGCGCCTTGGCAACCAATGATATTGCTACACTTTCCGTGTTAATGAAGCAATCTCATCGATCTATGCGGGATGATTTCGAAATCACTTTGCCGCCCATTGATAGCCTGGTCAAAATGATCAGTAATTCTCTGGGTCTTGAGGGCGGCGTTCGGATGACAGGTGCCGGGTTCGGCGGCTGCGTTGTTGCGTTGGTTCCCTTGGAGATTCTAGAACAGGTCACGGCCCTGGTCGAAAGTAGCTATCAGACACCGGATGGGGGTAAGGCTCGTATCATAATCTGTAATCCTTCAAGCGGGGCATCGGTGCTCTAGCTATATGCTGCTCTCCAGGAATCGGACAAGTTAAGCCATGATTGAACTGATCAACGGACTCAGTAGGTGCGTTTTAAGGCCTGACATCGGTGGTAGCATTCTGAGCTGGCAATATGATGGCCAATCCATGTTCCGAACCGTTCTTGATGCAGGAAAATCGGGATTGCAGGCTACCGATATGGGATGTTTTCCACTCGTACCCTTTTCCAATCGCATTGCAGACGGGCGCTTCTGCTGGGCCAACCAATCCTATCAATTGCCGTTAAATGCGCCGCCGGAACCCCATGCGCATCACGGTATTGGTTGGCAGAGCCCGTGGGAAGTTACAGAGACTGCCGGTCACAAGACGGTCCTTTTGCTGGAAAGCTATGACCTTGACAAATGGCCCTGGCCATTTCGCGTACAGCAGGAAATAGAACTGGGACCTGATCGATTGGCGATTGATTTGACACTGACAAATCTGGGGTCTGACAATATGCCCGGCGGATTAGGTATTCACCCGTTTTTCGCTTCTAAGTCTGCGGTCGTGCAATTCTCGGCATTAACAATTTGGGAAAATGATGCTCGCAAAATTCCGATTGGTAATAGGCCAGTCGCCGGTAGATATGACTTTACAATTCCTCAAGTCATCGCCGACCAAGATATTGATAATATTTTTAGCGATTGGACTGGAAAGGCTAAAATCGGTTGGCAAGAACTGCGTTACCAAATCCGATTGTCTGCCGATGTCAGAGCGTCGGTTCTCTACATTCCCAAAGGAGGAGATTTTATTTGTCTGGAACCGGTCAGCCATATCACCAACGCCATAAATATGCCGGATTGCACTTTGCCGATGCAATCTATCGCGCCAGGTAAAAGCATTTCGGCGTCATTTGTGTTTGAGATAATATAGAAGTCTTTGCCTCGTCAAATTGAAGGAGGCGTGCGTGTCGGTTGCACTCGGGCGGGAAGATATGGCAAGTGAAGCGCGTGCCGTAATTGAGCGCGCCCTGCATCGGAGTTAGGCAATTGAAAGTTTTTGTGACTGGCGGCGCCGGCTATATCGGCACGCACACGGTGCTGGAGCTCCTACGCGACGGCCACGAGGTTTGCGTGAGCGACAACTATCGTAACAGCTCGCCCGTGGCGTTAGACCGAGTTCGCCGCCTCGCCAATGCCGACTTTAGGCAGTGCGAGGTCGACATTCGAGACCAAGACACGCTGACGCAGGCGCTGTGCGACTTCCAACCCGACGCCGTAATTCATTTTGCAGGCCTCAAGGCGGTAGGCGAATCAAGTGAGATCCCAATCGACTATTACGACAATAACGTAGTGGGCTCCCTGCGCCTGCTCGCTGCCATGGATGCGGCGGGATGTACGAGGATTGTGTTTTCTTCGTCTGCAACGGTCTACGGCGAGCCGCAGTATCTCCCCTACGACGAACAGCACCCGCTGGCGCCCACTAATCCCTATGGCCGCACAAAGCTTATGGTCGAGGAGATTATCAGGGACTGGTGCCGCTCAAAGCCTCAAAATTCGGCGGCATTGCTGCGCTACTTCAACCCTGTCGGCGCCCACGCCTCGGGCGACATCGGCGAGGATCCGCGCGGGACGCCCAATAACCTCATGCCCTTTGTGGCCCAAGTGGCAGTCGGACGCAGGCCGCACCTGAGCGTCTTTGGAAATGACTATGCGACGGCCGACGGGACCGGCGAGCGCGACTATATCCACGTTGTCGACCTCGCTCGCGCCCACCTCGCGGCCATTGACTACGCAGCAAAGCATCAGGGCTGTGAGGCATTCAACATTGGTACCGGCTCGGCATATTCCGTCCTGCAAATCGTCGACGCCTTTGAGAGGGCGTCGGGTCGCACAGTCCCCTACCAAGTCTCAGAGCGGCGCGCGGGTGACATCGCCACGAGCGTCGCACGCGTCGATAAGGCGCGAGACACGCTTGGTTGGACGTCGGGCCACACGCTTGATGACATCTGTCAGTCGAGTTGGAATTGGCAGTCCCGCAACCCCGAGGGTTATGGAGTGGACGAGGCGTAAAATCGATGCAAGCCTTAGCTTCGCATCAACCAACCCGCGTCACTTAGCCTCTAAAAACCACCGCTCCGCGCCCTCTAAGCCAATGGGCGTCAGGCGACCCGAGGCTTGTTTGGCAAAAGAAGTTGTATCACCCGCCACTCAAACTCGGTCATCTCATATCGGCTCATCCAAAGGCCCCCTCCAGAAACCATTGAATTAAACTTACGCCGTTTTGGGAATCCTGTTTATGGGTCCACAGCCTAATATGGGTTAGTTTCAAACGTACTTCCGCAAAGCTATCCAGGAGTGGACTGACCACTTATAATGGTGAATCTATTTACAGCTAGGGCCCTGACACAGAAAACATGTTGTACAGAATTTTCTTCGGCGAGAGCGAGCGCGAAAGCGTACACCACCATTGCCGCCAATTTGTTGGTTAGCGAGGAAACGCGGGGTTCAGTATCGCCAAATCTTCTCCAGAGGCGGACCTATGCCTCAATCCGTCAGCGAAGATATTGCATAATTCGTCAATAAGACTAGATGGCCTCGCATTATGGCCGGTGAAACTGCCGGCAATTTGATCATGATTAGGGTGTAAACTAATGGATTTTTCAGATCTGGTGCATCGCCGCCAAAACCCCCTGACAGGCCGTTGGGTCCTGGTATCACCCCACCGAACACAGCGTCCCTGGCTTGGCCAGATAGAACCACAGGCCGCGCCAGACCTACAGGTGCATGATGCGAATTGCTATCTCTGCCCTGGCAACAAACGGGCGAATGGTGCAACCAATCCGAATTATGAAGGCCCATGGGCATTCCAAAATGATTTTCCGGCGTTACTCCTCGGAAGCAATGCAGACATCGAGGCGCAAGACCTGTTTCGTGCCGAAGTCGTCAGCGGAGAATGCCGCGTAATTTGCTTCTCTCCCAATCATTCGCTGACTTTGCCGCAGCTTTCAAAGGAGCAGGTCCGCTCCGTGATTGATTGCTGGGCAGCGCAATCAAGCGAGCTGGGCACTCAATACACCTGGGTCCAGCTATTCGAGAACAAAGGCGCCGCGATGGGCTGTTCCAATCTGCACCCTCATGGCCAGCTATGGGCTAGCAGCCATGTTCCTGATGAGCCTGCAATTGAGGACGTGCGACAGCGCGCCTACCTTGCCGAAACCGGACATAGCTTGCTGACGGAAGTGGCCGCTCAGGAAGCGGGCGGGCCGCGTGTGGTGATCGAAACGCCAGACTGGCTTGTGATCGTACCGTGGTGGGCGGTGTGGCCATTCGAAACCCTATTGATGCCGCGGTTCTCGGTGCAGCGCATAGAGCATCTGAACGCTGGCCAGCGCGACGGACTAGCCGATGTCCTGCGCGAGCTAACGGCCCGGTATGACAATCTGTTTGGTTGCCCATTTCCCTATTCGATGGGCTGGCATGGCGCCCCTTATCTCCCAGGAGATCACAGTCACTGGATTCTGCATGCCCATTTCTATCCGCCCTTGCTGCGTTCGTCGACAGTCCGGAAATTCATGGTCGGCTATGAAATGCTCGCCGAAGCGCAACGCGATCTGACCCCTGAACAGGCAGCAGAACGACTTCGCCTTGTATCGCCAACACATTACAGCCTGAGGGCTGCCCAATGACCCCCCTCGAAGCACTAACTCAACATACTATACAGACATTTCGACAAGCTTATGACCGCGAGCCAACAGTCGTTGCATTCGCGCCGGGTCGGGTTAATCTGATCGGAGATCATACGGATTATAACGATGGCTTCGCGCTGCCCTGTGCACTGGAGTACGGCACTGTAGTCGCCTTAGCGCCGCGGGCTGATAACCTGATTGCTGCTCACGCAGTCGACCTTCAGGAAGAGAAGTGTGAGTTCGCGATTGATGCCCCAATTGTTCCAATGTCGGCTGGACACTGGCAAAACCATTTGCGTGGCGCAACCGCAGGATTGCTGAAGTTCGGACTACCAGTTGGAGGCGCGTACCTCGCTATTTCCGGAAATGTTCCTCAAGGAACAGGCCTTTCTTCTTCCGCCTCACTTGGTGTCGCATTGGGCTTGGGGCTCACTGCATTAGCTGGCGAGCAAACACCAGACCGCCGCGCTTTGGCCAAGGTAGCACAATGGGCCGAGCATCATTTCGTTGGATGCGCTTGTGGCTTGATGGACCAAATCGCTTCCGCATTTGGGCAGCAGGACAGCGCTTTGCTCCTCGATTGCCGTTCGCTTGCGGTTGAGCCAGTGTACTTCCCCGCAGATGCACGCATCCTGATTGTGCAATCAGGCGTCGTGCGAGAACTGGCTGAGAGTGCGTACAACGAGCGACGGGCCCAATGCGCCAGCGCGGCAGCGCATTTTGGCGTTTCAGCGCTGCGCGATCTCGATCCGCAGCGACTGGAAGCAAAACGCTCTGAACTCGACGACAAAGTCTACCGTCGCGCGCGCCATGTTGTGACGGAAAATGTGCGAACCGTCGATGCAGCGCGCGCAATCGCGCAAGGTGACTTGGTTGCTCTTGGTAATGCAATGCGCGCCTCGCATCACTCTCTCAAGAACGACTTCGAAGTCAGTGTGCCAGCGGTCGATGCGCTCGTCGATTGTCTCAACTTGGCGATAGGTAACGAAGGCGGTGCAAGGATGACGGGTGGCGGCTTCGGCGGATGCGTCGTTGCGGTTCTTCCATTCAACAAGATGGACGCGGTTAAGCGCGCACTAGGCGCATTCTGGCATGCAAAGGGCATACGTCCTCAGTTGGGCATCGTAGCTAGGCCGTCTGCCGGCGCCTGTCTGCTGCCTATCTAATGCGGTCGCCCAAACTCCAAATGAGCAAAGTGTTTGGATCCTATCGGAACGACAAGGGTCGGTTCGCCGCTTCATTAGCTGCGCAAGTGCCATCGCGGACCGCTAAATTCCATCTTTGAGGCAATCGTCAGACTGGCATTGTTATTGATAATATAATTAATAATGTCGTGTTTTGGCATGATTAAGTGACAATTTTCCGCGAAAAAATGCTGTTATATCTTCACTATTGACTAATCATCCATTTGTATTGCACATATAGTCAACAGCAAAGGGAGGAAAACATGTCAAAAATCAAGTTTCAGTTAATGGGCGCATCTGCTGTGGCTATCGCGTCGGTTGCCTTCGCAGCGCCGGCTTTCGCGCAGGCCGAAAACAATGATTCCGCCAACGATCGCGATACAATTGTTGTCACGGCGCAAAAGAAAGCGGAAAATGTCCAGGATGTCCCGATCGCAATAACTGCACTAAATGCTGCAGCACTCGAAGCGGCGCGCGTAGAGGACAGCAAAGATCTTCAGTTCAACGCACCCAATGTGACGCTGTCAGCTAACCGCAACATCACTATCCGCGGCGTCGGCTCCGCGTCATACGGCGGAACGGGAGACACCAACATCGGCGTTCTGGTAAACGGCGTGTTCCTGCAGTCGGGTAGCAGTTTCGGCGAATTCTTTGACATGGAGCGTATCGAGGTTTTGCGCGGACCGCAGGGCACCTTGTTCGGTCGGAACACAACTGGCGGCGCCATCAACTTTGTAACGCGTCGACCGACTGACCGCTTTGAAGGGTATCTTGAGGTCCAGGGTGAAAACCCGCGTGGCATAAGAACTAATGCGGCAATTAACATTCCCTTGGCTAATGGCCTATCTCAGCGCTTCGCAGCTAATTACATCAACCGGGATGGCTATACAAAAAACCTACTCGATGGTTCGATGGTTGATGGCCGCAACCAGTTCACCTTGCGTTCTAGTACGCGCTTTGAGCCTTCGAGCTCCACAACGGTCGACCTTACGCTAACATATTTTAAGGAAGATTCAGATCGCCAGAACGCTGCTAAGTCGCTCTGCACACCTGATTCAGCTTTTGGCTGCTCTCCCAATTCAGTTTCAGCGTCGTTCCCGACGACCAACTTCACAATCGACAGTATCTTTCTCGGAGGGCGAGTTCGACCTAACACTTTTTCGGCAAATCCGACCAGCCTTCGCGAAGTTGTGATCGACGTTAAGCCGTTCCAGAAGGCAGAGGACTTCCTAGCGACCCTGGAGATTAATCAAGAGTTAGGAGGCCTTACGCTCACGGCGGTGACGGGTCTGCGTGACGGCAACAACTCAAGCGAGCGTGATTTCGATCAGGGGTATCGGCCGAATGCCTTTAACCCCGGCACGTTCGGGACCCACGTGATACCTGATGCCGGTAATGGCAACGGCGTGATGACCTACTTGTTGTCAGGCCGTCCGGTAACCACGACTGAATATCGCACATCGCAGACTGGCGGCGGCACGCAAAAGCAGTTTAGCCAAGAGCTGCGCCTTGCTTCGCGTTTAGATGGGAGCTTTAATTTCATCTTGGGTGGCTTTTATCTGAACTCGCGAGGTTCCGGTTACGTCGACACCTGGACCCCAGCAAACCGATTGTCCGGCGCTGTATCAAAGTTCAGCACGCGTTTAGGGCAGGTTGAATCTTATGCCGTTTTCGGTGAAGCCTATGTCGATCTTGCAGAGAACATCAAGCTTACCGGTGGACTGCGCTACACTCACGATAAAAAGCATATCGAAACCGCTTCTGGCCTTTTTGCATTAAGCCCCTATTTCATTGGCGATGCGGACTTTGACAAGTTAACAGGGCGCGCGGTTCTAAACTGGAAGCCAACGGTTTCATTTACGGAAGATACCAACATTTATCTGTCTTTCTCACGTGGGTTTAAATCCGGTGGGTTCAACCCGGGCAATAACACTATTCCGGTTTTTGAATCAGAAGTGATCGATGCCTATGAACTTGGCGCAAAGAATACGTTCATGGATGGCAAGGGCCGATTGAACCTGGCCTTGTTCAATTACGAATACTCCAACCTGATCGTAGGCAACCTTGTAGGAACAGCTGTGGCGAACACCAACATTCCCAAGTCGCGAGTGAGAGGTTTAGAAGCGGAGTTGGTCTATACTCCGATCGAGCCGCTGCGCCTTGAGGCCAATCTTGGTCTACTGAACGCAACGGTTCGCAGCGATTTCCGTTCGTCTGACCCGTCTCGTGGCAAGGCACTGTTCCAGCTCCAAGGTAATCAGCTTCCGAATGCGCCGCGCCGTACGCTGAAGTTGGCTGCGGAATACACGGTTGATGCAGGGGAGGACTGGGCCGTTCGCCCGCGCATCGATTTCTATTCGCAGTCCGGCTTTCACTCGCGTGAATTCAACGTACCGGCAGACCGTGTTGGCAGTTGGAGCCAACTCGATGCTTCGGTCCAGATTGCTAACAGCAAGAAGGATTGGAGCGTAACTGCTTTTGTCAAGAATCTGGCAAATAAGGACAGCATCACTTGGCTGGAAGTGAACTCCGAATTGGTAGGCAGTTTCCGTAGTGCTTTCCTATTGGATCCGCGGACCTTCGGCCTAAGCCTTCGCGTCGGCTTCCAGTAAGTAGGCCGATCGATCGACTGGCACCCCTCCCGCCAGGGCAGGCGAAGGTAACCCCTTCGCCTGCCGCTCCGACTAAGCAGTAACGGGACCACCTCAATCATGCCGCGACTGATCATAGCCCTTGCAACCTTAATAGCAGCGACTTCTTCCGGTACGGCGCAAGGGCAAGTTCAACAGATAGAGCAAGCATCAGGCCACTCGGCCGAAATGCCTGAACTGGCAATGTTTGGTGCTTTTGGCATCGGCACGCGGATGGATCATCTTGCGTCGGGTGATCGCACAATAGGTGTCCGCTTCTGGTATCCTGCGGTTCCTAGTAGCTCTTCTGGCCGAGCGGTTTATAATCACCGTCGTGCATTGCCTGGCCAAAAGCCACTCCAAATTGCAGAAACCGGCCTAGCCGTAGCTGACGCCAAGCCTATCGCTGGGCAGACCTTCCCATTGGTTATAATGTCTCACGGCTATGGCGGCTGGTCGGAACATATGAGCCGCCTCGGAGAAACGCTCGCATCAAGGGGCTATGTGGTTGCCTCAATCGATCACCGGGATCAGCCTTTTACTGATATTGCTTCATTTGCAGCTTCGTTCGCGGGGGTTCTAATTAACAGGACACTGGACCAACGGGCGGTGCTGAATGCGGTCCTCGGTGCAAAACTGGCGCCACAGATCGCCGAAAATATTAATCCGAATGCAATCGGTCTCCTCGGTTTCTCCATGGGCGGTTATGGCAGCTTGACCACAGCCGGCGCGGCACTTGATCCGGCGGCCCCGGCCTTTGCCCAGTTATCGCCAGCTATGCGTGCGCAACTCCCTATTCCGGACCCCGCCCTGGCATCGAAAATCAAGGCTGTGGTAGCACTTGCCCCTTGGGGTGGACAGCCCGGCGCAGCGGTCTGGCAAGATTCTGCGCTTGCCAGCCTGCGAATGCCGCTGCTCGTTGTGGCGGGCGATCAAGACGATGTTGTTGATTACGAGCGCGGGGTGAAACGGCTTTTCAATGCGGCGCAAGGCACTGACCGTTACCTTCTCGTCTATCGCGAGGCCGCGCATAACATTGCAGGAAATCCTGTGACAATCCCATCAGATGCTGACTTTCCAACGATTGAGTTCCTTACCGACCCTGTGTGGCGCAAGGAACGGATTGAAATGATAAACGCGCATTTCATCGGAGCATTCCTTGACCTTGAATTGAAGGCCGAAGAAAGTAAAAGTATATATCTCGAAGTACCCACACCATTCGCAAACCAAGGTAAGTGGCCCAGCAGTTTTGGTCAGACATGGGGCGGCGTCACAGCGGGCAAGGACCAGCCAGGTTACTGGCGTGGATTTCAGCGTCGTTGGGCGCGTGGGTTGGAACTTCATCACAAATCGGCAGGTAAATGAACAATATGCACAATCTTTTCGATCTTAACGGCCACGTCGCATTGGTAACGGGCGGCAATGGAGGACTTGGCCTTGCTATGGCAAAAGGCCTAGCCAAGGCAGGTGCGCAAATCGCAGTGTGGGGACGAAATGAAGCCAAGAATGCTGAGGCGGTTGCTGAACTGGTTGCGATGGGTGGCCACGCCCAAAGCTTCGAAGCTGACGTGACTGACCCGGCGTCTACCGCTGCGGCATTTGATCGCACCATTAATGCTTTCGGAAAAATCGACAGCTGTTTTGCCAACGCAGGTGGCGCGGGCGCTAGAGGCTCGTTCGTCGATATGGATCGGCAAGCCTGGCTCGACACGAACGAGCTCAATATCCTTAGCGTGATCGACACGTTTCAGCTTGCAACGCGTCACTGGCAAAACCGCAAAGCGGGGGGCAAGTTGATTGTCACGTCTTCGGTGGCGGCACTCCTTGGACTACCCAATTCCGCTGGCTACTGCCTGACCAAATCGGCCGTGACTGGGCTGGTCCGTTCACTTGCAATCGAACTGGGACGCAGCGGTATCCAAGTTAACGCAATCCTGCCCGGGTTCATCGAGACCGAAATGTCGCTGAATACGCCCAAAGCCTTTCAAGACGGGTGTCGCCGCCGGGCAGCGTCCGGTAAGATTGGGCAATTGTCAGACATGGAAGGTATCGCGGTTTACCTTGCATCCAAGCAAAGCAATTTCATGACCGGTCAAGCGCTGGTGCTTGACGGCGGCCATTCGATTTTTCCTCTATGATGGGGCCCGATACATCATCGGATTTCAAGGGGAGCGATCGCACAAATCGTTCAAGAAACGGTTTACAAAGTCGAATTTGGAAGGGGGCATAAGTGGCATCAGCATCCGGTCGTGAAGAGCAACAGATAGGCTTGTGGCGAATTCTTGCCTTTGGGTCCGTGCAATTGCCCCTTGGAATGATCGGGCTACCGATCGCAATCTATCTGGCTCCGCTCTATTCTGGACAGATGCAATTGGCTCTGCAGCTCATCGGGATTTCGTTAATCCTAGCTCGCCTATCCGATTTCATTACCGATCCGATTATAGGAATTATTTCCGATCGCTGGCGTCCCAAAATCGGTCGCAGACGGGTGTGGCTGATTTTTGGATCATTGACAATGATGGCAGGGGTCTACCTGCTATTCCGGCCCTCGCCGGGTATTGATATCGTCTATTTCCTTGCAGCTGTCGCGCTTGTTTATCTGGGCTACACGATGCTATTGCTACCCTATCATGCCTGGGCAGCCGAGCTTTCCGAAGACTATCACGTCCGAACCCGAATAAGTTCGGTTTCACAGGCCTTCAGCATCGCCGGCCTGATCACATCGACACTTATCCCTGCTTATGTACAAATGCAGCCTGGAACGACCAGCGCAGATGTGATGTCGGCGTTAAGCGTCGTTATCATAGCTTTGCTGCCGCTATGTGCGGCGCTTGCCTTCTTTTTCGTTCCAGAGCCCGAAGCTCCAATCCGCAAAGCCCCGTTCAACATAGCCAATGCGATGAAAATGCTTGGTTCCAACCGCGCTTTCTTGCAGGTAACTTTGTTGGTGCTTGTTGCAACGGTGGGCGAAGTTTTCCGTCAGACGATCACCGTTTTTTTTGCGCGCGATGTTGTGGGCGTCCCAAATATCGGCGTCATATACTTCCTCTATTTCGTCGCAGCGCTGCTTGTTGTGCCCGGTTGGGTTTGGCTCGCAAAGCGTATCGAAAAACACCGCGCCCTTGCCTTGGCGCTCGTCATCGTCGCGGCAACCAATGCGTTGATGTTTTTTGTACCAAAGGGCGGGGTATATTTCTTTACCGCCCTCTTTATCCTAAAAGGTGCGTGCTATGGTGCAGTGCTCATGCTGCCGCACGCGATGATCGCTGATACTGCAGATATCGACACCGCAGACACGTTGGATCGCCAACAGGGACTGTTTTATGCAGTGACGGCCATGGTTCAGAAGATGGGATATGCTGCCGGCTCTGGTCTGCCTTTGCTCATTCTTGGTGGGGTTGGTTATGTTTCTGCCGGTGAGAGCAGAGCCGAACCGCTGCTAGCCTTGACGATCAGCTATAGTGTTATTCCAGCCGTTCTGGTGCTGATTGCCGCTTATATGGCGTGGCATTATACTTTGACAGAGGCGCGCCATCGCGACATCCGCGCCGAAATCGACGCTCGAATGGCCGTCGCTTCTTCCGAAGTGAAAGAATAATGATCACAGGGCTGCATCATGTCGGACTTTCTGTGCTCAATCTCGACGCGGCGATCGACTTCTATACCAAACAGCATGCCTATAATCTCTCCCACCGATTTGACGTAGAAGATAACGCAAACAATCGTGCCATGCTGCAGCTTGATAATGCCTCTGCTCGGGGCGCGTTTTTGCAGGGCAGTCTCGGATGTTTGGAACTGTTCGAATATGCCTGTAAACCTGAAATGGATCAGGAAGATAAGGCAGTCTATTCAGCAGGGATACGCCATATCTGCCTACAGAGCGAGATTTCCGACCGGTTGTACGATGGACTGGTTGCCGCTGGCGCAACTTCACATGCACGACCCTCGGGGTTGGGAACAGGCAACAGTTATGTCTATATCCGTGATCCCGAAGGAAATCTTCTGGAGCTTGAGGGAACACCTTGGGCGCCGGAGGAGGCTCGTCGCCCTTGGTTTGCGCACGTTGCGCTGGTCACTCCAGATATCAGCAGGCTGACTGATTTTTATGCGCTGCTCACCGGAATCGATATCCATCGCCAAGGCAGTTTCGGCCCCAGTCCTAAATTCGATCATGTGGCTGGACTTTCAGACATATGTTTCACGGGCGCTTGGTCGCGGCTCGCCAACGCCGAACTAGAATTTTGGTGCTATGCACATCCACCTACTCTGCCAGGAAACAGGCGCATTCTCGCGACTCCGGGGTGGAACCATATTTGCTTTGAAAGCGATGACATCGACGCTGACTATGCACGGTTAGTGGCTCATGGCATCGAATTGCATGGGCCGCCCCATATGTTCGGAAATGCGCGGCTATTTTTCGGACGCGACCCCGATGGCAATGTTTTCGAATTGCTGCAACCCAGCTTAGACAAACAGCTAACAGTCGCTGCAATGTTGCAAGAAGCCAATGGCCATAGCGTCGATGCTGCGCGAACCGCATATCGCAATCGATTGGCCGCGACGGCTACAGGGGCATAACCTCGATGTCCTTCACCTCGGGTCCTGCTATTGCCAACGCTTCCCCTATGAACCGAAATGTTCGGGCCAATGGACTGGATTTTCATTGCTTGGAACAGGGGCACGGCGAACCAATTCTTTTTTTGCACGGCTTTCCCGACCACGCTGCCACATGGCGCCCCCTTTCAGAACGTCTCGCGCCCGAATTCAGGTTGATTGCGCCGGATCTGCGTGGCTATGGCTTGACCTCGCGCCCGCTGGATGTTGAAAGCTACCGGCTGGGGCATTTGATCGACGACGTCGCGGCATTGATTGATGCGTTTGATTTGTCGATGGTGCATCTATGTGGACATGATTGGGGTGGCGTTTTGGCGTTCGCATTTGCGGAAAAGCATCCGCATAAAGCAGCCAGCCTTACCGTCCTCAACGCGCCGCCGCCTGCAGTATTGCAAAAAATGATCTGGAATGACCCCAACCAGCGCCTTGCATCGCAATATATCACCATGCTGCGTTCCGCCGAGGCAGATGCACTGTTCAATGAAACCAATGTCGATGCTTTGATAGAGCGTTTCTTGGCGCAACCTTATCATCATGGATTGCTGAATGATGCTGACATCGAGGCCTATCGACATGCCTGGACCCAAAAGGGTGTGTGGCAGGCGATGTTGGCTTGGTATCGTGCATCTCCTTTTGATGTGCCGGGTATCGATGCAGAATTTGGCAACGACTTTCTGGATGAATGCCACATCGAGTGCCCCGTCCAGATCATCTGGGGTGATCTGGATGCCGTTTTTGTGCCAGCCATGGCGGACGCCATCGTCCATGCCTGCCCGGAGGCTATCCTCACGCGACTGCCCGCTGCTGGACATGTCCCGCACCGCGATACCCCTGAATGCTGCGCAGCGTTGATTACTAAATTTATCGCTCAACACCCAATCCGGCCGATTTCGAAGGAAGTTACAGCATGACAGAACAAACCCTTACAGGCCGCGTTGCCATCATCACCGGGGCTGCCCGTGGAATTGGCCTTGCGGCCGTGCATCGCCTTTGCGCGAGCGGTGCCAGCGTAGTCGCGTTCGATCGGCCGGAGGCCGATTTCAGTACCGCCTTGTCCGCTGGTCGCGTTGCGAGTCTAGCCGGCGATGTAGTGAATGCAGCCGATTGGCAGAGGGCGATCGATCTTGCTCTTACGCTGGGTGAGCGGGTTGATATCTTGTTCAACAACGCAGGGATATCGGGTGCGATAGCCAATGCGCTAGACTATCCGGAAGAAGAATTTGACCGTGTTATGGCGGTCAATGTTAAAGGTGTCTTTCTGGGGCTAAAGTATGTCGGCCATCACATGCTGACCAATCGCAGCGGTGTGATCGTCAACACATCCTCGGTTTCGAGCTTTGGCGGTAGCGGTAACATCTTTGGGTACACTGCCAGCAAGCATGCGGTGAATGGAATGACCAAGTCCGCGGCCATCGCGCTGGCGCCGCACGGGGTGCGTGTGCTGGCAATCTGCCCTAGTCCGACGGCAACCGAAATGATGTTCCAACTCGAGCGCCGCCTTTCGCCCGATAACCCAGAGGCTGCTCGGCCACAATTGGCACAGGGGATCCCCATGGCACGCTATGGCACACCAGAGGAAGTGGCCGAAGCCTTGGCGTTTCTGGTCAGCGATGCAGCCGCTTTCATGACCGGTGCCCTTGTGCCGGTCGATGGCGGAACCTTGGCCAAGTAACCCGAAGAGGAGGCTGACATGGTGACGCAGATCGAACGTAGCTTCGGGGAAAAGTTCCTCAAAAGCATCGACAATTTCTACACCTACGGGATCGACTGGTTGTTCAACGAATGGTGGGAAACAGCTCCGGCTGATGTGATTTCGAAGTACGAGGCGGCGATCCTCGATCACCCGGACCATGGACCGCTGGCTCGGGAAGGATGGCTTGCGCCGGATTTTCGAATTGGTTCGCTCGACAGTTATGGTCCAGGTACGTTGGGCCATGCTTACCGCGCCTTCATGGTCGATAACAATCTGGTTGAACATTTGGCAGCTGGTTACCACGCTAGGCATGATGAATTGCTGCAAAGCGGTAAAATTGATCGTATGCCTCCGGCATTAGCTTACAAAGTGTTACGTGGCTTTCAGACACATGATCTTCATCATGTCCTGACCGGCTATCCGGCTACACCACTCGGTGAGCTTGCAATTCAGGCATTCCAACTTGCCCAGATGGACTATCCTTATGCTGCCATGTGGATTGCCGTTGTGACCAGTCATATGACTTTGGTCGATCCCTACCTAATCAAGCCGGGGATGGATGCTATCACTGATGGTTGGGCCCTTGGCCGGCACGCCCGCAGCGTCCAGTTCGTGAAGTTTGAGCATCGTCTCGGTGAACCTTTGGATGACATTCGCGCCGAATTTGGGTTGCAGCGCGATCTAGTTGCGATAGCGAATACGCCGCCCAAGCGCATGCCTGAACTTCTAAAGCCGTCAGTTGAGCGCTCAGATTGATGCCGGTTGTTGACGCCGGATCGGCTGGTGCCGATTTGTATGCTCACGCTTGATCTCAGTCAGCGTCCCTAGGATCATGGTGACAGTTAAATCTTCAAGCGCTTCTCGACTGAGCTTACGTTGCAACAAATAGGCACCCGCAGCGGCCGGCAAACCAAAGCTGATGTCTGTTGCTGCTCTGGCGATATCGGGAGGTAAATTGAAATGTTCGGTAACAATTTCGGCCAGATAGCTGACGGCGGTGTCTCGACCGAACTCTGTGGGGTCGTGAATAGCAGAGACTGAGGGTTCGGCTTGCAACCGTTCGATCAACATACCCCGCTCATCAATATATTTGAGGTAAACATGTGTAACCGAACGAACCAAATCCTCGAAAGTATTAGCTTTTTGAGCTGCTTCGACCTGTTGTCGTCGCAAGCGCCTCCATTCGCGTTGCAGAAGAAGCCTCAGCAAATCAGTTATATTGGGGAAATAATTGTAGACAAGAGACTTACTTATACCCGCTTCACGCCCGATGCGATCCATCGACAAGGCCGAAACACCGTCGCGCGCTACAATCTCTGCAACATGATCGAGGATGAGCGTCTGTCGTTCACTTGGGGCGAGACGGACCCGTTTCTGAGACTTCGATAGAGCACTTCGTTTGGCATCGGGCATCGCGTTGCAACCTTTAACAATTTTCACACCCGGCAAACCCGATCGCGAGAACCTTTATCGTTATTTGCCTGTTCCCGCTGGTTTGCCCGTCATAAGCAGAAAGGGCAAGGCTAGATCGATGTCAATTTCCTTGCATTTGCCCCTCCTGGGCGCAAAGCGGACCTCTAAATCGTTTCTTACTGCATCCTCCAAGGTGCACCGTTCGGAATACACCGACCATTTTCCACTGGACTTCATTTCCAGTTCGAGCAGTAGCGTAGTGTGTAGCAGCACTGGCACGCGCTGCTTGCCCCGCTGGGCCTGACCCACGGGGCTCTGGGTGGTGGAGGCAGGCATGAGGCCTACTCACCAAGAGGGCCACTCATGCAACCCATTACCGATGACGTCCGGCAAAAAGACATCACCGTCATTCCTACCCTTTCTAAAACGGAGCTGCATGCCCGCTGGGAACGGCTCGAAGGTACTAAGCCGCCCAACATCCCGCTTGTCTTGCTACGTCTGCTCTACGCCCAGCGCGTCCGCGAACATGCCTATGGCGGCATTCCTGGCTGGGTTCTGGCTGAGTTCGATCGCGTGTTGGTCGAGAGCCGCCAGCCAAGAGAGAAGAAACGCGTCGATTCTGTGCGCCGCTCTCTATCTGTTGGCACCCGCCTGGTCCGAGAATGGAATGGCAAGACTATCAGCGTTGAGGTGAGAGAAGAGGGCTATCTTTATGCGGATAGACTCTATGGCTCTCTGAGTGAGATTGCGCGAGCCGTAACAGGCGCACATTGGTCAGGGCCACGGTTCTTTGGGATTAAGCGCCGTGGTTGAGAAGATATTCCGCTGCGCGGTTTACACACGCAAGTCCACCGAGGACGGGCTGGAAAAAGAGTTTAACAGCCTCGATGCGCAATATGAGGCCTGTGCTACTTATGCGCTGAGCCAGAAGCATGAAGGCTGGCATCTTTTGCCTGAGCGCTATGATGATGGCGGATATTCAGGGGGGAATATGGAACGCCCTGGTCTTAAGCGTCTGCTGAGTGATGTGGCAGATGGCAGGGTCGATATTATCCTAGTCTATAAGATCGACAGGCTTACCCGAAGCTTGTCTGACTTTGCCAAGATCGTAGATGTCTTGGATACGGCCAAGGCGAGCTTTGTGTCGATTACCCAGTCGTTCAACACCACAACCAGAATGGGCAGGCTTACGCTCAACATGCTTCTCTCGTTTGCCCAGTTTGAACGTGAGGTCACAGGCGAACGGATCAGAGATAAGATCGCTGCCTCAAAGCGCAAAGGCATGTGGATGGGAGGCCCTGTTCCTCTGGGCTACGATCTTGAGAACAGGCGGCTGATCCCGAACCCCAAAGAAGCGACGCTAGTCCGATACATCCTCGAACAATATCTCAAGCACCCATCCGTTCAGGACCTTGGCAATCATCTGAACGCCCAAGGCTATACGACCAAGGTCCAGCATCGGGCCAGCGGCCCGCACAGGGGTGGATGTCGTTTTAGACGAGGCACGCTTTACCACCTGCTTTCTAACCGGATCTATCTCGGCAAGATCGTCCACAAAGGACAGGTTTATGACGGTGAGCATGAAGCTATCGTCTCTCAAGACCTGTTTGAGGCCGTCCAGACTAAGCTTAAGGAGAATGCTTCGGGCAGCTCCAGGCGCCTTAAAGCACAACATCCAAGCCTGCTGACAGGCCTCCTGTTCGATAGCGAGCAGCGACCTATGACGCCGGCCCATGCCACTAAGGGCAAGACTACCCGCTATCGCTACTACATCACGCGGGCTGACAAGGCAGACACCACGCCCGTCTGGCGCGTCAACGCACATGACATAGAGCAGCTGACAACTGACTGTATCGCAACTTATTTTAACAGCCCAGCAGAGATAGCAAAACTTGCGGGATCAGACGTCGAAGCAACCACGCTCCAAAATGTACTGGCCCAAGCTGACCTTGCAGCCTCAATGCTGCGAAGTGGCGCAGCCAACAGCAAGTATGAACTTATCCAGAGGCTCGCTGAGCGGATTACACTCTATGCTGACCATATCGTTGTTCAGCTGAGACCAGAGAGGCTGGCATCTCTTCTGGGCCTCCCGGTATCTGATGAACAAGCACCGGTCACGTTGACTGTGCCTGCCAAGCGCGCCCGAAAAGGACACCAGATAAGGCTGGTTATACAAGGGGAAGAAGCCGAGCTACCAAAGTCGCCCCAGCGCGATGAGAAGGCGATCTTTAAGCTTGCAGAGGCGTTCGAAGCCCGCAAGCTAGTGACGGAGAACCCGACTTTGTCGCTTGCAGCAATCGCAAAGGCGCATGGGCGGTGTCACAAACACCTGGCCAAACTCATTGAACGATCTTTCGTGGCTCCTGAAGATCTCGTCGCCATTTTCGCCGTCAAATAGGCTGCGCAGGCGGCGTATCTCCATTAAGCACTGACGAGCAAGATTTTCTGGGATTGACGAAAAGCTGATGTCGGAGACGCCAGCTCCAAATGCGGGTCGCAGGCCCTCTAAACCAGATGCTCACGACATCGTCTTGCCCATAGCGAAAATCATAAAACCCAGCCTAAACTGGCTCTTTTAGGGCTACCTGGGGTCAGGTTTTTGAGTGTCTGGGTGAGGAGTACAGACTGCCTGGTGCGGCCAAGAAGACTCGAACTTCCACGGGCTTTCGCCCACAACGACCTCAACGTTGCGCGTCTACCAATTCCGCCATGGCCGCACGCGCCTCGACAGGTAGGAGGCGGCCCCTAGCAAAGCGTGTAAGGCGGCGCAACAGGCATTATCGTTTGGGCGATTCCTAATCGCGTCGCAGCAGGAACACCGCATGTTCCGCGAAAAGATTAGCGAGCCGTTCATTACGCGGTTTATCGCCAGACAAAAACCATTGACCTTCTATCTTGATATTCCGCTCTTCGAGGAAACTGCGAAAATCGTCGATGGTCACATGGTGGATGTTGGGCGTATCATACCAGCGGTGGGGAAGCTGCTCCGTCACCGGCATCCGTCCGCCAAACATATGCGCAAGACGGATACGCCATTGCGCAAAATTGGGGAAGGAGACAAAGGCTTGCCGTCCGATCCGCACCAAATGATCCAACACCAGATCTGGCCTTTTGGTGGTCTGCAATGTCTGGCTTAAAATTGCATAATCAAAGCTACCATCGGGATAATCGGCCAAGTCGGTATCGGCATCACCTTGAACCACCGATAGCCCGCGCGCGACCGCCGTCGCAACGTCGCGGGCATCAAGCTCCATCCCGCGCGCGTCGGCATCTTTGGTGTCGCGCAGTGCCGCCATTAACAGGCCATCGCCGCAGCCGACATCCAAGATACGGGCATGGGGAAGCACTTCGCGTGCAATAATCGCAAGGTCGGAACGCAGCGATGTCACCGGCTTTCTCCTGCGCGCAAAAAGCCATCGACGATGCGGTTCATTTCCGGCGCGTCCAATAAAAATGCGTCATGGCCAAATGGGCTTGATAGTTCAACAAAACTCGCTGCGGCACCCGCTGCGTTCAGGGCATGCACAATACGCCGCGATTCCGCCGTGGGATACAACCAGTCGCTGTCAAAACTGATCAGGCAGAAACGGGTTTTGGTGCCGGCAAAGGCCTTGGCAAGTACGCCGTCATGCGGCTCTGCCAGATCGAAATAATCCATCGCGCGGGTAATGTAGAGATAGCTGTTGGCATCAAAGCGGTCGACGAAGCTGAGACCCTGATAGCGCAAATAGCTTTCGACTTGAAAATCGGCGTCAAAGCCAAAGCTTTTGGCATCACGATTTTGCAAACGCCGACCGAATTTTTCGGTAAGGCCGGCTTCGGACAGATACGTGATGTGTGCTGCCATGCGGGCGACGGCAAGGCCCGCCGCCGGTGCCTCATGCCCATAATAAGCGCCATTGCTCCAGCGCGGGTCGGCCATAATTGCCTGACGCCCGACCTCGTGAAAGGCGATGTTCTGCGCCGAATGCCGCGCAGTCGATGCAATGATAACCGCCGAACGCACGCGGTCGGGATATAACGCGGCCCAGCTTAAGGCCTGCATTCCGCCCATCGACCCGCCGACCACGGCCTCCAATGTTTCGATGCCTAAATAGTCCAGCAATAAAGCCTGTGCACGGACCATATCGGCTATGGTGATGACTGGAAAACCCATGGCAAAAGGCGCACCAGTGCCGGAATCGATGCTAGCTGGACCAGATGACCCCATGCAGCTGCCCAAGACGTTTATGCTGATGATGCAATGGCGTGCGGGGTCTATTGGTTTGCCGGGGCCAACCATGCGCGTCCACCAGCCCGATTTGCCCGTAACGGGGTGGTTCGATGCGACATATTGGTCGCCGGTGAGCGCGTGGCAAATCAATATGGCGTTGGATTTGTCGGCATTCAGTGCACCATAAGTTTCATAGGCAAATTCGACAGGCGCAAACGCGACACCGCTGTCGAGCTGCACTGCCCCAAGCAACAGTGTCTTTTTATCCAGACCAAAACGCGCGTCATTCTGCATGAGGAACGCCATATCAGCGGTTTCGTGCGAAACAACAGAAACTCGCAAAAGAAGTGGTCCTGACCCTAGTACGTTGGCGACACGTTGCGCTTCGCTGCTGCCGCCGCTATGGCCGCGGGCATGAACAGACCCAAAGCCAAACCATGGATTGAAGCGATCAGCGCCTACACACCCGGCAAAGCAAAGTCGGACGATGGCCGCGTGCTGATTAAATTATCAGCGAACGAAAACCCGTTGGGCTGCAGTGCCGCTGCTGCGGCGGCGCTAGTCGATAAAAGCGCTTCTTTGGCCCGTTATCCGGACCCCGCCTGCACCGCTTTGCGTGAAGCATTGGGCGCGGCGTATGAAATCAATAGCGACCAAATCGTCTGCGGCACGGGTTCGGATGAGCTGCTGAACCTCATTGCCATGGGCTATGCGGGCGCAGGCGATGATATCATCTATGTCCGTTATGGTTTTTCGGTCTATGATATTGCGGCCCGCAAAGCGGCGGCCAATGTGATTGTCGCGCCAGACAAGGATTATGGCACAGATGTCGATGCTTTGTTGGCGCTGGTGACCGACAAGACCCGCGTGGTTTTTGTGGCGAACCCGAATAATCCGACGGGCACCTTCACCGACGATGCCGAAATTGCGCGGCTGCATGCGGGCTTGCCTAGCAATTGTGTGCTCGTGCTGGACCAAGCCTATGGCGAATATCTTGAGGATGACGGTCCCGCCGCATTGGAACTGGCACGCCGCCATGACAATGTCCTGATCACACGGACTTTCTCAAAAATTTACGGCCTTGCGGCAGAACGCATTGGTTGGTGCTATGGCCATGCTGGTCTGATCGCTACACTCAACCGCGTGCGTGCGCCGTTCAATGTGACGGCGGCAGGGCAGGCGGCCGCTATCGCTGCACTTGCAGATACCGATTTCGTGACGCGCAGCCGTCAGCATAATGCCGCATGGCGCGACTGGATGGCCGCAGAAATTGCGGCATTGTCCAACCATGGATTGAAGGTCATTCCATCCTGGGGCAATTTCCTGATGGTCTTGTTTGAAGGCACATGCAGTGCAGAGACCGCTTATCATGCGTTGATGGCCGAAGGCTATATCGTCCGCTGGTTACCGGGACAGGGGCTTGGTCATGGCCTGCGCATAACCATTGGCACCGAAGAAGAAAATCGCGGTATCATGTCGGCCCTGCGTCATATTTTGGACGCGAACGCCTAATGTTGCCCTTCGCGCGCCTGACGATCATTGGTCTGGGTCTCATCGGTTCATCGGTGGCACGCGCGGTTAGGGCAAAAATGCCCTCCGTGCGCATAACGGGACATGACTCCGACCCGTCTGTGCGTGAACGCGCCGTTGCACTTGGTTTCTGCGATGATGTGACCGACACAGCTGGCGCTTCGGTGATGGATGCGGACCTTGTTGTCTTGTGCGTGCCTGTGGGCGCTATGGGCGCGGTTGCGGCGGAATTCGCTGCCGATCTGCCTGCCGATGCGATTGTCAGCGATGTCGGTTCCTGTAAGCAAAGTGTGGCAGAGGCCCTCGGTGCAGCGCTTCCGAACGCGATCATCATTCCTGCCCATCCCGTGGCGGGTACCGAAAAAAGCGGTCCCGAAGCTGGTTTTGCAACCTTGTTCAAGGGTCGCTGGTGCATATTAACGCCACCCGAAAACGCGCCAGAGGCCGCTGTTGAGCGCCTGCGCATTTTTTGGCAGCAGCTTGGCGCAGATGTCGAGATTATGGATGCGCGCCATCATGACATGGTCCTTGCCGTCACCAGCCATTTGCCGCATTTGATTGCCTACACCATCGTTGGCACAGCTGATGATTTGGAAGGCGTGACACAAAGCGAAGTGATCAAATACTCCGCAGGTGGTTTTCGTGATTTCACCCGTATAGCCGCATCCGACCCCGTCATGTGGCGCGATGTGTTTTTGTCCAACAAGGACGCAGTCCTCGAAATGCTTCAGCGTTTTTCCGAAGATTTAAGCGCACTACAACGCGCGATCCGGTATGACAAAGGCGACGAGCTGGAAGCATTATTTGCGCGCACGCGTAACATCCGACGGTCGATTGTGGAGCAGGGGCAAGATGACGACGTTCCCGATTTCGGGCGCAAACATTAGGTTCTGACCTTAAACGTTCAGCGCATTAATGGCGGCGTGGACCCGCGCCTCAATTTCCGCACGAGGTAAGCCTGTGGGAAGCTCTTCCCCCACTTTGTAGGTAATCGTCCCTGATTTCCAGATGCCCGTTTTGCGCGGACTTAACGTGCCGCTGTTCACCGCAATCGGCACAACGGGCAGGTTGATAAGTTTGTACAGGCCCGCAAAGCCCGACTGCAAGGGTGGCTGTTGGCCGTGCGCGACCCGCGTACCCTCGGGGAAGATCACGATGGGCCGCCCGTCGGCGATCATTTTCTTGGCAACAACTAACATGGCCCGCAGCGCCGCTGCGCCGCCATTGCGGTCAACAGGAATCATGCCATAGGCTCGTGCGGCGTGACCCCATAAGGGGATATCGAACAGCTCTTTCTTTGTCACCACGGCCGGTTTGCGAAACATGCGGGGCATGTCGATGGTTTCAAACATGCTTTCATGTTTGATGGCGTACAGCACCGGTTTTTGCGGCAATTCGCCCTCAATCTTGATGTTGATGCCCAATATCCGCCGGTAGCAGGTATATTGCCAGCGCGACCAGCCGCGCACGGCCCATTGCATGAGCGGGATGGAGAACCATACCGCGAAAAATGCGGTCACGACGAAAAACACCGATATGGTGTAGAATATCACAATATACGCAGCAGACCGGATGACTGCCATCATGGCTTAAAGCCCAAGAAGCGACGCGACGGCGCGCAACCAATATTTATTATATTCCTTGAACAAGCCGCCAAGCGACGGTTGGGTTGACACAGCGTCATTGGTGACGGCGATGCCATTGGGCAAGGCCCGGTCAAGTTCAAAGCGCGCGCGGCGCATGTGCCAATCATGCGTAACAAGTCGAATGCTGCGCATATTGTTCCTCTTTACCCATGCTGCCGTTTCCAAGGCATTGGACCGCGTGTCTACCGATTGGAAACCCAGCGCGATGCAGCATTGGAAATATTTGCCAGATTTTGGGTATTGTGCCTCAAGCTCGGGCGGCTTCACATCGCGGTCTACTCCAGAAATCAGCAATTTTTTGGACTTGCCCGATTCCAATATTTCAAGGCCACGATCAATTCTGTGTGCGCCACCGGTCAGTACGACAACACCATCACTTGGCGCAATGGGCGCTGGCTGCGGCAACAGCAAAGCAAACCAAGCAAAGCCCAGCATCCAGACCAACAATATGAAAGCGATAGAGCGACTGATCATAAATTCTTCTTTAACACAGTAATCACCGTGAAGCACGACTTAAGCATAGCAAGCGTTGTCACAGCAAGCGGAATGCGCGCGCGGATGACCCCGCCGGAAACCGATAAGGCAAGGTTGTGACTTGTCTGAAGCCCCAGCCTGTCGAACGCCCATATGCGCAGCGGCGCAGCGACCAAGGGTACAAAGGGCAGGACGCGTTAAGGGCTATTCCTGGCCGAGTCATCACCCGAAAACGCGTCGTCCACAGCATTTTTCACCAGCAGGGTTGCAAGTCCCAAGATGCTGCTGTTTAGTCTTTGACATGCTGCTTGTTTGCCCTTCCTGCCGCACACGTTACAATGTTCCTGACAATGCCGTTGGTGTTGATGGTCGCCAAGTACGTTGCGCCAATTGCAAGCATGCATGGTTTCAAGAGGCACCAGTTCCTCCGACGGCGCCAACGCCCTCCATCCCAGTGCCCGCCGAGCAGAGCGACCCAGCGCCCGTTGCCGTCCCGCCAGAGGCCGCAACACCAATGTCTGCCGCACAGATGTCACCAGTGGGTGAAGAGCCGTCAGCAAGGGCCCCAACTTCAACTCCAGCCCCCGCTCCACGTTTCATGGGCGCAGAAACGGATGCGGATGACGCACAGCCTGCCTTCCCAAGATTTGCGCCTGAGCGCGCGGCTGCGCCTGATCCGGCGCCGGTATATGTTGATCCGTCGATAAGTACGGGCAAATGGGCAGATACAGAACCAAAGCAAAGCCGCTTTGTGCATGCGCCACCGTTTAACCAACGCCGCAGCCCCACGAAAGTCTGGACTTTGGTTGCGGTCATCTTTGCGCTGACGGTCACCCTCATTGGCACGGTTATCTCTTATTTCGGCATGCCAAATATCGGCCTTTCTCGCACGACGGAACAACCCAACCTAACCATCGTGCTCAACGATAATCTGGCCCTGAATGCGCGCGAAGATGGCACGCCCTATTTTATCGCGAGCGGCAGCATCGTGAACCCGACCGGGGTGCAGCAAAATGTGCCCGACATGTTGGTGACGCTTAAAGATGCCAGTGGCAGACCGGTCTACAGTTGGAAAATGAAAGCCAAGGCAAGCACGCTTGCGCCAGGCGCAAAGGTCGATTTTAGCGAGGCGCGGCTTGACGTTCCATTGGCCGCCAAGCAGATCAGTGTCGGCTGGGTGCTTTCGGGCAATTAGCCCCGCGCCGCATAAAGGCCACTTGAACTCATTAGCGCTCTTGGCTATGCGAAGCCCCGGCCCAAGCGCCACAAGCCGCCTTAGCTCAGTTGGTAGAGCATCGCATTCGTA
This sequence comes from Sphingomonadales bacterium, assembly GCA_027488785.1. GTDB lineage: Bacteria > Pseudomonadota > Alphaproteobacteria > Sphingomonadales > Sphingomonadaceae > Sphingorhabdus_B. The sequence goes on along the minus strand of JAIYAY010000005.1, from coordinate 13,124 downwards.
ATGCGGGGGTCGTAGGTTCGAATCCTATAGGCGGCACCATTTTCTCTCGCATTTCTGAGATTTTTGAACGCCGCCTTGGCGTAGCCTTGAGAGGTGAAGTATGGGAAAGCCGAAAGTCAGTTTGTTAGCGCTAGGTATAGTGTTCTCCTTAAGTGCGTGTGGCGGCGATACTGCTCAGAGCAGCGCACCGCCGCCAGTGATTATCGCTCCTACGCCTCCGACTGCACCGACTCCGCCACCTGCTCCTCCGCCTTCGAGCATAACATCCATTGAACGGGACATTGCGCCAGCGCTAACCAACGCCGCGCTTACCGAAAATTTGTCAGCCCATTTTGCAATTAACCCAGCATCGGCATCCCTGCGAAATCGCCTTTTCGTGATGTTGCCTGGAACTACTGCAATCCCACGCTTCTATCGCTTAATCGTCAGGGCAGGAGCGGCGCGTGGCTTTCACAGTATAGGCTTGACCTATCCAAATGATGAGGCGGTTGGGACAATCTGTGCATTTTCGCCGCGAGCTGATTGCGCAGGCGAGGTACGCCGCGAAATTATCACGGGTATTGATACAAGTCCGCTGGTGTCAATTTCCCAGCCAAACTCTATCACAGGCCGCCTCGTTGCACTGCTGACATATATGCATAGCAACTATCCAAATGAAGGCTGGGGCCAATATCTTGTCGGTGGGGCCCCGAACTGGTCGGTCATAACCGTTGCAGGCCATTCACAAGGTTCAGGACATGCCGCTTTCATGGGCAAGCTGCATGTCCTTGATCGTATAGCAATGTTTTCGGGGCCAGGTGACACTGGCAATGCAAATGGCTTCCCTGCTCAATGGACGAGCTTGCCCAATGCGACGCCCGCTGCGCGCCAATATGGCTTTACGCACCAGCGAGATGAACTCGTGCCATTGGCTGCGATTGAGTTGAATTGGAGCCAAATCGGTCTTGGTGTTTTCGGGGCATCAACGTCTGTCGACGGACGCGCTGCACCTTTTGGCGACCGACGGCAATTGACGACCAACATCGCAATTTCTGTAAGTCCATTGTCCCCCTCAACTGCTCCAGCTCACGGTAGTACCGTGGTTGATGTAGTCACGCCGTTAACATCTGCGGGCGAGCCACTATATCTGCCCGTCTGGAACTACATGGTATTTCCATAAAGTAATGCGGGGGTCGTAGGTTCGAATCCTATAGGCGGCACCATTTTTTCTGTGACCTTAATATTACGGTCACCATTTCAATTGCGGCCGCTTTTCGCTGCTGCGCCGCCCGACAGCAAATTGCAATCTGTCCAAGTGACATGCCGGGCGACCTGCCAAGCGCGATGACCGGATGAAGCGCGTCAGGCCAAGGTGACAAGCCCGATAACCGCGCCTGTCATCGCAGACGCCATATTGCCGGCGACCCAGCTTTTCATGCCCAAAGCGGACACCTCTGCGCGCCGTGTGGGCGCAAGTGTGGCAATGGTCGACACCAACAGGCCGACGCTGGCAAGGTTCGCAACGCCGCATAATGCGTAAGTGATGATCAGTTTGCTGCGCGCATCAAATGTATCGGCGGGCAGGGCGGCGAGATCAAGATAGGCGACATATTCGTTGAGGATGGTTTTGGTGCCCATCAATGCGCCTGCGGCTGGGGCTTGGTCCCATGGGATGCCAATGCTCCACATCAGTGGCGCGAACAGCCAGCCAAAAATGCGTTTGAGGGTAAGGGGCTGTGCATCCACTTGGGGCATCAGGGCCAGCAATTGGTCGGTCAAATTAACCAATGCAAAAACGACGATAATGATGGCGATGACCGCCAGCACCAATTGGATGCCTTCCATCGTGCCTTTAATGACGGCGTCCATGCTGCTTTCATATTTCAGGTCAGCGACGGCATCTTCTGCATTCCTGTTGCCGTCGCCAGGGACCATCAGGCGAGCAATGAGCACGGCTGCGGGTAAGGAAATCAGGGAGGCCACAATCATGTGTCCAACGGCGTTCGGCACGGTTTTGGACAGGGTCGTGGCATAAAGGACAAGAATGGCGCCGGAGATTGTGGCCATGATCAGCACCATGATCATAAACAATTCAGACCTGCTCATCCGTTCAAACCACGCGCGCAGGACAAGCGGGGTTTCAACAACGCCCAGAAACATCGTCGCGCCGCCGCCGAGCCCAACGACGCCGCTGACACCCAAGGTTTTGCGTAACGCCCATGACAAGCCGCGAACTGCAGCACGCAAGATGCCCCAATGCCATAACAAGGCCGAAAGCGCGGAGAAGACGATGATGAGCGGCAATATTTGAAATGCGACGATGACGGGCTGTTCTACGCCGGGTTTCAGCACAAAGGGGATCGGTGCGCCGCCGGTATAACCGAACATGTAGCTGGATCCGACCAATGTCGCCTTTTCCACTGCTGCGACTGCATTGTTGGCATAGCCGACCAGAGTCCAGATGAACGGCACCCGTGTGACCGCAAGCGCCAGCCCAATTTGCAAGACAAGCGCGCCCAAAATCCAGCGCCATGATGGCCGCGATGCGCGATCTTCGGACAATGCCCATGCCAGCGTCAATATCAACGCTATGCCGACCAATCCCTGCCCCTGCTGCAAAACCGCCATCTCACCCCAAGCTTACATTATGACTGTAGAGGCATTGGCTTAGCGGCTTTTCACAGCGCGCGTTACCCAAAAAGCAACCACGCCGCCTTTGCCTTTTCGCGGACGAGAAACAATATTGAAGAGCTGTATCGATAGGCGCGATAGGCCCCAGCCTGCGCTGGAGCAGCGCAGGTTTTGTCGGTTCTTGGTCCTCGGCTCCTCGCTTATGTCAAGTAGCCGATAATCAGATAGCCGACACTTTGCCAAGGCACGCGAAGCGCATTCGCTACTTTAATTTCATCAATCGCCAATTGACGACTTTTTACCATGTATAAATGAAACTAACATTCTGACAATTTTTATACAAAAGAGAGAAGTTAAGACAGCAAAAGAAAATGCAGCTGCCACATCCTCAGTTCCCAAAATGCCAGCCTCCCCGAGTGGCTGCAAAAATGCATATGTAAATAGTCCGAACAAGATGGGACACATCACCAGTTCAAGCCGATTGAATGATTGCAAAAAAGAAAAAAATTGCATTGCAGATCTCCAGAAGTATCAAAAATTATGGACGCCGCAAAGCAGCGCCCATTTTTCACTACTATTTTTGCCGCTCGTCATCAGACTCTTTTCTTATAGTTGGTGGAGGCCCATTCCCTGCTGCTGGTGGACAGACCCTAGAGCCATACCACGCACCAAGACCACCCCCAATGATAGACCCAACACCTCCGCCGAGAACTGCACCCATAAGACCTCCAACAACGGACGTCATGGCTATACAGCCGTCCCTGTCTCCACGCGCACCACCAACCTCTTCAATCTCATCAAAGCTCAATTCTTGAATTCCGCCAGCGGGTGCAAAGGCGGCATATGTATCCATATACGACATAAGCTCATCTCCATCTTGCATGTGGCCGGGCTATTGCGAACCACGCTTAGGCTGCTTCGTCGTCGCCACATTGTCGAGGGTCGACCGGGCTTTAATTTTCGTATACTAATCGTTGGTATATCAAAAATTAATTGCGCGCGCCGAACGGCCTCTTGTTCGGGCAAGCATATTTGGTTCGATGCGCATCGAACGACCAGCGTCAAAGGACCCAGCCTGCGCTGGGGCGACTATTATGTTAAAATACGCAGCATCTGAATAAGAACGCCCCCTGTCATTCAGAGGTCCACCATGCGCACCCGTATGACATCCCGTTTAAGTCGGCAGGACGCGCTGCAGCAACCACATGAAAGCGATGCTACCAATGGCATAAGCGCTAATCAATTGGGCGCGGGCGGCGTAGAGCGCGTGAAGGCGGCGGAGCGCCCATAAGGCCAACATCGCCACTGCGACGATGACAAGCTGGCCTGCCTCAACGCCCAAATTGAACGTTAGCAAGGCCATGGGCACTTCGCCTTGCGGCAATCCGATTTCGGCAAGGGCTCCTGCAAAGCCGAAGCCATGGAGCAAGCCAAAGAGAAAGGCGACGACCCATGGAAAACGCTCTGACAAACGCAATTCGCCGGGTTTTCGCTTCAATATTTCGACGGCAAGGAAGACAATCGATAAAGCGATTGAGGCCTCAACCGGCGGGCCGGGTACGCTGATAAGTTCAAGTGTTGTTGCCACCAAGGTCAGTGAATGCGCTATTGTGAATGCCGTCACCGTTGCTGCCACACGCCATGCACCGTTGAGCAAAAGCACGAGGCATAGCACGAACAATAAATGGTCATATCCCATCAAGATATGTTCGACGCCTGTGACAAAATAGGTGCGAGCGACCTGCCATCGGTCTGCCTTTTGCATTATGACAGCGGATGGGTTGGCTGGCGTCAGCCGAGCGGCTTGGGTGATCCCATTGGTAGATTGATAGCGCAACAATGCGTCGGCTGGTGTGTTTTCCATGCCGCTTAAGCGGACTGAACGGCCTGCCAATGCCGCGCCGCAGTCAATGTCCCAGCGGGCCAACAAGGCGGCGGCATCAACGCTGCGTACAGGTTCGGTCGCTGCGCAATCGCCGGGAAATATCGGGACGACGCGCGCGGCAAGGCCTGGCCGGATGGGCGCTTTCCATGTGATTTTATACTGGTGGGTAACGGCGTCATGCTCGCGGATTTCCAGATAGCCTGGTTGCAAGTCATCCGCGCGGGCAACCGACGTGAAGCCAGCCGCGAGCAAGAGTGAAAGGAGAAAGCGGACGATCACGGCTTGGCGATACGAATGTCATATCCGTCGAGCAGCGCCTGATAGGCAGCTGCTTCGCGCGTGGCTTGCGTGTCGGCACGCCAGTCGTTGGACACGCGTTGGCGGATGTCGGACAAAGGCGGCGTCTCTGACGCAACAACGTCGCGGATGCGCACGGCATGCCATCCGAAACCGGACTGTACTGGCCCGCTCCAACGCCCTTTAGGCAAATTGCGTAGGCTGTCAGCAAAGCCATCGCCAAATTCACGCGCGATGATTTCGGAGGCGGCTTTGTCCATGCTGGCAGATACGCTCAGCGGCCGCGCTTGCATGGGTTTTCCGGCGTTCAGGGCTAAGACAGATGCTTTCGCGCTGTCTTCATCTTCGCCTAAAAACTGCTGATCGAAACTGAAGGCCGGCTTTTCTGCGTAGCGGATTTTGTTCGCTGCATAGAAGCTTTGCAGCGTCGTTTCCGAAGGCTCCATATTTTGGATTTGCGCTATCGCCAAAAATTCCATTTTGGCGCGCAAGCGGCGACGGATGACGGGGTCATCGACGTCAAGGCCCATGCGCATAGCCTCCCGAAAATAGATTTCTTCCTTGATATGATCACGGATCAGGTTGTCGAGTGTTTGCGGCGTTGGCGGACTACGCCATGTCTGTTCCCATTGCGATGCCAGCCGCGCGACGTCCGCCTCATTGATCGTGATGCTGCGGTCAAGGCTGTCTTCCCCGCCAAATTGTCCCATGAGCAGGAACAAGGCCGATCCTGCGCCAAGGAAATGCACCAATGGCTCGCGTAGTGCCTGCTTCATCCAATCCGGCATCATAAAGTGGCGACACCGGGGTTGGGACGTTTCACCATGATCGCCACGGTTGCGCCGTCAAATACATCACTCGTCATCTGTGCCCCTTCTTGCTTGCCAATCGCATTTTGTAACTCCGCTACCAAATCATCAATCGCGAGAACAGTGCTTTCGAAAGCGTTGCGCATCGGCTGCACGGCGTTTTCAGCTGTGTCATGCTGCCTCTGTCATGGCCATTTGGCCCGATGCAAAAATGCAAAAATACATATATTTTTCAATTGTTTGATAAAATATGAGGCTGCTCAAAGAACGACATCGGGCAGTGTCCAATCAATTGGCGGGAACCCGTTGCTAACCAGAAAGGCGTTGCATTGCGAGAAATGTTTGCAGCCCAAAAAGCCGTTATGCGCCGACAAGGGCGATGGATGCGCTGCCTTGAGCACCAAATGGCGGCGGGCATCGACATTTGCGGCCTTTTTATGAGCATAAGCGCCCCAAAGCATGAACACGATGGGTGTGGGTTGCGCGTTCACTTGCGCGATAATCGCGTCGGTAAAAGACTCCCATCCTCTTTTGCTATGCGATGCGGCCTTGGCATTTTCGACCGTGAGGACGCTGTTTAGTAATAGCACGCCTTGCCGCGCCCAATGCTCCAAAAAGCCGTGGCGCGGGCGGGGGAGCCCCAAGTCGCTTTCTAACTCTTTGTAAATGTTTAAAAGACTTGGCGGGGGGCGCACGCCGGGCGGGACGCTGAAACACAGGCCATGCGCTTGCCCCGGCCCATGATACGGGTCTTGCCCCAAAATGACGACGCGCACTTTGTCCAGCGACGTCAGCTCAAGCGCGCGGAACCATTTGGCTTGCGGTGGGTACACCGTCTTGCCGGCGGCCAGTTCCGCGTCGAGAAAGCCTTGGAGCGCTGACGTTTCTCTTGTGGCAAGCGCCTCCTTCAGCGGCGTCTGCCAAGCCTGCGGTAGCGCGAAAGCGGTCATTCGGCCTTTGGCGGTGCGGTCAGCAAATCGGTCCAGGCCTTCGCTTCTTTAGAAGTGGCAGGGCCCAGCAATTCCATCGCATGGCGCAACCGCTCGCGAATGATGTCGCGGCCCAGATGCGTGATAGCGTCGAACAAAGGTACACCCTGCGCGCTGCCGGTGATGGCGATGTAGAAAGGTCGTATGACGTCCTTCAACTTCGCGTCCAAGACCTCGGCAGTGCGGCGTAACGTTGTTTCAACGCCTTCTTTGTTCCAGTCGATCATGCCGTCAAACTGCTGCAAGCCAAGGGTGTAAGCAGCGCGCTGCACATCCTGTTCCAGCTTCACACCATCGCGCAGCCGCTCTGCGGTCATGCCGTCGATCCGGTTCATGAAGAACATGGCGGTGAGCCCTCCAAGATCCGACATCTTGGTGATCCGCGCCTGCGTCATTTCAGCGATAGGGGTGAGGTAGCTGTCATTCAGCGCCCACGCCTTTACCGCATCCAGAAATTCCGAAACGCTGAGTTCCTCGCGCAAATAGCGGCCGTTGAGCCAATCCAATTTCGACGTGTCGAACACAGGCCCGCCAAGCGAGATATTGTGAACGTCGAATTCGTCGATAAGCGTCTGTAGCGAGGTTTTTTCATCTTCTTCGCTGGCCGACTTGATGAACAGGCCCAAGAAGTTCTGCATCGCTTGCGGCAAATATCCTGCGCGCTGATAATATAAGATGCTGGTTGGGTTCTTACGCTTCGACAGCTTCGACTTGTCGGCGTTGCGCAGCAACGGCAAATGCGTAAGCACAGGCGGTTCCCAGCCGAAATATTGGTAGAGCAACAAATGCTTTGGCGCCGACGAAATCCATTCCTCACCGCGCATAACATGGGTGATACCCATAAGATGGTCATCAACAACATTGGCGAGATGGTAAGTCGGCAGGCCGTCCGACTTCATCAGCACCTGCATGTCAACAACCGCATATTCGAAGGCGATTTCGCCGCGCAGCGTATCTTGAACGATGCACGTGCCCGTTGTTGGAATTTTCATACGGACAACGTGCGAAACACCTTCGCTGTCGAGCTTGGAGATATCTTCAGCGGTCAGCGCCAAGCAGGTGCCGTCATATTTTGGCGGCTGCTTCGCCGCCATTTGTGCGGCGCGTGAGGCCGCCAATTTTTCGGGCGTACAATAGCATTTGAACGCATGGCCATCGGCCAATAATTGGTCACAATGCGCGGTGTAAATCGCGCTGCGTTCGGATTGGCGATAGGGACCATGTGGGCCGCCAACATCCGGGCCTTCGTCCCAGCTAAGGCCCAGCCAGCGTAACGATTCCAAGATCATTTTTTCCGATTGCAGTGTTGACCGCGCCTGATCCGTATCCTCAATCCGCAACAGAAATTCGCCACCATGCTTTTTGGCAAAGCAATAATTGATGAGCGCAATATACGCGGTGCCGACATGTGGGTCGCCGGTCGGGGATGGTGCTACGCGGGTACGTACTTTCATGAGAAACAAATGCCTTTGGTTTGATTTGCCCGCGCTCTATCAAGCTGCAACGGCATTGTCATCTTTCCGGTGCAGTTAAAGTCCAAAGGTATAGGAGCGGATCATGCAAAACAGCCCCATTTCGATAAGCAGGCGGCAGTTCGGATTTGGTCTTGGCAGCATTGCGTTTGCGGGGCTTGCCGCGCGTTCCATTGCGAAAGCACCCGCCCCTGGAGCCAATGAAGTCTATGGCTATGGCCCCTTGGTGCGCGACCCGAATAACCTGATCGACCTACCCAAAGGCTTTGATTATCGTGTCATTTCCCGGCTCGGTAACATCATGGATGATGGCTATTTGGTGCCAAACTCCGCCGACGGCATGGGCGCAATTGATTTAGGTAAAGGAAAGATTGCGCTGATCCGCAATCATGAGCTTGGCATCAAGGAACAGGATTTCGGCCCGTTTACGGGTCGGGTCGCAAAGGATTTTCCTGCTTATGACCGAATGCTGGATGGCACATCGCAACCGTTGCCGGGTGGCACCACCACTTTGATATATGATATGAAGACCGGCCAACGCGAGAGTGAGTTTTTGAGTCTGTCCGGCACGATCCGCAATTGCTCTGGCGGGATTACTCCATGGGGCAGCTGGCTGAGCTGCGAGGAAAATGTCACGCGCGCTGGAGATAATGTGGGTAAAGATCATGGCTATATTTTTGAGGTACCCGCTACTCAGAAAGGCCTTGTTACGCCTGTGCCGTTAAAGGACATGGGTCGTTTCAATCATGAGGCCGCGTGCGTTGATCCGCGCACGAGTATTGTCTATTTGACTGAAGATCGCAGCGACAGCCTACTTTACCGGTTTATTCCCAATGAAAAGGGACAGCTTGCCAAAGGTGGACGTCTGGAGGCTTTGGCATTTGTGCAGGCCGAAATTAACGATACCCGTAACTGGAATGAGGTTCAGGTCAGCAAGGGTCGTCAATTTAAGGTGAAGTGGGTCCCGCTATCAGATCCCGAAAGCCCCCAGGATGACTTGCGTAAACAAGGTGCTGCGAAAGGTGCCGCGCTGTTTGCGCGTGGCGAAGGGATTTTTTGGGGGAATGGCGAATTGTTTTTTGCCTGCACTAATGGCGGCGCTGCGAAATATGGTCAGATTTTTCGCTATGTTCCATCGACAAACGAGGGGTCGCTGCGGGAGGCCGAAGCACCTGGGGTTCTAGACTTGTTCATGGAATCGGCCAATCCTGCCTTTTACAATTATGGCGACAATATCGCTGTGATGCCGACAGGCCATTTGTTGGTGTGTGAGGACCAATATACGGACATTTCAGACAATCATTTGCGCGGCGTCAATGCGCTGGGTCAGACCTACATGATCGCCCGAAGCCGTGTGCAAACCGAATTTGCCGGCGGCTGCTTCTCACCCGATGGCTCGACAATGTTTGTCAACATGATGGAGCCGACGATGACGCTGGCAATCAGCGGACCCTGGGGTAGGGTAAAGTCTGCCTAGCGGAAATTTGTGAACAGGCGTAGCGACAGCAGCTCATGCCGCAGATTTTCCCTAGATTGATTTCGCTTGGTGCCGCCTTGCCGCCGCACGGCATCACGCAAGCGGACGTTTTGACGATTTTGGCGCAGGCCAAAGGACAGGCGCTGCCGCCGCGCATGGCCGAGATATTGGGTAACACGGGGATTTCGCAGCGCCATATCGCCATGCCGCCCGAATATTATTTTGACGCCAGAAGCTGGGCCAAGCGGGCAGGCGTTTATGAAACTGTCGCCGCACAGATTTTTGAAGCGGCAGCCTTGCAGGCTTTGGCGCGCGCAAATTTGCAGGCCTCTGACATAGGGCAAATTGTTTTCGTATCGACTACAGGAACGATGACGCCCAGCCTGCCAAGCCGGATGTTAGCGAAAATGGGTTTCGCACCCAACACGCGCTGCGTGCCCTTATTTGGCTATGGCTGTGCTGGCGGGGTCATTGGCCTTGGCGTTGCCGCTGATCTATATCGTGCGTCCCCCGACAAACCCATCCTGCTGGTCAGCCTTGAATTGTGCAGCATTGCGTATGACCATGCGCGCATGGATAAAAAGGATATGATCGCGTTGGCACTTTTTGCCGATGGCTGTGCTGCGGCGATCATCGGCGCCGGGCCGGGGCCGCAATTAGACGCATTTGCCAGCCATGTCTGGCCCGATACGCTCGATATGATGGGCTGGGAAATTGGCGATACGGGGTTTGATCTAGTCCTCGCGCGCGACATACCCGTTTTCGTGAACAACCATTTTGCCCCTGTCTGCGACGATTTTATCGCACGACAAGGCCTAACCAAAGCGGACATGGCTGAACCCGCCTGCCACCCGGGCGGCGGCCGCGTTGTGGATGCGCTCTCCGATTATCTAGGGCATGATCTGGCCGCGACGCGCAAAGTTTTGCGCGACCATGGCAATATGAGTTCGCCGACGGTATTGTTTGTGCTGGAGGCATTGCTCTCTGCCGGACCAATTGCGAAACCAACATTGTTGACTGCGCTTGGGCCGGGGTTTGTTGGTGCGATGGGACTTCTCACACCATGACATTATTCGATTGGCCAATTTGGGCGCTCATCGCCTTTGTATATGTCATAATACAGCGACTGGCCGAACTCGCTTATGCGAATGCCAACACTCGCCGCTTGCTGGCCGAAGGCGGGCGCGAGCATGGGGCGCGCCATTATCCCCTGTTTATCGCGCTCCATAGCGGTTGGTTGGCCGCAATCGCCTTGTTTGCTGTGCCCACAGCCGCGCTGGACATGCTATTACTTAGTATCTTTGTTGCGAGCCAAGCCTTCCGCTTTTGGACCCTGGCGAGCATTGGCCGATGGTGGACCACACGGATCATTAGCGCGCCCCATTTCCCGCGCGTGCGCCGCGGCCCATACCGTTTCATCAAGCACCCCAATTATGCCTTGGTGGTTGTGGAGATTGCGGTCCTGCCGCTTCTTTTCGGCGCACCTGCGACGGCGATTACCTTTTCGATCCTGAACTTTGTGCTTTTATGGTGGCGGATCAGGATCGAAAATGACGTGCTGACGGAGCGTGGCAGCGCTACTTGACCCAGCAGTCAGCGGACGCTAATGGCGCGCACTCCTGTGACCAGAGGGGTGATTCTCTCTGGCCCTCGGGAATTACGCAGAATAGCAGCACATTGTGTGATCGGCCGGGTGGGCCAAAGGCTGAGCCTCCACCGCAAAATACGGCTGCCCATCCAAAGTAACCGCTTAATACAAGGTGAAGATATGCCAACGATTAACCAGCTGGTCCGCAAGGGCCGGACTCCGCAGAAGACCAAGTCAAAGGTCCCTGCGATGGACCAAAATCCACAGAAGCGCGGCGTTTGCACCCGCGTTTACACAACCACTCCGAAAAAGCCGAACTCGGCTTTGCGTAAGGTTGCGAAGATTCGCCTGACAAACCAGCGCGAAGTTATTTCCTATATCCCAGGCGAAGGCCACAACCTTCAAGAGCATAGCGTTGTGCTTATCCGTGGCGGCCGCGTACGCGACCTTCCCGGTGTGCGTTACCACGTGCTTCGCGGCGTACTCGATACGCAGGGTGTCAAGGACCGCAAGCAATCGCGCTCCAAATATGGTGCAAAGCGTCCGAAGTAATTCGAACGTTACCATTGGCTGGCCGATTGGCGCGCAACTGCGCTGCCACTGGTCCCATGAGATAAAGGAAATAAAATATGTCACGTCGTCGTCGTCCCGAAAAGCGCATCATCCTTCCCGATCCCAAATTCGGTGATATCGTGCTTTCGAAGTTCATGAACAACCTGATGCTTGATGGTAAGAAGTCAGCAGCAGAGCGTATCGTTTATGGTGCTTTGGAAACCGTTGAGGCCCGCGCCAAGAAAGACCCTATCCAAACCTTCCATGAAGCGCTGGACAACGTAAAGCCAGGTATCGAAGTGCGCAGCCGCCGTGTGGGTGGTGCGACCTATCAGGTTCCTTGTGAAGTGCGTCCAGAGCGCGCACAGGCACTTGCAATTCGTTGGTTGATTGGCGCTGCCCGTAACCGCAGCGAAACCACCATGGCTGCCCGTTTGTCGGGTGAGTTGATGGATGCTGCATCGAACCGTGGCAACGCCGTCAAGAAGCGTGAAGATACGCACCGTATGGCGGAAGCCAACCGGGCGTTCGCGCACTATCGTTGGTAACAGCGGGCGTACGAAAGCACAGTTGGTAAACCCCATCGGGCCACTTCGGTGGCCCACACTTCGGAGTAAAGCATATGGCACGCAGCCATCCACTCAATATGTATCGCAACATCGGGATCATGGCGCATATCGACGCCGGTAAAACCACGACCACCGAGCGCATCCTTTTTTACACCGGTAAGTCGTATAAAATCGGCGAAGTCCATGATGGTGCAGCCACCATGGACTGGATGGAGCAAGAGCAAGAGCGTGGCATCACGATCACCTCGGCTGCAACGACCTGCTTCTGGAACGACCACCGCATCAACATCATTGATACGCCAGGCCACGTTGACTTCACGATTGAAGTTGAACGTTCGCTGCGCGTTCTCGATGGCGCGGTCGCCTGCTTCGACGGCGTTGCCGGCGTTGAGCCACAGTCCGAAACCGTATGGCGTCAGGCCGATAAGGACGGCGTTCCACGCATGTGCTTCATCAACAAGCTCGACCGTACCGGCGCGAACTTCAAATATTGCGTTCAATCGATCATCGATCGTCTGGGCGCAAAGCCAGCCGTTCTGTACATTCCAATCGGTTTGGAAGCAGACCTTAAGGGTCTCGTCGACCTCGTGCACAACCGTGCGATCATCTGGAAAGACGAATCGCTTGGTGCGGACTTCTTCTACGAAGATATCCCTGCTGACTTGGCTGACGAAGCTGCGAAGTATCGCAGCGAGTTGATCGAGCTTGCTGTTGAGCAAGACGATGTCGCCATGGAAGCATATCTTGAAGGCAATGAGCCTGACGTCGCAACGCTGAAGGCGCTGATCCGCAAAGGCACGTTGAACCAGTCGTTCGTTCCTGTCTGCTGTGGCTCGGCGTTCAAGAACAAGGGCGTTCAGCCTTTGCTCGACGCCG
>JAIYAY010000024.1 GCA_027488785.1 Sphingomonadales bacterium | reverse complement strand
GCCAGCCGCGCGGACATTGTTATACCAGTGATCCCATGTCGGGGAGTAGCGCAGCCTGGTAGCGCATCTGGTTTGGGACCAGAGGGTCGCAGGTTCGAATCCTGTCTCCCCGACCATTTTCTAAAAACTCAAGTTAATGCTGATGTTTTTTACGGCGTGGGTTCCGCCACGGATGGCACTGCAGCCTCCATTTCGGACTTAGCATCCGCTTCAATCAACTGCGTGGCCTCTTCGGCGGCTTGTTCGATGGTCAGCTTTTGTTTGGTCACTTCATCCTGTTGAGAGGTTTCAGGCATATCCCCTTTTGCTGGTGCAGCATCGGGGGCTGCTGGCATATCGTTGCAAGCGGTAAGCAGTGCCGCCGCAATTGATAGGCACAGGACGCTCTTCACTGTGCAGCCTCTGGCTTTAACTCGCCGTCATAATTGGCGAGATAGGCCAAGGTTGCGACCCAAGCGGCAACGTTTTGGCGCAATTCGGCTTTATCGATCTTGTCCAAAGTGTCGTCGGGTGTGTGGTGCAAATCGAAATATTTTGTGCCGTCTTGCTGCAAATCGACGATACCTAATTTCTGCGCAGCGATGATTGCACCAATGTCCGCGCCGCCACCGGCCAACTCGCGGCGGGGAACCACGCCCAAAGGCGCGAGCGCCGAAACAATCTGCGCGCGGACGTCATTTGCGCTTTCCGGCAAGCGGAAGTCGACCGCCCAGACCTTGCCTGCGCCAAAGTCGGATTCCATGGCCAAGGCATGCGGCTCGTTCGCGTGCTTTTCACCATAATCGCGGCCACCCCAAATGCCCACTTCTTCTGCGCCAGCCCAAAGCAACCGCACGGTGCGCTTTGGTTGACCCATGGACTTCAAATGCTTGGCAGCCGCACCGATGATGCCGCAACCTGCCGCGTCATCAATCGCGCCCGTGCCAAGGTCCCAGCTATCCAGATGACACGCGATAACGATGATCGGCAATTTCGGGTCCGATCCTTTCACTTCGGCCAACACATTGCCCGAGGTCTGTATCCCGATATTTTTCGGCGTGAGCTTCAGTTTCATACGTACGGGCTTGCCGCGCGCAATCATGCGTTCAAGATTCTCCGCGTCGGGAATCGACAAGGCGCCTGCTGGAATAGGGGTGACGCCAGGTTCGAAATTGGTGTTTCCGGTATGTGGATTGCGGTGATAGTCCGTGCCGACGGACCGAATGACGATCGCCGCCGCGCCTTTCTTGGCAGCGATATTCGGTCCAACAAAGCGGGCAGGGCCAAATGCGCCATAGCTACTACCATCTTGCGTCGCCTTCATATTGTGGCTGACAAAGGCAATCTTACCTTTCAGGCTGCCATCCGGTGCAGCGCGTAAGTTGTCGATAGTCGGGAAATAGACGATCTCCGCCTCCAATCCCGCTTCGCCTGTGCTTGCGCTATTGCCCAATGCCGTGACGGCCAGCTTTTGAGGAAATGGCGAGGTAATGTAAGCGGTTTCTTCGCCGCGTACCCATGTGGGCATCTGATATTCTTCAACCCAGACATTGTCGAAGCCCAATGCCTTTAATTTGTTTACTGACCATATCCGCGCGCGTGCTTCTGCCTCCGTGCCGGCCTGTCGTTGTCCAATTTCGGTCGTGAGGCCCTCTACGATGTCATAAGCGACATCATCGGATTGCAGCACTGTGTCGCGTAATTCGGCAACCGACGTCGACTTTGCGGCCGTTGGCGCAGCGATGGTGACAGCAGGGTTAAGGAACAGCGTGGAAGCTGCGGCGAACAGAGCGATATTTTTTTTCATACTTTAAAGGCTTAATCGCATCGCGCCGTTTTGCAATCCACCTTGCGAGGAAAGGTGCAGATAGCTAGGGAGGCGGCCAAATCATAGTAATATAGCACAGGAACTAATCCCCATGGCAGCGCAATATAGCTTCGTAATGAAGGGAATGACCAAAACCTTCCCCGGCGCGAGCAAGCCGGTTCTTAACAACATCAATCTGCAATTCTATCCGGATGCAAAGATTGGCATCGTCGGACCTAACGGCACGGGTAAGTCAACGCTGATGAAGATCATGGCGGGTATGGACACCGAATTTACCGGTGAAGCGTGGCCCGGCGAGCATATTCGCGTGGGTTATCTGGCGCAGGAGCCAGAGCTGGACCCAAACAAGACTGTCCGTGAAAACGTTATGGATGGCGTTCG
This sequence comes from Sphingomonadales bacterium, assembly GCA_027488785.1. Taxonomy (GTDB): domain Bacteria; phylum Pseudomonadota; class Alphaproteobacteria; order Sphingomonadales; family Sphingomonadaceae; genus Sphingorhabdus_B. Next base: position 23,400 of record JAIYAY010000024.1, on the reverse strand, counting down.
TCCGGTGGCGGACTTGGTCGACCGCTTTAACGAAATTTCGATGATCATGGGCGACCCGCCAGAAGATGCCGACTTTGACGCATTGATGGAAGAAATGGGCTCGCTTCAGGAAAAGATTGATGCCGTCGATGGCTGGTCACTGGATAGTCAGCTTGAACTTGCCATGGATGCGCTGCGTTGCCCGCCAGGTGATAGCCCGGTCACTAATCTGTCCGGCGGTGAAAAGCGCCGGATAGCGCTTACAAGGCTGTTGCTGGAAAAGCCTGACATCTTGCTGCTCGACGAACCTACCAACCACCTTGATGCGGAATCGGTGGCTTGGCTGGAAAAGCATCTGGTCGATTATAAGGGCAACGTCATCCTCGTCACCCACGACCGATACTTCCTCGACAATGTTGTCAGTTGGATACTTGAACTCGATCGTGGTCGTTACTTTGTCTATGAAGGCAATTATTCGACCTATTTGGAAAAGAAGGGCAAGCGCCTCGAGCAAGAATCGCGCGAAGATGCCGGTCGACAGAAGGCGATTAAGGACGAACTTGAGTGGATTCGACAAAGCCCGAAGGCAAGGCAGACCAAATCTAAAGCGCGTATCAAATCTTTCGACCAATTGGTTGAGGCACAAGAAAACCGCGCGCCCGGCAAGGCACAGATTGTCATTCAAACCCCAGAGCGTCTTGGTAGCAAGGTTATCGAGGTCAAGAATATCACCAAGGCATATGGTGATAAATTATTGTTCGAAAATCTGTCCTTCACCATCCCGCAGGGCGGCATCGTTGGCGTTATTGGGCCGAACGGCGCAGGTAAGTCGACTTTGTTCCGTTTAATCACTGGCCAGGAAGTACCGGATTCCGGTGAAGTGGAAATTGGTGAAACCGTGAAATTGGGCTTTGTCGACCAAAGCCGTGATGATCTGGATCCCAACAAAAATGTGTGGGAAGAAATCTCCGGTGGTGCCGACTTTATGAAGCTCGGTAAGCATGAGACACCCACCCGCGCTTATGTTGGCGCGTTCAACTTCAAGGGCACCGACCAACAGAAAAAAGTTGGCCTTCTGTCCGGCGGTGAACGTAACCGTGTGCATATGGCAAAGATGTTGAAAGAGGGCGGCAACGTGCTTCTGCTCGACGAACCGACCAACGATTTGGACGTGGAAACGCTGTCAGCGCTTGAAGAGGCGCTTGAGAGTTTCGCCGGTTGCGCTGTGGTTATCAGCCATGACCGCTTCTTCCTTGACCGTTTGGCCACGCACATTCTGGCTTTTGAAGGCGACAGCCATGTCGAATGGTTTGAAGGCAATTTTGAATCCTATGAAGAAGACAAGATTGCTCGGCTTGGAGAGGACGCCACGCGTCCACATCGTGCAACTTATAAGAAAATGACACGTTGATGATGCCTTGAAATCCTATGCCTCGTCATCAAGAGCGGGAAACTCTGCTCAGGTGACGAGGTGGGGACGTGGGACGGCGCACGGTAACGATCAAAGCCCATCTCATAAATTGTGCAACCTTAGGGAATAAGCCAGCGACCCGCCCATGTATTTTGCGCTGCGTCCCATTGCCAGCGGGCGCGCCTGTGGCCGGCATTGGCAAGATACAGCCATTCGATTGTCTCAATCTCAACCAGCAAGGCCGCAAAATTTCCGCGATAATCGGCCAATAATTTTTCCTCAGGTTGCTTGCCTTCTATCCATTCGGGCAAGCCTGATGAAGGTTTAGCCACAGGCGTACCCGGCGCAGCCTCGGCCATGTAACAGCGCCGCGCAAATGGGGTTGAAGTTGACCAAGCGGTGTCGGCTATGTCGCCTGTGGTCATAAAATGCGTTTTTCCCGACATGCGGATTTGAATCTTTGCCGTCGGGTCATAGATCAATAAGCTGCTAGCAGGGTTTTGGCGTAGTTGCTCTGCCTTAATTGAACGCGAATCCGTGTGGAAACGAAGCGTCCGTCCGTCCCGCGATACGCCGCGTAATATCATGATCCGCATTTGTGGGACGCCCAATGCATCGATTGTGCCAACGACGGGCATATGCGCTGGGCTGTGTCGATTGGTCACACCCGTGGAGACAAGGCCCCATGCTTCTTCAAAACTTAACGCGAGATCATCATAATAAGCGGGGAAGCTATGGGGCTCGTTCATTGTACCTCAAAACTGCCGTTCTCATTATTGAGAACGTGAAGATTGCCGTCGGCTATGCCGAAATAGGCGCCGTGCAGCTTCAACTGCCCCAATTGTTCACGCGCAGCAATAAAGGGAAAACTACGTAGGTTGGCCAGACTAACGCGTATCGCTTCCAGCTCCAAATCTCGTTGCGGGTCTTTGGATGCGGAAGCCAGCACCTTGTCGCGGGCAGGGCGAACAATATCGACCCAGCCATCAATGAAGCTATACCCCGCTTCGCCAAGATCGCCGCCCTCCAGTGATGCCTTGATACCGCCGCATTGGGCGTGGCCCAGGACGACAATATGCCGAACCTCAAGCCCCAACACGCCAAATTCGATGGCCGCCGATACGCCATGTAATCCGCCACCGGTTTCATATGGCGGGACCAAGTTTGCTACGTTGCGCAGGGCGAAAACCTGCCCCGGCGTGGTGTCAAACACTGTCGCAGGATCGACCCGGCTATCACAACAGGAAATGATCATGATGGGCGGGGACTGCCCATCGCTGGCAAGCGCGTCGTAGCGTTCCTTTTGCCGAACATAAGCATCCGATTTGAAGCGACGATATCCTTCAACCAGGACGCCAAACTCAGGCATTAGAATCGCTCTCCTCGGACAACTTGAACGTCGCCGACGGTTAACAACATGCCATAACTATCGAGCAATGGCGCAATTGCGTCGATTAACTGTTCTGTCTTTATGTCTGATGCGATGGCAAGCACGATAGTTTTTGCACTGGCGCCAGTTACATCATCATGCTGCCATTCGCCCGCACGCCCACCGCCAGAGTCCACGTGAATGACACTCCATCCTGAAATGTCCACGGCTTTCAACTTGCTGACAATACGCGGAACAAGCGGCGTATCGACCAGAATTTCAATACGTTTGCGGGGGACGGTTTGAACCATAAGGCTATCCTAAAGCTTGGGCGAGCGCAGCAAAGATACTGATGCCAAAGATGATATTGAACGGGAACGTTACGCCGAGTGACATGCTGAGATATATCCCCGGATCAGCCTGAGGCAGGGCAAGCCGCATCGCCGCTGGCACCGCGATGTAGGATGCGCTCGCAGCCAATATGCCCAAAGCTGCTGCTGAAGCAATGTCGAGGCCGATAACAGTGCCAATCACGGTACCGATGGTGCCGTTGACCAAAGGTAATAAGATAGCGAGGAATACCAAGCGCAACGTCATTTTGCGCGATTGCATCAGGCGGCGTGCCGCAATCAGGCCCATATCCAGTAGGAACAGGCACAATACACCGCGGAAGCCAGTATCAAATAGGGGCTTTACCGCTGCAAACCCCTCGCTTCCGGCAATTGCACCAATGACGAAGCTACCTACCAGTAGGATCACCGAGGCATTGGTAAGAACCTCATGCCATGGCGTTCCATTGCTTTCACCAGACCTCGTTTCACCTCGGCGGGCGAGCATCAGGCCTGTAATAATGGCCGGTGTTTCCATTAGTGCCAGAACGGCGACCATATATCCTGCCGGGCTTAAGCCTTCGCCCGTTAGCAATTCTATTGCGGTTACAAATGTAACAACGCTGACCGAGCCATAATGCGCCGCAACTGCGCCAGCATCTACTTTGGACAATTTGCCGATGCCGCGTAACAACGCAAAGGCGATGACAGGTAAAAGGAAACTCAAAGCCAGGCCGGCTGCAGCGGCAACCATGACTTCGGCTGTGATACCGCTCTTGGATACCTCAACCCCGCCTTTTAAGCCGATGGCTGCCATCAAATAGATGGACATCGCTTTGGCGAAAGCCTCGGGAATAGTCAGGTCGGATTTGAGCGCAGCCGCAACAAAACCAAGTACAAAAAACAGGATCACCGGCGAAGTGAGGGTATCAACGATCATCTTTGCCCCTTTGCGGATTTTGCAACCCATAGCAGGCAAGTTGCAGTTGGCAAGATGGCGTGCCCCGTCTATTCGAGGATTATGAACGCTCCGATAAATATGCCCGAACGTCCAGTTAGGGAACGCAAACCCGACTGGATCAGGGTTAAAGCGCCCACGGGTACCGAGTTTAATGAAACGCGTCGCTTGATGCGCGACCTCAATTTAAACACGGTATGCGAAGAAGCCGCGTGCCCCAATATCGGTGAATGCTGGACTAAGAAACACGCCACTGTGATGATCCTTGGTGATGTGTGCACTAGGGCTTGCGCATTTTGTAACGTGAAAACGGGCATGCCGCGGGCGGTTGACCCACTTGAGCCGGAACATGTTGCAATTGCTGCGGCTAAGATGGGCCTTGAGCACATCGTTATTACATCGGTTGACCGGGACGATCTGCCTGATGGCGGCGCAAGCCAGTTTGTGAAAGTGATTGAGGCATTAAGGCGCAATACGCCCAACACCACAATCGAAATCCTAACGCCCGATTTTCGTAATAAGGCGCAGGCGGCGATTGAAGCGATCGTTACGGCGCGTCCCGATGTGTATAACCACAATCTGGAGACTGTTCCGCGCCTGTACCCAACCATTCGGCCCGGTGCGCGATATTATGCCTCTTTACGTTTGTTGGAAACGGTGAAGCGGCATGATCCATCGATTTTTACCAAGTCTGGTGTGATGCTTGGATTGGGTGAAGAACGGATGGAAGTGCATCAGGTGATGGACGACATGCGCAGCGCGGACATCGATTTCCTGACTATGGGGCAATATCTGCAGCCAACGCCCAAGCATGCAAAGGTCATGGATTTCGTAACGCCAAGCGCATTTGACGCTTATGCCGCGATTGCCAGGGCTAAGGGCTTTTTGCTTGTCGCCGCTAGCCCGCTGACGCGGTCCAGCTATCATGCGGGTGATGATTTCGCCAAGATGCGCGACGCACGTGCTGCACAACTTGCCAAGGCACGCTAAGGCTTCAACGCACAATGCCGCATCATCACGAACGCCGCAGCCTGCCGCATAACGCCGCACAAATGTATGATCTGGTCGCGGATGTCCGTCGCTATCCGGAGTTCTTGCCCTGGGTCAGTGCCATTCGTATCCGAAAGGATGAAGAAAGCGAAATGCTCGCGGACATGATTGTCGGATTCAAATCGCTTCGAGAAACGTTCAGTAGCCGCGTGGTAAAGACGCCTAAGTCATCGATCATCGTCGATTATCTCGATGGTCCCATGAAGCATTTGCACAATTCCTGGACTTTCGAAGATGTCGAAGGCGGGGGCTCAATCGTCGAATTTACGGTCGATTTTTCTTTTCGTAACCGCGTTTTTGAGGCGCTGGCTGGTCAGTTTTTTGATTCCGCACTCCGCAAGATGACTGCAGCGTTTGTTGAGCGTGCGGATGCGCTTTATGGTGCGGGTGGGAGCAGCAGCTCCAACGCATGAAGCGTTGCAAAGGCGCGAATGTCAGCGCGACTTTTGTCTGCGCCAAAGGATTTTTGGTCACCCATAACTTCTTCCGGGTTTTGACCTTTGACCGCTACTGCAAAAACCACAGTGCCGACCGGTTTGCTGGGGCTGCCACCATCGGGGCCAGCCACACCACTAATCGCAACGGCGATGTCTGCGCCGCTTTTTTTCAGCGCGCCTTGCGCCATGGCCCATGCGACACCGACGGATACAGCGCCAAATGCGTCTATGATGTCCTCATTTACGCCCAAGAGCTTAATCTTCGCGTCATTGCTATAAGTGACAAAGCCATATCCAAGTACGGCGCTGCTACCCGGAACTTCCGTAATCGCGGCTGAGACAAGCCCGCCAGTGCAGCTTTCAGCGATAGCAACCATCCGGCCCGCTGCCTTATTTTCGGCAACAACGCGCGCAGCAAGTTTGGCAATCTCGGCGGGTAAAACGGTTTCCATATTCAGATTTTCTCAAAAGTTGCGGTCGCTTGCGCGGCAATGCCTTCACCCCGACCAGTAAAACCAAGCATTTCGGTTGTTGTTGCCTTTACCGATATCCGATCCACATCAACAGACATAATTTCTGCAAGCCGTTCGCGCATTTTTAATCGGTAGGGACCAACTTTGGGCTGTTCGCAGATGATAGTGACATCCGCATTTGACAGTTCAAATCCTTCTGCGCGCGCCATCTTCATGGCATGGGCTAGGAATCGATCGGAGGATGCGCCGCGCCATTGTGGATCGCTTGGCGGGAAGTGATCGCCAATGTCGCCCTTAGCAATCGCTCCCAAAATGGCGTCGGTCAACGCATGCATTGCAACATCTGCATCGCTATGGCCGTCAAGGCCTCTGTCATGCGGGATCTGCACGCCACATAGCCATAATTCGGCGCCCGACACCAGGCGGTGGACGTCAAAACCATTTCCGCTTCGGAATGAGGGCATATTGTTTCCTGCAAAATCGCTTGAGAAGGTAAATTTATTGAGAGCCTCAGCGCCTGGTATGATACGCACCTTGCCTCCCTGAGCCATCAGCATCCGCGCGTCGTCGGTTGGTTCTGCGCCCGTCCATGATTTGTGGGCTGCGTAAATTTCCGGAAAGGCAAAGGCCTGCGGTGTTTGAATACGCCATAGATTTTCGCGCTCGACGGTTTCGGAAAGTATATCCGTGCCGCGTGAAAGGCTATCGACAACGGGCAAAGCAGGGACAGCGCCGGGTGCGTGCAATAGCGCGTCTAATAAGTCATCAATAACTGTGCGTGGCAGGAACGGCCGGGCGGCGTCGTGAATCAGAACCTGATCGACTGCTTTATGTGCCGCAATCGCCATCAAACCCAAATGCACACTTTCACGCCGTGTTGCGCCGCCTTGGACAAAAATCGGTTCTTTAAGGCCTACCAGCGCCGCTGCTGCTTCGGTTTCTTGCCCTGCGCCAATAACAACATAGACTTGATCGATATCAGGGTGCGCCGACAATGCGGCATAGCTGTGCCACAACATGGGTTTGCCGCGTAAATGGCGAAACTGCTTTGGCTGCGCGCTGCCTGCGCGGCTACCTGTGCCGGCGGCGACGATAAGTGCAACGGTGGTTGGACGAGATGCCATTCGGGCCCTCTAGCGACAGCAGACTTGCCCGCCAAGCTGAAAGCGGGTATCGGCCTGCCTAAATTTTAGGCAGTGCTTGAAGATGCAACTTAAACCCATTCATATCGGCAACATTAAAATCGATTGTCCCATCATATTGGCGCCTATGACTGGCGTCACCGACATGCCGTTCCGTAAAATTGTGCGTGAATTTGGTTCCGGCCTGAACGTGACCGAGATGATCGCTAGCCAAGCGATGATCCGTGAGACCCGGCAAAGCATCCAAAAATGCGAATGGGACGCCATTGAGGAGCCGGTGTCGATGCAGCTTGCCGGTTGCACTCCTTATGAAATGGGTGAAGCGGCCAAACTGAATGAAGAGCGCGGTGCTGCCATTATCGACATCAACATGGGGTGCCCGGTCAAAAAAGTGGTGAATGGCGATGCCGGCTCCGCGTTGATGCGCGATTTGCCCTTGGCCGCTAGCTTGATTGCGGCAACGGTGAAAGCGGTGTCCGTGCCTGTGACCGTCAAAATGCGTATGGGATGGGACCATAATAGCCTGAATGCGCCAGAGCTTGCGCGTATTGCCGAAGATTTAGGTGCAAAGATGATCACTGTGCATGGCCGCACACGGAATCAGATGTATAAAGGTTCTGCTGATTGGGCATTTGTGCGCAAGGTGAAGGATGCGGTATCATTGCCGGTCATTGTAAATGGCGACATTTGCACCATTGAAGATGCGCAAACTGCTTTGGCGCAAAGCGGTGCAGACGGCGTGATGGTTGGCCGTGGAGCATATGGCAAACCATGGTTGCTTGGCCAGATGATGCATTGGTTCCGCACCGGACAAACCATTGACGACCCGAACATTGATACCCAATTTCACCTTATCATGAACCATTATCGCGCCATGCTTGACCATTATGGCAACGAAGTCGGGGTGCGCATCGCGCGCAAACATATTGGCTGGTATACTAAAGGGCTGAACGGTTCAGCAGAGTTCAGAAACTTTATGAACCGTATTGATGATCCAACGGTGGTGATGGATGAATTGACGCGCTTTTATGAACCGTTTCTGATTAAATCGGCCGCCTGATCCATGTCGCCGGCCATGCATCGCCCCGATTATGGCCAGATGCTGGCGAGCCTCTCGGTTCCGGTGCTTTTGATTTCACCTGAACATGTCATCGCTTACGCTAATGATGCCAGCGAGGCCTTTTTTGGACGAAGTCGACGGCGCCTTGAGGGACAACGCGTTGACGAAACGCTTATTTTCGAAAGCGATCGGATGAATGCCGCATTATTGTCGGCTGATAGCGATATATCGGCGCAAGATATGGAGCTTAAAACGCCCCATGGCATCATGACAGTCGATGTAAATCTCTCGTCTATATCTAAGGAGCCGGAATGGCGGATCGCGGTCATATCGCCCCGCAATGGTGGTCGTGAGCATATCGGTGATCAGCGCGACAGTGGGCAACAACAAGCGATTGGCGCACCTGCGATATTGGGTCATGAAATAAAAAATCCATTGGCGGGAATTAAAGGCGCAGCGCAGCTGTTGGCCAGGATCGTCGATGAAAAAAACCGCGCTTTGACCGAATTGATTGTCAATGAGGTCGACCGCATTGCGCGGTTACTTGATCAAATGCAAAAGCTTGGGCGTTCGGAACCGGCCGAGCTGGCTCCGGCCAATATTCACTTGCTGATTGAACGCGCCATTCGCTCATTACGTGCCGCAAACCGGGCTATGCCGGAAATTTCTATTAACTATGATCCGTCCTTGCCCGATGTGCTTATTGATGCCGACGGGATGGTGCAGGTGTTGATCAATCTTTTGCAGAATGCGACAGACGCGTTGCAAGGCCGATTGGACGGCGTGATAGGCATTTCGACCCGTTATGTCATGAGCGGCGCTCTTCGGGACGCGGATCTTGATCGGCGTTCGATTAAGCTTCCTGTTGAAATCGCCATTTCGGACAATGGCCCCGGCGTTCCCGACCATATTGTCGATGAATTATTCTCGCCCTTTGTGACGACAAAGCGCGATGGGCAGGGGCTTGGGCTCGCCATAGTACGCAAGCTCGTGCAGCAGATGAACAGCCGCGTTTTGTTCGAACGTGACGCGGTGCAGGGGCAAACGACGTTCCGGCTATTGCTGCCAGTTGCATCAGGGAAAACGAACGCATGACACCGCCACGGGTACTCATTGTTGAGGACGACGCATCCATCGGTCTTGTGGTGAGCGCCGCGCTCCAAGCCGAGAATATCGAAACATTTTTATGTGATTCCGTGGCGGCGCGCGACACGGTATTGGCCAATGGGCATTTTGATTTGATGCTGACGGATGTCTTGTTGAAGGACAGTGATGGTCTGGCCACCTTGAAAGAGGCTATGAAAAGATCGCCCGAGATGCCGGTTATCATTATGTCCGCGCAAAACACGCTAGAAACTGCGGTGCGGGCTAGCGAGATTGACGCTTTTGAGTATTTTCCTAAGCCGTTTGATCTGAACGACCTTGTTCTGGCGGTGAAGCAAGGCATCGAAAAGCGGCGTTCCACGGCACATGATCCTTTAGAGTCGCTCTCCGAGGCCAATCTTCCGATGATTGGACGAAGCGCCGCGATGCAGGATGTTTACCGCATGGTGGCGCGGCTTTTGCGCAATGACTTGTCCGTTTTGATTTCCGGCGAGAGCGGAACAGGCAAGGAATTGGTAGCAGAAGCTATCCACAATCTCGGCCATCGCAAAACTGGGCCATTCGTCGCCGTCAACATGGCCGCTATACCTAGCGAGCTCATCGAAGCTGAGCTTTTTGGTCATGAAAAAGGCGCATTTACAGGGGCTGTAGGCCAATCGATTGGCCGGTTTGAACAGGCGCAAGGCGGCACGTTGTTCCTCGACGAAATTGGCGATATGCCCATGCACGCGCAGACACGACTGCTGCGCGCCTTACAAAGTGGTGTGATTAGCCGTATAGGCGGTAAAGCCAGCATTCGCCTTGATGTACGTATCGTTGCAGCGACCAACCAAAATTTGCCAGCATTGATCGAAAAAGGCGGCTTTCGTGAAGATTTATTCTATCGCCTGAACGTTGTCCCGATCGAAATGCCGCCATTGCGCGACCGGACGGAGGACATTGGCCTGCTTGCGCAACATTTCTTGATAATGGCGGCGAAAGATGGCCTGCCAATTCGAAAAATCGATGACAATGCCATCGGCCATTTGATGGCGATGCCGTGGCGCGGCAATATTCGTGAGCTGAAAAACCTGATCTACCGCCTCGCTTTATTGTGTCGCGAAGATACCATCACGGACGCCACGATCATGCAATTTGTTGAACCAGCACAGGAGACAGAGCCGGCCATCCAGGGTGCAAGCTTTGAAGCAGCGGTAGCGCAGTTCTTGAGGGATCAGCGTCAGCGAGGTTCAATGCGTGAAAAATTATATCCCCGCGCACTTGCGCAGTTCGAAATCCCATTGCTTCAACATGTCATGAAACAAGTGAAGGGCAACCAGTTAAAGGCGGCAGTATTGCTGGGTATAAACCGCAATACCTTGCGCAAAAAATTGACGGATTATGGCATTGGCCCTTCAGGCGGCCGTTAGATCGAAGCATTAACGCGATACGTTGCCTGAATGTCACTATTTTGTGCTTTTCAGGCAACGCAAGGAATGCCACAGTGTCTTTATGGCAACAATGGACTCTGAAGAAGAACGTGCTTCACCTTCCGCTGTCCGTCGTCTTTTTGAACGGGGCACCGATCTCCTCGGCAAAAGTCAGTCGATAAAGTTTTTGGAAATTGCCAGCGCCGCGATGTTGATCGTTATGGGCGTTATCACTGCTATGTTGTTGGTCGGGCAGGGGACGCAATCAGAACCACTCGCGCCTGCTGCATCGGCGACGATGCTCGTCAGCAACCTGCTGCCAGCTACCATGCTCCTTGTGCTGTTTGGCCGCCGCATCGCACTCAAGCGCGCAGAGAGCAGCAGTATTGGTAGTAAGCAGTTGTTGCATGTCCGTTTGGTCGCGATTTTTTCGGCTATCACGGCTGTACCTACGGTTCTCCTCGTTATCTTCGCTTCCTTGCTATTTCAAAGCGGCGTTCAATTTTGGTTTTCAGGTTCTGCACGCGGGGTGCTGGAAAATGCCGGGGAATTGGCAAAAGGCTATTATGAGGTAAACGCCAAAGATGTCGGCGACGAAACGGTTACCATGGCGGGGGACTTCCGAAATGCATTAAGCCAAACCAACGCTGATGATCCTGCTTTTTTGAGTTATTATCTCGAACAGGTCTTCCGCAGGCGGTTGAGCGAGTCCGCTATTGTTTCGGTAGGTGCCGACGGAATTCAAAGGACAGAAGCCGTCGCGACTGAAAATGATGATCGGAAGCAGGATTGGATCGCTGCTGACATTTTGAAGAAGCTGAATGCAGGCGAGGGGATGGTTATTGCCAACCGCGCCGACAGAATTGAAGCTGTAACGATATTGTTCGATACACCGCGAAGCTATTTATACGCTAGTCGTGCCTTATCGGTTCCATCCTTTGCGCTGGGCGAGAAAGCGCAATCGGTGCTGCAAGACTATGACAATATGGTCAGTCGGTCACGAGCACTACAAATCCAATTCAATCTCGCGCTTTATTTTGTGTCCTTGATGATTATCGGCATCACTTTGTGGGTAGCGTTGCGGGTTGCCGACCGTCTTGTGCGTCCGGTCAATAATCTTGTGAACGCAGCACAATTGATTGCGGAGGGGGATTTGTCCGCGCGCGTGACCATTGACCAATATCGCAACGATGAAGTGGCGTTTCTATCGCAATCCTTCAACCGCATGACAGAAAGACTGCAAGAACAAACCGGCGTTTTGTTAGCTACCAACCATCAACTTGGTGAACGACGTCTCTTCATCGAGGCAGTTCTGGAATCTGTATCCGCAGGCGTGGTTTCGGTAGACAGCAATGGCGTGGTGCAGCTCGCCAACACTACGGCAGAAAAGCTGCTGAAGAATAGATTTGACACGATTGTTGGTCAAAAATTTGCGAGCATCGCACCCGCGCTGGCGGCATTAGCCAGCGAAAGCCCGCGCGGCGTGGTGCAATTGGGCGATGGACCAGAACCCCTGACGGTTGCTGTAACTGTGTCCCCGCGGGATCAGGGCAGTGTGGTAACTTTTGAAGACATTAGTCAGCAACTGGCAGACCAACGCAGCGCGGCATGGTCGGACGTTGCGCGCCGTATCGCGCATGAGATCAAAAATCCGCTGACCCCGATACAGTTGGCTGCAGAGCGCTTGCAACGCCGGTTTGGTAAGAATATCCCGCAGGATCAGGCGATATTCGAACAATTGACCAGCACCATTGTCCGACAGGTTGGGGATTTGCGCAACATTGTCGATGAATTCTCATCCTTTGCACGCATGCCCAAACCATTGTTCCGTGCCGAGAATGTCCATGATATTGTCGGCCATGCGGTATTTTTGTTTGAAGTCGCGCACCCCGACATCACATTCAACTATAATCAAAGCGGCGCAGTTCCCGCACTGATTTCTGACAGACGACAGCTTGGGCAGGCCATTACAAATATTCTAAAAAATGCTGCTGAATCCATTGAAGAAAAACGAAAATCAGGGTCAATTGACGGGGTGATATCAGTTGATGTGTTGATGGATCAAGAGACGTTGGTTATCCATATCGCGGACAATGGCATTGGCCTTCCGTCAGACCGCCAAAGGATTATGGAGCCCTATATCACTAACCGCGCGAGCGGTTCGGGGCTTGGCCTTGCGATTGTGAAAAAGATTATTGAAGAACATTTCGGAGAAATCTCCTTGTCAGACAATGCTCCTGTTGGCGCAGTCGTGACATTGAAATTCAATCCGCAAATCGTGGCATCCAAGGTGGGGAAAGTAAGCTCTTCCGCACCGCTCTCCAATGCAGATGAGGCTAAAGGCTAATTATGGCGCTCGACATACTGATTGTAGACGATGAACAAGACATTCGGGACCTGGTCTCTGGAGTGCTCAATGATGAGGGTTATGGCACAAGAACGGCATCGTCGGCTGAAGAGGCCTTGGCCGCGCTGGATGAACGTTTGCCATCTTTGATATTGCTGGACGTCTGGTTGCGTGGGTCATCGATGGACGGGATTGAATTGTTGCGCGCCATCAAATTGCGCGATCCCCAAATCCCAGTCATTGTGTTCTCCGGTCATGGTAATATCGACACGGCTGTTGCCGCCATCGGACAAGGCGCGGCTGACTTTATCGAAAAGCCCTTTGAAGCCAGTAAACTGTTGCACCTTGTGTCAAAGGCAACCGAAACGGAACGGCTGCGCGCGGAAAATGCAGATCTTAAGGCGCGGGTAGGGCATTCCGAGGAACTGACGGGCTCGTCAGTCGCGATTAACACAGTGCGCGCAACGCTAAAGAAGGTCGCCGGTACCGGAAGCCGAATGCTGATCACTGGGCCGGCAGGGGTTGGCAAAGAAGTAGCAGCGCGTTTGCTCCATGGCTGGAGTCCACGGGCAGGGGGCCCCTTTGTGTCCGTGAGTGCCGCACAACTATCTCCTGAGCGATTTGACGAAGTCTTGTTTGGCATCGAACAGGATGGTCGTCTGATGCAGGCGGGTATGTTAGAGAAAGCGCATGGCGGGACATTGTTTCTCGATGAAGTTGCGGACATGCCGCGTACCACCCAAGGCAAAATTCTGCGCGTGTTAACCGACCAAAGCTTTGTTCGTGTGGGCGGCGATCGGCAAATACGCGTTGACGTTCGCTTTGTGTCCGCAACAGCGCGCGATTTGGCAATCGAAATCGCCGAGGGCCGGTTCCGCGAAGATTTATTTTACAGGTTAAATGTAGTTCCGGTCGAAATTCCACCCTTGTCAGGGCGTCGCGAAGACATTCCCGACCTCGTTAACCATTATGCCGCGCGCTTTGCATCCGAACACCGCATGTCCCCGCCTAACTTCTCAGGCGACGCGATGGCAGCACTGCAAGCCTGTGAATGGCCTGGGAATGTCCGACAATTGCGCAACATCATTGAACGCACCATCATATTGGCGCCGGCAGAAGGCGTTGCGACCATTGAGGCTGACATGTTGCCGTCCGAAATCATTAACAGCTATGAAGGGGCAGAACATAATGTGACAGCGCTTATGGGGGCGCCACTGCGCGAGGCGCGCGAAGCATTTGAACGCGAATACTTGCGGGTGCAGATCAAACGTTTTTCCGGCAACATTTCAAAAACGGCCGCTTTTGTTGGCATGGAGCGCTCTGCGTTGCATCGGAAGCTAAAGCTATTGGGTATTTCTGTCCGCAAAAACGCACTGGATTTTACAGACGACGCAGAGATCTGAGCACAATTGCGAATTTGGCGTTATTCGTGTAACCGTAACATTGCTAAGCTATAAAGCTGAATGCTCGGCGCGCAGCGGAACTTGGCATAACGATAAATATAAACGGATAATAACAATGACTGAAAAAAATAACGGGCTGCAAGACCTGTTTCTGAACTCCCTCAGAAAATCGAAAACCCCTGTGACCATGTTTTTGGTTAAGGGGGTAAAGCTTCAAGGTGTTGTAACATGGTTTGACAACTTCTCGGTGCTGCTGCGCCGTGATGGCATGTCCCAGCTTGTGTACAAACATTCGATATCGACAATTATGCCGTCTACATCGCCGGAGCGTTCGTTATTTGACGACATGATGTCGCGTGTCACGCACCGGCCCGGAATGTTGCAGGATGTTTTTCTGCACGCCATGTGCGATAAGAACGAATCCGTTACGACGTTTCTGGTCAATGGCGTGATGCTTCAGGGAATAATTGTTGCCTATGACCTTTTTTCGGTCATGCTGGAACGTGATGGCACGACACAGCTTGTGTATAAGCATGCCATATCCACTATCCAGCCAGCGAATCCTGTGAACCTAGCGGAATATAATCAGGGTGTTGACGAGAGCGATATTTGAGCGGGTTTGAACGAAGCGAAACCGACGAGTTCGCGCGGGGCGCGCGCGCTTTGGTCATTTATCCTGAGTTGCCTGGACGGGCCTCTGTGGGACCGGAGGCGCGCCTTGCAGAAGCGGAGGGGCTTGCACTTGCCATTGGCCTGAATATTGTCCGCAAAAAGCATTATCGCGTGCGATCTCCGCGGGCAGTAACGCTGCTTGGCGGTGGTCAAGTTGAAGAAATAGCTGAGATGGGCCGCGACCTTGAAGCTGATCTTCTGATAGTGGATGCTTCGCTGACAGCGATTCAGCAGCGCAATCTGGAAGAACGCACCGGACTGAAGACGATTGATCGGACCGGCTTGATCCTTGAAATTTTTGGCGAACGCGCGGCTACGGCCGAGGGGCGATTGCAGGTCGAGTTAGCGCATCTTGACTATCAAGCGGGGCGCTTGGTCCGTAGCTGGACACACTTGGAGCGGCAGCGCGGTGGTTTCGGCTTTCTTGGTGGTCCAGGTGAAACGCAGATTGAGGCCGACCGTCGTATGATCCGGGACCGCATGGCGCGGTTGCGGCGGGAACTAGAAGAGGTCAAAAGAACCCGTTCTTTGCATCGCGCCCGGCGTAAACGTGCACCTTGGCCCGTGATCGCTTTGGTGGGCTATACGAACGCGGGTAAATCAACGCTGTTCAATCGGTTGACGCGTGCAACCGTTCTTGCCGAAGATATGTTATTCGCAACTTTAGACCCAACGATGCGGCAAATCACGCTGCCGGGGGTGGAAAAGGCGATATTGTCCGACACGGTTGGCTTTGTTTCTGACCTGCCAACGCAATTAATCGCGGCGTTTCGCGCAACGTTGGAAGAAGTGATTTCTGCTGATATTATCGTCCATGTACGCGACATTTCGCATTCCGAGAGCGATGCGCAGCGTGAGGATGTTTTGCAGATTTTGCGTGATTTGGGCGTGCTGGATGATGCACAAGGTGAAAATCAGCCGCGGATAGTGGAAATCTGGAACAAGTTGGATCTTTTGGATCATGATCGGCGGGCTGAGTTATCCGGCATGGCTGCGCGCGACGAAGATATCTTGATGATATCGGCTGAAACAGGTGAGGGCATCGATGCTTTCAAGGCTCTCCTCACGGCACGCATTGCGCAGGGAAATGATCTGCGCACAGTCACATTGCGTACGGATAATGGCGCAGCATTGGCATGGCTGCATGGTCGTGGCATAGTGAGCAGCCAGCATGTTGACGGTGAGATTGTCTCGGTCGATGTGTCACTGAGCCGGCAATTATGGGGGCAGTTCGAAAAGCAGTTTGAACAGGTCAGCCTTTAAACCTGCGTCTTAATTTTTTCTTTCGCTTTTGCTTGCTGCCACAATTCTTCCTTGGCATCTAAGGATAACCCCACAAAAGTGGCGCCGGCAGACATTTCCATATCGCGAAACCGTCGTTCGAATTTCGCGCTCGCTTGCTTCAATGCGCGTTCTGCGTCTACCTTATGAAAGCGCGCGAAGTTGACGACGGCGAAGAGCAAATCACCTATTTCTTCCTCGACATTCTCGGCGGAAGTTGCTTCCTTAACTTCTTCTAATTCTTCAATAATTTTATCGCGCGCACCGGATTGATCTGGCCAATCGAAACCGGTGCGTGCGGCCCGCTTTTGAATTTTTTGTGCACGCAATAAGGCGGGAAGGGCGAGGGCGACGCCTGCCAAAGCGCTGTTGTCTTCATGGCTGCTGCGTTCCGCGGCCTTAATGGTTTCCCAATTGTCCGGGACCTCATGGCTTGCGGCTTTTACATCCCCAAATACGTGCGGATGGCGGCGAACCATCTTATCGCAAATGCTATTAACAACGTCCTGCAAATTGAACGCGCTTTGTTCGCTTGCCATCTGGCTGTGAAATACGACCTGCAGAAGAAGATCACCTAGTTCGTCTTTGAGTGCGTCAAGATCATTGCGCTCTATTGCGTCTGCAACCTCATATGCTTCTTCAATCGTGTAAGGTGCAATCGTCGCAAAGTTTTGCTCAATGTCCCAAGGGCAGCCAGTGTCAGGATCCCGCAGACGCGCCATGATGTTCGTAAGAGGGGTAATATCTGCGCTCATCAGTTTGCCATATCAATTAGTTCGATAATATATATTATGTTAAGTAAAACATCATATCAGATTTGCGTGATCGATAATTAGCCACAGTTTATCATGGTATTAGTACCATTTTATTGGCTTCCACGCGCCAGCTTTGCATGCTGTTAAGAAAATTCATACCCAATAGATTGACGTCACCAAAACTCTCCGACACGACAACCGGATGATTTTCAATTTTGTGCGGCCCTACAACCAATGATTGCACATTTGCACGCTTCGCGGCCACACGGCCGTTTGCGGTGCTCAATATGATTGGATAACCATCGGCTTCAACGCCTGCTTCTCTGGCTGTGGTCGCATTAATCGCTGTCATCGTCGCGCCACTGTCCACCATGAAGCGGACAGGTTTGCCGTTTATGTCGACCATGATCCAATAATGGCCGTCATCCTGCTGGCGTAACTCTATCGCTTCGCCGCTGATGCTTTGCCCGGCTGTACCTGATATGTCTGCTTTTACGCGCTCCCAGATACTTATGAATTCAAAACGAAAGCTGAAAATCGCAAATAAGGCCGCAAAAATGGCGATCCAAGCGAGGGCTGCCTTTGCAACATAGCTCAAGGGCAAGCGCCGCGCGGCCAATGAGCTGACAAGCAGCAATATACAGACAACGCCCCAAATCAGCGATGGGCCGTCTTCCATGATGTTCATCGACTTGCTTTCGTAAACAGATCGTAGAAATTGTCTGATGTCTGCTGCGCCAGCGTTTCCGGCGGAACGTCACGCAAATGCGCTACAAAACGCGCGGTATCGGCCACAAAGGCCGGCTCTCCGGATTTGCCACGATGTGGTATGGGCGCGAGGAACGGCGCGTCGGTTTCCACTAGCAATCGATCCGCGGGCAACCATTTCGCTACATCTTGAAGGTCTTTGGCATTCTTAAATGTCACAATACCAGACAGCGAGATATATAGACCCAAATCCAAGGCAATTCGGGCAAATTCGGCGCTGGCGGTAAAGCAATGAATAACGCCGGTGAACGCCCCTTCCCGCATTTCTTCGGTCAGTATCGCCGCCGTATCGGCTTCCGCATCGCGGGTGTGAATGATGATCGGCAGGCCCGTTTCCCGCGACGCCTTGATATGCTCGCGGAAGCCTGTGCATTGCTGCGCCCGGTCGCTTTTGTCATAATAATAATCGAGGCCCGTCTCGCCAATGGCGATGACACGCGGATGGGTGGACTTTGCGACAAGTTTAGCACAATCCATGCCGACATGCTGATCGGCCTCATGCGGGTGAATTCCGACGGATGCCCACACATCGGTTTCTTGTTCGGCAAGGCCAATGACATCATCCCACTCGCGCTCGCGCGTCGAAATGTTGAGCATCGCCGACACGCCGCTGTCCCGCGCCCGTGTCAGCACGTCGGCCTGCTGTTCAATCAAGCCTTTGTAATTGAGGTGACAGTGGGAATCGACGAACATTAGGCGCCCCCCTCCTCCTCCGCTGGCAATTCTAGCCGCGGGAATAGCCCTTGAGGCTGAGCAATCTGGAAACCGCCTTCGGCCAGTGGTGAATACCAATGCGACCCTGCATTTGCAAAATTACGCACATCCTCTGGCACACCCATTTGATCGAGCAGCTTAGTGGCTGACCCGGGAATGATTGGCTGCACAGCTATGGCCAACTGTGCGATGCAGATGAATAATGTCGCCAATACCGTCTCCATTCGCTGAGGATCGGTTTTCTTGAGCGCCCATGGCGCCTGCATGTCGACATAGGCATTACACGCAAATACGGCCTGCATCCACGTTTCCAAAGCCTGCGACATGGCAAGGTCATCAAAATGCGCCGGAATTTGCTTCGAAACGGCGTTGCCGACCAATTCCAGCAAGGCTTGGTCATCGGCATGATGGCCGTGAATGGCGGGAAGATAGCCTTCGCAGTTTTTGTAAATCAGCGACAATGTCCGTTGCGCCAAATTGCCGAAGCTGTTCGCAAGATCGGCATTTACACGCGTTACAATGGCTTCTGGGCTGTAGCTGCCGTCTTGACCAAAGCTAACTTCACGCAGCAGGAAATAGCGTAAGGCGTCGACGCCAAACAACTCCGCCAGCGCCATCGGGTCGACAACATTGCCCAAGGATTTGGACATTTTTTCCCCGCGCGACAGGAGAAATCCATGGCCGAACACCATTTTCGGTAAGGGTAAGCCTGCCGACATTAGGAATGCGGGCCAATAAACAGTGTGAAACCGGACAATGTCCTTGCCGATTATATGGACGCTAGCTGGCCAGAATTTGCGCCATTCTTCGGTATCATCTGGAAACCCAATAGCAGAGATATAGGTGGTCAGCGCATCGAGCCAGACATACATGACATGATTTTCGCTACCAGGAACCTTGACACCCCAGTCAAAGCTGGTCCGCGAGACGGACAAGTCCTTCAACCCACCTTCCACAAATTTGACCGTTTCATTTTTACGGCTGTCGGGGCGAATGAATTCTGGGTTCTCCGCGTAAAAATCCAACAATGGCTTTTCATATTTGGAAAGCCTGAAAAACCAGCTTTCCTCAACCGTCCACTCAACAGGTGTGCCTTGGGGTGACAGCTTTTGTCCCCCTTCTCCTTCGGTGAGCTCGGCTTCGTCATAATAAGCTTCGTCGCGGACAGAGTACCAACCCTCATAACGGTCCAGATAGAGATCGCCATTCGCTTCAAGCCGTTTCCAGATTGCTTGGCTTGCTTTGTGGTGATGATCGGCTGTTGTGCGGCAGAAATGATCAGCAGAAATATCGAGTGTTGCGCACATTTGTTTGAAATAGGATGACATTTCATCCGCAAGGTCGCGCGTCTCCCTGCCTAGGCCGCGTGCCGTTTGGTCCATTTTCAAGCCATGCTCATCTGTACCAGTGACGAAACAGACTTCGCGACCATTTAATCGTTGGAAACGCGCAATCGCATCGGTGGCAATGGCTTCATATGCGTGGCCGATATGCGGCTTCCCATTGGGATAAGCGATGGCGGAGGTAATGTAGAAAGGGTCGGACATGGATACTCTTAATTTGGGCTATGGGCGCGCTGTATGCGCTTGAAACGATGCCAGCAAGCTTCCCATTTGGAAGACGACACTTTGTTTATCTAAACTTAAGGCGATGGCCCGGGCGGCAAGCCCGCTTGCGGTCTCCCAAGCGGTAACACCATGGTGTGCCTGCGTGGCATCAAGTTTACGCGTATATTCCGCGATTAGGGACGGCGCACGGCGTAAGAAAGCCTCATAACGCGGTTGCGCAGCTTTTAACGCTAATTTATCTGCCAAATCACTGCGCAGGGCGTTGTTGCGATCGCCTGTCCGCAGGATTGACAACATGGCGTCCTCAATTTCCTGAAGATCAAGACCAAGAAAATCAAGCGCTTGCCCCGGTGCGCCATTGCCTAAGCGGACAAGTGCTTGAAGTTCGTCCGCGCCGACCTCTGGTGCCGTGCGCTGCAGAACGTCGGTCATTTCGGCATCGCTCAATGGTTCAAACCGCAAGATCTGACAGCGCGATCGAATGGTAGGCAGCAGACGGTCACTGGCATGGCTGATGAGGAAGAAAAATGTACCAACGGGCGGCTCCTCCAGCGACTTGAGTAATGCGTTGGCCCCGCCCCGCTCCAAATCGTCAGCCGCATCGATGATGATCGCGCGCCGGTTGCTTAAACCCGGCCGCGTGGTCAGTGACTGTTGTAGCTCGCGTATTTGATCAACGGTGATGCTGCGCTTGAATTCGGTAACATCATCAATGTCCTCATCCTCCTTCAACGCCTCCTTCGGTAGCCGCTTAACAGAGAGGATATCGGGATGCGACCCGCGTGCAATCATGCTCGCATAGGCATTTTCCGGGTCAACGAGCATGGCCGCAGCACGCAGTGCAAAGGCAGACTTGCCGATGCCCCGTGGGCCAGCCAAAATCCAGCCATGGTGGATCTTATTGCTGTCGCAGGCGGTCGCAAACTGCCGCCATGCCTTATCATGTCCGACAAAATCGTTCATGCAGGCTCCAACAGGTCGCTAATTTCGGTCAATAACCGCGCCGTTACCGCATCCGCCGTGCCCGATGCATCGATAAGCCGCACGCGCGGTTCACGCTCGGCAAAGCTTACAAAGGCTACATCTACATCGGAATGGAATATCTCGGCGCGACCTTGAATGCGATCAGGTTGGTTTTGGTCACGCGCCGCAGCACGGCTAACGGCCTCTTTTGTATCCAGCCGCAGTACCAAAGTTCGGTCCGGCAACATGCCCCGGCTGCCGATCTGGTGGAGCGTCATGATATCGGCATCAGATAGACCGGAGCCGGCGCCCTGATACGCACGGCTGCTGTCGACAAAACGATCGGAAATGACCCATTTTCCGCTAGCTAATGCTGGCTCAATGAGGCGCTCGACATGGTCGCTACGTGCGGCTGCGAACAGCAAGGCTTCCGCACGCGGCATCCACCTTTCCGCGCTTCCACCAAGCACCAACTGCCGGATGGTTTCTGCGCCTTCGGTCCCGCCTGGTTCGCGGGTCAAGACAACTTCAAAGCCTTTTTGTTCGATAAACGCGGCAAGCGCAGCAATCTGTGTCGACTTGCCTACGCCTTCCCCACCTTCAATAGATATAAAACGGCCGCGCAGTGTCACCGGCACGTCCAATGCATCTGTATGATTATTGGGTTCGAATAATGGGGCATAGATACTAATTTTCCGTCATCGCATATCGCCGTCGGCAGGGCTGGCCGCTTTAACCATCTGATAGGCGATTTTAACGGCTGCGTATAGCGATCAGCAAGAACAACCGAAAACTCTAATTGCGCACTTCATCCGCCAACAAACCAACCGACAGCGCATAGAAATTCGAACAGTTATAATCCAATATGACGCGGTAGTTCCCGCCAAGAAGATAGGCCGTATTGCCAGCACCATCGGGTTCAATCAACGTTGCCATCATATTGTCATTCGGCCAAAAACCCCTCTGCGGTGCTATACCCAATTGCCGCCATTCCGCGATTGTCCGCCACTGGCTGTGCCGCGCAAAGACGCGCGGGCATCGCGGCGATGTCATACGCGACCGCATGCCGCTGCGGTCGAAGGATGCCGGTACGGTGACCGCAAAGCCCCAATCCTCACCACGCCGCCAGCCTGCATTCACGAAATAATTGGCGATAGATGTCATGGCATCGACTTCGCTGCGCCAAATGTCGGCATAGCCGTCACCATCGCCATCACGCGCAAGCCGCAGATACACGGATGGCAGAAATTGTGGTTTGCCAAGCGCCCCTGCCCAGCTTCCGGTGATTGCATATTGCGGCACACCTTTGTCGATCATCTTGAGCGCTGCGATCAGCTCGCCTTCAAACAAGGCACGGCGACGTCCCTCATATGCCAAAGATGCTAAGGCTTGGGGCGCGTTGAAATTGCCCATGAAGGACCCGTAATTGGTTTCATGGCCGTAAATGGCAATCATGATCTCTTCAGGTACGCCGGTTTCATCCTCGATGCGCTTCAGCAACGGCCGAAGCTCTGCATATTTGGCGCGGCCCCGGCTGATACGCGATGCATCGACATGACGCGCTTTATAAGGCGCAAAGTTTGGTACAGGCGCGCTGGACGCACCCTCGGGCTGCTGCCGGTCAAGCCGGACCACGCGATCATTATAGGTAATTGACGGCAGCACGCGGTCGAGCGTCGCAGGCGTCACACCCTCCCGCAGGGCGCGCTGCCGCACAATCTCCAAATAAGAGCGGAAAGCGGCTTGCTGTGTATTGCTGGTTTCCTCAGAACTTGCCGCGGCATCCTGTGCCATGCACGCCGTGCCTAGCACCGAAGCGCCCGCGCAAATCGCCATCGTCATCACAATTTTACGGTAAAAGCGCACTGGACCACCTCATGTTTGATTGGGACATAGTGCCACAACCATTCAAGGCTGTGAATTGTTTTGGTCCCGATAGGCCAGCATTTCATCATATGCTTTGGCAAAAGCGCGCATTATCTACGCTTGCCTTCGCAAAGCGCACTGGCTAGGGGACGCATCGTAAGCGGACAGGTGGCCGAGTGGTTTAAGGCAACGGTCTTGAAAACCGTCGTGGGTGGAAGCTCACCGTGGGTTCGAATCCCACCCTGTCCGCCAGAGCCCAAATATATCAATAATTTATGAATAAAGTTTGGGTATGCCGCCTTTATGTGCGTGCTGATCACCTCGTGCTTACTGCCGAAACCT
>JAIYAY010000014.1 GCA_027488785.1 Sphingomonadales bacterium | reverse complement strand
TTCGTTTTTAGCCTTTCAAAGTGGCCGTTTTAAGCCATTTTGCCGATTCGATGCGGAGTTGAGTTTTTTATGCAAATCATGGTTCGCGACAATAATGTTGATCAAGCCCTACGCGCGCTGAAGAAGAAGCTGCAGCGTGAGGGTGTATATCGCGAAATGAAGCTTCGTCGTCATTTTGAAAAGCCATCGGAAAAGCGCGCGCGTGAAAAGGCTGCTGCTGTCCGCCGCGCGCGCAAAATGGAGCGTAAGCAACAGGAACGTGACGGCGCGAAATAAGCGACTGCACTCTGGAACAAGGAAAGCGCCTTTCATTGGCGCTTTTTTTGTGCCTAGAATCCGCGCTACATTCTGCTAGTCAGCGCGCAACACACAGCCAATAGGAATTTTCTATGTCCGCCACTGCCGTTCCCATTCAGCCACTTAAAAAAGGTTCGCTCACCAAATATTGGGCTGCGATTGCGTTGGTTCTCGCTATGGGTGGCGGTCTTGCTTATTGGGGCACCAGCGATGTGCGGCAAGAATTTGGTGATGTTGTGACGACGTCATCCGGCCTGCGCTACAAGATCATCGAAGCTGGCGAAGGTCCCAACCCCACTGACAATGATGTGGTCCTTGTAAGCTATAAGGGTATGTTGAAGGACGGCACCGTTTTTGACCAAAACCCACAAGCTGGCTTTCCTGTCACTGGCGTCGTTCCAGGCTTTTCCGAAGGCCTGAAGATCATGCAACGTGGCGGCAAATATCGCCTTTGGATCCCCGCTGATCTTGGCTATGGCCCAGAGGATCAGCGCAACCCGCAAACGGGAGAAGTCGCCATTCCTGGCGGAAGCGAACTGACATTCGATGTCGAGTTGCTTGAGTTCAAGTCGCGCGCCGAAATCGAAGCCATGCAAAGGCAGATGCAAGAAATGCAGCAGCAACAACAAGGCGACGCTGGCGGGACGTCACAGGGCCTACCACCCGAAATTCAGGCACAAATCGACGCTCAAATGCGCGGTCAGTAATTGCGAGGGGTCTAGATCCCTTGCAACAAACCTTCATCCTTAATGCGCTTTTGCCAATAAGCGGGCGCTAATTGGTGGACATTGTTGCCATCGCTATCGACGGCGACGGTGACGGGGAAATCCTGCACTTCAAATTCGTAAATGGCTTCCATGCCTAAATCTGCAAAGCCGACGACTGTACTGCCCTTGATCGCGCGGGCGACAAGATAGGCAGCGCCGCCAACGGCCATAAGATAGGCGCTCTTGTGCTTGGCGATAGCTTGCGTTGCCGCTGGGCCGCGTTCGGCCTTGCCGACGCAAGCGAGTAGGCCTTGCTCCAGCATCATGTCCATGAACTTGTCCATGCGGGTGGCGGTGGTGGGCCCTGCTGGCCCAACAATCTCCTCGCCAACAGGATCGACCGGGCCAACATAATAGATCATGCGGCCCTTGAAGCTGACGGGCAGTTCTTCGCCTTTGGCCAGCATATCGGCAATGCGTTTATGCGCGGCGTCGCGACCAGTCAGCATCTTACCGTTAAGAAGCAAGCGGTCGCCCTGCTTCCAACCTGCCACAATCTCAGGCGTCAACATATCAAGATCGACGCGGATTGCCGCTGCGTCGGGCTTCCAATCCACCTTGGGCCATTCGTCCAACTTTGGCGCCTCAAGATAGGCTGGGCCAGCGCCATCCAGCGTGAAATGCGCATGGCGCGTGGCGGCGCAATTTGGGATCATGGCAACGGGCTTTCCTGCCGCATGGCATGGCGCATCCATGATCTTCACATCTAGGATAGTGGAAAGTCCGCCAAGCCCTTGCGCGCCAATGCCAAGTGCATTGACCTTGTCAAAAATCTCAATGCGCATGGCTTCAATGTCGTTCTGAGGCCCGCGCGCCTTCAATGGCCCCATGTCTATGGGCTCCATAAGCGCTTGTTTGGCCAGCAAAACGCAATGCTCCGCAGTGCCGCCAATGCCGATGCCCAACATGCCGGGCGGGCACCAGCCAGCACCCATTTGCGGCAGCATCTCCAGGACCCAATCGACGATATTGTCTGACGGGTTCATCATCTTGAACTTCGACTTATTCTCGCTGCCACCACCCTTGGCGGCGACGTCGACGGACACTTTGGAACCGGGAACAAGGTCGACATGCAGGACGCACGGCGTATTGTCCTTGGTATTGCGCCGCGTGAAGGCTGGGTCTGCAAGCACCGAAGCACGCAGCTTGTTTTCAGGGTGTAGATAGGCGCGGCGGACACCTTCATCGATGACGTCTTGTAAGGATGCAGAGGTGTCCTCCAAACGACAATCCATCCCCCATTTGACGAAGACGTTAACGATACCAGTATCTTGGCAAATCGGCCGATGCCCCTCGGCGCACATACGACTGTTGGTCAGGATCTGCGCGATGGCGTCCTTGGCGGCAGGCGATCGTTCCGCCGCATAAGCATCACCCAAGGCACGGATATAATCCATCGGATGAAAGTAGCTGATATATTGCAGTGCGTCGGCCACGCTCTCTATCAAGTCGGCATTGCGGATGATTACAGTCATGTCGGCCCCTACGCTTTAAGTATGCCATGCCCCATAACGCTCTGGACAGCCTATTCAAGCGTCATTTGGTGCGGGCCATAAAAGCATTTTGGGCACATAATCGGAGGCGGCAAATCCTATATTGTAAGCACGTCAAGTACACCGAATACGCCTCCCTCAACCGATAGATTCAGTTTGGCAAAAAAAATTTGCCTTGCGCCATTTTACACCTTGCGCGCTGAATTTCACTTAGCAGGTCCGCGCGTCGCTCGTGCTGACCAGCTACCTAGGTGCGACGAATGGAATCACATTAGCGACGAATGGAGGGCAGGATTTTGTATTTACCCTCTTGCGTCTGAAAATGAATACGGCACTATAGGTAGCGGTTGGCCACAGGGGGCGTTACCACAAATTGTGCTTTAAGCTTCAGTAGACAAATATGTCGGCAGGAGCATGTTTCCCGTCGATAAGCTGGGGACAAGTCAAAATACTCCCCCTGACAAGGTCAAAAAATGCTACCAGGGAGTTTCGCGCCCTGAGTCGAACAATATGGGAACATTCTGTTCCCGCCAAAAATACAGCTGGTCGCTGGATGTCGGAAAGCCGACAACCAGTTTCAGGGCGCCGCAATGAATGGAGCTACAGGTTAAAATGGATTTCAGGGATACAGGCCAAGGGGCGGACGACATGACCGCAGGAATGATGACAGATATGCTTGAAAAAGTAGCGGAAGCGGCAAAAGCGGAGATCCTTGACGCCAAAACACCTGCGTCAAGCAAGTCTGTCGACGAGCGCCGTTTCAATGTCGTCACCGTCTCCGCACGCGATGCCTTGTTGACCGAATTCGGCAAGGACACGTTGCAGGACCGTTACCTGCTGCCGGATGAAAGCTTTCAGGACCTTTTTGCGCGCGTTGCGTCAGCTTATGCCGATGATGAGGCGCATGCCCAGCGTCTTTATGACTATATCTCGCGTCTGTGGTTCATGCCGGCAACTCCCGTCTTGTCCAATGGCGGCACGGGTCGCGGTCTGCCCATTAGCTGCTATTTGAATAGCGTCGATGACAGCTTGGAAGGCATCGTCAACACTTGGAACGAAAATGTCTGGCTGGCATCGCGTGGCGGCGGCATTGGTACTTATTGGGGTTCGGTACGTGGCATCGGCGAGCCTGTTGGCCTCAACGGCAAGACCAGCGGCATCATTCCATTTGTCCGCGTCATGGACAGCCTGACGCTTGCGATTTCGCAAGGCTCGCTGCGTCGCGGATCGGCGGCATGCTATCTGGACGTCAGCCACCCCGAAATCGAAGAATTCCTCGAAATCCGCAAACCATCGGGCGACTTCAACCGCAAGGCTCTGAACCTGCACCATGGTGTATTGCTCTCCGACGAATTTATGGAAGCCGTCCGCGCTGGCGAAGAATTCAACCTGCGCAGCCCCAAGACAGGTGAAGTCCGCAGCACGGTTGATGCACGCTCCTTGTTCCAAAAGCTGGTGGAAACCCGCCTTGCAACAGGTGAGCCTTATATCATCTTCAGCGACACCGTGAACAACGCGATGCCAAAGCATCACCGCGATCTGGGCCTGAAGGTTTCGACATCGAATCTGTGTTCGGAAATCACTTTGCCAACGGGCCGCGACCATTTGGGCAATGACCGGACGGCCGTTTGCTGCCTGTCGTCGTTGAACCTGGAAAAATGGGACGAATGGAACGGCGACAAGGTCTTCATCGAAGACGTGATGCGCATGCTCGACAATGTGCTGCAGGACTTCATTGATCGTGCGCCACCCGAAATGTCGCGTGCGAAATATTCGGCGAGCCGTGAACGGTCGATCGGCCTTGGCGTTATGGGTTATCACAGCTTCCTGCAGTCCCGCGGCGTCGGCTTTGAAAGCGCGCTTGCCAAATCGTGGAACATGAAGTTCTTTAAACATATCCGTGCCCAAGTGGATGAGGCATCGATGATGCTCGCCAATGAACGGGGGGCCTGCCCCGACGCCGAAGAAATGGGCGTGATGGAGCGCTTCTCCTGCAAGATGGCGATTGCGCCGACCGCGTCGATTTCGATCATCTGCGGCGGCACCAGCGCGTGTATTGAGCCAATTCCGGCCAATATCTACACGCACAAAACCTTGTCGGGCAGCTTCATCGTTAAGAACCCCTATCTCGAGAAATTGTTGCAGGAAAAGTCGAAGGATTCGACCAA
Organism: Sphingomonadales bacterium; assembly: GCA_027488785.1. GTDB lineage: Bacteria > Pseudomonadota > Alphaproteobacteria > Sphingomonadales > Sphingomonadaceae > Sphingorhabdus_B. The sequence continues at coordinate 145,891 of JAIYAY010000014.1, read as the reverse complement.
TGTTTGGAACAGCATTTTGGAAAAGGGCGGTTCGGTCCAGCATCTCGATTTCCTGAGCGCAGAGGAAAAGGACACGTTCAAGACCAGCTTCGAAATCGACCAGCGTTGGTTGATTGAACTGGCCGCGGACCGCACGCCGTATATCGATCAGGCAACGTCGCTGAACCTCTATATCCCTGCTGACGTCGAAAAATGGGACCTTCTCATGCTCCACTTCCGCGCATGGGAATTGGGCGTGAAGTCGCTATATTATCTGCGTTCGAAGTCGATCCAGCGCGCTGGTTTTGCGGGCGGAGTGGAGGCGGACAATACCGCTGAAGCCCCCGTTATCGAGCTTGCGACGCAAACCGATTATGAAGAATGCTTGGCCTGCCAATAAGGCGCGCTAGCATCTCGATAGAATATTAAATTAAGGTCCAAGGAAACAGTCATGTCATTGTTAGAAGCGCGTAACAGCTACAAGCCCTTTGAATATCCTTGGGCCTATGACTTCTGGAAACGCCAGCAGCAGATCCATTGGCTGCCCGAAGAAGTGCCCTTGGGCGAGGATTGCCGCGATTGGGCGCAGAAGCTTTCGGACCATGAGCGCAATTTGCTGACGCAAATTTTCCGTTTCTTCACCCAAGCCGATATCGAGGTGCAGAATTGCTACCACGAACATTATGGCCGCGTGTTCAAGCCGACCGAAGTCAAAATGATGCTCACCGCCTTTTCCAACATGGAAACCGTCCATGTCGCGGCCTACAGCCATTTGCTCGACACCATCGGCATGCCCGAGAGCGAATATTCGGCGTTCCTCGAATATGAAGAAATGGCGGCGAAGGTCGATTATATCCACCAATTCGGCGTCAACAGCGACGAAGATATTGCCCGCACGCTCGCGATGTTCGGCGGCTTTACCGAAGGTCTGCAATTATTCGCCTCCTTCGCGATGCTGATGAACTTCCCGCGCTTCAACAAGATGAAGGGCATGGGGCAGATCGTATCCTGGTCGGTCCGTGACGAAAGCTTGCATTGCGAAGGCATCACCAAGCTGTTCCACGCCTTCTGCGCGGAGCGTGGCTGCCTCACCAAATCGGTGAAGGAAGACATTATCGATTGCTGTCAGAAGGTCGTCCGTCTGGAAGATAATTTCATCGACCTCGCATTCGAAATGGGCCCCGTCCCCGGCATGACCGCCAAGGAAATCAAACGCTACATCCGCTACATCGCCGATTGGCGCTTGGGCCAATTGGGCCTGCCCGCGATCTACATGGTCGAAGACCACCCGCTGCCATGGCTTGCGCCATTGTTGAACGGTGTCGAGCACGCCAACTTCTTCGAAACCCGCGCGACCGAGTACAGCAAAGCGTCCACACGCGGCGATTGGGGCCAAGTATGGGATTCGTTCGACCGTCGTAAAAAGAAAGACGTGACCGAAGTCATCGTCGCCGAAAATGACGGCATAGACATGTTTGAACAGGCAGGCGTTGCGGCCGAGTAAGCCGCCTCCATGATCTGATTTAAACGCTCTTATAGCAGACATTCCCGCTGCCGCGCTTCTGCAAAGAGGCGCGGCAGTTTTTTGTGCGCATTCTGTGCGGGGGCGGAGGCTAAACTGCCGTTCCTAAGCATGTGGGTTGGCGGCAGCGAGGTGAGGCAAGTTGCGGTCAAGTCACTGGCAAGTTGTGGACAACTGCCAAATCGGATTTGACTTCACATTTTTTGACAATATGTTGAAATGTAACGATCGCGCGCAGCCATTGGGGGGCCAAATATGGATCAGCTTCAACAGCAGGCAAAGAGGATCATCGGCATTGAGACGGCGGTCGCAAATGACGGCGAGGATATATTCGAGCAATCTTGGATGGCTAAGGAGTAGGGGTTAAATTTGAGGGACCAAAAGACAGTCCTAGTTTTAGGAGCAGGTACAAGTAAAGGTTTTGGATTGCCCCTAGGCCAAGATCTTAGGGGCACAATAGAGCGCGATCTTAATATAATGTTCGACAGTTTCAGCAACCGCTTGCAGTCAGGCAGTAGGGAAATTGTTGAAGCTTTGCGTTTACGCATCAGGCAACCAGACTGCCTATCTGAGAGCATAAACCCTCATCGGGCTGCTGCTGTTCAAATCTCCAATGCCATGCTGCTGTCAGATTCAATTGATGAATACATTGAGCGGCACAAAGACGACACCCTAAAAGCTGATTGCGCTAAGTTAGCCATAGCCAAAGCCATATTAGAAGCTGAACGAAAATCTTCCATTTTCGTTGATCCGATGCGCCGATTAGATAATCCTCTTCGCAAATCATCGAATAGCTGGATAGCACGTTTTCTGAACGATATTACTCGCGGAAAAACTTTAAACGAACTCGAAACTTGCTTTGAAAACCTCTCAATTGTTAATTTTAACTACGATAGATGTGTAGAGCATTTTACATATATTTGGTTTCAGCAGATGTACGATATGGCTCCTGAAAAAGCGGCTAGCATCGTCTCACGGCTCAGAATATTCCATCCATATGGGAAATTAGCCGATCTACCGCATGAGAACTCCAACTCGCACATAGCATTTGGAGGGGAAATTGACGCACGTCGGCTACTGCAAATGGCCCAAGCAATACGAACATATTCAGAATCTATCGCATCCGGTTCTGAAATTTTAAGTGTGCAAGATGATTTGGCGGCTGCCCAGAAGGTCGTTTTTATGGGATTTGGTTTTCACAGTCAGAACCTATCTCTCTTATCGATACCAAGGGAAAAAGCTCCCGCAACGGTGAGGTGCTTTGTTACCACCTCAGGAATATCTCGAGCGAAATGGGAGCTATACAAATCACAAATTGCTCAGAAATTTAACTTAAAAGCACCGAGTGGATTGTTTTGTTTCGAGAAAGAAGGAAATTGTGAGGAATTTTGGCAGGAATTTGGCGAAGTTATAGTACAGTAGGATTGTCAGTTAGGCGTAGTTTCACTCACGCATGCCCCTCAACACCCTCCTCACCCTTACCAACGCGCTTGGCCTGATTGCGCTGGTCAACCTGTGGACGTTCCTTTTGTTCGGCCTCGATAAGCTCCGCGCGCGTGCGGGGTCAGGCCGCGTGTCGGAAGGGGCGTTGATGACTTGGGCATTATTGGGCGGCATCATCGGCGCCTATGCTGGTCGCGCATTGTTCCGTCACAAGACGCGCAAGCAGCCTTTTTCCAGCCACCTCCACCAAATCGCGATATTGCAGGTCTGTGCCGTCGCGCTGGCGGGGGGCTGGATGCTGGCAAGGGCGCTATGACTTGAGTGCAGCCCGCTTGTGCTTGCGCGCCGCGCTCGATGGCTTATCCGGTGCCTCTAGCGCTTGCACTGCTTCTGCCTCTGCTGCCGCAAGCGCCGCCGCCTCCCGCTCTGCGCGTTCCCGCCACGCTTGCTGCACCTCCTCCGGCTGCGCCCAATAATGCAGCTCTGCGCCGGTGTGGGTCCAATGCGCCTCGCCTTCCTGAAACGGCACGAACTCAGTCATTATCGTCGGCGGGTAAAGTTCGCCATGATAGGGGTTGCCATCCTTAAAGGCCGGGACATAATCTTCTGACGGATTATCAACCAAAATAGCCACGGCATCCTCGTCGTCGGCATCGATCAGCTCTTGGTCAGCGCGGTAACGCGCGGCGCATGCCTCCAGCGCTTGTATAATAGCCGCCTGTGCCTCTGCATCCAGTTCGACGCCTTCGAAATTTTGGAGCGCCTGCGCGGCTGCATGGCTGTCGGCGGCTTTGCCCGCACCGCTGATGCCATTGCCGCTGATCACGGTCCGCACGGTGGTGGTGCTTGCCTCTGCCGCTGATATGCTGCCGGATCCGTCCCCACCGGCCGACCCGGCTTGCGCACGGCTGCTGAAATAGTTGATCGTGGTGCGCTTGCCATTCGCATCCTGCCCATAATGGCGCAGGCAGAACATGAGCAGCCGGTCGTTGCGTTTGCGGCGATAGCCCATCAGCTTGCCATTTGTGAAAACGGGGATCATTTCGCCCTCAATCGCGCGTTCAAAGGCTATGTCCTTCAGCTTTTGCACCCCGAAATCGAGCGCGGCATTCCATGCGGCGCGAAACTCCTCCGCGCCTTTTTGACGGCGCAGCGCGTAAACACCTTCCAACGACATGTTGACGATGGCCGTGGCGCGCGAGACGCAGCCCGTGTCGGCCAATGCCTCAATAAAGCCGCGCTGGCGCGCGGGTGTCCAGCCATCGTGCCGATATCGCAAGGGCACAGGCACAAAATCGGGCAAGGGTGGACGGTTTTCGCGGGAAACGGGGACTTTATTACGCATATTTTGCTCCATCGGATAAAATGGAGATTATTATGAACCAAATGGGTTATTGTAGGAAAATGATTTTTTGCACCTTACCTAGCGCCTCACCGCTGTAGTCCCCCCCCCCCAAAAAAATCCCCACTTCCACGCCCGTGCATTTCGTGCGACATCTCTCCGCCATGATCCTTCAGCTTGCCGTTTCCACCATCATGGTGCTGCTCACTGTGGTGATCCATGGTGGCGGGTTGGCTATATTGGGGCGGATGTTGCGCGGTGAAGTGCATGCCGAGCGTGCGCATCATGTGCCGGGGCTATCGCTGCGCACCATGGGTTTTACGCTGGCGTTGGTGCTGGCGCTGTTCGTGCTGCATGGCATTGAGATTTGGCTCTATGCCTTTCTCTATGAAGGTTTGGGCGCGGTCGCGGACCTTGAAACCGCGGTGTATTTTTCAACGATAAGCTATGCCGGCATTGGCTTTGACGACCGCTATATTGTGCCCGAATGGCGCCTTGTTGCGGCGATTGAAGGGATTAATGGTTTGCTATTGCTCGGATGGTCGACCGCGTTTTTTGTGACCATTGTCGCGCGCCTGGGTCGGCGATAGGCGCGGATCAGCACCAGCTGCGCCGGCCGCCTTCATAATAACGCGCAAGGCCTTCTGCGACCAACATAGCGCCCAAGCTTTCTCCGCCGCGCGTCAATATGCGTAATTTGCGGCCATAGCGATCTTCATCGCGGCCAATGCTTTGCAACGTGAAGGGCCCTGCGTTGACGAGTTGGTGTAGCCGCCGTGTTGCCGCGGCACCGCGCGTCGCCTCCGCCGCGCACTGCGGTTGATGGGTTTCGGGGGTATCGATATCAGCGATGCGGATCTTGCTACCGCGATACCATAGCGTATCGCCATCGACGACGCAGTTCGGGCCCCCGCCGCTTTTGCACAGGCCAAATGACGCGCTTTCCGTATCGCGGACGCCTGCGGCCGAGGTAGCCGCAGCTGCAAACTGCGTGGAATCCGATAATGCCCACGCGCCCCCCAAAATGGCAGCCGACAGCATCAGCGTCAGCGAGAAAAACCGAAACATATGTGCACTGGACCTTTTGCGCATGTAAGCAGGGTCCGGACACCGCGCCTTTACGCATGACTTCGTAAAGACCGCCGACATTCGGACATCGCCAATCCATCATACCATATTTTACATAAGAGGCCATAATTTGCTGCCGGTCGCGCGGCATTATGCGTATAAATGCCGCATGGAACATATGCCGCACCCCACCAATGCATTCAAAATCCTGACCGCCGCGCAATGGGCGCAGTTTCAGGCCGATGGAGTCTTTCACGGCGCGCCTGTCGATCTGGCAGATGGCTATATCCATCTATCGACGCAAGATCAGGTTCAGGGCACGTTGGACAAGCATTTTGCCGGACAAGAGAATCTGGTGATTGCCGAGGTTGATTTAACGATGCTCGAGGATGTGCTTAAATGGGAACCGTCCCGTGGCGGCGCGCTTTTCCCGCATATTTACGGCGATTTGCCCATGCACGCGATTGTCGGGCATTTGATCCAGATCAAAGAATGACGTTATTTCCGACGCCATAAGGGCCTTCTTAACCGAAGGACACTGATATGGACGTAATTCAAATTCCCGCCGTCGCCCTTTTCATTGGCATGCTCACATCATTTACGCTGGCCATGCTGTTTGTGACGGTGGGCGATGCTATCCGACGTTAGGCCGTCGACATCCTTTTCTTGGGCACAGGATCACAAGGGTTTTTCGTAAATACGATAGACCTTGTTAATCTCGCCATTCATGGCCTCACCCACCGATTGCATCGGGCCATTGTCGTCCAACACCCAGCCAAATTCGCCGCGCGAGGCACCAAATTTACGGGTCGAATCATGGCGAATATAAGCGACCATCATAAACGCCAATTGGCTGGCCAATCGTGTAGCCTGCAATTTCTTGACCACGCCCATCAACGGCACGCGCATACTGCGCACCTTAGGGGCGCGGAGCCACCACAGCAATTTTGCCCAGTTGAATGGGAATAGAGTTCCCCCGAAAGTGGCGATTTTTTCATTGATATCGGGCCATGTCATCATGAATGCCACAGGCTCTCCATCAACCTCTGCAATGCGGATTAAGTCGTTAAACACGATGGGCTTAAGCTGCTTGCCGGTATGCGCGACTTCTGCATCGGTGATGGGCACAAAGCCCCAATTGCTGCTCCACGCATCGTTCAATATCGACAATATGATGGCCGCTTCGGCATCAAAATTAGCCTTATTGACCTTCCGAATGACAATCCGTTCATTACGCTCACCCGACGCGACGATGCGCTGCACCAGTGGTGGCAAAGGCACATCAATCGGTATGTGATAAGTATAAAGGTCTTTAACACCGGCATAGCCCGCCGCCTCTATCCACGCACCATAAGCAGGGTTATGATGGCCCATGAGCACGGTCGGGGGGTGATCATGGCCTTGCACCAATAATCCCGGCTCTTCCCAGATCGACAGGCTCAATGGCCCCAACGCGCGGACCATTTTTTTGTCGCGCAGCCAGCTTTCCGCTGTTTTGATGAGTATTTCTGCCACTTCGGCGTCTTCGGCTTCGAAAAATCCCCAATTGCCCACACCCGGCCCCATGCCCTGTTCGGGAGGCTGCGCCAAAGCGAGATAATCCAAATGCGCCGAAATACGGCCGACAATATGTCCGTTCCGCTCGGCCAAAAACAACTGTGCTTCGCCATGTTCGAACCACGGGTTCTTCCCCGGCGTGATCGTTGCCATGACATCGCTTTTCAATGGCGGCACCCAATTGGGATCGCCCGCATATAAGCGGAAAGGCAGATCGACAAAGGCTTGCTTGTCAGCCTTTGTCGAAACCGGACGAATGTTGATATCTGTCATATGCTATCCCTGAAACCTTATGCGATCTGCGGTCCTCATTCTTCGGTGCGGACTAACACCGTCTCGCCTATCAAGAAGAACAACAAAAATGGCCCCCATGCCGCAATCCATGGCGGATAAGCGCCAAGATTACCCATGGCCAACGCAAAGTTATCAGCGACAAAATAGGTAAAGCCCAAGGCCATACCGATGACCGCCCGCAAAAAAAGCGCGCCGGATCGAGCAAGGCCAAAGGCCGCCACGGCGCCCAGCAAGGGCATCAACAATGTGGACAAGGGCCCAGATAGCTTGTGCCATAATATGCCTTCAAGATTATCCGTGCGGCGTCCAGCGGCCTTGAGATCGTCGATTGCGCGCATGAGCGGCAGGAAGGCAAGGCTGTCGCCATCGACTTTGATGACATTGAACCTATCGGGTGTGATACCTTTACCGATGATAAGGCCTTCGGCGCGCGTTTCGGTTGTTGTTGCCACACTGAACGAGCGTGTCTTTTCAAGTTGCCAAGCATTGCCGGTATAGCGCGCGCGGGTGGCGGTGATGACTTGTCGCAATCCGCCATTGGCGCGCATATATACACGCACGTCCTCCAGCACGGTGTCATCGCCAGAACCAAGGACGTTGCCGGCTTTGATAAGGTCGTCGCCCTCACGCACCCATATATTGTTGCGCGCGTTGCTTTCGGGTGCCACCGCGCCATATTCTACCGTCTGCCATGCCTTCAATCGCGCCGTATTGGGCGCAACGACGGTATCGTTGAAAACAAAGGATATTAGCGCAACACCCAGGCTAGCAACGAACATAGGCGCCAAAATTTGATGCGCCGATAATCCAGCTGCTTTCATCGCCACCACTTCGCTGTTTTGGCTTAGCCCGGCAAAAGTGATCAATGTTCCAAGCAAAACGGAGAAAGGCAGAAATCTTGCGATAATCTGCGGCGCACGCATCGAAATATATTGCAGCACATCGCCTTGGTCATTCCCAGGAACCGATAGGATTTTACCGCTTTCACCCAGTAGATCCAGCGTCATCAATATCAAAACGAGCATCATCAGCACCGCAAAGCTGCGAATGATGAATAGCTTTGCCATATATATGGTGATGTTGCGCGACGGGAAGAAATGCATGGCTTATGTCTCCGCCGATTGGGCAGGCATGCCAATGGTCGCCAGCCGCGATTTTCGACCGAACCGGAATATGCGTTTGACCCATTTGCCGCTTTTTGTAGCAAATACCTCTAGCGCGCCAATCGGCTGCCCGCCCGGTACATGCGCGATGATATGGTACATCCACAGGATGAGTGCTGCAAAGAGCAAGAATGGTACCCACAAGGCAATGAAAGGGTCAACGATACCCATGCCGCCCACGCCTTCGGCATATTCATTAATCTTGTGATAGGTCACCACCATCACAATTGATAAGAACACCCCAAGCGCCGAGGTCGAACGCTTCGGCGGGATTGCCAATGCCAATGCAAGCAATGGTAGCAAAAGCATCATGGCGACTTCCGCCAAGCGGAAATGAAAATTGGCCCAAGCCCGATTGCGATCAAGCGCCGGTTTCTGAGCATCCAAGCCGATTTGTACCAGCTCAGTGATGAGATATTCACGATCCTTGCCACCACGGGTGCGGAAATTTTCGATCTTTGGCAACGGAATGGGGATGTCATGGCTGGTAAAGCTTAACACCCGCGGCGATTTATAATTGGGCGCATCATGAACAAGGGTTCCTTTTGCAAGCCGCAGCAAAATCGTATCAGGATCATCAGTCCGCAGAAACTGGCCCTGCTCCGCTGTCACTGCAATGGACTGGCCGCTGTTGCTTTGCGCGAAAACAAAAAGGCCCGACAGTGCATTGCCGTTATTGCGGCTCTCGTCGATACGGATGGTCAGGTTTTTGCCGACATTGTTAAACTCCCCGACCCGCACTTTCGCGCCAAAGGCACCTGAACGCAGTTCAAAGCGCAGCTCTTCATACAAATAGCGCGAACTTGGTTGAATAAAGCCAACGATCGCGAAATTGACGGCGGCAAGGGCGATTGCGAGCATGAAGGGAACACGCAACAGGCGAAAATAGCTCATGCCCACTGCGCGAAAAATGTCGAGTTCTGAGGATGTCGCCAATCGGCGGAAGGCCAGCAAGATGCCAAGCAGCAGGCCAATGGGGATCCCCAAGGACAGATATTCGGGCACAAGGTTGGCAAGCATGCGCCACACAACGCTGACCGGTCCGCCCTCTGCTGCCACAAAGTCAAACAGGTTCAACATCTTTTCTAGCAGCAATAATGATGCGGCAATTGCGAGGGTCGCAAGCAGCGGCAACATTACCAGCCGGAAGATATAGCGGTCAGTGGCAGTTAGAAATTTCAACTTATGGTCGCCCTGTCACCCTAATTTGGCCGCAAACACACCCGATAGACGGTTACATGTTCAGGAGCAATATCGATGCTATCCGAAAAAAGTGCGGATCACAGACATGAAGTTCCAGGAGTATTGAGATGAAGAAATGTGTCGCTCTTGTGGCTATGGTTGGTCTGATGCTGGTTTCCGGCGCGTCTGTGGCCAACCAAGAGCTAAATAATGATATGTCACGATGCACATCAGGCAATGGCCCGGCTGTGCTCGTTCAAGTGCGCGGCGTGAAAGAATCGAGCGGAAAAATCCGCGTTCAGTCCTATCCCGCAACCCCCGACGCATGGTTGGCAAAGGGTCGCTGGCTGCACCGTGTCGAAAGCCCTGCCAATGAAGGCAGCATGAATATCTGTATCCCGGTTCCCGCCGAAGGCAAATATGGCATCGCTATCCGGCATGATCGCAATGGCAATGGCAAGACCGACATTAGCCAAGACGGCGGCGGTTTTTCGAACAACCCCAGCATCAGCATTTTGAATTTGGGCAGGCCGTCGGTGCACAAGGTTGCTTTCCAAGCTGGACCGGGCGTTACGCGCATTACCGTCAATCTGAAATATATGTGAGGGTAATTATTTGGCTTTAGTGGCGCTCCTTTCGAACCCGAATTCAACTGGCAACCGATCTATGTTGCCAGCCGTTCGTACCTATTGCGCCAAAAATCCGGATATATTCCATTATGAAGTCGAGGAGATCGGCCAAATTGCCAAAGCGTTGGAGATGATTGCCCGCGTCAAGCCCAAGGTGCTGGTCATCAACGGCGGCGATGGCACGGTGCAATCCGCCCTGACCGAACTCTATCATGGTGGCCATTTTGAAGGCACCCCACCACCAGTGGCTGTATTGCCTAATGGCAAGACGAACCTCATCGCGCTGGACTTGGGCGCAGAAGGCGACCCGTTAGAGGCGCTTTCGCGGATTATTGAAGTCGCAAAAGGCGACCTGTCAAAGCATATCGTCGTGCGCGAACTCATTGCCCTGAGCGATGGCAGCGAAGGTGCGCGTCCGGTGCTGGGCATGTTTTTGGGCGGTGCGGGTCTTGCCGAAACGATTTTATATTGTCGGCACAAAATCTACCCCTTGGGCCTGCCCAATGGATTGAGCCATTTTTTGACCGCAATTGCCGTTTTATTTTCGACAATTGTTCGTGTTCCGGCAAGTTTCCTGCCCCAACGATCCAAACCCGTCAGCATCTCGTTCATACGCAATGGTGAGTTGCACGGCACATTTTCCGTGCTGATTGTGACGACGTTGGAAAAGCTGTTACTGGGTGGCCAGGCTGGCAATGACACGCAACGCGGGCTGATGAAATTTCTAGCGGTGGACCAAAAACCAATGGCCATGCTTAAAATGATCGCCGCGTCACTGCGGGGCAAATTAGGGCAAACACAAATGACCGGCGTGCATTTCCAACAAGGTGACGTCATCCGCATCGACAGTGAACAAAGCAACGTTGTTCTGGACGGCGAAGTGTTTCAGGCCCATCATGGTAGCCCAATCGTTCTGCGTTCGACACCGCCCGTCCCGTTCTTGAAACTGGCCGCTTAACAAGCGCCGATAAAGGCGGCTAAGGCCCAAGATATGCTCTCGCTCACGCAACTTGTCGCTGAAGAATTGGCTGTTCCGGTGCAGCCCGGCGTGCATGCGTTCGCCGCCCACATTGCGGCGCAATATGGCGACGCTGCACGCGCGGTTTTATTCTATGGATCCTGTTTGCGGTCAGAGCAATTGCAGGGCGAGATGCTCGATTTCTACCTGATCGTGTCGGATTATGAGGCTGCTTATGGCAAAACTTGGCTTGCGACATGGAATCGCCGTCTGCCACCCAACGTCTTTCCGTTTCAACATAATGGCCTAATCGCCAAAGTGGCGGTGTTAAGCGAAAGTGACTTTCATGACCTTAACCGGCCAACTGCCTCCGCCGTGTCGGTCTGGGCCAGATTTGCGCAACCTTCGCGCCTCGTTTGGTGCGCCGATGATATGGCGCGACACGCGGCGGTCGTCGCTATTTCCGGGGCAGCGCCAACTTTGCTCAATGCCGCACTGGCATTTGTCGAACGTGCGGTGGACGTCCTCGATTTGTGGCAGTCGGGGTTCCAGATGACCTATGGTGCCGAACTGCGGGCCGAACGCAAAGATCGGCCGTCATCCGTCATCGCATTCGACCCCGAACGCTATGGCCGTTTTGGTATCGCGGCGCTGAGTCACACCCATATAGCGAATGAGATGCGCGGCGACAAAATCCTGCTGTTGCCGGATATAGATGGCCGAATTGCGCGAGAGAAAAATCGTTGGCCGGGCTTGCGCCGGCGCGGCAAATTGTTGACCATCGCACGACTTGCCAAGGCCGCGTTCACTTATGCAGGTGGCATTGATTATCTAGCGTGGAAGATAAACCGCCACGCCGGAACACAGATCATCATCCGACCATGGCAACGCAAATGGCCCTTGATCGCAGCGCTGTTTCTGGTGCCTAAATTATGGGCAAAAGGCGCCGTACGTTAACCGCTAAAACGGTTGCGCAGGGGCAAGAAATGGGCATTCCGATCCCGCTTCGTCACGATCTTCCCGTCAGATAATGCCGACAGCTTTGCCCGCGCGTTCGAAACGGTTGAGAATGTCAGCCACCTGATCGCTGCTATGTTCTGCACATAATGAGCAACGCAGCAAGGTCATGCCAGCTGGCGTCGCGGGTGGACGCGCCAAGTTCACATAGAGCCCGTTTTCAAGCAATGCTGCCCACATCGCCGCGCCTTTTTCCAGATCAGGCATGACGACCGCGATGATGGCGCTTTGTGCATTAGGCGTGCCCAATTGGAAACCGAGATCGCGCAATCCCTGATGCAGATTTCTTGAATTTTCCCACAAATGCGCGCGCTTGTTACTATTGTGCATCAGCTTGCGAATACTGGCCGCCGAACAAGCTACAACCGCTGGCGGCAGCGAAGCGGTGAACACATAAGGGCGGCAAACCAACCGCATGATTTCAAACTTGGGATGGTTCGAGACACAGAAACCCCCCACGGTGCCAACCGATTTTGAAAAGGTGCCAATGACGAAGTCGACATCATCGAGCACGCCTTGCTCTTCCGCAACGCCGCGTCCATTTTCACCGATAAAGCCCATCGAATGTGCTTCATCGACCAGGACCATCGCGCCCGCCTCTTTCGAGACGCGGATCATTTCCTTGAGAGGCGCTACGTCGCCCAGCATGGAGTAAACGCCCTCAAGCACCACAAGCTTGCCTGCGTCCGCCGGAAGCCGCTTCAGGCGTTTTTCAAGTGCGTCAACGTCATTGTGGCGAAAGGCGACGATTTCGGCGTCACCCATTTTGCAGCCATCATAAATCGAGGCATGGCTGTCGATGTCGAGGATGATGTAATCACCCTTGCCTGCGATCGTGCTGATGATGCCTAAATTCGCCTGATAGCCCGTGGAAAAGACCATGGCATGGTCCATCCCGTAAAATTCCTTCAACGCGTCTTCGCATTCCTTATGGCCCTGAAACGTGCCGTTCAGAACGCGGCTGCCGGTGGTGCCAGCGCCAAATTCGTCCAATGCCTGCTTACCTGCGGCAATGACGTCATCGTCAAAAGTCATGCCCATATAATTATAGGTGCCGAGCAGGATGGTTTCCTTGCCATTAACGACAGCGACGGTGGGCGATTTCACTTCTTCCATCACCAGGCTGAACGGGTCTTTTACGCCCGTGGCGAGCAGACCTTCGCGCTGAGCGATCAAGGCGTCAAATTTTGAAAATAGGTCTGTCATTACCGTCTCTCACGAAAAATTAAGCAGTGGTAAGCTTGGTCACGGCATCGACCAACTGGCCGACATTTTCGATCTCCGCCTGCAAATTCATGCTGATGATGATGTCGAAGCTGTCTTCGACTTCAGCCACAAAATCCATAACGGTCAGGCTGTCCCATTCAAGATCGCCTGCAAAGGTCGTTGTCTCAACAACTTCGACGCCTTTTTTGTTAAATGGTTCAATCAAGCCCTTGAGGCGATCAAACATTTCGCTTCGGTCAGTCATGCGTAAATCCTCAATATAATAAGCGGCCAATGCCTCATATGTTCGCGCTATGGCAAGTGAATAAGGCGGCAAAAGGGCAAGGCTAAGGCGCTACATCCACCCTTGCTTGCGATACCAGTCTACGGTGTCTTTCAGGCCCGATAACGTCGCAATTTCCGGCCGCCAAAGTTGCGATGCTGGCGCCGCTTTTGGGTCAATGGTCCAGTCGGGATGCGCAAGGTAATTCGCACGATCCGGCGTCAGCTTCGCCTTCGGCCCGCGGATCGCACGATCCGCCCAGCCAGCGAATTTCAAAAGAATGCCCGGTGCATGCACGGTAGTGATGTTGCGGCCGACCGCTGCGCCAATAGCTTTGGCAAAGGCTTCATGGCTCCACCCGCCAGCCGTCCCGTCGTCCGCCTCAAACACGTGTTTCGATACATTTTCGGCCGACAACAAGGTCACCAGCAAGCGCGCCAAATCATCTACATGGATAACAGACACGCGCCCGCGCGGCGGCAACAAAGCCCAGCCTTTCGCCGCAATTCGGAACATGTCAAACATCTCGGTATCACCGGGGCCATAGACACCCGGCGGTCGAATGACGGTCCAGTCAAGCGCCGATGCGCGCACAAGATTTTCGGCCTTGGCTTTGCTCGCGCCATACATCGACAGCGCGGGTTCGCGCGCGGCAAGTGACGAGACAGCGACGAAGCGGTGTATGCCCGCCGACTTTGCGGCGGCAATCATGTTCGCCGTGCCTTCCACATTACCGCTTTCGAAACCAGCGGCATCGGGCGCGTTAACAACGCCTGCAACATGCAACACTGCGTCTGCCCCGTCGCACAATTCGTGGAGGCTGGCCACATCATCCAGACGGCCTCGCACCCATGTCACGCCTGCTGTCTTGGGCTGGTCCCGCCGTGTCAATGCGCGCACGTGCCAGCCAGCCGCGACCAATCGCCTCAACGTCATCCGTCCGACGAACCCCGTTGCTCCCGTCAGTGCAACTGTCTTCACAAAAGCACCAATTGGTCGCGGTGGACAAGCACCGAACGCGGCACGGTGCCCAATATGGAGGCCAGCTCGCTTGACCGTTGCCCGCAAATTCGCGCCGCGTCGACTGCATCATATTCGGAAAGCCCGCGCGCAATCGCAATGTCATCATCAGCGCTGATGTCGATCACATCGCCGCGCTTGAATTCGCCTTCAACCGACAGTGCACCAGCAGGCAAAAGGCTGCTTCCGTTCCTAAGTGCTTGCACCGCGCCATCGTCAATGCGGATCCGGCCCTTGACCGTCAGCCGTCCGCCGAGCCAGCTTTTGCGTGCTGAGCCACCTTCGCGCGGGGCGAAGAAGGTCGCCGGACCGCCTTGCGCCAACGCTGCCAGCGGATGGTCGCGTAGGCCAGATGCGATTACCAGGCCAATTCCGGCCCGCGTCGCAATATCTGCGGCATCCAATTTTGAGGCCATCCCGCCGGAACCCATACCAGAGGAGGAGCCTTCGGCCACCATTACCCGAACACGGCCATCAATCTTATCAATCGTCGGCAACAACACTGCGCCCGGCAAATGGGGCGCGCGGTCGAAAAGACCGTCAACATCAGACAGCAATATGACGCCTGCCGCGCCTGCCGCTTGCGCAACGCGTGCGGCCAAACGGTCATTATCGCCAAAACGGATTTCTTCGGTCGCAACGCTATCATTTTCGTTGATCACGGGTACCGCGCCCGCGCCCAAGAGGCGGTCAAGCGTGGCGGCGATATTCAAATAGCGACGGCGATCCTCAAGATCATCCAGCGTCACGAGCATTTGTGCGGCGGCCAAGGACTGACTTTCCAACAGGTCCGCCCAGATGCCCGATAACACAATCTGCCCAACCGAAGCGGCGGCTTGCGCATCGGCAAGACTCGCACGACCCCCTTTGTCAAAGCCCAAGCGGCGGGCACCAAGCGCAATCGCGCCCGAGGTTACAATGATGCACCTCTGCCCCGCCTTATGCCGCGCACTAATGTCCGCAACGAGCGTCTGAAGCCATTCCCGT
Organism: Sphingomonadales bacterium; assembly: GCA_027488785.1. Classification (GTDB taxonomy): domain Bacteria; phylum Pseudomonadota; class Alphaproteobacteria; order Sphingomonadales; family Sphingomonadaceae; genus Sphingorhabdus_B. The sequence continues at coordinate 130,241 of JAIYAY010000014.1, read as the reverse complement.
CGCACAGTCCCGTCTGGCTGCACCAGCAACGAGGAGCCGACCTTCACCACCAATAAGGGGCAGGATGCCGGCAGGAATGCTGCTTTCAGATCGGCGACCATGTCCCGTCCTCGGTGATGCCATCTGCCTTTGCACCTTCAATCCCGCTTTTGGCCGGCAGCGCCTCCAAAACCCGGTCAAGGACCAAGTCAACGCCTTGACCAGTCGCTCCCGAAATCGCGATGACATCCTGCGCGCCAGCAGCATGAAGCTGCTCGGCAATGTCGGCCATCAATTCAGGATCCAGCAAATCACCCTTGTTGAGCGCGACGATCTGGGGCTTTTCATCCAAAGCTGCGCCATATTCGCTCAATTCGTCGCACACGATGTGCCAGGCGGCAATCGGGTCATCTTGCGTCGCATCGATCAGATGAATGAGTATGCGGCAGCGCTCGATATGGCCTAAGAAACGGTCACCGATACCAACACCTTCCGCAGCACCAGCGATTAACCCCGGAATATCGGCCAGCACAAATTCACGCGATTTATGGTCGACGACGCCCAGTTGCGGGCGGGTGGTGGTGAACGGATAATCCCCGACCTTCGCTTTGGTATTCGACACCTGATTGATGAAGGTCGATTTGCCCGCGTTTGGCATGCCGACCAGGCCAGCATCGGCGAGCAGCTTTAACCGCAACCAGACATACATTTCTTCGCCTGGCCAACCGGGGCCATGTTGGCGTGGGGCACGGTTAGTTGAGCTTTTATAGGATGCGTTGCCACGGCCACCATCGCCGCCGCGCAGGAACACGACGCGCTGGCCAACCTCGGTCAAGTCGAGCAACAAAGTACGGTCTTCGTCATCGGCCAGCACCTGCGTTCCTACAGGCACATGAATGACAAGATCATCGCCATAAGCGCCGTGGCGGTCGCGGCCCATGCCTTGAATGCCGCGCATAGCCTTGAAATGCTGCGCATAGCGGAAGTCGATAAGTGTGTTCAGTCCTGCCACAGCCTCAAAAATGACATCGCCACCTTTGCCGCCATTGCCGCCGTCGGGGCCGCCATATTGCACATATTTTTCCCGCCGAAAGCTGACTGCGCCCGGACCACCTGCACCGGAGCGGACAAATATTTTTGCTTGGTCAAGAAAATGCATATTGCGGCCTTAGACTATCAAATCGATTTCGTCATCCCGAACTCGTTTCACCGTTGGTGACTGCGTTTCGGGATAACAGGCAAACGGCAATTGTTATGCTGAAACAAGTTCAGCATGACAAAACTTGGAAAGCGGATGTTGCCGACAGAAAGGGCTGGCCTGCCAGCCGAAGTTTTAACGAAAAATGGTGGAGCCTAGGGGAGTCGAACCCCTGACCTCTACACTGCCAGTGTAGCGCTCTACCAGCTGAGCTAAGGCCCCATCTTGCCGCCCATTGGCAGCCTTGGTGAGGAGCGCCACTAGCGGGCGCTCCTATATATATCAAGTCCGAAGATTAGATGTCGTCGGGTTCGTCTTCTGTGCCAGCAACGCCAAGATCTTCGTCACCGCCCAAGTCGACATCATTGTCGGGCGACACGTCACCGTCAACGGCATCGACGTCAATATCGAGATCATCATCCGCCAGATCCGAGTCGTCCTTCTTCTTCTCGGCTTCTTCAAACGGCAATGGCTGTTTCGATTTCAGAACTGGCTCTGGTGTCCACTGATTGCCGCATTCGATGCACTCAACCGGCTCGTCCTTGGTCAGATCGTAAAAACGAACGCCACATTTCGGGCAAGTGCGCTTGGTTCCCCATTCAGCCTTGATCATGGCGGGCTTAAATCCTTTTAAACTGGCTTGGAAAGGCAACGCACATCTGTGAATCACCGTCAATTGGCGCGGCCTTTGCCACAGCGACACGCCGCTGTCAAAAATTACTGTGGTCGTTGACTTGAGCGCGCATCATCCGCAAAGCGCAAGACATCATGCACAACGCCCCTTCCCGACCCGGCAGTTTTAAGCCCAGCGGCCCATTACGCGGCACTCTGAAGGTTCCCGGCGATAAATCGATATCGCATCGCGCGCTTATGTTGAGCGCGCTTGCGGTGGGAGAAAGCCAGATTTCAGGCTTGCTGGAAGGCGAAGATGTCCTCGCCACCGCTGCCGCCATGCGGGCAATGGGCGCACAGATAGAACGCACCGGTGAAGGACAATGGACCGTCAACGGCGTAGGCGTGGGCGGCCTGATGCAGCCAACTGGCGCGCTTGATATGGGCAATAGCGGCACATCAACCCGTTTGTTAATGGGACTGGTCGCCAGCCACCGGCTAACCGCGACATTCATAGGCGATGCAAGCCTGTCCAAACGTCCGATGGGCCGCGTGATTGATCCACTCAGCCAAATGGGCGCGGAGTTTACGCCAAGCCCCGGTGGGATGTTGCCGTTGATGGTGCGCGGATTGGTACCTGCCGTGCCGATCCGTTACCGCCTAGCGGTCGCTTCCGCGCAAGTCAAAAGCGCTGTCTTGCTGGCGGGGCTAAACATCGCGGGCATTACCGAAGTGATTGAGCCGGTCCCTACCCGCGACCATAGCGAACGCATGCTGCGTGGATTTGGCGCGGATTTGACGGTCGATGTTGATGCCGATGGCGTTCGGCATATCCGCCTGATGGGTGAGGCCGAACTGCAGCCGCAGCAAATTGAGGTTCCCGGCGATCCGTCTTCCGCCGCCTTCTTCATTGTTGCCGCACTGATTACACCGGGTAGTGAAGTCACCGTCACCCATGTTGGCATGAACCCCACCCGCACAGGCATTTACAAGATGCTGGAGGCTATGGGTGCTGATCTTACATATGCGAATATGCGCGAAGTTGGTGGAGAACCCGTGGCGGACATCACCGCGCGGCATTCTGTTTTGCGCGGCATCGATGTGCCGCCAGATGTTGCGCCGAGCATGATCGACGAGTTTCCGGTGTTCTTCGTCGCTGCCAGCATGGCGCAGGGCCGGACAACTACGAGCGGGCTAGACGAACTTCGTGTGAAAGAATCGGACCGGCTCACGCTCATGGCGATGGGCTTGAAAGCTATTGGCGCAAAGGTAGACGAACGTGAAGACGGCCTGATCATCGACGGCAGTGGCGGGGAACCGCTTGAGGGCAATGCGACCGTGACAAGTGCACTCGACCACCGTATCGCTATGAGCTTCGCCGTTGCTGGCCAGAATGTCTATCGAGCTGTTCATGTGGATGACGTGTCGCCCATCGCAACGAGTTTTCCGACATTTGAAACCATCCTAGAAAATTTACAGGTTCAAAATTGAGCGAATATCTATCTCCCTTTACTGCGAACCTTATTGGCGTTGTCGTTAGTTTTCTCGCCATGGCGGCGCTGATGCAGCGCCGTTTAGATACAGGCGCGTTAGATACAGGCGCGGCCGAATGATTATCGCCGTTGACGGGCCAACCGCCTCGGGCAAAGGCACAATCTCCAAGGCATTAGCTGCGCATTTCGGCTTGCCGTTTCTGGATACTGGCCTGTTGTACCGTGCGGTGGGACGGCAGGTGCAATTGCATCAAGGAAGCCCCGAAGATCCGGCGGACGCTTTGGCGGGATGCGCGTTCCCTGACAGCTTACTTGACGACCCTGTCTTACGGAATGAGGAAGTTGGCGGGTTAGCAAGTCGCGTATCGACCCACCCCGAGGTGCGCGCGGCGCTCAACAAGCGGCAAGTGGACTTTGCTAACCAGCCCGGCGGCGCATTACTCGACGGGCGCGACATCGGGACGGTCATCGCCCCACATGCGGACGTGAAACTGTTCGTCACGGCGCCCGCGGAGGTCCGCGCGCAGCGACGATATGATGAAATGCAGCGGCAGGGCATGAATGTTGATCTTGCGAATATCATTGCCGACATCCACACCCGCGATGCGCGCGATATGGGACGCGCTGACGCGCCGTTAAAACCCGCCGAAGACGCGCTATTGCTTGATACCGGCGATTTGACTATAGGCGACGCCGTTCGAGCCGCGATAGCTTTGGTGGAGTTTCGACTTCACAAGAGCTAAGTGGCCGGAGTGTATCGATAGAACACACCGTCACCCTGAACTGGTTTCAGGGTCCATTTCGCTTCGCTGACCATTGGTCTAAGTTGATGGATGGATGCTGAAATAAGTTCAGCATGACGTGGGTATTTCGCTCGACATGCGCCGAATTTGAACGCTTTGCTGCTATTCGGGCATCAGGGCAACTCTGGTCAAAGACCGTCGGAACCAACCGACTGGCCGGACAAAATGTACGTAAGGACACTCTAACCTATGGCAACTTCGCCAAACCCGACCCGCGACGATTTCGCGGCACTTCTCGACGAATCACTTGGTGGCGCAGATGCAGGCTTTGAAGGCCGCGTCGTAAAAGGCACCATAACCGCAATCGACAATGACCATGCTGTCATCGATGTGGGTCTCAAATCCGAAGGCCGTGTGGCGCTGCGTGAATTCGCTATGCCCGGCCAGAAAGCCGACCTCAAGGTTGGCGACGAAGTCGAAGTCTTCGTTGATCGCGTAGAAAATATGAACGGCGAAGCCATGTTGAGCCGCGATCGCGCGCGTCGCGAAGCCGCTTGGGACGTGCTTGAAGGCGAATTCGACGCTGGTAACCGCGTTGACGGCGTCATCTTCGGCCGCGTGAAGGGTGGTTTCACCGTTGATCTTGGCGGCGCAGTGGCATTCTTGCCCGGCAGCCAGGTTGACGTCCGCCCCGTACGTGACGTTGCGCCATTGATGGACATCGCCCAGCCTTTCGTCATCCTCAAAATGGACCGTAAGCGTGGCAACATTGTTGTATCGCGTCGCGCCATATTGGAAGAAACACGCGCAGAACAGCGCACGGGCCTTATCCAGAACCTCGTCGAAGGTCAGATCATCGACGGCGTTGTCAAGAACATCACCGATTATGGTGCGTTCGTCGATCTGGGCGGCATCGATGGCCTGCTGCACGTCACCGACATCAGCTACAAGCGTATCAACCACCCAAGCGAAGTCATCAACATTGGTGACACCGTTAAGGTTCAGATCGTCCGCATCAACAAGGACACACAGCGCATCAGCCTTGGCATGAAGCAGCTGGAAAGCGATCCTTGGGATGCAGCAGTTGCCAAGTACCCAGTGGGTACAAAGCTCAAGGGTTCGGTCACGAACATCACCGAATATGGTGCGTTCATCGAACTCGAAGCCGGTATCGAAGGTTTGGTCCACGTTTCGGAAATGTCATGGACAAAGAAGAACGTTCACCCAGGCAAGATCGTTTCGACTTCACAAGAAGTCGACGTTGTCGTTCTCGACATCGACATGGAAAAGCGCCGTATTTCGCTTGGCCTCAAGCAAGCGCACGACAATCCATGGGCATCGTTCGCAGACAAGTTCCCAGTTGGCTCCACCGTTGAAGGTGAAGTCAAGAACGCGACCGAATTTGGTCTGTTCATTGGCCTCGACGGCGACGTTGACGGCATGGTCCACATGTCCGACATCGCATGGGGCATCACGGGCGAAGAAGCTTTGCACCTTCACCGCAAGGGCGAAACCGTTAAGGCTATCGTTCTTGACATCGACGCCGAGAAAGAGCGCATTTCGCTTGGTATCAAGCAGCTTGAAAAGGGTGCCCCATCGGCAGCCGGTGCTGCTTCGGTAAGCGGTTTGAAGAAGGGTGGAACTACCACCGTGACCGTTCTTGAAGTGCGCGATGGCGGACTTGAAGTGCAAGCCGGCGAAGACGGCGCAACTGGCTTTATCAAACGCGCCGACCTTGGCCGCGACCGTGACGAACAGCGTCCGGACCGCTTCCAGGTTGGTCAGAAGTTTGACGCCATGGTCACCGGTTTCGACCGCTCGAAAAAGCCGAACTTCTCGGTTAAGGCGCTTCAGCTCGCGGAAGAAAAGCAAGCAGTTGAGCAATATGGTTCGTCGGATTCCGGCGCATCGCTTGGCGACATTTTGGGTGAAGCGCTCAAGGGCGTGAAGAAATAAGCTTCGCCTAAAAACGACATCCGAAACATCGGAATAGAAACCCGCTCCTCACGCAAGGAGCGGGTTTTTTACTGCCTTTGGCACGAAACATTTGGAAGACCGTTGTAATAATGAAAATTTTCTGCCAGCGTGCATGATTATTGTAAAGCATTGTAAAGTGAAATCTGATAAGCGCACTACGCTGTTTTAGATAACCGTTAGAGAGGGACATAATATGATCCGTTCCGAGTTGATCAAAAAGCTTGAGGCCGAGAATCCGGAGCTCAAAACAGAGGAAGTCGAAAAGATCGTCGACCTGTTTTTTGACCAAATCATTCAACGTCTTTCCGACGGTGGACGCGTTGAATTACGTGGCTTTGGAGCGTTTTCGACCCGCGACCGCAGTCCGCGCAAGGGCCGCAACCCGCGCACTGGTGCATCGGTCGATGTGCCATCGAAGCGTGTACCCTATTTCAAACCGGGCAAAGAAGTCCGCGAAAGCCTCAACAAATAACTCGTTTGTGTAAAGGCACTTGACCCTGCGGGCGTAATGCTGTCTGCGCATGGCTAAGCGGATGTGGCGGAATGGTAGACGCTACAGACTTAAAATCTGTTGTCCGTAAGGGCGTGCGGGTTCGAGTCCCGCCATCCGCACCACCATTGAGCGTATTTTTTCTTCTAGAAATATTGGGCTTGCAACGGTTTTGCGCCGATCGCTGGTCTCATTACGTCATCTTTGCTTCGAACACCATCGGGCTTATGCCGCCCAGATATGAGTGACGGCAGCGTATGTTATAGAACTCGTTGATGTACTGGAAGATAAAGCCTTCAGCGGGTAGCCGCAAATCCATTGACCTTTGGAGGAGCCAACAGGTGGACGACGTTTTCAAATAGTCCTCTGTCCGCCCATCATAAAGCCCTCCATTTGGGAGCATGACTGAACTCACTCAACACCTTATGACCTCTTCTGGTCAGCACGCAGATCGGACACTTAATCAGAGTTGGGTAAGGCGTTTTCAGTTTCGCTTACTGGATTTAGGTTGCAGCCTTAAATTGGCGCTTGCTAAACCTTTGGCACGGAAGCTACGGCGCAGCATGAGTTTTCTCGCAAGCTATGAAGATTTGTTTCAGGTACGCGGTGCTCCTTACGACATGGCTATGTCTCTGTTTCCGGACGCTCGGCGTGAGGAGTTCGTAAACATAATTCAGCGGGCGGACCTAAAAGCGGGCCAGTTGGTTGGCGATGTCCCTGCGGGCGGTGGGTATCTTGCTCGCTACCTGCCGAAGACCGTGCACTGGTTGGGCCATGAGCCCTGCGCCAATTTTGGTTCTGGCCAGAAGGATCAGGAATTGCTGCCGCTGCCTTGGACAGATGGAGGCGTCGATGCTGCTATCAGCATCGCCGGAGTGCACCATCTCGCGAACAAGCAACCCCTGTTTACCGAATTGGCCAGGACAGTGCGTGCAGGGGGACGCTTCATTCTCGCCGACGTCCACGAATCTTCGAACGTCTCGGGCTTCCTTGACGGCTGGGTCGACCGCCACAACAGCACGGGACACAAAGGCATCTACATTGGTGACCATACGCTAAATGAGCTTCGGGAAACGGGCTGGCAAATATTTTCCGCTGAGCGGGTGCCATTCCATTGGCGGTTCGCGGACACGGACAAAATGGCTGAGTTCTGCCACCGCATGTTTGATCTACGTACTTGTCGCCCAGAAGAAACCTCCCGCGTTATCGAGGCGGACCTCGGGATTGATCAACTGGAGGATGAAGTTGGCATGCGTTGGGAGCTTTTTATTATCGTTGCAACGCCTGTGGCTAAAGTCTGAAGTGTTTACGTGACGCAAGAAGCATCTTCTAAGTTAGGCCAGGCCGGCATTGCGATCACAAATATACAATTCGTCGTCAACGGCTTCGGTTACGGCCTTAGCCAGCCTTTCCTAAGGGCTTTGGTTACAGTGAATGTTGACAAAGTAACCGACTGGCCGGCTGTAGACCGTCTACTTACAGCAGTGATGCCGTCAGGCGCGGAGCCGGAGGCGAACCTAGATGAAGAAGTGGGACGGGCATTGACCCGGCGCATCCTGCATTGGACGCGGGAGTTACAACGCGCCGCCGGACATCCGATCTTCGATCCGGGTAAGGTTTTACAGCACAGTCCGGATGGGAGCGCCTGGCAGTTGGCCTTACCTGCCCAAGATCATGTCGCCTGCATCCGTGCCCTTCGTCTCGTGTGTGGAGTGATTGCTCAGGGCATTGCCGATCCGTCTGTCGTAAACACGCCCTTCGCCTCCGATCGCCGGGTTGACGTCCTTACCTTCCTCAAGGAATGTGTCGCGAGGGGCATCAGAGGCTCCAACACCCTGCATTTCCTCGAGGCGGCCCACAACAAACGGTTGCCATGGGTGCCGCTAACAGGCACCGTTTATCAAATCGGCACTGGATCACGTAGCCGCTGGATCGACAGCTCCTTCACTGACAGCACCTCTGTGATTGCCACCGCTATCGCCCGCAATAAGCTCAAAACGGGAGTGGTGCTTCGGCGAGCCGGGATACCGGTTCCCGATCATGCGCTGGCGGGCTCGGCAGAGGATGCTGTAAGGATTGCGGATCAGCTTGGCTATCCTGTGGTGGTCAAGCCGCTGGACAAGGATGGCGGCCTTGGGGTCGCTGCTGGCATCAAGGATGCGGCAGGAGTAATGCGTGCCTTCGAAGTAGCCCAAAAATTTTCCAATGCCATTCTTGTTGAAAAGCATGTCGAGGGTCGCGACTACAGGCTCGTTGTTTTTCAGGGCAAGCTGATCTGGGCGCTGGAGCGCGTGCCCGGGGGCATTATCGGAGACGGTGTGCACTCCGTCCGCCAATTGGTCGATAAGATGAACGCTGATCCGCGGCGGTCCAAATCCCCGTCCGCGCCGCTCAAGCCGCTTGATTTCAATGACGAGGCGATTGAGTTGATCCGGGAAGCGAGAATGAATGCCGAAACGGTTCTAGCCGATGGCCAATGGCTAAGGTTGCGCAGAACGGCTAACATCGCGTCCGGCGGGGTGCCGGTGGGCGTCTTCGACAGGGTGCACCCCGCGAACCGGTTGCTGGCTGAGCGCGCTGCGCGTGCGCTGCGGCTCGACTTCGCCGGCGTAGACCTGCTGATACCCGACATCGAGCGTCCATGGACGGAAACGGGTGCGGCGATTTGTGAGGTAAATGCGCAGCCGACTATAGGCACGACGACCTCAGCGCATCTTTATGGGCAGGTGCTTGATCTTCTTTTCCCTTCAGGGGCCTGTATACCCATCGCCGCAATCGTCGGCTTACCTGCCAGATCAGTCGTGCCGGCTCTCGTTGAACGCATGCTGGTTGCCAGCGGTCGCCGTGTCGGCATCGCAAGTGCCCGTTCGGTCCGTGCGGCGGGACAAATGACAGTTACGGCGCCTGCGAACCTTTTCAAGGCTGCACAAACTTTGCTTGATGACGTGACAATCGATTCAATGCTGGTGCTGATCGATGACGATACGCCGCTCGCGAGCCTACTGCCATTTGACCGGTGCTCAGTTCTGGCGCTGGCCAGTGATAAGGTCAGGGGAAGGAAGGAGGCGCTCTCGGATCTGGCTCAGATGATCATACCCATGAGTGGCCAACTGGTTGTCGATGCTGCAGCTGAACGAAGCCTCGCTTTAGCGCGTGACGTTGGAGGCATCCCGGTTACAGTTTCATCAGGCGAGGGAAGCGCAAGTGCCATTCCTGGCGGGGGTGAGATTAGGGCGAAATGGGATGGCAAAGTATTGACGCTGCTTGAGAATGGCATAGCGGTTGAGATCGATGCGCTGGAGCCTGAGGATGTAAATTGCACAACCGGGGATATCGCGCTGGCTGCTGCAATCGGAGTAGGTCTGGGCTGTACGGTGGCGGATGTGCACGGTGTCCTCTCGCGTATCCGGCTCGGAAAGCTGACCAGCGTGTAGGCCTGTCAGTTTGTTAACGCGCTGGCATGATGAGTTGCTCAGAAACACCTAACTCGATGAACAGTGGCCCATCCGAGTGAATCTAACTTGCGAAGTTTCCGCGGACAAGTTTTCAGTCGTTACGCATTCTCTGCGTCCATAAATTTCGATGCTTAGGTGCCACAACTCTTAGCCCAACCAAACTTAAGGACGAACGAGCGGAGCGGTGAGAGGTTTACAAAGCATCGACGTGCTGAATGAAGCGGAGGCGGCTTCGAAGAACCTTGAACTTGCCCAGCGGCGCGAGGTTCATAAACCATCAGCGAACTAACAATTATACTACCCCGCATTGCTGTTCAATTGCGTGGCGGTTGCCGTCGGTAACTCAGTGCCTCGGCAATGTGGATACGGCTAATGTCAGCGGCGCTAGCCAAATCGGCGATAGTGCGGGCAACCCGCAATATGCGTGTGTAGCCGCGCGCAGATAGGCGTATGGCCTCAGCCGCTTGGGCTAGCAAACTCTGACCTGCAACGTCTGGCGTGGCGAAAGCCGCAAGTGCATCACCATCCAAATCCGCATTGGTTCGCAGGCCAGTGCCTTGTAACCGTGCGCTTTGTAGAACGCGCGCGGCATGGACCCGCGCTGCGACCTCAGCCGAACCTTCGGCAGGGGGCGGGAGGACCAAGTCTGCGGCGCGCACAGCCTGCACATCGACATGTAGGTCGATCCGATCAAGCAATGGCCCCGATATCTTCGCCTGATAGTCCGCAGCGCAGCGCGGTGCCCGGCTGCACGCCAAAGCCGCGTCGCCGAGATGTCCGCAGCGGCACGGATTCATCGCGGCGACCAATTGAACATTGGCGGGAAAGGTCACATGGCTATTCGCACGCGCGACGCTGACTTCGCGGGTTTCCAAAGGCTGTCGCAAACTGTCGAGCACGCTGCGTTGAAACTCGGGCAGTTCATCGAGGAACAGGACCCCGAGATGCGCCAGGCTGACTTCGCCCGGACGAATCCGCAAACCGCCCCCGACCAAGGCTGGCATGGACGCGCTATGATGCGGCGCACGGAACGGACGTGTGCGCAATAAGCGACCACCGTCCAAAGATCCGGCAACGGATGCAATCATGGACACTTCCAATGCTTCAGCAGGTGAAAGTTCTGGCAAGATACCCGGCATGCACGAGGCCAATAGCGACTTGCCCGCGCCCGGAGGGCCAACCATCGCCAAATTGTGTCCCCCAGCAGCGGCAATCTCTAGGGCGCGCTTCGCCGTCTCCTGCCCTTTTACCATTTTCAGATCAGGGCCCGTTTGGCGCGGTGCGGCGACTCCTGGCGCAGGCGGGCTGAGCAAGGATTGCCCTTTCAGATGGTTCAGCAAACCAAGCAAATCGGGTGCGGCCACAACCTCGATTTCACCAGCCCAAGCTGCTTCTGACCCTTGCATCGCCGGACAGATTAACCCGAGCCCGCGAGACGAGGCATGTAGCGCCGCCAAAAGCACGCCAGGTGAGGCCGCCACCCTGCCATCCAAACCGAGTTCACCCACCACCACAAATTGCGCCAGCGCCTCTGCATCCACCAGTCCCATCGCGCCGAGTAAAGCCAACGCAATTGGCAAGTCATAATGTGAACCCTCTTTGGGTAGGTCAGCGGGTGAAAGATTGATGGTGATCCGCTTGGGCGGCAAAGCCAAGCCCAACGCGGAGATTGCGGCGCGAACCCGCTCACGGCTCTCGGCGACTGCCTTATCCGGAAGACCTACAACTGCGAAGCCGACCATGCCTGGCGCGACCTGGCATTGCACTTCAACGCTGCGCGCTTCCAAACCAAGATATGCGACTGTGGAAACAATCGACACCATATTGTTTCCCCAAGGGTGGACCTCCGCTGCGCTGGGATGTCATGACAGCGGAGGTCCGGCCGACCGGTCCAGTGGTCGACATGACCAACTGCGCCGCGAACGGCCCCAATGGCAACCGCTGCCGATTAGTATACCAACGGTTGGTATATCCAATTTGGCGTTATCTATACGCAACGCGGGCAGGAAACAGATTGGAAATCAGCCGCTTTCGCGACTTAAAAATCTACATGCTCATAATGCTTGGGAGGTGCGATGACTTCCATCCGTTCGGACAATAAGGGCCGGAAACTGGGACGCGATTTAAACATCGCGTACCAAGCCTTGGTCTGTTCATGCCCATTCCAATCGATGCCGCCAAGATAGTCAGCTACAGAAATCTGCGCCGCTGCCGCCAGATCAGCCATCGTCATTGTTGATCCCGCCAACCACGCGCGGTGGTCGATGAGATAGTCAATATAATCGAGATGCCCATTGGCCAACTTCATCGCTTCTCGTAATATTTTGGCTTCGGGCGGCTGACGATCAATCAGTCGTTTCTTCATGCGTTCATGCAAAAGCGGCTGTGTCACATCGCCATAAAATTGTTCGTCGAACCAAGATACGAGGCGACGAATTTCGGCGCGATATTGCGCGGTGCCGCTGATCATCGGGTTGGTGGGGACGGTTTCGTCAATATATTCCGAAATCGCCACCGAATCGGACAAAGTAATATTACGTTCGGAATCGCGCATCACGGGCGTGCGGCCCGCAGGGTTCATGTGCACAAATTCGTCGCGCTGTTCCCAAGGATTCTCACGCACCAAGCTATATGGCACGCCTTTTTCGCCGAGCAGCAGACGCACTTTGCGCGAAAAGGGACAGAGCGGATATTGATGGAGATGCCACATGTAGCTCTGTTAGGACCGGTTACACAGAAAGTGAAGGGGGCGTTGTCCCAAAAGAAAGGACGTTATTCCGATTTGCCATTTTGATGAGGCTCGCGTTTGGCTTCTTGCGCCATTTCAGCATCGATTTTTGCTTCCGCCGCTTTCACCTTGCGCTCTGTCTCTGCATATTGCGTATTAAAGTCCTGCTGACACCCCGCCGCTAGAAAGGAAGTTATTGTCAGCGTCAGCAAAGGCAGGAGGCAACGCATCAATAATCCTTTTTATAGCGAATATTAACGTTCGATGTTCCGCTGGTACCAATCTGACTCAGCACCGAAAGCGCGCGGGTCAGGCTGATTTCCAACTGCGTCGCGGTATAACCGCGGGCGTCCGTGACGATTTCAACATAGACGTCATTGGTTATATACTGGCCAAAGGCAACCGCCATTTCGCGCCCGTTACTCGCGTCTGCATTCAGCAGGCGCAAGCGGTCAAGACCCGTCGCCGATTGCAGTACGCCCAGCGGATTTAGCCCGCCCGATCCGCCGCGCAGGCTGTTGAGTGACCCGGCAAGCTGGACAGCCTGAATGGCTGACAATTCCGCGATAGAGTTACCGAATAAGATCCGCGCCATGATTTCATCCTGCGGCAAGGCAGGGGTTGAGCTAAAGCTAATCGCAGGATTTTGTCCGGTACCGGCAATATTAACGCGCACCGTTGTTCCATCAACTTCGCTTGCGGCCGTCACCCGGATCGATGGATTGCTTGCAGGTCCGCTGTTGAAGGAAATGCGTCCGCTTTCCAGTTCAAAGGATCGACCGGCAAAGCCCAAAGTCCCGCGCACAAGCTGCATATCACCCGAAATCAAAGGCGCGTCGCTGGTCCCTGTGATCCGCAAATTCGCGCCCCATTCGGACTCCAGCCCCATTCCGCTCACATATAATTCGTCCGGCGCGTCCAGCCGGATGTCGAGTTTCCAATTGCTTGGAAGGCTTCTGATCGCATCGGCATCGCCGGACACACGGGCCCGGCCCGTTGGTGTCTTGCGACGCACGCCGGTTAAGGTTGCCACTTTGGCCGCGCCTTGCCTGATAATCTTGAACCGCGTTTCTGGCAGACGTAATGTGCCGCTGACCAGTGCTTCACCGTCGGGCGTTTTGGTGACGCTAACCTGGCCAGTCGCGGTTGTCGAAATCAACTCGCTGCGCGCAACGCGGGCGCGGTCGAGGTCAAGGTTTAGCTGCACAGGAAAGCCTTTGGCTGCACTTAAGTTGACAATACCTTTGCCCGTAATGGTGCCATCGCCCGCTTTTGCGCTCAACTCCGTCACGTCCAACTGGTCATTTGTAAATACGCCCCGCACACGTAGATTGGTCAGTCGCGTGCCATAATTATCATTTTCATACACAAGGTCATTGGCGCGGACGACGCCGGTCAATATCGGGGCCTGCAACCTACCTGAAAAATCGGCGGCAACGCCGATATTGCCCGTCAGGCTTTGGTCCGCAAGCTCAGTCAAGGAAAACAAGGTGTCAGCAGGTCCGTTATAACGAATGCCACCGGATAAGGGCGCAGCGAGCAACCGTTCGGTCCAGTGTGCGTTTCCGGGTGGCAATGGCGTCATGTCAATCTGAAGTCGGCCCACCGCTGCACCCCGCCGCCGGATGATAAAACGTGCGTTACCGCCTGCAGGCATCAGTCTTCCGATCATGCTGATATCCACCGGCTGTGATCGCGACCCCAAATTTGCCCGGACAAAGCGGCTTACATCCAGCCGCATGTTCGCATTCGGAAAAGCAGTCATAGACGCCTGAGACCAATCCAGACTTCCGGTAGCCCGCCCGCCAAGTCCAAGACCAGGTAGGAAGGGGTCGAGTACCGCAATATCGACCTTGTCGATGCGCGCTTGGGCGACAAGGGCGTCGCCGTAGCTGCCCGCAATGCGCAAGCTGCCATCGGCGACATTGATATTGCTCGGTAAAATATCATAGCTGTTCCGGCGCGGAACAATGTGGACAGCGCCATCAGTCGCGAAATTCACACTATTGGCGCGACCCTTAGCGGCAATCCGCCACAATTGCGGTGTGAAGTCGGCATTTGCAGCAAAGCGAAAAGGTACCTTGTTTCGACCTTCGGCTAGTATTTGCGCTGTGCCGGAACCTGCCCTGTAATGCACCTTCACGCGCGATGCGGCGATCGAGATGTCGCGGAACAACGCGTTTTCAACTTGCACATCGGCAATGATCTGCGGGCTATCATAAAATATGATGTCGGCGTTCATCATTCCGCGCCCGATCGCGAGTTTTTGCGCGCCGGAAAGCACCGCATTGAATGCGGTGACATCGATGACAGCGCGCTGAAACGCGCTTTGTGCCGACAAGGCAATGGTTCCGTCAAAGCCTGAACCTTTACCCATCAATGTTCCCACAAAAGGTCCCGATGCGGCCTGTCGGATACGGCCCGTCACATCAATGCCTCCAAAGTTACCGCGCAGGACGTCAATCGTCAGCGGGCCATTGCCCGAAAGCACGTCGACATCGGCGCTGATCGGCCCATAATCGGTCGAACCCGTCATCGCGACGGCATAGCCGCGCAGGCTGCGCGTCACGACGCCAACGACATTCGACATACCAATGCCGAGCCCGGGATTGCTTGCTGTAATGCGATATTCTGGACGCGCGAATGTGCCGGTCATTTCCAACTGAACAGGGCCATATTGGTTGGAATAGCCTTGACCATTGAACACGATGCGTCCGCCGTTGGACACATAAGTGCCGTCGCCGCTGTTGAGACGGAATATGGGCGAAACCAATGTAGCGCGGGTAATCTGCAATATGCCATTATTGCCATAACGGATACCGGCATTGACGAACATTTGGCCGCCAAGGAAATTTTGGAAACCTTGGCTGAATAGCCGCGTTGAGCGCGCTTTTACGGTGCCGACTAAGGCATAGCCACGGCCGCGCATTGTTTCGACATCGACGTCGGCAACGACATTGAACAGGCCGACCGAGTTGATTTGAAATCCATCTAGCTTTCCGTTTAACGCCGTTTTGTAAACGCCCTTGTTCATGTCTCCTACCAGCAAAGCCTTTGCGTTGATCCGGTCGGAACGGACTTTCAAATTGTCGGAAAGCAGTCGCCCATCGGCGATGGCAATATCGCCATTGACGCGAACGTTGGTCAGCAATCCGCTAACGACTTGGTTCATACCCGTAACCCGGCGCGCTCTAGCATTAACAGGGATAATGAAACGATCTGCCTTTCTTTGCATGTCGCCGGTGACGGTCACATCCTCAAATGCTGTTGCATCGAAGGCCAACCGATTTGCGCTGGCGGAATAAGCGACCATGGGGCCAACGAAGGGACCGTTCAGTAATGCCTTACCGCGGATATTTATCCCGCTGACATTCGACCCGATGATATCCGGACGAAGAATGCGGAAATCCAGCGCCAGGTCATCAAAGCTACCTGCGCCCAAATCAGCCGCCCCGTTGACGTCAACCTCCGCTGCGGCAGAGCGGATACCACCCCTTATTGTCGCAACGCGATCCGCAAAGGTCGCCGCAATATCCACAGTGGCAACCGGCGATAACGCCCGCATGAGCAAACTATTGGCGAAGACTTTGGCAGGTTCTGCCGTGCCTTTCATCGCAAACGTCCCTTCGCGCGCGGTAAGCGCAAGGTCGGCAATATCCTCAGACGCCAATTGCGCGGTCAGGGCGCCATCCCATTTCCGCCAGTCCCCGCGACCGCTTAAATTGGCCTTCATCGAGACTTTGCGACCCGCCATACCAGCGAATAAGCCCTTGGCAGGTGCATCCAACTGCACATCGATATCGAAGCGATTGTCCTCAGGCACAGCGTCGAGTTTCAATACGATACGGTCACCGCCCAAGCTGCCTGCTGTCGCATCGATAATCGCGCGCCTGTCGGCAATCTGTAACTTGCCCGACAATGAAGCGATGTGTTCTTCACCCGTGATGGCCTTGGCAAAGACGATGCGGTCCACTTGCAGCCGTTGGATGAGTATATCAAGATCAGGGAGCAGCGGGTCGTCACGGTCCGGGACCGCACGAAACGCAGGCAAGCGCGTTATGTTCAACTCTTGCGCCGTCAGGGCATGGATCGCAACACCGCGACTAAAAAAGGATAATGGGTTCCAGTCGAGTCGGATTGTGGGCGCGCGCGCAAATTCACCCTCGGGGTCGCGAAAGCGGATGTCGGATAATGTCGCGTCGCCATAAATCGACCCGTCAATTTTCCCGATGCGGATATTCAGGCCATTTTCAAATTCAAACGCAGCAATCTGCCGTGCGGCGAAATTCCGTCCGGAAGGACTGTCGAGCCAAACCATGCTGCCCGCCAATAGGACCAGCAGCAGCGCAGTGACGGCCGCTACGCCAATGGCAATCCGCCGCCACGCCATTAAAATGCCTGCCCAATCGACACATACACACTAAAACGGGAGTCACCGGGACGACGGTTCAACGGCGTTGCGAGGTCAAGCCGGACGGGACCAAAATTCGTGTATAAACGGCCACCAATACCAACGCCAACGCGCCAGTCGTCAAATTTGGGTATGCTCGATTCATAGGCTTGTCCCGCGTCGACAAAGCTGACAACGCCGAAGTTTCCAAAGCGATAGCGCCCCTCCAGCGCAAATTCGTTCACACTTCGCCCACCGATTGGATCATTGTTCGGATCCAATGGACCGAGCCGTTGATACCCAAAACCCCGGATAGAGCCACCGCCGCCGCCGTAGAATCTGCGTGATGGCGCCAGATTATCTCGCGCTATGCCCGAAATGGTTGCAACGCGCGCGCGGGCAGCCACTACGATATTGTCCTTCACGAGATGATAATAAGATCCATCCCAAATGGCGCGCACATAAATTTGTTTACCCGTGCCTAAAGATGCCTCGGGCGATATGCGTAAGTTCATGCGATAGCCCCGCACGGGGTCAAGTAAGTCGTTTGATCGGTCAAAACCGACCTGCCCCGGCAAAGCGGCGACATAATAAAGCTGCCGGTCGCGGACGCCGCGTGCCAATTCAAACGCATCTTCGGACGTGCCCAAGATTTCCGCCCCAATCGACCATGTGAATTTCTTTTGCCAAATTGGGGTCGAAACAAGCGCCATCGTCACGGCCAGCCGACCAGTATAGGCCTCGAACGCATCATAATTGCTGTGTAGTGCCGACAAGGATATCTCAATATTGCGGTCACGTCGTCCGGCATTGCCGCGGTCAAAGGCGACGCTAGCTGCTTGCTCTTGCGTGCCAAGCAAAGTGGCCACGCGCAATGCACCTTCGGGGGGGAACAGGTTTCGGTGCGTCCAACTGCCCTCCGCACGAAAGCCTTGCCCCGTCCCATAGCCAGCACTTGCCGCCAAGCTGCGCGGCGGTGCGGCCTCTTGCCGGACGAGCAAGTCGGCATAAGGCGTTCCGTCCGGTGCCAAGCCCTCACCCGGTGCGGCTTCGACCGAAACAGTAGAAAGCAATCCTGTGGCAATCAAAGCGGCGCGCAGGTCATCCACTTTACGGCTGTCATAGAGATCGCCGGTTTTAAAGCGCCGCAATATTGCGATATGGCCCGCGTCAAATGTGGGCATGCCTTCGGTCCGCAATTGGCCGAAATAGCTGCGCACACCGGGGTCCACGGGCAGAGTGTAATCACCAATTCCCGAGCCGCTATCCAACAATATGTCACGCTGGCCAACAGTGGCGAAAGGATAGCCATTTTGCGGCAATTCGACAGAAAGCTTCGCTTCGGCAGCCAATATGACATCGGCAACGATCGCATCACCCGTTTTTGGCGTGAAGTTGCGGCTGATAAGATTATCAGGCTGTACAGCTGGGGCAGCAAAAGCGATATGACCGAGATAATAACGGCGGCCAGGCAGAACCGTTAGGACGACATTGATCGGCCCGTCTTCGTTTGCTGATGCTTCGATCTTGACCTGAACATCGGCATCAAAAAAACCCTGCCCGTTCAATATGTCCAGCAACAGTTGTCGATCAGCACGCGCACGTTGGCCAATCTCCGCGCGGCTATCTGCGCGACCGCCTTGATCCTTAAGTGACGAAAGATCATAAAAACGCGACCGAACATCATTCCAAGCCGCCGCCTCAACCGCAATGCCGTCAGCGTCCTTAGCCAAATCAACAGTTCTCGTCGCATCCAAGCCATACAGGCGCAGGATATAGCGCACGGCGCCCGCCTCGCGTTCCGCGGCCTGTATTGGCTCAGGCGGAGGTTCTGCATCAAAATTCTCGATAAGCGGCAAGGGGTCGTCCAGCAACGGGTCGACAACGACCTGCTCCGACGGCTGCGCCACAGAGCGGTCTGCCTCACGATTTTCCTGCTCAGCCGTCCAAGCTTCGATGCTTTCCAAGGGGGCATCATCCAGCGACGGAATGGCCGCATCAAATTCAGTGTCGGTTATGATCGGCACGCGTGGCGCAGTATTGGCCTTCGCATCCGCCGGATTTTGGGCAAACAACGGCGCTGCTGCGCTGCTCAAATACAAAATGGCAATTGTTCGGATCAAACAGACATTCCCTGGCACAACCGCCCCCTTATGCAAAAAGGTTCCGATTGTCTCGGGAACATTCGATAGTGCGAAAGGCAAGGGTTGCAAACAAGAACGCAACATGGGGTAAAAATGGTGCCCGGAAGAGGCATCATTCTAGTAGATCATGTTACGGATTATATATGGCAGGCTCTTGTTGCCGTGCTTGCCTGCTTATTTCCCTTCAGAGATATTGACTCACTCTGTCATTTTATAGCTTTATGAAAAGTAGGATGGATAACATCTACAGCATCGAAACGCTTGAACAAAACCAAGCGCCCAACAAATGTGTATGTCGGGAAACTTCCTCGTCATCAAGCGGGCGCTAACGACAGCCAGTCATTTTTGTGCGGCAAGCCGTAGTAATGTACGAATGTCAGGAAAGCCGGTGCTATTGAGTTTTTGGCTAACTTGAAATTTTTTAATCGCTGTCATCAGGGCTGCGCTCGCTTTCCCAGTCTCCTCCTCTTTGTATAAGCCGGCAGTCTTCAACTTACGCTCAACAAAACGAACCGTTTCTTCGCGTGCATCAAAAGTCTTACCTTGGTCTGTAAAGCGAATAACTGTTCCAGCTTGCGTAAGGCGTATAGCGTTCAACGTAGAGAATACTGCTGCGGTAGCCACCTCGACCGAAATCGCAGGTTTTGAGGTGCAGACGCTGAGAACCAACGCCAGGATATCTCGGCCATCAGCTGTTGGTGATACGTCAAAGGTCTGCGGGGACAATTTGTTTGTGGCAGAGGCATATCCAAATATCCACGCCGCGTAACGTTCTACGGAGGCAGCATCCTTAGATTCAAAGGCCTTTGATAACTTGCTACAAGCCTCAGCCCCGCTGCCGCGCACAGCAAAGTTGCCGCCTACATCAGCAGCATAGGCTGCATCACTAACCGTAATGGTGGAGACAGCGAAAATAGCTATTGCAGCGCTTTGTGCGATTGAACGAAAAAACATTTAAATGACCTCGTAAAGAAGAATAGTTAAGCAGCACCCGACCCGCGCGTCACGATGCGAGAATTAAACGCAATCGAAATTCGATCTTCATCGTCTTCATTTGGGTAAACCCAATGAGTGAGATAGGCCGGAAAAATCAAAAGTGTGCCGGCGCGCGGTCGAACCTGAAACTTGGGTGCAAATAGCATCGATACATCTGGCGCATGAAGGCCTGTATTACCCCGCGGATCTAGAAACTCTATCATACCGCTGCGTTCAGATGCGTTATCGGGGATTGAAACATAATAGCAGCCGGACCAATGATAGCCCCTGTGGTCATGCGGCGTATTGAATGCCCCCTTGCCATTTATGTTAATCCAGCCCTGCCCCTCGACATCATGGGTAGTAACGTCGAAACTTGGTAAGGTAGATTTCACAACGTGCGTTAGAATAACGGATATCGCATGGGAAAGACGCTTAAATGAATCTTCCGGCCGCGTGAATAAATCACGATCAGAATGCCATCCTGTCTGATTGCTTACTGATATGCCTGCTTCACTCGCACGCCGCTTTTGGCAATCTAGAATGAGAGCCTCGTTTAAAGACTCAGCGTCTGGTAATTCGAACCCAGAGAGAGGGGATGCAAATAGATTATGCGAGAGAAACTGTTTGATTTGGGTCAAAATTGCACCTGCGTTACGTCCAAGACAAAGCTGGAAGTTTATGGCTGAATGACGAAACTATGAATTAACCAAACGTCCCGACAATCCCCTGCACTAGAGATCCCGGCAGCGAGGACGGAATTGCTGCCGGGATAACTAACTTAACGACCAATGATGGTGGTGGTAGCGCTGTTACCAACGGCCGTGGCAGAGATCGCATTGCCAGTGGTCCGAAATGCGCTTGCATTGGTGGTACTGGCTGACGCTGTGATCCCGAACGTCACGCTTGTCGCTGTTGCTGTAATCGCCCCAGTATTGCTCTGCGTGCTAAAAACCGCACCAGTTGCAAGACCCGAGTTCAATGGGGTCAGTGTCAACTGGTTTGTTGCTTGGTTACCATAGGCAACTGCGGCAATCCTGTTGCCGCCAACAGCTACTGTGCTTGAAGCGACCGATGGCACTCCCTCAGCAGAGTTCAAGACCACATTGAAGGTCGCTTGAGCCTGCGCTGACACGCTATTAATGTTCGCCTGTTCGTTTACAATTATTGCTTGCGCCCGAACATTTTCGCCATAAGCACCAGCCAGTTGCTGCTCGGCGAAGCTATCATAAGCTGCACCTGCGCTGGAGGTCAGTGCATTGATGGCGGAGTTGCCGCGCGCCAGGGCCTCAGTAATATTACCTGCCATCAACACACTGCTCGTGTTGAGCGGAGCATAATCGTCCTCGAAACCCTCCTCATCGGTTCCTGTTAAGTTCAAAGTCGCCACGGTCTCGGCAAACGCCGATACCTCAGCACCCGAAAGCTGAGTATTGGCAAGTCCAACAGACGCACCCTGATTAGCAGTGCCGTTAATTATCGCCGTGTTAACTGAACGGTTTGCTGACGCTTCGGTAAAGGTAAGATTATCTTTCACCTCAACCGATCCATTAAGGACATCTAAAGAAGCTATATCTAGACGGTCTTGGTTGTAGATAATTGTCTCGGCACTTGTGTTCAGCAATCCGCTCGCAATTTGGGTATTAGACAACACCGCATCGGCACTAACCATTGGTCCATCAGCCAGCGCAAAGTTACCCGAAACGGAACCAATATTTGTTCCAGTCACTGACAGCAAGCTTGTCGCGTCATTGAGGATGCCAACTGCACGATTCGTGTTGCTGTTTAAGGTGATGGTTGAACCGCTTGACTGGATTGGAGCGAATAGCTCCATAACCGATATGGCAGTGACTTCAGAACTAGCTTCTCCTTCAAAAATGCCCACAGCCTGGGCTGAGCTCAAGGCAATGGTGGCCGGATTTGACGAAAAGTCAGTCGCAACCACGCTAAGTTCGCTTTCCGCTAGGTTAGCAATGGCCGTCGCCGACTGTGCGTTACCTGAAACAGAAATCAATGATTCATAAATGTTTTCGTCTTCGCCCTGATCAATATGGTATGTTGACAGGACGTTAGCCTCAGAAGACGACGTGCCCGAAGCAGCTTGGAAGTTTAAAACTGCGATATCTGCCATGCTGCCTTCAAAGCCTGCGATCGAAAAATCGTTCTCGCTCGCGCGCTCTATCGAAGTTGATGTCAGTGTGAGCGTGTTGAGCGCTTCGTTACCGATGGCCGAGCCCTTGACAACATTATTGTCCACGCGGACGGTGGACCGCTCAATATCATCTAAAACGCGGATGATGACGCCGCCCGAAATCGGCTCACCGTCAGTGGCAGGGATACCAGGCAGATCGAAACCATCGACACTAAATACGTCATCATCCGTGCCAAAAATGCCATCTAAACCTTCGTTAATGGTCGGGTTAACGAAGAAGGACGTGCTCCATGTACCCGCGTCAATGTTCACGGTGGTCTCTCCAGCGACAGCACCATCAAAGCCGTCTTGACTATTGAGGAATGCCGCCTCCTCAGCAGTCAATGCCGTGGAAAAAGTGAGGGTGACGGGGCGATTCACAGTCCAATCACTACTCCAAAGTGACATGCTGCCGTCCGCCGAACCGACATTATTCACGGTCGACCCATCAATTTCTGGTGTTGGCGCAGCACCCGCAATTCCGATGGTAGCGATCGTATCGGCGCTTGTAATCTGGTTATTCTTGACCCCAGTCGAAGCCTGCAAGCCAGTAGAAGTCACTGCAAGCGTATTGGATGATCTATTTGCCCCCGCAGAAGCGTTCAATATGTTGCCAAGCGAGACAACGGACGAGTCCTCAATGTCACTCTCAACAAAGGTACGCACTTCAACGGCGCCGCTAGCCTCCCCAAAGCTATCCAGCAACGTTGCACTAATAGTTGTGGCATTTTGTACGCTCTGGACGTTATGAACGCCCAGCGCATGCGGCAGTTGACCACTGGTCACTCCCATGCCTTGAATATTTCCAAAAGCTTCAATCTGGGTAGCTTGAACCTCAAGGCTATTGCCAGAAAGGTTAGCAATTGCCTGGGCTTGCAGGGTGTTGAGTGAAGTCGACACAGATGAGCCGTCTTGTACGTCGTCGTCTAGGTAAGTCAGAACAGACGCAGCATCAGCCGAATGAATCTGCGCTGAAATCAATATATCGTCTTCATCAAATGTTAAGTTATATTGGGCGTTCGAGACGCTTATGATCCCGCTAGCCGAACTATCTTCGCCCTCAGACACGAAGTCGTCCATAATCAGCGCGTTGACATCCAGGCTCGCGGAGTTTGTAGCCTGGTTTCCGTAAGCCGCAGCCAAAGATAGATTGCTGTCATTGATCACGGCACTGCCGTCTTCAACATCAAGGTCGACCTCAATTTTAAACAGTGAAGACACATCCCACCAACTTGGCGCCACCGTTGCAATGACGTCCGACATTGCCTGCTGTGTATTCAGCACAGAATAGCCAGAAACAACTTGATGCCGATCATCATCATCAAGGCTTAGATCGGAGGCGATGGCATCGCTAAATTCCAGATTAACAGTGGTAGCCTCAAGAGTGAGGTCATTTTTGACTGTGTTTGCGGACGCAACCGCGCGTTGGGTATTTTCTAGCAAAGATACCGTCGAACCAATGTTCTCGTCACCGTCGCCTACGTCTTCCGCGATATAAATGCTTGCCGCACCCTCAAAGCTGGCGGAAACATCGGAACTGGCATCCGCGCGCTGCTGGCTGACTATACCAATCCCTGATCCCAATGTTGTAGCCTTGGCATCGATGCCATTTGTACCCCAGTTACCAAGCGCGAACACCTCCTGTTCATTACTGCCAACCGTGATTGTGCTTCCATCAGTACCCTGTTCGTCAAGTGAACTCCCACGGATAAGCGACCCGGCGATGTCTGCGTTAACTTGCGAGGAATATAGAAATTGCTGGCTCCCCAATACCACTGAGCCAACGCTATTCGAAGAGCCTTCAATATCCGTGTACGAGTCCACGTTGCTAAAGCTATTCGCATTCAAGCTAGTCGCCTCAAGCACGATATCTTGGGAAAGCTGGTTGCCATAAGCTGCCGACGATACAACGTTACCCAACACTAACAACGAACTGTTTTGAATACCAAAATCTCCGTCGTTAAATTCAGACCACTCATCTTCACCGCTGCCAGTACGGGCTCTAATGCCGGTGTCGCTGATGCTTGAATCTACCGAAGAAGAATAAGACGACTGCTGCGCCGCAAACGCAACAGCACCATCGAATTCAGTTACATTGCCGTCCGTCGCAATTTGCCCAGAGTAGTTGTTATTGCGGGCAACGGACGAGATCGTGTTGTCCGAGACAGACAAAGACCCGCCGTTAAGGTCCTGAGTACGCCCCGTTATGAGCGCATCACTAACCTGCGAGGATAATGTATAATCTTCACCAACATCTTCTTCGCCGAAATTCTCCACAAGTTGGTCAGTCAAAACCACAAGCGAACCATTAACGCTCTGATCTTGATAAGCCTCGCCAGTATAAAGAGAGAGGCTCCCTTCATTTTCAGTCCCATCAAAATTCACGCCATTTTCAAGGGTGACAATGTTACCAAGCGAGGCATTTCCAGTGGCGGAGGCCTCAATCCTATTGCTATCAACCGTCAGGCTACCGGTGAGCGTGTAGATATCACCTTGCGAGGGAGACAATGCACCAACGGATCCAATGATGTTGATCGAGTTGTTGGAGGCCGCTTCTCGGCCATCAGACAAGTCTGGATCATTCGTTTCATAACGCTGCGCAGTTGTCACCGATGCCGAGCCGGTGAAAGTTGGATTGGCGCCATTTTCAATGCTCAGCGAACTGACCGAACTATTGCCGGTGAAATACGCACCAACTACGTTGTCGGCCAATGTCCCACTGCCGGTCATTGTGGCATCCTCGTCGGAACGAAGTTGCAGAAGAATTTCATTCTCATAGACCGCCGCAAAAGATATATCTTCTTCACTACGCTCCGCAAACTGAAGTGAAGAAAGCACGATGCTGCCGCGGCCATCTGCAAAAGTGTCGGTGCCATCCTCACCGTCGAAGATTAAATCTGCCCATTGATCAGTGAGTGCAGAGGCAGAAGCGTCTGAGCTATATGCGTTGGGTATCTGACCCGACACTGTTGTTACAGCCTTGTTGATTAGCGTCTTTGCAGTGATTTCGTTGTTACTGTTTGTGCTGCTATCGAGATTTGTGTTCGTTAAGCTGACCTCCAAGACACTGGAATCTACCATCGACGTCACATAGCCTGTATCAATGGTCAAACCCACTGTCGCGATGCCATCATCACCTTCATTTGTATCAAGCAAAGAGAGCGGCACTGTAATTGTAGAGGTGTTACCTATGGCTAAGGCCGACAGCGTATTTGTTGTGCTGGTGTTCGACGACGCAGAGGTCGAGCCAGTATAGCTGTCAGTCCGCGTGATGCCGCCGGTTGCTATGACCCTGGCGCTCACACGCCCTGCGTTCCTAAGATTGCTATATACTGTCTCAAAAGCACGCACCGACACCTCATAATCGAGCGTACCGTTGCCGGTTGTGAGATCATTTACAAATACATCGTTCGCCTGCGCGCTGTTTGTCGCCAAAATTGCGATGCTGGCACCAGAAAGCAGCGATAGTTTGCAAGATTTAAACTTATTAAAAGCCACAGTTGGTCCTTAAACTGACTATTTTCGAATTTGTATTTTGGCGATTTCCTGCAACCCAGGTCCGTCACGATAGATAGAAGTATCTGCGCGATCAGGACGCCATTTGACTGAAACCGCCCCCGCTGCGACGCCACGATTAGCTAACGCCGACATCAGTGTTGCGATACGTTGATCAATTAAAGCGTCGCGCTTTGCTGGGTCCCAATTTTCAGTATCGCGGGCAACGAGAACGACCTCAACCGGTCCACCTGCTAACATCTGTGAGATCTGCTCAAGCACTGCAGTTGCTGCACCGCCTAATGTCGCACTTCCAAATTCAAACCCAATTTGGACGGAGCTAGCATTTGGAGCACTTCCATTGGAAGCAACGTCATTTAATGATGGGCCTCTCCGGACAATTAAGGGAGCAGTATTTGCAACTGCAGGTGTTGCCGGTAATGCCGCCGCGCCCGATGCGACTAACTTGCGCCCCCGCAATTGATCAGCAGGCAGGTCAGGTATTTTGTCGATCCGCTGACGCATGCAAGCCGACGCATCTAGTTTTTCTACTGCAGCAACCAGTCGCACAGTCGCCTCTTCCAAGGCCGCACGAATGCCAAGCTGCAGTGGCTCTTGTCCCTTTGCACCGACATTCAGGTCAAACAAATCACTACCAAAGAATCTGAAGATGTTTCCGCCGACTTCATAACCGGAAAACTGCTTGGTTAAGCTGACCGTCTTGACGACAACCAATGACCGCGTGTCGACTATTCGTAAATCAACACCTACGCTCTGCGTGAACACGCGCGCCTGCGGACCAATATTGTTTACCGAAGCTTCCACACCGCCTGAACGAATATTGTAATTCAGCTCGGTGATACCACCAACGATGTAATAATCAGACTTGGTAATCGTTCCGCCAAAATAAGGCACCCAAGGCACCTTGTTTCCGTTAACTTCATAAATACTGCCATCGCCAAGCTGCCGGCGATCTGTGTAGCCCAGTTCGCGTTCAGCTATAACTGGATCAAAGCGCTCAGCTATGGTCAGGTTGCCACCAATTTTACCCAAAGCAGAATAGACCATCAACGAACCACCCTGCGTAATCGCATTGCCTTCGTTGATCGAGTATTTTCCGGTGAAGTCCTTAACATCGCCAACAGCAATAACGCGGTTTGGCTTGCCCGAAGCAGTCAGTTGGTCACCAAAGCAAGCAAGCACCGCCTCCATTGGAGTACGGTTATCACGAACAGATGAACCAAGAGCAACCGGCACCTCGCCAACACCAAGCCGCTGCGTATCAACTCCAGGTGTCGTCATAGTCGAGCACGCTGCCAAAGACGTGGACAGCAAAAATACTACGCCCGCGCGCAACCCTGCAGCAGTCATTAAACGGCGACCCTGTGGTTTATCTAACACTGGTTTGAATATCCGTATATTATTGGTTCAGGGGGCCAAATTGGCAAGCGTTCGACGCCGATACATTGGCACTCTGGTTCCCAGAGTTGTCTTGGGCTGTATTCAAGGTCTGAAATGTATCACCGCGAACACTAGAACTGACGTCACCGCTGGCCGTCGATACGACTTCCCCCTCGTTCGACTGGTTGCCAGTGACAGTAATCTCTGGCGAAACAAGCTCAGGAGACATTGTGGTAGTATCATTATTCCCTAGCGCCGAAGAGGAATTACCGCTAATCGAAGGCGCGTTTCCTATAGCAGTCTTCTCCGAACTATTCCCAGTTGCAACTGGACTTATAGAGCAATTGAACTGCCGTTCGATGTTAGTGTTATATATTGGCGCGGCATAAAATCCGGAAAGCCGCTTCAAACGCAAGTCTTCGATAGCTGCACGGTTCAATTTTTCCGCAGTCGCCTCAAATTGCCAGGCATGGCTCTCATTCACATTATTTGCGTTCCCGGCTGCAGGCAAAACCAGGCCGGTCACAACGAATCCTGCAAGAAAAGCCAAGCGCCCCAACTTAGTCGGTTGACGCTGAGCGCCCGTTTCTGCCGACAGCATTGATTTTGCTATCTTCTTTATCAACATTTTTTACAAAACCCTTCATCTGCCGGCTCATTAAAGTCCGCAGCATAGTGTCGATATAGTTTTTTCGTCTGCTTCGTATAGTCTAATCGTACGTTTACCGGCACGCTGACTTTAACGGATAGACGTTAGAACATTGGGCACAGATGGCTGCGCAAACTAACGTATCGTTGGTCTCATCCAAATAGTTGTTTTTTAGCAGGGAGATGGCAGTGTAATAAGCGCAGGCACTGGATAGTGTGTGGAAAAATCCTTTTGCGATGCTAGATGATGGTTTCTGCTCTGCCGGAATAGGCATCGTTAGGTGTTACGATGTTCAAGCGCCCGTGATAGTAACAAACGGTGCAGAACGGCGACGAACAACTAAAGCGAAAAAGTTATGCTTTCCGGGCCTTTCAAGGCCAAGGATGAACATATTCGAACGGAAAAATGGTGCCTGGAAGAGGCGTCATTCTAGTAGATCATGTTATGGATTATACTTACCCTGAGTGTAAACGAAAAGGAACGGCTGCGGCATGTCCAGCCTAGGGAAGCATTTCGTGTGATACAGAACATGATTTCTGGGCTGCGCCATCTAAAATGCAAGCATAAGCTTGGGTAATGATGTTCAGCTGCTCAGTGCTCATGTCTGCAGACACGTTATCAAGACCAAAAATCAAGGGACCAAGAACCTGAAATTTTACGATATCGGCAACTTGAGCCCCCACATGGTATGGTGCGCCGTTAGTCATGGGGGTACGCCGTGATTTTTTCAGAACAAAGAGCTCGCAAACTCGGATAAGCGGCGATCGAATTTGTCTTGAGTAGGCCTTTGCAATCCAGGGGTGCTGCGCTCCATCGCGCACAACGATGCGCAAGAGGTCCTTCGTGGCTGCATTGCTGTAAATTTCCATACAGGATTCAACGTAGAATCTCATGCCATCGATGGCGGACATGCGTTCAGGTATTTCGTCAACCATCAGATCTCCAACCGTTTTGATCAGATGTTCGCAGGTCTGACGGTAAACATCATCCTTATCTTGAAATAGGTTATACAGCGTCCGTCTGCTAATCGTGGCCTTTGCGGCGATCTGTTCCATCGTCAGTTTCTCGTATGAACCGTCACGCAATATCTCGCGGGCGGCATCAATCAATTCGGACCGAAGTTGTCCGCGAGATCGGTTTACGCCAAGGCGCTTATAAGGTCGATTTTGCTGTTGCGTCCCGAGGTTTTCAGAAGGGAGGGTTACCATAAGCGATCCTCAAAAACGATTATGACCGAACGTATAAGAGGCGGGACTGCAATGGCCCCGCCTGTTTCACTTTGTTTAGAAGCTTATCTTTGCCCCCATGAAGAAACGACGACCCAAGGTATCGTATACCACTTCGTCGGTGTTGGAGGAGGAGCTTCCGGAATAAACCGGCGGTGGTTGCTTATCCAAAAGGTTTTGAACGCCGCCAAAGAACTCAAAGCTGTCAGACACGTTAAATCGCGCATTCAGATCTAAGTAATTTTGCGCCTTGATCGACGTAAAGCTGGCGGTGTCCGTGATGTCGCCTTGGGTATCACTAACCTTGCCGAAATATTGCCAGTTGAGGCTCAGGCTGAAATCGTCATTACGATAAGTTACGCGTGTGTTTGCCTTCCACGTGGGGAGCGTACCAAAATCGGCTGATGCCAGACTGGCAAACTCATCTCCGTTAAACTTATAGTCCATAAGATAGGTTACGATCGACGATAGCCCAAGCTTGCTTTCTCCGCCAAGTCCGAACTCATATCCCACGGCAAAATCGATGCCGCGCGTTTTAAGGACGTTGTTGATACCCGTCGACGCTTCATTGGTCAGCGGCACCTTTGCGAGCAAGTCGCCATTGGGACGACGCGATAGCAAACTGCAATAGGGGTCAGACGCCAATTGCGCGGCGGTTGTGATGTTTTTGGCAAAGCACGCAGTTACAAGGCCACTGGCACCGCCTTGAACGCGCGATACATAACCATCGACCTTGATATCGAAATAATCGACTGACAGCCTCAGGCCGGGCGCAAAGGTCGGTGTGAATTGGATACCGCCAGTCAACGTTTCTGCTTCTTCAGCCTTCAAGTTGGTCGAACCCACGAAGGTCCCCTCGATTTGGCTATTGGTCTGAACCAGAATGTTAGTTGCTGGGTTTGGCAGGCCTTGCAAAGTACAGATTGTGGAAACACCTGCGGATGGTGCTGGCTTGTTACCTGTTGGCTGACCACGGAAGCAAGGATCAACGACGACAGGAAAGCCTTGATCGCCAGCCTGGAACAATTCGAACACCGATGGCGCACGGGCAGCGCGCGAATATGTACCACGCAAACGGACATCGTCGACTGGACGAAAATCGCCTTCAACGCTCCATGTGAAGTTGCCACCGACCGATGAATAGTCGGAATAGCGGCCCTTGGCGGCAAGGGTGAGCATGTCAACAACAGGCAGGCTTACTTCGCCAAACACTTCCTTTGTGTCGAACGACCCAGAGATTGGCTTGACGGCGTTAAACCCAGTGAGGTCACCGGTTTGAGCCGGGTCAGACGGCACGAAGTTTGATGCGTCTCGGCGATATTCAACGCCCGCCGCAGCACGAATGTCGCCACCAGGAAGCGTTCCCAACTTGCCGTTTGCAGTAGCAACAACGTTATCACGGTCGAACGTAAATGTGTCTACCGCCGATGCGATGCGAATGTAATTTGCAGCAGCCGTCGTGATGCGTCCGGCGCCAAAGGCATCTACAAGGACACAACCTGCAGGTGAGCCAGTTGGGCATCCGTTGAGGCCAGAAGTAAGACGCGAACGCGATACGTCATTTTGGATACCTTGCGCAGACTCCACGCGCCCACGGCCGTAATAAATGTCGAAATCCCATCCATCGAACAGCTTGCCACGTGCGCCGAAGTTCAATTGCGTCACGTCAAAATTGTAGTTTTGGATGCGAGGACCAACTTCAACCATACGACGACGGAAGGTAAGTGTGGCGTTGGGATCCGCACGACCAGCAGCAAGTGCTAAGGCTGATGGTGATAGCATCGGCGAGTTTGCATTGACAAAAATGTTGGTCGCGGGGGTAGGTGCGAGTTGCAAATCAACCTTACTATTAACGTAACTGCCTTCGGCATAAACGTTGATCGCATCATTTATGTCATAATTGGCAAGTGCGGTCATGGTGAACCGTTCTTGCGGTGTCTGAATATAGTTAACAGGCGCAAAGTTGTAGCGGTCTGTCGCTGGGTTCGTCAGATCAAAGTTGTTTACGAATGGACGAACCGAACCGTCTGTGTTGAACGCGCGGTTTCCGCCAGTTGCAAAAGCATTATTGAATAGGTTGTCGAAGCGTCCTGCAACACCGGTTGCAGATCCGCCATTCTGGTCGATGCGCGACCATGCGCGTTCCGACTGGAAGGAGTCGCCACGCTTGGTGAACGACACGCCAAGGGTCGCATTGCCACGATCGTCGGCAAAGTTACTGCCAACGATGCCGCCAAGCGTCCATGTCTCGCTGTCGCCACGCTCAGTCAAACCATATTGGCCGGACAGCTCGACGCCTTCAAAATTGTCCTTCAAGATGAAGTTAACAACGCCGCCAAGTGCGTCCGACCCATAAGTAGCAGATGCACCGCCCGTGACGACTTCAACGCGCTCAATAAGCAGCGGATTAATGACATTTAGATCGACAACGCCGCTATTGGTCGATGGGACCATGCGGCGGCTATTAACGAGCACAAGGGTGCGCGACGAACCGAGGCCGCGCACGTCGACAGTGACGGTTCCGTTCCCGCCATTGTTGACATTGGCATTAAGGCCAGGCGTGATTTGGGGAAGCTGGTTGAGGGCTTCTTCAACGTTAACGGCGCCCTGTTCTTTCAGAACATCCCCGCTGACGACGCTGATCGGCGAGTTTGATGTCTGGTCAGGGCGCGCAATCCGCGATCCAGTCACGACGATTGACTCAGCAGCCGTTTCATCACCTGCACTTTGCGCATGGGCTGGAAACGCGATCATGGTTGTAACCGCAATTGTTGATATTCCGAGGGTCAGTAATCCGTTTTTGTTGCTCGACATATGTAACTCCTAACAAATGATGTGCCCTGAATGAAAGACGAGGTCGCCTTGTCATCAAAATACAATTGTTTGAAGAACAAATTTGATAAAAAGTTAATAAATTAGAAAAATTATATAATGTAGTTGCTATAATGCAACCGTATTTGTTGTGAATTTTATGTACACAATTATGTTATAATTTTTGCACATGAAATGGTAAATTATAGTAAATGTACGTAAATGACTTTCTTTTTTATAAAGATCCCATCTTATCGTATCAATACTAAATAACACATAAAAATTTGTGGTCTATATTGAAAATACCGAAAATTTAATTGATTTTCATTATTTATTAATAACACGCCATAGGCTTCGTCGATGGTCTCAACGCACCGAAATGAGTATGGTCTCAATCTTGAATATAAGCCACATCGGGCGCCTAAGGCAGTTTTAATCTAATAGGCGCCGTTGGTTTTCGTCCCCCACCGGGGGCATGTCGCCATCCACAAGGTAAATGATAGTGCCTCAAGCAACCTCAGTTTCAGAAGTTTAGCACTATGAGCACGCTTCTAGGCGCGCAACTGGCCGATGAAGAACGGCGACGAACAACGAAAGCGAGAAAGCTATGTTTTCCGGGCCTTTCAAGGCCAAGGATGAACATATTCGAACAGAAAAATGGTGCCCGGAAGAGGACTCGAACCTCCACGCCGTTGCCAGCGCCAGCACCTGAAGCTGGTGCGTCTACCAATTCCGCCATCCGGGCACGAGACACGCAGGCTTTACCGCGTATCGGGTAGGCGCGCTCCTTTAAGCGATCAGGTGATATTGTCAACGTCTGTGCCGCCCGCGCGGCGGATTAAATGCGGCTGTTACCAGCGCCATGCGCAGGTCGGCCTTGAAAGCTGCCGAGTGGTGGTGCAAAGCGCGCGCAGGATTTCACGCGGCGTGACGGAGCATATATGCAAGGCAAGTTGATAACGGTTTTTGGTGGCGGCGGGTTTTTGGGCCGCTACGTCGCACAAGTGCTGCTTAGTCAAGGGGCGCGGCTGCGTATTGCGAGCCGCAACGCCAATAGTGCCAACCATATCAAGCCGCTGGGCAATTTGGGCCAAGTGCAATTGATGCAAGCGGACATCCGCAAACCCGCCAGCGTAAAGCGCGCGGTGATGGATGCCGATGCTGTCGTCAATCTGGTGGGCAGCTTTGCCAATATGGATGCCGTTCAGAATATTGGCGCAGGCATCGTGGCACAGGCCGCAGCCGAGGCAGGCGTTGGTGCTTTGGTCCACATCTCCGCAATTGGCGCGGACGCGCATAGCGACGCCGAATATGGCCAAAGCAAAGCGGGCGGCGAAGCTGCCGTTCATGCCGCGTTCCCATCGGCCGTCATCTTACGGCCATCGATTGTGTTCGGCCGCGAAGACCAGTTCATCAACCGCTTTGCCGGACTGATCCGCATGCTGCCTGTTGTGCCTGTCATTGGTCCGGCCACAAAGTTTCAGCCGGTATATGCTGGCGATGTCGCACATGCTGTTGCCGCTGCGCTCGGCCATCAGGATGGGCGCGTGCTAGAACTTGGTGGACCGGAGACCTTCTCAATGATGGGACTGAACCGCTGGATCGCCAAGACTATTGGCCGTGACCCTCTATTCATTGAAGTGCCCGATATCGCCGCAAAGATGCTCGCCAAGGGGACTGGCTGGATGCCCGGTGCGCCGATTACCAACGACCAGCTTAAAATGCTTGGTAGCGACAATGTGGTGACAGGCACCGACGGGCTAGCTGCCTATGGCATCGTGCCGACGCCGTTAGATGTCATTGCCGCCGATTGGTTGAACATTTACCGTAAGCATGGCCGCTTTGGCGGCGGTTCCAAAGCATGAGCGATACAATGATCGCGTTGCTCCTCGGCTTTATTGAGGGGCTAACCGAATTTTTGCCAGTATCATCGACAGGACATCTTATTCTGGCGGGCGAGCTGGTTGGCTTTACCGACAATAGCTCAGTCGCTTTTAAAATCGCGATCCAGCTCGGTGCGATTTTGGCGGTTTTATTGGTTTATTGGCGGCGATTTTGGGCGGTTGGCACAGGGCTGCTGAACCGGGAGGCTGGCTCCGTCGCGTTCACGCGCAATATCCTATTAGGCTTTGCCCCTGCTTTGGTGATCGGTGTGGTGGCGTATGATGCCATTCGCGCCGCGATGCAGACGCCAGAAATTGTTGCCATAGCGCTTATTGTTGGCGGCATCATCATCCTTGTGTTGGAACGCGTGGTGAAGACAGTACGTTTTCATGCGGTTGAGGAAATTCCCTTTGGCACTGCCTTGTCCATCGGCCTTGTTCAATGCACAGCGATGTTGCCGGGCGTGAGCCGTTCGGGCGCGACGATCATGGGCGGCCTAATGATGGGTGTGGAGCGCAAGACGGCTGCGGAATTTTCCTTCTTCTTGGCGGTGCCCACGATGATGGCAGCGACGGTCTATGCTTTATGGAAAGACCGGGCGCTTTTGAACGCGGATGATTTAGGGATGATCGCCATTGGTTTCACCATGGCGTTTCTGGTCGCGCTCGTTGTGGTGAAAGCGTTTGTCGCCATTGTCGGCAGATATGGTTTTGCACCTTTTGCTTATTACCGAATCATCGCAGGGACAGCGGCATTGATATGGCTTTATTAGCGATAGGTTCCGATTCGGACCCTTTAATGTGAAATAATATTGCGCGGCATTAATTTATAGTCTCAAAATGGGTTGATTTAGTCAATAAAGCTGACCTATTGTTGGATTTCTGCGTGACAGCGCAGGTTTGCCGCGTTACGCGCAGCGCTTCTGAAGGAGCGTGTTGTGGCAAAAGATCCGATGCTGAAATTTGTTTCGAAGCCGCAGGCTTATCCGCATAAGCGGGAAGCCGAATTGCGCGCGGAGGATTTTGCCGAAATCGCGGATCGTTATGCACCCGCGGCAGCAGCCGATCAGGCTTCACGCTGTTCACAATGCGGTGTGCCATATTGTTCGGTCCATTGCCCGTTGCATAATCATATTCCCGATTGGTTGCGCCTGACCGCTGAAGGGCGTTTGCGTGAAGCCTATGAGATGTCGAACCTGACCAGCACCATGCCCGAAATTTGCGGCCGTATCTGCCCGCAGGATCGATTATGTGAGGGCAATTGCGTTATTGAATTTTCGGGCCATGACGCAGTCACCATTGGCTCGGTTGAAAAATACATCACCGATACCGCATGGGAGCAGGGCTGGGTTGAACCACTAGAGGTCGGGCCATCGCGCGGTCAGTCGGTGGGCATCATAGGTGCTGGCCCCGGCGGACTAACGACAGCAGAATATCTGCGCGTCGCGGGCTATGACGTCCATGTCTATGACCGCTATGACCGCATGGGCGGTTTGCTGACTTATGGCATCCCCGGTTTCAAGCTGGAGAAAGACGTCGTCATGCGCCGCGTCAAACGGCTTGAGGATGCTGGCATCCATTTTCACACCAATTTCGAAGTGGGTCGCGATGCGTCGTTGGACGATTTGCGCGCAAAGCATGACGCGGTGTTGATCGCTACGGGCGTCTATAAGGCCCGCGCCATTGCAACGCCGGGTATCGGGCTAGAAGGGATTGTTCCGGCGCTAGATTATCTCACCGCATCCAACCGCAAGGGCTTTGGCGATGCGGTACCTGCGTTTGAAAACGGCGCGATGAATGCGCATGGCAAAGATGTCGTCGTCATTGGCGGCGGCGATACTGCGATGGATTGTGTCCGCA
This sequence comes from Sphingomonadales bacterium, assembly GCA_027488785.1. Taxonomy (GTDB): domain Bacteria; phylum Pseudomonadota; class Alphaproteobacteria; order Sphingomonadales; family Sphingomonadaceae; genus Sphingorhabdus_B. Next base: position 94,541 of record JAIYAY010000014.1, on the reverse strand, counting down.
CCGCGATCCGCCAAGGCGCAAAATCAGTGAAGTGCCTTTATCGCCGCGACCGCGAGAATATGCCGGGGTCGCAACGTGAAGTGACCAATGCCGAAGAAGAAGGTGTCGAGTTTGTCTGGCTCTCGGGTCCCAAGGGCTTTGACGGCGATGGCAAGGTCGAACGCGTCCATGTCTCCAAAATGCGACTTGCCGCACCCGATGCCTCTGGCCGCCGGACACCGGAAAATGACCCAGAGGGCGACTTCACGCTGAATGCCGATATGGTGATTACGGCACTGGGTTTTGAGGCCGAAGACCTGCCCGTCTTGTTCAACGCGCCTGACCTCAACGTCACTCGTTGGGGCACTGTGCGTGTCGATCACACAACACAGATGACGAACCTCGACGGGGTGTTTGCCATTGGCGACATCGTACGCGGCGCAAGCCTTGTTGTCTGGGCAATCCGCGATGGGCGGGATGTGACGCAGCATATGCACAATTATCTAAATTCGAAAGCAAGCCGCGAAAAGGTTGCAGCATGACTATATTCTTCCCCACCCCCGAACATGAACGTCTTGCCCGTGAAGGCATGTATCATCCGGAGTCCGAGGGCGATGCCTGCGGCGTTGGGTTGATTGCGGCAACCGATGGCAAGCCGTCACGGCGGGTTGTGGCGGCAGGGATTGAGGCGTTGAAGGCCGTCTGGCATCGCGGCGCGGTCGACGCCGATGGCAAGACCGGCGATGGCGCAGGCCTGCATATCGACTTGCCCGTCCGCTTTTTCGACGATGCGATTTCGGATAGCGGCCACCGTCCCATGCCCAACCGGTTGGCGGTTGGCATGGTGTTCCTGCCGCGCACCGACCTTAACGCGCAAGAAAATTGCCGCACGATTGTCGAGGCGGAGATTATCGACGCGGGCTACACCATTTATGGCTGGCGTCAGGTGCCCGTCGATGTGTCGGTGATCGGCGATAAAGCACAAGCGACGCGGCCCGAGATTGAGCAGATCATGATCGCCGGCCCCATGCCTGAAGAAGTCGACGCAACCGAGTTTGAAAAGAAACTCTACTTGGTCCGCCGCCGGATCGAAAAGAAGATTATCGCCGCCCAAATCCGCGATTTCTATATCTGCTCGCTGTCGTGCCGGTCGATTGTCTACAAGGGCCTGTTCCTTGCAGAGTCGCTATCGGTATTTTATCCCGACCTGCAAGATGACCGTTTTGAAAGCCGCGTTGCGATTTTCCATCAGCGTTATTCGACCAACACATTCCCGCAATGGTGGTTGGCGCAGCCCTTCCGCGGCCTTGCGCATAATGGTGAAATTAACACCATCCGTGGCAACCAAAATTGGATGAAGAGCCACGAGATCAAGATGGCCAGCATCGCCTTTGGCGCGCAGTCGGATGATATCAAACCTGTCATTCCAGCCGGGTCATCGGACACTGCCGCCTTGGATGCGGTATTTGAAACCTTGGTCCGGTCAGGCAAGGAAGCGCCGACGGCCAAGCTCATGCTGATCCCCGAAGCATGGCAGTCGAACCCCAATTTGCCGGCCACCCACCGCGCGATGTATGAATATATGGCCAGCGTCATGGAGCCATGGGATGGCCCTGCCGCTTTGGCGATGACCGATGGCCGATGGGCCGTTGCTGGCGTTGACCGCAACGCGCTGCGTCCGTTGCGCTATAGCCGCACCTCGGACAATTTGCTGGTGATCGGTTCGGAAACCGGAATGGTCGTCCTACCTGAAACGACGATATTGGAAAAAGGCCGCCTTGGCCCGGGACAAATGATTGCCGTCAATTTGGATGAAGGCAAATTATACCGCGATGGCGAGTTGAAGGACCGCATTTCGGCCGAACAGGATTATGGTGCACTGGTCGGCGGCTTCCGCCGTATCACTGACTTGCCTGAGGTTGGCGAAGACAGCGTACCCGCCTGGTCGCGCGCGGAACTCACCAAGCGTCAGATTGCCGCTGGCATGACATTGGAAGATATCGAAATGATCCTGGCACCGATGATCGAAGATGGCAAGGAAGCCATTGGATCGATGGGCGACGACACACCACTTGCCGTCATCAGCGACAAGCCGCGCCTGATCAGCCAATTCTTCCGCCAGAATTTCAGCCAAGTCACCAACCCGCCAATCGACAGCTTGCGGGAACGGCATGTGATGAGCCTGAAAACGCGCTTCTCCAACCTTGCCAATATCTTGGAAGAGAAGAGCCAGAATGCCGATGTTTTGGTACTCGACAGCCCCGTCCTGACAGCACGCGATTGGCGCAGGCTCAAGGCTGCGTTCGGGCCACTGGGTGCTGAGATTGATTGCACTTATGATGTCTCCACCGGGCAAGAGGGCCTGCGTGCCGCCATCGCACGGATCCGTGAAGAAGCGGTGGCCGCGGTGCGCATGGGCAAATCCGAACTATTCCTGACCGACGAGAATATCAGTGCGGATCGCGTGGGCATCGCGATGATCCTCGCGGCGGCTGCCGTGCACACGCACTTGGTCCGCAATGGCCTACGCAGCTATTCGTCCATCAATGTCCGCTCCGCCGAGTGCTTGGACACGCATTATTTTGCCGTACTCATTGGCGTAGGCGCGACCACAGTGAACGCCTATCTTGCCGAAGCGGTAATCGCTGATCGGCATGCTCGCGGCCTGCTCGATGGTTATACCTTGACGCAAGCGGTCGAAAATTACCGGACCGCGATTAACGAAGGTCTGCTGAAAATTATGTCCAAAATGGGCATTGCCGTTATCTCCAGCTACCGTGGCGGATATAATTTTGAGGCAGTTGGCTTGTCGCGCGCGTTGGTCAACGACTTCTTCCCCGGCATGCCCAACAAGATTTCGGGCGAGGGTTATCATTCCTTATATGTCAATGCGCGCGACCGACATGATGATGCGTTCGATACCGCCGTTGCGCGCTTGCCCGTCGGCGGATTTTACAAGCAACGCAACGGCGGGGAAGCACATGCCTATTCCGCTGGCTTGATGCATTTGCTGCAGAGCGCAGTCGCGAATGACAGCTACTCGACCTACACACAATTTGCGCAAGGCGTGAAGGAGCTGCCGCCGATTTACTTGCGCGATTTGCTGGAATTCAACTTCGCCAAAGAACCTGTCGCGATTGACGAGGTTGAAGCAATCACCGAAATCCGTAAGCGTTTCGTAACGCCCGGAATGTCGCTTGGCGCGCTGTCGCCAGAGGCGCATGAAACGCTTGCTATCGCCATGAACCGCATCGGCGCAAAGGCCGTTTCGGGTGAAGGCGGTGAAGACAGCAAGCGCTTCAAGCCTTATGAAAATGGCGACAATGCCAATAGCGTCATCAAACAGATCGCCAGCGGCCGCTTTGGCGTCACGGCTGAATATCTAGGCGCGTGTGAAGAAATTGAAATCAAGGTGGCACAGGGCGCAAAGCCGGGTGAAGGCGGGCAATTGCCGGGTTTCAAAGTGACCGAAATGATCGCGCGTCTGCGGCACTCGACACCGGGCGTAACGCTGATTTCTCCGCCGCCGCATCACGACATTTACTCGATCGAAGATCTGGCGCAGCTGATTTACGACCTTAAGCAGATTAACCCGCGCGCGCGGGTCTGTGTGAAGCTGGTCAGCGCGGCGGGCATTGGCACAATTGCAGCGGGCGTGGCAAAGGCACATGCCGATGTTATCTTGGTCTCCGGCAATGTCGGAGGAACGGGTGCAAGCCCGCAAACCAGCATCAAATATGCGGGCACGCCATGGGAAATGGGCTTGTCCGAGGCGAACCAAGTACTCACGCTGAACGGCCTTCGCCATCGGGTAAAGTTGCGAACCGATGGTGGTTTGAAAACCGGACGTGACATTGTGGTCGCCGCGATTTTGGGTGCCGAAGAATTTGGCATTGGAACGCTCAGCCTTGTCGCCATGGGCTGCATCATGGTGCGGCAATGCCATTCAAACACCTGCCCCGTGGGCGTGTGCGTTCAGGATGAGGCGTTGCGCAAAAAATTCACGGGCACGCCGGAAAAGGTTATCAACTTGATGACCTTCATCGCCGAAGAAGTCCGCGAGATATTAGCGAAGCTGGGCTATCGCAGCCTTGATGAAGTGATTGGTCGCACAGAACTGCTTCGGCAGGTTAGCCGTGGGGCCGAGCATCTCGATGATCTCGATCTCAACCCGATTTTGGCCAAGGTCGACGCGCCCGACAGCGCGCGCCGTTTCAGCATTCCGACCTTCCGCAATGAAGTGCCCGACAGCCTGGATGCGCAGATGATCCATGATGCGCGGCCAGTGTTCGAGCGGCGTGAGAAGATGCAGCTGACCTATAATGTCCGCAACACCCACCGTGCGGTGGGCACAAGGTTGAGCTCCGAAATCACGCGGCTATATGGTATGAAGGACTTGTCCGAAGGGCATGTCCATGTGCGTTTGCGGGGTTCTGCTGGCCAGTCGCTGGGCGCGTTTTTGTGCCAGGGCATTACCTTAGAAGTCTTTGGCGATGCCAATGATTATGTCGGCAAGGGCCTGTCGGGCGGGACGATCATCATACGGCCAACGGTCAGCAGCCCGCTGACCAGCCAGCAAAATAGCATCATCGGCAACACTGTGCTCTATGGCGCAACATCAGGTCGCTTGTTCGCGGCAGGACAAGCGGGTGAACGCTTTGCCGTGCGCAATTCGGGCGCGCATGTCGTGGTGGAAGGCTGCGGATCCAATGGCCTTGAATATATGACCGGCGGTATGGCGGTTATCTTGGGCAAAGTCGGCAGCAATTTTGGCGCCGGTATGACCGGCGGTATGGCATTCGTGCTCGATACCGAACGCGACTTTGCCGACATGGCCAACCCCGACAGCATCATATGGCAGCGCCTTGAAAGCACTTATTGGGAAGAAGAGCTTAAGGCCCTGATTACTGCACATGCCGAAAAAACCGACAGCGCTTGGTCGAAATCGATCATTGAAGATTGGGATCGCAGGCGCGGCGAATTCTGGCAGATTTGTCCAAAGGAAATGCTCCCACGGCTTAGCCAGCCACTGTCCGACCATGAAGCATTGGAAGCCGCCGAGTAAAAAATGATGTGATGCACGCGGCCGGGCCCGATGCGCTTACCGAATCGCCGCTGGTCAATTGCCACTTTCCCTGCTTTACTCGTCACTTGGACTTGTGACGGAGAAGCCTTTTTATGCGTAGCCTGTTAATCGCCGGATCCTTATTTGTGCTTTCGGCGCCTGTTTATGCTGACGCCAATAATGATCTCACCGCTTTGGTCGATGATGTCTGGGCGACGACGTTGAAAGAATCTCCCGTCTACGCCAGCGCGCTGGGGGTGAATGACTATGCCACTGAGCTGGGCGATTATACATTGGCAGCACAGGATCGCAGAGCCGCCGATGCCGCAAAATTTCTCAAGCGTCTGGATGCCATTCCTGCAAATGCGTTGAGTGCAGCGTCAAAGGTGGAGGCGGGCATATTAAGGCGATCATTGGTGTCCACCATCGAAGGCAATCAGTTTGGGCAGCGGGCTATCAACTTCACGACCTATTCGAGCTGGCACCAACAACTCGCGAGCATGTCGCGCAACTTGCCATTCAAGACCAAGAGGGATTTTGAGAGCTACAATGCCCGGTTAGCGCAATATGGACGCGTCAATGACGAGAATATTGCCGTCGCCAATGTCGCCATCAAAGGCAAATTTACGCAGCCTTGCGAAACGCTGATGGGATTTGAAGGTACGGTACGCGGACTGATCACATCCGACATTCGCCAGTCGCGCTTTTACGGCCCTTATGCCGCAAAGCGCCCCGAGGGCATTTCGGAAAGCGACTTCGCAGCGCTCGCAGCCAATGCCGCAGAGACCATCAGCAACATCATCCACCCGGCGCTCGCTAAGCAGTTGGCGTGGTACACCGCAAGCTATAAGCCCGCTTGTGCCAAGGCGCCCGGCGTGTCAGCACAGCCCAACGGCGCAGCTTATTACGCCTTTCGCATCCGCGAAGAGACCACGACCAATCTGACCGCAGAGCAAATCCACCAGATCGGCCTCAGCGAAGTATCGCGCATTCGCGCCGAAATGGTCGAGGTTGCGAAAAAGGCAGGCTATCCCAGCCGCGAAGCCTTTATTGAACATCTGCGTACCGACCCGCAATATTATGCCAAAACGCCCGAGGAACTGATGGAGAAGGTCGCGCGGGTGACCAAGATTATCGACGGTAAGATGCCCAGCCTGTTCGGTCGTCTGCCCCGACTGCCATATGGCATAAAAGAAATTCCAGCCGAAACAGCCGAAGGCACGACCACGGCTTATTATAATCCGGGCTCGCCCGAAATCGGGATTTCAGGCACTTATTTTGTGAACACGTCGAAATTGAACCAGCGACCGTTCTGGGAAATTCCGGCGCTATCGGTGCATGAAGGGGTCCCCGGGCATCATCATCAGATCGCGTTGCAGCAGGAGCTGCCTTTGTCAGATTTCCGAAAATATGGCGCATCCTTCACGGCATTTACTGAAGGCTGGGGACTATATTCCGAACGGCTTGGTATCGAGATGGGGTTATATGACACGCCCGCCAAGGACATGGGTCGCCTGTCCTATGAAATGTGGCGTGCGTGCCGCTTAGTGGTCGACACAGGCATTCATGCCAAGGGGTGGAGCAAACAACAGGCTATCGACTTCATGACCGACAATAGCGCGCTATCCGCCGCCAATATCGAGGCGGAGGTGAACCGCTATATTAGCTGGCCGGGTCAGGCGCTCGCTTACAAATTGGGCGAGCTGAAAATCCGCGAATTACGCAACAAGGCGACCCAAGAGCTGGGCCCCAAATTTGATCTGGCTGCATTCCATGACGCGGTACTTGGACAAGGGTCTGTGCCGCTCGATGTCCTTGAGCAGCAGATTACGGACTGGATCGCAGGCGAAAAAGCGAAAAGCTAATTTTAGCTTTTCGGCTGTGGAAGCGGTTCGGCCTCTGCACTGGCCGCTTCTTTGGCGTCGAGCTCAGCCTGCAACTTGGCTTCGCGCTCGGCGCGGGCTTTTTCAAATTCGACGATGCGCGCTTCCACTTCGGCAGCTTCGGCATCAATGCCGGCCATACGCTTAGCGCGTTCGGCAGCGATCAAGCGTCCAAAAGTAATACCGGGGTCTTGTGCCTTTTCGGCATAAGCCTTGTTTATCTCCGACAAGCCGCAACCAGTAAAACCGCCAGCGCCAGAGGGGGAGCAGCTCATCGTGCCGCTTGCGGCGACATATTCGTAAGATTTAATCCGCTCGGACATCGCTTGGTTGCGCGGGTCATTGGGGTCGCCGCGCAAATTGGTCGGGATGCGATAGCGGTCCGCCTCCCCCATACGCGCGCAGACAACGATCTCATCGCCCACACTTTCGGGGCATTTGTCATCGCCATAAATGATAAGCTGATTGATTTTCTCATCACCCGGCTTCGCAGTCGGCCTATCCTGCGCCGGTGCCTGAGCCGATAGCATCAAGGCGATGCTCGCGAGCGAAATTTTGGTCATTGCTTTCACGAGATCATCTCCAAATAACTGTTTGCCTGCTTTTGAACATTGCCGGCTGAATGCTTTATGAAGCTAAATATGTTTCGACACGGCAATGGCGGTCCGGCACCCCATGCGAACCAAGGCGCTCATCAACGGATAAGCAGGTGCACGTTCCGCGCCTTGCTCCAAGGCCGTCGCCTTATGCTCCAATTCATCGGCCTGAAAATCCGCGATCATCGCTGATAATTCCGGATCGCTGTCGCCAATTTCGGCCAGCTGCTCGCTATAATGGCGGTCAATTTCGGTCTCCACAGCGACGGTACACGCCATGGCCGCCTCCGGCCCGATGGCCGCAGAGACAGCGCCAAGCGCAAAGCCCGCGACATTCCAGATTGGGTGCAAGGCCGTGGGACGGACGCCGCGTTCGGTCATCATCTTGTCAAAGGCGCGGAGATGGCGTTCCTCTTGTTCGGCCATATGCGCGATGCTGCGCGCGGCGGGGGTGCGATCACCCATCACCGCAAGCTGCCCAGCGTAAATCCGTTTCGCGCCAAACTCACCGGCATGATTCACGCGGATCATGCGTTCAATTGCGCGTGTCCGCTGCGCGGTGGTTTTCAGATTTTCTTGCTGCGCCATATCATTGCCAAGATGAGCATTGCGCCGCCGAAGGACAAGAGAAAATTATAGCCCGCGAGAGAAATGCCAAATAAGGTCCACGGCGCAACGTCGCAACGCACCAAGGGGGCGTTCATAATCGACTGGAGCAAATCATCGCCGCTACCCGAAATCGTTGCGGTGCAGGCGGTAAGCCCTTCCCAATAGCCATATTCCACGCCCGCATGAAACCCACCAATGACGCCGCTGGTGGCGATCGCCAATGCCGCCAGCGCGACCAACACTGTGCGAAAACCCGCATTGCTGACGCCAAAAGCGACCAGCGCAATCGCAACCGCCGCAAAATGGGGATAACGCTGCCACCAACACATTTCGCAGGGAAAAAGCCCGCCAATATATTCCGACCCATAAGCGCCAGCCAACAATGCGGCGGGAAGCAGAAATGCCAACCAATGGGCCTTATCGAATTTTGATGCCATATGCGGTGAACCCTAGAAAACTGTCGTGCTGAATTAATGTCAGCATCTTACTACAGCGTCGCAGCAAAAGTAAGATGGATGCTGAAACGAGTGCAGCATGACGAAGGAACCTAAATTGGTTGCTACTCCCCCATCGTTATCCTGAATTTATTTCAGGATAACAATCCACCGTCGCGCTTCATCCTGAAACAAGTTCAGGATGACGGGGAAAGGGGAAACACCCTTAATTTTTAGCTTTGCCCTTCATGGGCTTTGCCGCCAGTTTCATCGTCCGCGGGCCAAGCCGTTGCAGCGTTTCCATAGCATAATATAATTGGAAATCCTGTATGCCCTTTGCCTTCAACTGCTCGGCAGTCATGGCGAAACGGGGATCGTCCGTAAGGTCTTGCTCCAGATCCTTAGTGTCGTCTTTCAATTCATTGACCAAATGACGGCGCAGGTCGGATTCACGGATCGATACGCGGCTTTTGTAGTCAGGGTCCGTCAACTGCGGCACGCGAATATCGGGCTTGATCCCGCCTTCTTGCACCGAACGGCCCGATGGCAAATGGTAGCGTGCAACCGTCAAGCGCAAGCCCGTGTCGCGCGTCAAGGGAAGGACGTTCTGCACCGATCCCTTGCCAAAGCTGCGTTCCCCCATGACGAGGCCGCGATGATGGTCTTGCAACGCACCCGCCACGATTTCAGAAGCCGAAGCCGAACCGGCATCGATCAACACAATGATCGGCGCACCGCCCGTTACATCTCCTGGAACAGCGCGTTCGGACCACCAACGGTCCACATTGCGCGGGTCGCGACCCCGTTCGGACACAATCTCGCCCTTCGTCAAAAACGCATCGGATACGACAACCGCCTCATCCAATATGCCGCCCGGGTTAGAGCGCAGATCGATGATATATCCCAGCGGATTGCTGCCCAAACTCTTCTTGATGCCCGCAACCGCAGCAACAACGTCGGCGCCCGTCCGTTCGGAAAAGCCCGTTACGGAGATAATGCCGATGCGGTCTTTCACTTCCCACTGCACAGGCTTCAGGTCGATAATCGCACGCGTCAGTGTGACGTCAAATGGACCATCGCGACCAGGGCGGAAAATTGTAAGCTTAATATTTGTGCCCGGCGCGCCGCGCATGGCCTCCACCGCTTCGTCCAAAGTGCCGCCAACAATCAGCTTGCCGTCCAGATGGGTGATGAAGTCGCCGGACTTGATGCCTGCCTTGTCGGCGGGCGTATCCTTTGTCGGCGCGATGACCTTCACCGCTTCATCCTCAAGCGTTACCGAAAGCCCCAGGCCGCCATATTCACCATCGATTTGCGTCCGTAGCGAATTAAAGTCGGAGCGATCCAAAAAACCGCTGTGCGGATCAAGGCTGGACAACATCCCCTGAATCGCGCCTTCCATCAATTTTTTGTCGTCGACCTTGTCGACATAGCTCGATTTTACCTTGCGATAGACAGCAAGGAATTCGTCAAGATCCTCAATCTGCTGCGCCTGAACTTGTTGTTGCTGCATATTTTGCGCAACGAGCACCGTGCCGGGCACGGCTATTGCCGCGACAATGGCAAGGGTGGCGGTCAGCAAACGGTTCTTCATAAACATTTCCATTTCATCATATTGTCGCTGCTATATCCCGCCTTAACTCCATGTGAAAGAAGGTTTACAACTCGCGCGGCCGTCATCCCTCACGATGATAAGGATGGTTGGCAATAATCGATGTCGCGCGGAACAATTGTTCAGCCAACATCGCACGCGCCATTAAATGCGGCCATGTCGCTTTGCCAAAGGCGATGAGCGTGTCGGCGCCAGCGCGGGCCGTATCATCAAAGCCGTCGGCTGCACCGATGAGGAAGCGCACTTCGCGTATGCCATCGTCGCGCCAGCGTTCCAACAAGCGCGCCAGTTCAACCGATGTGAACTGCACGCCCTTTTCATCCAATAGGATCGTTTTGTAAGGGGAATCGGATGCCGGAAGCTCCCCGCCCTTATCCGGTAATTCGCTATGCTTGGTCGGCCAGCTAATCCGTTTCAGATAGCGGTTGACCAGCTCCGCTTCTGGCGAGCGGCCAATCTTGCCGCGCGCGATGATGTGCAGGCGCATCGCCATCGGCGCGGGCAATCGGTCTTATTGCGACGCGACTTCGGGCGCGTCGCCAAAAGCCCACATGCGTTCCAGATTGTAGAAGCTGCGGACTTCGGGGCGGAACAGGTGCACGATAACATCTTCGGCATCAATCAACACCCAGTCCGCCGAGGGCAGACCTTCAATGCGGGCATGCCGACCGGCCTTTTTGATACGCTCGGCAAGTTTCTGCGCCATGGACGCGACTTGGCGCGACGAACGGCCAGAAGCGACGACCATATGGTCGGCAATGTTGCTTTTTCCTTCCAGCGGGATGGTCACGACCTCTTGCGCTTGATCATCATCGAGAGATTGGAGAACCAGCGCGTGGAGCGCCTCAGGGGTCAATGTGGGTTCCTTGGACTTTGCAGTCGGCGCAGGAACGGAAGCAGTGTCGATCAAGATGGCTCCTTAAAGCACAATATTTCGGGTAACGCCGTCCCGCGTTCCAAGTTCTTTATATCGGTGAAACCAATATGGGTCAGCGCGCCGAAGAGCGGTGGCCGAACGCGGATCTGGACGAAAGCGCAAAAAGACAAGCGCTGGCGTACTCCATTTCGTCCAGTGATGACGCTGTTCCGGACGCCGGACAAACCGTCTGAACCAGGCCATTGCGGGACCCGCAACGACGCGTTCCTTATAGCCAGGTCTGGCGATAACTGCAATCGGCATCAATCGCGCGATATCGCGCCACCGCCGCCAGTGGTGAAATTGGACCAAATTGTCCGCGCCCATGATCCAGATGAACCGGATTTTCGGGTAGCGCGCCACCAGCTTTTGCAAGCTTTCAGCAGTGTAAACGGTTCCAAGGTCGCGTTCGATGGCCGTGACTTTAATCGGCGTGCGACGCGCCTGCGCCTTGGCCGATGCCATGCGTGCGGGCAAAGGCGCCATGTCCGATTTGGGCTTTAACGGATTACCTGGCGAGACCATCCAATAATATGCATCGAGACCAAGCGAATCCATCGCGAACAGGCTGATCGCGCGGTGCCCCTTATGCGCAGGATTGAATGACCCACCCATGAGACCAATGGTTTTCAAGGACGCGTCTCTTTTCAAGGGCGAGTCTGGCCCTGTCCGCGTACGACCCATTTATAGGTCGTCAGCCCCTCCAGCGCGACCGGGCCACGGGCATGCAAGCGGCCCGTTGCAATGCCAATCTCCGCGCCCAAACCGAATTCGCCGCCATCGGCAAATTGGGTGGAAGCGTTATGCATGACAATAGCGCTATCAACCTCTGCCAAGAAACGTGCGGCGGCGGATGCGTTCTGCGTGATGATCGCGTCGGTATGGTGCGATCCATGCCGAGCAATATGGGCCATGGCATCATCCAGGTCGGACACGACGCACGCCGAAATGACCGAGTCGAGATATTCAGCATCCCAATCATTTACATCGGCAGAGACGGTTCGTGCATCCAGCTCCATCAACACATCGTCCGCCCGCACTTCGCAACCGGCATCGAGCAGCGCCGAAATCAACGCGGCAGGCGCAGGATAATCCTGATCGATCAATACCGTCTCAGTCGCGCCGCAAATGCCCGTGCGCCGCATTTTGGCGTTGACGACAATCGCTTGCGCCATATCGGGATCCGCGTCCTTGTGCACATAGCTGTGGCAAATACCGTCCAGATGCGCGAGCACGGGAACACGGGCCTCATCCTGTACCCGCGCCACAAGCGATTTTCCGCCGCGCGGGATGATCATGTCAATTTCCCCTTGCGCGCGCAGCATATCGCCAACCAGTGCGCGGTCCTGTATTGGGACCAGCTGAATCGCCTCGGCGGGAAGGCCAGCCTGCGTGACGCCTTGCACCATCGCGGCATGAATAGCGTGGTTGCTGTGTACCGCTTCGCTGCCGCCACGCAGGATAACGGCATTACCCGACCGCAGCCCCAAGGCCGCCGCATCGGCGGTCACATTGGGCCGGCTTTCATAAATGATCCCCAAAACGCCGACGGGGACGCGGACGCGCTCCATCACTAGGCCGTTGGGCCGTTCGCTACGATCGATGATTTTGCCAACAGGATCATCCAGCGTTGCGACCTGTTCGACCGCAGACGCCATGGATGCGATGCGCGCTGCATCCAAAGTCAGCCGGTCCAGCATCGCAGGCGAAATTCCAGCCGTGACCGCAGCGTCAACATCCTGGGCATTGGCCGCAAGGATATCCGCCATGCGATCGCGCAATGCCTTCGCCGCGCCGGTGAGCGCAGCCGCCTTCGCTGCGTCATCCACGCCCGCCAAATGCCGCGCTGCGGTGCGCGCCTTCGCCGTAAGCTCAGTCATCAAAATGTTGCTGCTTGTCATTGCCAGATACTCGTAGAGAAATGGTTCCAAAAGGGAAAGCGGGCGTCCCAATTTCGCATGTATCGCACAGGGAATATATGCGAATCGAACATATATATCTGAATTTATGTAATTTTATGATCTTGGCTTAAATAACGCATACCGATTCGGGCATATCCGAAGGGGCATTTAAAAGAGTTTTCCACAGCTCATCGCACGACTCAACCGACTCGTCACGAGTCGGCTTTCGCTGATTCGCCGGGCTCCATCTCCTCTGCTAGACGCGGGCATCCAATTTAATGGGGTAGAACGTGTCGCTTAAAGTCAGAATATCTGGTTTGAAAAACCGGATAGCTGGATGGTTTATTGACCGCGAATTTTTCATGCGGGCCAATGGCCAAGTCCGGTTTTTGAAAATATCGGCGCAATTGCAACGCCGCACCGCTTTTACCTTGGCGTCCGTGATCGGTGTTTGGTTATTGGTCACTTTTGGCATGGCCATCAATCAAATGACCGTCTCTGCACAGCGCCTAGCGCTGACCGAGCAAGAGGCAAAGGTTGAATCCGCCGAAGAACGTGTCGCCAGCTATCGTGGCTCTATCGACGAAGTGACGAAAGATTTGGAGCGCCGGCAGGAAATGCTGGAAAGCCTGGGCGACCAATATCTTGGTGATTTATCGGAAGCCGAAGCGCAAGCGCCCGCCGCATCGACCGACTCGCGCGAAGAAGAAAAGGCCATGAAGACAATTAGCGCGATGGTCCCCGAAGCCGCGGGACTGGCCCGTGTCGAGGCCCGCCAAATTCGATTCGCTGAAAAAATGACGAAAGTAGCGCACGCACGGACATTGAAGGCCGAAGCCGCCATCCGCCAATTCGGGCTCAACCCCGAAGCCTTGGCCCGCCAAGCCCGCAACGCGCAGGGCGGTCTGTTCGAACCCTTTTTCGGCAAAGGTAAAAAGGAGGTCCGCGACCCGCGCTTCCTGAAACTCGCCACTGCGCTTGGCCGCATGGACGCGATGGAACGCGCTCTGGCGGCAATCCCCACCGCAATGCCGGCCACTTCGATGATGATGTCGAGCGGCTTTGGCTATCGCATTGACCCCTTCACGGGTGGCGCTGCGATGCATGCTGGTCTGGATTTTAAAGGCCCCGTTGGCACGCCCATCCTGGCCGCAGCCAAAGGCAAGGTCGTGTTGGCCGGCTTTAATGGCGGCTATGGTAACACTATCGAAATTAGACATGCCAATGGTCTTGTTACACGCTATGCACATTTATCGGGCTTAAATGTCCGACGGGGTCAGATGGTTGAACGGGGGGTTCAAATCGGACGGATGGGCAGCAGTGGTCGGTCGACCGGCAGCCATTTGCATTTCGAGGTGCGCTTAAACGGTCAGGCGATTAACCCGCGTAAGTTTTTGGAGGCAAATCCAGATGTTCTCAAGGTCCAAACAGTCGCCGGACACCGCGCCGACTCTGCCGCAAAGGAATAATATAAGCGTGCGTAACAATTCAGGTCATACATTCTCAATCATAGCATCCGACGTCGAAATCGTCGGCAATCTGTCGGCGCGAGTCGACCTTCATATCGACGGCAAGGTGCAAGGCGATGTGACCTGCGGCAATTTGGTGCAGGGCGAAGGCAGCATCATCGCGGGCAAAGTCATCGCCGAATCGGCGAAGCTTTCCGGCCATGTCGAAGGTTCGATCGAAGCCAATGACCTCGTCATCGAATCTTCTGCCCGTGTCAAAGGCGACGTGATTTACAGCAACCTGACCATCGCACCCGGTGGCCAGATAGAGGGCAAATTCAGCCACAAGTCCACGACCAAGCCAAGCATTTCAGGTTCGCCGGTGAATCTCGGCAAGGATAATGATCCGTTTATCCTAACAGCGGATGCCAAGGTCGCTTAAAAGGCAGCACGCCGCCGTCATCGCGTCACCTGTATCCTCATCCTGAAACAAGTTCAGGATGGCGCGGGAACGTCGGCTGTTATCCTGAAACAAGTTCAGGATGATGCGTTTTGTGAATTCATTCTGGAATGAAACGACCGCAGGTCAAACGCGTTCAGGGTGACGTTGTAGGTAGTTCAAGGTGACGGTGTTCGGACCAACACCATAATTTCCAACACAAGCAACAATATTTCCTACAAAATCCGTGCGTGTGTGTACGCATAGAAAAAGGGGGACGGCCGACGCGGAAGCGCTGGTGCTGCTTCCGGCTGATGGCGTTGGTTGATTAAGGCTCGTTTGTTCCATCAGTCTAATTCTAGGAGCCGCCTTTATCTTGGCTGGGCTGCTTCCTTGGGGGTGAAGGTTCCTAAAGACCCCAAGGCCGTCCATGACGAACGGGGCGGATTGCGCCGCCACACCCAGCCTTTTGTGCGCTGTTCAGAGCTTGATGCAACAGGCCCTTTTAAAAGGCAGAAGCAAACACCCTATCGCGCCGGCCGTGCCAGCGCTTTTCGGCGCCAGCGTTCCCATCATCCCGACCCACGTTCTAGACCGCAGCCTGCATGACGCGAATCAGATAAC
This sequence comes from Sphingomonadales bacterium, assembly GCA_027488785.1. Taxonomy (GTDB): domain Bacteria; phylum Pseudomonadota; class Alphaproteobacteria; order Sphingomonadales; family Sphingomonadaceae; genus Sphingorhabdus_B. Next base: position 79,035 of record JAIYAY010000014.1, on the reverse strand, counting down.
CTATCTGGTTATTTGTAGGAAAGTTGTTTTTACGCGGCGGAGCAATGATGTCATTGCGAGTGACAAGCGGATAGCATGCGCGCCCCCTCCAACCCCCGTCATCCTGAACTTGTTTCAGGATGACGCGTTTTGTGCATTCATTCGGATAGAAGTTCAGGGCGACAAAGTGGGAGGATGCCAGCCCGCACACAGGCACGCATCCCATAAAAAAGGCCCGAACCATTGCTGGTCCGGGCCATGAGTTGGATGTTCGCGGGAGGAACATCGGGAGGCGGCGGGCGTAAAAGGAGAGGAGAGAACGCCCCGCCGCCAAGTCGTAAAACTCAATAGTTATAAGCCCGCTCACCATGTTCAGTGAGGTCCAAGCCCTCACGCTCAGCATCTTCGGTTGGACGCAGGCCCATGGTGAATTTCAGCGCGTAGAACAGGATGGCCGAGACAATGCCCGTCCACAAAACTGTGGTCCCCACCGCCCAAAGCTGAGTCATGACTTGGCCAGCCATGTCATATTCGCCGGGAATCGCTGGGAACACGGTATAGTCGATCCAACCCTGACCGCCCAAGGCGGGGTCCGCCACGATGCCGACGCCAATCGCGCCCACAATACCGCCGACACCATGCACGCCAAAGACATCGAGCGTATCGTCATAGCCAAGCTTGTTCTTCACATAAGCGACGAAGACATAGCACAGTCCCGATGCGGCAAAGCCAAGCAAGATGGACATCATCGGCGCGGCAAATCCGCTGGCGGGCGTGATGGCGACAAGGCCGGCAACGGCGCCGGTGACTGCGCCCAGCAAGGATGGCTTACCATGGTGAAATTGTTCAATCAGGCACCATGCCACCGCCGCCGCAGCCGTCGCGACAAAGGTGTTGATGAACGCCAAAGCGGCAAGGCCGTTGGCTTCCAAATTGGAGCCAGCGTTAAAGCCGAACCAGCCCACCCACAAAAGCGACGCGCCGATCATGGTCATCGTCATCGAATGTGGCGGGGTCGCTTCTTTGCCATGGCCAACGCGCTTGCCGACGATAAGACAGCCCACAAGCCCTGCAATACCCGCGTTAATGTGCACGACGGTGCCACCGGCAAAATCCAGCGCGCCCCAACCCCACAACAGGCCCATATCCGTCGGTGCATCGACGAGGAAATCCGGCCCTGCCCAATACCAAACCATATGCGCGATGGGGAAATATGCAAAAGTCAGCCACAATATCGTGAAGATCATCAGCGGCATGAACTTGATCCGCTCTGCAAATGCCCCGACGATCAACGCTGGCGTAATGCAGGCAAAGGTCATCTGGAACACCACAAAGGCATATTCAGGAATGTAAACATTATTGCTGAAGGTCGCGGCGAAGGTAGTCGTATCGACCCCTTGAAGGAATATCTTGGAAAATCCGCCAATGAAGGCGTTGCCGCTGGTGAAGGATAGGCTGTAGCCGTAGGTCACCCAGACAAGGGCCGCGACCGACACAATCATGAACACCTGCATTAACAGGCTCAGCATATTCTTTGTGCGGACAAGGCCGCCATAGAATAAGGCCAATGCCGGAATAGACATCAGCAATACCAAGGCAGAGCTGATCAGCATCCATGTGGTATCGCCTTTGTCGACCATGCCCGCCATTTGTTCGACCGTCGGGGCTTTTATGGGGCCGTCGGCAACAGCGGCGGTTACAGCAGCACCAGCCTCCGCTGCACCATCAGCTGCTTTCTCTACAGCCTCCTGCGCAAAGGCGGGCAAGGCGGCGAATATCGTCGCTCCCGCCGCGCCCAAAAATTTCAGTGTCTTTGGCATTATCTGGTTCCCCTAGCTTGATGTGATCGCGTCAAAGCGCGGTTTCGTTAGTGTCGCCGGTGCGGATGCGTAACGCGCCAGCAAGATCGAATTCGAAAATTTTGCCATCGCCAATGGCGCCGGTTTCGGCTGCATGCTGAATGGCCTCAATGACCGCAGGCGCTTGATCGGACGCGCATGCGACCTCAATCTTTACCTTGGGCACCATATTGGTTGCATATTCGGCGCCACGGTAGATTTCAGTCTGACCCTTTTGCCGGCCAAAGCCTTTGACCTCCGTCACGGTCATGCCGGACACGCCCAGCGCGGTCAGCGCCTCGCGCACCGGATCCAGCTTGTGCGGTTTAATAATAGCAATGATATATTTCATGCAGACCCCCAAGCATGGTTGTGCACCGCAATATGCAAACGCCGTGCCAGAACGCAGAAATCACGCAAAAGCGTCGGGATACGGGCAAAGGGGAGATGATGCCGCGCGCCGCGGAAGCAATGTATGCCTATTATTTAATCAGTCATATTTTGATGCCTAATAATTAGGCAATTAACCAATCTGTATCGTCGCCCACACGGGCAGATGGTCCGACGCCTGTTTGGACAGCGGCGAAATATGGCTGTCCGCAGCGGTGACGTTCACATCATGGCTGACAATTATCCGATCCAATCGCGCGACTGGGCGGGATGTGTGGAAACTTTTGGGCGTCTGCACCAATCGGTGATGGTGAAAAGCCAGCTCGCTGAGTGCCCCTTTATCCGACCATTGGTTGAAGTCGCCCATCATCACCGTGGGCATGTATCGGGGGCTGGCATCAATAGCGGCCAATAAAGCCCGAATTTGCTTACGCCGCCATAGCCCCGACAAATCCAGATGCACGCCAATCACACGCAAGCTGTGCGCGTTTACCGACAGTTCCGCCATCACCGCGCCGCGCGGTTCCAGCGTGGGCATATCGATGGGCTCGGCATGGCGCACCTCGATACCCTTGCGCAATAAGATGACATTGCCGTGCCAGCCAATCGCCGCAGGGCGAAAGTTCAACGGCACGGGCACATAAGGCGAATCCGCTTCCAACATTGCCAAGGGTATCGCGCTCACCCGCGCACCAAAGCGGCGGTCCACCTCTTGCAGCGCGACGATATCGGCATCGATTTCGTTCAGCACCGACAGGATTCGCGCCGGGTTGCGCCGTTGATCCAGTCCAACCGCCTTGCGGATATTATAGGTCGCAATCTTGACCGCGCGGCTCAAGAAATTCTCACGCTGTTAATGCTTTGGGCCAAAGAACCTGTCGGTGGCGCGCGTCGGCAGGCCATCAATACTCTGCGTCCTTGCCTTTGTATTTTCGATCCAATTCGCAGGATCGGACTGCGCATGATATTTGGTGAGCGTGTCGCGTTCACGTTCCAGCGTCATAAGCGGCACGCCCCAGCCGCAGCTGCCCTGAACGCTCTCAACATCAATCAGGAAAATCTGACGGGTGCCGGGCAAGATCGTGAAATGCGCGGCCAATGCTTCCCATTCGGCATCCTGCGGCAAAACCGGCCTGCCCTTGCCATAAATTCGCAAGATCAACGCCGGCCGGTCAAAGTCACAGAACATGATGGTGATGCGCCCGTCGGCAGCCAGATGCGCATGGGTTTCATTGCCAGACCCACCGAGGTCCAAATAGGCAACGCGCGATGGCGACAATACCCGAAATGAATCATATCCCTTGGGTGATAGATTGATCCGCCCATCCGCTGCCGCAGTTGCAACGAAGAACACAGGCTGCTTGCTGATCATCTCAACCTGCTTGTCTGTGAGCGTATCCGAAAAATCAGCCATTCACAATTTTTAACAAAATAGCTGTGTTAGCGCAACCTAAGTAGTCGGATTGTTTAGTTTCTCGTTAAAAATCGCTTTGCTATTGATGCCCGGCAGCGAAAGGTTCAGTGCCGGGGGCGTTACCGCTTCTGCATCATCTTCGTTTTCTATCAACCAGCGGTCCCGCCTACCGTCAGCGCGCTGACCAAAGTCGTGGGTTGTCCGACGCCCGCAGGCACGCTTTGCCCCGCCTTGCCGCAAACGCCAACGCCTTCATCGAGCGCCATGTCATTGCCAAGGCCAATGACCTTGTTCAACGCAGTTGGGCCATCGCCGATCAGGGTCGCGCCCTTGATCGGATCACCAAGCTTGCCGTTCTTAACCAAATAAGCCTCGGTGCAGCTAAACACGAATTTGCCCGAGACGATGTCGACTTGGCCGCCGCCAAAGCTTTTGGCGAAGATGCCGTTTTTGACGCGGCTTAAAAGTTCTGCGGGGTCATCATGGCCACTGCGCATGAATGTGTTGGTCATGCGCGGCATCGGTGCATGAGCGAAGCTTTCGCGGCGACCATTGCCAGTGGGCTCCACACCCATCAGACGCGCGTTCATGCGGTCCTGCATATAGGCGCGCAATATGCCATCTTCGATTAGGACATTTTCTTGAGTCGGCGTGCCTTCATCATCAATCGACAGCGACCCGCGCCGGTTCTGCATTGTGCCATCGTCGACCACAGTGACGCCGGGCGCGGCCACGCGCTGCCCGATTTTGCCGGAGAAGGCGCTGCTGCCCTTGCGGTTGAAGTCGCCTTCCAAACCATGGCCGACTGCTTCATGCAGCAACACGCCGGGCCAACCAGGCCCAAGCAACACGGTCATTTCGCCTGCAGGCGCCGCGACCGAACGCAAATTGGTCAATGCCTGCGCCAAAGCGACATCAATGGCATGTTCCCATTCCTGTTCTTCAAATAATTTATCGTACAGATAGCGTCCGCCAAAGCCGTAGTTCCCGGCTTCGCGGCGTTCCCCATCTTGCGCGACAATGCCGACATTGAGGCGCACCAAAGGCCGGACATCGGTGGCGACAAAACCATCGGCACGGACGATTTCAACCACGCTCCAGCTGCCCGACAGGCTGACGCTGACTTGCGCAACGCGCGGGTCTCGCGCGCGGGCGGCGGCGTCGATTTGTTGGCACAGAGCTACTTTTTGCGCGAAGGGCACCAGCTCCAACGGATTGCCATCGGTGTATAAATGCCGGTTGTTCTGGCGCGGTGGCGGCGCGGGTTGATCCTTAGCGGGATCGAGTAGCTTCAACGTCTCCCCCGCACGGCGGATCGCGGCCTCGCTCATGTCATTGGCATGGCTGAACCCTGTCATCTCGCCCGAAACGCCGCGCAGACCAAAGCCCGATCCGGTCGAATAATCCGCCATTTTGAGGCGCCCGTCGTCGAAACCAAAGCTCTCGGTCGCGCTATATTGGAGATAGAGCTCACCGTCATCGCAAGCTTTCAAAGCATCCCGCGTAATGCGCTGCGCCGCATCGAGATCCAGCAGGCCGGGTTGATAAATGTATGAGCGTGGGTCTGTATAAGTCATGGCGCCTATATGGGCGGGTGCGGCAGCGGTTAAAAGGATAATTTGTATCGATGTTACGCAAATCCTCTCCGCCTCGTCATCCTCAACTGACCCATCCCATTTCGTCAGCCTGAACCGACTCGCCCCGCTTCGTCATCTTGAACATACACCTTCCTCGTCATCCTGAACTTGTTTCAGGATAACGCGCGATGGTTGTTTGTTATCCTGAAACAAGTTCAGGATGACGAAGCGGGGTGAGTCGGTTCAGGACGATGATGGGTTTAACTTCGGACGACGATGATATGGATATCCAAGCACATTAGATTAGCGCACCCAAACGCAAAGTTAGTTTTCTCAAACGCATTACCGCCCTAAAGCCTCCATATGACCACGCGATTCCAGTTTTCGATCTCCGCCACCGATGGCAAGGCACGCACCGGCAGCATTCAGATGATGCGCGGCGAAATTCGCACGCCCGCCTTCATGCCCGTCGGCACTGCCGCCACGGTCAAGGCGATGCGCCCTGCCGAAGTGCGGGCAACAGGTGCGGACATCATATTGGGGAACACCTATCATCTGATGCTGCGTCCCGGTGCAGAGCGCGTGGCGCGATTGGGCGGCTTGCATCAATTTTCGGGCTGGGACCGGCCGATCCTGACCGACAGTGGCGGTTATCAGGTGATGAGCTTGTCGGCCTTGCGCAAAATCACCGAAGAAGGCGTTGCGTTCCAAAGCCATTTGGACGGGTCGAAACATATGCTGTCACCCGAACGCTCGATGGAAATCCAGCGTTTATTGGGTTCCGACATTGTCATGGCCTTTGACGAATGCCCCGCAAACGGCGTGTCACGGGACGAAGCAATCAAGTCAATGGAACTGTCGATGCGCTGGGCAAAGCGTTCCCGCGACGGCTTTGACAGCGGCGGCGCGCATGCGGCGCGCGCGGCTTTGTTCGGCATTCAACAAGGGTCATTGGACGAAGAACTGCGTAAGCGGTCCGCCGATGCGCTCATCGACATTGGCTTTGACGGCTATGCCGTTGGCGGCCTTGCGGTGGGCGAAGGGCAAGAGGCGATGTTCGGTTGCCTCGATTATGCGCCGGACCAATTGCCCGCCGATCGGCCACGCTATTTAATGGGTGTGGGCAAGCCCGACGATTTGGTGGGCGCCGTCGAACGCGGCATCGACATGTTCGATTGCGTCCTGCCCACCCGCTCTGGCCGCAACGGCCAAGCCTTTACCCATCATGGTCCCATCAACATCCGCAACGCCAAATTTGCCGAGGATCAAGGGCCGATTGATGACCGCTGCACGTGCCCCGTATGCGCGACATGGACGCGGGCTTATGTCCATCATTTGATCCGTTCGGGCGAGATATTGGGCGCGATGCTGATGACGCAGCACAATCTGCATTATTACCAGATGCTGATGGCCGACATGCGCGCGGCGATAGCGCAAAAGCGCTTTGCGGCGTTCGCACAAGATTTCCGGCGGGATTATGTGAAGGCATGAGCGCGGCATCGATCAGCGATGCACTCAAACGCGTGCAGGCGAACAGCCCGTTTCTTTCGGGCCTGATTGACCGCAACGCCGATCTTATGCCGCTGATCCACGCTGGCAATTTCGACGAAGCGCTCAACACCGCCCTTGCCCGCAGCGCAGAGTCCGTCGGGACGGCGTTGCGGAAACAGCGCCAAGGCGTTGCGCTTGTGACCGCCATTGCGGACCTAGCGGGTATCTGGAACCTCGGCCGCGTCACGCGCATCCTGTCCGATTTTGCCGACCATGCCCTCGATCAAGCCATCGCCGCCGCCATTGAAGAACGCGTGCCGGGCGCGCCTAACCAAGGCTTTGCCGTCATCGCATTGGGCAAGCATGGCGGACGCGAATTGAATTATTCATCGGACATTGATCCGATATTCCTGTTCGACCCCAAAACCTTGCCCCACCGCGAACGCGATGATGTGGCGGAGGCCGCGGTGCGTTATGGTCGGCGGGTCATTGAGTTGCTCTCTGCGCTGGATGGAGATGGCTATGTCTTTCGCGTCGACATGCGGCTGCGCCCCTCGCCAGAGGTCAGCCCCATCGTTCTGCCGGTGGAGGCCGCTATCGGCTATTATGAATCGTCCGCCTTGGCATGGGAGCAAGCAGCCTTCATCCGATCACGGGTAAGCGCAGGCGATCGCGCGCTGGGCGATTATTTCCTGAAGGCCATTCAGCCGTTCATCTGGCGCAAATCGCTTGATTTTGGGCAGTTGAAAAATATCACCGCGATGACCGCGCAAATCCGCGACCATTATGCCAAGGGGCAGAAAATGGGCCTCGGCTTTGACCTGAAGCGTGGTCATGGCGGCATAAGGGAATGCGAATTTTTCGCCCAAGCGCATCAGCTTATCCATGGTGGCCGCGACCCCGTTTTGCGGGTCGCCGACACACGCGCGGCCCTCACGGCACTGGCGGCGGCGGGGCCGATCAGCGCGCAAGAGGCAGAGACCTTGTCCTTGGCCTACACCCAGTTACGGATGTTCGAACATCGCTTGCAAATGCACAGCGACCGACAAACGCATGAGATACCCGCCAATCGCGAGACCGCCGATGCTGTCGCGCGATTGCATGGTTTAAAGGATGCTGACGCGTTGATTGCGGCGATTGCCCCGATCACGGCGCAGGTGGCCGGCATCTATGACCGCATGGTCGATGCAGGGGGCAGCGAAGGGCCCCGATTGGCGGACGAGGGCCTGCCGCTGGAAGAACAACTCACCGATCTGGGTTATCCCGATCCTGCCGCTGTGATGCAGCGATTGGCCCGCTGGCGTAGCGGCAAAATCCGCGCGATCCGCAGCCCGTCGGCGCGTGATGCCTTTGAAGCGGTGTTGCCCGCGATCATGGCGGCGCTGGCGCAAGCGCCCGATTCGGACCGTGCGATTGCACGCTTCGACAATATGATTGAGGCGATGCCCAGCGCGATCAATGTCTTCCGCTTGCTGGAAGCGCGGCCCGGCCTCGTGCAACTGGTCGCAGATATTTTAAGTTATGCGCCGACCTTGGCCGATGATCTGGGCCGCCAAAGCCGCTACCTGGATGCGTTGATTGATACCAGCGCCATGCATTTGCCCGGCGACGTGTCGGCATTGCAGGACGCGATGCAGCGCCGAATTGGCAACGCCGATTATCAATCCATGCTCGACATCGTCCGCGATTATGTGGGCGAAAAACGCTTTGCCCTGGGCGTGCAGTTGATTGAGGGCCGCAGCGACGCTTTGGCGATTGCGCGGGCGTATGCGCATTTGGCAGAGGCGTCGCTGGAGACGCTGACGGCAGCGACCGTGGCCGAATTTGAAAAGGCGCATGGCAAGATTGCAGGCGGCGAGCTGATCATTCTCGCTTTAGGCAGGCTGGGTGGTGAGGCGTTGACGCATGCATCGGACTTGGACCTGATCCTGCTATTCACCGGCGATCATCTGGCGGAATCCGATGGACCACGCGGGTTAGGCGCGACGCAATATTTTAACCGGTTAGCGCAACGGGTGATTGCGGCGATGTCGGTAGCCACGGCCTCGGGCGCCTTATATGAAATTGATACACGGCTTCGGCCATCAGGCTCGGACGGGCTATTATGCGCGTCGGTGAAAAGCTTTGACCAATATCAGCGCGTGAATGCATGGACATGGGAGCATATGGCGCTCACCCGGGCGCGCGTGCTTTTTGGATCAGCAGGCGCGCGCGCAGATGTCGCCGACATCATCCGCGATGTTTTGCATACACCACGCGAGGCCGACAAGCTGCGCGGCGATATTGCGACGATGCGCAAGGACATGGCCGCGCATAAGCCGCCAAAGGGGGAACTGGACGTAAAGCTGCTGCCCGGCGGATTGGTGGATATGGAGTTCATCATCCACGCGCTGCAGTTGGAAACGCATGATGGCATGCAACCGCAGCTTGGCCCGGCGATTGATGCGTTGGTGGCGGCCGGACATTTGCAAGCGGACTTTGCCAAGGCCTTTGCCTTGATGGCGCGGCTGTTGGTCATGGTGCGCCTGATTGCGCCCGATTGCGCCGCCCCGCCCGAGGCGGCACAAAGGCTGATTGCGCACAGCTTAGGCTTTGACGATTGGGATGGATTAACGCAGGCGCTTAGGGATTATCGCGGTGTTGTTATGGCCCAATGGCACAGCCTATTTGGTGCACGCGATTTTTGAAAAGGAATGAGAATATGACCGATATCAACGACACGCTGCCCAACGTAACTGTCGCCGATAGCGCAGGCAATCCGGTCAATCTGGCGGCGCTTTCCGGGCCGCTCGTGCTCTATTTCTACCCCAAAGCGGACACGCCCGGTTGCACCAATGAGGCGAAGGATTTTACGGAATTGGCAGCCGATTTTGCGGCGTTAAATTGCCCAGTGTACGGCATGTCGAAAGACAAACCCGCCAAGCTCGCCAAATTCGCAGCGAAATATGCGCTGAACGTCAATTTGCTGTCCGACGAATCGAGTGATGCCACCGAGCAAATGGGCGCCTGGGTCGAAAAATCGATGTATGGCAAACTTTATATGGGCATTGATCGGTCGACTTATCTGATCGGCAAGGACGGCAAAGTGGCCCAGATTTGGCGCAAGGTGAAGGTCAAGGACCATGCGGCTGAGGTTTTAGCAGCGGCGAAGGCTTTATAGGGCCATGCGCCTGAAAGGCACTTCGCAGTTGCGGCGCACATAGACCGAATCCTGTTCATCGCCTGCAGTTCAACCGAAACAAACCGCCGCCGACGGCGTTAAAAACATCGGTAAACCGTCATTTTGACACGCGCTAAAACCGCAATTCAACGACTCAACGCGTTTGAGCGGCGGCTTGTCCCGCGTTCAGGCTACGGAACTTGCATTCATTTGAGCCATCGGACACCACCCTTTTCATAAGAAGTGGGCAGGCTAACTGTCTTGGGTATTTTTCGGGGCTGCGCCAACATCGGTGCGGGTCGCAACAACAAGGTAACGACACACATGGTATCCAGCGCTTTGGCTTCGTGCCAATCACTGATCCTGAAAGCTGCCTCTGCGATCGGCATCTTAGTGGCTGTTGCAGTCGCGACGCCTGCTGTTGCAAACTCAGCAGCCGCTTCATCTGACACTTTCCGTATTTCACCCGAAGATTTGAAGGCGAACCAAACCGCTCTGGGCGTTTCGGACCCCGAATTTCGCGCGTTGAACGACAGTTGGGGCCGCATCAATGGTGCTGTTAATAAGGTCGCCGTTGCCGTTCCGTCGATCAACCCTGTCGAGATTATGAAATTCTCCAGCGGTTTCGGCTACCGCAATGCACCCACACGTGGCGCAAGCCGCAATCACAAGGGCATTGATATTCCAGGCCCTGTGGGCACACCTATTTTTGCAACCGCAGATGGCACCGTTGGTCGTGCCGAATGGGTTGGCGGCTATGGCAAATTTGTTGAAATCAACCACGGCAACGCGGTGCAAACACGTTATGGACATTTGTCAGCGATGAACGTGGTACCCGGCCAGCGCATCCGCAAGGGCGATATCTTGGGCTATATGGGCTCAACTGGCCGCTCGACCGGAAGCCATCTGCATTATGAAGTCCGCATCGCTGGTGAAGCGATCAACCCAATTGCTTTCCTTGCGCCGCAGCAGTCAGACCCGACCAGCGCAAAATTCTTGCTTGCCTCAAAATCTGCTGATAGCACTGCCATTGGCGGTCCTGCTGAAGGTGAGTAAGCGGACAGGCTAACGCATCACCTTTGGGAGAGGGTGTAATCTTGGGGCTGGCATCGGATACTTTGCCGCCCCTTTTCTTTATCTATGGCATGGCCTACATACACTTCATGACCGACACTGAAGTCATTTCCATGACCCCCAACGCGGCGCGGCGCGTTGCCGAAATCGCGACCAAATTGGGCAAAAACCCCGTCCTGCGTCTGTCGGTGGATGGCGGCGGCTGTTCGGGCTTTCAATATCGCTTCGGCTTGGCCGACTCAATTGAAGCCGACGATATTCAGGCACAAGGCGAAGGCGCGTCATTGGTCGTGGATCCCATCAGTCTCGACCTTGTGCGCGGGTCCGCCGTGGATTTCGTCGAATCGCTTGGCGGCAAGAGCTTCAAGGTGACCAACCCACAAGCCCAAGCCGGTTGCGGCTGTGGATCCAGCTTTTCGGTTTAAGCGGGCGTTGCTTTCAAACGCCATAGTTACCACCACCCACAACGTCGCTCTGAACGCGTTTGACCAGCGGACATTTCATTCCAGGGTCTATTTCGCCCTTCAAGCTAGGCCTTTGCTGCGCATTGGATGCTGAACCAAGTTCAGCATGACGTGAGAGTGAAAAAGTAGGTTCAGCGTGAAGGCGTATTACGCTAGGAGGCTTCATGCGTATTGCGACTTACAATATTAATGGCGTCAAGGCGCGTCTGCCCCGATTGCTCGAATGGCTGGAAGAAACGCAGCCCGACATTGCCTGCTTGCAAGAGGTAAAGTCGCAGGATGAGGGCTTTCCCATCGCGGACTTTGAACGCGCGGGCTATGGCGCGATCTGGCATGGTCAAAAATCCTTCAATGGCGTCGCCATCCTCGCCAAGGGCGCGCAACCGATTGAAGCGCAGCGCACTTTGCCCGGCGACCCTTTGGATGAACATGCGCGTTATTTGGAGGCCGATGTTTTCGGTATCCGCGTCGCGAGCATTTATCTGCCCAATGGTAATCCGCAACCCGGCCCCAAATTCGACTATAAGCTCGCATGGATGCAGCGGCTATATGCCCGCGCTGCAGAGCTGCTGGCAGCGGAAATCCCTGCGGTGTTGGCGGGCGACTATAATGTCATCCCGCACGCGCATGATATCTGGGCGCCGGCGGCGATGTTGGATGATGCGCTGCGTCAGCCCGAAAGCATAGCAGCCTATCGCGCCTTACTTGGCCAAGGATGGACCGATGCGCTCGCCACGCATTATCCGCAAGGCGGGGTGTGGACCTTTTGGGACTTTCAGGCGGGCGCATGGCAACGCGACCATGGATTTCGGATCGACCATCTCTTGTTGAGCCCCGCCGTTGCCGACCGCCTAACAAGTTGCGGCGTCGACAAGGACCATCGCGGCCGTGAGAAAGCCAGTGATCATGCCCCGACGTGGGTGGAGTTGGCGGACGAGATAGGCATTTCCTAAGCCTGAACCGCTTTCGTCATCCCGAACCGCCGCAACCTGTTACCCTGAACCGCTTTCGTCATCCCGAACTTGTTTCGGGATAACACAATGCCGTCGTATGTTATCCTGAAACAAGTTCAGGATGACGCAGCGCCGGGAATGATGACCAAAGGGTTGGTCACATCTGCCCATCATGATAAATAATATTTGTAGCACTCGCTACATTTTGATATGAAGATGTTCTCGTTTTAGGAGCCGAACCATGATCTTGTTCCGCCTTTTTCTCGTCACTATCATTGCCGTTATCGGTATCTACACCGCTATCGTTATCGCAAATCATGGTATGGGACTGTATCCCATATTCTTCGGCGACATTGCGGCGATGACCTGGCCGGGGCAGTTTAATATCGACTTTTTGGGCTTCCTTATGATGTCCGGACTGTGGGTCGCATGGCGGCACGAATTTTCGGCGGGCGGGCTGATCTTGGGAATTGCGGCGTTCAACCTTGGTGCGCCATTTCTGGCGGCCTATCTGCTTGTCGAAAGCGTGCGACATAAAGGCGATAGCGCCGCCATATTGTTGGGCAAAGCAAGGGCCGAAAACCGGCGTTAAAGCGCCTTGGCGTTTACGTCATCAAGGCCAATGCTTTTGAGGAACAGCATGCCTTCCATGCTGACCAGCAGCCGCGCGGCATCAGCCTCCAGTTGTGCCGCGCTGTCTGCCTTCAACTGCATTTTGCCCCAGTCCAGAAAACCACGGCCAATCTGTTCGCCGACGCCGCGATAAAACGCATCCCCCATCGCCGCAGACGCCGCCACTTGAAGCCAGATGCGCATATAAGGCCATAACGCATCCTCAAACAAAAGCGCGGATAGTTGGCGGCGCAGATCTTCCAACGGCAATGGCTCGGACGCGGTCCGTTCGGACATCAGCGCCACCAACCGCGCCGAAATCTGTTCCAACACCGCCGTGATAATCTCCGCCTTGTCGGCAAAATAATAGAGCAGCATCCGATCACTCGTCCCCGCCGCCTTGGCCAGCGGACGCAGGCTTGCCGCCGACAATCCTTCTGTTAGGACATAATCGGTCAATCGCTGGATAATCTCCGCGCGGCGGGTGTCATTCTTGCTCACGCGCGCAGCATAGCGCGTCAAAGACAAAGGTGGCAACTGGACAGCGCGCGCCAGTATCACTATCGCCTGGGCATGCCAGAATCCAAATCACATCGCGAACCTTCGGACTCCATCCTGATCATCGATTTCGGTAGTCAGGTCACGCAGCTTATCGCCCGCCGCGTGCGCGAGGCGGGGGTCTATTCCGAAATCGCCCCGTTCAATAATGCCGAGGCGGCGTTCGCGCGGATGCAGCCCAAGGGCATCATCTTATCCGGTGGCCCAGCGTCGACCACACACGCCGACTCTCCACGCGCGCCGCAAATCATATTCGACAGCGGCTTGCCTATCCTTGGCATTTGCTATGGTCAGCAAACGATGATGATGCAGCTGGGCGGCCATGTCAGCGCCGGCGATGGCGGCGAATTTGGCCGTGCCTTTATTGAGGTGGAAAAACCCTGCGCCTTGTTCGATGGCCTTTGGCAGACGGGCGAAAAACATCAGGTGTGGATGAGCCATGGTGACAAGGTGACCAGCCTTGCCCCAGGCTTTGAAGTGGTCGCCACCAGCGATGGCGCGCCTTACGCCTTCATCGCCGACGAAGCGCGGCAATATTATGGCATCCAGTTTCATCCAGAAGTTGTGCATACGCCCGATGGGGCAAAGCTGATTTCTAACTTCGTGCATAAGGTCTGCGGCCTAGCTGGTGACTGGACGATGGCCGAGTTCCGCGCGACGAAAATCGCCGAAATTCGCGCGCAAGTCGGCTCCGGTCGCGTCATTTGTGGGCTTTCGGGCGGCGTCGACAGTTCGGTCGCCGCGATCCTGATTCACGAGGCGATTGGCGATCAACTCACCTGCGTCTTTGTCGACCATGGCTTGCTGCGCATGAACGAACGCGCACAGGTCGAAACCCTGTTCCGCGACCATTATAACATTCCTCTCGTTGTCGTGGACGCCGAAGAACGCTTCATGGCTGGGTTGGCGGGTGTCACTGACCCCGAACAGAAGCGCAAATTCATTGGCGCGGAATTTATCAACGTCTTTGAAGAAGAGGCCAAGAAAATCGGCGGTGCAGATTTCCTAGCGCAAGGCACACTCTACCCCGATGTGATTGAAAGCGTCAGCTTCACCGGCGGACCATCGGTCACGATCAAAAGCCATCATAATGTCGGCGGCTTGCCCGCGCGGATGAATATGCAATTGGTCGAACCATTGCGCGAATTGTTCAAGGATGAAGTCCGCATTTTGGGCCGTGAGCTTGGCCTCAACGACCAATTTGTTGGCCGCCACCCGTTCCCCGGCCCCGGCCTTGCGATCCGCATCCCGGGCGAAGTGACCAAAGAACGCTGCGACGTGCTGCGCAAGGCGGACGCGGTCTATTTGGAAGAGATCCGCAACGCCGGATTATATGACGCGATTTGGCAGGCGTTCGCGGTTCTGCTGCCCGTCCGCACCGTGGGTGTGATGGGCGATGGCCGCACCTATGACAATGTCTGCGCCTTGCGCGCGGTGACCTCCACCGATGGCATGACCGCGGATATCTATCCGTTCGAAAGCGCGTTCCTAAGCCGTGTATCTACGCGCATCATCAACGAGGTGAAGGGCATTAACCGCGTGGTCTATGACTATACGTCGAAACCACCCGGAACCATCGAGTGGGAGTGAGCGTTCAACCGACATGACCAGCCCGCTATCACCTACGCAGATAAGCGAGATCGTCGAAATGGCGTTGTCCGATCATGTCAGCTTCGCCCAAATTTCGGCGCAGCACAAGGTGACGCCCGACGAAGTGAAAATCATCATGCGCACCGAATTGAAACCCGGAAGCTATCGCGCATGGCGCAAGCGTGTCCGCGACTTCGGCGACCGGCGCGCACATTATAAATGATATTTTCGGCAAATAACGGATCCAGCATATGAACCTCACCCTCTACGGCATCCCCAATTGCGACACTGTCAAAAAGGCACGCAATTATCTTGAGGCGCGGGGTTTAAGCTATCAGTTCCACGACTATAAAAAAGCGGGCGTGACGGCAGCAGATTTGGAGCGGTGGAGCGATATTGTTGGCTGGGAAAAGCTGCTCAACAAGGCGGGCACCACGTTCAAGAAGCTGCCCGATGCCGACAAGGCAGATATCGATGCTGCCAAGGCGATCGCATTGATGGTCGCCAACCCCTCAATGATCAAACGACCAGTGGTTGAAGGCGGCAAGACTTTGCTCGTCGGGTTTAAGGAACCCGAATGGGACGGGATTTTGTCGCAGAATTGAAACGTCGCGGGGGCAAGGAGGCATTATGAAACTTTTGCTTCCCCTCTTGATCGCCACCCTCTTATTGTCGCCCTTCTCCATTTCGGAAAGCCACGCCATGGAAAAACCGCTTGAAGGCCAAGTCATCGTCATCGCCCATCGCGGCGCGAGCGGTGAGCGACCGGAGCATACGTTGGCAAGCTACAGCCTCGCGATTGAACAAGGTGCCGACTATATTGAGCCGGACCTTGTGCTGACCAAAGATGGCGTCCTGGTCGCGCGACATGAGAATGAGATTTCCGAAACCACTGACGTTGCGGATAAGCCCGAATTTGCCGACCGCAAGACAAGCAAAACCATCGATGGTCAGAAAATGACAGGCTGGTTTACCGAGGATTTTACGCTGGCGGAATTGAAGAGGTTGCGCGCCAAAGAACGCCTGCCGCAATTGCGTAGTGCCAATATGGCCTATGACGGGCAGTTTGAGATACCGACTTTTGACGAGATCCTTGCGCTGGCCAAGGCGCAAAGCACGGCAACGGGACGAACGATTGGCATTTATCCCGAAACCAAGCATCCCAGCTATTTCACCGCGATTGGCCTGCCGCATGAAGCGCCATTATTGGCAGCGCTCGCAAAATTTGGCCATGTTGAAAAAAGTGCGCCGGTGTTCATCCAGTCATTCGAGGTCGAAAATCTAAAGGCCTTACGGCCCAAGACCAAATTGCGCCTAATCCAGTTGATGGCGGAAACAGGGAGCCCACCCGACCGCAGCGATTTGACCTATTCCCAAATGGCGCGCGCAGAAGGCCTGAAAACCATTGCGACGTATGCCGACGGCATTGGTCCCAATAAGGCGCTCGTCATCCCACGTACATTGCTGGGCAATCTGGGCGATCCTACAACCCTAGTTGCCGACGCACATAAGGTCGGCCTTGCGGTCCACCCATGGACATTCCGCCGCGAAAATTACTTCCTGCCGCTCGCGCAGAAATCCGGCATTGATCCGCGAGGCGTGGGTGACTTGAAGGCAGAAATAAAAGCCTTCTTGGCCACGGGTATCGACGGCATTTTCAGCGATAATGTAACAGAGGCGGTTTCGGCGCGGGCGAACGCAATTGGAGAATAAAGTGGCCGCAGAGATATTTTCGACGCTGAGGGATATCCTGAAATCTTATGAACCCGACTTTCATGTAACGCGGGATGCGGCAGACAATTATTATCTCGAAACAGTGAAAGCCGATGGCACGCCGGAGATGTTTGCAGCAGTTCAAATTAAGAAAAGCTATGTCTCGTTTCACCTGTTTCCGGTGTATCTCGACCCCGTCTTACTGGACGAAATTTCCGACACCTTACGCAAGCGCATGCAGGGCAAATCCTGTTTCAATTTCGGCCCGAAGCACATCATTCCCGTGGATGAAATGACGGCGCTGATTGCCAAGTGCGCTGCATTTTCCAAGAAGCGATAACGGACGGATCTTCACGCTTTATCCGGCTTTAGCGGTCCACTGGAAAACCTCCTCAAGCGGCTTGCCAAACACATGCGCGATTCGAAACGCGACCTCAAGCGAGGGAGAATATTTGCCCTGTTCGATGGCGGCGATGGTTTGACGCGTGACGCCGACCCTGTCGCCCAGATCGCCTTGCGTCATTTCGCCCGCCAAGAAGCGTAAGGTTTTAATGTCGTTGGTAAAGGGTGCCTGCGCCATCGTTCAATAACCGCGCCGGTAAAGATACAGCTGTGCACCCACGCGTATCAATTCTGCCGACACCAACGTAGCCATCAGAATATTGACTGACCAACCGTAGCTTAGGCCATTAATGAGGGCAAAGATGTTGGCCCATATTCCAAGGACCAACGGGTAATAAGCCGCATGGGTTCCCTTGAGATGAATCGTTTTTTCGCGCTCATCTTCCTTGAGATTTGCCTCTTTTGGTGTGCGGATAGCGAACCAAACAGTCCCGGCAACCATCGGCACCAGAAAAATGATGGTCGTCGGAATAAGCATCCAGACTGAGGTCAGCATACCACCGCGCGTGTTGGCGACAGCCCAAGGGTAAGACATGAAATACCAGCCAAAGCCCAGTATGAGGCTTAGAAAAGCCACCCAGTGAATTTTCTCACGAAACGACATTAGCACATCTCCATGTTAATTGATTCGTACTTAATGTTATAAATTTTTAACATTGAGTCAACCAAATATAACATCTCGCCCGTTCTTCCTTTTGCCCGCGGCGTTTAGCGGCTAAGCCCTTGCGCTATGTCTACACATCCTAAAACGCTCACTTTCGACACATCCACCAGCCGTGCGAACCCGACACCGTCGCCGATGAAGCGCCTGACTGTGCCGCGCATCCGGCAGCAAAAGGGCAAGGAGCCTTTGGTGATGTTGACGGCCTATACCGTCCGCATGGCGCAGTTGATGGACCCGCATTGCGACATGCTGCTGGTCGGTGATTCGCTGGGGCAAGTGATTTACGGCCTGCCGCATACCGTGGCGGTGACGATGGAAATGATGGCGGCGCACGGCGCGGCGGTTGTGCGTGGCAGCTATCACGCCGCCGTCATCGTCGATATGCCCTTTGGGTCTTATGAAGCCTCGCCCGAGCAGGCATTTGTCAACGCGTCGCGGCTATTGAAAGAAACCGGCGCGGCAGCCGTGAAGCTAGAAGGCGGCAAGGTGCTTGCGCCCACCGTGGAATTCCTGACCTCCCGCGGCATTCCGGTCATGGCGCATGTGGGATTGACCCCGCAGGCGGTGAACATCCTTGGCGGCTATGGCGTGCGCGGCAAAAGCCCCGAGGAAGCCCAATCTATCGTCGATGATGCGATTGCCATGTCCGACGCTGGGGCATTTGCCATGGTGATTGAAGGCGTGCTGGAACATATCGCCATCGAAATCACGCAGAAAGTCGCCTGCCCGACCATCGGCATTGGCGCATCGGCGCAGTGCGACGGCCAAGTGTTGGTCGCCGAAGACATGCTCGGTCTGTTTGATCGCGTACCGAAATTCGTCAAGAAATTCGGTAACATGGGCGTCAGCGTAGAAGACGCGGTGCGCGCTTATGCCACCGGCGTCCGTGACCGCAGCTTCCCCGGCCCTGACCAGCTGTATCAGCCCGTATAAAGCAGGCTGGCCTATCGGGCCAAGTCGGGCTAAGGACTGGCTTAACTAATTTTGACTAAACAAATTCGGAGGCCCTTTTGGCTTTGACACCGACTGAAAAGCCCGCGGATAAAGACCGGAGCGGCAGCGACGAGGCATTTTTGCGTGAGGTGGACGATGCCGTCCGCGCAAGTGATCTGACCAGTTTTTGGAAACGTTATGGCCGCTGGCTGTTGGCAGCTGTGGTGGCCGGACTTGTGGCCTTTGGTGGCTGGATAATCTATCAAAACCAAGTGCAGGCTGCGGCAGATCTGCAAAGCGAAGAATTTGTCGACGCCATGGATAAGTTACGCGCTGGGCAAGAAAAAGAGGCCCGCGCCAAATTGGCAAAGCTCGCACAAGCCGATCAACCCGGATATCGGGCCATGGCGCAATTGGTCGAGGCAAATCTGCTCGGCGAAGATGGCGAGACTAAGAAGGCCATTGCCATCTATGCCAAGGTGGCCGGCGACGACAGCCTGCCGCAGACGTTCCGCGATCTGGCGCTGATCCGCCAAGTGAGTGCAGAATTTGATACCATCCCGCCGCAGCAAGTGATTGATCGGTTGAAACCGCTGGCCACCGCTGGTCACCCCTATTTCGGCAGCGCCGGCGAATTGACCGCCTTGGCCTATATCAAGATGGGCAAAGACAATATGGCCGGGCCAATTTTTGCGCAGATTGCGAAACAGGAGGACGCGCCGCAGACCTTGCGCAGCCGTGCGCAGCAAATGGCTGGTGCGCTTGGTGTCGATACCGTTCAGCTTGAAGCAAACCGCAATGCGGCATCGAAGGCTGGCGATACCGCCGCCAAAGGAGAGTGATAGTGAAGACCGTATCTAAATTGCTTCTGGCGCTCGCCGCGACAACGATGCTTGGTGGCTGCGCTGTCCTTGACAGTGTGCGTGGTGATGCCGGCAAGAAAAACAACACGCCAACTGTCGGCGCTCGCGTCAGCATCTTGGGCACAGAGCGTGACACCGAGGTCGATCCATCCTTGGCGAACGTCGCCGTTACCCTGCCGCCAGCGATAGTCAACGAGGCATGGGCACAGCCCGGCGGTAATGCGTCGAAATCGCCCGGCCATGTCGCGCTTGGTCAAGGCCTGACACGCATTTGGACCGCAGATGTAACCGGCGCCAACCCGCGCGCGCGCCTGGCCGCGAGCCCGGTGATGAGCGATGGCCGCGTCTATGTGGTCGACACCACGGCGCGGGTGACGGCATTTGATGCGAACACGGGCGCCCAAATCTGGTCGAACGCGCTTGAGGTCGAAAGCGATGGCAAGCCATCCCGTTATGGCGGCGGCGTCAGCGCCACCAACAGCACCATCTTTGCCACCAATGGCGTCGGCGACGTCGCCGCGCTCGCGGCGGATACCGGCGCGCTTATTTGGAAAAAGCGTCCAGCCGGCCCGTTGCGCGGCGCGCCTACATTGTCCAACGGCAACCTATATGTGATGACGCAGGACAACCAGATTTACGCGCTGCGCCAAAGCGATGGTGAACCGCAATGGAAAGAAGCCGGCCCCGTGGCGGCATCGGGCATATTCGGCGTTGGCGCCCCTGCCGCTGCGCAAGGCACGGTCATCGCTGGTTATTCCAGCGGTGAGCTTGCCGCCTATCGTTATGAAAATGGCCGCAGCCTGTGGAACGATACCTTGTCGCGCACCGCGATGTCGACGTCAGTTTCGACGCTGACCGATATTGATGCCGATCCTGTCATCGACCGAGGTCGCGTCTTTGCGTTGGGCAAAGGTGGACGCATGGCGTCTTATGAACTCGTAACGGGCCAGCGCATTTGGGAAATCAACATTGCGGGGATTTCAACACCGGTGACGGCAGGCGATTGGGTATTCGTCATGACCGACGAAGCACGGTTGCTGAGCGTTGCACGTTCCAGCGGCAAAATCCGCTGGATTTCGAAGCTGCAACGCTACGAAAATGCAAAGAAGAAAAAGGGCCCGATTAGCTGGTATGGCCCGATACTTGCGGGCGGCCGCTTGATCGTTGCCAATTCGCGCGGCGCAATCTGGGTGGTAGCGCCGGAAGATGGCACCGCGACGGAAGTTGCTGACCTGAAATCCGATGTGTCGCTTGCGCCGATTGTCGCGAACAACACTTTATATATTCTGGATGATTCCGGCCGCATTTCCGCGTTTCGCGGCTAGGCCCTAAAGGAGAGTTGCGGCATGTTGCCGACGGTAGCCATTATTGGTCGGCCTAATGTCGGCAAGTCCACTTTGTTCAACCGCTTGGTTGGCAAGAAACTCGCTTTGGTCGATGACATGCCGGGTGTCACGCGCGATCGCCGTGAAGGCGAAGGCCGCTTGTTCGATTTGGAATTCACCATTGTCGATACAGCGGGCTATGAGGATGAAGATCCCGACACCCTGCCCGGTAGAATGCGGATGCAAACCGAGGCCGCAATTGCAGGGGCGCAAGTTGCCCTGTTCCTAATCGATGGCCGTGTTGGCGTCACCCCGCTCGACGAAGAAATTGCCCGTTGGCTGCGCAGCAGTAAGACGCCGGTCGTACTTGCGGTCAATAAAGCTGAGGGCAAGCAAGGCGATAATGGCATCTTAGAAAGCTATGCGCTGGGATTTGGGGACCCCATTGCGATCAGCGGCGAACATGGCGAAGGCATGGCCGACCTGTTCCAATCTTTGCTGCCGCATATTGACGGCGGCGCGTTTGAGGTGCCGGACCCCGAAGCACCCGATGCCATATTGAAGCTGGCGATTGTGGGGCGTCCAAATGCTGGCAAATCAACGCTGATCAACAAATTATTGGGCGAAAATCGTTTGATTACAGGCCCTGAGGCCGGGATTACCCGCGACAGTATTTCGGTGGACTGGATCTGGACAGACCCCAGCCCGAAAGAAGGTGAGCCTGATGAAGACGGCAATATCCCGCCTTTATTGACCGAGCGCCGCGTGCGCTTGATCGATACCGCCGGAATGCGCAAACGCGCCAAGGTGCAGGACAAGTTGGAGAAGCTATCGGTCGCCGACGCGCGCCACGCGATCGACTTTGCCGAAGTTGTCGTGCTGCTGCTTGACGCGACCAAGGGTTTGGAAGTGCAGGACCTGAAAATTGCCGACCATGTGCTTCAAGAGGGCCGCGCGCTGATCATCGCGATCAACAAATGGGATGTGGCGGTCGATGGCAGCGGGCTATTCAAGGGCATTCGTGCCGCGCTCGAAGAAGGCCTGTCGCAGTTGAAGGGCGTTCCCTTGATCGCTGTATCTGCATTGACCGGCAAGGGTCTTGACCAAATGATTTCCGCTGCGTTCGATGCGCGTGAAGCTTGGAACAAGCGCGTGCCAACGGGCATACTCAACCGCTGGTTTGAAGCTGCGATTTCGGCCAACCCGCCACCTGCCCCTGGCGGCAAGCGGATCAAGCTGCGGTACATGACCCAAGCACGGAACCGCCCGCCAACCTTTGTGATCTTTGGCAACCGGACTGACGAGCTACCGGCAAGCTATGCGCGCTATTTGCTAAACGGTATTCGCCGCGATTTAGATTTCGGCGCCGTGCCTGTGCGGATCAACTTCCGTTCGTCGAAAAATCCATTCGCGGACAATGGATAAGCCGACCCCGCTTTAGGTTCAGTCCTCGATTGGTTTTGACTGCAACTGCACGTAATTTTCCATGCCCATGCGTGCAATCAAGTCGAACTGCTTTTCCAGCATATCGACATGTTCTTCTTCGCTTTCCAATATCGCTGCGAATAGGTCGCGGCTGACATAATCTCGGACGCTTTCGCAATGCGCGATGGCATCTTTGAGCAGCGGCAAAGCTTCATATTCCAGCTCAAGATCGGCTTTCAGGATTTCCTCAACGGTCTCGCCAATGCGCAAACGGCCAAGCATTTGGAAATTAGGCAGGCCATCCAGAAACAAAATCCGTTCCGACAATTTGTCGGCATGCTTCATCTCGTCAATCGATTCATGCCGTTCAAAATGCGCCAGCCGCGATACGCCCCAATTGTCGAGCATGCGGTAATGCAGCCAATATTGATTGACCGCAGTCAGTTCATTCTTGAGCGCTTCGTTCAAAAAATCGATGACTTTTGCATCACCCTTCATGACCATTTCCTTTAGGTTATTTGCGCGTATGTTAGCGCGTTAATAGATCGTCGTGAAGGCGGAAAACGGCAGAAAAGCTGATTTTTTCGACACGCTATTGCTAAGCGGTTGCAGGTCCGGAACTGATAATGTTTCGCGCGAACGATAGGCACTGACCACATTTTGGCTTACGCCCAAGGCGCGCATACACGTCATTTGGGCGCTCGGAAGGGCAACGCACCGCAGCGCGCAGGTCTTTTTCCTTGATAGCATTACAGATGCAAACGACCATGGATTAACTCCTATGGAATCCCATTATCGTTAATGCGAACTGATTGCAATAGCATTAACGGCGCATCAATTGCACTTTCCCGCGCGCTAAGCTCCGCCACAGCCATTCCAGCGGGCCGTAATGAAATTGCATCAACCATGGCTTTGACCACAGCAACATCACCGCCCAAGCCCCCATCACAAACAGCCACAATCCAGCACGGTTCACATGGCCGAACAAGCCGAAGCCATAGCCATAAAAAATCGTCGTCATGACAATGCTGGTGCCAAGATAGTTACTGAACGCGGCGCGCCCCGCCGCGGCGACCCGCGCGAGCATCGGATGGTTGCGATAATGGCCAATGAGCATGATCAATAGCGCCGCATAGCCAATTGTCAGCAGCAAGCGCGGGATTCCACCCCAAAAGTAAAAAACCGCGAGCGCCGTGATCCGGTCAAAATCAACGGCAGCCATCCAAACGGCCAAGCCTGCTGTCAGCAGCAAGCCAAGCGGCACCATCCGCTTGGCCCAGCGCCGGTAATCGGCCGCATCCCAATGACCTGTCATGAACCCGCTTTTTTGCATCGCCATACCGATCATCATCAACGGCAATGTTTCGCCAATGGACTGCAGCACGAAGATAAATGGCGTGCTCCACTCGTCAAACTTGTCCATCACGATCGCGCCATAGCTGCCCCTGTGCAGCGCGAGGTCAGGCGCAATGTTAAACGCAAGGTCGGCGCTCGCCATCAGTTTGCGAAACTCCTGGGCCATGTCTGCGCTGGCGTCGGCCCGGGTTGCAAAATATTGAAAGACCTGAAGCCCCCCAAATTGCAAACCCCAGAGCACCAAGCCAAGCGCAAAAATGATTAAAGCGACCTTTATCAACCGTTCTGGCGTCCAATCGCGGAAACGAAAGGCAATCATGCCGATAATCGCATAGATGAACAGGATGTCGCCAAACCAGATGAAGAAATAATGTGCTAGGCCAAATAGAGCGAGCCATGCCATGCGCCGAAAATGCACCTGTGCGGCGCTTTCTCCATTTGCCGTGGCGCGATCGATGATCAGCATCATGCTCGCGCCAAACAAAAGCGAGAATAGCCCACGCATTTTGCCGTCAATGAAGATGAAGGAAAATGCCCATGCAATTTTGTCCGCCAAAGTGTCGGTGCCATAAGCCGCAGGCGTGACATAGGCCCATTCGGGCATCGCAAAGCCGATGATATTCATCGCCAATATACCCATCACCGCAAAACCGCGCATCGCGTCCAAGCTGATGTGCCGTTGCTCTGAATTTTGCACAGTTAACCCCCTGTATTATGATATTAATACAGTCCATGCACATGCACGTCCAGCGGATTATGTTTTTGTTATTGACACCAGTGTAGGTAATTTTTATCCTACGCTTCACCTTAAGTTTGGATTCGTTATGACTGAACTATATTTCTCGCACCCCGACCGACCGCCGGCTAAAATTCAACCGCTGAAGGCATGGCGTCATTTTCGCAAGCTGATTGCCAACAAAGAGGACACCGAGCAGGTCTTCCACATCATTGCGGCTTTAAGCGGCGGCAAGTTCTCAAAGATGGCGCTGAAATTCTGGCAAACACCAAAGGGCCGAGCGTTGCTTGAAAGCAATGAGCGGTTGATAGACATGCTCGATGATCATGACAGCATCAAGAAGCTTCCAGAAGGAACGGTTGGCCGCGCTTATGTCGCGTTCATGGAACGCGAGGGTCTAAGCGCTGCGGGTCTTGAGGCGGAATATGCCCAGTTCCGGACGACTTATCCTGTGTTTGGCGATGTGGTGGAACGCTATGGCGACCGCTTGCGCGATACGCATGACATGCTGCACATCCTCACCGGCTACGGCCGCGACGCGTTGGGTGAACAATGCGTGCTGGGCTTTACTTATGCGCAAAACCACAACCTTGGCGTTGGTTTCATTGCCTATGCAGGCGGATTAGAACTGAAATACCGCGTAGCAAAATCGGCGCCGATCATGAAAGCGGTGCACGAAGGCTATCGAATCGGCAAAGCGGCTAAGAACATCGCTCAGGAAGATATCGCAGCCTTGTTACGCGAGCCGCTGGCTGATGCCCGCAAGCGCTTAGGGATAGCCGAGCCGAAGACCTATCATGCGGCCCACGCCGCGATGCGGTCGGAAGGCATTGATCCGTATAATTTGCTGGCTGCGGCGGCTTAAGTCTTCAGCACTGTTTTACGACTCGCACCGCGCGTGGAGGCGAGAGGTCCTAGCCTTCCATCCAGTCCTTGAAGAAGCTGTCATGCGCGGTGCGTAAGTCCGCGATCGCAACCGAAAAGCCCCGGCCAGTAATTGCGTTACCGCTTACCGTGCCAATCCGTGTCATTGGAATGCCTGCCGCCTGCATAAGGTCAGCATGTGCGCTGGTAACAACAAAACGCGCCTGATCCTCGCCAAAGGCAGTGGCGGCATCGTCGATGCCTGTAAGGATACAGCCGAAGCCGCTGGCGAGCGCCATTTCGGTCAACGCAACTAGCAAGCCGCCGTCGGCCACATCATGCACAGCGTTCACCTTGCCGTCTTGAATAAGCTGACGCACATATTCGGCATGGCCCCGTTCCTTAACGAGGTCGACAGGCGGCGGCGCGCCATCTTCGCGGCCATGCAATTCGCGCAGCCATAAGGATTGGCCCAGATGCCCGTTGCTATCGCCAATGACGAAAATACCGTCGCCTTCGTTCTTGAACGCGATGGTCGCCATCTTGCTGACATCTTCCAGTACGCCCACGCCGCCAATCGCTGGCGTTGGCAAAATCGCACTGCCGCCGCCAGTTGCCTTACTTTCATTATAGAGCGACACATTGCCGGACACGATCGGGTAATCGAGCGCGCGGCAGGCGTCGCCCATGCCCTCCAAACAGCCCACAATCTGCGCCATGATTTCGGGACGCTGCGGGTTGGCGAAATTGAGGCAGTTGGTGATCGCGAGCGGCGTTGCACCAACGGCGCTAATGTTGCGATAGGTCTCGGCCACCGCCTGCTTGCCGCCTTCATAGGGGTCGGCGTAGCAATAACGCGGCGTACAATCGGTGCTCATCGCCAGTGCGCGGTTGGTACCGTGGATTCGAACCACGGCGGCGTCGCCGCCCGAGAGCTGCGCCGTGTCGCCGCCGACTTGGCTATCATATTGCTGCCAGATCCAAGCGCGGCTGGCGAGATCGGGACAAGCCATCAGCTTAAGCAAATCCGCGCCAAGGTCATGGCTGGCGGGAATGTCGCTTAAAGGCTGAACCTTGGCCCATGCCTTATACGCTTCCTTTGACGCGGCGGGACGATCATATAAAGGCGCGTCTTCGGCGAGTGGGCCAAGCGGGATGTTGCAGACAATTTCGCCTTTCCATGTCAGCACCATATGGCCTGTGTCGGTGACTTCGCCGATGACCGCAAAATCCAGTTCCCATTTGTCGAAAATCGCCTTGGCAAATTCTTCGCGGCCAGGCTTGAGTACCATGAGCATACGCTCCTGGCTTTCGGACAGCATCATTTCATAAGGCGTCATGCCTTCTTCGCGGCATGGCACCTTGTCCATGTCGAGGATGATGCCCGCTTTGCCATTGGTCGCCATTTCGACGCTAGAGGAGGTCAAGCCCGCTGCACCCATATCCTGAATCGCGACAATGGCGTCCGAAGCCATCAGTTCCAGACAGGCTTCAATCAGCAATTTTTCCGTAAACGGGTCACCCACTTGAACCGTGGGGCGCTTCTCCTCAATATCCGCGCCGAAGTCAGCCGATGCCATCGTCGCACCGTGAATGCCATCGCGACCGGTCTTTGACCCGACATAGACGATGGGGTTGCCAATGCCCGTCGCAGCAGAATAAAAAATCTTGTCTTGGTCCGCGACGCCAACGGTCATCGCGTTTACAAGGATATTGCCGTCATAGGCGGAGTGGAAATTGGTCTCACCGCCCACGGTTGGCACGCCAACGCAATTGCCATAGCCGCCAATGCCAGCAACGACGCCTTGCACCAGATGCTTCATCTTCGGATGGTCGGGCCGCCCGAAACGCAGCGCATTCATATTGGCCACTGGCCGCGCGCCCATGGTGAACACATCGCGCAATATGCCGCCCACGCCCGTCGCCGCGCCCTGATAAGGTTCGATGTACGACGGATGGTTATGCGATTCCATTTTGAAGATCGCGGCGAGCTTCGTGCCATTTGGGCCATCGCCAATATCGATAACGCCCGCATTTTCGCCGGGACCGCAAATGACCCAAGGGGCCGCAGTCGGCAATTTCTTCAAATGGATGCGGGAGGATTTATAGGAGCAATGCTCCGACCACATCACCGAGAATATGCCAAGCTCGACCAAATTGGGTTCGCGCCCCATGGCGTGCAAGATACGCGCATATTCTTCTTCATTGAGACCATGGTCGGCGACGATTTGGGGCGTGATTTCGGACATGAAATGGCCTTAGCGAGACCGCGGTTTGTGCGCCAGACAAAATAAATGGGCGCTGGCATCGCTACCAGCGCCCACTGCGTCTGAGATTGGAAATCCTTGCCACGAGGGCCATTCTTTCCTCAGCCTGACGTCCGGTTCCCCAATGTCACCCAAAGCTTCCTTGGTTCGCCTTGGTACTTTGGCTATCCTATCCGGCGTTGCGTCACTTGCGTGATGCCGCACTCGATATTCATGGTCTCCGTACCCACCATCTTAACTACATTTCCTGTCTTGCGACGGGCTGCCTGTCAATTTGGCGATCATGCAATCTGTCTTGTCCGCGTCGCTGTCCCGTTTCCGGTCCGGCTGAGCTTCGAAGCGTTCCTGCCTGATGACTTGAAGGTCTCATAGCTTTCGAGTCGCTCAAAGCGTAATTTGCTGAGTTATCCACAGAACGCGCACTTCGCGGTGGACAAAATGGAGGACAAGTTTGGAGCCCAAAACGATACGGCCCCCAAGCAGAACTTGGAGGCCGTAAAAATTGTCCGGGGGCGGGGGAGAGAGGAGGAGAGTGCCGCCCGGTCAATGTACGTTTCGACAATCGCTTGCCGTTACGGTTCAAATAGGGACAGGATAAAATCGCTGCAATTGCGAAAAGAATAGGGCCAGTTGCGTGTTTTGCAACTGACCCTATTTTTGTTGAAAACGCATTAATGGCGTTCCCAAATTACACCAAAAATAGCAGTTAAGGCGCGATACCATTGCCCGGCAGCGACGCATTGACGATGCCGCCGTCACACGCGATGGTTTCGCCGACGATGTAGTCGCCAGCGCGCGCGGCGAGGAAGATCGCAAGACCGGCCATATCCTCAGGTGTTCCGATTCGTGGGAATGGAATATTTTTGCCCACAGCCTCGGCATGGTCCCGCGCCGCCTTGTTCATGTCCGACTGGAATGCGCCCGGCGCAATGCCCGACACAAGGATATTGTCCTTAACGAGTTCAGCCGCCAGGCGGCGCGTCAAATGGATGACGGCGGCTTTCGACGCCTGATAGCTATAGGTTTGCCATGGGTTGATGCGCAGGCCATCGATCGATGCGATGTTAATGACCTTACCCGGGCGATCAAAGCTGGCCGCTGCCTTCAACTGCGGGTGCAAGGCTTGTGTCAAAAAGAACAAGGATTTGACGTTCAGGTCCATCACACGGTCCCATCCGGATTCGGGGAACTGGCCGAAATCCGCGCCCCATGCAGCACCTGCATTGTTCACCAGAATATCGACCTTTTCTTCACGCGCTGCAATTTGTTCGGCAAGTGACAGGCACCCGTCCACGGTCGAAAGGTCGCAAGGCAGGCCAATGACCTGATTGCCAAATTCGGCGACAGTTTCCTCAATCTGGTCGATCTTGCGCGCGCTGATATACACGCGCGCGGCGCCAGCTTTCAAATAGCCTTCGACGATCATCTTGCCGATACCGCGCGATCCGCCGGTGACTAACGCCACGCGACCATTGAGGTTGAATAAAGTTTGAATGTCCATTTGCGGTTTCCTTTTAATAACCGTTCATCGTCGCCACGCGGTCTGCGTGGTAATAAGCATCGCCGAAAAATTCGTTCAAGCTGCGGTCGCGCTTCATATATAGGCCGATGTCATATTCATCGGTCATGCCGATACCGCCATGCATTTGCACGCCTTCCCGCACCGAAAGATTGCAGGCAAGACCAGCCTTCGCCTTGGCCGCCGCAACATAAAGCTCAGCCTTGGCATGACCTTCGTCCATTAAAGATTGCGCCTTCAGTACAATCGAACGCGCGCCTTCCATTTCGCCATATAGATGCGCCGCACGATGTTGAAGCGCCTGAAATTCACCAATGACGCGGTCAAATTGCTTGCGCGTCTTGAGATATTCAAAGGTCATGTCCATCGCGCCTGAGCCAACGCCCACCATTTCGGCAGCGGCGCCCACCCGTCCGGCGTCAAGAATCTTGGACAGCACCGCCCAACCGCCATCAACCTCGCCGATGACAGCGTCAGCATCCAGCTGCACACCGTCCAGCTTCACATGCGCGGCAACAGAGGAATCGACAAGCCGTGCCGCCTCTATCGAAAGGCCAGCCGCGTCCTTGTCCACCGCGAACAACGTAAGGCCATCGGTTTCCCCTGCCGCGCCCGCAGTGCGCGCCGCAACAATCAGCATGTCCGATGACGCGCCTTGGACGACAAATTGCTTTTGGCCGGTCAACTTAAAGCCATTGCCGCTGCGTTCCGCAACGCATGCGATTTTCTCAGGCCGGTGCTTGACGCCTTCTTCAATCGCGATGCCGATTACGGTTTCACCAGCCAATATACCGGGGAACCAACGATCACGCATAGCCTTGTCCGCCAACTTCAACGCCTCAACCGCCGCCACCGAAGTGGTGAGGAAAGGCGATGGTGACAGGTTGCGGCCAATTTCTTCCAGCACAATGCCAGCCTCAATCTGGCCCATGCCCATGCCGCCATCGGCCTCAGGGATGAGGATGCCGGTAAAGCCGATTTCAGCGAATTGCTTCCACAAGCCATGGCTGAAACCGTCTTTACAGCCCATGTCGCGGAACTTGCGGAAATGGGTGACGGGCGCTTCACTCGCCATGAAACCCCGCGCGGTGTCGCGCAGCATATTCTGGTCATCGGTTAAGGTCATTGCCATAATTAAGCTCCCGGCATCTCAAGGATGCGCTTCGACACGACGTTCAGCATCACTTCGCTGGTGCCGCCCTCAATTGAGTTCGCCTTGGTCCGCAGCCAATTGCGGGCCTTGGAACCGCCATTGGCGCGTTCGCTTTCCCACTCGAGCGCCTGAGATCCGCCAATCGACATGACCAGCTCATTGCGCTTCTTGTTCAATTCGGTCCCGACATATTTCATCAGGTTGGAATAAGCGGGGTGCGCCTTACCGGTTTTCCATTCGTCCATGAAACGTTCGCCATGCGCACGGAAGGTGAGGTTATCGACATCGAACAATGCCATTTGTGCGCGGAGCACGGGTTCTTGCGACAAGGTCGCCTTCATCGCCGCGCCAATGGAGGTCACGCCGCCATCACCGCCCATGCCCGAAATCATTTCGCGTTCATGGCCCAGCAGATATTTTGCCACATCCCAGCCGCGATTTACCTCGCCAACAATCTGATGCTTTGGCACGACAACATTGTCGAAGAAGGTTTCGCAGAAGGGCGAATTGCCGGAGATTAGCTTGATAGGCTTGGTCGACACACCGGGCGTTTCCATGTCGAATAACAGGAAGCTGATTCCCTGATATTTGTTCGTCTTGTCGGTGCGGACGAGGCAGAAAATCCAGTCGGCCTTGTCGGCATAAGAGGTCCAGATTTTCTGGCCATTGACGACCCAATGGTCGCCTTTGTCTTCGCCAAAGGTTTGCATCGACACAAGGTCACTGCCCGAACCAGGTTCAGAATAGCCCTGGCACCAGCGGATCTCACCACGGGCGATCTGCCCCATATAATGCACCTTTTGTTCTTCGGTGCCGAATTTCAACAAGGCCGGGCCAAGCATCCAGATGCCGAAGCTGTTGAGCGGCGAGCGGCAGCCAAGCTTTGCCATTTCCTGACGCAGTATTTTTGTTTCCTGCGGAGAAAGACCAGCGCCGCCATATGCCTTGGGCCAATCGGGCACCGTGTAGCCTTTGGCCACGCAGCGTTCGAGCCACAGTTTCTGCGCTTCGGATTGGAAAACAAAATTGCGTCCGCCCCAGCAAACGTCTTCGTCACCTTTGGCCGGTGTGCGCATTTCGGCGGGGCAGTTTTCCTCCAGCCAGGCACGCGCCTCGGCGCGGAATGTTTCAAGGTCGGACATGACGATCTCCTGTTTAATTGCTTAATGAATTTTTGGGCGGTCACGCACCGAAACGCAAGCCTTTATCGGTGAGCGATGCATGCCGTAACGTCATTTGCATCGCGATTGACAGGCTGGGACGCGGCCCTAGCATAGCAACGGTATATAGGAGAGAAACATCGTGCGATTCGCCGGAAAATACGCCTTTTCGCGTTTTGTGATTTAACCCAATATGGCACCGATCGTCGCGCTTCCCCGATCCTTAAAAGTCATGCACGGCCTTGGCTCTGTTGCATATGGCGTTAAGGACAATGGTTTTTCCGTATTCTTGCTGATCTTCTATAATCAGGTACTGGGTATTGATGCCGGCATCGTCGGCGCGGTTATCATGGCTGCGCTGATTTTTGACGCCTTTGTCGACCCAATCATTGGCGAATTGTCCGACCGCACGCAAAGCAAATGGGGCAGGCGCCTGCCATGGCTATATGCTGCCGCTATTCCGCTCGGCATTATTTGGCTGTTGCTTTGGCATCCACCCGCAATGGGGCAGACGGGCACAATCATCTGGCTGTTCTGCACCGCCGTCTTAGCGCGTACCTTGGTGGCAATGTGTGAAGTGCCATCTATCGCCCTCGTCCCCGAACTGACGGGCGATTATGATGAGCGCACGCGTCTGATGCGCTATCGTTTCCTGTTCGGCTGGGCGGGTGGATTGCTTATGCTCATTTTTGCGTACGGCATTTTCTTCACAGGCGAAAAGGGTGTGAGCGATCCTGCGGGGTATGATTCCTATTCGGTGTGGGGCGCGCTGATGATGAGCGGGGCGGTACTTATCTCCGCGCTTGGCCAGCACCGCCACATCGCCAAACCCTCGCCGCCAGCACCACGCGGCGCCGGCCTAGGTCATGCCTTGGCCGAAGTTAAGGCGACGCTCTCCAATCGCGCCTTTCTGTGGCTCGTGTCCGCCGCGTTATTTGGGCTGATTAACCAAGGCATGACCTTTGCCCTCACCAATTATCAACTCGCCTTTCTGTGGCAGCTGCAACAGATGGAAATGCTCTATTATGCGCTGACACTATTCTCGACGGTGATCATTGCCTTTGTCATTGTTCCGCCTGTCTCCGCCCGATTGGGCAAAAAACGCGCTGCGATCCTGTTCGCAATTATCTCATTGACCTTCACGGCCGTATTATACGGCAGTTGGCTGCTCGACCTGGTGCCCGGGGCACCGTCAAATCCCTCCATCCTGTTTATGTTTGGGTTAATGACCATCGCCAATAGCGCGGCGGTGAGTATGATGATGCTGACATCCTCCATGATGGCCGATGTGGTGGAGGCATCGCAGCAAGAAACCGGCCGGCGTTCCGAAGGGCTGTTTTTCGCGGGCTATTTCTTCATGCAAAAATGTGCCGTTGGTATCGGCACCTTTGCCGCTGGAATGATCCTAAGCTTTGCCAATTTCCCGCAAGACGCCAAGCCGGGCGAAGTGGATGTCGCCGTCCTCGACGGGCTGGCGCTATATTATATGGGCACGGTGGTCATCGTTGGTTTTATCGGCGTCCTAATCCTGCGCCATTTCCCGATTTCGCGCGAAAGTCATAATGAACGCTTGCGCGCCTTGAACACATCTGCAGAGTCTGCCAGTTGACCAATCAATTAAATTTGAAAGAGGAATGAGTCATGGATTTCGATCTCAACGACAAGCAAACATATTGGCGGGACCGTATCCGCGACCATAATGAACGTTTCTTGCGTCCACGCGTTGCCGATTATTATGCCGAGCAGGCCGTCGGCGACCGTTGGAAAGTGCTTCAAGTCGTTGAAGAAGAAAAGGCGCGCGCCAAGGCCGCTGGTCTTTGGAACCTGTTCATGCCGCCCACGTCAGGCCGCGTGCATGTTGATGACAGCGTGGCGTTTGACGGCCCCGGCCTCTCCAACATGGAATATGCCTTGTGCGCCGAAGAAATGGGCCGCATCGGTTTTGCATCCGAAGTCTATAACTGTTCAGCGCCCGATACCGGCAATATGGAGGTATTCCTGCGTTACGGTACGGCAGAGCAAAAAGAAAAATGGATGATCCCATTGATGAACGGCGAAATCCGTTCGGCCTTTTTGATGACCGAGCCAGCCGTTGCCTCGTCAGATGCAACCAATATCGAAACATCTATTCGTCGCGAAGGCGATGAGTATGTTCTCAACGGCGTCAAGTGGTGGTCGTCAGGTGCGGGCGATCCGCGCTGCAAAATCGCGATTGTCATGGGCAAGACCGATTTCGAAGCCAAGCGTCATGCGCAGCAATCAATGGTGCTGATGGAACTTGATGCCCCCGGCGTAAACATTCTGCGCCATCTGCCTGTCTTTGGCTATGACGACGCGCCGCATGGCCATATGGAAATCGAATTGAAGGATGTCCGCATTCCGGCGTCGAACATGTTGCTGGGCGAAGGCCGTGGCTTTGAGATCGCGCAAGGGCGCCTTGGACCTGGCCGCATCCACCATTGCATGCGCACAATCGGTGTCGCTGAAGAAGCGCTGGAGAAAATGTGCAAGCGCCTGCAATCGCGCGTCGCCTTTGGCAAGACCGTTGCCGAGCATAGCGTATGGGAAGAACGTATCGCGCGTGCCCGTATCGACATTGAAATGACGCGTCTGCTCTGCCTGAAGGCTGCGGATATGATGGACAAGGTCGGCAACAAGGCCGCTGCCGCTGAAATCGCCATGATCAAGGTGCAAGCACCAAATATGGCTTTGAGCATTATCGACAATGCCATCCAAGCGCATGGCGGCGGCGGTGTGTCCGACGATTTCGGTCTTGCATCCGCTTGGGCACATCAGCGCACCTTGCGTCTCGCCGACGGTCCCGACGAAGTGCATGCCCGCGCCATCGCGCGTATGGAATTGGGCAAGCATGGCGGCCGCGGCAAAGAAGGCCTATCCAGCGGCGATATGGGAGCAACACGGTGAAGGCTGCCGTCCTGATTGAAGCGGGTAAGCCGCTTCAAATCGAACAAGTGAATATTGCCAATCCAGGGCCGCATGAGGTGCTCATCCGCACCGCGGCCTGCGGGCTGTGCCATAGCGATTTGCACTTTATCGAAGGCGCCTATCCGCATCCTTTGCCCGCCATCCCCGGGCATGAGGCGGCAGGTATCGTCGAGGCGGTGGGCAGCGAAGTGCGCACCGTCAAGGTGGGCGACGCCGTTGTCACCTGCCTCAGCGCCTTTTGTGGCCATTGTGAATATTGCGTCACGGGGCGCATGTCCTTGTGCCTTGGCGGCGACACTCGGCGCAAGCCCGGCGAAGCCCCGCGCCTGACGCGGCCTGATGGCAGCGTTGTCAACCAGATGCTGAACCTATCGGCTTATGCCGAAATGATGTTGGTGCACGAACATGCCTGCGTCGCGATTCATCCGGATATGCCTTTGCCACAAGCGTCGGTTATCGGCTGCGCCGTGACCACAGGTGCCGGCACCATATTCAACGCCTGCAAAGTGACGCCAGGCGAAACCGTAGCCGTTATTGGCTGCGGCGGTGTTGGCCTTGCGACCATTAACGCAGCGAAGATTGCTGGTGCTGGTCGTATCATCGCCGCTGACCCATTGCCTGAAAAACGGGCGTTGGCGATGCAACTAGGTGCGACCGATGTCGTCGACGCTTTGGCCGATGATGCCGCTGCGCAAATTCAGGAATTGACCAAAGGCGGCGTTGATCACGCGATTGAAGCGGTGGGGCGTCCAGCGTCGGGCACGCTCGCCGTCAAGTCGTTGAAACGGGGCGGAACAGCCACGATTCTAGGCATGATGCCGTTGCAGCATACGGTTGGTCTGTCAGCGATGGACCTGTTGTCCGGCAAGAAATTGCAAGGCGCAATCATGGGCGGCAACCGCTTCCCTGTCGATATTCCGCGTCTGGTCGATTTTTACATGCGTGGCCTTTTGGACCTCGACACCATCATTTCGGAGACCATTCCGCTGGAGCGGATCAATGAGGGCTTTGACCAGATGAAGCGCGGCGATTCGGCGCGGTCGGTCATCGTTTTTGACCAATGAGCAAGCCGCAAACCCCGATAGACGCGCAGAAGGCCTTTACCGGTACCGTTGCGCCAAGCGGTGCGGACATTTTGGATGCCGATAGACTGGCGCGATGGATGGCCGAAAATGTCGACGTCTTTGCAGGCCCAGTTGAGGTTCTGAAATTCGCGGGTGGGCAGTCAAACCCGACCTACAAGTTGAACGCGAAAAGCGGCTCCTACGTCTTACGCCGTAAGCCTTTTGGCGTATTGCTACCCAGCGCGCATGCGGTTGACCGCGAATATAAGGTCATTGCTGGTCTGTATCCGACTGGTTTCCCGGTCGCAAAACCCTTTGGCCTGTGCACCGACGACAGCGTCATCGGTTCGATGTTTTACATCATGGACATGGTTGAAGGTCGTACCATCTGGGATGGCGCCATGCCCGAGTCAAACCCTGCCGAACGCCGCGCAACCTATGAGGCGATGATCGACACCTTGGCGGCATTGCATAATGTGGATGTTGAAGGCGCTGGCCTGTCCGACTTTGGCAAACCCGGCAATTATTTTGGCCGTCAGGTTGAACGCTGGACGAAGCAATACCGCCTCGCGGAAACCGAAACGATGCCCGAAATGGAGCGGTTGATTGAATGGTTGCCAAAGACGCTGCCTGAACAGACGCGCACCAGCGTCGTGCATGGCGACTATCGCATCGACAATATGATCTTCGACCCCAAGGATCCCAAGGTCGTCGCGGTGCTGGATTGGGAATTATCGACATTAGGCGACCCGCTGGCGGATTTCACATATGTCGCCATGGCGTGGGTGACGCAAAATGAAGGCCGCTCGGGCGTTATGGATTTGGATCGCGCCGCTTTGGGTATTCCCGAACTCGACGCGATGGTAGAGCGCTATTGCATGGCCACCGGCCGCGACGGCGTGCCCGATATGAACTGGTATTTTGCCTATAACTTCTTCCGCCTCGCCGGTATTATTCAAGGCATCAAAAAACGTGTCATCGACGGCACCGCAAGTTCGTCACATGCCCAAGCGATGGCCGAACGCGTATTCCCGCTGGCAGAATCCGCATGGAAGTTTGCGGAAAAGGCTGGGGCGTAAGCTATAACTCCTCCTGATAAGCAGAGAGGAAACTGGAGAGAAGAATGTCTTTATTCGATATGTCCGGCAAGGTCGCCATCATCACAGGGTCGTCGCGCGGTATTGGTCAGGCGATTGCCGAAGAAATGGCCGATCATGGCGCAAAGGTTGTGATTTCCAGCCGTAATATCGAAGATTGCGAAGCCGTCGCTGCTGGCATTAACGCCAAGCATAAAGGCGCTGCACTTGCGGTGGCATCAAGCCTGTCTTCGAAGGAGAGCTTGCAGAATCTCGTCGATGAAACGCGCAAGGCATTTGGTAAGGTCGATGTCTTGGTCTGCAATGCGGCGTCGAATCCGCATTATGGACCTATGGCCACCATCACCGATGAGCAACTTCGCAAGACGCTCGATCACAATATTGTATCGCAACATTGGCTGATCCAGATGGTCGCGCCCGAAATGATCGCACGCAAATCAGGCTCCATCGTGATTGTCTCGTCCATTGGCGGCTTGCGCGGATCGCCGATCTTGGGCGCTTATGCGATTACCAAGGCGGCGGATATTCAGATGACGAAGAATCTCGCCCGGGAATATGGGCCGCATAATGTGCGCATTAACTCGATTGCGCCGGGACTGGTGAAGACCGATTTTGCCAAGGCATTGTGGGAGAATCCAGAAAATCTGAAAGCATCCACCTCGGGCGCGGCATTGGGCCGCATTGGCGAGCCCCGTGAGATTGCCGGTGCAGCGGTATATTTGGCGTCGGACGCATCAAGCTTTATGACGGGGCAGACAATAGTTGTGGATGGAGGCGTTGTCGTATGAGTGGAGCATTGCAAGGGAAAGTCGCCATCATCACAGGCGCAGGGTCAGGTATTGGCCGCGCGTCTGCCATTCGCTTTGCCGCCGAAGGCGCAAAGGTCGTTTTGGGCGACATGGCGACATCGGTGCATGACACCGCAGCGATAATTGGTGACGCCGCCACCGCCGTGCAAATGGACGCAGGCGATGAAGCTGATGTCGCCGCGATTGTCGCAAAGGCTATCGAACTGCACGGCCATCTGGATGTCGCCTTTGCCAATGCTGGTATTTCGGGCGGCATGGAAGGTATCTTCGACAACACAGTCGAGAATTTCACCAGCGTCCTGCGCGTCAATCTCATTGGCCCTTGGCTGATGGTCAAACATGCGGGCAAGGTCATGGCGGATGCAGGCAATGGCGGTTCGATCATCCTGACCGCCAGTGTTGCGGGTATCCGTTCGGGCGCAGGCGGCCCGCCTTATTCGGCCTCCAAGGCAGGCGTCATCAATCTGGCGCAAGTCAGCGCACAACAATTGTCGGGCACCAATGTCCGCTGCAACGCAATTTGCCCCGGCCTCACTGAAACCGGCATGACCAAGCCGACATTTGATTATGCCAAGGAAAAGGGCGTGACCGACAAGATCGGTCGCCTCAACCCGCTGCGCCGTGGTGCGCAGCCGGAAGAGCTTGCGAATGTCGCCTTGTTCCTCGCCAGCGATCAGGCAAGTTACGTCAATGGTCAAGCCATTGCTGTTGACGGCGGGCTCTCCAGCTCGCACCCCGTAACACGCCAATTAACAGGACAAACCGCCGTATGAGCGCCGAAGATTTAGGTTTCGTTCCCGACCGCCTCGCCCGCATACCTGCGTTTATTCAGGCCAATTATCTCGACAATGGCAAATTGCCCTTTGCATCCGTGTTGGTTGGCCGTGGTAATGATGTCGCGCTGCAATGGAGCTCGGGTGTTGCCGAAGACGCCATTTTCCGCATAGCCTCGATGACAAAGCCAATCACCTCGGTCGCATTCATGCAGTTGGTGGAACAGGGCAAGGTCGCGCTGACGGATCCGGTTGCGAAATATATCCCGGAGTTTGCAAAATTGGGTGTGTTTGTGGGCGGCGGCGGCAATGTGCCGTTTATGACGCGCGCACCATCCACGCAAATGCGGGTGGTTGACCTGCTGCGGCATACGGCGGGATTTACCTATAGCTTTCAGGAACAAGGCAATGTTGACGCGGCTTATCGCAAGACCGATGTCGAAAGCTGGAGCAAAAATACGGCGCAAAGCTTCATTGATACGCTGGCGCAAATCCCCTTGGAGTTCGACCCCGGCACCCAGTGGAATTATTCCGTTGCCACCGACATAGTGGGCATATTGGTCGAGCGGATTAGCGGACTATCCCTGCCTGAATATTTCCAGACGCATATTTTTGCGCCCTTGGGCATGACCGATACATTCTTCCAAGTGCCCGCTGATAAGGCGTCGCGCATCCCCGAAGGCTTTGGCTTTGACCCCGAAGTAAAAATGAAGCTGCTCGACAAAGCGGGCGCCGAAAGCATGTGGGCCAAAGGCTGGTCATTCAATTCCGGCGGTGGCGGCCTTGCATCAAGCGTTGCGGACTATCATCGTTTCTGCCGGATGCTGCTGAACGGCGGCGCGCTTGACGGCGCACAAATCTTGAGCCCCAAGACTATAGAATTGATGACCGCCAATCATATTCCAGGCGGACAAGATCTGACGCAAATGTCGAAATCCTTGTTCAGCGAGGCCGAAATGGCTGGCATTGGCTTTGGCCTTGGCTTTGCTACGACCATCGATAGCGCCGCGACACTTGTACCTTGTTCCGAGGGCGATTTTTATTGGGGCGGCATGTATTCTACCGCCTTTTTTGTCGATCCAGTGGAAGACATCATCATGATTTTCATGACGCAGTTGCTGCCATCAACCACTTACCCCGTGCGCCGTGAGATCAAGACGATGATCTATTCCGCGTTGGCGGCTTAAGTTGCGCCATTAGTCAATCCCTCGTCATCCTGGAGCCGAAGGCGTGCAGAGCACAAGTTGGTTCAGGATAACGGGTATAAGTGAAGAGACGTTTTTACCCTCGTCATCCTGAACTTGTTTCAGGATAACAGGCGGCGGTTCGTTATCCTGAAACAAGTTCAGGATAACGAAGTGTAGGAGGCTCTCCCTAAACCGTCGCAATCTCGACTTGATTGACGGGCTCCGGTTTTGCCCGTGCCGCAATCAGGCTTCCGGCTACGATCAAGGCCGTGCCCAAAAGCACAGGCCAAGTGACGGGCTCGGCAAAGAACAGCCAGCCGAAAAATGCCGCCCAGACAAAGCCGGTATATTCGACCGGAATCAAAATTTGCGCCTCCGCGCGGGCATAGGCCCAGCTCAGCAACAACAGGGAAATAATCGCTAGCGCCGCAGCACCGCCGATCATCGGGGCATCGGATAGGCCGATCGGCTGCAAAAACCATGGCGCGGCAAGGCCAAGCGTTGCCGCGACAAACAGATTTTGGAAAAAGGCGATTTCGATTGGCCCAGCAACCTGCGCCTGCCGCCGGGCCAATATCAGATTATACGCAAACACTACTGCCGAAAACAACACTGCCGCAGCGCCCCAGAGATGCCCACTGCTATAGTGTCCGCTCAACCGGCCAGCCATGATGATTAGCACACCGCCAAGCCCCGCCAACGACGCCCAGATGGCGGAACGGCCTATCGTCTCGCCCAGCATAACAGCGGCAAGATAGAGCGCGATGACGGGCGCGATGAAGCTCAATCCAATGGCTTCGGCCAGCGGCAATTGCGTCAGCGACCAGAAAAAGCTGACCGCCATGACCGACACAATTATGCTGCGCCATATATGCATTTTAAGGATATCGACGGACGGCCATTTCTGCCGCGTGCCGACAAACAATAGCCCCATGAAGATGGTGCCAAGACAGTTGCGCCACATCACGGCGTTATACGCGCCCAGCGACAAAGCGATGTCTTTCATCACCGCATCCATCAACGAAAATGTGCCGACGCCCGCCGCCGCTACCATGAACGGAATGAAGGGGCGCGGGTGCAATTCAGCCATGTCTAAAGGCTGTGCGTGGCAAGGTTATCGAGCGCCGCGCCATCAACGCGATAGACGGTCCATTCGTCCATCGGCACCGCGCCCAGCGCCTTATAGAAATCAATGGCGGGCGTGTTCCAGTCGAGTACCGACCATTCGAGCCGCGCACAATCCCGTTCGACCGCAAGCGCCGCGAGCCGGCCCAGCAACGCTTTGCCAAGCCCTGAGCCGCGCGCTTCTGGTCGCACGAACAAATCCTCCAGATAGATTCCG
Source organism: Sphingomonadales bacterium (assembly GCA_027488785.1). Taxonomy (GTDB): domain Bacteria; phylum Pseudomonadota; class Alphaproteobacteria; order Sphingomonadales; family Sphingomonadaceae; genus Sphingorhabdus_B. The sequence continues at coordinate 38,337 of JAIYAY010000014.1, read as the reverse complement.
GGGCGTCCTTCAAAGGTTGAAAAATTGTGAAAGAACAAAGCAAAGCCCTGCGCCACATTATCAATTTCGCCAATGAGAACCTCGGCATAAGGCCGTGGCCCAAACAGCTTTTGCGCCATCACCGTTTCATCAAAGCGCACGGCATGCGCCAACTTTTCATATGCCGCCAGGTCGCGGATGAATTGCCCAATGAGCGCGATGTCGCTGGACGTTGCAGCCCGTATCGAGAGGCTCAAGCCGCTTTCCCGTGCAGCGTATCCATGCTGACGCTGGTGCCCGCATCAATCTCTGCGGCTTTGGCTTCAACCAAGCGCACGATGTGGCTAATCATGTCGTCATCCTCGACATGGTGGTCGGTGACGCCTGACAGATAGACCATATGCTTGCCATTGCCGCCGCCCGTGATACCGATGTCAGTCTCACGTGCTTCGCCGGGGCCATTAACGACGCAGCCGAGGACCGAGAGCGACATCGGTGTCTTGATATGGCCAAGCGCATCCTCAAGCTTTTGTACCGTGCGGATGACGTCAAAGCCCTGCCGCGCGCAGCTTGGGCAGCTGACAACGCGAACGCCACGGGTGCGCAGGCCCAAAGCCTTTAGAATTTCATAGCCGACGCGGACTTCTTCTTCGGGTTCGGCAGACAGGCTAACGCGGATTGTGTCACCAATCCCCGCCCACAATAAATTGCCCATGCCGATGGAGGATTTGACCGTGCCGCCAATAAGTCCACCCGCCTCGGTAATGCCCAAATGCAAGGGGCAGTCGACGGCCTCGGCCAAGCCCATATAAGCGGCGACCGCCAGAAAAACGTCCGACGCTTTCACCGCAACTTTGAATTCGTGGAAGTCATGATCCTGCAGCAGCTTGATATGGTCCAGCGCGCTTTCAATCAGCGCCTCCGGGCAGGGTTCGCCATATTTTTCGAGCAGGTCTTTTTCGAGGCTACCTGCATTCACGCCGATCCGGATCGCGCAGCCATTGGCTTTGGCGGCGTTGACGACTTCTTTCACGCGCTCCGATGAACCGATATTACCGGGGTTGATGCGCAAGCACGCCGCACCCGCATCCGCCGCCTCAAGAGCGCGTTTGTAATGAAAATGAATATCGGCAACGATGGGTACTTTGGCCGCGCGGACAATCTGTTTCAGCGCCGCCGTGCTTTCCACATCGGGGCAGGAAACGCGGATGATATCGACGCCTGCATCCTCACACCGGCGGATCTGGTCAATCGTAGCAGCAGCGTCGCTGGTCAGCGTATTGGTCATGGTTTGCACCGAGATCGGGGCATTGCCACCGACCGGGACTTTACCGACCATGATCTGGCGGGACGGGCGGCGCGCAATGTCGCGCCAAGGGCGAATAGAAGACATGGGCATGATATAGGCGGCTTGGAATTTTCCCGCAATCATCATCCTGAACTGTTTTCAGGGCAGTGTGATAGGAAAATCAGTCCAGACCGCCGTGCCATGACACCGCTTGCGCGGCCGCGATCTTTCCCACTTCGGCAAGCACTGCTTGATCAGAATCGCGGGTCTGTTCATATTTTCCGTCCGCTTCATAAAAGGCAGTTACAATGACCGGAGGCCGCGCTGGTGGCCAGAAAATGGCGACGTCATTGGTCTTATTATTGAAATTTGCGCTATTGGCTGTCCCCGTTTTGTCGCCACTTTTCCAAGAGGGGGGGAGGCCGCCCCTAATCCGCCGCATGCCTGTATGTGTGTCAACCATCCATTGGATCAGCATATCGCGCGATGCCGGTTTCAATAAACGGTCGCCCGTCAAAAGTCGCGCCATCGTCCGCGCAAATGCGCGCGGCGTGGTCGTATCACGCACCTCACCGGACGGGACATTGTTCAAATCGGGCTCATATCGGTCCAACCGCGTGACGTCATCGCCCCAACTGCGAAAAATCGCGGTTATGGCAGTTGGACCACCCAGATGCTTGATTAACAGATTTGCCGCCACATTATCGCTGGTCTTTTGCGCGGCTTCGGCCAAGTCGATAATGCGCATGGCGCCCTTGGTCAGATTTGGCCCCGTAATGGGGGCATGCGCAACCATATCCGCTTGCGAATAAGGCAACGCCGTATCCAGTTTCAGCCTGCCTTGATCCGCCTGTTGCAGAACCGCTGCAGCGAGCGCGAGCTTGAAGGTCGAGCACATGGCAAAGGCTTCGTCATAATGATGCCCCGTCATACGCCCCGATGCTGTGTCGAGCACCAACGCCCCTAGCCGCCCGCCAACGCGTGCCTCAAGCGCCGCCAGCGCAGCGTTGACCGAAACGGATGGAGCCGCCTGTTGCGGTCCTACGCAGCCTGCGAGTGTAAACGCCACAGCACCTGCCATGAGCCCACGTCTATCAATATCCATCACCCGCCTCCCAATGTTTGCGCTAGTGGCACCAAATCGCAATGCATGCGCCTACTGCTTTGATTTACGCATGGATACAAACTAAGGCGCACTTATGAAACGCTTCCTTATTTCGCTCACCCTCTTGTTCGCACCATTGGCACCTGCCCAAGCCTATTGGGAATATGGTCATGAGACTGTGGCGCACATTGCTCAAGCCAATATGTCATCTAAAGCGCGCGCACAGATGCAGCGTCTGTTGCGCGCGGCGCCCATGCTTGGCACACCGAAATGTGCGATGCGGAATATCGCGGACGTCAGCGTTTGGGCGGACTGCATCAAGGGCGACCGTGTACGCTGGGGCTATACAAACAGCTGGCATTACCAGAATGTCGACATCTGTAAGCCGTTCGATTTGAAAAGCGCCTGCGCCGATGGCAATTGCGTATCAGCGCAGATTGACCGCAACTTTGCGCTTTTATCAAACAAGGCCCTGCCCGCGCATGTCCGGTTGGAGGCGCTTGCCTTTCTGATCCATTTTGTCGGCGACATACATCAGCCATTACATGCGGGCGACCGCGCCGATCGTGGTGGTAACGACCTTAAGGCCACTTATGGTGTGATGCCCGGGTATAATCTCCATTCGGTATGGGACGGGCTTTTGGCCGACCGCGCGCTGTCTGCTGCACCAGCAATTGTTCGTATTTTTACACCCGCCGAGAAGGCTGCGGTCGTGCAAGGCAATGTGCGTCAGTGGAGTGAAGAAAATTGGGCCGTTTCAAAAAACATCGCCTATCCGCGCGCTATGGATGCAGACGCATGCGGTGCCAAGCCAAGCGCACCAGTCATCATTGACGAGGCCGACGTCGCGGCGTCGCGTGCAGCATTACGTCAACAGGTCGAACGTGGCGGCATCCGCTTGGCGCGATTATTGGACGAAGCCTTAAGCTAGGCGTCAAAATCTCCCCGCCATTTCCATCCACCTTCGGTGTGATTGCGGACAATGACGATGAAAATTGCGGTGACTGTGAGCATGAGAACGACAGTTAAAATCGTTGGCATGGCGCCATGATCGTCCACAAAAAGCCCCAAGCCCAGCATCGTGAGAAGATAGACCGCCAATGTCAACCAGCCCTGCCACTTGAAAGGCAACCCCGCGCCATAGCCGAAGCGTTTCGCCCTGAACCAAGGTTCTTTGCCCAAAAATAGTTGTAGCATCTCAATTCTCCTTTGGCGGACTTTCGCGTTTTGGCGTCTCGCTCACGCGTGACTTCATACCGCACTTGGCCAAATCCTCTCGGAACATCACATCCATCTTTGCACTATGGCTTCGAAAATCAACAAAAAAGGGCGGCGCAGATTATTACCTGCGCCGCCCTTTTTTATGTCATCTAAGCGACTTATTCGCCGGTCGGAAATCCGCGCTTTTTCATGATAAATTTGACGTCAGGGTCACGACCACGAAACGCGCGATAGGCTTCGATCCGGTCGGTTTCATTGCCCGTCGCCATGAGCATCGAACGAAAACGCTCGGCCGTTTCTTTGTCCCAGACATCCCCCTTTTCGGTAAAAGCGGCCCAAGTGTCGGCATCCATCGTTTCCGACCAAAGATAGCTGTAATAGCCCGCCGAATAGCTGTCGCTGGAAAACAGATGGTTAAACTGCGGCAAGCGGTGTCGCATGACCATTTCCTTTGGCATGCCAATTTCCGCCAGCGTGTCACGTTCGAACGCGGCTGGATCGGTAACAGGCTGGCTACGATTATGCAGTTTCATGTCCAATATCGCGCTAGACAGATATTCAACCGTGGAGAAACCTTGATTGAACGTATCGCTTGCCCGGATTTTCTCGACCAGAGCCGCTGGAATAGGCTCTCCGGTCTTATAATGCTTGGCATAAGTGTTGAGAATATAGGGCGTCAGCAGCCAGTTTTCGTTCACCTGGCTGGGATATTCGACAAAATCGCGCGGTGTCCCGCCAAGACCAGGCCAGGTGATATCATAGTTGAGATAATGGATCGCATGGCCAAATTCGTGGAACAAGGTGGATGCATCATCGATGCTGATCAAAGTTGGAATGCCATCGGCACCGGGCACAAAGTTGTTGTTGTTTGACGCTAGCACGATGTTGTTTTTGCCGCCCAATTTATGCTGGCTGCGATAGGTGGTCATCCACGCCCCCGAGCGCTTGCCCGCGCGTGCGAAATTGTCGAGGTAGAATAGGCCAATGACCTTGCCATCGCGCCTGACCTCAAATGTCCGCACCTTCGGTTCGAAAACGGGAATCGTGCCTGTGTTTTCAGTGAAGCTCATGCCGTAAAGCTTGCCTGCAGCATCAAACATCGCAGCGACCATATTATCCAGTTGGAAATAGGGTTTGACCGCTTCCTGATCGAGGTCATATTTCGCCTTGCGCACTTTCTCCGCGTAGAAACGATAATCCCACGGCGCGATGGTGATGTTGTCCGCATTGGCAATCACCTGCATATCGGCGACTTCTTCACGGACGCGGGCGGCCGCGGCGGGCCACACCTTCATCATCAGGTCCATCGCCTTATTCGGGTCCTGCGCCATGGTATCGGCCATCCGGTAATGCGCATGGGTGGCAAAGCCCAAAATCTCCGCACGCTGCTGACGCAGCTTCAGGATTTCGGCGATGGTGGCGTTCGTGTCATTGGCATTTTTATTATCACCGCGCTTGGTGAAAGCTTGCCAGACCTTTTCGCGCAAATCACGACGGGTCGAATTTTCGAGGAATGGCTGCACCGCCGACCGCGTGTTGACGACGGCCCATCCGTTTTGGCCTTTCGCCTTTGCCGCGGCTTGCAACGACGCAACAAAGCTTTCTGGTAGGCCAGCCAAATCGGCCTCCTGCGTGATCAGAATGAAGGTTTCCTCATCTGCGAGAACCTTTTCGGAAAAAGCGGAAAACTTCTTTGCCAGTTCGGTCTCAATACTGATGACCTTCGATTTCTGTGCCGCATCCAACATCGCGCCATTACGAACCAATCCATCATAAGTCCGTTCCAACAGCCGCATCTGCTTTGCATCCAGACCGAGATTAAAGCGCTGGTCATATAAATATTTCACGCGCTGAAAATACCGCGCATCCAGAGACAATTGGGAGAAGAAGGCACTCAGCTTGGGTTCCCACTCGGCCTGAATTTTGCGCACTTCGGGGTTGGACAGATTCGACGAATGGACGCCCCATATCGAGAATAAGCGGCCAATTTTCTCACCCGACAGCTCACTGGCGGTAATTGTATTTTCGAAGGTGATCGGCTCAGGCTTTGCAAGCATAGCTTCGAATTCAGCCTTTGACGCATCCATCGCGGCCTGAAATGCTGCGGGGAATTGCGAGGCCTTCACCTGATCCCATGGTGGTACGCCGTCATAAGGGCCCGTCCATTCCTGCAACAAAGCGGGTTCATTCGCAGCCTGGCTGGCTTTCATTTCCTTTGTTTGTGCAACCGCTGTCATTGATACTCCTGACAATAAAAGCGCCGCTGCGCTCATCATGATGTGATGTCTTTTCACCTAATTTTGCTCCTCTGGGTCATGACGCAGCTACGCTGGCGCTTCATGGACAAGGAGATAGCGCATCGTGCAGCGTAAGCAAAGCTTCTGCCCGCCAAAACTGTTTCCTCCAATATGGAGGTAAAATTTACAAATTGGTCATCGTTTTTTCGTGCGTTCGCAAAGGCATAATCTTATCAGTCAGTTGATCGAAAAATCATGCCAGACACAACGCCTCCCCCCGGAACGGGCCGAAATGGACGTATTGCAATGATCTTAGGCGGATCATTGAAGCGGGATGCCACACTTGCGCGGCTGGCAACATTGGCCGGTTGTACACCTTTACCAATGGACGATACGCAATCCGCGGATTTTCTTTTGATCGACCTTTCCTCCGAAACGGACACGCTCAGTGATACCGTATCGCGGATAACGCATTATCTCCAAAGATATCACAGCACTGCATTGATTTGGTCCAAGATGGAGTCGCTGGAAGTAATTTATGCGGCGCTTCCGCAGGGCCAATGTCACTTTCTGGTCAGTGCAGATGACGTCGAAGCAATGCCTATTTTGGCAGGCGCATTTGGACGGGGCGGTATGGATCGACTGCATGACAGAGACCAAGAAGTAGAATTTAGATATCTACACCGGATCAGCGATGAATTGGCCGAATTCGCCCGAGCGCTGGCGCGCATGGCTGATCCAGAACTGAAAGATACAATTAAGGATAAATCGATTTCCTTCAGAGCCGCACCGTTGGGGGGCTTTCAAGGATTCCCGGGTGAGAATTCGGTTGCCAACGATGTCGCGGCGAAGCTGAGTCTCCGCGAAGTAATCAAGCTGCGCAGATTGCGCGATCGGTTTTTCCCGCCGGACCTATTCGCTGATCCCGCATGGGATATCCTGCTTGACCTCAAAGCAGCAGCGCAAGAGGGGCGGCATGTATCTGTGTCCAGTCTATGTATTGCCGCAGCGGTTCCACCGACAACGGCCTTACGGTGGATTTCTGCTATGACCGAAAGCGGCATGCTTTTGCGGCGTCAGGATCCAGCGGACGCACGGCGCGTATTTATTGAACTTTCCGCCGAAACTTCGGCAAAAATGGATGATTATATCGTCGCGGTCAGCAGCCGTTTTGTAACAATCATCTAAATGGCCTTGCCAAATGTGATTCCCTTTGGCAAAGGCCCGTTTCCCGAGAGGGGCGCTTAGCTCAGTTGGTAGAGCATCTCGTTTACACCGAGAGGGTCAGCGGTTCGAGCCCGTTAGCGCCCACCAGGTTTTTCAATGGCGCATTTGCCATTATCCGCGCAATTCCCCTTCGGGTCATCATAACACAATCGGTAGACAAGGCGCAGGCCAGCTTTTGATGCGGCGCGCATGTCGTGCATCTTAGTTACACCGATTCGCGGTGGAACATATTGGCCGCTTCAACATGCACAGTCGTGCGATGGGCAGCGCGTTCAAAATGCTATGCGCTTTAACCCTCGCAGCGCCATACCCCCACCCGGCGCATTGTTGACGCCGGGCGTGATCTCGCAAGTGTCAGGCTTTCGCTTTCAAGCTCTCCGCGACGGCGACACCATGCCGCTCCAGCGCTTCGACGATTTTGCCTGCGCCTTCATATGCGCCCCAGAACATCGGGCCGCCACGATAAACCGGCCAGCCATAGCCATAGATCCAGACCACATCGATGTCGGATGCGCGCTGGGCTTTACCTTCTTCGAGAATTTTATAGCCCTCATTGACCATCGGATAGAGTGTGCGTTCTACGATTTCCTGATCGCTGATTTCGCGCTTCGGCAGATTTGATGTGGCCCGGAACTCTTCAATAATCGCCAACGCCTCGGCACTTGGCGTGCCCACACGTTTTTCATCATAATCGTAAAAGCCCTTGCTATTTTTCTGACCAAAACGGCCCGCCGCACATAGCGCATCGCGTATGGTTTCGACCTTTGACGGATCGCGGTGCCAACCAATGTCGAGGCCAGCCAAATCGCTCATCTGAAACGGTCCCATGGGCATGCCGAAATCGGTATGCACCTTGTCGATCTGAGCAGGCGTTGCGCCTTCCAGCAGCAATTGCATTGCTGGCTGCTGCCGGGTGGACAGCATCCGGTTTCCGATAAAGCCATGGCAGACTCCTGCAACCACGGCGACCTTGCCGATTTTCTTGCCAATTGCCATAGCCGTCGCCAGCACGTCCGGCGCCGTTTTGTCGCCGCGCACGACCTCCAGCAATTTCATGACATTGGCGGGCGAGAAGAAGTGCATGCCGACGACATCTTGCGGACGCGATGTGCTGGCCGCAATTTCGTCAATGTCGAGATAGGATGTGTTCGACGCCAAAATCGCGCCGGGCTTGCAAATAGCGTCCAGCTTGCCGAACACCTCTTTTTTTACGTCCATGCTTTCATAGACCGCTTCGATGACAAGATCGCAGTCAGCCAAATCGTCGAGTGTCAAGGATGGGGTCAGTAAGGCCATCATTTCTTCGACATGCTCAAGCGAGAAGCGTCCCTTGGCAGCGCTGTTTTCGTAATTTTTGCGGATAACGCCAACGCCGCGATCCAGATTTTCCTGCACCATTTCAACGATGGTCACAGGAATACCCTTAGACAAGAAATTCATCGAAATCCCGCCGCCCATGGTGCCCGCACCAATGACGCCGACTTTCTTTATATCCCGCAGCGCAATGTCTTTGGCCAGCCCGTCAATTTTTGCCGCTTGGCGTTCAGCAAAGAACATATGACGCTGGGCCGCAGATTGCGATCCGCCCATCAGCTTCTCAAATTCAGCACGCTCGAACTTCATGCCCTCTTCAAAAGGTAGCCGCGTTGCCGCCTCTACACAGGCAAGATTGGCATAAGGCGCGTCAAAGCCTTTCCACTTCTTGGCATTGGCCGCCTTCAATTGTTCAATAATTCCAACATCGCCGGCCAGAGGACGTTCACGCGTTGGCCGTGGGCCGATAGCGATCAATTCGCGGGCATAGGCAATGGCGTCGTCAGCTAGGCTATCTTCACCAGCCAACCGGTCAACCAAACCAATGGATGCCGCCTTTGTTGCCGACAAAGGTTCGCCAAGCGCACACATTGTGGCGGCAGCTTCAACGCCCACGACGCGTGGCAACCTTTGCGTCCCTCCAGCACCAGGTAGAAGGCCAAGCTTGACCTCTGGCACCCCAAGCCGTGCGGACGGCACAGCGATGCGGTAATGGCACACCAACGCGGTTTCCAGCCCCCCGCCCAGCGCCGTGCCATGGATGGCAGCCACAACGGGTTTTCCGGCAGCTTCAATTATGTTCAACACGGCGTTGAAATCAGGACCTTGCGGCGGCTTGCCAAATTCAGTGATGTCGGCACCTGCAATAAAGGTCGACCCTGCACAGCGCAGCACAATCGCCTTTACATTATCATCCGATAGTCCCTGTTCAAAACTGTCGTTCAAACCCTGACGGACATGCCACGACAAGGCATTGACCGGAGGATTGTCGACAAGCACCACAAGGACGTCGTCAAATTTCTGCGTGGTTACTGATTGCACGGGCAACTCCTAATTTTTAAGGTTTGGCACCTTTGCCGGTTATCGAATGATGAAGGAACTGGCGCTAGTCCTAATATGTTTTCTGCAGGCTTTGCAATCCTGCTGCTCCAAGCTTTCCAGCGGCGTGCGTATTACGCTTGGTCTTTCAGGGTTTGGATGATGGCTGAAAAATCGAGGCCGCCATTTCCAGCCCTGTCAAATTGCGCATATAGTTCCGCCGCACGTTCGCCCATCGGCACGTCGGCATGTACCGACACCGCGGCCTCCATGGCCAATTTCAAATCCTTAAGCATCAATGCTGTTGCAAAGCCGCCTTGATAAGCATTATCCGCAGGGGTCGTCGGCCCAACGCCGGGAACCGGGCAATAGCTGGTCATCGACCAGTTCTGACCCGACGCCTTGGACGAAATGTCGTAAAAGGTCTGGAGGTCCAACCCCAGCTTTTCGGCCATGGCAAAGGTCTCGCAGGTTGCAATCATCGACGCGCCAAGCAGCATGTTGTTGCAGATTTTCGCCGCCTGCCCCGCACCAGATGCGCCGGCATGAATGACCGCTTTGCCCATGGCAGACAATATGGGTTCCGCACGCGCAAATGCCGTATCCGTACCACCGACCATGAAGGTCAACGTGCCCGCATTTGCCGCTGCGATGCCGCCCGAAACAGGTGCATCGACCATGGCATAGCCTGCGGTGACAGCATCCGCCGTCACCTGCCGCGCGGTGCCCACGTCAATCGTTGAACAGTCCAACAATATCGCGCCTTGAGGGGCATGGCCCAAAACGTCGTCTTCAAAAACACGTGCGACAATTTTACCATTGGGTAGCATCGACACCACGGCGTCGACGCCCGCCACAGCGTCGCGCACAGATATAAATGTAGCGCAGCCACTTTGCTTCGCACGCGTCAGTGCCTCGTCTGACAGGTCAAAGGCGTTAACCGCATGCCCCGCCCTGACAAGGTTTGCGGCCATGCCGCCCCCCATATTGCCAAGCCCGATAAATGCGATTTTCATGTGTCTTATCCCATAGTCGGAATGACGAACGCGTTACCGCCGTCAGGCGATCCGTCTGGCCAACGCTGCGTGATCTTCTTGACCTTAGTCCAGAATCTAATGCCTTCCATGCCGTACTGGTCGGTGTCGCCAAAGCCGGAGCGTTTCCAGCCGCCAAAGCTGTGATAGGCAACCGGAACAGGGATCGGCACGTTGATGCCGACCATGCCGACATTCACGCGGCTGACAAATTCGCGTGCCGCATGGCCGTTACGCGTGAAGATTGCGACGCCATTGCCATATTGATGCTTGGATGGGAGCGCCAAGGCTTCTTCAAAATTGGCCGCGCGAACCATTTGTAAAACGGGTCCGAAGATTTCTTCCTTGTAACTTTCCATGTCGGTCGTGACATGGTCGAATAAAGTTGGACCGATGAAGTAACCTTCTTCATGCCCCTGAAGCTTGAACCCGCGGCCATCGATGATCAGCTCGCCACCTTCATCGACACAGGTCTGGATCCAGCCTTCAACTTTAGCTTTGTGCTGGGCCGTTACCACAGGGCCATAATGCGCTTCGGCATCAGTAGAGACGCCCACGCGCAATGCCTCAATTGCGGGAATGAGCTTGGCTTTCAGGCGCTCTGCTGTGTCGTCCCCAACTGGCACGACGACGGGGAGCGCCATGCAGCGTTCGCCCGCCGAGCCGAAAGCGGCACCCGTTAGATCGTTGACTACCTGATCGAGATCAGCGTCGGGCATCACGATGCCATGGTTCTTCGCGCCGCCCATCGCTTGCACGCGTTTGCCGTTGGCAACGCCGCGATGGTAGACATAATGCGCAATGTCCGACGAGCCGACAAAGCTGACCGCGTTAATGGCCGGATGGTCAAGAATGGCGTCGACCATTTCCTTGTCACCATGCACAACTTGGCAAATGCCCTCCGGCAAGCCAGCCTCAATAAACAATTCCGCCAAGCGCACAGGAACGCTTGGGTCTCGCTCGCTTGGCTTGATGATGAAGGCGTTGCCCGTTGCGATTGCGGGGCCGCTCATCCACAAAGGGATCATCGCGGGGAAGTTGAATGGCGTGATGCCTGCACCAACGCCAATTGGCTGACGCATCGAATACACATCAATGCCGGGACCAGCGCCTTGGCTATATTCGCCCTTCATAACATGCGGGATGCCGCAGCAAAATTCGATGACTTCTAGCCCGCGTTGAATATCACCCTTACTGTCGGCGATGACCTTACCATGCTCGGCGGAAAGCATATGCGCCAGTTCGTCCATATTGGCTTCAACCAGACGCTTGAATTCGAACATTACGCGCGCACGGCGCTGCGGGTTGGTCATTTCCCAGGCAGGCTGTGCCGCCAATGCCGCTTGCACCGCCCGTTCAAGTACGCTTGCGTCACCCAAGGCCACCTGCGCTTGTACGCCGCCGTTATTTGGGTCCATGATATCACCAAAACGCGATGCCCTCGCACCTGCACCACCGCTGATGAAATGATCGATTTGACGCATATATCTTCTCCTGATTCCGTTCGCGTGCCATGCGCGTATCAATAGATTATTGCAACCATCGCGTACTTAGCATTCAAAAATCGGCGACGATGTATATATGCGCAAAGCCGCACGCCCCATTTCTCTCTTATGTTTTTCAGGAACGCCTATGATAAGCCTTTTGGTCCGTGCATCCTTCGTGGCAATCGCCATCGGCGCACCTCCCGCTTATGCGCAAGACGCCGCCGAGCCCATCATTGTCGTGACTAGCAAGGGCCTTGATCAGGCCAAGAGTGATCCCGCTTATGGTTCGGTTGAAATCGACCGCGCGCGCCTGACCAGCGAAGCATCGGGACGCATCGAAAACATCCTTGCCGATGTCGCGGGCTTTCAGCAGTTCCGGCGTTCGGACAGCCGTTCGGCCAACCCATCGGCTCAGGGCGCGACGCTGCGCGCGCTGGGCGGCAATGCGTCGAGCCGGACGCTCATATTACTCGACGGTGTGCCGCAAGCTGACCCGTTTTTCGGCTATATCCCGTTTAGCGCCATAACCCCTGAACGCCTGTCTTCCGTCCGCGTGACGCGCGGCGGCGGCAATGGCGCATTTGGCGCAGGCGCGGTGGCGGGCACGATTGAACTGAATAGTGCTACCCGCGACGACTTGGCCAATGCTTCTCTTTCGGCCTTTTACGGCAGCGACAATGCGCGCGAATTGTCGGCGGGCCTCACGACCGATCTCGGCGCTGGCTTTTTAAGCCTTTCGGGTCGCTGGGACCGCGGCGATGGCTTCTTCACCGCACCCGCAGCCTCGCGGCAGCCAAGCGACGCGCGCGCCGCTTATGATAGCTGGTCCACCGGCCTGCGCGCTGTGGCGCCTTTGGCAGACGGCGTGGAGATGCAATTTCGCGGATTGCTCTTCGAAGATAATCGGACGCTCCGATTTGCAGGTGCGGACAGCAGCTCCGAAGGGCAAGACGCCAGCATCCGCATCGTATCGCAAGGCCACTGGCAAATCGACGCCTTGGCTTATGTGCAGGCACGCAATTTCACCAACATTGTGATCAGCGCGACGTCCTTGCGCAAGACGCTGGACCAACGCAATACGCCCTCGACGGGGCTTGGCGGCAAAATCGAGATACGCCCGCCGATCGGCAACGCCCACCCATTGCGCATTGGCGCAGATGTCCGCTTGGCCGAAGGCGAATTGTTTGAAGATGCGTATAGCCAAGCCACTGGGCTCGTAACCGCACGCCGTAATGCCGGAGGCAACACCGCGACCTTTGGCGTATTTGCGGAAAATGACTGGAACCTCGGCGCTTTAACGCTGACCGGTGGCCTGCGCGCCGACCGCTGGACAATAAGCAACGGCTTTTTTGCTGAGCGCAGCGCGAATGGCACGGTCGTGCGCGACGACAATTTTCCCGACCGGGCAAGCTGGGAAACCAGTGCACGGGTCGGCGCGCTTTTCGCGACACGCGATAACTTTGCCTTGCGCGCGGCCGCGTACACCGGGTTCCGATTGCCAACCTTGAACGAACTTTACCGACCCTTCACGGTGTTCCCTGTCGCCACCCGCGCCAATGCCGCATTGGCAGTAGAGCAACTGCGCGGCGTTGAGGCGGGCTTTGATCTTCGTCCAACCAATGGTATCTCCTTTGGCGCGACAGTATTTTACAACCGGCTGAACGATGCCATCGCCAATATCACCATTGGCCCCAATCTGCGTCAGCGCGGCAATGTGGATGCTGTCGTGGCCAAGGGGCTTGAACTGTCGGGCGAAGCCGTTTTGGGCCAAGTCGCGCTTTCGGGCTCTTACGCATATAGCGATAGCAAAGTTCGCGCGTCCGGCAGCGCGTTTGCACTCAACGGCCTGTCCCCCGCACAAAGCCCGCGTCACACCGCCAACGCAACCGTGCGTTGGACACCCGATGCCAGGGCGGTGTTCTCTGCAACTGCTCGATATGTCGGCGCACAGTTTGAAGATGATCTGGAAAGCAACATCTTGCCCTCCGCGTTGACATTTGACGGCTTTGCGCAAGTCCCGATAACGCGTCAGATCGCCTTGACCGGCCGCGTCGAAAATATCCTGAACGAGGCGGTGGTAACCCGCAAGGTGGATAGTTCCATCGACCTTGGCACGCCGCGTATCTTTTGGATTGGGCTGAAATTCACAATGAAATAGTGGCGGAGACGGTGGGATTCGAACCCACGATAGAGTCACCCCTATACACACTTTCCAGGCGTGCGCCTTCGACCACTCGGCCACGTCTCCGCATTCCCCTTGGGGACGCACGCCCCTAGCCGCTCCTTTGCGCTTTCGCAAGGCACAGTGATTTGCCATAATGCATCAGATGAAAAGATATCTGCCTTTGATCGCCATAGCCGCTTTTTGCGCGCCACTCCCGCTTTTGGCGCAGGACGCGAAAACTTTTCCTGCGCCGTCGGAAATTGTGGCTTCGGCCAAATCAGACGAATGGGTGGCCATTGAATCGTCGGACCTTTTGGTCATGGACCTCGCGCCCGATTCGAAAGGCAAGCCACGCCGCGTGGTGATCCAGCTAATGCCCGCGCCCTTCAGCCAAGGCTGGATCGGCAATATCCGCAAGTTGGCGGCGGCCAATTGGTGGGATGGCACGAGCATCAACCGTGTGCAGGACAATTATGTCGTGCAATGGGGTGATGCGACCGAGAAGAAGGCTTTGCCTGAAGGTTTGGCAACCATGGAAGCGAAGGATTACGTCACGCCTGATTGGCCATCTAAGGACTGGATTTTCGCTCGGGCAGATGGAAGGCCCGATGCCTATGCGGGGGCCCATGGATTCTATGTGGGTTGGCCACTCGCACAAGGCCGCGAAGGGCTTTGGCCAATCCACTGCTACGGCATGGTCGGCGTTGGCCGGAACCTCTCGCCGGACACGGGCACAGGCGCTGAACTCTACGCCGTCATCGGTCACGCCCCGCGCCACCTTGACCGCAATATCGCGTTGGTTGGCCGCGTGATTGAAGGCATTGAGCATCTGTCGAGCCTGCCGCGCGGCAAGGGTGCGCTGGGCTTTTACGAAAAGGAAGAGGACCGCGTGCCGATCCTATCGGTACGGCTAGGTGATACGGCGCGGGACGTACCGGCCTTTGAATATCTGGACACAGGTAGCGAAAGCTTTGCAGCTTATGCCGAAGCGCGGGCGAACCGGCGTGATCCGTTTTTCAATATACCAGCGGGCGGCGCGGATATTTGTAATATTCCGGTGCCCATTCGCCCCAAGGCGAAATGAGTGGGACAGGTAATCCACCCTTAACCCCAAAATGGACCGCCTGCACGCGTGCCGAACGGATGCGTGTTACGGCGTTGCGGAAACCTCGGCAGCAGGTGCCTGCGCGGGTGATGACACCGTTACTGGTATGACCACAGGCCGGATCAAGGCCATTTGTTCTAAACGATCAAGCGCCTTACGGGCATCGGCATAGCGTTTTGCGCGCACCATCCAAGACTGGGCCGCAGACGCACCCGGCATCACGGCAACCTCCAACATAGCCGCCGATATATTCCCCGCCTCAACAAACGCTTGCGCGCGGATCAGGCGCTGTTCCGGGGAACGCATCGGCGCGTCATCCATGCGAAGCACAAAAAGCTGCGATAGCTCCCCTTTTACGGTTTCCCAGGCGCCGCTCTCGCGATTACCGGAGACCAATATAGGCGCTAGTCTGCTGAGCTCTGTCTGCAGTGCATCGAGGGTGACGGGCGCTTGCGCTGCGGACACAATGGTCGCAACGGCCTGCGGCTGGGTTGCGCCAAAACGAAGCCGGAGCTGTTCCGCCAAATATCCCAAGGGTGCGCCATTATCGAGCGTTCGGCGCACAGCAAAGGTCAGCAGCAGCCCTTCCCCACGCACGGCGTCGCCCGATATCGCCGGATCGGCTACATAAACCGGAACCACTTGCCCTTCGACCTGTGCCGTTGTGTCAGCAGCCGGCAAAATTGCGGGCGCAAGTTTGCCTGAAGACAAAGGCGAGGCCGCGTTTTCTGCGTCCGCCGTTTCTTGCGCTGACGGCGCGAGAATACCGAAGCTATCCGCCAGCCACCATGTCGCCGCCCCGCCGCCGGTAAAGGCGACCAAAAGAAGAAGCATGAAATGCTTGAATTTCATCCCGCCACGCATGGCGGACTGTGCCGATGAATAATCGCTCATATCAGTCCTTCAATAGCTGCGCCGCGTTCGTCTTGGCAATGCGTGGGTGTAAACTGTGCTTGGATAGCTTTCAACAGTGCAGCATCATTGGGCGCGTCGGCTATAATCATTGCCGCCCAATTCTCCCCTGCCGCCTTGGCAATCGCGCTGGAAAATGTCGCGAGTGTGACATCGGCGCGCAGGATGTTCATTGTAACACAAAGGTCCGCAAAATGCCGAGCGGCACGCGACGAATGTAAGATCACGACATCGCTTTCGGTTACATGACGCACAAAGTTGTCCGGCGTGCTGACCGTGGCGCTTCGGTAAACGATTTCAATGTCGATACGGACACCATCGATGTGCGGAATAGGGCTATGATCTTCACCTGCCAGCCATAACAGGCGTTGATGACCGTCGGCGACTGCCACCCGCACCAGCGCCTCAACACCTTCGGACCCGGTTTTAGCAACGGGCACCGACAATACATGCAGTGCGCTGGCGGTGGCCCTGCCCACGGCATAAACTGGCGTAGCAGAGTTATGCGTCAAAAATTCTACTGTCGCGCGCGCGGCATTGCCGCTGGTCAGCAATATAGCATCATAACCATCTGCTGATAGGCGCTGCATGGCTAGGTGTTCGATAGAAAATAACGGCATGAGAATGGGCTCATGCCCCGCCGCGCGCAGCCGATGCGCCGTCGCATCGGCTCCCGGTTGCGGACGGATAATCAACAGCTTCACGATGCGAAAATGCTTCGCAGGTCGGCACTCGCTTTGCCCAGCAGCTCTTGGGCAAGCTGCGCCGGGCCATTGCCGCCAATTGGATAGAGACATTCGCCGGATTGCAGTTCGCTGCCGTTGGCGGTGAAGATTTCGGCGCGCAGTCTGATCTGCTCCCCTTCAACGCATGCCAGAGCCGCAACTGGCGAATGGCAATTGCCCCCGACAGCGGCAAGAAACGCACGCTCGGCATTAACCGCAACAAATGTATCGGCGTCGTTGATAGCCTCTAATAAGGGAAACAGGTCGGCGCGGCTGGCCAATCGATCAATGCCGACGGCGCCTTGCGATGCAGCGGGCAAGAACGCATCGAGCGACAATTCAGCGCCCATGTCGGCCATTCCCAAACGGTCAAGTCCCGCAGCGGCGAGCAAAGTGGCATCGGCTTCCCCCGCTTCAATATGCGCAAGCCGGGTCTCTACATTGCCCCGCAATGGCACAATCTGCAAATCAGGCCGCACCTGTTGCAACTGCGCCGCGCGCCTGGGGCTCGACGTGCCGACACGCGCGCCTTGCTTCAAATCACCCAAGGACGCAGCCCCAATCAACCGATCATGGACGTCGGCGCGTGGCAGCATAGCTGAAATAACAAAAATGTCGGGGCGCCATGTTTCGACGTCTTTCATCGAATGGACGGCGATATCAATCTGATCATCGATCAGCGCACGTTCCAACTCCTTGGTCCAAAGCGCTTTCCCGCCAATATCCGCCAATGGCCGATCCTGAATTTTGTCGCCTGTCGCGAGCATCGGGACAAGCTTCACCGCTTCGTCAGGCAAATTATGCGCTAACTTCATTGCCGCCATGGTCATCTCAGCTTGAGCCAAAGCCAGCGGAGAACGGCGGGTTCCGATGCGTAAAGGACGCTCGGCGGTGAATATTGGACATGTCATGCGGCTTGTTCATAGCGGCGCGTCCACCTATGGGAAAGCACAATGGCAATCATCCTGGGTCTTGAATCAAGCTGCGACGAAACCGCAGCCGCAATCGTGCGGTCCGACCGGACAATCCTCAGCCATGCCTTGGCCGGCCAAGAGGACCATCACCGCGCCTTTGGCGGCGTCGTACCCGAAATCGCGGCCCGCGCGCATGCTGAACTGATGACGCCCTTGGTCGAAACGGCGTTGGCCGATGCCGGACTTACCCTAAACGACGTTGATGCCATTGCCGCAACCGCTGGCCCTGGCCTTATTGGCGGCGTGATGGTTGGACTGGTCACGGCAAAAGCACTCGCCATGGCATCAGGAAAACCGCTGATTGCCGTCAACCATCTGGAAGGCCACGCCTTATCGCCGCGCCTCATCGATGCGGATCTGGAATTTCCCTATTTGCTGTTGCTCGTATCGGGTGGCCATTGTCAGTTGCTGCGCGTCAACGGCGTTGGCGATTATAACCGTCTGGCGACCACCATCGATGATGCCGTGGGCGAGGCGTTTGATAAAACCGCAAAAATCTTGGGTCTCGGCTTTCCCGGCGGGCCAGCAGTAGAACGTGCCGCCGCCATCGGTAACGCCAACAACGTGCCCTTGCCCAGGCCGTTGAAAGGTGCGGATGAACCACATTTCTCTTTTGCTGGCTTAAAAAGCGCCGTCCTGCGCGCACATGAATCGGGCCAGTATAGGATCGAAGACATCGCCGCGTCGTTTCAATTGGCGGTCATCGACTGCCTCTATGACCGCATAAGTTACACGCTGAATCGCATAGATGCGCCGGCTGCCTTAGTGGTAGCTGGGGGTGTTGCGGCCAATGTGCCAATCCGCGAGATGCTTGAAAAGCTCGCGGCGCAACGTGGGATGCGCTTTGTCGCTCCGCCCTTGTGGCTGTGTACCGACAATGGCGTCATGATTGCCTGGGCCGGTGCAGAGCGTTTTGGCATGGGCCTCACGGATGGGCTGGACTTTGTCGCGCGCCCCCGTTGGCCGCTTGATCCGCATGCCGCACCTGCCCGCGGCGCAGGCGTCAAAGCGTGAGTGCAGGCAGATATCCTATCGGTATTATCGGCGGAGGCGCCTGGGGCACTGCACTCGCGGCCGTGATGGCGCAAGTCCATGATGCTGTCTTGCTGTGGGCCCGCGAAGAAGACGTTGTCCGCAGTGTGAACGCTCAGCACGAGAACAGCTTGTTTCTAGCCGGAACGCCGCTGTCGCCCAAGATTGAAGCTACCGCCGACCTTGCGCGCATGGGTGAATGCCAAGCACTTTTGATCGTCACGCCTGCGCAGCATGTACGCAAGACTTTATCCGCACTTCCCGACACACAAGCGCCATTGATCCTCTGTGCCAAGGGGATTGAGGCCGACACGCAAATGCTGCTGTCCGACGTCGCAGCACACGTGTGTCCGCACAATCCTTTGGCAGTGCTTTCCGGCCCTACATTTGCGCATGAGGTCGCGGCTGGAAAGCCAACCGCTGTGACGCTTGCGAGCGCAAGCCCAGCTTTGGGTTCGGAACTGATGCACCGTGTCGCCACCCCTTCTTTCCGCCCTTATTGGACCGACGACGTCGTTGGCGCGGAAATTGGCGGCGCTGTCAAAAATGTTCTCGCTATTGCCTGTGGCGTGGTCGACGGCGCTGGGCTTGGCCTGAATGCTCGCGCCGCTTTAATCGCGCGCGGCTTTGCCGAAATGCAACGTTATGGCCTCGTACGCGGCGCGAAAGCAGAAACACTTGCTGGGCTATCAGGGCTCGGCGATTTGGTGCTGACGTGCAGTTCTGAAAACTCGCGAAACTTTTCCTTGGGCCAAGGTCTTGGGCAAGGACAAACAGCGGAAAGTCTGCTCGCCGACCGCAAGACCATTGCCGAGGGCGCCTTTACAGCACCAGTGCTATTGAAGTCGGCGACCGCGCTGTCTGTCGAAATGCCCATAGTTTCAGCCGTTTGCGCGTTGCTCAATGGCGCGACCACGGTGGAAGCCGTCGTGACCGACTTATTGGCCCGTCCTCTTAAGTCCGAAAGCTGGTAACTGCGGCCTGAATCCGCTAGTTGACGCACAAAGGACCGCATTTGACCACAGCTAGAACCGATGAAGAAGACATCCAAGCGCTCGCCAAAGGCGGCCGCACCAATGTCTTTGGATTTTTGCTGCGGCTGGCGGCGCGTATCCCGTTCCTATTCATCGCAGGGCGGCTTTATGGCCCCGAGGCACTTGGTCGTTTTGCTTATGCAATTCTGATCGTTGAATTTGCAGCCCAGATTGGGTCGCTTGGCCTACGTCGGGGTCTTGCAGAGCTCTTGTCTAAGGAAGATCAGCCACACGCCCATATCATCGCGGATTGCTTGCTCGCCGCGTTGGTTGCTTCGGCGCTGGGCGCTGCGTTTCTGATCGCGTTGCCCCAGTTCATGTTTCCCAATAGCGGTATCAACGGGCTAGATCGCTTCTTGCCGTTGGCGATTTTTGCGATTGTGGCGACGGACATTGCCCTGTCGGCGCTCGCCTATAAATTTGACATCCTCTCCACCGTTCGCGCACGCGCCATTGTCGAACCTTGGACAATTAGCATCGCTGCGGGCGTATTTTATTTCTATTCCGCCCGCGATGGCCTGATCTTGGCCTATGTCGCCTCTTTGGCGGCGGCCCTGGTCTGTGCGCTATGGCCCTTGTGGCGTAGCTATGGTCTTCCGCGAGGTTGGCGCCCGAACGTGACGCGTTCCTTTGGCATTGCCCGGCGCAACCTGCCGCTCGCTGCTGCGGATGCGGCCGAATGGGGCAGCCGGCGGCTTGACCTCGCCATATTGGGCCTGTTCGCTTCGCCAACGGTGGTCGGGATCTATTATGTCGCGCAACAAGTCGCGAGCTTGCCGCAGAAGTTGAAAACCAGTTTCGACCCAATTTTGGGGCCAGTCATTACCCGCAATTTGCAGACGCAAAACTACGCGGAAATCGCCAAGCAAGTAGGCCAAGTCGGCTTCTGGATCATTGCGGCGCAAGCTGGAATTGCATTGGCGCTTGGTATCCCGGGCGAAGCCGTGATGGGACTGGTGGGTCCTCAATTTGTTGGCGGCGCTCTAGCGCTTGCCTTTTTGCTCGTAGCAGAAGTTGCCGCAGCCAACGCCGTGGTGAGCGAATCCGCCTTAGTATACATGGCACGCCACCGAAATCTTTTGATCTCGCTCGGCATGCTCATGGTACAAGCCATAGTGAGTGTGGGCCTCATCATCCTCGTGGAAGATTTGCCCATTAAGCCAGAACATATAGGCCTATATCAGGCGGCGGCGGTAGCGTGCGGCCTGACGATCTCACTGGGTATCGGGTCGCTCATCAAATCCCGGTTTCTGTCGCATTTACTTGGGCAGAATATTCGGGTCTGGCGCTGGACGCTGCTTCTTGCCGTCGCGGCGGCTGCATTACTTGGCTTCATAATCGTCAGCGTGCCCGCGCGCTTTGAATGGGTCGAGCTTACAATTGGTATTCCCGCCATTCTCGGCCTTTATGGATGGATTATCTGGCGCTGGGGCTTTGGCCCCGAAGACCGGGTCCTGTTCCGCAAGACACACGATTAACGTAAGCGCTTTGCGACCAAATCAGCAATGTCCGCTTCTGGCCGCGCGCCATAATGCGAGATGATTTCTGCTGCGCACACTGCGCCCATGGTCAGACATTCCGCCAGAGGACGCCCCTGCGCAAGTCCAGCAAACACACCAGACGCAAACAGGTCGCCTGCGCCTGTGGTATCGACCAACTGCGCCACGGGTTCGGCACTAACTTCCGTCCGTACACCATTTTCGACGGCAATGGCGCCATGTTCGCCGCGCGTGCAGACAAGCAATGGAACCTTGGCGGCGATTGCCGCAACCGAAGCTTCGAAATCGTCGCTATTGTTCAGCGCGCAAATTTCAACTTCATTGGAGAATAAAATATCAATTCGACCCGCATCCATTTCGGCGAGGAAATCGGGACCATGGCGCGAAATCACAAATGCATCTGACAAGGTCAAGGCAACCTTGCGGCCAGCGGCGCGTGCGACATCAATGGCGGTCCGCATTGCGGCGCGTGGTTCTTCGGGGTCCCACAAATAGCCTTCAAGATACAAGATCGCCGCGCTTTCGATCAGCGATGTGTCGATTACCGATGCAGGCAGATATTGGGACGCCCCCAAAAAGGTGTTCATCGTGCGCTGCGCATCGGGCGTGACCAATATGTAGCAACGCGCGGTTGATGGTGCGCCGTCGCGGGCGGGAACATCAAAGTGAATGCCGCCTGCACGAATATCATGCGCAAAAACTTCACCCAGCTGATCGGTTGCCACTTGCCCGATAAATGCCGTCTTGTGCCCAAGCCGCGCAAGCCCCGCCAAGGTGTTCGCCGCCGAACCACCGCTAATTTCACGCGCAGGTCCCATATGCCCGTAAAGCGCCTGCGCGCGTTCCTCGTCGATAAGCTGCATGCTGCCCTTTGTGAGGCCTTCACTCGCAATAAACGCGTCGTTCGTATCGGCGATGATATCGACAATGGCATTGCCAATGGCGAGGACGTCGAAGCGGGTATCAGTCATAAAGGTTCCTATTTAAGCAAAGCGCCCAGGGGCAAAGCCACCTAGTTGGATTGGACATTTCCGGCAAGCGCTTTAGAACGGCCACATGATTCAGGCGCTGATGCTTTCGTTCCAAAGCCTGTCCGACAGGCGCGTTGCTATTGTGATGGTCAAAGTGGTCGTTTTGACCATTGTCACTCTTATTGCTTCAGGCATCGGGCTTTGGTTTGCCTTGCAAGCCTTATTCAGCTGGCTGAGTGTCAATGGCACAGGTTTTTGGTCAGGCTTGCTGTCGGCCGCGATTGTCGCCTTGTCGGGCATTTTACTTTTCCGTGTCGTCGCCATAGCCATGACATGGGTTTTTGCCGACGACATCATCGATGCCGTCGAGGATCGGCATTATCCAAGCCACGCTGCGTTCGGCAAACGGCCAAGTCTCGGCGCAGGCGTCCAAATGGGCTTAAAGTCTATAGCGCGCGTGGTCGGCTATAATCTGCTCGCGCTGCCTGTTTACATTCTCTTGCTGTTCACTGGTGTCGGCACCGCGATTGCGTTTTTGTTTATCAATGCGCTGCTTTTGGGACGAGATCTTGAGGACATGCTTATCGCGCGCCATGGCGCGAAGGGGACGATGAACAAGCTGTCACGCGTCATGCTGGGACTATTTGGCACTGCGGGCATGATGGTACCACTCGTCAACCTATTCGTGCCTGTTTTGGCAACGGCAATGGCCGTTCATTTAGTGCATTCGGAATATAGCGCGTGATCAAAAATATACTTCCCTTCACCACAACCGCGCTGTTGCTGACAGGCTGCGTCTCGCCGCCGGAGGCGCGGGTGCCAGCGCGTCAGGCTGCACCCGTCGAGCGCACTGCCGCATCTTTCCCGCCGCGCCCTGCTCCTGTAGCAATACGGGGACTTGAAGGGGTGATTGGTAAAGACGCCAATACCCTAAAACGCGTATTCGGCGAACCACGGCTGGACGTTATTGAAGTTTATGGTCGCAAGCTGCAGTTCGTCGGCAAGCCTTGCATCCTCGATGCGTTTCTCTACCCCGAACGCAAGGGTGGGCGCGAAGTGGTCACCTATGTCGATGCACGCAGAAGCGACGGAACTGCCGTAGACCGCGCTGCTTGTATTGATGCCCTTTTACGCCGCTAAATCATCAACGGTCCGATCGCCGCGCACATGGTGCCGATCCTAGGTCTTGGCATCCCACTCGGCACGGACGGACGGATCTCGCTCGGTCGGCAAATACTCGGCACGCCGGTGTGCCAACGCCTCAGGTGACAGCCGCCCCAACGCCCAAATCGCCGCACCGCGCACCACAGGCGCGGGATCACGCAGCAACGCTTCAATCTGCGAAATAAGGCCCAGATCACGGCCATTGCCAGCCGCGATCAAGACATTACGCACGAAACGGTCCCGTCCGATGCGTTTGATCGGTGATCCGGAAAACAGCTTGCGAAACACGGCATCATCCAATGTCAATAAATCGGCAATCTGCGGCGCCACCAATTCTGCACGCGGCAAAAATGCCTTATGCGCCGCCGCCGTTTCGGCAAATTTGTTCCATGGACACACGGCAAGACAGTCATCGCAGCCATAGATATGATTGCCCATTAAGGGCCGAAGCTCGGGATCAATCGGCCCCTTATGCTCGATCGTCAGATAAGAGATGCAGCGACGGGCATCGAGGCGATAGGGCGCCGGAAAGGCATTGGTCGGGCAAATGTCTTGGCACGCGCGGCATGATCCACAACTATCTTCGGCAGGCAACGCAGGTTCCAACGCAGCGGTGGTATAGATCGCGCCCAAAAACAACCAACTGCCATGCTCTCTGCTGACAACATTGCTGTGCTTGCCTTGCCAGCCAAGCCCAGCGGATTGCGCCAACGCTTTCTCCATCACTGGCGCAGTGTCCACAAAAACCTTGACGCCTACATCTGCTTCATGCGCCAGCCATCCCGCCAGCCGCTTGAGCGCGCCCTTTACGACATCATGATAATCGCGCCCTTGGGCATAGACCGAAATGCGTGCGCACGTGTCTTGGTCGGCAAGTATCATTGGGTCCTGCGGCGGGGCGTAGCTCATCCCCAACATGATGACGGATTTGACCTCAGGCCATAAAACGTCCGGATTGGCACGTTCATCAACGCGGCTTTCCATCCAGAGCATGTCGCCATGCAGTCCGTCCTTCAACCATTGTTGGAGGCGCTCGCTGGCCAAAGGCGCAAGGTGCCCAGGCGCTATGCCAAATGCAACAAAGCCTTCGCCCATTGCCCGGTCTTGCAAAGCATCAACTAAATTTGACTTTTCTCTCGTCACTCGCCGACCTTATTCAACGCCCTCGACACTGTGGGGCACATCAGAATTTATGCAATAGAGGCAAAGGGACGCGTAAAGCAATTCCACGGCCTTTATGCGGTCGATTGTATGAACCTGAAAATTTCTTCGAGGCAGCGTTTCTGGTGTCTTGAAAACAAGCGGGCACGCAAGAGGCCTATCCAAGTGCGCCGATAAAACACGCGCAGCACCGATTGGGTTGCGGTTCGAAACTGGATTGACATTTTTGTAAGTAGTGCCAATTTCTAGCATGAGAGAGGATTCGAAATAATGGCCACTGCCCCGATATTTGAGAACGATTCGCTACCTTATGAAGTGAACCAGGCGCCGCACCGCTGGGATGTTACCAAAGCGGATATTTACCTTGAGGATCGTTGGCATCCAATATTCAAGGAAATGCGCGAAAAAGCCCCGATTAACAAAATCGAAGGCTCCGATTTCGGCAGCTATTGGAACGTCACAACGCTGAAAGCGATTCAGCATGTTGAGGCATTGCCAGATCTTTACTCGTCTTCCTTCGAACATGGCGGCATCACGCTGATCGACGACAACGCGCTCGCCGAACCCATTCCCGAAGAGGAAAGAGTCGTCATGCCTATGTTCATTGCGATGGACCGGCCTAAACATACCGAGGAACGTCGCGTCATCGCACCGGCATTTACGCCAGGTGAAATGGACCGCATGTCCGGTGACATCCGCCGCCGCACAGCCGAGTTGCTCGATTCTTTGCCCGTTGGCCAAACATTTGACTGGGTTGATCTGGTCTCGATCGAGCTGACGACGCAAATGCTTGCCTTGCTGTTCGATTTCCCTTGGGAAGACCGCCGCAAACTGACCGAATGGTCGGATTGGGCGGGTGACGTCGAATTGTTCCGTTCTGAAGAAACCCGCAAAGCACGGCTCGCCAAAATGTTCGAAATGGGTGCCTATTTCCAGAATCTCTGGAACGAACGCAAAAACAAAGGCGAAGCCCCTGACCTAATCAGCCGGATGATCCATTCGCCGATGAAGGACATGGACCCGCTGGAATATATGGGCAACCTCATCTTGCTGATCGTCGGCGGTAACGACACGACGCGCAATTCCATGTCTGGTTATGTTTATGGCCTGCATAGCTTCCAGGATGAGCGTGAGAAGCTGGAGAAAAACCCGGGCTTCATCACCAATGCCGTCAGCGAAATCATCCGCTGGCAGACGCCGTTGGCGCATATGCGGCGGACCGCGACCCAGGACCATGACCTGTTCGGCGCGCCGATCAAGGCGGGCGATAAAATTGGCATGTGGTATCTGTCGGCCAATCGCGACGAGAGCGTGTTCGAAAATCCAGATAAGCTGATCGTTGACCGTGAAAACGCGCGTAGGCATCTGGCGTTTGGCTATGGTATCCACCGCTGCGTGGGTGCGCGGCTTGCCGAACTGCAAATCCGCATCTTGCTTGAAGAAATGGCAGTGCGCCGCCTGCGGCCGAACGTCGTTGCAGAACCAGAGCGCGTCGCTGGTTGCTTTGTCCACGGCTATCGCAAAATGGATGTGGAGCTGTCCCGTTATTGATATGAAACTTTTGGGGCCATCGCAGCCTATGTGCTGCCAAGGCTCTCAAAGGAACATGTCGTGCAACTAAGCAAGCGCCAATTCCTGTCCTTCTGTAGTGCAGGTGCAGCTATGTTCGTCTTAGGCTGCGGCCGGGATGCGACGGCCAAGACGCGCTTTGCTGTCAGCTATAGCGATGCCGAATGGAAAAAACGTCTTTCGCCGGCAGCTTATCGCATATTGCGCCAAGAGGACACCGAGCGGCCCTATAGCAGCGTGCTGAACAGCGAAAAGCGTAAAGGTACATATGTCTGTGCTGGGTGCAATAAACGTCTGTTTTCCTCGGCCACAAAGTTTGAAAGCGGCACTGGCTGGCCAAGCTTTTACACGCCTTTGGCGGGCGGCGTTGGCACGAAAACCGACTATAAAATTGGTTTACCCCGGACAGAAGTGCACTGCGCGCAATGTGGCGGGCATCTTGGTCATGTCTTTAATGACGGGCCTAAGCCTACCGGCAAACGCTATTGCATGAACGGTGCCGCCATGAAGTTCGTTCCCGGCTAATAGTCGGACGGGATTGCGAGTCTGGTTATTTCGGCCCCTCAATGCCCGAAAAGTCGAGTTCAGCAGGCTTTTTCGCGCTATCCGTTTTGCCATGACTTTCGATGATCGCGGCAATTTCCGATGCACGGCCGTCCTGCTTGGCATATTCGCGGGCGGAATATCCGGCGCGGCTGTCGGTTTTATCCGGGTTGGCACCCGCCTTTAACAAGGCCCGCACAGCTTCGGTATTGCGGAGTTGTACGGCCAGAATAAGTGCCGTTTCACCCGCGCGATTGCTTTGGTCAACCTGCGCTTTTCTGCGGGTCAGCAGATCTATACCCTCCACATAGCCCAGCTGGGTGGCGAGCATTAATGGGGTCGTACCTTTTTTGTCAGCCAAGTTAGGATTGGCACCCTTTTGCAGCAAATAGCCAAGCCACGTCGAATCGCGGCGCTGGATCACAATATGCAATGCGGTTTCACCAGAGGTTACATCGCGCGTATTGATGATGACCGAGCCGGGTTCTGACAAAAACTTTTCGGCCTCTTCACCCTTGCGGTCTTTTACCGCTTTGAGGAAATTATAGCTGTCCGAAAACTGCGCCATGGCAGCAGGCGCGACGACACCGCTGGTTACCGGCAAGAGGAGTCCAGCCGCTGCAATGAGAAAAAATGTCTTTTTCACCAGAATGTGCCCCATTTTCATATCCAATGCCCTTGATAACTGCGCTTTAGCAGACCATCTCTTGCCTCGCTATGAACAAAACATCACTTTTTGCCCTACCCGCCCTTCTGCTCCTATCCGCATGCGACTCTGGACCTGCGCAACCGCCGCTCAGCGAAGCGCCGTTGGCGGGGGCGACAATCGGCGGTGATTTTCTGCTGACGGATCAAGATGGTAAAAAGCGTAGCTTTAAGGAATTCGACGGCAAATATCGTATCGTCTATTTTGGCTACACCTATTGCCCTGACATCTGCACGCCCGACATGCAGAACCTCATGGCTGGTCTAAAATCTTTTGAGACCAAAAACCCTGATTTGGCGGGCAAGGTCCAACCGATTTTCATTACTGTTGATCCCGCGCGCGATACGAGTGCGGTGTTGAAACAATTTGTCAGCGCCTTTCATCCGCGGGCCATTGGTTTGACAGGCACCGATTCAGAAATCGCCGCAGCCGCCAAGACATTCGCGATTTATTCCAGCCGGGTCGAAGGCAGCGCACCTGAAAATTACCTGATAAGCCACAGCCAAACGCCCTATTTGATGGGGCCAAAGGGTGAGCCATTGGCGATTATGCCCGCCGATGTGCCCAACACCGACGCCAATGAAGGCGCGCCTGATTTGGTAGAGGCTGAACTGGCCAAATGGGTCCGTTGATGTGACCAAAGTTCCCTTTTGGGAGGCGCCGCTTGCAAGTCTGGATCGGGCGCAGTGGGAAGCCTTGTGCGACGGATGTGGCAAATGTTGCCTCAACAAGGTGGAGGACGAAGATACAGGCCGCATCTATCCAACCAATGTCGCCTGCAAATTGCTGGACCTGCAAAGCTGTCAATGTTCGGATTATCGCGGGCGCAGGGCCATCGTCCCGGAATGTCTCCGGCTCACCCCGAACAAAATCGAAGATTATGTCTGGCTGCCGTCCACATGCGCATATGTGCTCCGCGCTGCAGATAAACCTCTGCCAGAATGGCATTATTTGGTCAGTGGAGATCGCCAGACGATACATGATGCTGGCATGTCCGTGCAAAATAGGGCTATATCGGAACTACATGCTGGACCGCTTGAAAACCATATTGTCGAACAGCCGCTCTGATCCCAGTGTGGTTATCGAAGGCGAACGCGTACCCGTGCGTATCCTCCGGAACATCCGCGCAAAGCGCATTTCCATGCGCGCCGATGCCATCAAACGCGAAATCCGCATCACGATGCCGCATTATACCCCGACCAATATCGCGCTCGATTTTGTCGACAAGAAGCGGGAGTGGATTGCGACCCGGTTGAACAGTTTCGCGGAAGCCGCCCCCATCGCCCCGGGCCGCGAAATTGCTTTTGAAGGCGAGGGCTATGTCATTGAATGGTGCGAGACATGGCCGCGTAGCGTCCGCTGTGGTGAGGGCAGGTTACGTCTTGGCGGCCCTGAATCGTCGGTCGAGGCACGCATCTTGCGTTGGTTGAAAGCCGAAGCGCGCACCATTTTTACCCAAGAGATTGCCTTTTACTGCGCCAAGGCAAATGCCCCCGTCCCGCGCCTGTCGCTTGGCGATCCACGGAGCCGCTGGGGTAGCTGCTCAAGCCATGGCACTATTTCGCTTAGTTGGCGGTTGATCATGGCCCCCGTCTATGTGCGCCGCTCGGTCATCGCACATGAGGTCGCGCACATTCGCCACATGAACCATAGCGCTGATTTTTATGCGTGGCTCGATACGCTGTACGAAGGAAACCGCAAGGCGGCTGACCAATGGCTCAAAATGCATGGGACTGGGTTGCAGCGCGTCGGGAGATAGGAGAAAAGCCCATGCTGGAAATGCGTGAATCATGCGAACGCTGCAAAGCGCCCTTGCCGATGGACAGCAAGGACGCCATGATCTGCAGCTATGAATGCACCTTTTGCGAACCGTGCGTGTCTGGTCCGCTGAACGGTCATTGCCCTAATTGCGGGGGCAATCTCCAGCCAAGACCGAAACGCATCAAGAAATAGGCTGCTTCAGCCCTTGGTCGCGCCGCCTAAGGCGCCATATTTTTTTTCAAAACCTGATATGTCCCCTGCGGCAAGCAATTGCGCTTGGTCGATCCAGTTATCCCGTGTGATCCGTCCTGCAAATGCACCCAGCTTCGCATCGATTTCAGACACGTCGGCAGCGGTCCAGCTGGCGACCTGCGCAAAGCTGGTTACGCCGAGCCCCTTGAGCAGGGCGTTGACCTTAGGGCCCAGGCCCTTGATCAGCTCAAGATTGTCAGGAATTGAAGCGGTAGGAGCAGGCTTTGCCGCCTTTGCCTTGGGCGCAGCTTGCGCTTTTGCCTTTTCGGCTTTGGCCTTTGGCGCTTTCTCCGCCTTGGTTTTCTCTACCTTCTCTACCTTCTCTACCTTCTTGTCTTTCTCTACCTTCTTTGCCTTCTCTGGCTTCGCTTTTTCTGCTTTTTCCGCTTTTGTTTTTTCTACTTTAGCCTTTGGTGCTTTTTCGGCTTTTGCCTCTGCCGCAACAGGCTTTGCCGCAGCTTTTGGCGCTGCGCTTTTGGGCGTGGCAGCTTTGGGCGCTGCTGTTTTTTTCGTTGCAGCGGCCTTCGCCGGAGCTTTAGCTTTAGCCTTAGCCGTCTTCGAAGCGGGTGCCTTGGTCTTTACAACAGCAGCGACTGGCGGTGCAGCAACAGCGGCGGGTGGGGGTGCAATATCTTTTGGCGCGCTGTCCGTTTCCTTCTTTGCGCCGCCCAACGGCAGCAGCCACCAAAGCAGTATCGCAACGATCAGGACCGCACCGATGATGATGATTAAATTGTTGGACAATGTATTCCTCCCCGAAAGCCCAAAATATATGCCGTTCAATTACGCGAAAATATGACCGCGTGAAACTATTAATCCGTCCAATAAAAGTAGCAAGTTACTCGGTGCCGGACGCCCCCTCGCGCGCCACTTCGCGCCAGCCAATGTCTCTGCGGCAGAAACCACCCGGAAAATCGATACTGTCCACTGCGGCATAAGCAAAGGCTTGCGCTTGCGTCACCGTATCGCCGCGCGCGGTAACGTTGAGCACGCGTCCACCGCTGGCGATCAATTGACCACCGACTTCAGACGTGCCCGCATGGAATATCTTCGCATCCCTCGCATCGGCAAGATGGATGACACTGCCTTTTTCCGGCAAAGCTGGATAGCCATTTGCCGCCATGACAATTGTTAAGGCTGCTTGGTGCGAAAATGTCGGAGCTTCAGCTTGCGCGAGCCTTCCTGTTGCAACCGCCAACATCAATGCGGCCAGATCGCCCTGAAAGCGAGTCATCAACACCTGGCATTCGGGGTCACCGAAACGGGCGTTATATTCAATCAGCTTTGGCCCTTCGTCGGTGAGCATTAGCCCCGCAAACAAGACGCCAGAATAGGGCATATCGTGCGCCGCCATATGGGCGACGGTCGGCCGAATGATGCGATCCATAACTTGCGCTTGCAATTCATCGGTCAGCACAAAGGCGGGCGAATAAGCCCCCATCCCGCCGGTATTGGGGCCTGTGTCGCCATCGCCCACGCGCTTATGATCCTGCGCGGAACCAAAGGCGACAACATCACGGCCATCGGTCAATGCAAAGAAGCTCGCTTCTTCGCCGGTCATAAATTCTTCGATCACGACAGATGCGCCCGCATCCCCAAAACCACCGCCGAACATATCATCGATCGCGGCCTCCGCCTCAGCCCGTGTTTCGGCAATGATAACGCCTTTGCCCGCCGCCAGACCGTCCGCCTTGATCACAAAAGGCGCATGGAACGCGTCGAGGCCCGCCATCGCCGACGCCTTGCTGTCATATCGGGCATAGCCTGCGGTCGGGATGCCGGCCATCGCACACATATCCTTTGTGAAGCCTTTCGACCCCTCCAACTGCGCGGCTTTTTGGTTGGGGCCAAAGACCGGAATACCGGCGTCGCGCAAGCTGTCGCCCAAGCCGCTGACCAACGGTGCTTCGGGTCCAACCACGACCAATCCGATATCATGGCCCGCGCAAAAGGCGATGACCGCCGCGTGATCGGCGATGTTCAGATCCACCAGCTCTGCCTCTTGCGCAATCCCGGGATTGCCCGGCGCCGCAAAGAGTGTATCGCAATTTGGCGATTGCGCGAGCTTCCATGCCAGCGCATGTTCGCGACCGCCCGAACCGATGAGCAAGATATTCATGTCCGCAAATGACCCCTTTGAAACTGCCGACCCGCAAGTTGCTCGCCTGTTAGCCGAGGAGCGGCCCGGCGACAATGCCCAGGCGATGAGCGTATCCGAACTGTCGCTCGCCCTGAAACGCACCGTTGAGGATCGCTTCGGCCATGTCCGCGTGCGCGGGGAGATTTCAGGGTTCAAACGCGCGGCGTCGGGGCATATCTATTTCAGCCTGAAAGATGATAATGCGCGGCTCGATGCGGTGATGTGGAAAGGCGGCGCGGCTCGCCTGCCCTTCGCACCGGAGGATGGGCTTGAAGTCGTCGCCACGGGCAAACTCACCACTTATGCGGGGCGCTCCAATTATCAAATCGTCGTCGATAGCCTTGAAGTAGCAGGCGAAGGTGCGATGATGCTTTTACTTGAAAAGCTGAAAGCCCGTCTCGCGGCCGAAGGGCTATTTGCGCCTGAACGTAAGAAGAAGCTGCCCGCGCTCCCCCGCACTATCGGCGTGGTTACATCACCCACGGGCGCAGTCATCCGCGACATTTTGCACCGGTTGGCCGACCGCTTCCCCACGCATGTCATCGTCTGGCCCGTATTGGTGCAAGGCGAAGGATCGGCGGCACAAATTGCGCGCGCGGTAAACGGATTTTCCACGATGCCGCAAGATGGTCCGGCCACGCGCCCTGACCTTATAATTGTCGCGCGCGGTGGCGGGTCGGTTGAGGATCTATGGGCCTTTAACGATGAAGCCGTGGTCCGCGCGGTCGCCGATTGTACGATACCGATTATCTCAGCCGTCGGGCATGAAACCGACACCACCTTGTGCGACTTTGCGGCAGATTTGCGCGCGCCAACGCCGACGGCCGCGGCCGAAATCGCGGTTCCAGTGCGCAGCGACCTGTTGCAGCGCGTCGGGCAATTGAGCCTGCGCATGGCAAATAATGTCCGCAAGCAGGTGGACTTGGCGGCGGAACGGCTTGAGGCGCAGCGCCGACTTATGCCGCGCCTTTCGGACCTTGCCGCGCCGCATCAGTTGCGCACCGATGATCTGGCCGAACGCCTGCGCCAGTCGTTGCGCACGCGCGTCAGCAATGCGGAAATCGCTTATTCCGGACCTGCGATGATGCTGCACCCGCGCCTGTTACATCGCCGTGTTGAACAAAAGCAGCAACAGCTGGATGCGCTTACCCGCCTTGCGGGCAGCCTGCACCCTGAGGCCCCTCTTAAGCGCGGCTTTGCCCGTGTGACCGATGCGGACGGCAGAACGATTATATCGCGGGCTGCGGCAGTGAAGGCGGGCGACGTGACCCTGCGCTTCGTTGATGGCGAAGTTGGCAGTGTCGTTAATGGCTCTGCACCACCGCGACTCTCAACCCCAAAACAAACGTCGCCGACGGGTAATCAAGGCAATCTGTTCGACCGCTGAAGCGATGCATTGCCCATTGCGCGTCGATGCGCCATAATAACGCCATGCTGATGTCTTCAAAAAACAAAGTCGCCCGCCTGCATTATCTGGCCAATAACTTCCGTGTTCTCACCGCAGGCGACCATGTCGTTTGCGCAGTGACTGGCCAAGCCATAACATTGGAAGAGCTGCGCTACTGGAGCGTGGTCAAGCAAGAGCCTTATGTGAGCGCAGAGGCATCCACCCGCGCAGCATTGGCCAAAGGCTGAACCATTGCTGCGCACCAGCCGGGCTTTGCGCGCAACCATCACAGCTTTCCTGAGTCTGGCCTGCTTCGCGGCGCCAGTTACTGCCCAGCCGCAAGTCCCATCGCATATGAGCCCCGCCGAATTCTGGATATCGGGCGCTGCTGTTCAAGGCGGCTTGGTCATCGGCCGCGCACCCAAGGAAACACGCAGCCTATTCTTTAACGATGCGACGTTAGAACTTAGTCCGGACGGCTTCTTCCTCATCGGTTTTGATCGGGACGCAGCTGTACAAGCGCGCTTGGTCGCTGTGCTGGCCGATGGCAGCAAGATCGAACGCAATATAGCCGTCGCTCCAGGCAATTGGCGTATCGAAAATGTTGCCGCGAACATCAGGGGCGGCGCGAAAAGCTCCGCCGAATTTCAGGCACGGCGCAGCGCAGAGCTGGTCCAGATTGCGGCCGCACGCGCCGTCCGCAGCGACAGTGCAGGCTGGCGGCAAACATTCATCCGTCCGGTATCGGGCCGCATATCGGGGCTATTTGGAGCGCAACGCATCTATAACGGCACGCCCGGCAACTATCATAACGGCATGGACATTGCCGCCCCCCAAGGGCAGAATTTCGTCGCACCAGCCGATGGCGTCGTCACCCTTGCCGCCAATTATGCCTTCACTTTAGAGGGCTATTTGTTGATGATTGACCATGGCATGGGCCTCAATAGCGCGTTTTTACATGCGTCCGAATTGCTGGTCAAAGCAGGAGTCCATGTGCGGCAAGGTCAAGTGATTGGCCGCGTCGGCGCCACAGGCAGAGCAACAGGGCCGCATCTGCACTGGGGCATGAAATGGAACAGCGCCCGGATTGATCCGAAGCTTTTGCTACCATCCGAGTGACATCACCGTTTTAAGGTCTCACGCGCTGCAATATCAGTTTGGCGTCTCGAGATACGCGATCAGGTCTGCACGCTTTTGCGCATCGGGAAGACCCCCGTAAATCATCTTCGTCTGCGGAATGACGCGCTGAGGCTTTTCCAGAAACTGGAACAATTTTTCTTTGGTCCACACAAAGCCGGCGCCCGCATTTGCCGCAGAATAATTATACCCCGGCACCTTTCCGGCCGTGCTTCCGATAATGTTATTCAAGGATGGGCCAATTTTGTTCACGCCAGCGTCGGTGACATGACAAGTGCGGCATTGCGCAAACACCAGCTTGCCATTGGCAGCATTGCCGGTGAAGCTGGCCAATGTGGTGCCATCCACCGTGCTCATATCGGTTGCAGCCAGGGGGCCAGCAGGTGCCGCCGGGGACGTCGCTTCTAGCTGTGCAGACGTATCATCCGTTTCGCCTTCCGAACCAGCCGAGCAGGCGGCAAGCATCACAGATAAAGCCAGCAGACCAGCTATTGCTTTTGTGTTGACCATAAATTCTCCCGTCGCGTCTTTATTGGCCCCAGAGCCTATGCCTTACATATTGTACTCGGTGGAAAGTTTAGCCAACAACAATAGCCATGGAAAGGCGATTTTATCGCACTTCCGACAGCGCGCGACGTGTGGCTGCCACGGTCCGCGCAACATCGTCCGCATTTGTATTCCAGCCACAAACGCTGATCCGCATCACCCGCTCGCCGTTCCAACTGCCACCGCTTAAAAAGGCTTCGCCGCTGGCATTGATCGACGCGATGATGGCGTCGCTGATATTTGCGCCATCTTTCGAATCGAAGCGTATCAAGCCCTGATTCATTGTCGGACGCGCGATGCCAGTGGCCCCCTCAAGCTCTGCGATACCGTCATAAATGGCTGCCGCATGATCGCAGCACCGCTCAATCATCGCAGCAAGGCCATCACGGCCGAGCTCCATCAAAGCCGCTAATGCGGGAATGGCTCTAGCGCGGCGCGACCATTCTGGGGTGTAATCCATGGGGTCGCGCACTGGGCCGCCGCTGGTCAGATAGGCAGCGGTCATCCGCATCGCCGCACTATGGGCCTTCGCGTGGCGGGTGATGGCCATGCCACAGTCATAGGGCGTGTTCAGCCATTTATGCCCGTCGGTGGCCCAACTGTCGGCGCGCTCCACCCCGGATACCAACGTGGACAGGCGGGGACTGGCATTCGCCCAAAGTCCAAAGGCACCGTCGACATGCACCCATGCGCCAGCCGCATGTGCAATCGGGCACAATGTCGCAAAATCGTCGCATGCTCCAATGTTGAGATCACCTGCGTTGAGAATGAGGATCGTCGGTGCATCGGGAGCGTCGGCAAGTGCAGCGCGCAAAACTTCGGGATCCACCAGACCGGGCCTGTCCCCAGCCAAAGGCACGATACAATCGCTACCTAAACCCAAAAGGCGTAGTGCTCTGGTAACCGAAGAATGGTGATGGGCATTGGCGAGCACGCGGATCGCAGGCGCGCCTTGAAGCCCCTGCGCCTCAACGTCCCAACCCTTTTGCTCCAGAACGGCATGACGCGCAGCCGCCAGTGCCGTGGTGTGCGCCATCTGGCACCCGGTGACGAAGGCGTAACTGGCATCCGCCGGTAACCGCAAAGCATCCAGCAGGAAGCGGCCGGCGACCTCTTCGAGAACCGCGCCAGCGGGGCTGGTGGAGGCGAGGACCGCATTCTGGTCCCATGCCGAGCACATGATATCCGCTGCCAGTGCGGAGGGGAGTGCGCCGCCTTTCACCCATGCAAAAAAGCGTCCACCCGCATTGCCCGTCAGACCCGGTTCGGCAGCGGCGGCAATGGTGCGCACAACATCATTCGCGGGTATTCCGCACTCTGGGAGTTGCGCCGGCAAAGGCGCGCGCATCTCGGCCGGCGTGCCACGCGAGGCGACGGGTCGTGTTCCGAGCGAATTGAGGTAGCGGCGGGCTTCGGCAAAAGCGATATCAAGTGTGTCCATCACGCATTGGTAAAAGCTTTAACAAAACGTGTCTATGTTGGTTGCTTACGGCAGGGCTTCGGGCTTGATCTTGAGGCGAATTTCGTCGCTGCGGAAGCCGAGTGCCATAGGACGCGTAACGCCCGACAGCAGCGCGACATCGTATATTTCATCGACAATGCCAGTAATTTCGAGCCGGTGCTCAATATCCCCGCTAACTAGATTGACGATGCAGATCGCGCATTGCGCGCTGATACCTTCAGCATCCAGTCGCTCGTTGAGAGGCAGGCCTTCGAAAGTTTTGCTATTGCGCGGACGCGAGAGCCCAATCACTGCGTAATCGCCTGTGAAAACAAGTCCACGGGCAAAGCCAGGCAGGAAGCAAAGGGGTTCGAAGGCGCCGGTGTTTACATTTATTGTGCCAAATTCGCCGGTTCCTGCCTGTAGCATCCAAAGCTTATCGCGGTAGAGCCTCGGCGAATGCGGCATCGACAGGCCTTCTGCCACAACCTCCCCGCTCGCCACGTCAAGAACGACGCCGCCGTCGCGCCGTTTGTCGCGCCAACCTTCGAAGACATTGGTGCGCGACAGGCAGGTTACATAAGCGGGCTTGCCGTCCTGCACCGCCATACCATTCAGGTGACAGCGATCTTCTGCGGCGAGCCGGTCGATAAATGGCGGGCGCCAAACTTCCCGAAAACTTCCCCGATGGGACAAGGTTGCAAGGCAGTTGAAGCGGGTAGCGACGAATATAGGATTGCCCTCTGCATCCTCATGGATGTCGTGAATGTCGATATCGCCCGTAGTATGCCCGCTGACCGGCACATAATATGCGTCATAAGTATCATGCATTTGGCCGGGATCGAGGAAGTTTTCGAAACGCCAAAGCTGGTACAATGAACTCATCCAAAAGCGGCCCGGACCAGTCCCAAGCCCCATGGGCCGTTCGAAAGTGCGTTCAAAAACCGAAAGCCTGCCATCGGGCTGCAGCCCGATGAAGAAGACCTTGCCCGCCTGATAGGTTGTGAAGGCCAGACTGACACCGGCATTTTTGAGCCAGGTCGTAAACAGCCGCGAGCCATTTAATTCAAGCGCAGGAGGTTTTGGGTCAGTCATGAA
This sequence comes from Sphingomonadales bacterium, assembly GCA_027488785.1. GTDB lineage: Bacteria > Pseudomonadota > Alphaproteobacteria > Sphingomonadales > Sphingomonadaceae > Sphingorhabdus_B. Next base: position 1,086 of record JAIYAY010000014.1, on the reverse strand, counting down.
ATCGCCTTTCTACGCATGGTGCGTGCGATAGAGGAGTGGTAGCATTGCAGCTGCGTTAAGAGCCCACCAACGAAGGGCTAGAAACAGGCCGCTATCAGATGGAACATCTAACCCAGCAGGTGCAGCCCGATACTTTCGGGGCGGCACCTGCTTGGCATATCTAAAGCACGATTGATGCAGAGGGTGTGCTCGTAAAGAAGTCCGTAAGTTGAGCAGGGACATAGCCCTCGACGATCACAAAGGTATCAGCATCAAGCTGAATTTGCGTGTCGCCGCTACCGCTCTGGGTAAAGGTCGGGCGGCCTTGAAGGCCGAAGGCGCTGAAATCAAGCGTATCACCTTCGCCAAAGTCCAATATCCTGATCGTTCCAGGGCCGTTGCTAATCACAAACGTATCATTGCCAGGGCCACCGGCAAGCCGATCATCGCCGCCATTGGTCGTGATAACATCATCCCCAAGCCCGCCAAAGATCACGTCATTACCGGCAGTTCCCGAGAGAATATCATTGCCAGTGGTGCCAACCTGCGTGACAGAACCTGTGAAATTTCCGCCAAACACAACGTAGCTCGCACCGGCGTTAGTGATCGCGTTCGGGATGGCGCCATATGCCCCCACGATCAGATCGTCAAAGCCATCGCCGTTCACATCGCCCGCAGAGCTGACTGAGCGGCCCGAAAAGTCAAATATCGATGCGCCGTTGATCACAAAGCCGCCTATACCGCTTGCAATGTCCGGGAGGTTAACTGCCATCGTACTAGCCTTGCCAAACACCAGATAGCTTGCGCCGGAATAGCTCCCGTTCGGGTCGGCGCCAAATGCCCCTACGATCAGATCGTCAAAGCCATCGCCGTTGACATCGCCAGCAGAGCTGACAGAGAAGCCCGAGCGGTTTCCAAATACGCCGTTGATCACAAAGCCGCCCGTGCCGCTTTCAATCGCTGAGAGGTTAATTGATGCACCATCAGCCTTGCCAAAGACCACATAGCTCGCCCCGGCGAGTAGGTTCCCGTTCGGCTCTGCTCCGGGTGCGCCCACGATCAGATCGTCGTAGCCATCGCCGTTGACATCCCCCGCAGAGCTGACGG
>JAIYAY010000028.1 GCA_027488785.1 Sphingomonadales bacterium | reverse complement strand
TGTCGGCTTGATACGGACTCAACAAAGGAGACCAAAATGCCCAAGCTCAAGACCAAGAGCGGTGTGAAGAAACGCTTCAAAATCACCGCAACAGGCAAGATCAAACATGGCGTCGTTGGAAAGCGGCACCGTTTGAGCAGCCATAATGCGAAGTATATCCGCCAAAACCGTGGCACCAGCGTGATCTCTGATCCCGATGCCAAGACAATCAAGAAATGGGCGCCCTACGGTCTGTAAGACCCGCGTACGTTTTTCAAAAAAAGGATATAGATTATGGCACGCGTCAAACGTGGTGTGACCACCAAAGCTAAACATAAAAGAATTTTAGAGCAGGCGAAGGGCTATTATGGCCGTCGTAAAAATACGATCCGCGTTGCACGTCAGGCCGTCGAAAAGGCCGGACAATATGCATATCGCGATCGTAAGGTAAACAAGCGGAACTTCCGTGCATTGTGGATTCAGCGCATCAACGCCGCAGTCCGTGCTGAAGGCATGACCTATGGCGTGTTCATGCACGGCTTGAAGCTCGCTGGTGTAGAATTGGACCGTAAGGTTCTTGCCGACCTCGCGATGAACGAAGGCGCGATGTTTAGCACGATCATTGCGCAATCGAAGGCGGCGCTCGCGAAAGCAGCATAAGCTTCTAAAGCTTCGATATTGCGCAAAAGGGCGTGGGCGGCACTTGCCGTTCGCGCCCTTTTGCTTATTCAGTTCTGGCAGTGAATTTTAGAAAAGTGCGGGAGATAGATTCCCGCCTTCGCGGGAATGACGAAAATGAGTGATATTGAAACCCTCCAAACCGAGCTAATCGCGGGCATTGATTCAGCGGACACGCTTGAAGCACTTGAGGCTGTCCGTGTTTCTGCGCTGGGCAAACAGGGAAGCGTGTCGGCTCTGCTGAAGACAATGGGCGGCATGTCACCCGAAGAACGGCAGACCCAAGGACCAATCATCAATGGCTTGCGTGAAAGCATCTCTTTGGCGCTTGCCGCGAAGAAGGCTGAATTGGAAACCGCTGAGCTAAACCGACGCCTCGCCACCGAGCGTGTCGACATGACGCTGCCTGCGCCAGACGCCCCGCGCGGTACCATCCACCCCGTCAGCCAAGTCATGGACGAGTTGGCGGAGATTTTTGCCGATATGGGCTTTGCCGTGGCCGAGGGGCCGGAAATTGAGGATGATTGGCACAATTTCACCGCACTCAATATCCCCGAAACACATCCGGCTCGTGCCATGCATGATACGTTTTACTTTCCCGACGACATGGCCCGCGATGGTCAAAAAATGGTGCTGCGTACCCACACATCGCCTGTGCAAATCCGCACCATGACGTCACAGGAACCCCCCATCCGCATTATCGCGCCAGGCCGCGTATACCGCAGCGACAGCGATGCGACACACACGCCGATGTTTCACCAGATTGAAGGCCTTGTCATCGACAAGGGCATTCATCTGGGCCATTTGAAATGGACATTGGAAACATTTTTAAAGGCTTATTTCGAACGTGAGGATGTCGTACTGCGTCTACGCCCAAGCTATTTTCCATTCACGGAACCGTCGGTAGAGGTTGATGTTGGCTATTCCGTCATCAACGGCAAGCGCGTGATCGGTGGCGCCGAAGATTGGATGGAGGTGCTCGGTTCCGGAATGGTGCATCGTAAGGTTATTGAGGCCTGTGGCCTTGATCCCGATGTGTGGCAGGGTTTTGCCTTTGGCACCGGCGTCGACCGCCTTGCCATGCTTAAATATGGGATGGACGATCTGCGTGCCTTTTTCGACGGCGATAATCGCTGGCTGCAACATTACGGATTTGATGCGCTCGATGTTCCGACGCTGAGCGGAGGAGTAGGCGCATGAAATTCTCATTGTCATGGTTGAAAGAGCATCTCGATACCGACGCCGATATGCTGGCCGTTGCCGATTGCTTGAACCGTATCGGGCTTGAGGTTGAGGGCATTGAGAACCCGGCAGACACATTGTCCGCTTTCCGCATTGCAAAGGTGCTGAGCGCAGCGCCGCATCCGAAGGCCGACAAATTGCAGGTCCTGTCGGTTGACGCAGGCGGACCGCCGCTTCAGGTCGTCTGCGGCGCGCCTAACGCGCGTGCCGGCATGCTTGGCGTTTTTGGTCCAGCAGGGGCAGTCGTGCCTGCCAATGGCATGGTGCTGAAGGTTGCGGCCATACGCGGCGTCGAATCGAACGGCATGATGTGTTCCATCGCGGAGCTTGAGCTTGGCGATGACCATGATGGTATTATCGAGCTTCCCGACGATGCGCCTGTCGGGCAGGTCTATGCCGATTGGGCTGGTCTCGACGACCCAGTCATCGATGTCAGCATTACACCCAATCGTCAGGATTGCATGGGCGTGCGCGGTATTGCGCGCGATTTAGCGGCAGCCGGGTTGGGCACGCTCAAACCGCTAGGTGACGTATATAAAATCGACCTGTCCGCGCCTTTGGAAGGGGGCGACCCTGCGCCGAACGTCCGCACGGATGACGAAGCCGGATGCCCCGCATTTTATGCGCAATCTGTCTCTGGCGTGCGCAATGGTGATTCGCCCGAATGGATGCGCGCCAAGCTAAAAGCGATTGGACAAAAGCCGATTTCGGCGTTGGTAGATATCACCAATTTCTTGTCGATCGACCTTGGCCGCCCCTTGCACGTTTATGATCGCGCAAAGTTGAATGGCGCGCTTGTCGCCCGCAAAGCCGTTGATGGTGAGCAGGTAGTCGCACTTAACGGCAAAACCTACACGTTGGATGCCAGCATGACCGTCATCGCCGACGACGCGATGGTGCATGACATTGGCGGGATCATGGGCGGTGAGCATAGCGGTGTATCGGAAGACACGACTGACGTTCTTATCGAATGCGCCTTTTTCGACCCTGAACATATTTCCCGCACGGGACAGAAGCTTGGCCTGACCAGCGATGCGCGTCAGCGCTTTGAACGCGGTGTTGATCCTGCGTTTCTTGATGATGGGTTGGCGATTGCAACCAAGTTGGTGCTGGACCTAGCAGGAGGAACGGCGAGTGCCGTCACGCGCATGGGTCAAGCCCCCGTTGCGCCCCGCATATTTTCTTACAACACCGACTATTGCAACCACCTTGGCGGGGTTGATGTAGCGCCAGAAGAGCAACGCAATATACTCGAGCGGCTTGGCTTTTCAGTGACGGCCGATTGGCACATTACGGTTCCATCATGGCGTCGTGATGTTGATGGACCCGCCGATATTGTGGAAGAAGTCGTGCGCATCATTGGTCTCGACAATGTTATGTCGGTGCCATTGCCCCGCGCCGATGGCGTGGCCAAGCCCACCGCTACGCCCGCACAATCTTTGGAACGCAAAGTGCGGCGCGCTGCGGCGGCCCGCGGGCTGAATGAAGCGATCAACTGGTCGTTCCTGCCACAAAAGGCGGCAGACGCCTTTGGTGGCGGCGCATGGTCCCTTGCCAACCCCATATCCGAAGACATGAAGGTCATGCGGCCTTCCTTGTTGCCCGGGCTATTATCTGCTGCGCAGCGCAACATGGACCGCGGCGCATCATCGGTACGGCTGTTCGAAATTGGGCGGCGTTATTTTGCCGCGGCAGATGGTACAAGCGACGAGCGTCTGACGGCAGGTATCGTTCTGGCAGGTGACAAATCTGTGCGGAACTGGACGACTGGCAAATCCGTAAAGTTTGATGCTTTTGATGCCAAGGCAGAAGCGATAGCGTTGCTCAAGGCAGCGGGTGTCGCAACCGACGGCCTGCTCGTGATGGACGATGCCGGCGCGCATTATCATCCCGGACAATCGGCGACGCTGCGTATGGGACCAAAGAATATTCTCGCGGCATTCGGGACGCTGCATCCGGCAACCGCAAAAGCCTTTGACCTTGATGGCAGCATTGTAGCAGCGGAAATCTTTTTGGATGCGATACCGCTCAAAAAAGCCACTGGCTTTATGCGCCTGGCCTTCACACCGCCTGCATTGCAAGCCGTTACGCGCGACTTTGCGTTCTTGGTTTCGCAAGATATGCCCGCTAATGATCTGGTTCGGGCCATTAAGGGATGCGACAAAGACAACATCGTCGCTGCGCGTTTGTTTGACCGCTTTGCCGGGCAGGGCGTACCCGAGGGCCAAGTCAGCCTGGCGGTTGAGGTCACGCTTCAACCCACCGACAAAAGCTATGGTGACGATGATCTGAAACTGATTTCAGATAAGGTCATTGCGGCCGCGGCCAAACTTGGCGCGGTGCTTCGCGGATAAAAAGAAAGGCCGGGCATGATGACCCGGCCTTCTTTTTTCAACGCGCTTTCGCGCGGGCTTTTAGAACTTCACGCCAACGGTCACAAACACCTGACGCGGGTTACCATAAAATGCGGTCAGCGTGCCTTCGCGGCCCAGCGAAGCGACGGGCAAACTGTTTCCGCCAAGGACGGGCACGCCAGTCGTCGCGTTGGCAGCAATGAAGCTGTAGCCCGAAGTCTTATATTCCTTGTCGAGCAGGTTCTTACCATAGAGACCTATGCTCCAACGGTCGTCGGGTGCGGTATACACTAAGCTTGCGTCGACAAGCGCATAGCCGGACTGATCGATATAAGGGTTCGGAATTTCGAACTGCGTCGTGCTGCTGCGATACGATAGTGTCGTTCCCAGATTCAAGCGTCCGGCGCCAACGGGCGTCATATAAGCAAGCGTCGCGCTAGCAGTTGCAGACGGCGTATTCTGCACATCTCGATATTGTGCCACATCGGTTGGCACGCTTGCGACGTTGGTGATATATTCGTCAAATTGCGCGTCTATATACCCAACCGCACCCAACAGGTTGAGGCGGTCACCATCGTTCGCCATGTTTTCAGCTAAGCGTGCGTTGAATTCCAGCTCGACCCCCTTGAATGTCGCCTTGCCCGCGTTCGATGTAACGCCACAGAAAGATGGCAAGCCACCGACTATGCAGGCGACTGAGCCGGGAATCTGCACATCCTTATAGTCGGCGTAGAAGCCAGCCAGAGCGAAGGTCAGGCCGCCATCAAACAAATTGCCCTTATAGCCAACTTCATAGCTGTCGACGCTTTCAGGGCGGAAGCTCAGAAACGCTGCGACTTCGTCATTTTCGCCACGAATGCCGTTGCCGTTCAAATCGGGCGCGTTGGCACCCACGCCGCGCGGGTCAAAACCGCCGCCCTTAAAGCCTTGGCTGAAGCTGGCGTAGATATTGTCGTCTGGCGTTGGCTTGAAGCTGAGCGATACGCGGGGCGTGAACTTTTTGAAATCACGCTGTCCGCTGAAGTTTGTGCTGGCTGCACCAAAGGCTACGCCTGCCCCGCCGAAGAACGGAGAACCACCGCCGAGATAGTTTTGGCGCAGGATATTCGCGGTGCGCTTATCCCATGTGTAACGACCACCAACGGACAGGCTGAGCTGTTCGGAAAGGTCGTACGTAAAATCGCCGAAGACGGCGTAGGTTTCCGTATCGACCGCAGCCTTGGTAAATGCGGTCAGTCCATTGAGCGTCGTGAACAGGCGCACATCGAACAAGGTATCTGCGGTAGCATCTAGATAATATGCACCGACCATGCCGCTAAATGGTCCGGCATCGACCAGCAATTGAACCTCTTGGCTGATCTGTTCGTTGAAATAGCCACCGGGTACGTCAACATCTGCCGCTGGTATTGCGTCGAAATCAATTGGGGTTAGACTGTCATCCTTGCGCCATGCACTGATAGAGCGCAGCGTCAGGCTATCCGACAGCTCCGCCGTAATGTTCATCGCAAGGCCATAGGCTTCGATATCCTGTTTCGGATCAACAAGGCCGCCGCGTGTGTTATAGACATTGTCCAGAACGGGTGCGCCCGACAACAATCCAGGAATGATACGGTGACCGCCGCGTGGATCGCTTTTGTCATGGCTATAATCGCCGCTGATGCGAACCGAAACAGGCGCGCCATAGCCGCCAAGCTCCAATGTGCCGCGGGCAGCCCAGACATCCTTGTTATAGTTTTCAAGACCGGTGGTCAGGTTCTCACCAAAACCGCCGCGTGAAAGCCGCGCGACGCTGCCGCCAACGCGAACAATCTCGCCAAGCGGTGCAGACACAGTCAATACGCCGTCTGCCTGATCATAGGTTCCGACCGTTGCCCGTGCGCTCAAAGCGAACTCTTGCGGCAAACGCTTTGTAACATATTTCACGGCGCCGCCGATGGTGTTGCGCCCGTACAGCGTACCTTGTGGCCCACGCAGAACTTCGATGCGTTCTACATCATAAATGTCGAGCACCGCAGCTTGCGGACGATTCAAATAGACATCGTCGAGATAGATGCCGACACCTGGTTCAAAACCGGAAACGGGGTCCTGCTGCCCGATGCCGCGGATGAAAGCGGACAATGTTGAGTTACTGCCGCGCGACGTTTCAAGTGTCGTGTTTGGCGTGATATTGCCGATGTCGGTCAGGTCGAGCGCGCCACGCATTTCAAGCGCTTCACCCGAAAATGCGCTGACGGCGATTGGCACATCGAGGAGATTTTCTTCACGACGGCGTGCTGTAACGATGATTTCATCACCATTTTCCGCGCTCGCAGCTTCTTCTTGCGCCATTACGGGCGCGGTCACTGCCAAGCCAGAGACGGCAATGCTGGCCAATAACGCTGCGCGGATCATCGAAATTTTGGGGGATTTCATTGTCACTCTCCTGATTGAAATGCGGGTCTTTACCCATTTCCAAATATGCTTATACTGAAAGTTGAACCATGTTTCAACTTAATGGCTTTAGGAAGTGTAGCGAATGTCGGTCGAACGTGGCATATCAGCAACAATGACACCGGCTGAAAAAACACCCCGCACCGAAAGGGGCCGCAAAACATTGCGTTTGTTGTTGGACGCGGCTGCCGCCGAATTTGGCGAGAAGGGATTTCACGACAGTTCCATTGTGTCGATTACGCAGCGCGCCGGCGTCGCATTGGGCAGCTTCTACACCTATTTTGATTCCAAGGATTCGCTTTTCCGCGCGCTGGTTCGCGATATGTCCGCCCAGGTGCGCCGCAATGTTGGTCCTGTGATTGCAGCAGAACCCGACAGGATGGAGGGTGAACGCAAAGGCCTTGCCAAATTCCTTAAATTCGTCCGCGAACATAAGGAACTTTACCGGATTATCGATGAAGCCGAGTTTGTCGATCCACCAAGCTATCGCGCACATTATGAAGACACTGTTAACGGCTATCTCGCCAGCTTGAAAAACGCAGCTGCCAAAGGCCAATTGCGAGATGATGTCGAGGAAGTGCACGCCTGGGCAATCGTAGGCATGAACGTTTTTCTGGGTCTACGCTATGGTGTCATAGGCGAAGAACGCGATGTGGCCGATGTCGCCAATATTGCTGCTGACCTGCTGACAAACGGGTTGAAGCGTTAATCATTCGTCCCTAAGCCGCGCTGCATGACGCTGAACCGACGGACCTTTGCCATTATTTCTCACCCTGACGCGGGTAAGACCACGCTGACGGAGAAATTGCTGCTGCAAGGTGGCGCGATACACTTGGCCGGTGAAGTGAAGGCGCGCGGGCAAGCCCGGCGCGCGCGTTCGGACTGGATGAAGATTGAGCAACAGCGCGGCATTTCGGTAACCTCATCGGTGATGACATTCCAAAAAGATGGCATTGTCTTCAACCTACTCGACACGCCCGGGCATGAAGATTTTTCCGAAGACACCTACCGCACGCTAACCGCCGTTGATTCCGCCATCATGGTCATCGACGCGGCCAAGGGTATTGAGCCGCAGACACGGAAATTGTTCGAAGTTTGTCGCCTGCGCAGTGTGCCGATCATTACCTTCGTCAACAAGGTCGACCGCGAAGGCCGCGCCGCGTTTGAAACGATTGACGAGGTCGCCGATGCGCTCGCCCTCGATGTTTGTCCAATGAATTGGCCCGTCGGCATGGGCGGTGAATTTGAAGGCCTGTATGATTTCAACAGCGGTCGCCTGAGCCAACCATCCGGCGAAAGCAAGGCATTTGAAGGCAAGACCAGCGATCATGAAGGTTTAGACGCGGCAACGCTGGAACAGGTGCTGACACCAGCCGGCGTAACCCGGCTGCGCGAGGAAGCGGAACTTGCGCAAGTCGGATATTCAGAATTTGACCTGACCGCATTCCAGAATGGCGATCTGACTCCGGTCTATTTCGGTTCAGCGTTGAAGGAATTTGGCGTGGTCGAGCTAATCAATGCCATCGCCGCTTTCGCCCCACCGCCCCGGCCTCAACCAAGTTCAAAGGGTGATATCGATCCGTCGGAAAAGGAAGTCACCGGCTTTATTTTCAAGGTGCAGGCCAATATGGACCCGCAGCACCGTGACCGCATCGCCTTCATGCGTTTATGTTCGGGTACATTTAAACGCGGCATGAAGCTGACACCGTCCGGGCTTGGAAAGCCGGTTGCTATTCATTCGCCCATTCTGTTTTTTGCCCAAGATCGCGAAATTGCCGATAGCGCCGAACCCGGCGACATCATCGGCATCCCCAACCATGGCACGTTGCGCGTTGGCGACACCATGTCGGAGCGGAATATTGTGCGCTTTACCGGCCTGCCGAATTTTGCACCGGAAATACTGCGTCGTGTCGTGTTACGCGATCCCACCAAGACCAAGCAATTGCGCAAGGCGCTCGATGACTTAAGCGAAGAAGGCGTGATTCAGGTATTTTACCCCGAAATCGGCTCCAACTGGGTCATTGGTGTTGTCGGGCAATTACAATTGGACGTGCTGATTTCCCGACTTGAAGCGGAGTATAAGGTCGATGCGTTTTTGGAAGCCGCGCCGTATGACACAGCGCGCTGGCTGAGCGGTTCGGAAAACGCATTGGCGCAGTTTGTGTCGTTCAATGGCGGCAATATGGCCAAGGATCGCGATGGCCACCCTGTATTTATGGCGCGCTCATCATGGGATGTGGGTTATCAGCAGGAAAAGCATCCGGACCTAAAATTCAGCGCGACCAAAGAACGCTGAAGCGAGGCAGCGCCATAATTTGCGCTTTCTGCCATTTTCTCGCCATGACTGGTGCATATCTAGGGTGGCATGACATTAGCTGGCCCCATTGATTCGCCGACGCGTAACAGCAATCTGACCGCGCACACCCCAACAACCGATGTCCAGAAGGATACCGATGTTGCAATGCGCGCAGCGGCGCTCAAGCGCGTGCCCGATGATAAAGCGATGCTGCGCGCTGTGGCTGAATTGACCCGCGACTTGGGTACGCCCAATCCACACATTTTCTGGTCTGACTTTCTGACTTCGGCCTTTGTGGGTTATGCTGGATTGGCCGTTGCAATCCTCTCAGGAAACCTTTGGCTGCAATGCGTGGCGGGGCTGATATCGGTGCTTGCGCTATATCGTGCGGGCGGCTTCATCCATGAAGTCAGCCATGTAAAACATTCCGCCCTACCGGGTTTCCGCTTTGGCTTTAACGCGGTGATCGGTGTGCCTCTGCTCGTGCCATCCTACATGTATGAAGGCATTCACAATCTCCACCATGCGCGCACGCGATATGGCACGGATCAGGATCCTGAATATCTGCCGCTGGCGTTGATGAAACCTTGGACGTTGCCGTTGTTCTTATTCGCCTCACTGCTCGCGCCCTTTGCTTTGCTATTCCGCAACGCTGTGCTTGCGCCGCTTTCGCTCTTTATCCCCGCGCTTCGTAGGATTGTGGTAGAACGATATTCGGGCCTGGCGATCAATCCCGCCTTCCGCCGTCGCCCGGCCGAAGGCGAAGCGCATCGCAACTGGATCATACAAGAAGCTGCCGCGAGCATTTGGTCCATTGTCCTGCTTGGCGCGGTGTTCAGCGGCTTTATTCCTCTAAACGCTTTCTTGATTTTCCTCGCCATCGTCTCCAGCGTTGCCGTGCTGAACCAAGTCCGCACGCTAGTTGCACATCTGTGGGAAAATGATGGCGAGCCCTTGAGCGTCACCGCACAATTTCTCGACAGCGTCAATGTGCCGCCGCCGGGCGTGTTGGCATCGATCTGGGCACCCGTAGGGCTACGCTACCACGCATTGCACCATCTGCTCCCCAGCGTGCCTTATCATGCCTTGGGCGAAGCCCACCGCCGCCTAACGGCACAATTGGCCCCCGACTCTGCCTACCACCGCGCAAATTATGATGGTTTGACGGGATTATTAACGCGACTAGCCCGCAGCACCTTCGCCCGCGGCGCTTAACCTGCATGAGTCATCGCAGACCCGAAAGGGCCGCGACGGCTGACATCACATTTAGAAAAACTGGAGCGGGCGAAGGGATTCGAACCCTCGACCCCAACCTTGGCAAGATTCGGCTCTATGAATTATTTATTTAAATTCAGATATTTATAAAAGGTCTGAAAAATCCGAACACGATCCGAACATTTTCAGCGGCATTTTCTCAGAAGGCTTTGTGTTCAGGTTTCCAGACAAATGCGAAGCGGCAGCTTTGCGCCCAAATGCAGTCATTTCAAGCGCCGACTGGCTCGCCCAAAAGCGGACATTGCAGCACGTGCATTAGCCCGCGGACATCTGTACTGCGAGGCGTGTATTCCAATAATGGGCGCCAGCCAGACAAAGCGCTCCAGCCACGGTGACAACCAGTTCCAACTTTGCGGTGACGATGAAAATCGCACCATAGCCAAGCAAACATAGACCCGTGGACGCAGTAATTGCTGGCAACAGTCTTCGGTGATGCCGGTGTCCGGATCGTAACGCCAGAATGCTGACCGGAATGGCGGTCAACAGCATCCAAATATGGAAACTTTCGGGCAAGGCAAAACCCAGGCCCACGGCAGGCAACATGAGCAGCATCAAGGGAGTCGCCAGACAGTGCACAAGGCACAGCGACGACAGGCCGATCGTAAAACGATCCAGTATTCGGTTGAAGCCTGACACGCATTTTACCCCTTGATTGAACGATAGACACAAGGTTAGTGCCTTAAATTGTGATGATACATCATAACATGATTCGCAAGGCCTGTTGAATGAAAACTGTCGAAAAACTTCCTGTCACCGTCCTCTCCGGATTTCTTGGCGCGGGCAAAACCACATTGTTGAACAAGATTCTTGCCAATCGTGAGGGGCGCAAGGTCGCCGTTATTGTGAACGACATGTCCGAAGTAAATATCGACGCCGAACTGGTTCGCGGCGGCGAAGCTGCGTTGTCCCGCTCCGAAGAAACCCTAGTCGAAATGACCAATGGCTGCATCTGCTGCACGCTGCGTGATGATTTGTTGAAGGAGGTGCGCGGTCTGGCAAGCGAAGGCCGGTTCGATTATCTGGTAATCGAAAGCACCGGTATATCTGAACCGCTGCCCGTTGCTTCGACCTTTTCATTCCGAGACGAAGAAGGCGATAGCCTTGGTGACGTCGCCCGGCTGGACACGATGGTGACAGTGGTCGATGCAATTAACCTACTGAACGATTATTCTAGTCAGGATTTTCTAGCTGATCGCGGGGAGTCGCTGGGCGACGATGACAATCGCAGCCTTGTAAACCTGCTCGTTGAACAGATTGAGTTTGCGGATGTAGTGATCATCAACAAAGCGAGTGCAGTCACGACCGAACAGCTGAAAACGGTCAAGCAACTGGTCGCATCGCTTAACGCGGGAGCGAAAATCGTAACGGCCGACTATGGCGAAGTCGACTTGAAGCTTATTCTCGACACCGGCCTGTTCGATGAGGAAAAGGCACAAAAGCATCCGCTTTGGTACAAGGAGCTTTACGGCTTTGCCGACCATGTTCCCGAAAGCCAAGAATATGGCATAGAAAGCTTCGTCTACCGGGCGCGAAGGCCGTTCGATCCTTCCAAATTCCATGAATTTCTGACCACAGATGGTCTCGACAAGGTGGTTCGGGCCAAAGGGTTATTCTGGCTTGCAACAAGGCCATGGTGGGTCGGCGATCTGGCCGTTGCGGGTAGCCAGACGGTTACGGCGCGGCTTGGGCGGTGGTGGGCGGCGGTGCCCAAGAACCAATGGCCGCACGATGGCAGCTTTGAAGAACATATCGCGCCAAACTGGGATGCGGTTTGGGGCGATCGGCGCCAGTCGTTGGTGTTTATCGGCATTGGAATGGACGAAGCCGTAATCCGCGCCCGCCTCGATGCCTGCCTTGTGCCCGATGACAAATTCGCGCCCGAAAATTGGGACACACTCGCCGATCCGTTCCCAAGCTGGGGTCCCAGCACACATGCGCTGGAGACAGCTTGATGACGATTACCACATTTTCACGCGCTATTGTGGCTGGAAATGCCGACGTGCTTCACGCCATCCGCGAAGAAGAAGTTTCCTTCGCTTTTTGGGAACGCAAACCTCCATCAGGTGTAGGTGATATTGCACTAAACGGTCTACGCAATCTCCGTTTTACAGCTTCGCTGGTTGAAATGCCCGACACGTTGGACCAAGAGCTCAGGTCTGCGGGTTTTAAAAAGGGCATCCCGCGCGACAATCTCGCCACCGATATATTGGACCTAGCCAATCGCTTTGCCGCTGTAATGCGTTTGAACAAAGTCGAAATTCGCCTCGAGCATGTGACCACCAATGCCTGCAAGAAGTTCCACGGCGACTATGTCACGGCGCGGCTTATCTGTACCTATGTGGGCCCCGGAACACAATGGCTTGATGGTGCCGACGCGGAAGATTGCGGATGCGGCGAACCCCATAACATCCAGCAGATGAACGCCGGAGATGTCGGTTTGTTTAAGGGACGAATTTGGTCGGAAACCCATCCCGCCATTCACCGTTCACCACCCATAGAAGGGACAGGAGAAGGACGCATGATGTTGGTCATAAACCCGCCGCATCAAAATAAAACTTCATAGCGCGCAACGGAAATCCCGTCTGCAAAAGGATTTTCTAACGTACGTGGACTGACGCATATCTAAAGCGAATTGGCGCGCGGTGGCGGTAATCTGGTATCGTCCGATATGCCAAGAACAGCATCGTAAGCGGAGCCTATGACGAAAGTGAATCCGCCTACGGCCATGGAGGCTGGGGCGGCTCCTTCGCCTTCCCTGATCCGGACAGGCGGCTCGGCTTCGCTTATACCATGAACCGAATGGGCACCGACCTGATCGGTTACAGCGCCCTTCCGGCCTATTTCTTGACGAGATGTGAATGAATGGCAACAAAGTAAGCGATGCCTGCGCCGTTAGCTAAGTCTGCAATATTGTCAGGCGTAGACCGACCGGGTTTAGGGGAAGGTCAGCTAAGAGCCGACTGTCCGCTTCCGGCCCAGAATCTGCCATGGCACCTGATCAAGGACGAGAGCCGATTAGGCTTTCCGCCAAAATAGACTGTTCCAAATGGAACGCTGGCAAACGGTGTTCGACGCCAACGGCTCCTCCCCGACAAATCGGACTTTTGTGGCGTTTGGGATTGGCGGACCAGTCCCAAAGCGTTACGGATGATCGTCGCTCATCCGTTTTTAGGAGCGAGCCGAACACAAAGATGAGCGCAGTGCAAATCGCATTAACCGACAATGCTCCATCCAAGGCAGACTTAAACACTGAATTTCCAAGCTTTTTGCGCGGGCGTTCCAATCAGAACGCTGATAAAAACGCACGCTGCAACCCCGCTTTGGGCAGCAAAGGCGTTATCGCCTAAGTAATTGAAATCATTGGAGCGGGCGAAGGGATTCGAACCCTCGACCCCAACCTTGGCAAGGTTGTGCTCTACCCCTGAGCTACGCCCGCTCTGGCGGTCAGGCATTGAAATCCTGACGGGTGAGGCGCGCCGTTAGCATGGGGTATATTCCCCCGCAAGCCCCAAATGCCGCCTTTTTACGAAAACAGGGTAAAGCCTGTCTTGTGAAAGCCATCGCTTTGCCCACATAGAGGCGAAACGAATCCTGAAGAATGGAGAATGACCTTGGCGACGATGGGCCTAACCACCGACGAACGAAAAGCTGTTGAGCAATTCCGCACCGACGTTGTCGCGCCGTCGATGGAGCGGTTGGTGATACTCGACTTCTGGGCAGAATGGTGCGGACCGTGCAAGCAACTGACACCCATATTGGAAAAGGTTGCGGCCGAATATGCCGATCGCGGCGTGGTGCTGGCCAAGGTCAATGTTGACGAGAATAAGTTTATCGCCTCCCAATTTCAGGTGCGTTCTATTCCAACGGTTTACGCCATATTTCAGGGGCAGCCGGTTGCGGACATGACGCCAGCACGCACAGAACCGCAATTACGGCAAATGCTTGACCAATTGTTGGAGAAGCTGCCGATTACCGCTGGAGACGCCGTCGCCGACCCCGCCGCAATATTGGCGCCGCTTGTAGAAGAGGCCGAGATGCTTTTGGCGCAAGACAGTGCAGAGCAAGCTTATGCCCTGTTTGCCGAGGTGCTTTCGACATTGCCGGAACATCCTGCCGCTTTGTCGGGGCTGATCCGGGCATTGACCGCATTGGGACGTCAGGATGAGGCGCAAGCTGTTTTTGATAGCCTCAGCAACGAACTGCGTTCCGACCCAGCGTTGGAAAAGGCAGGGTCGTTGTTAAGCATAGCAGCCGCGGCCGTTCCGCCAGAAGAATTGGCGCGGTTGCAGGCCGCCGTTGCCGCGTCGCCGGATGACTATGTTTTGCGCCTCGAACTTGCCAATGCCTTGATTGCGGCAGGCGACCGTGACGGGTCCGCCGAAGCGTTGTTGCATATCATCGCAGCAGACCGCGAATGGAATGAAGGCGCTGCCAAGGCGCGGCTCCTTGAAATATTTGCATTAATTGGATTGGAAGACCCATGGGTGGCAGCGACACGCCGAAAACTGTCAGCGATCCTGTTCGGATGACTACACAACGGATTTCAATTTTCCCGCTGACTGGCGCGATCATTTTTCCAAATATGCAACTGCCGCTGCATATTTTTGAGCCGCGCTATCGCGATTTAGTGAGTGATTCGCTGGCCCGTGACCGCAAGATCGGGATGATTCAACCCAAGGGGCAGGGGAACCAGCCGCCTTTGTTTCGTGTTGGCTGTCTCGCGCGGATCCAGGATGTGGAGGCGATGGACGATGGCCGGTACAATATCATCCTAGAGGGCGTGCAGCGCTTTTCAGTCATCAAAGAGTTGGATGTCACCACAAGCTTTCGGCAAGTTGAAGCAGAGTTATGGGATGAAGATGAAATGGGCGAAACCCTCTCGCTCGCCGAACGGGCTTCGATGGAAATCGAATCACGCCGCTTTGCCGAATCGCAAGGGTATAGCGTCGATTGGGCAGCGGTGTCGCAGCTGGACGATTATTCTTTGGTCAACGCCATTGCCCAAATTGCCCCATTTGATTTTGCCGCAAAGCAAGCCTTGTTGGAAGCGCGCGGGCTATCCGACCGTGCAGACACTATTGTACAGTTGATGCAGTTTTTCGGACGCCATAAAGGTTCCGACGACCGCGTAACGCTTCAATAATCAGCTCAAAAAACTCGCCCGCACGCCATCAATGACAAATTGCGCGGCCAATGCGGCGAGCAACACGCCCAACAATCGCGTAATCACGGCTTCGGCATTGGCACCCAGAACACGCATGATGGGGCCCGCGGCGAGCAGGGCCAATAAGGTCAGGACAAGCACGGTTCCCAGTGCTGCCAAAATGACGCTAGCGCTCTCAATGCCAGTATTTTGCGACATGAGCAGCATGACCGAAGCAATCGATCCCGGCCCTGCGATCATCGGCATGGCCATCGGAAAGACGGACACATCCTCGATTTCGGGCGTGTCGATGATTTTCTGCGCGCGTTCCTCGCGCCGTTCCGTCCGCTTTTCAAAAACCATGTCGATAGCGATCAGGAAGAGCATGATGCCGCCTGCGATCCGGAAGCTGTTCAATTCGATATGCAATGCGCCCAGCAATTGTTCGCCGAACAAAGCAAAGACCAGCAATATGCCGGATGCAACCAAGACGGCTCGCAACGCCATATTGCGGCGCTGCGCCACATTGGCGCCTTTAGTTAGGCTCGCGTAAATCGGTGCACAGCCCGGTGGGTCGATCACGACGAAAAAGGTGATGAAGGCCGACAGAAACAGTTCGATCATGATATCGACGCAACCTCATCCATGATAACGGTCTCGTTTGTCGCACCGTTCCACAATATAATCTCGACTATCCGCGCGCCATTGGTTTGGACGATATATCTGTAGCTCAAAGATTGATCGCGAGCGTAGCCGGTCTTTGCGACAAAGCCGTCAGAAGAGGTAGCAAGCGTTGTAGGCGCGTTGCCTTTGCAACTGGCTACCTTTGTCTCAATCATCTCCTTTGGCGCACGTGGCGCGGTCAGAGTGTCATTATGGTGCAGCACCCATTTCCATTCACCGTCACCGCGCGCATTTTTCTCTACATATTGCCAAACGGTGGTGAAATAGCCGACGGCGCCGTCCGGCCTCTCCCACGCGCCCGTCGTCACGCCCGTTTTACCATCGCAGGACATAAACGCCTTATGTGGTCGCCACTTCAGCGGCACGGCAGGGTCTGCCTTGCCCTTCAACCATTCCAGCGCAAGCGTAGGTTGCGGGACAAAAAGCACGGCGTCCTTGCCAGCGGTTTCACGGAAAGCGGTCCATTGCCCCTTTTGTTGGGCAAGCTGATTAAAGCCAATATCTGCCGCGATAATCGCGCTTGGGTTGGCGATTTTGGGCTGGAAATCATAGAATTCGCGGCTTGGCGACGCCGCACAAGCCGAAAGCGCCGCTGCAGCAAGAAGGACAGAAAATGCTTTCATCGCGTCAAATTCCTTCTGGTGCAGCAACTCCTGCGCGGCGGTGCGCGGCAACCAAAGTATTGCGCAATAGGCACGCAATGGTCATAGGCCCGACCCCACCCGGAACGGGGGTTATGGCACCCGCATGGCGTAACGCGTCGTCAAAGGCAACGTCGCCAACTAAGCGACCCTTGCTTTGCCCCGCCACGGGCTCCAAGCGATTGATGCCAACATCAATCACCACTGCGCCGGGCTTCAAATAATCGCCGGTCACCATCTCTGCGCGGCCAACCGCGGCCACAACGATATCGGCGCGGCGGACAACATCGGGCAGATCCTGCGTTCGGCTATGCGCGATAGTCACGGTGCAATTTTCGGCCAACAGCAATTGCGCCATTGGCTTGCCTACAATGTTCGACCGCCCGATGACGACCGCGTTCTTGCCCGACAGATCGCCCATATGGTCCTTAAGCAGCATTAAGCAGCCAAGCGGCGTGCAGGGAACAAACGCCTCTTCACCCACAGCGAGACGCCCCGCGTTGACGACATGAAAGCCATCGACATCCTTGCCCGGATCAATCGCAGCGATCACGGCTTTATCATCCATATGCGGTGGCAAAGGCAATTGCACCAATATGCCATCAACGGCAGCATCCGCGTTAAGCGTTTCAACGAGCGCGATGAGTTCATTTTGCGAAACCGACGCCGGTAGGCGATGTTCGAAGCTGTTCATGCCCGCCTCGACTGTCGCCTTCTTCTTGGAGCCCACATAAACTTGGCTGGCCGGATCCTCGCCCACAAGGACAACGGCAAGTCCAGGCTTACGCGCCGTTGATGCTACAAAGCTTTCAACGGCAACGGCCACGCGCTGACGTAATTGGGCGGCAAATGCCTTGCCATCAATGATAGCTGCGTTGCTCACATGCCCGCCGCAGAAATATCATTGGCCAGACCCACCAGCAGCATTTGCAAGATGCGCAGACCAATCAACAACACCATCGGCGAGAAGTCGATCATTCCAGTATCGGGCATGATTTTACGGATAGGTTTTAGAAAGGGGTCCAGTATGACCGAAAGCGCCTGCCAGATGGAAGCGACAATGTTGTTCGACAGGCTGACGACGTTAAACGCAATCAGCAAGCTCAGGATGAATTGAACGATGACGACGGTGGACAATATCGTCATCAAATATCCAATTATCGAAATAAGCGCGAGAAGCATGCAATTCTCCGGAAAGATCTGAAGAGGCGATTAGCCGAGGCAGCGCGCTGTATCAACCGCCCAAAACAGTGCGCGCCACAGTTTACTTGTGAATCAGGGTTCCTGCGCCCTTTACCGTGAACATTTCGATCAGCATGGCATGGCTAGTGCGGCCGTCCAGGATAACCGCCGCATCGACGCCGGATTCCACCGCATCGACACATGTCTGAATTTTGGGGATCATGCCGCCGCTAATGGTGCCGTCATTTTGCAGTTCGGCAATCGCGGCAGGATCGAGATCCGTCAGAAGTTCACCCGATTTACTTAAGACGCCTGCAACATCGGTCAAAAGGAAAAGCCGCGATGCACCTAGCGCACTTGCGACGGCACCCGCCATGGTGTCGGCATTGATGTTATAGGTGTGGCCATCGGCACCAACGCCAATCGGCGCGATTACAGGTATCATACCGGCAGCGCTGATCGTATCAATGATGCTGCGGTCAACGGTGGTCGGTTCGCCGACAAAGCCCAAATCGATGTTGCGTTCGATATGGCTGTCTGGGTCTTTTTGTGTGCGCTGCACTTTGGCGGCGGTAACGAACCCGCCATCCTTGCCCGATATGCCAAGCGCCTTGCCGCCAGCGGCGTTAATCCAGCCAACCAGTTCCTTGTTAATCGCACCCGATAGCACCATCTCCGCAATCTTCGCAGTTTCCGCATCGGTAACGCGAAGGCCATCGATAAATTCGCTTTCGACGCCCAGTTTCTTAAGCATTGCGCCAATTTGCGGTCCGCCACCATGCACAACAACGGGGTTGATACCGACGGCCTTTAACAACACCACATCATCCGCAAAGTCGCGTGCCAGGCTAGAATCGCCCATCGCATGCCCGCCATATTTGACGACAAAGGTTTTGCCCGCATAACGCTGAAGATAGGGGAGCGCTTCGGTTAGCGTTTCGGCTTTTGCCAAATGGGCGGGATCAATCGTCATGCGCACCAACTGCCTTGGGGTCCGTGCCATCCAGCCTATGGCCGTAACTGACAAAGAAAGTGATGAGCAATGGCACCATGATCATGCTCAGCACGACCTTCGCCAGCATTTGGCCGAAGAGCAGGTCCGTGATCGGAAACACACCGTAAAAGGCAATGCTTACGAACAATAAGGTATCAATGATCTGTGATAGCACTGCGGCGATGGCGCCACGCAATGCGACATATTTGCCAACGGTGCTTTTCAGACGATCAAACAGATAGACGTTGAGCATTTGCGACACGCCATAAGCGACAATACCTGCGATCCATATGCGCGGCGTCTGCCCCATCATGGTGTTGAAGGCATCTAGATATTTGTCGTCCATTTTCGGTGACGGCGGCAATGAAAGCACCAGCAACGCGAGCAATATCGACGCAATGAGCGGAATGAAGCCATATTTGACCAATCGATCCGCAATGGCCTTGCCATGCAAGGCAGCTACCGCGCTGGAGAGGATGACCAGCAAAAGAAATGGAAAGATGCCCGCCTCTACCGCCAGCGGCCCTAAAGAAACTTGTTTATTTCCAAGCACGCCAGCAATGCACACCATGCCGCCGTAAATGATTGAAAACATGAAAAGCGATTTCGGGATACCCCCCTCGGTCGCGCGTAATGTGGTCTGTTTAGTCATCCAAAACTGACTAGCGTCTAATTTTATTGGCGCAAGACTAACGATGGCGCTAGGTTATCCCGGGAAACATAAAATGCCGTCGCGCTGAACATTTTTAAGCGCCTTAATTCTTACAGGGCTCGAAATAAGGCCCTGAAACGAAATCTAGGGTGACGGTTTTCGGGGAAGCTATACATGCAAATTTTATTGAGCATCGCGGGCATGATCGTCATTTTGGCGATTGCGGTTTTGCTGTCGTCCAACCGTCGCGCGATCAAGTTCCGTGTGGTCGGTGCGGCTTTTGCTCTGCAGGCAAGTCTTGCGGCGCTGGTATTGTACACATCATGGGGTAAGGTTGCGCTGAATGCAGCATCCACTGGCGTTTCCAATTTGCTTGGCTATTCAGCCAAAGGCACCCAGTTCATCTTTGGTCCGCTGGCCTCTCCCGAAATCGGCGGTAACAGCTTTGCGATTGCCGCCTTGCCTGTCATCATCTTTTTCGCGTCGTTAATTTCGATCCTCTATTATCTGGGCATCATGCAATATGTGATCCGCTGGATTGGTGGTGGGTTACAAAAAATCACTGGCATCTCCAAAGTCGAGAGTCTGTGCGCCGCCGCCAATATTTTCGTTGGCCAATCGGAATCGCCATTGGTTATCCGACCTTATCTCGCCGGATTGAGGCCAGAACAATTATTCTGCGTCATGACCGTTGGCATGGCCGGCGTTGCCGGCACTATTCTTGCCGCTTATGCCTCAATGGGCATCCGCATTGATTATCTGCTTGCCGCAGCCTTCATGTCTGCCCCCGGCGGCATATTGATGGCCAAAATCATGATGCCCGATGTCCCGCCAGCTGTGTTGGCTGAGGGCGACCCAGCATTGGCCAACCCGCATCCCAATGAGGAACCGGAAATGACGCATGATGATGGGGAAGAAAAACCTGCCAACATCATCATGGCCGCTGCGCAAGGTGCACAAACCGGGGTCAAGCTAGCCGTCGCGGTAGGCGCGATGGTTCTTGCCTTCGTTGCCTTGGTGGCATTAGCAAACGGCATATTGGGTGGCATTGGCGGCTGGTTCGGCCTGCCAGGATTAAGTTTTCAGCAGATTGTCGGCTATGTCTTTGCGCCAATCATGTTCTTGCTTGGCGTGCCATGGCATGAGGCCATTCAGGCTGGCGGATTATTTGGTACTAAGGTCGTCCTTAATGAATTTGTGGCCTTCATCGACTTAGGCGCACTGAAGGACCTTTCCGCGCCAACCGTCGGAATCGCCACCTTCGCCCTGTGCGGATTTGCCAATTTCAGCTCCATCGCGATCCAAATGGCCGTCACTGGAAGCCTTGCGCCCAATCAACGTCCCATGATTGCAAAGCTGGGTCTCAAAGCACTTGCCGCAGGTTCGTTGTCGAACCTGATGAGTGCTGCGCTGGCGGGACTGTTTCTGTCGCTGGCCTAATCAGCTTTCGCCAGCCGCGCGCTTGAGTTCATACAATAGGTCCAGCGCCGCGCGTGGGCTGAGCGCATCGATGTCGAGATCGGTCAACTTCTCACGCAGGGCGTCAACCTTCGCCTCAGCGGCGTCGATAGCAGCGCTGAACAAGGGCAAATCGCCAAGCCCCGCGGCAAGGCCGCCAGTTTCTGCGCGCCCTTTTTCGAGCTTGGCAAGTACGGAACTTGCGCGCGCCACAACTTGCGGTGGAAGGCCGGCAAGCTTTGCCACCGCAATGCCATAGCTACGGTCGGCGGGTCCATCGGCAAGCTCATGCAACAGCACCAGATCGCCCTTATACTCTTTGGCGCGGACATGGTGCAGCGACAGTGCGTCAAGGCTGTCCGCCAACCGCGTCAGTTCATGATAATGCGTTGCGAACAGGCAGCGGCAGCGATTGGTTTCGTGAATGCCCTCGACCACTGCCCAGGCGATGGCAAGGCCATCATAAGTCGATGTGCCGCGCCCAACCTCATCCAATATGACAAAGCTGCGTTCGGTCGCTTGCGCAAGAATGGCGGCGGTTTCGACCATCTCAACCATGAAGGTTGACCGGCCGCGCGCCAAATTGTCCGATGCCCCAACGCGGCTGAACAATCGGTCGACAAGACCAAGCCGTGCCGTGGTTGCGGGGACATAGCTTCCCGCCTGCGCCAGCAAAACGATCAACGCATTTTGCCGCAAAAAGGTCGATTTACCGCCCATGTTCGGGCCGCTGACGAGCCAGAGCCGCTTTTCAGGCAACAACGTGCAGTCATTGGCGATGAACCGGTCGCCTGACTTTGCCAGCGCACTTTCGACAACAGGGTGCCGCCCACCTTGTATCTCAAGACAAGGATGCGCCACAAAAACTGGGTGGCACCAATTGCTTTCCGCTGCGCGTTCGGCAAGCGCGGCGGCAACGTCAATACGTGCCAAGGCATCCGCGCTTATGGCGATGGCATCGCGGCGGGACAATATCAGCGCAATCAGCACTTCCAAATGCGCCGCTTCGACGGCCAGCGCATGGCCCCCAGCTTGCGTGATGCGGACCGCTTCTTCATGCAACTCCGGCGAATTAAACCGCACCGCCCCCGCCATCGTTTGCCGATGGGTGAAGCCAGTCCCGGGAGCCATCAGCGCATCGCCGTGCTTGGCCGGCACCTCGACAAAATAGCCCAGAACGGCGTTGTGCCGTATTTTGAGCGCGGATATGCGTGTCGCGTCGCGATACCGCGCTTCCAACTGCGCGATCGCTTGTCGTCCATCGCGGCCCGCGACCCGCAGCACATCCAAAGCGGCATCATAGCCTTCGGCGATATAGCCGCCTTGCGTGGTATCGGTAGGCGGCGACGCGACCAAAGCGCGCGCCAGCTGATCCACCATATGGCCATGACCATCCAATGCAGGCAAAAGCTGATTCAGCAGTTCTGGCCGGTCCGCCATTGCGCCCAGACGCTCACGCAATGCCCGCGCCGCATCCAACCCGTCGCGTATCTGGCCCAAGTCGCGCGGGCTACCACGCCCCGCGACAACACGGCCAAGTGCGCGTGCAATATCGGGTAATTGCCGCAATGCCGCGCGCACCGCATCGCGGGTTAATGGTGCGTCATGGAACCATTGCACTAGTGACAGGCGCGCCTCGATCTTTGCCTTGTCCATCAATGGCGCGGCAAGATCAGATGCCAATTGTCGCGCACCGGCGCCCGTAATCGTCCGATCAACCTCGGCGAGCAAAGACCCTGCGCGGCCACCTTTGCTGGCGCTATTAATCTCAAGACTGTCGCGCGTGGCCTGATCAATCAAAAGATGTTCATGCACCTCGCGGCGGACGGGGAGCTTTAGAAACGGCATTTTGCCTTGCCCGGCATGCGCGAGATAGGAAATCAGGCCACCAGCCGCCGCCTGCTCCGCACGGGTGACAGGGCCAATGCTATCGAGCGTGTTGAGCGCAAAATGCTGCCGCAACATATCGCCGCCAACAACGCTGTCAAAATCTTGCCGTGGCCGCATGATGGCGCCCGGTAGTTCTGCGAAGCCGTCGGGCACGACCAACTCGCTGGCGGAAAGCCGAGCCAACTCCGCCTCAAGCGCGCCACCCGTCACCGTCACCAGTTCAAAATAGCCAGTCGATATGTCCGCGGCGGCTATCCCGAAAAACTCTCCGACCTGCGCAACTGCCACAAGCATGTTGGATGCCCAGCTATCGAGTAAACTGTCCTCGGTCAGCGTCCCTGCGGTCACAAAACGTACAATGTCGCGTGTGACCAACGTCTTTCCACCACGGGCCTTGGCTTGGTCGGGGCTTTCTGTCTGCTCGGCAATCGCGACGCGATGCCCTGCCTTAATCAACCGCGCCAAATAACCTTCGGCTGCATGGACAGGAACACCGCACATGGGAATTGGCTTACCGTCATGTTCCCCGCGTGAAGTCAAAGCAATATCCAGCGTCGCTGCCGCCGCGCGTGCATCGTCAAAGAATAATTCGAAGAAATCACCCATGCGGTAAAACAGCAGACAATCACCCGCTTTGGCCTTTAGGCCCATATATTGCACCATCATCGGTGTCGGTGTGTTGTCTCCCGCCATAAACAAGGTGTTAGCGAAGCCCGTCGGGCGGGGCAATGCTTGCCCTTGCGTCAGCGGCGCGTTAGGGCTGATAAATTGATGATAAATAGTCAGGGTCAAGAATGAACGATAGCGATGTCCAAATCACCCCGCAGGAAGCGTTGGATTTCCATGCGCAGGGGCGCCCTGGTAAAATCGAAATCGTGGCGACCAAGCCGATGGCGACACAGCGCGACTTAAGCCTTGCATATTCGCCCGGCGTCGCTGTGCCAGTGCAGGCCATTTATGATGATCCTGCCACAGCCTATGATTACACCGCCAAGGGCAATCTGGTCGCGGTCATCTCCAACGGCACCGCCATTCTCGGCATGGGAAATTTAGGTGCTTTGGCGTCAAAGCCTGTAATGGAGGGCAAGGCCGTCTTGTTCAAACGCTTCGCCGACGTCGATTCCATCGACATCGAAGTGAATACCCAAGATACGCAGCGCTTCATTGACGCGGTTGAATTGTTGGAGCCGACCTTTGGCGGCATCAATTTGGAAGATATTGCCGCGCCCGATTGCTTCATCATCGAACAAACATTGAAAGAGCGGATGAACATCCCCGTCTTTCATGATGATCAACACGGCACGGCGATTATTGCCGCCGCAGGATTGATCAACGCGTGCGAGCTGACCGGAAAGTCGCTCAAAGACATTAAGGTCGTCTGCAACGGTGCCGGCGCGGCAGCGATTGCCTGCACTGAGCTGATCAAGGGCATGGGCGTACCGCACAATAATGTTATCATGTGCGACAGGACGGGTGTCATTTATCAGGGCCGGACAGAAGGCATGGATCAGTGGAAATCCGCGCATGCCGCAAAAACCACCGCCCGCACCCTTGCAGAAGCGATAGTGGGTGCGGATGTGTTTCTGGGGCTTTCGGCGGCCAATGCGTTAAGCGCCGATATGGTGAAATCCATGGCAGACCAGCCAATCATCTTTGCGATGGCAAATCCCGACCCCGAAATCTCTCCACCCGTGGCACGTGCTGCGCGGCCGGACGCCATTATCGCGACGGGCCGGTCGGATTTCCCCAATCAGGTCAACAATGTCCTGTGCTTCCCCTTCCTATTCCGCGGCGCCTTGGATGTACGGGCGACCACAATCAATGAACCAATGAAAATTGCCGCCGCACACGCGCTGGCACAACTGGCTCGCGAAACCGTGCCCGAAGAAGTGGCTGCGGCTTATGGCGGCCTCATGCATAAATTCGGCCGCGATTATATCATCCCCTCGCCGTTCGACCCGCGTTTGATGGAAATCGTCGCCTCCGCTGTTGCCAAGGCCGCGATGGATTCGGGCGTCGCACAAAAGCCGATTGCCGATATGAACGCCTATCGCGCCAGCCTGCGCGCGCGGCAGAACCCGACAACCTCGGCGCTCACGCAAGTCTATGAGGCGGCACGCGCGAAACCCAAACGCGTCATTTTTGCCGAAGCCGAAGAAGATGTCGTCGTCCGCGCTGCCGTCCAGTTCAAACAAGATGGCTATGGTATTCCGGTTCTTGTTGGTCGCGATGTCCGCGTCACGGAAAAGCTAATTGAATTGGGGGCAAACCCCGATGATTATGAAATCCACAACAGCGTCACCAGCCCGCTCGTCGATAAAATGGTCGACCGACTGTATAATCGCTTGCAACGCCGCGGCTATCTGCGTCGCGATATTCAACGGATGGTCAATCGTGACCGCAATATCTTTGGCGCTTTACTGCTGCAAATGGATCAGGCCGATGCCATGATCACCGGTGTCACCCGCACTTTTGGTCAGACGCTGCGCGAACTGCGCCGCGTGCTTGACCCGAAAAAGGATGCGGTTCCTTTTGGTATTCACGTCATGGTGGGCAAAACACACACGGTGTTTATTGCCGACACCACCGTCAATGAACGCCCAAGCGCCGAGGAACTCGCGCATATCGCAGAGAAGACTGCTGGCGTTGCCCGCCGCATGGGTCATGTTCCGCGCGTTGCGTTTCTGTCCTTTTCAACCTTCGGCAACCCTGCAGGAACATGGCTCAACAATATCCGCGATGCGGTGGCCATATTAGACGCGCGTCGGCCCGATTTTGAATATGAAGGCGATATGCCGCCGGATGTTGCGTTGAACCCGGCGTTGATGAAAAACTATCCGTTCTGCCGCCTATCTGGCCCTGCGAATGTTCTGATCATGCCCGGGCTTCAGTCAGCAAACCTGTCCGCAAAGTTGCTGCGCGAATTGGGCGGGGATCAGGTCATTGGCCCGATGCTGCTGGGCATTGAACGCCAAGTGCAAGTGGCAACCATGGCATCAAGCACAAGTGATTTGGTTACGCTCGCGGTCTTGGCGGCTGCGGGGGTTGCGGAGTAGCTATTTTACACAAAGACATATGCAATACCGTCATGCTGACCTTGTTTCAGCATCCATCCCGCCTAACAACCCGAAAATCATGACTGATAGATGGACCCTGAAACAAGGTCAGGGTGACGAAGATTTTACAACAGGACGTCATTCAGGGACATCAATTGGATGGTGATGCCCCTTGCCGAAATTACTTTCAATTCGGGCTATTCGGTGTCGCGCCTTGACCGCCACCGGCGCCAACGGCACCGATATTACCGAAAATTTCTTCAAAGAAGCTCGTATCCCGGCCCAATGTCGGTGTCTTATCACCTTCAGGGCTAATGTTCGAAATCAATTCCGTACCTGTTTGGGAAACCGACGCGACATTGCCCGCCGAGTCAAAACGGACTTTGAGCACAAATTGCTTATCGGCCTTTGGCTGCGAAAACGCCAGTTGCTTGGCATCGCGCGAATAATAATACCAATCATTCTGGTCAAACTGGCCGACAAAGGTTGGGCGACCAAGCGATGCTTGCACCGATTCCTTATTATCGACGCCTGGCTGAACCGAATTCAGCAAAGTCTGATCGCCGATATAACCCTGATGCGAACGCAAACGGGTGCATCCCGTGGACAACGTCAATGCGGCAATCAATGTTGCAAGACCGGCAATTTGCGACGCGCGCATAGACTTCTCCGCTAATCCTCTAAACTTAGGCCTTTGCCATTGCATCCTTAAGGCGCAATATCAATATGCAATCCCAGATGAATGCCCGATGAGTAAGGATGAATAGGCTGTTATGACATTATTGAAGCGACTGTTCGGCAACGGGCAACCTGACCCCAAAATGAAGCTTGTTCCTTTGTATAACCAAATTGTGACCAAGGCACGTGAACCGCATTGGTATATCGAAGGCCAGGTGCCGGATAGCCTTGATGGCAGATTCGACATGGTGGCCACGATATTATCGCTCGTGCTTTTGCGGCTTGAAGAAAGCAAAGCCCACGCCCTTGATATGGCACGGCTGACGGAGGTTTTTGTCGATGACATGGACGGGCAACTGCGCGAGGTGGGCATTGGCGATATGATTGTCGGAAAGCATATTGGGCAGATTATGAGTGCCGTTGGTGGCAGGCTTGGCGCATTGCGTGCCGCTATGGGCGATCACGACGCCCTTGACGATGCCCTGGTTCGCAACCTCTACCGCAGCGTCGCACCATCGGCCGAGGCGCTTGCGCATACACGCCAGGGCTTGCTTGATGTCGAACGCGCACTGGGCGCACAATTACCGGATAACTTGGTGGAGGGCGACGCCAAATGGTAACGGCGAATGAATTCAGCCATGTCATCAAACTTTCTGAAGTAAGCGGCCATAGCCGCAATATCCAACTATTGGCAGACGAGGTGGCCCGCGCTGGCTTGATGATGCGTTTTGATTTGGCTGCGCTGGATTCGCTAAAAGCAGAGATTTCTCTGGTGCACGATGCCGAAGGCGTAGTGGCAACCGGCCGCTTCACTGCGGACCTTTCGCAATATTGCATTGTCTCCCATGACCCTGTTCCTGCCAAAATGGACGAGGCAATCCACATCCGTTTCATCCCCGAACCTGTTGTGAGCGGCGAAGTTGAGCTTGAGTTGGAAGCCGATGATTGTGACACCATGTTCCATGATGGCCAGACCATTGATCTGGGCGAGGCCGTGGCCCAATCGCTTGGCCTTGCGCTGAACCCCTATCCGCGCAGTCCTGAGGCGGAGAAAGTGCTCAAGGCCGCTGGTGTCAAAAGCGAGGAGGAAGCAGTTCCAACAGGCGCCTTGGCTGGCCTTAAGGACTTGTTGGCGAAAAAATGATGCGTGCGCGCCATGTTTGATGCGGCACTGCGCCGATTGGTCGACCCTGCGCTTATCCGCATGGCGGTATGGGTCGCGCACACACGCATTTCAGCCAATATGGTGACGATCCTTGGCGCAGGGCTTGCGCTAGGCGCAGCTTTTTTCGTCACCCAATCAAATTTCACGGCGGCTTTGGGCTTTATCTTGCTGAATCGGATCGTTGATGGGTTGGATGGTACGGTGGCCCGTATCAACGGCCCTACAGCGTTCGGGGGATATCTCGATACCATTTGCGATTATTTATTTTATCTCTCAATCCCTATCGCGTTCGGCTTAACGAGCCCCATCAACCAAATACCCGCTTTGCTGCTGGTCGCTAGCTTCACTTTGACCGCGGTCAGCTTTCTGGCCTTTGCCGCCATTGCCGCGCGGCAGACATCTGGTGACGGCGCACATGGGCCCAAGGCATTTATCTATTCAACCGGGTTGATGGAGGGCGCGGAGACCATCGCCTTTTTCGTTTTATTCTGCCTGTTCCCAGGCTTTTTCCCGACGCTTGCCATTATCTTTGCTGCATTGTGCCTACTGACGGTTGTGCAGCGCTTCATCCTCGCGGCAAAAAGCTTCCGCTAACCGCGCTGCCAGCGGAACCAGCGTTCGGCCCATTTCAACAAGCCCACAGGCTTACGCGCGAGGCCAAATTGCCCGGCCGCATATTTGTTTGCCTCGGCCCATGTGGGATAAGGGTGAATGGTCTGGAGGATTTTGCGCAAGCCCATATTGTGCTTCATCGCAAATGTTACCTCGGCGAGAATTTCGCCTGCATTCTGGCCAATGATTGTCGCACCCAATATCCGGTCGCTGCCCTTTGCGGTTAGAATTTTAACAAAACCATGCGCCTCGCTTTCGGCAATAGCGCGGTCGAGGTCATCCAGATCATAACGCGTTATGTCAAAGGAGAGACCCTGCGCTTCGGCTTCAGCTTGCTTCAGCCCCACCGTCGCCAACTCCGGCTCGGTATAGGTCACGCGCGGTAGGACGCGGTAATCGGTGCGGTATTTTTTGAAAGGTCGCGCCAATGCGTTCACGCTGGCATACCACGCCTCATGACTGCCGCCATGGGTGAGCTGCTGACGCCCCGCGACATCGCCTGCGCAGAGGATATGCGGCAAGTTGGTGCGCAAATATGCGTCGTTATCCAGCCGTCCATCGGTAATCAGACCAAGCTCTTCCAAACCAAAGCCGGCCACGCGGGGCGTGCGTCCGACGGCGATGATGATGTCATCATAGGCGATTGTCATTTCGCCCTCCGGCCCAGTCACGACCAAATTCTTACCCGCTGTAAACCGCAACGCATGATGGTTATTAAGGACCGACACGCCTTCGGATTCCAATTGCGCCGTCACCAACGCCGCGGCGTCCACATCCTCCTTCAACAGCAAGCGTTCGGCCATTTCGACGATGGTGACCTTTGATCCAAGCCGCTGAAATGCTTGCGCCAGTTCACAACCGATTGGCCCGCCGCCCAAGATCACAAGCCGATCTGGCGCAGTGGACCGCGAGGCCATGGCGTCCCAAAGCGTTTCGCTGGTCAGATATCCGCTATCCTCAACGCCGGGCAGCGGCGGAATAAACGGCGCTGCGCCTGTGGCGATGATAAACGATTTCGCCGTCAACCGCCGTGCGCCATCAATCTCCACCGTCCATGGGTCAATGAAGCGGGCATAGCCCTTCACACAGTCAACCCCAAGGCCTGTAAAGCGTTCGACGCTGTCATGTGGTTCAATGGCGGTGATGACATCCTGCACGCGGCGCATGACAGCCGGGAAGTCAATGACAGGTGCAGCAACATCAATGCCAAAGCGAGCGGCATCGGCAATCTGATGCGCGACCTTGGCGCTTTTGATCAGCGCTTTCGACGGCACGCATCCAGTGTTCAGGCAATCGCCGCCCATCTCATGCGCCTCGATCAAAGTCACTTTGGCCTGCACCATTGCCGCGATATAGGCCGAGACAAGGCCCGCAGAACCCGCGCCAATGACAATAAGATTGCGGTCGAACCGCTTTGGTTTTTGCCAGCGTTCAGCCACGGCTACGCTTCACCAGGGCCACAATAGCCTTTGCCGCCCAAGGAAAGAGCGCGAGCGCGACAAAAGACGCGATGAGCGTTGGCGACAATAAGCCAGCGGTGCTTTCGATACGGCTGATTTGCGTGCCCGCATTCACAAACACGATGGTCGCAGGCAACATGCCCAACTGGCTGACCCAGAAAAATGTCCGTGTTTTTATCCGCGTAAGGCCCATTAAAAGATTGATTACGAAAAACGGAAATACGGGGATCAAGCGCAGCGTGAAGAGATAGAAAGCGCCATCTTTTTCGAGGCCGTCGTCAATTGCGCGCAGACGTTCGCCAAATTTGCCCTGCACCCAATCGCGCAGTACGAAACGTGCACTTAAAAATGCCAATGTTGCCCCCATAGTGGAGGCAAAGGAAACGATGATCGTTCCCATCAGCACACCAAACAACGCGCCCGCAATCAATGTCATGATCGCCGCACCGGGAATCGAAAGCCCCGTCACCGCGACATATAGAATGAAGAACCCAGTGATATAGAGGATCGGATTAGCGTCCTTCGCCGCGACGATATCCGCTTGTCTGGCCTTGAAGTTTTCGAGGCTTAGAATCGCGCCAAGATCGAAAACGAAATACGCGACAATCGCTCCAAGCAGAACAAGAACCAAGGTTGCTTTTTTCATCATGGCCCCTGCTCAATGCCCCTCATGTGGGATCAAAACGGTACGTCGTCGTCAAGGTCATTGTCGAAGTCACCGCCGCCAAAGCCGCCTGATGATCCGCCGCCGCTGCTGCTTGCGCCCCAATTATTTCCGCTTGATGCGCCACCAGACGACGCGCCGCCACCCCAGCTATCGCCGCCACCCGAACCGCCCTTGGGACCGTCCAACATAACCAGCTTGCCGTCAAAACCGGCAACAGAAACTTCGGTCGTGTAGCGGTCATTGCCAGATGCATCCTGCCACTTACGCGTGCGAAGCTGGCCTTCGATGTACACCTTGCTACCTTTTTTCAGGAAGCGTTCGGCCACGCCGACCAGACCGTCCGAATTCAGCACAACGCTATGCCATTCGGTGCGCTCTTTTTTCTCGCCCGTCGTGCGGTCTTTCCAATCCTCCGAGGTCGCAATGCGCAAATTGCAAATGCGGCCGCCATTCTGGAAGGATTTGACTTCAGGATCCGCGCCCAAATTGCCAACGATGATGACTTTATTGACGCTTCCCGCCATGTTCCCGTCCTTTGAATAAATTTTTCTGTCGGACTGCTATAAGCCGAAGGAACGCGCTGTCCAATATGTAATCCCTGCAGCCGCATACGCCAGCACAAAAAGATAGCTGACCATGAAGATGGGCCATTTCCAACCATTGGTTTCTCGCCTTGTCACGGCAATGGTCGAGATGCATTGCGGCGCAAAAACGAACCAAGCGAGGAAAGCCAAAGCCGTCGCCAGCGACCAGTCCGCCGCAAGCTTTGGACCAAGGCTGGTCGCTGCAGCATCTTCGTCCGCCGCGTCAATGGCATAGACTGTAGCAAGCGCCGATACCGCAACTTCACGTGCGGCCATTGCAGGAATGATTGCTAGGGCAATATCATGGTTGAAACCGATGGGGCTAACAATCGGTTCAAGACCGTCGGCAATACGGCCTGCAACCGAATATTCGACTTGCGAAACATTGCTGCCGTCGGGTGCTTTGGGAAAGCTTAACAGCGCCCATAAGACAATTGTTGCAGCAAAGATAATCGTCCCCGCGCGGCGCAGGAAGACCCATGCACGCTGCCACAGGTTGATCGCAATGTCGCCAAGGCGTGGCCATTGGTAACGCGGCATTTCAATGAGAAAACTACTCGTCCGGCTTTGCGTCACAAAGCGTTGGATGACCGCTGCGGCCAACATCGCGCCTAATATGCCTGCGATATACAGGCCGAAAAGGACAAGGCCCTGAAGCCCGATTCCAAGGCCAACGGTGGACGCCGGAATGAACGCGCCAATAATGACGGTATAGACTGGCAGGCGCGCCGAGCAGGTCATCAGCGGTGCGATGAGTATCGTCGCCAAGCGTTCTTTTTGATCCATGATCGTCCGTGTCGCCATGATACCCGGAATCGCGCAGGCGAAGGATGATAATAAGGGTATGAAACTGTGCCCCGAAAGCCCGACGGCCGCCATCATACGGTCCATCACAAAGGCAGCGCGGGTCATGTAACCCGATGCCTCAAGCAACAAGATGAAGAGAAACAGGATCAGAATCTGCGGTAAGAATACGACAACAGAGCCGACGCCGGCGATGACGCCATCGGTTAGAAATGAGCGCAGTAAGCCGTCGGGCATGACATTTTTGATGCCATCGCTGAGCCAAGCAAAACCGCTTTCAATCCAGCCAATCGGCGCTTCGGACCAACCGTACACCGCCTGAAACATCAGGAACAGCAACGACAGCAATATGACAACGCCGCCCACCGGATGCAGCAGAATCGCGTCCAGCCTGCGTGTCCATTGGCGGCCAGCGGTTTCACTAACAATGGCCGCGCGGGCGATATCGCGCGCGCGCTGATTCTGGGCGCCTACGGATATCGCAACGGGTTCCGTCACCGGACGCGGCGCTTTGAGTATTTGGTCAAGCTGCGCCATCAACGGCTCCAGCCCGCGACGGCGAACCGCCACGGTTTCGATCACCGGCACGCCCAGCGCGCGGGCCAGTGCTTGCGCATCGAGCCGAAGACCGTCGCGCTCGGCCAGATCGATCATGTTCAGCGCGACCACTGTCGGCAGGCCTTGCGCAATTAATTCAAGCGCAAAGCGCAAATGATTGTCGAGATTGCCGGCGTCCAACACGATCACTAAGGCGTCAGGGCGGCGGTGCCCCGCAAGATTGCCCAAGACAACATCACGCGTGACGGCTTCGTCAAGGCTGTCGGGATCCAAGCTATACGCGCCGGGCAAGTCGATCATTTCAACTGGACGCCCATCGGAAAAGGACGCGCGACCGGATTTACGCTCGACTGTCACGCCGGGATAATTGGCAATTTTCTGCCGCGCACCAGTCAGCGCATTGAACAGCGCGCTTTTACCCGCATTGGGGTTACCGACCAATGCGACAAGAGGCGGCATTTGTGTCATGCGGATATCTCACAATCAATCGCGGCAGCCACCTTCGTGCGTAAAGCCACCGTCATACGGCCAATGCGAACCGCCAATGGATCGCGCCACAGCAATATGCCCTTGTGCAGCGCCTCAATTGCCACACCAGGCTCGAAACCCAGTGAGCGTAAACGATGCCCTTCTTGATCAGGCAAGGATTCCCAATCAATGGACCGAATGACGGCGATTTGGTTCAACGGAAGACGATCAAGTTGCACGAATGCTATTTGCAACCGATTCGCAATAACATCAATAGCAATTTGCGTTAGCGTGCCGGATAACGCAGCCGACCAATGAAACGCGACAAGCTAGGCGCAAATTCCTTGCGCTGCTTCGCCTGATATTTCACTTTTTCAATCTGCATCACATTGTCGATCCGCCGGTCCAGAAAGGCGCGGGTGTCGGCAAAGTTTTCGCTGTCATCATTGACGAACACGCTCAAGGTGCTGCCATATACCGCCGATAATGACATACGCTTGGTATAATGGTTGAGGTCGGTAGCGCTATCACCCGCCAGCCGCCACATGCGATCCGCCGAACGCCAACCCATTTTCGCGGCCCGCGCGATATTTTGCGGCATTGCCATGATGGCAAGCGCGCGGCGCAGCGATTCCCGATCAGGCGCCATGATCTCTAGCCGCGTCGCAAGTAAGGCCGTGATCCGGTCGCGGATCTTCATCGCGTTCAGCGTTTCCAGCGGCAGGCGGCGTGCAAGTTCCAAATCAACACCCTCGACCCATGCGTCAATCATGTCGATGGCTTTGCCCTTGAATGCCAACATAGCAACGTCGCGATCCACGCCCATCTCATCCGCGGCGGCATGGACGGCTGCTTCGGACCATCCATCAAAGCCCGCATGGCGGCCAATAATTGGCGCAAGGGCGACGCGAATTTCGTCAAGTGTCGGGTCGGAGGGAAGGGCGGTTTTAGACATGAATGATATGTAGGCGTTCGCTGCGTTCAAGAAAAGGTCTATTGCTTACGCACGAGAACCAGCGCGATCATGATGAGTGCGCTGCCCACAAAATCCATCGCCGTCAGCATTTCGCCAAAGGCCAGCCAGCCAGCCGTTGCGGATAAAGCGGGTTGCAGCAGTAATGCGAGGCCAATCACCAATGGGCTAAAATGCGGCAATGCATAAGTGAGGCAACCCTGGCCGAAAAATTGCGAGGTGAAGGCGAGCAGGAGGACGGGCCACCAAACCGTGGGGATGATCTGTTCACCTGCAAACACGGCGCCGGCAAAAAGGACAATTGCCGCGATAGCACTGGCCATGCCAAGCGCGCCCCAACTTTCGGTGTTTTGCCGCATTTTCATCATCAGCACCAAATAGACGGTGTAGGTCAGCCCAGCACCAAGCGACAAAAGGTCGCCCGCAAAGTGGCGGGGGGACAGTTCCAAACTTTGACCCATCAATAATGCCGCGCCGACAAAGGCGAACAAAACGGCCATGCTCTCCCATTTCGACGGCATTTTGCGCGCAACAATAACGCCATAAATCACCAGCAGTAAGCTCGCGCAATTAGCGAACAGTGTCGCATTAGCCATTTTTGTCTGAAAGATACCGATATGCCAAAGGATGATATCGACACCAAAAAACAAGCCCGCAACAAGAGCGAACCAATAGGTCGGGCGGCTGACCGCAGAAAAACGAAAACCAAAACGATAGCCGACGAAGAACAAAAACGGCGTGGCCAACGCCAACCGCCAGAATCCAGTCGCAATAGGACCGCTATCGGCAAAACGCACAAGCAGTGGCCCAAAGGCTATCGCAATATTGCCCGCAAGCAGCGCGACAAAGGCAAGCACGCTCGGCGATTGCTTATGGAAAATCTTCTGGTGCATAAACCCCCGTTGCAATTTGCAACTTTCATCCGCATCTTGGCTGCAAAGCAACGCCTTAATGACAGGAAATCGCATGACTGCAACTTTGTTCGACCCGATTACACTTGGTGCCATCTCCGCGCCTAATCGCATATTGATGGCCCCGTTGACGCGCGGACGGAGTAAAGGCGAACATGTACCCCTGTCCGATCTGAAGGCCGAATATTACCGTCAACGCAGCAGCGCAGGCCTGATCATCGCGGAAGCGACGGGCATTAGCCAAGAAGGCCTTGGTTGGCCATCGGCGCCCGGCATCTGGTCAGACGCACAAATCACTGCATGGAAACCCGTGACGCAAGCCGTCCATGATGCAGGTGGACGGATCATCCTGCAATTGTGGCACATGGGCCGTCTTGTACACCCAGACTTCCTGGGCGGCGCGCCTTGTGTTTCGGCTTCGGCCACCACCGCGCCCGGTTATGCGCATACGGCAGAGGGCAAGAAGGAATATACTGAAGCCCGCGCGCTCGATATTTCCGAAATTCCGCGCATCGTGTCAGATTATGTCAACGCCGCGAAAAACGCGATGGCCGCAGGCTTTGACGGCGTGCAAATTCACGCGGCCAATGGTTATTTGATTGACCAGTTCCTGCGCGATAACACCAATTTGCGCACCGACGATTATGGCGGCCCGATTGAAAATCGTATCCGTTTGCTACGCGAAGTGACGCAAGCCGTGGTGGACGCCATCGGCTCGGATCGGACATCGGTTCGCTTGTCCCCGAATGGGGAAACCCAAGGCGCGGACGACAGCAACCCTGTTGCATTATTCACTGCCGCGGCCGCCGCGTTGCAAGATATCGGCATCGCCTTCCTCGAGCTGCGCGAAATTAAACCATATGGCAATTTCGGACAAACCGAAGTGCCGCGTGTATCGCCTGAGATCCGCAAGATATTCAAAGGCCCACTGGTGCTTAACCAAGAATATACCAAGGAATTGGCGGACGCCGATTTGGCCTCGGGCCTTGCCGACGCAATCAGCTTTGGCCGTCCTTACATCAGCAACCCCGATCTTGTGGAACGGTTGCGCGTTGGGGCCGAGCTTACGCCGGATAATTTCAAGACTTGGTATGCACCTGCTGCGGAAGGATATACCGATTATCCTTTCCTGGATAAGGCGGGCGCATAACGCGTATGATACAGGCGGGGCTTGGTCTTTATGCAATAGCCATCCCCGCCTTGCTGCTTGTGCTGCTCGCGAGCGCCGAAGCGATTTGGCCCCGCCGTGCGTTAGTATTGGGCCGAAAACCAAGGTGGCGGACGCACGCATTATTCTTCCTCAGCAACGCCGTTGTTGGCCGATTACTGTCTTTTTTGGTCGTAGTCGGCGTGGCGGCAAATTGGGCCAATGCGCATCATTTTGGCATGCTGAATCTGGTGGCCTTGCCCTTTTGGTTTGAGGCCGCAATCGCCTTTGTCATTCTCGATTTAGCGGTTTGGTTTCAGCATTTTTTGATGCACCGCCACCCTTTGCTCTGGCGTATGCATGCCGTGCATCATAGCGACCGCGATCTGGACGTGTCCACGGCACTGCGCTTCCACCCGTTTGAACTGATTGTCTCGACATTCTATAAATCCGCAATCGTCGCTTTGCTTGGCGTACCCTTGATCGTCGCACTCGCATTTGAAGTATGGCTCAATGCCAATGCTTTATTCAACCACAGCAACATCCGCTTGCCCCACAAGCTTGACCGCATGTTGCGTCTGTTTTTGGTAACGCCCGACATGCATTTGGTTCACCACAGCACTTTGGTCGATGAACAAAAACATAATTTCGGTTTCGCGCTGACGGTTTGGGACCGCGTGTTCGGTACCTATCGTACAGAGTCCATTTTAGGCGCCGATAATCAGGAAATAGGCTTGGCCGAGATAGAAGATGCCCGCCCGTCAGGTTTCATCTGGAGCATGAAACAGCCGATGACGTAACGGAATTTAACGCCGTCTTGACCAATGCGATTTTCCGGAGCACTTTCAACACAGGGAGAGTTGAAAATGGCCAAAATACGCAAAATAATATTGGGCAGCGTCGCCGTCGTGGCGATAGGTGCAGGGCTAACCTACGGGTGGCAGCAATATCGCGACCAAAGCATCATGGCCGATTCACGCGAAGCGCAAGCATCATCCGACGCGGAAGTCACTTCTGGCCCTGCCAACACTTTGCTTTGGGGCGACACTCATCTCCATACATCCAATTCCATCGATGCCTTTGGCTTTGGCGTAAAACTTGGACCAGAAGAGGCTTTGCGTTTTGCCCGTGGAGAAGAGGTTATGTCCACTGGCGGGATGAAGGCCAAGCTGGAACGCCCGCTTGATTTCCTTGTGATCGCGGACCACTCCGGCGGCCTTGGCGCCACCAAGGCTTTATATGACGCGCCCGGATTTCTTATCCGCGACCCAACGCTAAAACGTTGGCACACCGAAATGCATAAGGGGCCAGAGGGCATGCAGCGCGTGACCGGTGAGCTCATAGACCGCGTGGGCCGCAACACTCTTCCCGCTGCGCTGACCAACCCAGAAAGGCAACGCAAGACGGCGACCAATATCTGGACAAGTCATAGCACGCTTGTCGAACGCTATAATGAGCCCGGCAAGTTCACCGCCTTCATGGGTTTTGAATATACGTTGATGCCCGGCGGCAATAATTTACACCGCGTCGTCATGTTCCGTGATGGCAAAAGCCGCACCGACAAGGTTCTGCCCTACGACCCTGGCCAAGGCGACACGCCGGTCAGCCAATTGTGGGACTATATGGACAATTATGAAAAGGTCACGGGCGGCAAGGTGTTGGCGATTCCGCATAACAGCAACCTGTCCAATGGCCTGATGTTCGAACTGGTTGGTCCGGATGGCGGCCCCATGACCGCCGCTTATGCGCGCCGCCGCGCCGCGCGTGAGCCAGTGACCGAAATCACGCAAATCAAGGGCGATAGTGAATCGCATCCGTTTTTGTCGCCGAACGACGAATTCTCCGGTTTCGGTACTGCGGGCTGGGACCTTGGCAATTTGACCATGCAAGCCACGAAGAAACCGCAGGATTATGCAGGCGAATATATTCGTGAAGCGTTGAAGCGTGGCTTGGCAATTGAAGCGCGCACTGGCGTGAACCCCTATAAATTCGGTGTCATCGGAGCGACTGACAGCCATACTGGGCTGGCCACAGGTGACGAAAACAATTTTTATGGCAAGCATTCGGGCGGCGAACCTAACGCCGATCGCGCTTCGCAAGCCCAAAATCTTGGTACCCGGCAAGGACGTATTGGTTGGCATTATCTGGCGGGCGGCTATGCCGCCGTATGGGCCACAGCCAATACACGGGCCGCGATATTTGACGCCATGATGCGGCGTGAGGTGTACGCCACAACTGGCCCCCGCATGACAGTGCGTTTCTTTGGCGGCTGGGATTTCGATGAAAAGGATTTTGCACGCGATTGGGTAAAGACCGGATATACCAAGGGCGTGCCCATGGGCGCGGACCTTAAGCCCGGCAAGGGTGCGCCAAAGTTCATGATTTCGGCGCTGAAAGATCCGATGGGCGCCAATCTTGATCGCGTGCAAGTCGTCAAAGGTTGGGTAGATTCCTCGGGCAAATTGCAAGAGAAAGTCTTTGATGTTGTCTGGGGTGATGCCGACAAAAGGCGTAAGGGTGCCAATGGCAAAGTCCCCAAGGTCGGCGACACCGTCAACATCGCGAAGGCGAGCTATACCAACAGCATTGGTGATCCCGAATTGCGAACGGTGTGGACCGATCCGGAATTCAACCGCAATGTCCGGGCATTTTATTATGTTCGAGTCATCGAAATCCCGACACCACGCTGGGTGTTGTTTGATGCCTTACGTTATGGTGCGAAATTATTGCCCGGGACGGAATTAAAGTCGCAGGAGCGGGCATATTCCTCACCCATCTGGTATAATCCCCAAAAAACCATTTAGGGTTTGGACATAGCTTCTATTCGAATTCAAGCTCGGATAGCGCGGAATCAGGGTCAGATATCCCCATTAAGCGGCGCATGGCCAGCCGTGCGAGCCGCTGTGTTTCGGCTTTACGGCGTGCAGGGGCAAGCGGCCATAACCCTGCTGGCCGCGCGATTTCCGCGTCATAGGCGTCGGCAATAATCAACCCGGCGCGTTCGGGCATGAACGCAACACTTTGCAGCGGGCCAATGTCAAACCCAGCCGGTACTGCCCAGAAAAAACGGTCACAATATTCGAGATATTCCAGCCATTTCTGGTCACCCAAAAGGTCGGCGCGCGAACATTTGATTTCGACGATGATAATCTCGCCCTTATTGCTGAGGCCCATTAAATCAGCGCGGCGATTGTTGCGCAGGCTAACCTCGGGTTGCACCACAATCTGGTTACGCAAGAATAAGCGCGAAACACCGCGTGCCACCGCAGACGCACCGGAAATTAAAGACGTGTTAAGGGTCGAATCCATCTTGTACAATTAGAACGAAAGAAGAACAAAATAAAGGCCCCATGCGGGGCCCTTATTTTTATTCCGGCCGCTGCGATCAGCGGTAAAAGATATGATTGTCGACACTGCCAATGCGCGTCAGACGCCATCCTGGCGAAACATGGCGAGCATGAAAGAACAATGCGCCTTCAACTGGGCTTTTCCATTTATTGTCCAGCGCAATATTGCTGATCGCCACGGCGTTGCGCCAATGCTTGCTGTCCGTTTGAATAGACGGCAAGCTTGCGCCACGAACGAAGGAAAATTGACCTTTTTGGAAAATGACGCCGCATAATGTGTTGGGAAAACGGCCCGAATTGGCGCGGGCAAGTATCACGCGCGCCACAGCCAATTGTCCATCGAGCGATTCACCCTTGGCTTCAAAGTAGACCGCGCTGGCAAGGCACCGCTCCTCTTTGCTTAAGCTGTCATCGACAGCTTGCGTGCGCACGAGGTCAGTGAGTGTGGATGCGGTTGCCGCATCAATATCATTGGGGTTTGGAAAGGATTTTGGCAGATCCAACTGCGTCTGTTCGGCGTTGGTCTGCATCGGGTCAATGACGCCCGCATTGGCGCTTAACGATGCGTTTTGGTCATTGCTCAAAACAGCCTT
Source organism: Sphingomonadales bacterium (assembly GCA_027488785.1). Taxonomy (GTDB): domain Bacteria; phylum Pseudomonadota; class Alphaproteobacteria; order Sphingomonadales; family Sphingomonadaceae; genus Sphingorhabdus_B. Next base: position 129,522 of record JAIYAY010000028.1, on the reverse strand, counting down.
GGAATCAGCAGCAATAACTGAAGAAACCAGTGTACAAGATACGGCCACCAAAGAGGCAGCCCGAAAAAATTTCAACATGCAACATACATTAAAGCGGCGGCACCAGCAGACGAAACTCTCTTACTTTCTTATTGTTCGTCTTTTGTTGTCTCCGACTCGCGTGTTTGTCTGGCCACCCCATTTGTGCCCTAAATGACAACCTTCGCTACTCGATGACCGCGCATCTATGGCGCAGCGCAGCAAAGTCAAATAAACATGGCCAATAGTCCGTCCAACCGTGCAGCGGACGCGACATCCAGTTCAAAAACCCACAAATCTGGGTCGCGGGCGCATCGTTTTTTCCAATACTCCTGCACCGCGACCAAGCTAGACTCTTTCAAATCCAGCCTCTGCCACGTGGACTGGCCATCTAAGGAGGGATAGCGTTCGTATAATTGGGGATCAACGCCCCGAACCTGTCCGATAAGCATTATGGCACCGGACACGGCATCGCCCTTTTTCAGAACGGTTGCGAAGTCACCTTCGGCTTCCACCATGCGCTTAATGGCGGAGATAAGAACACCGCTGGCAAGCCGTGGCTCAATCAAGCGGCGTCACGCTCTTCAGACAAGGTCAAGACTGCAAACATCGCCGAAGAATCTGCGGCACCTCGCAGTTGTGCACGGAATTTCTCATCGCGGAACAAGCGAGAGACCTCCGCCAATGCCCGCAAATGCGAGGCGCCGTCCTGCGCCGGTGAAACCAGTGCACAGACCAGATCAACTGGCTCGTCGTCGACGGCGTCATAAGGCACGGGCTTCAAAAGCCGAGCAAACACGGCCACGGGCATATCGATGCCCGAGACTTTGCAATGTGGTATCGCTGTTCCGCCACCAAAACCAGTTGGCCCAAGCCGCTCGCGTTCAATCATGCCGTCCAAAACGGCATGGGCGTCGACAGAATAATTTTCAGCTGCGATAACAGATAGTTGCGCCAGCAGGTCGGATTTGCCCGAACATAGTATGTCAGCAGCAACAGCTCCCTCAACGAGCCTGGTAGAAAGTCTAATCATATTTTGTTCAAAAGCGCCAAGTGCGACCGCGGCGCAATCCCTAAATATTTGAAATGGTGTAGAAATTAAATAAAGTCAGCCGAGGTCTAAGGTGTAGATTTTGGTTCAACCCACCCGATCGTGCCATCTTCGCGGCGGTAAACCATATTATGTCGTCCAGTTCCAGTGTTTTTGAACAATAGGGCTGGGGTATTGCGCAAATCCATTAACATCACCGCATCAGATACGGTCGATTCAGGAATATCCACCCGCATTTCGGCAACAATTACGGGCGCATCAGGCAAGGGCGTTTCTTGGTCATCATCACCTGCATCAAACACGGTATAGGCGGCTTCTTCTTGCGCCATCGCATATGCGGTTTGCACATGACGATCCTGCAATCGGCGCATATATCGGCGCAATTGTTTCTCGATGCGTTCTGCGGCGCGGTCAAAAGCAACATGCGCATCCTGTGCTTCGCCGCGACCTTTTAACACAAGGCCCTGCATCACATGCATCACAATATCACTGGTAAAGCCGTCATGCGGCGCGCGGCCAAAGGTTGCATGTGATGACAATGCTTTGGCGAAATGTTTTTCGGCAATGGAACCAAGTCGTGTTTCCACATGGGTCTGGAGCGCTTCACCGGTGTCGACCTGATGTCCTGAAACCCTGATGTCCAATGCCTATCTCCTTTTTTTTAAAGCGCTGACCCCGGCTGGAGCCAAAGCGCGTCCTTAATCTTGGCAACAAATTCCGCATGGCGCGCCAATTCCTCCGCCGAAGCAGAATGTGCGCGCGCTGGCCGAAAAATTTTCGCAGTCGGCACGCGGTTCACGTCCATTTGGTCTGTTATTTTATTGGAAGCATCATCGTCTGCGAGGCCAAGGCCAATTTGCCGACCGCCAGTTAGCTCAATATATAGCTGCGCCAGCAGCTCAGCGTCCAACAACGCGCCATGCTTCACGCGGTGGCTACGATCGATGCCATAACGGGTACACAAAGCGTCCAAAGACAACTTTGCTCCGGGATTTTTCACCCGTGCCAACGCCACTGTGTCAACCATACGGTCCATCGACACCGGCGGGCGACCGCATTGCTGCAATTCGTGATTGAGAAAGCCAAAATCAAAGCTGGCATTATGCGCAACGAGCGGGCTGTCGCCCAAAAATGCAAGCAGCTCATCCACCTTTTCGCCAAAAACCGGCTTGTCGGACAAGAAGCGGTCCGAAAGGCCATGCACTTGCTCGGCGGCTGCTGGCATCGGGCGCTGCGGATTAAAATAGGCGTGGTAATGCTTACCCGTCATCACCCGGCTGACCATTTCAATGCAGCCAATTTCGACCATGCGATCCCCAGTTGCAGGATCAAAGCCAGTCGTTTCGGTATCGAATATAATTTCACGCATTCTGAGAATAGATGTGAGCCTGTTTCAAGGCTTATGCAAGTCCCGCCCGCAGCATTTTTACAAGAGCATGCACATCCGCCCGCGTCTCATTGATGTCCTTGCCCGTATCAATCACATGGTCAGCCCGCGCGCGCTTGTCGGCGTCGTCCATTTGGTGCGCCAGAATATGCTCGAACTTATCCGGCGTCATATGCACACGTTGGAGCACACGTTGGCGTTGAACCAGGGCAGGTGCGCTTACAACGACGACAATATCAACGCCAGACTGCCCACCCTTTTCAAACAATAAGGGAATATCGAACAATATCATGTCCGCATCTTGATGCGACGCCAAAAACGCTTTCCGACGTTCGGCGACGGCGGGATGAATAATCGATTCCAACAATGCCAATCGGTCGCGGTCGCCAAAAACAGCAGCGCCAAGTGCTTTGCGATCGACGCCATCCGGTCCGGTCGTTCCGGGAAAGGCTGATTCAATTGCGGGCACAAGCGCACCGCTCGCTTTTTGCAAATCATGCACTGTGGCATCGGCATCAAAAACGGGGACACCTGCATCGGCAAACATCGACGCGACCGCCGATTTTCCCATGCCGATTGAGCCCGTCAGGCCTATGATGATCGGTTTTTTCATTTCAACAACAATGCCCGCAATGCATCTGCGTTATCTTCGGGTGGCGCCACGCCGAAAAACAATTCAAACGCGATTGCCGCCTGCCCCACCAGCATTTCAAGTCCATCTACCGTTTCCAACGCACGCGCACGCGCCGCTTTTAACAAAGGCGTCTCTATCGGCGCGTAGACAAGGTCGTAGACAATGGCATGTTCGGGCAAGGGCGAAAGATCGATCTCCAATGCTTCCTGTCCGACCATGCCCAAGGGGCTTGCGTTCACCAGCAACGCCGCATCGGGCAAGCGTGCATCAAATCCCATCACTTTGCCTTTCAACCCGAAATGCGCCAGCAAACCCGCTGCTTTCAAAGCATTGCGTGCAACCAAAACGACTTCACCAATATCCGCCTGCGCTAAGGCGAAGAGCACAGCGCGCGCCGCGCCGCCTGCACCAATAACGACAGCCGCCTCACCCGCGATGGGAATATCAGCAATGGGACCATAAAAGCCGCCAACGTCCGTATTGGTCGCGACAAGCGCACCGGCGTCGTTACGAAACACTGTGTTAATCGCACCAATAGAGCTACGCACATCGCCCGGATCAGCCACAAAATCGAGCGCGGCAATCTTGTGCGGTATCGTAATGTTGCACCCACGCCATTCAGCATCGGACGCACGCTCGGTAAAATAACGCTCGAGGTCATCGGGCAGCACTGCATGCGCCCGATAATCGCGAACCAACCCCAATTGTTGAAGCCAGAAATTGTGTATCAGCGGTGATTTGGAATGCGATATCGGGTGCCCGATCACTTCGGCATATATTGTCATGTTGGTAAAAGACCCCTTATGCGCAGATAATCAAGCAGCGGAAGCAATGGCATTCCGATAATCGTAAACTGGCTGCCGCTAATGCTAGCAAATAATTGCGCGCCTTCTGCTTCAATCCGATAGCAACCGACGCAGTGGCGAATTTCATCCCAATAAGCTTCGACATAATCGTCGATATATTGCGGACTTAGGTTGCGCATCGTCATTTGCGCGGTGTCGATTATGCGCCAAACAGGTTCGCCTTGCTCGCAGATAACGGCCGCGCTGATAAGCCGATGCACCTTGCCCGACAGCTGCGCCAAATGCGCACGCGCATCATCCGGTGTTTCGGGTTTGTCAAAAATATATCCGTCGGGACCAACGCAAATCTGATCACATCCCAACACCATCGCGCTTGGCATTTTGCGGGAGATTTTGCGCGCCTTTGCTTCTGCTAAGGCATCGGCAATATCGCGTGGTTTTGCGCCAGCCTCGGCAAGTGATGTTTTGATGCTCTGTTCATCAACCAAGGCTGGAACCGCTTGTAGCGATACCCCTGCTGCGTTCAGCATCGCGATCCGGCCCGCGCTTTGGGATGCAAGGATAAGAGTCACGAATCCGCCACCTGTGCCAGTTCGCGCGCGTTGAACAAATTGATGATCGCCGCGGCACTTTCCTCGATCGACCGGCGCGTCACATCCAATACCGGCCAGCCATTGTCCGCAAACATACGCCGTGCATGAGCGACTTCCGCCCGTACCTTTTCCTCATCAACATAATCTGTATCTGGCGACTGGTTTAGTGACAGCAGACGGTTGCGGCGCACCTGAATCAAACGCTCTGCGCTCGTGACAAGGCCAACGACCATCGGGTGCTTCAGTTGAAACAATATTGGTGGCGGTGGCGATTCCGGCACGATGGGAATATTCGCAGTCTTATATCCTCGGTTGGCGAGATAAATGCTTGTGGGCGTTTTTGAGGTTCGCGACACCCCCGCTAAAACAATGTCCGCCTCTTCCCAATTTTGCGCATTAATACCATCATCATGGGCGATGGTAAACTGGATCGCCTCAACACGCGCGAAATAGGCGGCATCCATAACATGCTGCCGACCTGGTCGCGCTTTGGCCTCTTGGCCCAACATGTTCGACATTGCATCGCTGACCGCATCAAGTGCGGCAACCGCAGGCAAACCCAAAACCCGACATCGCGTTTCCAATTTACGCCGTGTATCGCGGTTCACCAAAGTGAATAACACAAGTCCGGGATTGGCGGCCACATCGGTCAATATCCGGTCCAAATGACTTTCCGAACGCACCATCGGCCAGAAATGCTTGACCACATTTTCTGTACCGTCAAACTGCGCCAAGGCGGCTTTGGCGATGTTTTCCAACGTTTCGCCGGTGGAATCCGATAACAAATGTAAATGAAAGCGCTGGCTCATGGATGACAGTCTTGTTGGCAGGCTGGGGATAAATCAAGGGACAAGTTTCGCGTGACGAATTCTTGCCTTTTACCCCGAATTTACCGCGCGATTCGAACACAGGCTATCCACAGGCACAATCCTATATGCACAGGCTGTGGATAATGGGGAATAAATTTGCGACTCCGGTTTCATCCCTTGGTCCGCACGCGTCAAGATGTTGGCAATATCCTTAAAAGCTTTTAAGGCCACACCTATCAACAGCGCATCATCTTTCATCATCCTTTATATAAAATTATATTTTGATTGGATCTCTCGTTTCTATGTCTGCGCAAAGCCCGAAAAAACTGCTGAACGTCCTGCTGGGCAAGCAAGAGGTTATCCCGCCCATATGGTTAATGCGGCAGGCGGGTCGTTATCTGCCCGAATATCGCGCATTGCGTGCGGAAAAAGGTGGATTTCTGGCGCTGGCTTATGACAGCGATGCAGCTTGTGAAATCACGTTGCAGCCAATCCGGCGCTTCGGTTTTGACGGCGCCATCCTGTTTTCCGACATTCTCGTGATTCCACATGCCATGGGGCAGGATCTTTGGTTCGAAACGGGCGAGGGTCCCCGGCTCGCACCACGTTTAGCGGAATCGCGACTTGAAGATTTTGTACCCGCACCCAAACGCCTTGCCCCAGTCATTGATACGGTGCGTAAGGTGTCGGCAGGGCTGCCACCTGAAACTACCTTCTTAGGCTTCGCTGGAAGCCCGTGGACGGTCGCTACCTACATGGTCCATGGTCAGGGTAGCAAAGACCAAGCAGAGGCCCGCAGAATGGCGCATGCGGAGCCTGAGCGCTTTGGCGCACTCATTGAATCCATCATTTCCGCTACCGTAAATTATTTGGGTGATCAGATTGATGCTGGCGTGGATGCGGTGCAATTATTCGATAGCTGGGCCGGGTCATTGTCGCCCGCGCAATTTGAAAAATGGGTCATTGCACCAAATGCCGAAATCGTTCGCCGATTGAAGGCACGCAACCCAAACGCCGTCATCATCGGTTTCCCTAAAGGTGCGGGCGGCAAGCTTGCAGCTTATGCTGAAGGGACCGGCGTAGACGCTTTAGGACTGGATGAAACCGTTGATCCGCATTGGGCCAATCGCGAATTGCCTAAAGGACTTCCTGTACAAGGCAATCTTGACCCGCTGGCATTGATTGCGGGTGGTGATGTTTTGAAGGATGCCGTGCAAAATATCCTCAGCGCATTTGAAGACCGGCCACATATTTTCAATCTTGGGCATGGAATTTTGCCCGACACACCAATTGAAAATGTTGAATTGCTTCTTAATTTGGTCCGCAAGGCTTAGCCCATAACGGCCGTTTTTATGACGGAAACTCTATCTGTGCTGTATACCTGGCTGAAATCTGCTCATATTATTTTTGTCATTTTCTGGATGGCGGGATTGTTCATGATACCGCGTTTCTTCGTCTATCATCAGGAAAGCGCTGAAGGATCAGAGGAGGCTGCCAAATGGGTGGATCGCGAATCCAAACTGATCAAAATAATCCTTAATCCCTCGATCATTGTGGTCTGGGTCTTGGGTCTCGTTCTGGCGTGGGATATTGGCGCGATGGCGCAAGGTTGGTTCCATGCCAAATTGCTGTTTGTGTTGGGGCTGTCGGCGTATCACTGTTGGACCGTCGGCTACGCTAAGAAATTGGCACGCGGTGAACGGCAGTTTACGGGTAAGCAATTACGCTTGTTTAATGAAGTACCTGGTATTGCCGCTGCGATTATCGTCATATTGGTTGTCGCCAAACCGTTTTAGAACGCCCGCACGCGCGTATTTTGAGAACAGTTGACGCGGTCCCCACCACCGCGTATTTAGAACGCCAAGCCCGTCCTGGGCATGAGGCGCGACCCTCACAACAACCGCGCCACTAACTTTTCATTATTCAACCGGTTGTCTTTCTAAATCCGGTTTTCATATCGGGCGGTTTGCCCATCAACAATGCGGACACATGGTCCATCCAACGGAATTATCTATGCATTTGAAAGAGCTGAAAAGCAAAAATCCCGCTGACCTCGTATCGATGGCTGAAGAGCTGGGTGTTGAGGGCGCATCAACCTTGCGCAAGCAAGACTTGATGTTTGCGATCCTGAAAGAGCTTGCCGAAGATGGCGAACAGATCATGGGTCTTGGCACGATTGAGGTTTTGCCTGACAGTTTCGGTTTCTTACGTTCGCCTGAAGCCAATTATCTGGCAGGCCCGGACGATATTTATGTGTCGCCGAACATGGTTCGGCAATATGGTTTACGCACAGGGGACACGGTCGAAGGCGAAATTCGCGCACCTAAGGATGGTGAACGTTATTTTGCCCTGACGAAGGTGATGAAGATCAACTTTGATGATCCAGATGCTGTTCGTCATCGCGTCAATTTTGATAACCTGACGCCGCTATATCCGGATTCAAAGCTCACCCTGGATTCGCTTGACCCGACGATTAAGGACAAATCCGCGCGCGTGATTGACATCGTCAGCCCACAAGGCAAGGGCCAACGCGCCTTAATCGTTGCGCCGCCACGGACGGGTAAAACAGTGCTGCTGCAAAACATCGCGCGCGCCATTACCGAAAACCACCCCGAAGTGTTCTTAATCGTGCTTTTGATCGACGAACGGCCCGAGGAAGTGACCGACATGCAGCGTTCGGTGAAGGGCGAAGTTGTATCCTCCACCTTTGATGAACCGGCGACACGCCACGTGCAAGTCGCCGAAATGGTGATCGAAAAAGCAAAGCGCTTGGTCGAGCATAAGCATGACGTTGTCATCTTGCTCGATTCCATCACACGTCTTGGTCGTGCCTATAACACCGTCGTTCCATCATCGGGCAAGGTGCTTACCGGCGGTGTCGACGCCAACGCCTTGCAACGTCCAAAGCGCTTCTTTGGCGCCGCGCGGAACATCGAAGAAGGTGGTTCCTTGTCCATCATTGCCACGGCTTTGATCGACACCGGTAGCCGCATGGACGAAGTTATTTTTGAAGAGTTTAAGGGTACCGGTAACTCTGAAATCGTGCTCGATCGCAAGGTCGCGGATAAGCGCATCTTCCCAGCACTGGATGTCGGCAAATCCGGTACGCGTAAGGAAGAATTGCTGGTCGAGGAAAGCAAGCTCAAGAAAATGTGGGTGCTTCGCCGTATCCTCATGCAAATGGGCACCATCGACGCGATGGAGTTCTTGCTCGACAAAATGAAGGATTCGAAGACCAACGAAGACTTTTTTGACTCGATGAACCAGTAAGCTCGTTCAATGATTATCGAGCATGCTTTGCTGTCCGTGAGGCAGGGTGAAGAACAGGCATTTGAAGCAGCAATGGCAGAAGCAAAGCCGCTGATTTCAGCGTCACCTGGCTTCGTAAGTATCGAAGTCCGGCCAGCATTGGAAACCGTGGGAACCTACTTGCTTCTTGTCCGTTGGCTGTCGGTTGCCGACCATCGCGATGGATTTCGTAATTCTGATCGCTATCTATCTTGGCGCGACTTGCTCCATCGCTTCTATGATCCTATGCCTTCTGTTAGCTATTTCGGAGAGCCTTTGTGATTGATTTTCTCTTGGTCGCATCGACCGTCAATAATCTGGGTGGACCTGCCGATATTTGGGCGGCCATCGTCAAAGATTTTTCGAACATCACCGAACCTGCAGCTTTTGCGGCCTTCATGCAGGTTTTGTTAATCGATCTGGTGCTGGCGGGCGATAATGCCATTGTGGTTGGCGCTTTGGCAGCGGGTCTCCCTGCGGATCAACGTAAGAAAGTTATCCTCATCGGCGTCCTCGCGGCTCTGGTGCTGCGCATCATTTTTGCGCTTATGGTGACATGGTTGTTGGGTATTGTTGGTCTAGTGCTCGCAGGCGGCTTGTTGCTGCTCTGGGTCGCTTGGCGCATGTACCGCGATATAAAAGGCCATGCTGGTGAATCCGCTGGCTCGCCAGAAATCGTCGGTGATGAACATTCGGGTCTGAAGTCGACTAAGACCTTTGCCGGTGCCGCATGGGGCGTTGCCGTTGCCGATGTGTCGATGAGCCTCGACAATGTTCTGGCGGTCGCAGGCGCGGCGCGCGAGCATCCTGGAATCCTGATCGTCGGCCTGATTTTTGCAGTCGCTTTGATGGGCATCGCAGCCAATATCATTGCCCAATATATTGAACGCTATCGCTGGATCGCGTGGGTTGGTTTGGCAGTTATCGTCTATGTCGCGGGCAAGATGATTATCGAAGGCTGGTACGAAGTGCAGCCTTACGCCATGAGCTTTGCGGGCCTATAATCAATTAGGGCTCCCTATGTGGGAGCCCTAATAGTTTTGTCTTCATTTCAGGCCAAATGCTCGGCAAAAAACGCGGCTGTGCGCGCGTCCGCGAGCTCTGCGCCTTCCGGATTCCGTCGATTGCCCATTTCGGCAGCAAAGCCATGGTCGAGCCCCGTATAGTCATGCAGCGTCACCTTGGGATGAGCGCCAAGCCCAGTATGAATCGCGGCCTGTGCGTCTGGACCGACTAAATGGTCTGCGGTTGGAATATGCAGCATCAACGGATGCGTGATCGCATGGCTTTCGTCCAACATCTGGTCGATCATCACGCCATAATAACCAACCGACGCGTTGATATCCGTCCGCGTAGCCGCCATGTAGGCCAGCCTGCCGCCCAAGCAATATCCGACACAACCCACTTTTTCGAGCGGGGCCTGGCCGGACAGACCTGAGCGGATCGCGTGCATAACCGCCTCAATATCCCGCACACCATCATCGGCGTCATACTGCCCGAAATAACCAAATGCTTCCTGAAGCTCCGCCTCGACATCGGGGTTTAGTTGTACCCCCGGTGCAAAGCGCCAGAATATGTCTGGCGCAACCGCCAGATACCCCGCCGCCGCCAGCAAGTCGCACTTCTGACGAATACCTGCATTCACACCAAATATCTCTGGAATGACGATAATCGCGGCGCGCGCATTTTCCGATGGCGTAGCGACATAGATGGGAAACAGCGCATCCTCGTTTAGTGCATCAATTTTTACATAGTCACCCATATCTGCTCCTTGGCGGACATTCTCCGCAATTGCGTGATTCGACTTAGCCTATATAGTGGCGTCATTGGCAAATAGGAGGGCGCGGCCCATGAAGATGAACATTGAAATCGATTGTTCCCCCGAAGAGGCCCGGGCGCTGCTTGGACTGCCCGATGTCACAAAAGCAAATGAGGCTTATGTTGAAAAAGTCACCAACCTTATGAATGGTGCCGGCGGCATTGATCAATTGCAGGAGCTTGGCAAGCAAATCGCACCCATGGGGCAAATGGGCCTGCAATTATTCCAGCAACTGATTGAAACAGGTGCCAAGGCCGCAATGTCTGGCCTGAACAAGAACGACAAAAAATAGCTTTGTGATGACGTCTGCTGACACGATTTTCGCGCTGTCCAGCGGCGCGCCGCCCGCTGCTATTGCCATAATGCGTATCAGCGGCCCTGCGGCTTTTGATATATTGCGGGGTTTGGTCGGACGGGTTCCGTCCCCGCGCAGGGCGACTGTGTGTAGACTGCGGTCGCCCGAGACTCAGGAGATATTGGATCAGGCGTTGGCGCTCGTCTTTCCCGGTCCAGACACGGCAACGGGCGAAGATCTGGTTGAGCTCCATCTCCATGGCGGCCGCGCCGTGGTGCGCGCCGTTGAAAATGCGATCGCTCATTTCCCCGAAGTCCGGCGCGCGGAGGCTGGAGAATTTACCCGCCGTGCTTTTGCCAATGGCCGAATGGGTTTGAATGAAGCCGAAGGATTGGCAGATCTCTTGTCAGCAGAGACCGAATGGCAGCGCCGCGCGGCAACCAAAATGTTTGGCGGCGCATTCAGCGCGGCGATTGAAGAGTATCGGCAAGAGGTACTCCGTCTGTCTGCGCTCACCGAAGCGGAGCTGGATTTTTCGGATGAAGGCGATGTAGATTCGCAAAATAATATATTTATTTCAAATGGTTGTGAAAAATTACAGAAAAAAATATCGCAATTACTGGCCAGCCCGCCTGCCGAAAAGTTAAAGGATGGCTTGCGCGTCGTCTTGGCAGGTCCGCCCAATAGTGGAAAATCCACTTTGCTAAATGCACTGGTTGGGCGGGAGGCGGCCATTGTCTCTGATATTGCCGGAACGACGCGCGATATGATTGAGGTGCCCGTGGCGGTCGAAGGGGTGGCTTTGCTGTTTACGGATACGGCCGGGTTGCGCGACGATAGTGCTGACGCCATCGAACGTATCGGTATTGACCGAAGCCATGCCGCGATACAGCAGGCTGACATATTGTTGTGGCTTGGTCCGGAAGACGCAGGCCCGCAACACACCCATCTTATTGAAATATCAGCAAAAAATGACGTTATGGGAAGTGTAGCAAAGTCTGCGAACGCGATTTCGGTGTCCGCCCAGACGGGTGCTGGCATAGCTGAGCTTCTCCATATTGTGGCGACGCGGGCCAAGACACTGCTGCCGCCGCCGGATCAGTTTGCCATCAATGCGCGACAAAGAATGTTATTGGCTGAAGCCGCAGAGGCATTGGCCGCGTGCAGCAGTTCAGAAGACTGGCTGATTATTGCAGAAAATCTCCGGCAGGTAAGGCGCGCACTCGACGCCTTGACGGGCCGCGCGCATACCGAAGATCTGCTCGACACTGTCTTTGGAAAATTCTGCGTGGGCAAATAACCTGTTTCACGTGAAACAGATCACCAGTCTTTTTTGACCATCGGGCATAGTTCGTATATGCGCGACGCATGACGACTGATTTCGACATCATTGTTGTAGGTGGCGGTCACGCGGGCACAGAGGCTGCCGCGGTTGCTGCACGCATGGGTTTGCGTGTCGCTTTGGTCAGCTTTGACAAGGCCATGATTGGCGCCATGTCCTGCAATCCAGCCATTGGTGGCTTGGGCAAGGGGCATTTGGTGCGTGAGGTCGATGCCTTTGATGGCCTGATCGGTCGCGCGGCCGACGATGCTGCGGTGCATTATCGCATGCTCAATGCATCAAAAGGTGCAGCCGTGCAGGGGCCGCGGATTCAGGCGGATAGGCGGTTATTTAAAACATCGATCCAGGCGCAGCTTGCGGGCTTGGCGAACTTACACATAGTTGAAGGCGAAGCTGCGGCGCTGCATTTTCTGCCAAATGCCCCGACACGCGTTGCTGGCTTGGTTTTGGGCGATGGTGGCATCATCACTTCTGCCGCGGTGGTTTTGGCCACAGGGACGTTTCTTGGCGGTAAGCTATTCCGCGGCGAAGAGCGGCTCGAAGGTGGCCGTGTGGGCGAAGCATCCGCCATGCTCTTGTCCCAGCAATTGCGCGGTGCAGACCTGCCTATCGCGCGATTAAAAACAGGCACGCCGCCTCGGCTTGATGGGCGCACGATTGATTGGTCCCGGTTGGAGATGCAGCCCTCCGATGAAGATGACTGGACTATGTCATCCATGCGCCCCCGTCGGTCTGTGCCACAATTATTCTGTGCGATGTCGCGCACTAATGCCCAAACGCACGATATCATCCGGTCAGGCCTGCATCGCTCCCCGCTTTTTGGTGGTGATATTGAGGGTAGGGGGCCGCGTTATTGCCCATCGATTGAAGACAAGATTTTCCGGTTCGGTGATCGCGAAGGGCATCAGGTGTTTCTAGAGCCTGAAGGCCTCGATAGCCATTTAATCTATCCCAACGGCATTTCAACGTCGCTGCCAACGGATATTCAGGCGGCTATGGTCCGATCCATGACTGGCCTCGCGCAATGTGAGATTGTTGTGCCAGGCTATGCCGTTGAGTATGACTATATTGACCCACGCTGTTTGGATTCCAGTCTCGCGGTGCGCGGATTTGAGGGGCTATATTGCGCAGGGCAGATTAACGGTACCACGGGTTATGAGGAAGCCGCTGCACAAGGCCTTGTAGCCGGAATGGGCGCGGCGTCGAAGATTTTGGCGCAGCCTATGCCACCCATCGACAGGACCAATAGCTACATCGCGGTGATGATCGATGATCTAACCCTGCAAGGCGTGACCGAGCCCTATCGCATGTTGACGGCGCGGGCGGAGTATCGCCTGCGTTTGCGCTCTGACAATGCTGGCTCGCGGCTTACACCGCTGGCCATTTCCGTCGGTGCGGTAGGTGATGAACGTGTGCGCCATTTCCAAGACCGACTTATGCAGCAGAGCGAACTTCAAAACAGGCTGCAGAAAAGCGTGAGTGCTGATGTCCTGATCAAACAGGGTATTTCTGTGAAGCAAGACGCTGGCAAAATGTCATTGTTCGATTGGTTGCGCTTTCCGCAGGTATCTATTGCCCAATTGTTGGAATTGGATGACGTCGCTTGGCCGCGGGACTTGATCATGGAGTTGGAACAAGACGGCCGTTATGCTCCCTATTTGGCACGGCAAGAGGCCGAGATAAATGACATGGCGGCCAATGAGCAGATACAATTGTCGGCGTTGATGGATTATCGGGCTATATCTGGATTGTCGCATGAAATGGTTGAGCGGCTTGAGGCGTCGCGGCCTGAAAATTTGGCCGCTGCGTCACGGATTAGGGGTATTACGCCCGCCGCTCTTGCCGCCATTCTCGTGCACGCCAAGCGCGCTAAAATTGCTGTAGCACAAGCGGCATGACCGAGAATGAAGCCATTGCTTGGTTGAAGGTCCAGCTGCATGTTTCACGTGAAACATTGGATGCCCTCGACACATTCGTGGCATTTCTAAAGCGGGAAGCTGAAAGCCAGAATTTGATATCTGCCTCAACACTAGATCATATTTGGTCACGTCATATCGTCGATAGTGCGCAGTTGCTGCTGTTTACCGATAGTTCTGCGCCACAAAGTAATTGGCTCGATTTGGGATCTGGCGCCGGTTTTCCGGGATTGGTCATTGCATTGCTGACCAAACATCATGTGACTTTAGTGGAATCGCGCGCGCGCAGGATCGATTATCTGCAAAGAGCGATCGAAATGCTTGACCTCACGCACCGCGTGCGTGTTGCCGGCGTGACATTGGAGCGTCTTGAAACTGCGCCCTTTTCAGTCATTAGCGCCCGCGCCTTTGCGCCTTTACCAAAATTGTTTGATCTCGCCGCGCGCTTTGCAACAAATAACACTTTGTGGCTCTTGCCAAAGGGGCGTAATGCAAAAGCGGAGTGGGAAGGCGCGCAGTCGGTGTGGGACGGAAATTTCCGTATCATGGACAGTGTAACAGACCAAGAGGCGGGTATTCTTGTGGGTACATTATCGGGGAAACGCAAAACGCGCGCCATCGTTGAAGCACAGGGGCAAGAGGAATGATCCGAATAGCGGTAGCCAATCAGAAAGGTGGTGTCGGAAAAACAACCACCGCCATCAATCTTGCCACTGCATTTGCTGCAAGCGGCTGGCGCTGTGTGTTGGTCGACTTGGACCCCCAGGGCAATGCTTCCACCGGCCTTGGCCTTCAACAGGCGCAGCGTGTGCATAGCAGCTATGATTTGTTGCTCGGCGATGTATCTTTAAAAGATGCTGCCATTCCTACACTCATTCCGAATCTTGATATAGTTCCAGCAACCGTTGATTTGTCCGGCGCTGAAATCGAACTTGTCGAATATGAAGACCGCACGGGACGGCTGAAGGCTGCGTTTGACAAATCTGATGCGCATTGGGACATTTGCCTCATCGACTGCCCTCCGTCGCTTGGCCTGACCACGGTCAATGCGCTGGTCGCCGTAGAATCGCTTCTCGTCCCCCTACAATGCGAATTTTTCGCGCTTGAGGGGTTGAGCCAGCTTCTGCAGACGGTGGAGCGCATCCAAGGTCGATTTAATCCGGCGCTGTCCATCTTGGGCGTCGCGCTGACCATGTATGACAAGCGCAACCGGTTGACGGAACAAGTGGCTGATGATGTGCGCAGTTGCTTGGGCGATCTGGTGTTTGATACGGTGATTCCGCGCAATGTGCGCTTGTCAGAAGCCCCCAGCCATGGTCTTCCTGCGTTGGTCTATGATCATCGCTGCGCGGGATCCGAAGCCTATATGAAACTTGCACGAGAATTGATCGGCCGCCTGCCGGCCCGGGAGTTAGCAGCGTGAGCAATGATAATCCGTCCGAAAAATCGCCCTTGAAGAAGAAAATGGGCCTAGGCCGAGGCCTAGATGCCTTGTTGGGCGAAGCCCTGCGGGGCGACAATGTTTCTGGAAATTCTGCCGCAGATCGAGATGCCCGTAGCCAAGGTGTGACCACTTTGTCGGTCATCGACATTCGTCCCAATCCCAATCAGCCACGGCGGCATTTTACCGATGAAAAGCTGGATGAGCTGGCGGCCAGCATTGCGCGGCACGGGATTATTCAGCCTATTGTTGTGCGGCCTTTTCAGGGCGGATACCAAATTGTAGCTGGTGAGCGCCGTTGGCGCGCGGCGCAGCGCGCACAGTTGCACGATTTACCCGCGATCGTTCGAAATTTTGACGATACGGAAACGGTCGAGATTGCCCTGCTTGAAAATATCCAGCGGCAGGACTTGAATCCGATTGAAGAGGCAGAAGCTTATAAAAAGCTGACTGAACTTTTTGGGCACAGCGCGGCTGAATTGGCTGATCTGGTGCACAAATCCCGCAGCCATGTCGCAAACATGATGCGCTTGCTCGATTTGCCGCCGACGCTGCGTGATCTTGTGACCGAAGAAAAACTCAGCATGGGGCATGCGCGCGCGTTGCTGGGGAGTGAAAACGCTGTCCAGCTTGCGATGCTGGTCATTAAAAACGGTCTTTCGGTCCGAGCGACCGAAGCGCTTGTGCAGCAGGAGCGTGCACCAAAAGCAAAAAATCGCAAGACCGCTGGGGCAAATGTGCCGGAAAACGCCGACATCCGCGCCGTCGAGACGCATCTTGGCGATCTTTTGGGATTGAAGGTTCGAATAGCGCAAAAAGATGCGACCGGCGCTGGCGCAGTGACATTCGAATATGGCAGTTTGGACCAATTGGACATGCTCTGTCAGCGGCTCACAGGCGAGAAGTTCTAGGTGTTTAGCAAGGGCCGCTTTTACATGAGTGCCCTTGCACTGCTGTATTAAACGTTTGATAACTATAGTGTTGTAGTAAAGTTATACTGTTGCCAATTTGGTTAGCTATTTTGGCATTATCGCTGCTGCTCAAAGGCGCAGGGCCGCATCAACGTCTTTCGAGGAGTCGTTTATGGAAGTAGCGCCTAAAATAAAACAGGAAGTGGCAAAGCGACACTGTCTTGCCACGCGAATCTGGCACTGGCTGAATGCGTTCGTCGCGACCATGTTGCTCATGAGCGGCCTCATGATCTTCAATGCTCATCCGCAGCTTTATTGGGGCGACTTTGGCTCACGCGAAGATTATGCATGGCTGCAAATTGACGACACGCGCACCAAAGGCTTTGTCAGAATCGGAAACGCTTCCTTTGAAACAACGGGCGTATTGGGGTTGTCTTTGGATGCGAAAGAGAATGTGCGCCGTGTCGCTTTCCCCGGATGGGCGACCATACCCACAGGGTATGATTTGGCCGCCGCGCGGCGTTGGCATTTTGCCTTTGCTTGGGTTTTTGCGCTTGGCTTGACGGCCTTCATGCTCATTTCGCTTGTTAACGGTCACATCCGTAAGGACTTGCACGTGCGGCGTGGGGAATGGAGCCCGCGCGCGCTCTGGAGCGACATCAAAAACCATGCGCGGCTTCGTTTTGGCGATAAATATGGAACAAGTCATTATAATATAATGCAAAAATTCAGCTATATCGGCGTGATATTCATACTATTTCCTCTGTTGATTCTGACCGGCATCACCATGTCTCCAGCGATGAACGCGGCTTGGCCGTGGTTGCTGGATATATTTGGCGGGCGACAGTCGGCACGGTCGCTGCATTTTATCGCTGCCGCCATGATGACCCTGTTCGTGGTCGTGCACCTGATCATGGTGCTGCTATCAGGTCCGATTAACGGCATAAGGTCGATGATTACCGGGCGGCATGTGACGACGTCGAAACCTGAAGCAACGGGGGACTTGGCATGACAGTCAATCGCAAATTGCTCCGACGCCGTGACCTGCTGCGCAGCGCAACTTTGGGCAGTAGCGCGTTAATTCTCGGCGGCTGCGATGCCATGAATGAAAATGCAACCTTTCGGTCTGCATTGCGCGGTGCCGAAAAACTCAATCAGCTAACACATCGTACCTTAGCGGACCGTGCAACCTTGGCACCCGAATTTGCGCTGTCGGACATCTCGCCCGTCTTCAAAACCAATGGTTCGCTGACGGGGACGTCGACGGAATATTTGGCACATCTTCAGAATAACTTCGCAGACTGGCGGTTGCGTATTGATGGTATGGTAGCCAACCCAATCAACATTGGATTAGACGCGCTACGGGCGATGCCCGCGCGCACTCAAATCACGCGACATGATTGTGTGGAGGGGTGGAGCGCGATTGCGCAATGGCAAGGTACGCCGCTGCGCCTGTTGCTGCAACAGGCCCAATTGTCGCCACGCGCCAAATATATCATCTTTCATTGTGCGGACAATTACGGCGCCCGCCCTTATTATGAATCGATTGACCTGATCGATGCCTTTCACCCGCAGACGATATTAGCATGGGCCATGAATGGGGAAACCTTGCCGGTAAAATATGGCGCCCCCGTCCGGTTGCGGGTCGAACGGCAGTTGGGATATAAGCATGCCAAATATGTCATGCGGATCGAAGCGACCGATGATTTGTCAAAATTCCACGGCGGAAAGGGTGGATATTGGGAAGATGTCGGCGATTATGAATGGTACGCAGGAATCTAGACTTGCGCACCCGCGCGGTTAATGGAAAAGCCCTTGGCAATTGTGGTATTTGACTCAAGGGAGAAACGAATATGTTTAGTCACATGATGGTCGGCAGCAATGACATTGCCCGTTCAAAGAAATTCTACGATGCGACCTTTGTTGCTATGGGTGGTAAGCCCGGCATGCAAGATCCTAAAGGGCGCTTAATTTATATGCATAATGGGTCGCTGTTCATTGTAACGACGCCAATCGATGGTAACCCGGCCACACATGGCAATGGCTGCACCATTGGTTTTGCCATGACGCCCGATCAAGCTAATGCATGGCATCAGGCCGGCGTCGACAATGGTGGCGAGGCGATTGAAGATGCGCCAGGCATTCGCGAAGGCGGCGGCATGAAAATGTATCTCGCTTATTTGCGCGATCCCGATGGTAACAAGCTGTGCGCATTGCACCGCATCACTGACTGATACGGCATTTGCCATGACCGATGCCGAAGCGCAGCTTTATAATGACTTTGCTGCGCTCGGCGTCGCCTATAAAGTCTATGAACATCCCGCCGTGTTTACTGTGGCCGAGAGTAATGCCCATAATGATGCCATTCCTGGGGCGCATACCAAGAACCTGTTCTTGAAGGACAAGGCGGGGGACTATTATCTCGTGACCGTTCCGGCAGAAGCGCGCGTTGACCTAAAGGCGTTGCCAGCTGCGGTTGGATGTGGCCGCGTGAGTTTTGGTAAAGCCGAGGATATGGAGAGCTTACTGGGCATTACCCCGGGGTCGGTCACCGCCTTGGCCGCGATAAATGATTCCGCTGGCGCCGTACGGTTCGTGCTTGATGAAGCGTTTATGGATGCGGAGCTTATCAATTGCCACCCGCTTCGCAACAGCGCGACGGTTGGGCTGGCCCCCGATGACCTTGTTCGGGCGCTAACCTTTTGGCGTCATCCACCCTTGATTAAATCTATCCCGATATTGGAGTCAGCATGACCATAGAAACTGTGTCCACCAACGTTGCTTTTGGCGGCGTTCAAGGTGTGTATCGCCACGCTTCGTCTGCCACCGGCACCGACATGACCTTTTCGGTTTATGTACCTCCACATGAAAAGGGCGCAGTGTTGCCTGTCGTCTGGTTTCTTTCGGGCCTGACGTGCACCCATGCCAATGTGACCGAGAAGGGCGAGTTTCGCCGTGCGTGTGCGGAACTCGGCTTGATCTTTGTTGCCCCGGATACCAGCCCGCGTGGTGAGGGGGTTCCTGACGATGCGGAAGCTGCCTATGATTTCGGTCTTGGCGCGGGCTTTTACGTTGATGCGACACAAGCACCATTTGACCAGCATTACCGCATGCGTGACTATATCGAAAATGAACTTCCCACCATCATTGCGGAGCATTTCCCTGTCGATATGCAGCGGCAAGCGATCATGGGGCATTCTATGGGTGGACATGGCGCGTTGACCATCAGTCTGCGAAACCCGGGGCGGTTCCGTTCGACATCCGCGTTTTCGCCGATTGTATCGCCGCTGAATTGCCCCTGGGGTGAAAAGGCGCTGGGCGGCTATATCGGGCAAGATCGGGCTCAGTGGCGCGCTTATGATAGCGTTGCGTTGATTGCTGACGGGGCCCGCTTGCCCGACCTTTTGGTTGACCAAGGGAGTGACGACAATTTCCTGGAGGCACAACTCAAGACGCATTTGCTGACTGAGCAGTGCGCTGCCGTAGGTCAGCCAGCAACCATCCGCATGCAACCAGGATATGACCACAGCTATTACTTCATCTCGACCTTCATGGGCGAGCATCTTACTTGGCATGCTGAACGCTTGAAAGGCTAGGATTTTGGGCTTTGGCAAAATCCTATCCGACAGGATAAAATGGCCAATATTGCGCGGGTGTAGCTCAATGGTAGAGCAGCAGCTTCCCAAGCTGAATACGGGGGTTCGATTCCCCTCACCCGCTCCAGTCACCACCTTATGATCTCTAAAGAGGGACCTTTCGTTCTGCTCGATGATGCGCGGACGCACGGCGCATCACCTGCACGACTTTATGCAAATCCGGTTGAAGTTCTGACAGCCCATGATGTTGATGAGCTAAGCGCGCTCCTCGTTTCGCTTCGGCAGGCGCGACAAGAAGGCCTGCATGCAGCCGGTTTTTTCGGCTATGAGGCTGGCGCGCATCTCCTGCCTGGCCTAACACCCTCGCCATCGGGATTGCTGGCGTGGTTTGGATTATTTGAAGATTTCAAGGTTATATCTGCAGATGCCGTTGCGTCATTGTTGCCCAACCCTGCGGGTATCTGGCTGTCTGAGCTTCGTCCAAGTATATCGCGCGCCGACTATAGCCGGGCCTTTGCCACGGTGCAGGAATATATCCGTGCCGGGGATATCTATCAGGCCAATCTGACATTCCCGTTGACCGCAGATTACGCTGGTGATCCGCTTGCATTATATGCCGCGTTGCGAGCCCGCGCGCGCGCTGGCTATGGTGGCGTCATCTGGACGGGGCAGACACATTATCTGTCTTTCTCTCCGGAACTGTTTTTCGCATTGAAAGACCAAAGGATCACGACCAAACCCATGAAGGGAACAGCGCAGCGGCTGGCTGATCCGGCGGCGGATGCGCAAGCTGCCGAGCATTTGCGCACCGACCCAAAGCAGCGGGCCGAAAATTTAATGATCGTAGATCTGTTGCGAAATGACTTATCGCGCGTTTGCGCTGCGGGCAGCGTAAAGGTGCCGGAACTTTTCCATATCGAAAGCTATCCCACGGTCCATCAGATGACCTCTACGGTCACAGGCTTGCTAAACGACGGGGCAGATGCCGTTGATGTGATACAGGCGTTGTTTCCCTGTGGCTCCATCACCGGCGCACCTAAAATCCGCGCCATGCAAGTGGTGGAAGAGGTCGAGGCTGCACCACGCGGCATATATTGCGGTTCCATCGGTCGAATAGATGACAATGGCGACGCGGCATTCAACGTTGCTATTCGTACATTTACGGTGTCTGAAACAACGCAATCCCTTTCGCTTGGTTTAGGATCCGGCGTGGTGGCGGATTCCATAGAAGCAGATGAATGGGCTGAATGTTTGGCCAAGGGAGATTTCGCCAAATTAGAAAATCGTGGTTTTGACCTTATCGAAACGATGCGGTTTGAGCCTGCGAACGGTGTCTTGCGGTTGGAGCATCATCTCGACCGGATGGCATCCAGTGCCGCCTTCTTTGGCTTCGAATTTGACCGACATGAACTGCGCAACCTTGTGCATGCAAGCATTTGCAACATCGATCGTCTTTCCAAAATACGCTTGATGGTGTCGCGATGTGGCGCGCAGGCCGTTGAGCTTCGGTGGTTGGAAGATGTGACCAAATGGCGGGTTGCTGTGGTTCCGTTGCCCGTCGATGCCGATGATTTCCGGCTGCGACATAAAATTTCTGACCGCGCCTTTTACGATAACGCCCGCAAATCACGGCCCGATTGCGATGAGGTGGTTTTTGTTGGCGCCAACGGCTTGCTTACCGAAGGCAGCATCACTGCCTTGTTTGTGGAGCGCGATGGCAAGT
This sequence comes from Sphingomonadales bacterium, assembly GCA_027488785.1. GTDB lineage: Bacteria > Pseudomonadota > Alphaproteobacteria > Sphingomonadales > Sphingomonadaceae > Sphingorhabdus_B. The sequence goes on along the minus strand of JAIYAY010000028.1, from coordinate 107,893 downwards.
TGTTAACCCCGCGACTGGAAACCGGGTTGCTGCCTTCCATATTGCGGCGCGAACTGATTGAGGCGGGCAAAGCGGAAGAAGCGGATCTGAAGATAGAGGATTTGTCTGGTGGATTTTGGGTCGGCAACAGCCTGCGGGGCTTGATACGGGCCAACAGGGTTGCGTAATTTTTGATGAGCCATTAGGGGCAGACACGCAATTTCTGTTCAATAACTCGGCGAAAGTATGATGATGATTGACCGTTTGTCGGCTGCCCTCGGGCGGATTGCTCCTTCTGCGACGCTCGCCATGTCCGGCCGGGTGATTGACCTGAAATCGCAGGGAATTGACGTGATCGGACTGTCTGCTGGGGAGCCAGATTTCGACACGCCAGACTTCGTCAAAGATGCAGCCATTCAGGCAATCCGAGACGGAATGACAAAATATACTGCCGTCGACGGCATTGCGCCGCTCAAACAGGCGATCATCGCCAAGTTCAAGCGCGATAACAATATCGATTATTCTCCGAAGCAAATCACGGTCAACTCGGGCGGTAAGCACACTTTATTCAATGCACTTGTTGCCACGATCGACGCTGGCGATGAGGTGATTATCCCTGCGCCTTATTGGGTAAGCTATCCCGACATTGTGCAATTTGCAGGCGGCACACCTGTCATCATCATGGCCACTGCCGCGCAAGATTATAAGATAACGCCGGAGCAGCTTGATGCTGCAATTACACCAAAGACGCGTTGGCTCATCTTAAACTCACCTTCCAACCCAACCGGTGCGGCTTATGATGCCGAGGAACTCAAAGCGCTGGGTCAAGTGCTACTGAAACATCCGCATGTCCTGCTGCTGTCCGATGATATGTATGAGCATATCTGGTATGCGCCGAAGCCGTTTGCGACGATGCTGCAAGTCTGCCCAGACCTGTATGACCGCACGCTGACCATGAATGGTGCTTCCAAATCTTATGCAATGACCGGTTGGCGGATTGGTTATGCAGGGGGGCCGGCGTGGCTCATTAAGGCCATGGCCGATTTGCAGTCGCAGTCGACCAGCAACCCTTGCTCGATCAGCCAATATGCTGTGCTCGCGGCGCTGAACGGCCCGCAAGATTTCTTGCGCGAGCGTAACAAGGCCTTCCGCGAGCGTAGGGACCTTGTTGTGGCGATGCTGAACGATGCGCCGGGGCTGAGCTGCCCCACTCCACAAGGTGCCTTCTACGTCTATCCTGATGCGACTGGCGTCATGGGTAAGAAAACACCGCAGGGTAAAATCATTCAAACCGACGCAGACCTCATCGATTATTTCCTCGATGAATATCGCGTTGCGGCGGTACATGGTGGGGCCTTTGGTCTATCGCCAGGCTTCCGGATTTCTTATGCCACATCAGCGGACATTTTAAAGGAAGCGTGCCTGCGTATTCAAGCAGCCTGCGCCGCCCTGACCTAAGCCCATCATGAAAAGTCGGTACAGCGCTGCTAAACACCTAATTCGCACGCTGAATGTCGTCCTGCTGCTTGGCCTTGTAACTACATGTGGGTCTGACGCTGGAACGCCAATTGGCAACGCGCATGCTACCGAAGGCCTGCGCATAGCTGCACCTGCCGCCAGCATTGTCGAACCTAAAACACGGCAGGTCGCTGTATTTGCAGGTGGCTGCTTTTGGGGCATTGAGGCAGTGTTTGAGCGTGTGAAGGGCGTGACCCGCGTTGAAGCTGGCTATTCAGGCGATACCAAGGCGACAGCTTATTATGACCTTGTCAGTGCCGGACATACGAAGCACGCGGAGTCCGTTCGCATTCATTATGACCCGGCGCGCGTTAGCTATAATGATTTGCTGCACATATTCTTTTCTGTGGCGCATGATCCCACGCAATTGAATCGCCAAGGGCCCGACCGAGGCCCGCAATATCGCACAGCTATTTTTCCTAATAATGCAGCCCAGCGAAATGCAGCCAGCGCTTATATCGCGCAATTGGATAAGGCTGCTTATTGGAAGAAGCCGATTGCCACAAAGATCGAACCTTTCAGTTTCTTTCCTGCTGAAACCTATCATCAGGATTTCATGGCGAAGAACCCACGCCATCGGTATATTGTCCAATGGGATAAGCCGAAGATTGCCAATCTTAACCGGCTATTCGCAAACCGCGTGCGCTAATCAGCCGCGATAGGCGGGGATGGCCCAACCCTTCCAAATGGCCATTGCGTGTAAGGCAAAGCCTGCCAGCGCGCTCATTCCAGCAGCGGCGAGCACTGGCATACTCAGATATATAAATAGACCAAAAAGGCCTGAAGCAAGGGCCGCTGCAGTTACATAAATTTCTGGCTTCAGCAGGATGGAAGGCTCACCTGCTAAGACATCGCGGATGATCCCGCCGACACAGGCAGTCATGACGCCCATCATCATGGCCGGCAATAAGGGCACGCCAAGCGTAAGCGATTTCCATGTGCCAAATACGGCGTAAATGGCGATACCCACTGCATCAAACCAATCGAGCGCGCGGGCGTTCCATAAATTGCGCGGCGTGACCCAGACAAGCCCTGCGGTAATGAGGCAGGTGGCGGCAAAGCGCCAGTCCTGAATCCAAAACACCGGCGTGCCAATCAACAGATCGCGCACTGTGCCGCCACCTACGCCCGTAACGAGTGCGAAAAAGGAGAAGGTCACCAATGTCTGCTGCCGCTGCGCGGCTGCCAGCGCGCCAGATGCCGCAAAGACAGCGGTCCCAAATAGATCCAGCCAAGATATCATGGCGGGCGCAATCTGGACCGCTTGCGTGATCATTACATATGGATCGGCTTGCCCGTCACCGCCATGGCCGCTTCTTTCAATGCTTCGGCATGCGTCGGGTGCGCGTGGCAGGTGTAAGCAATGTCTTCGGACGTTGCGCCAAATTCCATCGCAGTGCACGCTTCGGCGATCATGCTACCAGCAATCGACGCAATGATGTGCACCCCAAGGACACGGTCGGTTTTTGCGTCGGCAATTACCTTCACAAAGCCGTCGGTGTCGCGGTTAGTCTTTGCCCGGCTGTTCGCCATCATTGGGAATTTTCCGACTTTAATCTCTCCGCCAGAAGCCGCCGCTTTTTCTTTGGCCTCCTCTTCGGTCAGACCAACGCTGGCGATTTCAGGATAGGTATAAACCACACCTGGAATGACGTCATGATTGACGATTCCAGTGAGGCCGGCGACAAATTCTGCGGCGGCAATACCTTCATCCTCAGCCTTGTGCGCAAGCATCGGTCCGGGGCAGACATCGCCCACAGCATAAATACCGGGAACATTTGTCTGGAAATCATGGCCGATCTCAATCTGGCCACGCCCGTTGACGGTCAGCCCTGCCTTGTCCAGCGCAAGACCATCGGTATTTGCGCGGCGGCCAATAGCAACAAGGACGCAATCTGCCTCGATCGTTTCGCTAGCGCCGCCTGCTGCTGGTTCCACCGTCAGTTTTGCTGTGGCGCCTTTCACGGTCACACCAGTGACTTTCGTTCCGGTACGAATGTTGAAGCCTTGCTTCTTGAAAATCTTTGCCGCTTCCTTGCGGACCTCACCATCCATGCCGGGCAAGATCTGGTCGAGATATTCGACAACTGTCACTTGGGCGCCAAGCCGCATCCATACGCTGCCAAGCTCAAGGCCAATGACCCCGCCGCCAATCACCACCAGATGTTTTGGCACCTTTGGCAAGGCAAGCGCGCCGGTGGAATCCACGATAACTCTCTGGTCAATCTCGACGCCGGGCAATGGCGTGACTGACGATCCGGTCGCAATCATGATATTCTTTGCGGTGTAGCTTTTGCCAGCAACATCGATGCTGTTGGCCGAGGTAAAGGCCGCATGGCCCTTCAGCCAATCGACCTTGTTCTTCTTGAACAGAAACTCAATTCCGCCAGTCAGCTCACCAACGGCCTTCGCCTTTTCGGCATGCATTTGGTCGAGGTTGAGCGATACGCGCGAAAAATCGATACCGAATTTCGCCAGCGAACCCGATTGCGCCTCATGAAACATTTCGGACGCATGCAGCAACGCTTTGGATGGAATGCATCCGACGTTCAGGCATGTGCCACCCAATGTTTCACGGCTTTCTACGCATGCGGTCTTCAGCCCCAATTGGGCAGCGCGGATTGCGGCAACATAGCCACCTGGACCCGCGCCAATAACGATCAGGTCGTAATCATGTTCTGCCATGGCTCAGGCTCCTTAAAGGTCGATCAACAACCGGGTCGGGTCTTCAATCGCCTCTTTGACGATCTTCAGGAAAGTAACGGCTTCGCGACCATCGATGAGGCGGTGGTCATAGCTTAGCGCCAAATACATCATCGGGCGCACCACGACTTGTCCGTCGCGCACAACAGCGCGGTCTTCAATACGATGAAGGCCAAGTACTGCCGATTGCGGGGGGTTGATGATTGGCGTTGACATCAGGCTACCGAAAACGCCGCCATTTGAAATGGTGAATGTGCCGCCGGACATGTCATCCATCGTTAACGTGCCGGCCTTCGCCTTTGCGCCAAAATCGCCAATGGCCTTTTCGATTTGCGCGAAGCTCATGGCGTCCGCATTGCGTACGACAGGCACTACAAGGCCGTTGGGGGCGCTGACTGCAACGGATACGTCGAGATAATTGTGATAGACGATTTCATCGCCTTCAATCTTCGCATTAACCGCTGGCACATCGCGCGCAGCTAAGGCCACGGCTTTGGTGAAGAAGCCCATGAAGCCCAAGCGGACTCCATGCTTCTTTTCAAACAGATCTTTGTAGGTCGCACGCGCTTCGATCACCGCTGACATGTCGACGTCGTTGAACGTCGTCAGCAATGCGGCTGTGTCCTGCGCAGACTTCAGACGCTTGGCGATGGTTTGCCGCAGACGAGTCATTTTTACGCGCTCTTCCTGACGCGCGGCTGTTGCTTGCGTTGTTGGCGTGGCCGCAGCGGGTGCGTCGGCAGATGGCGCAGGTGCACCCTTAGCGGCAGCAACGACATCTTCCTTCGTAAGGCGACCGTCCTTGCCGGTGCCTTTGATCTTGCTTGGATCAATACCAAGTTCGAGCACAAGGCGGCGCACGGCGGGCGAAAGCGGCAGGTCGCTATTTTCAGCCTCGGCGGCAGGTGCTAGCGCTGCTGTGGTTGCAACGGCTGGCGCAACTGCTGCGGCTGCAGCAACGGGGGTTGCAGCTGGGCTAGACGCGCCAGTTCCGGCATCGATTGATCCGATAACTGCGCCGACATTGACGGTTGCGCCTTCTTCAACGGCATAGGCACCCATGATACCTGCAACGGGCGACGGCACTTCCACCGCAACCTTATCAGTTTCAAGGCTGGCAATCGGTTCATCGATAGCCACCGCTTCGCCTGGTTTTTTCAACCATTGGCCAAGCGTCGCTTCAGTGATGGACTCGCCCAATACGGGGACTTTAACTTCAGTGCTCATAATCTAATCCTCACGCGGATGGAGGGGTGATTGGTTTTTTGCCACCTGAACGCTGGCGGCGGATTTCTTCGCGGACATTATGTCCTAACGCTTCAGCGACCAAGGCGGCTTGTTCGGCCTGATGGCGCTTTGCAAGGCCAGTCGCTGTCGCGGCTGCAGCCCTGCGTCCGGCGTAACGGGCGCGGGTTGGGCCAACATTTGCTTCGGCGAGACATTCTTCCAAATAAGGATCAACGAATGACCAGCTTCCGGCGTTGCGCGGTTCTTCCTGCGCCCAAACCAGTTCTTCCAAATTGGTCATACGCTTCAGGCGAACGATCAACGGTTCCGACGGGAACGGATACAGCTGCTCAATACGCACGATGCTGGTATTTTTGTCGCCTGATGCGTCGCGGGCCTCCATCAAGTCGAAGGCGACCTTTCCGGAGCATAATATCAGCCGCTTCACATCCTTGTCGGCAGGTGCATTCATGTCGGACAATATCCGCATGAAGTGGCTTTCGCCTTGGAAATCCTCAGCCTTGGAAACGGCGAGCTTATGACGCAAAAGCGACTTTGGCGTCATGACAATGAGCGGTTTGCGGAATGGCCGTGCCATTTGCCGGCGCAGCAAGTGGAAATAGTTAGCCGGCGTAGTGCAATTGGCGACTTGGATATTGTCCTCAGCGCATAATTGCAGGAAGCGTTCCAACCGCGCCGAGCTATGCTCCGGCCCCTGACCCTCATAGCCATGCGGCAACAGCATCACGAGGCCATTGGCGCGCAGCCATTTGGCTTCACCTGACGCAATGAACTGGTCAATCATGGTTTGTGCGCCGTTCACGAAATCGCCAAATTGCGCTTCCCAAAGGACCAATGTTTTCGGCTCTGCACCGGCATAGCCATATTCAAAGCCCAACACGCCAAATTCGGACAAGGGGCTGTCCAAGATTTCAAAACGCCCATGTGGCAAGGTAGACAGCGGCACATATTTTTCTTCTGTCGTCTGATCGACCCAGACACCATGCCGCTGGCTAAAAGTGCCGCGGCCTGAATCTTGGCCCGACAAACGCACGCCATAGCCTTCCGAAAGCAGCGAACCAAAAGCGAGCGCTTCGCCGGTTGCCCAATCGAAATTTTCCCCAGAACTGAACATCATCTTCTTGGCATCAAGCACCCGGCTTAATGTCGGATGGATGTTGTGGCCTTCGGGTACCGTTGTCAGCGTGCGACCAAGGCTGTCGAATAATTTGCGCGTGACACCTGTTGGAACATTGCGCCGCGCAGTTTCTGGATCAGCGGGCTTCGACAGGCCTGACCAGCGACCACCAAACCAGTCGGCGGCGTTCGCTTTATAATCTGCTGCACTCGCAAACTCTTGCTCCAGTGCTTGGACAAAGCGCATCGCGTGTTCATTGGGCCAATTGGCGTCGATCACGCCTTCGGCTTGAAGGCGTTGTGCGTACAGAGCGCTTACGGACGGATGGTTCTTGATGACTTTGTACATCAACGGTTGCGTAAAGCCCGGCTCATCGCCTTCATTATGGCCAAAGCGTCGATAGCACCACATGTCGATCACGATATCCCGGTGGAATGTCTGGCGGAATTCAATCGCAATTTTACATGCGAATGTCACTGCTTCGGGATCATCGCCATTGACATGGAAAATCGGGGCCTGAACGCCCTTCGCAACATCCGAAGGATAAGGCGATGACCGCGCATATTGCGGGCTAGTGGTAAAGCCGACCTGGTTGTTGACGATGAAGTGCAGGCAACCGCCGGTATTATACCCACGGATGCCGGAGAAGCCGAGGCATTCCCACACAATACCCTGGCCCGCAAAAGCGGCATCACCGTGAAGCAGCACTGGCAACACTTGCTCATGCTTGCCCAAATCGTCGCGCGCCGTCTGGTTGGCGCGCACCTTGCCTAAGACAACGGGGTTTACGGCCTCAAGATGCGACGGGTTCGGCACAAGGCTCATATGCACCTTGATACCGTCAAATTCGCGGTCGGTGCTGGTGCCGAGATGGTATTTTACATCGCCTGAGCCGCCGACATCATCGGGATTGGCGCTGCCGCCCGAAAATTCGTGGAAAATGATGCGATAGGGCTTAGCCATCACATTGGCGAGCACGTTCAAGCGGCCACGATGCGGCATACCATAGACGATTTCACGCACGCCGAGCTGGCCGCCATATTTGATAACAGCTTCTAGCGCTGGAATCATTGACTCGCCACCGTCAAGGCCGAAACGTTTCGTGCCCACATATTTGCGACCTAGGAATTTTTCATATTGCTCGGCTTCGATAACCTTGCTGAGTATGGCTTTCTTGCCCTCTGGCGTGAACTGGATGGCGGCATCCTTGCCTTCCATCCGTTCTTGCAGAAACCGGCGCTCTTCAACGTCGGAAATATGCATATATTCAAGACCTACCGGCCCGCAATAATTGGCGCGCAGCGTATCTACGAGCTCGCGCACGGTGGTCCACTCAAGCCCAAGCGTGCCGCCAACATATACGCGCTTGTCGAGGTCGGCGCCAGAAAAGCCATGATATTCAGGCGTCAGGTCAGCAGGAATGTCTTGCTTCGACAAGCCAAGCGGATCGAGATTGGCGGCGAGATGCCCGCGCACACGGTATGTGCGCACCAGCATCATCGCGCGAATAGAATCGCTTGCCGCAGCAACGGCGTCGGCCTCTGCCATGGGCTTGCCGGCTGCCTTTGCCGCAGCCTTCACCTCGACCGCCATTTGCGTGGGGTCGAGCGATGCCGTCAAATCGTCAGTTGCTGACAATGGCCAGTTGGCACGTTCCCAGCTGGGGCCGCGCTCTACTTCGAAATCCTGGTTTTCTAAGCCCATTTTTCTTCTCCAAATCCTCCCCTCATAGAGAAGGTGGCAGTGCGCGGGACTGAAGGAAGTGCACGTGCGTCTAAGCTCTCGCTATTTGGCAGGTGCCCCACCATCATGCTGCGCATGCTTCCCCTCCCCGCATCGGCGAGGGATTGCCGCTTAACCCTTCAAAACCTCAACCAATGTCTTGCCGAGCAAGGATGGCGATGGCGATACGCGAATGCCCGCGGCCTCCATTGCTGCAATCTTGCTCTCGGCGTCGCCTTTACCGCCCGATACGATCGCGCCCGCATGGCCCATGCGGCGACCAGGAGGGGCGGTGCGCCCCGCGATGAAACCAGCCATTGGCTTTTTACGGCCCTTTTTGGCTTCGTCGATCAGGAACTGTGCCGCTTCTTCCTCTGCGCTGCCGCCGATTTCACCAATCATGATGATTGACTTGGTCGCATCGTCTGCAAGGAAAAGCTCAAGGCAGTCGATGAAGTTAGTGCCGTTAACCGGGTCGCCGCCAATGCCGACTGCAGTCGTTTGGCCAAGGCCTTCTGCGGTTGTCTGAAACACTGCTTCATAGGTCAATGTGCCTGAGCGCGATACAACGCCCACCGATCCTGCAGAAAAAATGCTGCCTGGCATGATGCCGATTTTGCATTCGTTCGGCGTCAATACGCCGGGGCAGTTTGGACCGATAAGGCGCGATTTAGAGCCTGAAAGCGCGCGCTTTACCTTGACCATGTCGAGTACTGGAATGCCCTCAGTGATACAGACGATCAACGGAATTTCTGCGTCGATGGCTTCAAGAATCGAGTCCGCCGCAAAGGGTGGCGGGACATATACAACCGACGCATCTGCGCCTGTGACTTCTTTCGCCTCAAGCACGGTATCGAACATCGGCAGGCCGATATGTGTCGTTCCGCCCTTGCCGGGGGTGACGCCGCCGACCATTTGCGATCCATAAGCGAGCGCTTGTTCGGTATGAAATGTACCCGTCGCGCCGGTCATGCCCTGCGTGATGATTTTGGTGTTTTTATTGACTAGGATGCTCACAAACGTCTCCTGAAATCTTTGGGAATCGCTTAGTTCAGCGACGGGTCGATGGCTTTACATGCCACCAGCAGTTCCTTCACTGCATCTACGCTGACGGCGAGGTTGGATTTGGCTTCGTCATCCAGTGCGATTTCGACGACCTTTTCAACGCCACCTGCGCCGATTATCACTGGAACACCGACATACAGATTGTCGACGCCATATTGGCCAGTCAAATGGACCGCCGCCGGAAGGACGCGTTTTTGGTCGTACAGATAGGCTTCCGCCATCGCGATGCCGCTCGTGGCGGGCGCGTAGTAAGCTGAACCGGTCTTGAGCAAAGCGACGATCTCGCCGCCGCCGCTGCGCGTGCGCTGGACGATGGCGTCGATGCGCTCCTGGGTGGACATGCCCATAGCGATCAGGTCAGGCACAGGAATGCCTGAGACCGTTGAATATTGAATGACGGGAACCATCGTGTCGCCATGGCCGCCCAACACAAAGCTGGTCACGTCCTTTACCGACACGTTGAATTCATCCGCGAGGAAATGGCTGAAGCGTGCCGAGTCTAGAACGCCCGCCATGCCAACCACCATATTGTGTGGAAGGCCTGAAAATTCGCGCAACGCCCAAACCATCGCATCGAGTGGGTTGGTGATGCAGATGACAAATGCGTTTGGCGCATTGGCTGCAATGCCTTCACCGACGGCCTTCATCACCTTCAGATTGATGCCCAACAAATCATCGCGGCTCATGCCGGGCTTGCGCGCGACGCCAGCGGTGACGATGATGACATCTGCGTCTGCTATGTCAGCATAATCATTGGTGCCAATGATTGTGGCGTCAAAACCTTCAACAGGTCCACATTGCGACAGATCCAGAGCCTTGCCTTGGGGAATGCCCTCAACAACGTCGAAAAGGACGATGTCACCAAGACCCTTTAGTGCTGCGAGATGGGCGAGAGTACCACCGATGTTACCGGCGCCGATGAGTGCAATTTTCTTGCGAGCCATGAAAAACTGTCCTTCCCTTAGGGCTTTATAGCGGAATTAAGGCGGCGTTACGCCGAATCGCTGTGGATAACAACCCAATAAAGATTCAAAGCTAAGGGTTTTTTTGATAACAGTTCGCAATAGCATTAAGAACGAAAAAATTTACACCATTGGCTATCCCAAACTTGATACAGGATAACAAAGGCGTTCTTGCGTCATCCCGAAAAAGTTCGGGATGACGAACCTTAGTCGCCGGCTACTCTGCGCAACATTTCCATCCAAATGGGTATTTGGCCGTGAAAACCTTCAGCCCAAACGCGCTCATCTAAACCATGTGCGCCTTCCCGCTGACCGACTATGCCCCATAGACCACCAAAGCCATAAACGGGGATGCCGGCGGCGCGTAAAAACGCACCATCGGTGGCACCAGCGGACTGGAAAGGAAGGACGGGCGCATTGGGGAAACGTGTGCCAACCGCCGCCCGATAGGCCTGCATTATGTCGTCGCGCATGGGTGATGGTGCCGTTTCGGGGGTTTGCGATCCTTCTACGGCGGAAACAGTGATATCTGGTCCCGATAGGGACTGCAATTGCTGCCGAATGTCTTCAATCTTCACACCAGGAAAAATACGGCAGTTGACATTGGCTTCGGCTTTTTGCGGTAAAGCGTTGGGGGCGTGCCCGCCGGACAGCATTGTCGCAACACAACGTGTACGCGTACTGCCGGGGTCCATGGTCTCCAACAGGTCCGCGGTTTCGCGGTCCTGCGGGTCGGCAAGAAATCGGCGCAGAAGCTCTCCATATTGGCCGCTGTCGCCTTTTGCGAGCATGTCAAAACTGGCGCGTGTGGCGTCGTTGATCATGGCAGGGAAGCGATGCCGCTCAACCGCTGTCAATGCATTGGCAAGCGCATAGATCGCGTTGTCAGGGCGCGGCGCGCTGCTGTGCCCGCCGCGATTAACAGCCGTCAGGCGAAAATCAGCATAGGTTTTCTCGGCAATCTGAATACCAAAGCCTTCGACACGTCCGTCGGGAAATACCGAGCCACCGCCTGCATCGCCATTCAATGCATATTCGGCGTCAATTAGGTCGCGCCATTCACTTGTCGCCCGCCGAGCACCGTTACCAGTGGTTTCTTCGTCACCAGTAAACAGCACAATGATATCGCGCGTCGGAGCAAACTTTTCCGCACGCAAATATTGTAGCGCAAGGACAATCCCCGTCAGCGCGGCCTTATTATCATTCGAACCGCGACCCAGATAATAGCCACCTTCTTCGCGGAACTGGAACGGCGGATATTTCCAATCGCTTGCCTTGGCCGCAACGACGTCCATATGCGCCATCAGAAGGATGGGCTTTTTCCCCGAAGGCTTGGTTGCGGGCCAACGCGCGATCAATGTCTGGGTATTATCATGATCCTTGACGATGACATTCGTGATACCGGCTTTGCGGAATTCTGAAGTTAACAGGCTGGTCAGCTTTTTGAATTCTGTGGGTTGCCCCTCTACCGTCGGAATTTCGACAATTTTTGCAAACAGATCACGCTCGGCGGCCTGCTTTGGATTTGGTGCCTGCCCATTTGCCGTCGTGGTTAGAGCCAACAAACCAGCAAATAATAAAGTCTTCCGTCCCATCATCTCTCTCCCTTTGGAACATGCTAACGCGGTCCATGCCCCTCCGCCAGATAATCTTCAGACTGCATTTCCATTAAACGGGATACGGTGCGGTCAAATTCAAACCGCCCGTCGCCTTGCGGGTATAAATGGTCTGGCTCCGCATCAGCGCTCGCCAGAAACTTCACGCGATATTCGTATAAGGCATCAATCAACGTCACAAAGCGCGCGGCTTCATTTCGATTATGGGGTCCTAAAACAGGTATCCCAACCATGATGACGGTATGGAAACGCCGCGCGATGGCAAGATAATCCGCCGCGCCGCGTGCTTCTGCACATAAGCGCTTGAACGAAAATACGGCTACGCCTTTTAACGCCTTGGGCACATGCAACATGCGTCCGCCGCCAACTTCCATCTCCAGGGTTGGTACATGGCCGCGGTCTTCGGGTGGATAATCGGTCATCCGGAAAAAGGTTTCTGATAAAGCCGTCGTTGCCTTAGGGCCGTTAGGCACGAGCCAGATTTTAGCGCTTCCCAATCTATCGCGTCGGTAATCGGTTGGGCCATCAAGCGCGATGACATCTAGGCTTTCTTTCACCAAATCGATGAAGGGCAAAAACAACTGCCGGTTCAGGCCATTTTTATATAGATCATCGGGATGGCGGTTCGACGTGGTTACAACAGTAACACCTGCCGCAATCAGGCCAGAAAAAAGGCGCGACATGATTGCTGCATCCGCCACATTGTTTACAACCATTTCATCAAAGCATAGCAACCGCGCTTCGGCGGCTAGTGCTGCGACGATGGGGGGGATAGGGTCGCCTTTTTCCTTCACACGCTCGGCCTTTAGCCGCGCATGAATGTCGATCATGAATTCATGGAAATGGGCGCGGCGTTTATGCTGGATTTGCACGCTGTCGAAAAACAGGTCCATCAGCATGGATTTACCGCGCCCGACACCCCCCCATAGATAGAGTCCCCGCGCCGGTTCCGGCTTGCGCCCTAAGAACCGCCAAACAGAGCTCCCACGTGCCTGTGCAGCTTCGAGTTTAGACTGCACTTTAGCAAGGGCGCTCACCGCCTTGACCTGATCGGCGTCTGGCCTGAGTTCACCGGCTTGGACAAGCGTAGCGTGACGATCCAGAACCGATGCCGACATCATTTTTTCGTTGGTTTTCGAATCGTTCCCGAAAATGCAGCAACGCGCGATTCGCCCTGCATCACAATGCCGCGCATGAACAACAATCGGCCCGTTTCCTTAAGGAGCTCAACTTCTGCCTCAAGCGGTTCGCCAATCACGCCTGCACCGATAAATTGCACGGAGAGGTCTAAAGTGACCGCCGCGCCAGCCTCAATCAGGCCGAACATGCGGGACGCACCGAACATAGCAACGTCGATAAAGCCCAGAGTGACCCCGCCATGCACGGCATTTCGCAAATTGCTGTGCCGGTGTTCGGGATACATACGCAAGCGCGCCTTGTTATCTCCCTCGCTGCGGACCAGCATTTTGCCAAGCACTGTGCCATTGTATCGGCTGGCGTCGGTCATCTGCCAGTTCAACCACCCCGGATTATCGGGGTCAGGGCTGCTGTCAAAAGCGGGTGTATCCAACGGAAATCCTAACCGATCAGAGCCTTATGGCGAATTGAAACGCTTACAGGTGGCGCTCTGCCACCATCTTTTTCGTTTCTGCAATCGCCTTTGCAGGGTTCAAACCCTTGGGACAGGCGTTGGCGCAATTCATGATCGTGTGGCAGCGATACAGACGAAATGGATCTTCCAACTCGTCGAGGCGCTCACCAGTCATTTCATCGCGGCTGTCGGCCAGCCAGCGATAGGCCTGAAGCAAGATGGCAGGTCCTAAAAACTTGTCGCTGTTCCACCAATAAGAAGGGCAGCTGGTCGAACAACATGCGCACAAGATGCACTCATAGAGACCGTCAAGCTTGGCGCGATCCTCTGGCGATTGCAGGCGCTCCTTACCGGATGGCTCAGGCGTTACTGTCTGCAGCCATGGTTTGATTGACGCATATTGCGCGTAAAAATGCGTGAAGTCTGGAACAAGGTCCTTGATGACCTCCATATGCGGTAGCGGGGTGATGGTGACCTCGCTTTTGCAATCTTCAATCGCAGTGGTGCAGGCGAGGCCGTTCTTGCCGTCGATGTTCATGGAACAAGATCCGCAAATGCCTTCGCGACATGACCGGCGGAAGGTCAGCGATGAATCCTGTTCGCCCTTCATCTTGATAAGCGCATCGAGAACCATTGGACCGCAATTGTCGGTATCCACCTCAAACGTGTCGTAACGCGGGTTCTCCCCGCTATCGGGATCATAGCGGTAGACCTTGAACTTTTTGGTCTTACCGCTGGTTTTGGCGGCGTGAACAGCGCCCTTCTGGACTTTGCTGTTCTTGGGGAGAAAGAAATCGGCCATATCAATATCCTGTGGACGCTAACGACTTAGTATTCCGTGTCGGCAAACGCACTAACCAAGCGATTAAGCAATCACAAGCCCTCAACTGCGTCTTCTCTGATTGCCTTTTCTGCAAGTCGTACGCGCAGCTTGTCAATTTTGCGTCCATCCATGTCGACAACTTCAAAGCGCCAGCCTTGATCGGTGAACGCCTCACCTTCGGAAGGCAAATGCCGTAATATATGCAAAGCATGTCCTGCCGCCGTTGCGTAGTCGCGGTCCTCGGGCAGATCGATGGATAAAGCCTCTGCCATGGCATCGGCAGACATTGATCCAGATACCAGCATCGATCCATCATCTAGCGTTACGATATTGGGTGCGCTGCCTTGTGCTTGGTCGGACGCAAATTCGCCAGCAATGGCGGCCAAAAGATCATTCGGCGTCACAATGCCTTCAAAATGGCCATATTCATCATGCACCAAAAGCATTGGAACATCGGACGAGCGCAAAATCTCCAGCGCGTCCATGGCATCCAGCTGATCTGGAATAATCTCGGCACGGCGCATTAAGCTGCGAATGTCGAGCATTTCACCACGAATTTGCGCCGCGACTATGTCGCGTGATTGGACGACCCCAATAATGTCATCGCCGTCTTCGCCGGTCACGGGCAGCCGTGTGTGAAGCGAATTCAGCAGCGAATCGCGAACTGCTTCTTCCGACGCATCGGCGGAAATACGGTCCACATCGGTACGCGGCGTCATGACTTCACGCACAGGCCGGTCAGCAAGACGAACGACGCCAGCGATGACCTTATGCTCATGCTCCTCGATGATGCCTGCATGCGTGGCTTCAGCAAAGACCATGCGCAATTCTTCAGCACTCAATGCGTCGCGGGTGTCGCGACGAAGTCCAAGTGCGCGAAATATGGTCGCGCTCGATTTGTCGAGAGTCCACACAATGGGAGCGGTAAGTCGCGCAAGCAGTTCCATTGGGCCAGCCATGATAACGGCGATTCGCTCAGGCGCGATAAGTGCAAATTGCTTTGGCACCAACTCGCCCACAACCAGCGACGCATAAGTTGTAAGGCTGATCACAATGCCGAAACCCAAGGTTTCGGACCATTCGCGATCGACACCCCATAAGGCAATGCGATCGGCAACTGGACCGCCGAGTGTAGATCCTGAATAGGCGCCAGCGATTATGCCAATGAGCGTTATGCCGATTTGCACAGTGGACAGAAATTTTCCAGGGTCGCGCCCAAGTCGGAGCGCCGCCGACGCGCCGCGTTTGCCATCCTCCGCCATAGCTTTCAGTTTCGCCGTGCGTGCCGATACGATGGCGAGCTCCGACATGGCGAACACACCGTTTAAGGCGATGAGCGCTAATATCGTTGCGGCATCAAACCACGGGAAAGGGTCAAGAGGTTCCATAAGGACATTTGCGCCATAATGCCAAAAATGGGGGTTTGGCAACAAAATGCACAAAATTGCGTTATGATGAAATGCAGCAGCCGGTTGAAATAATCATCGTACGTTCATCATAGGTGTCGTTTAAGCGACACATTAGTTGAAAGGGAATATTATGAAAAAAAGCCAAATGATGACGATAGGACTTGTTGTGGCGATGCTCCCGCTATCGGCTTGCGTGACGGATCCCGAAACTGGGAATCGCACAATTTCTAAAGCCGCTATTGGCGGCATTGGTGGGGCATTAGGCGGATATCTGTTAGGTGACTTGGTGGGCGGCCGCCGTGATCGCACCGAAAAGATTTTGGGCGCCGGTATTGGCGCAGTGGCGGGTGCCGGCGTTGGCTATTATATGGACGAACAAGAAAGAAAGCTGCGTCAACAGACCGCGGGCACGGGCATTAATGTCATTCGTGAGGGTGACAATCTTGTCCTCGATATGCCATCGGAAATTACCTTTGGTGTTGATAGCGCAAATTTCGACCCCAGCTTCCGCAATACACTTGATCAGCTTGCGTCAACATTGACTCAATATGAGAAAACCTATGTCGATGTGCTAGGCCACACCGATTCCACCGGTTCGGATGCCTATAATCAAGCATTGTCCGAACGTCGTGCATCTGCGGTGGCGGCTTATCTGTCGGCACGCGGCGTGCAGTCTGCACGCTTGGCGACGCGCGGCTATGGCGAGAGCCAGCCAAAGGCTAGCAATCTGGATGCAGCGGGCCGTTCGGCCAACCGCCGTGTCGAAATTCGCCTTGTACCTGTAACACACGGTTAATCCGATTTATACCGGAATACCTTGAAGCATTTTGGGCAGCGCACCACTTTCGCCCCGTGCTTCGGCCATGAAAAAGGCCTTAGCCGGCGCGGTGCGCTGCACCATGGCCATCCCGAAACGCCGGACCGCCGATGCGGTCTTTCCAGGTATGGAAAACAACCGGTTTAGCCCGTCTGTCGAAACCGCGATTAGCAACGTGTCGATACTGCGCCACCGGCTATAACGATCCAGTATCTGCGCATCGCCAAAGCCGAGGCCAAGACGCATGCCGTCCACCAGCACCTCCGTTAGCGCCGCAACATCGCGCAGGCCCAAATTCAGGCCCTGACCAGCAATAGGGTGAATGCCGTGCGCACTATCCCCGATCAGCACCAAGCGCTCCGCCGTAATCGACGCTGCATGGTGGAAACCTAATTTGTAAGACGACAAAGGCGCGGACAATTCGACCTTGCCTAGTAGTCCGCCCATGCCTTTTTCAAGTTCAGCAGCATAGCCGCGCGGCGATAGCTTTAGGTAACCAGCCGCATCCTTGGACTCAACGGACCAGACAAGCGCCGAACGGTGGCGGCCACGTTCGTCATCCAACATAGGCAGGACGGCAAAGGGCCCTGTGGGGTAAAAAATTTCATAGGCAATATTGCTGTGCGGCCGTTCATGATAAATCGCGCCGACAATAGCATGATGGTCATATTGCCAATGGGCTATGTGGATCCCAGCCTCTTCGCGGGTCTCGCTCTTGCGGCCTTCGGCAACGATCATCAGGTCTGCGGTTAAGACTTTTCCGCCTTCAAGGGTCACTGTCACCGCGCCGGCATCTCGGGATTTTTCGATTATGTTGGCAGGCATGTGCAGCTGTATTGCCGTATGTTCTTTAGCGGCCTTATAAAGCACGCCGCGCAAATAACGGCTTTCAAACATCTGGCCTAAAAACCCATCATCTTCCGCTGGCGCGAAATCGAGCGACCCCGGTTTCAACCCGTCGCTCACCCATATTTTCTCAATGGGGCAGCCTTTGTCGGCCAAAGCATCGCCAAGACCCATCGTTTCAAATAATTTATAGCTTGAGCTTGAGATAGCAAAAGTGCGCCCATCAAAGTCCGCCTCCAGCATGCTAGCCTGGTCCGCGCGGTCAATGACATGGCTCGTAATGCCTTGCGACGCCAGCGCCAGAGCTTGCGTGAGACCAATGAGGCCGCCGCCAATGATGATTACATCTGCCTTGTTTTTCATATCGTCCCTATGCCGCAACAAAGTGGCGGATTCAAAGCAGGATTTTGACTATATAAAACCAGTCACGCGCCCTTTTGCCCTCTAATACTTGACGAGGAGTCCGCTGACGCCGAAAAGGGGCGTATTCGGTCCTTTGCGACTTCATACATATCGGCATTCGTAACATGGCCTTGCGCATTTCAAAATTTAGCCCGAAATCGAACCTCGCTAATTGGCGACAGGTTATGCGTGCGTCGCTAATCCGCAGCGGCGCCTTGTTTGGAGCGGCGGCGTTAGGGCTGTTTGCCATGTTTTACGGGCTTGCGGTGCTCAGCTATTCCGCGGGCGACGCCGCATATAACAGCGCAGCGGCCGATGTGCAGCACAACTGGATGGGTCAAAGCGGTGCTTATGTTGCAGATGCTGCGCTTTTCCTGTTCGGCGTACCAGCGATATTCTTGTTGCCGCTGATGCTTGTGTTTGCACGGCGTTTGTGGCGCGATGTCCCGCAGCCACAATGGAAACGACAATTAACATTATGCCTGATCGGCATGTTGTCGATCGGTTTTGGCATGGCTTATTGGCAACAGGGCAGCGACATAGGACTCCCTGCTGGATGGGGCGGGTTGATTGCCTTGTTGTTGGGTAATGGCGTCAGTGCGCTCGTGAGCCAAATTCAGGGTATATTCGGAACATTGCTTCGGGTGTCGCTCATAGTCGGCGCTTTGGCGGGTGGGGTAGCATTGGTCATCAGGTCGCTTCAGTTGGAACGGCCATTGTTGCGTATCCCGACACTGAAGATGCCTAAATTTGGAGGTGTAAATGTCGGCATGCCGGCTTTAGCGGGCGAGGACCTGCCGGTACCACAAATTGTTGAACCCAAGCCGCCACGCAAGGCCGTGGAACCAGATCAACGCAAGCCGCCGGTGATTGAGGACCGCACGCTCGCGCCAAAAAAGGCCGCTTTTTCTACCGGTGCGCGGCAAGGTGACTTCTTTGGCAGCTTCACCTTGCCTTCGATAGATTTGCTCGATCCTCCATCCTCGATTTCAGTGCCTAAACTCGACAAGGCGGCGCTAGAAGCCAATGCGCGATTGCTGGAGTCGGTGCTCGATGACTTCCATGTGAAGGGGCAGATTGTCGCGGTTCGCCCCGGCCCTGTCGTAACGATGTACGAACTTGAACCAGCGGCGGGTATCAAATCAAGCCGTGTCGTTCAGTTAGCAGAAGACATTGCGCGTAACATGTCCGCTCTGTCCGCGCGCGTCTCGACTATTCCTGGACGTACAGTGATGGGCATTGAGCTTCCCAATGCACACCGGGAGGCCGTTGTGTTTCAGGAGATGGTGGGCTCTGACGCTTTTGTGGAGCAAAAGGGCGCATTGCCGATAATCTTGGGTAAGAATATTTCGGGGGATCCCGTTATTGCTGACCTTGCGCCCATGCCTCATCTTTTGGTCGCAGGAACAACCGGATCGGGTAAATCGGTTGGCCTGAACTGCATGATCTTGTCGCTGCTCTATCGCCTGACACCTGACCAGTGCCGAATGATCATGATCGATCCTAAGATGCTGGAACTGAGCAGCTATGACGACATTCCGCATCTGCTGTCGCCTGTGGTAACCGAGCCTGCAAAGGCCATCCGCGCCCTGAAATGGGCAGTTGAGCAGATGGAGGAGCGCTACCGCATGATGTCCTCGCTGGGCGTACGCAACCTTGCCAATTTCAACGAAAAGGTCCGCGGCGCAAAAGCAAAGGGCGCTCCATTGGGCCGCAAGGTACAAATCGGTTATGATCCGATGACGGGCCAACCGCAATATGAGGAAGAAAGCCTCGCTTACGAACCTATGCCGCAGATTGTGATCATCGTTGATGAGCTGGCGGACTTGATGATGACGGCTGGTAAGGAAGTTGAATTCCTGATCCAGCGTCTGGCGCAAAAGGCTCGGGCGGCGGGCATTCACTTGATCATGGCAACGCAGCGTCCCTCGGTCGATGTTATCACGGGCGTTATCAAGGCCAACTTGCCCACCCGCATTTCCTTTCATGTGACCTCAAAAATAGACAGCCGGACCATTCTTGGGGAACAAGGCGCAGAACAGCTTCTGGGTAAGGGCGACATGCTCTATATGGCAGGTGGTCGCGGATTGACGCGTATTCATGGGCCCTTTGTCTCCGACGATGAAGTGCGCCGCGTTGCCGACCATTGGCGCGGTCAAGGGCAGCCTGAATATATTCAGGCCGTGACCGAAGAGCCTGAAGACGGCGGTTTCGATTTTGGCGGCATGGGCGGCGACGACAGCGAAGAAGATTCGCAATATCGCAAGGCGTGCCAGATTGTGTTCGAAAGCCAGAAGGCTTCGACAAGCTGGATTCAAAGGCAATTGCGCATTGGGTACAACAGCGCGGCACGGTTGATTGACCGAATGGAGGAGGACGGCTTCATCAGCGCGCCTAACCATATCGGCCGCCGCGAAGTGCTGCGCGACCGGAACGGCGACCCAGTTTAGCCGTTAAGACGGGGTTCAAGGCAGTCCGGATAGTGATCGCTGTCGCCCATCCCAAGGAAACAAAGATGACTTTTTCAAAATATGCCTTGTTGTTTGCGCCAGCTGCGCTCGTTGCAACGACGCCTAGCCCCGCGCAGTCTTCGTCCGAGCAAATGGCGCGGGTGGTGCAGCATATGAAAGCCGTGGGCACGATGTCAGCGACTTTCACGCAGACGGACAGAAGTGGCGGGACACTGACCGGCAAGTTGCTGTTGAAGCGGCCTGGGCAAGTGCGGTTTGAGTATCAGAAAGACGTGCCCCTGCTGATCGTCGCAGACGGTCGTGCGCTGACGATGGTGGATTATGAGGTTAAGCAAGTGCAACGCTGGCCAATTCGCAACAGCCCACTGGCTGCCCTTCTTGACCCCGGTCAGGATCTCGCGCGCTTTGGCAAGATACTTCCAACGTCGACCAATGACGTTGTCAGTGTCGAAGTCCGCGATCCAAAGCGCCCCGAATATGGCACCATCACCATGGTATTCGTAAACAAACCCGGCGCACCCGGAGGATTGACCCTGAATGGCTGGGTCGCGCTCGATTCCAAAAACAACCGCACCACCATTCGACTCAACAATATTACCTATAACGGCGCCATCGCCAAAAATGCGTTCACATGGAAAGATCCGCGGCCCGTTCGACAAAAATCGTAAAATCAGTCGATGAACCGATGCTAGTCGCCGACAAGTTGCAATGTCTGACTGCGCTGTTCATCTGAATGACAGGAATGCCCTACTATAAAATATTTTGTTAGCGGCTGAAAGTTCGTGTGGTTTTCCCCCTGTTGCCTACGACGTTATATAGCCGTTAACATCCGCGTGACGAACGCAAGCTTAGCTCTCATCCCCAATGCCCCCGGGATGAGGGCTTTGCTTTTTTGATTGAAATGGCTTCATCGGCTTGCTCCTGACGCTTCTGGCATCTAGGGCCTTTTTCTTATGTCTCAGACCATTCGCATCGCCTCGTGGAATATAAACTCGGTCCGCGCCCGCATCGACATTGTCGAACGCTATTTGAAAGAAGAAGCGCCCGACGTTTTATGCCTGCAGGAAACCAAAGTCATCGACAGCCTATTTCCCGAAGGATTGTTCCGGCAATTGGGTTACCGTCACTTCGTAGTCAATGGCATGCCTATGCACCATGGCGTCGCAATCGTCAGCAAGTTGCCGCTAATCAACCGCCGGGTTGAGGATTGGCAGGCCAATGGTGAAGCACGCCATGTTGGTGCAGAGTTAAACATAGAGGCAGCCAAGGGCGTGCGGATCGATAATGTCTACATTCCTGCTGGGGGCGAAGTCCCCGACAGCGAGGTGAACTCCAAATTCGGACAGAAGCTGGCTTTCCTAAAGCGTATGGCCGAATGGTCGCGTAACGTCACGCAACCAACAGTTCTCACGGGTGATTTCAATGTTGCCCCGCTCGAACAAGATGTCTGGAGCCACAAACAATTGGTCAATGTCGTCAGCCATACCCGCATTGAAATTGAACATCTGGCAGAAATTCAGGCCGCAGCAGACTGGGTAGATGTTGCGCGGCACTTTGTTGATCCGTCGAAGAAATTATATACATGGTGGAGCTATCGTGCGCAGGATTGGGAGACATCTGATCGCGGACGTAGGTTGGATCATATGTGGGTTACCCCTGATCTGAAAGAAAAAGCAAAGGCGCATGTCGTGCACAAACATGTGCGCGGCTGGGGTAAGCCATCCGACCATGCACCGATCGTCACGGAATTTACCTTTTGATCGGGGCGAGCGCAGCATTGGGAGACTCACGCCGCGCAGCAATGGCGATTGATGCCTTGCGCCGTGGTTGGCCAGTCACCGTGCAGCATTTGGGTAAAGCGCTGACAGTGCTGGCGATCGAAACAGCGCAGGACATTTCTGGCGCGCATGCAATATTGCTCTCGGCGAGTCGTGCGGCGACGCTGAAATTAACCAACCAGCGTGCTGCAGCAGATGGCGACCTTCCGGTACTTATCAAGGCGCCTGCTGATCTCGACATGCGACTCGCTTTGGCGGTAGCTGACCCTAGCCTTGACCTTGCCTATCCAATGAAGGGGCCTTTTGCGGCGCTGGCGCTAGATAATGGCCCGTCAGCGACGGCGACTATCGAACTGGCGCGGTTGGCAGGTTTGCTTCCTGCATTTCTGGTGTTGGAAGATGCAGGTGAGAATGTCGTTTATGTTAGCCCACACGATGTCACCGCCTTTGACGATAGCGGCGCCTTACACATAGCTGCGCGGGCCAAGCTTCCTGTTGCCGCCAATGCCGATGCCGAAATCGTAGCGTTTCGGACAGCCGTAGATGCGTCGGACCATGTGGCGTTGGTGATGGGCACACGCGATTCCTCCCCGCCAGTCGTCCGGCTGCACAGTGAATGCCTGACGGGCGATGTGCTCGGGAGCCTGAAATGCGATTGCGGCCCGCAATTGCATGAAGCGCTGCAACAGATTTCGGACGCAAATTGGGGGATATTGTTGTATTTGCGGCAAGAGGGGCGTGGCATTGGTTTGATCAACAAACTGCGCGCTTACGCGCTTCAGGATCAGGGA
The DNA here is from genome assembly GCA_027488785.1 of Sphingomonadales bacterium. Classification (GTDB taxonomy): domain Bacteria; phylum Pseudomonadota; class Alphaproteobacteria; order Sphingomonadales; family Sphingomonadaceae; genus Sphingorhabdus_B. The sequence continues at coordinate 85,035 of JAIYAY010000028.1, read as the reverse complement.
TTTGATACCGTCGATGCCAATACCCGACTGGGTTTCGCCATTGATGCGCGCGACTTTTCAGTCGCGGCGCGGATGCTGGAATTGCTTGGTGTGGATCGGGTACGCCTGTTAACCAACAATCCTGAAAAGGTGGACGGCTTACAAAAAGCGGGCATCACGGTCGCGGAGCGGCTACCGCTTAAGATTGCTGCCAATCCACACAACGCCCATTATCTTGCAACCAAAAAAAGCAGGACTGGCCACGCCCTGTAAGTTAATTAAGGCGCGAAGCAGTTTCGCGGATCGCTGCGCCCTTCTTGTGGTGCTGCCCGCTAATCGCGCCGACCGTTCAAGGCTTTTTCGATAAATGCATCATCCAGCGGCTCTGGCTCTGGTTCCGCCGCTGCCCCAAGATTGGGGTCTTGCATTAGGGGTTCACCTTCAATTGGCATGCCATTTTCATCGAACAGCAGCATTCCGTCTGCCCCAAAAAGTGTATCCTCCCCTTCAAGGGCTTCTGGGAACGTCACCTCCGTTGCGAATTTCTCCACCGGGCGTCCAGCCACGGCGACGCGCATATAGGCTGCCCAAGCTTGCGCAGGCGCCCGCCCGCCTTCAAGGCCTCCAATCCGTCTGGCATCGTCGCGACCCATCCATACGCCTGTTGTAAGGCCGCTGGAGAAGCCCAAGAACCATCCATCCTTGTTGCTTGACGTTGTCCCCGTTTTGCCCGCGACGGGTCGGCCAATATTTGCAGCCCGCCCGGTGCCCGTGGCGACAGCGCTTTGCAACAAATCGGTCATTGCGCCTGCAACCCAATCATCCACTAACTGCACCGCGCTTGATGGCTTCGCCGCGTATAGAAGTTCTCCGTCAATCGTCGTGACTTTTGTAATGCCATATGGGGTGACAGTGCGCCCACCGGCCGCGACCGCCGCGAATGCCTGTGTCATATCGATAACCCGCGTATCCGAGGTACCCAGAACCATCGACGGCTGCGTGTTGACAGGGGTGGTGATCCCAAACCTGCGCGCCATATTGGCGATGCTGCCGGTGCCTACATCTTGTCCGATTTGGGCAGCGACGGTGTTTTTGGAATATGCAAAAGCGGTCCGAAGAGAAATCTCGCCAGCAAAATTACCGTTGCTGTTTTTAGGTTGCCAGCCGTCGATTTCGATGGGCTTGTCTTCCACCATGTCTTCAGGGCGGTAGCCTGCCTCCAATGCGGCGAGATAAACGAATAACTTCCAAGCCGAACCCGGTTGGCGCACCGCGGTAACTGCGCGATTATAATTGCTTGAAATATAATCGGTGCCACCCACCATCGCCTTCACGGCACCGTCGCGGTCAATCGACACCAACGCGCCTTGGGCGCCGCTGGGCGCATTCGCCGCAATCGCGGAGGCCGCGGCGCGCTGCATGTTTAGATCCAGCGTCGTCCAGACATCGATGGGCTTTTCAGTTTCATCAATAAGACCGTCCAACTGCGGTAAAATCCAATCCGTGAAGTAGCGCACGCTATCTTGGGGCGCTTCAGCGGCTAAGCGCACACCGGCCAGGTCGACGCTCGCGGCTTCAGCTGCGGTAATCATCCCTGCATCTTGCATGACTTCCACCACCACTTTGGCGCGGTCCAAGGCGGCCTGCGCATCTGCGGTTGGGGCATAGCGTGAGGGTGCCTTCACAAGACCTGCGATAATCGCGGCCTCGGGCAGGCTGATATCCTCAGCGCCATGGTCAAAGAAACGGCGACTTGCGGCATCGACGCCATAAGCACCGCCACCGAAATATACTTTATTCAAATAGAGCTCGAGGATCTGGTCCTTGGAGAATTTGGTTTCCATAGCCAACGCAAGGATGACCTCGCGAATTTTGCGGCCAAAATCCTTGTTGTTGTTCAGATAGACGTTGCGTGCCAATTGTTGCGTGATGGTCGAACCGCCTTGCGTCCAGCGACCTTCGACGGTCCGCACATACACGGACCGTACAATGCCAATGGGGTCGACGCCTGGGTGCATATAATAACGGCGATCTTCGACGGAGACCATTGCGTCCTTCATTTCGGATGGCAGTTGATCGATGGTCAGCCAACGTCCAAAGCTCGGGCCAAGCGATTGAATTACAGTGCCGTCCGCGGCACGTATGCGGATCATCTGGCCGTTCGGGGAAGCTTTCAGATCTTCAAAACTGTCAATTTCGCTGCGTGCAATCGCGACAAAAATGCCAAGGACCATGACGCCCAGCAACGCTGCAATGACGCCTGTTTTGACGATGCGGAGTATCCATGTTCCCATTGGGCCACGTTCTTTCGAAATCTTGCGTGCGCGTGCCATAACTCGACTGTTACCCAGTCCAAGAACCGCCTACAAGCGCCTTATCATTCAGGATCGAATGCAAGTGCGGCGCTGTTAATGCAGTAACGTAGGCCCGTCGGCCCAGGTCCATCGGGGAATACATGGCCCAAATGCCCTTCACAGGCGGCACAGCGTACTTCAATGCGGATCATGCCATGCGATGTATCGCGATGCTCTTCAACAGCATCATTGTCTGCGGGCGCGGTAAAGCTTGGCCAACCCGAACCGCTGTCAAATTTCGCGTCAGATGCGAACAGGGTCGTCCCGCAGCCCGCACAACGAAATTCGCCTTCGCGCTTTTCATCGGTCAGTTTGCCCGCAAAGGCACGTTCCGTACCTGCTTCACGCAGGACATGATATTGAATGGGGTCCAATTCTGCCCGCCACTCCGCATCGGATTTGATGATTTTTGCCATGAGAAGACGCCTTTCGTGAGAATGATGTGGGTGCAGCGGCAAAGCGGTTCAAGATGCTGGCGCAAGAGTGCTTTCCTGAAATCCGCGTAAATCGGATATGGTCGTTAGCCGCGACGTGCTGCGGCACGGGCAATGCGGACGAGTTCTTCTTCCAATATCGTAACGGCCAGCCCGTCGCGGACGTGCATCAACTTTGCTTCAACCTCAAGCAAATGGCTGTTCAAGCCAGCAAGCCGTAAAGAGGGCCAGCGCATAAGCTGCTGTGCGAAGCTGTCGGCATCTTTCCAGAATATCGACCGCGTGGCCTTAACCACTGCGCCGGGATTGTTGCCATTGTCGACCTTTGTTCGCATCGCGGCGAGCATAGTCACACGGCGCTGCATCGCGCGGATGATGCGAATGGCATCCACACCCATGTCGCGCGCAGCGGCTAGCTCGCGGCCTGTGCCGCGCAAATCCCCGCCCATCACGACATGGACGAGGCCGTTGATATTTTCTTCGCCAGTTTCCGCCGAGAGGGCTTCGAATATAGCTATTTCGACGGTGGCTGGGCGCTGTGGTGATGCGCCATAATATAGGGATAGCTTTTCGATCTCGGCTTGCGCCAACTTGCGGTCTTGCCCTGTGTAGCGCGCAATGCGTGCAGCAAGGGGCCGATCAATCTTCAATCCGGCTGTTGCAGCAAAAGCCATGACAGCGGCCGCGGCGTCGCTTTCCTCGGGTAAGTAACAGATGTGCGCCATGGCGCGCGGATGCGCCTCTAGCAACTTGCGCAATTTGCTCGCTTTGGTCAGGTTACCAGCGGTTGCGATAACTGGACTTATATCGCCTTCAAGAGCCAGCAAATTTTCGACTGCGGCTAAGCCCTCCTCGCGGCGGAAATTGAGGCGGATATGTCTTTTGTCGCCGAACAGCGATAGTGCAGACGCTTCATCTACTAATAAGGCTGGGTCGTTGCGTATCCGGTCGCTGTCGATATCAATGCGTTCTGAGCCCGCCAACTGCGCCGACATTTGCCCGGCAATATCGACCACAGCCGATTCATCCTGCCCGAATATGAAAAACAGCCGGATATCAGGGCGTGCGCTGATGGCACTGATAAAGCTACGTTCTTTGGCGCTGCTCATTCGCCGCGTGCGTAAATGGAAAGCCGGGTGACAATCTGATCCGCGACCTTTTGCGTCAGGTTCTCAAGCGCGCTGTTTTCGCCCGCGATCGTTGCATATTCCGAGCTGACAACGTCGATACCAGCGTCCGATCCGGCGGTCGTATCCAGCACAGTTTCGCCGGTTGCGACCGAAACAAGCTGATAGCGCGCACGCAATGTCCGGCGTTCGCGCGTGACTGTATCATCGGCGCGCACGCCGAAACCTTCAATTTGGTCATCTAGCACAACAATCAGGCGGAATTGGGCAGAGCCACTCTCTTGAGCGCCAAGCCGGTCGGTCAATGCATTACGCATAAGCCATCCGTTTTTGCCTTCGATTGGCGCGATGGTGATGGTTCCCAATGTACGCGCCACCGCCCCTTTTGATCCGCCGCTATACAAGGGCTGCAAACTGCACGCAGGCAGAAGCAAAGCAAGCATCATGGGGGCGAAGAAACGTTTCATAAGACGATGTTGACCAGCCTGTCGGGAACGACAATGATTTTCTTTATGTCACCGCCGTCAACGGCATGCTGAACCTTTTCGCTGGCGAGTGCAAGCGCCTCCATCTCGGCTTGCGGCAAGCCCTTAGCGACCGCTAGCGTATCGCGTAATTTGCCCCTGACCTGAATAGCAATCGTAACCTCGTCCTCTTCCAGCAGGGCTGGATCAACCACGGGCCATGCCGCGTCGGCGATTAAGCCGCCACCCAGTTCCGCGCCAATCTGTGTCCACGCTTCTTCGGCCAAATGCGGAACCATGGGCGATGACAGCAAGAGGATTGTGCGGATAGCCGTATCGCGGCTAGCCGAAGGCGCGGCCTTCTCAATGGCGTTAGCCAGATCGTAAATTTTCGCCACGGCCTTGTTAAAGGCAAGTGCCTCAATATCCGCGCCGACGCCAGCAATCACCTGATGAGTTTTGCGGTCCAAAACCTTGTCCGCACCATCTGCACCGCTGACCTGCGAAGTCAGGCGCCACAGACGCTGTACAAAGCGCCAGCAGCCTTCAATACCCGCTTCCGACCATTCCAGATCGCGTTCGGGCGGGCTGTCGGACAGCATGAACCAGCGAACGGCATCTGCACCATATTGATCCACAATGTCATCGGGATCGACGACATTTTTTTTCGACTTGGACATCTTCTCGATACGGCCAGCAACCGCAGGCGCGCCGCTGTCGATGATGGTCCAGATGTCACCCTCACGCCGCACCTGATCAGGGCTCAGCCAACTGCCCTTTGCGTCTTGATAGGTTTGGTGCGTCACCATGCCTTGCGTGAACAAAGACGCAAAGGGCTCCTTCACGTCGATCAAGCCAATATGGCTTAACGCGCGTGTCCAGAAACGGGCATAAAGCAAGTGCAGAATGGCATGTTCTACACCGCCAATATATTGATCCACCGGAAGCCATTTTTCCGCAACGGTGCGATCAAATGGCTTGTCCTGTGGTTGGCTGGCGAAGCGGATGAAATACCAGCTTGAATCGACAAAGGTATCAAGCGTGTCGGTCTCCCGCCGCGCAGGATTTCCGCAGCTTGGGCAATCGACTTTGCTCCAGCTCGGGTGCCGATCCAGCGGGTTTCCAGGAATGTCGAAACTGACATCTTCGGGCAATGTTACCGGCAGCTGATCGTCGGGCACCGGCACCGCGCCGCAGGTCTGACAATGGATGATGGGAATGGGCGTGCCCCAATAACGCTGACGCGAGACGCCCCAGTCGCGCAGGCGATATTGCGTCTGCCCAATGCCCCAGCCCTCGGTCTGTGCGCGTGCAATGACATCGGCCTTGGCTTGGTCAATGGTCATGCCATTCATCCAATGGGAATTCACAATCCTGCCGGGGCCAGTAAAGGCAATATCGCCAACAAAGACGCTATCGGCCACATCGCCATCGGCAACGACGCGGGTGACAGGCAAATCATATTTGCGCGCAAAATCAAGGTCGCGCTGGTCATGTGCGGGGCAGCCAAAGACCGCGCCCGTGCCATAGTCCATCAACACGAAATTGGCGACATAGACCGGCAAATGCCAGCTGGCATCCAGCGGATGTTCGACGGTTAGACCAGTGTTAAAGCCCCGCTTTTCCGCGGTTTCAATATCGGCAGCCGTTGTGCCGCCCTTGCGACACTCCTCGATAAATGCCTGCAAGTCGGGCGCATTGGCGGCCAGTTTTTGCGCGACGGGGTGGTCCGCTGCAATGGCGACAAAGCTTGCGCCGAACATCGTGTCGGGCCGCGTCGTAAACACGTCAATGCCGCCATCCCCGCCTGGGAAGCGGAAGGTGCATTTGAGGCCTTGTGATTTGCCGATCCAGTTTTCCTGCATCAACCGCACCTTGTCAGGCCATTGGTCAAGCGAACCAAGGCCAGTCAGCAATTCATCGGCAAAGTCCGTGATTTTCAGGAACCATTGACTGAGCTTGCGGCGCTCGACGGGCGCGCCGGAGCGCCAGCCTTTGCCGTCGATGACTTGTTCATTGGCAAGCACGGTCATGTCGACCGGATCCCAATTCACCGCGGATTCCTTGCGATACACTAGACCAGCGGCATAGAGCTTGAGGAAGAGCGCCTGTTCATGGCCGTAATATTCCGGCTCACAGGTGGCTAGCTCGCGCGTCCAGTCAATGGCAAAGCCAAGCCGTTTCAGCTGTGCCTTCATGTTGGTGATATTGTCACGCGTCCAACTGCCTGGGTGAACATTCTTTTCCATTGCCGCATTTTCGGCGGGCATGCCAAACGCGTCCCATCCCATGGGATGCAGCACCTCATGCCCCGTCATCCGCTTGTAGCGCGCCAGCACATCGCCCATCGTGTAGTTACGGACATGGCCAATATGGATGCGGCCCGACGGATAGGGGAACATCTCAAGGACATAAGCACGCGGCTTGGTCGAATTATCATCCGCGACGAAGCTGCGACGTTCTTCCCAAATATTTTGCCACCGCGCGTCTGCGACGTGCGGGTTAAAGCGCTCTACATTGGACATAGAAATTACCCGGTGATGGACGACCGACGAAGGTCACGCGCCTTGGTGAGGATGACCGCTTCAAGCTTTTGCACCGTGGCGGCGCGCAATGGTGCCGCAACCCACTGGCCATTTTGCGAGACTTCGCGGCTGCCGGCCACACGCAAGGCGTCGGCGCGCAGGTCTTGGTCAAGGATCGAAATCGTCAACTTTACCCGTTCGCTAGGGCTTTGCGGATTTACATACCAATCGGTGACGATGACGCCGCCTGCGGAATCGGTTTGCACCAACGGCATGAAGGACAAGGCGTCAAGCGATGCACGCCACAAATAGCTGTTGACGCCAATGGTGGTAACCTGGCTCGCCGCCAGGTCCGCCTTTGGGCGCTCCCTGCCGCCGCAGCCGGAAAGCAGGCCTAAGCTTAATAAGCTGCTAGTCGCAACGATGAGTGCCAGGCGAGTGGTGCGCATAAAATGTCCTTGAACAATGGAATATCGGAAACCTCTATAGTGGCTTGTTGTCGGGGGCAAGCTTTCTGGCGGCTGAATGGCGTGTAATTCATCCTATAGTCAGTTTCCATGCGCTATCCGATTGTGGACATCATGCAACAACTCGGGACAAAACGTGTTATTGACATAATTTTGAAGTTACATCTCTTTTGAATCCCTGAAATGAGGCGTAAGGTTGATGTAACGAAAAAGAATCGCTCGAAAAGAGGCTATGAACGTGAAGCGGGTACAGAAAGGAAAATATGCGACCTTTGCAGCAGTGATGCTGGCAACTGCTTCGTTTGCCCTTTCGCCGATGATCATGCCCGCCTTTGCCGCAAAGGCGACTGGTCCTGAAGAAACGGCCGCGCCTTCGTGGATTGCTATGTTCACGCCTGCTGGTGGTGACAGCGTTCTTGCCCAGAAATTCTCCGCGACGCAAATTGCACCCAACGCGCGTTTCCCATTCACGCCTGCGAGTGCCGGTGAAGGGCGTAACCGCACGATAACAGTTGCTGCGCGGGCGAACTCGCGCCTGACCGCGGGTGCTGTATCCATACGCAATGTCATGGCGCCCAGCGAAGTGGGCGCGGGCAAGGGGCTTCGCCTGGCCGCAGTGGACTATCGTTTGACGGCCTCCAAGGGTTGGCAGGATTTCGCTTTGCCTAAGGCGCACGCACGTGCCGCAAAGACGCCTCTGAGCGATGTTGGCAAGGGCGGTTTCAGGCTGGATGAATCGGTGCAGAAACCAAGCAAGTTCAGCACCAAGATTAAACTTGACCAGAATAAAGAAATGGCCCCGCCTGCGCGCGGTAGCGCGGCATCCGGCGATTATAAGCTTGATGTCGGCGGCAGCTTCTCGATCAGCCGCAAGATCGACTTCACTGCTGGCGTCCGTTACGCGAGCGAGAATGACCGTGTGATTCCCTTGGCGGACAACCGCAAAGACAGCGAAGCTGTCTATGTCGGAACCAAAATCCGCTTCTAAGCCTTCTTTTTCCTGAAAGCATCAATCGCCGCCCACCCATGGATTATCCGTGGGCTGAGCATTTGTGCGCTTTGGCGGGTCATGCCGCCTAAGGCGATGATGTCAGCGGCCTTACCAAGCTTTGCGAGCCGTTGAAACTGCAACGGACCAAGTGGCCGCGCGCCGGGGTGGCTATTGGTGTCGAAAAGCGGAGAGAGGAATAAGAGATCGGGGCAGCTTCGTTTTACCGATATGATTTCGCGCGCATTGTGCACAGGCGCGCTGTGTAGCAACTTTGTTTGGCCGCGGCTGCGTTGGTGAAATCCATCGGCATGCCAGCGTAAAGCAGTCCGTTCATCACCCGCCAACAGCAATATATGCCCGCGCCGACGGCAAATCCGCAGCACTTTAGCGAACATTGCGCGACGTTGTTGAGTAGCCAAATGATAATGGCGGAAAACCACGCCTGACCGCGCGGGCAGCTGTTGAATAGCGCGCAGTTGGTCGTCACCAAAACGCGCATCGGTCATCAGCCAGATTTTCGGCAAGGGGTGGCTTCGCGGCATATAACTGCCTATAGCGCCGCGTTATGCAGGAAGCGACACCAGAAACATCCGCCGACCGTTTGACGGCCACCCGCACGCGCATGAATGCCGCCGCTAAATTGGCGCGACGCCCGGGGGAGGATATCCACCTCATCGCCGTGTCAAAAACCCGGTCAGCGGAGGATATCGCGCCGCTCATCTTAGAGGGGCAATTGCTGTTCGGGGAAAACCGTGTTCAGGAGGCTGCCAGCAAATGGCCTGCGCTGAAGGAACGGCATCCAGAAGTTGAACTGCACCTCATCGGCCAGTTGCAATCCAACAAGGCCGAAGAGGCGGTCGCGTTGTTTGATGTGATCCATTCGGTGGATCGGCTGTCGCTTGTTACGGCATTGGGCAAGGCGATGGAGAAACTGGGGCGCGCGGTGCCTTGCTTCCTTCAGGTCAATATTGGCGCGGAAGAGCAAAAGGGCGGCTGCGCGGTGGCGGAGCTTCCCGACCTTTTGAAGGCTGCGCAGGACGCTGGCATTCCGGTGGCTGGCCTGATGTGTATTCCGCCTGCGGATGTTGAAGCCGCACCCTTTTTTGCGCTTTTGGCTGATTTATCTGCGCGGCATGGTTTGGCACAATTGAGTATGGGCATGTCGGATGATTTTGAAACCGCCATCATGCTGGGCGCAACGTATATCCGTGTTGGCACGGCCTTATTTGGCGAACGCTCCAGCGCTGTTTAAGGCAAATCGGGCATAGCCGCTCTGTGTGGCGACCAAGGCCTCTACGCCTTCGCCATCGCGGAGGTCACATGCCTTTAAGATTGCCGCATCCTGCACATCGAGCCCGCCAGTCAGCGCACCAAAGGCTGGCATGATCATTTTGCGCGGAGTTTTTACAAAGCAACGCCGCTTTACCATCCGCCCGCGCAGTATTTGCCGGAACTTGGGATGAAAATGGCCGGAGATTTCGGGATTGGGATCGCCAGCTTTCGCCTCATGCCGAAGCGTGATGCCCGACAAGGTCAATTCGTCCAATGCCTCGCCACCCCAGATGCCCGACACAGCACGATCATGGTTTCCCGTAATCCAAATCCATTCGGTGGCGCGCGCCAAATCGCCTAATAAGGCCGCAGCGTCTTCCGCCAGTCGGTGTTCCCCATCATCGTCATGGAAATTGTCACCCAGTGATATGATTTTGGCAGGGCTATATTTACTGCAAAGCGCCGCAATATCCTGCAGCGTCGCGACGCTGTCATAAGGCGGCAGCATTTGGCCATATAAGGCAAAGGCGCTCGCCTTTTCGAGATGCAGGTCGGACACCAATAACGCATCTTGCGCGCCCCAATATAAGGCTGCCTCGCCAGCTATCTCAAATGTCTGCCCGCCAAATTCGAAATCATGTGCCATTGTCAGCGCCTATGGGCACTGCCCCTGCCGCGCGCAAGCCAGTCTGTGCAGATGCAGCTTATGGTGTGCGGGCAATGCGGACTTTTGGTGCAAGCGCCACGCCCTTGGGCGGGTCGATGTCAGGTGCATTCTGCGCCATCGCAGACACAGCAGTCATAAACACAATGAACCCAAAAGTAGGGCGCTGCATTTTCAAAGACTCCGATGGAACAGCAAGACCCCTCTTTACGCCCAGCGGCAATGCATGGCCTATCGAAGAAAATCTGTCCTTTGTCGAAGCGCGACGAAAGTCCATTGTTGCCTGCCGCCCATTGCGTTAGCCTCCGCGGCAAAATCGAGAAAAGGGGAATTCCATGAAAAAACTGCTTTTGGTAGCGGCCTTGGCGCTGCCGATGGCGCCGTTGTTTGCCGACGCGCCGAAACCCGATGCATTGGTGGCCGATGGCATGCCGCCGATACCTGATGATCTGCCCGTGCAGACGCGGCCCTATATGGAATTCCGGACCGCCAGCTTTGCCGGATGGCACCCCGTCGACAAATCGATGCTAGTGGCGACGCGTTTTGCCAACACAACACAGATACATCGCGTTGCGGGTCCGATGATGGCCCGCAAACAAATGAGCTTTGAGGCAGAGCCGGTTAGCAATGGCCGGTGGGCACCCAAAAAGGGTGATATTTTACTCGTCCAAAAGGACATCGGTGGCGGCGAATTTTTTCAGCTTTATGCTTTAAAAGACGGTAAGCTTGATTTGCTAACCGACGGCAAAAGCCGCAACAGCTTTAACGCATGGAGCAAGGATGGCGAGCTCTTTGCATATAGTTCAACCCGGCGTAACGGCACGGACAGTGACTTATATGTCATGAACCCCCGCGATCCATCGACCAACAAGATGGTAGCACAGGTGAAAGGTGGTGGCTGGGCAGTCTCGGACTTCGCGCCGGACAAGAAAACCGCAATCATCGCGCAATATCGGTCGGTCACCAATGTCGACATGTCTTTGCTTGATCTGGCCAGTGGCCAAATGACATCTATTGGTGATCATAAAAAAGACATCGCTTATGGCGGCGCTGAATTTGCGCCCGATGGCAGTCTGTGGGTTACGTCGGACGAAGGTTCCGATTTTCAGCGACTTGGGACGTTGGACATCAATACCGGCGTGTTCACACCGCGCGGTCCATCCGAAAAATGGGATGTTGATACGTTCGACATTGCGCCGGACGGAAGCTTCATCGTTTATGCGACGAACGAGGCAGGGATGAGCAAGGTCAAAATTCTCGATATCAAAAGCGGCAAAACCCGTGTTGTTGACAATCTACCGGCGGGCATCGTTGGCGGGCTTGATATCGCAGAATGGGGTGAAATCGGCATTACCTTCACTTCGGCACGAAGTGCCGCAGACGCTTACAGCATTGATCCCCAATCCTTGAAGGTGACGCGCTGGACCGAAAGTGAAACCGGCGGCTTGGACGTATCGAAGAATGTCGAACCGGAATTGATCACCGTGAAAAGCTTTGACGGGCTTTCGGTGTCGGGTTTCCTATATCGGCCTGACCCCAACAAATTCCCTGGCAAGCGACCCATGATCATGAGTGTGCATGGTGGACCAGAAGGGCAGTCACGCCCCGGCTTTCAAGGCCGCAACAACTATATGCTCAACGAAATGGGTGTTGCCATTTTCTACCCTAATGTGCGGGGCTCAACCGGATATGGCAAAAAATTTGTCAGCTTGGACAATGGCCCGTTCAAGCGCGAAGATTCAGTTAAAGACATGGGCGCATTTTTGACCGCGCTGGGCAAGGACGCGTCCCTCGATGCCTCCCGCTTTGGTGTCGCTGGCGGGTCATATGGGGGCTATATGTGCTACGCCGCTGCTGTTCAGTATAAAGACCAGTTGCGGGCAACGAATTGCATTGTGGCCATATCCAATTTCGTGACCTTCCTTGAAAACACGCAAAGCTATCGTCGTGACTTGCGCCGCGTTGAATATGGAGATGAGCGTGACCCTGTACAGCGGGCGAAGCTGATCGAGATATCCCCGTTGACGCGCGTCAATGAAATTACCAAGCCGATGTTTGTGGTTACTGGGGGCAACGACCCGCGGGTACCCGCGTCCGAAGCAGACCAGATCATCAAGGCCATTCGCGACAATAATGGAGTTGCCTGGCATTTACTGGGTAAGAATGAAGGGCATGGTTTTGCGAAGAAAGAGAATGCCGATTACCAATTTTGGGCGACGTTGATGTTCTGGAAACAGAATTTATTGAACTGATGTGTTGGATCCTCCCCATCTGTCGTCGGTGGGGAGGATGTTTTTCTAGGGTGTCATCGCCACGCCGGCCAAAGTCTCTGCCTCCATCAATAAGGCATCGTCCACCGAACCCTGCGCCACACTTTCGCGGCCAATCATCACCAGCAACGGTACGGCCAGCGGACTGACGCGCTGCAGGTCGACGTGCAGCATCGTGTCGGCGGCGCGGTCTAACAAATCGCCAAGCCGCCCGACATCGGTCAACCGCGCCCGCGCATCGGCCCATGCCGCCTCCAGCAACAGATGGTCGGGTTCATATTTGCGCAGCACATCATAAATCAGGTCGGTGGAAAAGGTCACTTGCCTGCCCGTCTTGCGCTTGCCGGGATGCTGCCGTTCGACAAGGCCGCTGATCACCGCCACTTCGCGAAAGGCGCGTTTGAGCAAGTAGCTCGATTCCACCCAGTCAACAAATTCATCGGCCAATATGTCGGCAGAAAATAAGGGTCGCGGATCGGTGATGGGTTTGAGGCTCCATACGCCCAAGGCATAATCGCTGGCGACAAAACCCATGGGCATGAGGCCACGGCTCTCCATCCGCCTTGTGAGGAGCATGCCCAATGATTGGTGCGCGTTCCACCCTTCAAATGGATAGGCCACCATATAATGGCGTTTGTCGTGCGGGAAGGTTTCGACCAGCAACTGTCCCGCCTTTGGCATTTGGCTGCGATACGCTTGCATCTCCAACCATTCGCGCACGTCGTCGGGAAAGCGGGCCCATCCCGGCCTGTCGGTCAACATCTGCCGCACACGCGCGGCCAGATGCGTGGTGAGGGGCAGGCGCGCACCCATATAGCTTGGTATATTGGTCGCGGGCTTGGTCGCGGCGCGGACGATGAGGTCGAGGTCCTTGATCGATTCAACCTCAAGCGCCATGCCGGCAAAGGTGAAGCAGTTGCCGGGGCTTAAGGTGGCGGCGAAAGCTTCCTCCACCTTGCCCAATTTGCGACCATTGCGGAACCGGATTTCCAGCATCGGCGCATCGACGATGATGCCCGCATTTAACCGATGCTGCGCGGCAAATTGCGGGTGCGTCAATCGCCAACGGCCATCGGGGTCTTTGACCAACTTCTTGAACCGCTCATAAGCCTTCAGCGCATATCCGCCCGTTGCGATAAAGGCGATGACGCGCGCAAAGGTCGCAGCATCGATGGCGGAATAGGGCAAGGCAGATTGCACCTCGGCCAGTAGCGCCGATTCGTCAAAGGGTCCGGCGCAGGCGATCCCCATGACATGTTGCGCCAACACATCATAGCTGCCTGGGCGGAAGGTTTCACCGTCGCGGACGCCCTCTGCCACCGCGTCAAAGGCGGCCTGCGCTTCGAGATATTCAAAACGATTACCGGGAACGAGAATGGCCTTGCTGGGTTCGTCCATGCGGTGGTTGGACCGGCCAATGCGCTGTAGCAGGCGTGACGACCCCTTGGGCGCGCCCATTTGGATCACGCAGTCGACATTGCCCCAGTCGACACCCAAATCGAGGCTGGCGGTGCAGACCAAGGCACGCAATTTGCCCTCGGCCATGGCGCCTTCTACCTTGCGCCGCGCCTCGACCGACAACGACCCATGATGAATGCCGATGGGAAATTTCGCTTCATTTGCGTCCCATAAATTCTGGAAGATAAATTCGGCGAGGAAGCGTGTGTTGCAGAAAATAAGCGTGATTTTGTTGCGGCCAATTTCGTCGATGAGCTGCGGTATCGCATGCTGCCCGCTATGCCCCGCCCATGGTACGCGGCCCTCTGGCAACAGGATCGTCAGATCAGGCTCCGCTGCGGCGCCCCCCACTACCAAGCGCACCTGTTCCATATCGCCATAAGGCGCGAGCCACGCGCGATAGTCATCGGGATCGGCCACCGTCGCAGACAGGGCAACACGTTGCATGTCCGGTGCCAATGTCTGCAACCGCGCGAGAGATAGGCTGAGCAGATCACCGCGCTTGCCATTGGCGAAGGCGTGGACCTCATCCACAATGACGCGTTTCAGCGTGGAGAACATGTGCACGCTGTCTTCATGGCTGAGCAGCAGCGACAGAGATTCAGGTGTGGTCAACAATATATGCGGCGGCTTAACCCGCTGCCGCGCCTTGCGGTCCGACGGCGTGTCGCCTGTCCGCGCCTCAACGCGGATCGGCAAGTCCATTTCCTCGATCGGGATTAGCAGATTGCGGCGGACGTCGGTGGCCAACGCCTTCAGCGGGGAGATATACAGCGTGTGCAGGCCGTCTGTCGGGTTGGCAATCAAATCATGGAGGCTCGGTAAAAACCCGGCCAGCGTCTTACCCGCACCCGTCGCGGCCACTAGCAGGGCATGTTGCCTATCCCGGGCCGCCTCGAGCATCTCCAACTGATGCCGCCGCGGCTGCCATTCGCGCGCGGCGAACCAATTGAGAATGATGGGCGGTAAATTCACGCCGAGCTTAATGCCCGACAGTTTCCCCGCGTTCCAGCCCTGATGCCGCCAATTGCGCATCAATTTGCGCCATCAGCCGCTCCAGACCTTCTTCGGAAGATGCTTCGGCCCGCGCGACGAGCACGTCTTGCGTGTTTGATGCGCGCAATAGCCACCAGCCATCGGGCGTATTGACGCGCGCGCCGTCGGTGTTGTTCACATCCGCGCCGTCTGCCGACAATCGTGCCAACACTTCGTCGATCACGGCGAATTTGCGGCTCTCATCGACTTGGAAACGCATTTCGGGGGTGTTGATCATCTCCGGCATTTCGCTGCGCAACTCGGTCACACTTTTGCCCAGCTTGGCCGATGCCGACATCAACCGGACCGCGGCATATATGGCATCGTCAAAGCCATAATATGCATGCTTGAAGAAGATATGTCCGCTCATTTCCCCCGCGAGCGGCGATCCGGTTTCCATCATTTTGGACTTAATCAGGCTGTGGCCGGTTTTCCACATCATGGGCTGACCGCCCAATGCGCTCACGCGGTCGAACAGGGCCTGCGATGCCTTTACATCGGCGATAATCGTCGCCCCGGGGGCGTCGCCCAGCACATCCGCGGCATAGATTTGTAGCAATTGATCGCCCCAGATCACGCGGCCTTCGCCATCAATGGCGCCGATGCGGTCCCCATCGCCGTCAAAAGCCACGCCAAAATCGAGTTTCTTTTCCGCGACAAGCCGCTGTAAATCGACTAAATTGGCAGGCTCAGTGGGATCTGGGTGATGATTGGGAAATTGGCCATCCACTTCTGTGAATAAGAGGTGATGCTCTCCGGGTAACATCTTGACCAGCTTTTCAATAGCCGGTCCCGCCGCGCCATTGCCCGCATCCCAACCGATCCGAAATGCCTTTTGTGGTGCGGCTTGCGCCACGCGGGCCACATATTGGTCAAGGATGTCGAGATGTTCCGAAACGCCCGCACCTTCAACCCAATCTCCCGCCGACGCCATATGACCGATTTTTTGGATATCGGCCCCGAAAAACGGTTTCCCCATAAGGACCATTTTGAAGCCGTTATAATTGGCGGGGTTGTGGCTACCGGTTATCTCTATGCCGCCATCGACGTCATCCAATACGGCCTCAGCATAATATAGCATGGGCGTTGGCCCCATGCCGATGCGCACGACATCGACGCCGCTGTCGTTCAGCCCCTTGACCAAGGCTACCTCAAGCATTGGCGAGCTTACCCGTCCGTCATAGCCGACCGCGGCCTTTTTCCCGCCAGCCCGGACAAGGCAGGTGCCGAACCCACGGCCAATGGCATAGGCATCAGCTTCCCCCAAGGTTTCACCAATGATGCCACGAATGTCATATTCACGAAGCGAGGTTGGGTGGAAATGATACGCCATAGAATGTCCTGTAACTGGAGGAGAGAGTTTGGCCGTTAAAGCCGTTTATTGTCTAAGTCATCTAACAAAAGGTCGCGTGCTTTATTCAATTCGGCGGCGCGTTCGGCACTACCGCCGATGTCGGGATGGTTTTGCGCAATCAATATGCGGTGACGTTCGCGAATGCGCTCGGCATCGTCGAAACGCGACACGCCCAGCAGGAAACGCGCGGCATCTATATCCGAATTTTTGCCGCGTTTGGCGCCAGAACCGAACAGCCGCAATGTTAGGCCGCGATACCAGAGCGCCGCTATGACTATTGCCGCCACACCGATCCATGGGCTTCCCCGCGATGCGAGAAATGCTCCGGCTAGCCCCAGCAAAATGGGCAGCAATTGCTGCTTTTGCAGCTTACCCTTCCACACGGCCCAGCCAAGGGCAAGAAAGACCAAGATCGCGAGAAAGACCATTATGCTAATGCCAGCTGACCGACTTCGGGCAAAGCGAGGCCAGTGACCAGTTCACGCAATTCCTGTCGGGCAACAATATGTGCGGTCGCTAACTGGCCCAAATGACCCTTGTCGATTAACGTCAGCCCTGATGGAAACAGTTCCCGATAAATAACGCGTTCATTCAAGCCGGGCACGGAACGGAAGCCGACCCTCTTGGCCAATTCGGTCAATGCATCGGTCATGCGCTGCTGATTGCGCGCCTCCATATTGTGAAGGCGGTTGCGGACCACGACCCAGTCGATGGTTACGCCATCGGCCTTGGCGCGTTCCTTCCGCGCGTCCCAGATAAGCTCCGCATAGAAGCTCAGCTTACGCACTTTGAAGTTCTCGGCGTCCACTTGGCCAATCAGGTCAAAGTCGACAAAGCTGTCGTTGATGGGGGTGACCAATGTATTGGCGCGCGTCGCGACAAAGCGTGCATATGGATCATCGCGTCCCGGCGTATCGAACACAAGGAAATCATTCTCCGCGCCCAGGCGTTCCACCTGACGCTCCAACGTGGCCTGCGAATCATGCTCGAATACTTCGAACACCGGCATCGGCAATGTGACTTTGCGCCGCGTCATCGTGTCGCGCCGGTTTTCGAGATAGCGGTACAAGGTGCGCTGGCGCGAATCCAAATCGATGCACGCGACCCGCGCGCCGCGTGAGGCCAGAGCTATGGCGACATGGATCGCGGTGGTGGATTTACCTGTCCCGCCCTTTTCATTCGCAAAAACGATGTGATGTGCCTTGGCCATAATTCCCCAAACCTGCCCCAAAAATTGTCTGCGGCGACATTTGCCTTGAATTGTCGCTGCACCCTCCCGCATAGGCGGGTTCAACAAAGGCCAATAAACAAGGCGACGTGGACGTGCAAACCATCAATCAGCTTGACGCATTGCGGCACCATATTTCGGCCTTGCGTGACGCCAAGCGGCGCGTTGCGTTGGTCCCGACGATGGGCGCGTTGCATGACGGGCATATGATGCTGGTCGAGGAAGCGCGGCGGCATGCCGATGCGGTGGTTGTGTCGATCTTTGTCAACCCCACCCAATTTGGCCCGAATGAAGATCTCGATGCATATCCGCGCACGATGGAACGCGATGCCGAGCTGCTGCGCGCCGCGGGCGTGGACATTTTATGGGCGCCGCATGCGACCATTGTCTATCCGCCGGGCTTTGCATCGGAAATCCATGTCGCAGGCGCAAGCAATGGGTATTGCGGCGCCGCGCGGCCCGGGCATTTTGACGGCGTCGCGCTGGTGGTTGCCAAATTGTTTAATCAGGTGCAGCCCGATGTTGCGCTTTTCGGGGAAAAGGATTTCCAACAACTGGCGGTCATCCGGCAGATGGCCCGCGACCTCGACTTCGCCTTGGACATATTGGGCGTGCCAATTGTGCGTGACGCCGATGGCCTCGCTCTGTCGTCGCGCAATGCCTATTTGACCGCGGAGGAACGCACGGCGGCCTTGGCTTTGCCAGCTGCGTTGGGCCAAGCCGCAGCGCAGATCCGTGCAGGCGATGATGTTGGGCAAACGCTTGCCAAGGCCTCGGCGGATATCCTTGCGGCCGGTTTTGCGCGCGTGGACTATTTTGCGCTCGCCGACGCGGTCACGCTTGAGGAACTTCAACATTTTGACGGCAGAGCAGCCCGGCTCTTGGCATCGGCCAAGATGGGCAAGACGCGGTTGATAGATAATTTGGCGATTTAGCCGCCACTTTTTATGAGGCTCATGCGGCTTCGCGGATTTTGCTTTTTATAGCTGAGGATATTGTTTGAGATGCCAACCCCCATCCTCGTAACAGGCGCCGCAGGGTTTATAGGCCACGCCGTCGCGCACAGATTGTTGGCGCGGGGCGAGCGCGTTATTGGCGTCGACATCGTCAATGATTATTATGACCCCGCCTTAAAAGATGCGCGGCTCGCGACCTTTGCGGGGATAAACAACTTCGCCTTTGAACGCCTCGACATCGCCGATGCCGACAAGATGAAGGCGCTGGTGTGCGACAACAACATTGTGCGCGTCGTGCATCTCGCGGCGCAGGCGGGCGTCCGCTACAGCCTTGAGAACCCCTTCGCCTATGAACGGTCCAACCTGGCGGGCCACTTGTCGGTGATGGAGGCGTGTCGGCACGCCGAGGGCTTTGAGCATCTCGTCTACGCCTCGTCGAGTTCGGTCTATGGCGATAAGCCAATAGGCGGCGAAGGCTTTAAGGAAGATGAGCCCGCCAACGACCCTGTGTCGCTCTACGCCGCGACCAAGCGTGCGTGCGAATTGATGAGCCAGTCTTACGCAAAACTTTATGGCTTCCCGCAGACGGGCCTGCGTTTCTTCACCGTCTACGGTCCATGGGGGCGGCCCGACATGGCCTATTTCAGCTTCACGCAGAAAATCCTGCGCGGCGAGGCGATTGAGGTTTACGGCAATGGCCAAATGGCGCGCGATTTCACCTATATTGATGACATTGTCGACGGCATCATCGGGTCACTCGACCATCCACCCGCGCGCGGCGAGCATAGGGTCCTCAACATTGGCGACAGCCATCCGGTGGGCTTGATGGACATGATTGAGACGCTTGAAAAGGCCATTGGCCGCGAGGCGACGAAAATCCTGCGGCCAATGCAACCGGGCGACGTCACTGCGACCTATGCCGACATATCAAAGCTACATGCGCTCACGGGGTACAAGCCAAAGGTCATGCTGGCCGAAGGTCTGCAAAAATTCGCCGACTGGTATCGGCAGCATTACGGCGCCGCGTCCTAAGTTGAGGGCTTCAATTGCGCCTGCATCTGATCGAATGCAGCCGCCAGCTTTCGGCCCGCAATCTGCCTTCCCGCTTCGCGCGGCAAGCCAAGCGCTGCCGACAGTGGCCCGCCCAATAACGCATCGCCTAGCGCCATCAGCACCATCTCCAATGTCAACTCGTGCAGCGAGGTATCGGCGTGGCCGTCTTCGGCAATTTCATCCACCAGCTTGTGAATGGCCTCGACAATAGGGTCGAGCGCGTCTTCATTTCCGGACAGGAGCATCCAAGACGCAAGCGCGCCTGCACCCTCGCGATCGAATTGGTCAAAGATTAAGTCTGCAAGCTCATCCGGCGTCATTACGCCGCCACGCATTTGGATGACGGCCTCCGCGACCTTGCTGCGGATATTTTCGCCCATATACGCCGCCAGCGCCCGCTGCAGCCCCGACGCCGACCCAAAATGATGCAGCAAATTGGCGTGCGTCCGACCGATTTGCCCAGCCACCGCCTTTAACGTCACCGCCTGCGGCCCTGCCTCAAGCAACAGGCCGCGCGCCGCCTCCAGCGCCGCCATGCGGCTCGCCTCCGGACTTAATCGGCGCGGCATGCCAACGTCTTTAAATGCAATAATCTTGGATGCCTCACTGGCCATATTCGTAATCACCCCCCGGTTGATTTTGCAACGCTACGCCAATTCAGGGGCATATCCAAGTGTGTTGCAGAATTCAGGGGTTAAACCACTGAAAAGATGATTTAGCTAATTACGCCGCTTGCAGCCGTTCCATTTGCGCACGTATGCTGAATGCTGGAGGGCTTAGTCGGGCGCTGGGCTCTGTGCCTGCGCCATCCAGTGCCTTTTCATACAAAGCGCATGTCATTGCCTCGCCGCGGCCGTTGCTGTGGCGCAAAGCCGTTTTACCTGTGTTTTGAAAGCCGAGCTTGCGCAGCACATGGCCAGACGCGGCATTATCGGTGAAGTGGCTGGCGATAAGTTTTTTGTGGCCAATGGCCTTGGCAATGTCGATCACAGCGCGATTGGCCTCGGTTGCAAAGCCGAGGCCCCAATAAGGCCGTGCTATCCAATAGCCCAATTCGGCGCTGCCGTCATAATTTCCAATGCCGCACGCACCGATGATACGTGGGGCACCATGGGTACGCAGCATGAGTAAAAAGCTAGGGTAGAGCGCATCATGCGCTTGCGTCGCAAATTGCACGGCATCATCGACGGTATAAGGCCAAGCTGCGAGCGCAAGGTTGCGGACGATGCCCTCATCGGCAATCGCCTGATGCAATTCGGCTGCATCCTCGGGCCAGCTTGGCCGCAACAATAATCTTTCCGTTCTCGCGAACATCATCTTTCTCCGGTTCTGCGCCGCCCCTTGCATGACAAAGCGACAGCCATGTTACAGTTCCTCCGCAGGAGGCTGAGAACAGGGAGAATGAGACAAAAAGAAAGGGAGACCGGTTGACCCGTCTCCCTGTTCAAAGGTGGAAACCACCTGACATGATTTCCGGGTCATCCGTCTGGACAACCCGGTTATCGGTTGCCCTGTTTATTCGGCGGCCATCGCTGGCATATCGACCGACACATATTTGCGGCCAAGTTTGCCAGCATGGAAGCGCACGCGGCCTGCGACGAGCGCGAACAAGGTGTGGTCTTTGCCAAGGCCAACGCCCGCGCCAGGATATACCTTGGTACCGCGCTGACGGACGATGATGTTACCGCCGATGACGCTTTCGCCACCGAACTTCTTTACGCCAAGGCGACGGCCTGCTGAATCGCGACCGTTGCGTGACGAACCACCTGCTTTTTTATGTGCCATGGTCTAAACTCCTACGTCAGAGCGTTGCCGCTCAAGCTTCCTTAGTGGCTGCAGCCTTTTTGGGCGCAGCGGCTTTCTTGGGTGCGGCTTCCTTTGCAGGAGCGGCAGTTGCAGCAGCCTTCTTATCTTCCTTGCCGACGGCGAGGATGCGCAGAAGCGTCAACGACTGGCGATGACCTTGCTTACGACGATAATTGTGGCGGCGACGCTTTTTGAACACGATAACCTTTTCACCGCGCTCTTGCGCAATGATTTCGGCCGAAACGGTCAAGCCGTTCACGTCCTGCGCCTTGTCACCGTCACCGGCAAGAAGGATATCACCAAGCGAGATCTTGTCACCCGCTTCACCAGACAGTTTTTCAACTGCGATTTTATCTCCGGCGGCGACGCGATATTGCTTGCCGCCTGTGCGCACGATTGCGAACATGGCTTTAACTCATCCGTTTCTACAGCTTAGCGCCTTATGGGGCGGGTTGCTCAGGCGCGTGACATAGCGGAGACGAATCTCAACAGGGTCACGCAAGAATGGGCGCAGCTAGTGCAAGCAAATATCTATGTCAACGTATAATCCAGCATTTTGGCCCTTATGATGCCGCCTACGCCGCCACGGAGATGCACTTGCATGGGCTCTCATGCAGGCTTAGACGTCAGCCATGTTGAATTTCAAGCCTGCGTCGCCATTACTTCTGCTCCTCATCCTCTCCGCATGCGGCACGAAAGAGGGCGGATTTCCCTCGCTTGAACGCCGGAGTTATGAAACCGAAGCGCCGTTATCTACGCCCATCGAATCGGCAGCTGCGCCATCTCAATTATCGGGTGAATTCGCTGCAAAAGCTGACGTGCTGCAGGCGCGACACATGGCGGCACATGCCACCTATATAGGTGCATTGGCAGCGGTGCAGGCGATCGCCTCAAAGGCGGCGGGCAGTTCGCCGGGCAGTGAGATTTGGGTGAACGCGCATCTTATGCTGTCACGGCTCGACAAGACGCGTGCCGATTCGGTGGCCGCTGTGCGTGACTTTGACGGGCTGATATTTGAGGCAGGCGCGCGCGACGCGGGCCTTGCGGTGCTTCTGACCGAGGCGCAGCGGCCACTTATCGAAGACGTCGCACGGCAAAATGCGGAAATCGCGCGGCTTTCGAAGATGATTGGGGAATAGCTATTCATCGGTAAAGATACGCGGATTGGCTTGCGCCTGCGGTTTCCATGTGCCCTAATCGCCCCATGAACGGTCAAAACACACAAGCCATCTCGCAAAATCCCGACATCCGCTTTCTCGGTAAGATGCTGGGGGACGTCATTCGCGCTTATGGCGGCGAACAATTATTCCGGCAGACCGAATATATCCGCTCCACCAGCGTTGACCGCTTTCGCAAAATAGAAGGCGCGGATTCAAGTGATCGCGGTCTTGGGGCGCTGAGCCTGGATGACACACTCAATTTTGTTCGCGGGTTCATGCTGTTCTCGCTTCTGGCGAACCTAGCCGAGGACCGACAAGGCCTTGCGCAGGACGAGGGCGCGACGGTGGCTGAAGCCTGCGCACGGCTTGCGGCGGAGGGTGTGCCGCTGACAGAAATACGGGAACTGCTTGCGCACAGCCTTATCGTGCCTGTGCTTACCGCGCACCCGACTGAAGTCCGGCGCAAAAGCATCATTGACCACAAAAACCGCATCGCACGGCTGATGATGTTGCGCGACCAAGGACAAAAAGTCACCGAGGATGGGGACGATGTGGATGCCGCGATTTACCGGCAAATTGCCTTGCTGTGGCAGACGCGACCCTTGCGGCAGGAGAAGCTTTTCGTCGCAGACGAGATCGAAAATGCGCGCGCCACTATGCAGGAAGTGTTCCTGACGGCTTTACCCAAATTATATGCGGGCTGGGAGAAGGCGCTTGGCAGCAGGCCGCCCGGTTTTGTTAAGCTGGGCAGTTGGATCGGTGGCGATCGCGACGGCAACCCGTTTGTGAATGCCGAAACGCTGCAATATGCGGTCGCGCGTAACGGCGGCACGGCTATCCGGCATTATCTTGAGAGCATCCACAGTCTTGGCGCGGAGATTTCGATCTCGTCTTTGATGAGCGATACGCCCGAGGCCGTTCTTGCACTTGCCGAGGCCAGTGGCGATACCGCACCAAGCCGCGCGGACGAGCCATATAGGCGCGCGTTGTCGGGCATTTATGCGCGGCTGGCGGCCACGCATGTCCTGCTCGTGGGCGACCAACCCCCGCGCCCATCAAAGCTATCTGGCGCGGCGTATAGTGGCCCTGAAGCCCTACGGAGCGACCTTGTTACCTTGGCGTCTGGCCTTGCCAGTGATGGCGATGGTGCATTGTCCAGCGGCGGTGCGCTATCGCGGCTTATCCGGTCGGTCGAGATATTTGGTTTTCATTTAGCGACACTCGATTTGCGTCAGAATAGCGATGTCCATGAGCGCGTCATATCCGAACTGTTCCGGGCGGCGCGGGTCGCGCCTGACTATCTGAAGCTTGATGAGGCAGCGCGGGTGGATTTGCTCGTTGCAGAACTGTCGCATAACCGCCCACTGGCTGGCGAATGGACGCACTATAGCGCGGAGACGGCAAAAGAACTGGCGATCATCCGCGCCGCGGCAAAGGCTCAAAGCGATTTCGGCCGCGCCGCGATCACCACCTATAATATCAGCAAGACCACGAGCGTGTCTGACATGCTGGAGGTCTATGTCCTGCTAAAACAGGCGGGGCTGTATCATATTGACGATGACGGCACGCCGCAGGCGACGATCATGTCCGTGCCCTTGTTCGAAACCATCGCCGATTTGCAAGCGGCGCCAGAAACGATGCGCGCATTTTTCCAAATTCCGTTGATGCGCGCTTTGGCGCAAGCGCGCGGGCATCAGGAAGTGATGATTGGCTATTCGGATTCGAACAAGGATGGCGGCTACCTCACTTCTACATGGGAACTATATGAGACTTCGAGCGCGCTTGCCGGCATTTTTGCCGACGCGAATATCGCCATGCAATTGTTTCACGGACGCGGCGGCGCGGTGGGTCGGGGTGGCGGATCCGCCTTTGGCGCGATCCTTGCGCAGCCCAAGGGCACGGTGCAGGGGCGCATGCGCATTACCGAACAAGGCGAGGTCATTGCCGCCAAATATGGCACCGTCGGCAATGCCGTTACCAGCCTAGAAACCATGGCATCGGCCGCCATGCTTGCGACTTTGTCGAGTGACCCCATCGCGGAGGCCGATGTAAAACGGTTCAAGGCGGCGATGGCCGAGCTTTCGGCGAGCGCCTTTCAACATTATCGCGGGCTTGTATATGACACGCCCGGTTTCCGGACATTTTTCCGTCAAATGACGCCGATTAATGAGATTGCGACGCTCAAAATCGGTTCGCGTCCGTCAAGCCGCACGGCGACGGATGCCATTGAAGACTTGCGCGCCATTCCGTGGGTGTTTTCCTGGGCGCAGGCCCGCGTCATGCTGCCCGGTTGGTATGGTACAGGACAAGCGCTGGCCGGCTTTAGGGACAAAGGCCTTCTGCGCGCCATGGCGGGCGAGTGGTCCTATTTCCAGACGATCCTTGCCAATATGGAGATGGTGTTGGCCAAATCCGACATGGCCATCGCCACACATTATGCGGACTTGGTCGAGGATCAGGCGCTGGCGCGTGAACTATTCGGTCGCATCACAGGCGGCTGGCAAGCGTCACGCGACAGCTTACTCGACGCGACGGGGCAAAGCTATGTGTTGGAGGCCAATCCCGCGCTTAACAATTCGATACGCTTGCGCCTGCCTTATATTGAGCCGCTCAATTTGCTTCAGATTGAGCTGATGAAACGCCACCGCGCTGGCGAGGCCGATGAACGGATTGGCGAGGGCATTCAGTTGACGATCAACGCCATCGCGACGGCGCTACGCAACAGCGGCTAGGGTTTTTCGAGGCCAAAGCCATCGACAAAGGCCGTTGCCGTTTCGACAAGCCACGAAATCACAGCTTTCCCTCGCGCGTCGGGCTGATATGACGTTGCGATAAAGATTTTCAGGAGAGTTTCGAATGCGTATCACCAAAACCACTATTTCTGCCTTTGCCATTGCATGGGTGCAATTGGCCACGCCTGCGATTGCCCAAACCACGGCGCCTGCGCCGGTTGCTGCTGCTGTCGAAGTCGACCAGAATGCCGCGATCAAGGCCTTTTTCGAAGAATATGATGCGCAACAACTGGCGCTTTCGCCGCTTGGTAAATCCTATCGCGGTATTAAGGACGGCGACTATGGCCGCTGGGGTGATTTTTCCACCGCCGGCGAGATGCGCGCGCAGGCCGCCGAGCGTTCGGCGCTGAAGGAAATGCGCGCCCGCTTTGACCCTGCCAAGCTCTCGCCCGAAAACCGCTTGTCTTTCCGCCTGTTTGAAAAACGCGCGGAACGCAGCGAAGCGGCCTTTAAATATAATGATTATGGCTATGTCTTTGACCAGATGAATGGCGCGCAGAGCCAGTTGCCGGCCTTTCTCATCAACATTCACCGCGTCGACAACAAGTCCGACGCGCGTGCCTATGTCAGCCGCCTCTATGGCCTTGGCCCTGGCATGATGGAGGCGATCGCCCAAGCCAAGAGCCGCGCGGCGCAAGGCATTACGCCGCCCAAATGGGTCTATCCTTATGTCATTAATGACGCACGCAATGTTATTACTGGCGCGCCCTTTGGCGATGGTCCCGATGCGCCTCTATATGCAGATTTCAAGGCAAAGGTGGCCAAACTCAAGATCAGCCAGATCGAAAAAGACCTGTTGATCGCTGACGCGGCGCAGGCGCTGAATGCTTCGGTGAAGCCTGCTTATGAGGCGTTGATTGCCGAAATGACGGCGCAGGAAAAGGTCGCCGGAACCGATGACGGTGTTTGGCGTTTCCCTGACGGTGCGGGTTATTATGCCGAACGTCTCGCCAACTATACCACGACCAATATGACGCCTGACCAGATCCACAATCTGGGCCTCGCACAAGTCGCACGCATTCATAAGGAAATGCGCGTCGTCCAGAAGAAGATGGGCGTGAAGGGCGATCTTCAGGCCTATTTCAACTATATGCGCACCGAGCCCAAATTCTACGCGCCCGAAACCGCGGAAGGTCGCGCCCTCTATCTGTCCGAAACGCAAAAGGCGCAGGACGCGGTTACGCCCTTGCTGCCAAAATGGTTTGGCGTTTTGCCCAAGGCACCTTTGGTCGTGAAGCCCGTTGAGGCCTTCCGTGAGAAATCCGCGGGCAAGGCATTTTACCAAAGCCCGAGCCCCGACGGCTCACGCCCTGGCACTTATTATGCCAATTTGTACAAGATGGCGGATATGCCGCTGACCGAAGTGGAGGCGCTGTTTTACCATGAGGGCGTTCCCGGCCATCATATGCAGCGCGCAATCCAGACAGAACTAAAAGACGTGCCCGCTTTCCGTCAGTTTGGCGGTGTCACGGCCTATTCAGAAGGCTGGGGCCTGTATGCGGAGAAGCTGGGCAAGGATATGGGCCTCTACACCGATCCGGCACGTGACTTTGGGCGGCTGCAATTGGAACTGCATCGCGCGATCCGCCTGGTGGTCGATAGCGGCCTGCACCACAAACGCTGGACCCGCGAACAGGCGATTAAATATGTCGAGGACAATAGCGCCGATGCACCTGGCGGCATCGTCAAGGCGATTGAACGCTACATCATCTACCCCGGCCAAGCGACCGCCTATATGGTCGGCCGCCTGAAAATCAGCGAGCTGCGTGACAAAGCGCAAAAGGCGCTGGGCAAGAAATTCGACATACGCGGCTTCCACGACACGGTGCTGAAATCAGGTCCGGTGCCGCTGGATGTGCTCGAAGAGCAAGTTGATGGATGGATTGCCTCGCGGAAGTGAAAATAAGAGAGGGCAGCGCCTAGTTTGACGGCGCTGTCCCCTCATCAACCGCCCGCGCCCCGAAATTGAAGCGGATGCGCACCCACACGCCCAATTGCGGCTTGTTGTCGATGCGCGGAGGCTTGACCAAAAACTGCCACGCGGCGAGGCGCAGCGCCTTGGCAAGGCCTGTCCCGCGCGGGTTTTCGCCGATGATTTGGCAATTTTCGACACGGTTACGTTCAATCATGCGGCAGGCGATTTCCGCCGACGCGCCGGGCGGGATGCGTTTAACCGTCGCGAGATAGGGTGCAAGTTCGCTGTCATAGGGTTCGCGCAGCCACGCCACCGGATAAAGCTGCGCGCCGCCGGGGCCAAGGCCTGGACCCATCATGCCCTTCGCGCCTTGCCCATTGCCTTTGCTCTCGCCGGCGCCCGTGCTGCCGCTTGCGGGCAGTTTAGATAGATCCATCGCGTCAAAATCCGACTTACTGACTTTGATGAAATCGGGGTTGGGCGGCGGCGCTTTGAACGGGTTGACGGGCGGCAGCAAGGGCTTTGGAATAGGCGGCGTGGCTGTGCTTTTCTGTGTTTTGGTGACGGGCGTTTGCGCATCGCTCTTTTCGGCGGATGACGCACTCTCCGCCTCAAGCGAAAATGTGCTGAGCCCGCGCGTGCCTGCCGCAGGTCCGCTCGCGCGCATGCTCAGGCTCAATATCGCCAATATGATGATGACCTCAAGCAGCAGCGCGATGGTGAGGCCAAACCCACGCCGGCGCAAGTCTTCACGGCTCCAATCTGTCTGTTCTGAATAGGCCATGCGTGCAGCGCGCAGCTTTAGTGCGCTGGGCGCCGCTTGCAATCCCGCATTATAGAGGTGTTAACCGGACCTTCAGCCCATCCTTGGGCTTGGGAATCGGCCAAGCCTGCCAATCGGGGGCATAGCCATCGGCAATCTCGACCTTAACCGACGTCAGCAAATGGTGCATGAAGAGCTTGGTCTGCATATACGCAAAGTGCAGGCCAAGGCACATATGCGCGCCGCCGCCAAAGGGCACCCACGCATATTTATGCCGCGCCTTCACCTGGTCGGCGGTGAAGCGCATGGGGTCAAATTGATGCGGGTTCGGCCAATATTCTTCCATCATATGGACGTAAGACGGGCTGATGCTTACCGACGTGCCCTTGGGGATATGATAGCCCATGAAATCAAAATCACGCAGCGCACGGCGTGGGATTGATGGCACGGGTGCAATCAAGCGCAGCGATTCTTTAAACGCATATTCGGTCAGCTCGAACTTATCGAGATCGGCAAAGGCGATGTCCGATCCGGCAGGCGCAATGGCGAGGCACTCTTCGCGCAATTTCTGCTGCCACTCGGGATGCTTGGCAAGATACCAGATCATCGACGTCACCGACGATGTGATCGTGTCATGCGCGGCCATCATCAGGAAGTTCATGTGGTCGATGAGCTCGCCGTCGGACATATATTCGCCGTCCTCGCGCTTGGACCGGCAGAATTGGCTGAACATATCTTGCCGGTTTTCATTGCGGCGGCGTTCGGCAATTTGCGGACCGAAATAATCGATAAGATATTTGCGGCCGGCAACGCCTTTGCCCATTGGCGTGAAGGGCAATGGCGCGCGGATCGGCGCGACCGATGCCTGCACCATGTCGACAAAGGCCTTGTTAATCTTGTCCGCCTCCGGCCCCAATGGGATCCCTAAGAAACTGCTCGCCGCGACATCGAGCGTCAGTTGCTTAATCGCCGGATAGAACAACATATCGCCGCGCCAATCCTTCAACTGTTCGGCAAAGATGCGGTTCATGTCCCGCGTATAGGCGCGCATCGGCTCCGGCTTGAACGCGATGCCCAATGCGCGGCGGTCCATGCGGTGGTGGTCGAAATCCATCAACATCAATCCGCGCGGGAACAATAAGTTCAGAACGGGGCCCCAGCCTTGCTCCGACGAAAACAGCTTTTCACGGTCAAACAGCAACAGCTCATTGGCCTCTGCGCCCACCAGCGACACCGTCGGATTACCAAAGGCGTTGGTACGGAACACTTTGCCATAGGTTTTGACCATGCGCGCGCCATAAGCCGGCGGGTCGCGCAACACGCGAAAAGTCGTGCCAATGATCGGCGGACCATTTTCCCCGGGAATATGGGCAAGCTCATGTATCTTCTTGCGCGGCACCCAATGCGGGTTCGCAGCTTCGCTATGGGCAAGGGCCATGGGCGTGTTTCCTCATTTAATTGCGCGGTTAAGACTTACTGCCATGGATGTTAATAGCGCGCAAGTGGGGTGTGGGTTTGGGGAAGAAGGGTGGCGTCAAACAGCTGTATTCTTGTGCAATCCAATTGTGGCTTCTTAGCTGCTACAATGTGGGGCCAATGCAGGCGCATTCACTGATGGTATTGTGCTGAATTATGCGGGCGGCGTTCGTAATTGCCCCTATGCCCCGTCCGGCGGCTAGGGGTTGGAGGTCACCGAAATCTAAGCGCTGGGTGCGGCGGGGCTCTCCACCCAAATTCCGCGATTATTTTTAATGAGGCGCGCGCCGCAGTGCCGACAGGGTGCGGCAAATGTGTCACCATTGTGCCGCACGCGTCTTTTGTCGCGCTCGTGGCGGCCTTTTCGACATCCAAAGTAGCGTTTTACAAAAGAAAACATAATTTTACATATAATGTAAAGGCGACTGTTTTAAGTAAAATTTTTTTATTCAAATGATTATTTTTTAAATGTGTGAAACTCTCGTCGCCTCGGCTATGAACTGATGTTCAAATGTCCACCCAGTAAATTTACCCCCGTATATGTGATGCTGTCAGCGTGCGCCAATTCATTCTACAATGCGTGGGAGTGTATTAAAAATTTTACTTAAAAAAACTTCGTTGAATTTACAACTACATTGTCCAATCCCGAGAATACATCATTAGCAGTAGGATGATATGGGGCAACTTGAACGCATTAGGATCATGGAGGATGATCTTCGCATCCGCCTAATGACTTGTGAGGCAGAGATTTTGCTTTTCCTGAAGGACAATGAGGGTCGGAAAATCCGAGACTTATGCGACGCCTCAAAATACTCTCACGTTACCATCCACGACTATATTCGCAAGCTGACGGCAGCTGGCATCATCGTAAAGGATAGCTTCGATGGTGACGGCCGACGCGTGCGCTATAGGCTGGTGGAGAAGGCGGATAAGGTCTTAGATGACTTATACGGCGACATAGAAAATGTGAGATAATCGCGCCGCGCCTGCGCCCGGCCCTCTCCAGCACCCAGCCTCGCCTGCCCCCGTCTCCGCATCTTGTCGGATGCGCAAATGCGTCTATATCGGCGGCCAGTTATGCGAAACTTCTTTCAGAAATTACTTTCCCCCACGCCGCAGCGCGCGGCGACGCGCATCCCCGACGGGCAGCGCGTCTATGCGGTCGGCGACATTCACGGCTGCGCCGACCTCTTTGGAAAACTCATCTCCGCCATCGAGGCCGACGACAGCGCGCGCGGGCCATCAGAGACGACCGTCATACTGCTAGGCGACTTGGTGGATCGCGGCCCCGACAGCCGCGGCGTGATCGACGCCGCGCGTGACTGGAGCCAGAGGCGGCGCGTGCGCATCCTGTTTGGCAACCACGAAGAAATGTTCCTGAAGTCCCTGGAAGATGAAGGCGTCCTGCGCCAATTCATCCGCTTCGGCGGAAAGGAGACCATCCTCTCCTACGGCGTCACGCGTGACGAATATTTGGAGATGACGGTCGAGGAGTTGCAGGCCGCCATGGCGGCGCGCATTCCTTGCGAAGATCTCGACTTCATGCGCGGTTTTGAGGACATGATCGTCATTGGCGACTATATATTCGTGCACGCCGGCATTCGGCCCGGCGTCGACCTCGACAGCCAGACGCCCGCCGACTTGCGCTGGATACGCGAGCCGTTTCTGAGCCACGCCTCCCAAGAGGGGAACTGCGTCGTGCACGGCCACACAATCACCGACGCGCCCGACGTGCGCCCCGGGCGCGTCGGCATCGACACGGGCGCCTACGCCTCGGGTCGCCTGACCGCCATCGGCCTAGAGGGCACGGATAGGTGGTTTTTAGAGGTTCAGTGAGGCGGGTTGGAACATTCGGCGTTAGCGGACTATGTAAAGTTCTTTAGTCTCTAACGATTAAGGTTCTTTGCATTTAACGCGTCCACAACCCGCTGCGCATTCTCGCGACGCGCGCGCGTCGCGGGGTGTGTCGTCGCCAGAAATGCGGCGAGTGGGGCGTTGGAATTTAGCCTTGCCCAAAAGTCGGGGGCGATTTTGTAATTATAGCCAGCACGTGCGGCCATGATTATCCCCATGCGGTCTGCGTCCAACTCCATTTGGCGCTGCGCCCTGCCCGAGAGGCCGAGGCTCGTCGCGAGGCCCGAAAGCGCAGATTTTTCATTGAGCCTCTTGGGGTGATCCAAGAGATTGTGCGCCATCTCATGCGCGATGACGAGTGCGAGCTCGTCGTCGCTTTGGACCCAGTTGACGAGGCGCCCCGAGATTTGCGCGACGAGGCCATTTGCATTTGCATTGATGGCGTTGCCGGGCGCCAGCTCCACGCGGGAGCGGCACACATTTTGGGGTATCACGCTGACTTCAAGTCTCTGGTCACCGCGCTCGATCGACAGCACCGCCGCGCTTTTTTCGGGCAGCGCCTCCAGCGCCGCCATGGCTGCGGACACTGCCTCATAGCTCGCGGCGCTTTTTTGCCGATGACTATTGCCGGCGAGGTCGACGCCATTGACTGCGCGCAGCCTGTCGTTTGGTTGGAGGCCGCTGGCGGACGCCGGCGCGTCCTTGGCGACTGCGAGGATAGATGGGTAACTGTCGTCTAGCCCAAATGCTGCTTGTGCCGCGGCGCGATATGTGGGTTCATATTGGCTGACATGGTGCAGGCTGACGCCGATTGCTGCCCAGATTTTGGGGCAGACGTCTGTATTGCGTGAGGCGATGCGCCAGCCCGTGTCTGCAATGCGCTGGTCGTCTCTCTGAAGTGCCAGCAGGCTGGCCTGCGTTTCGTCACTGACTGTGGCGTGGCTGTCTACACTAAAGGCGGACGTCGAGAGTGCAACCAGAATGCCGAGCGCCTGAATTCGCATGCCTAGGCGCGTCGGTCGTCGAGGACCCAGTTGCGCTTGGAGAGGCGCACCATTGGCTTGCGGCAGCTGCGGCAGCGCGACGTGTATTGGTCGCCAGTCTTACGGATATGGCTGCTGCTACGCTTGTGCTTGCCGCGCGGGCAACGAAAGATACGGCCGTAGAAGCTGTCCAGGATCCGCAAAAATCCCCGCTTGTCGTCTTCAAAGTCCAACTCGTGCTCCCGATTTGCTGTATGGCGGACGCAAAATGATGCGTCTAAATCTTTTGATAAGGCATCCTTAGTATAGTTTGAGTTGCGTTTAAAGGCCCGTTGAGGACAATGTGTACGGGGGCTTTATTTGTCTAACTGCCTATAACTGTTGACATTGGCGTCGAATCACGGCTAAGGGCATCCTTGAGACGAGAGAATTACTCATCTCAACCCAATTGGAGTTTAGTTATGAAAAAGATCGTTTCGGCTCTCGCCGTAGTCGCTCTGATGGCTCCGTCGGTTGCTTCGGCTGCCACGGCCGCTGGTGCGCTTTCGGTTAAGTCTGCTGCAGTTCAGCCAGTTCGCGCTGCTGCAAAGCCAGGCAAGACCAAGGCTGCCTCGGGCACGCTGATCGCTGTTCTCGCCGCTGCTGCGGTTGTGGGTGGCATCGTTATCGCGTCTGACGGTAGCGACAGCAAGTAATTTCAGCCTAACCGCTGATAGGAAAAAGGGGCGTCTATCGCCCCTTTTTTTTCATCTTTTTTATTGTCCCCACTCGGTTGACGTTCTAATGCTAGGCTATGCAGATGTCTGATACAAAAGCTTCGCGAGCGCGGCGCTCCCTAGACATTCCCTTTATATTGTTTTCGCCGTTCATGCTGGCCGTCTTCTTCGCGGGCGGCAGTAGCTGGTCCGACGAGCCGCATCTCATCGTCCTGCGTCCGTTGGCCTTCGTCGTGGCGGCTATTGGCCTCTGGTCTCTTAGACTACAACATATTCGGCAATTTTGGGCGGTCTGGCTGATATTTGGCCTGGCCACGTTGCTGACGGCGGCGCATTTGGTCCCGCTTCCCTATGATGTGTGGAGTAACTTGCCTGGGCGGCAGGTCATTGTGGACATCGACAAGGCCGTCGGCCTCGGCCAAATTTCTCGACCCCTGTCGATGTCGCCAGAGACGACGATGAATGCATTGCTGTCGCTGTCGGTTCCATTTGCGGTGCTGGTCTTGGCCTCCCAGTTTGATGGCCTGCGGCAGAGGCGCGCCTTGGGTATTGTCCTGTTGCTTTGCTTCACTAGTGCCGCTGTCGGGCTCTTGCAGGCGACCGGCGGGGACATTGTTCTCTATTCACGGCAGGCGTCACAAGACGTGGCCGGCCTGTTTGTGAACCGAAACCATCAGGCGGCGCTTCTAGCGCTGATTTTTCCGATGGCGGCGGTGGCGATCAGTGCCGGCATTGGGATGGGATTACCGCGCAAGATTGAGACGTTTGCGGGCGCCTCCATGTGTCTGGTCGCTGTGCCGCTCGTGCTGGTAACGGGTTCCCGGACGGGGTTGCTGGTGGCGGGCGCCTCGCTCGTGCTTGTGTTTGCATTTAGCCTCCTCCCGTCAAAGAGGGTCGCGATTAGCCCCTGGGTGCGCTACTCCGCGGCATTTGCAAGTGTCGGGGCACTGGTGTGGGCTACGGTTTGGGCGTCGCGCGACGTCGCATTTATGCGCCTCGAAGATCAGACGGAAGATTTGCGCTGGCCCGTCTGGCAGAGCATAATAGACATGCTGCCGAACTACCTCCCTTGGGGAACCGGTGTGGGCAGTTATGTTGAGGCCTATCAGGTCTTGGAGCCGGATAATTTGCTGCGACCCACTTTTTCAAATCACGCACACAATGAGGCGCTGGAAATTTTATTCACGGCAGGCCTCCCCGGCGCGGCGCTGATAGTCTTGGCATTAGCGTTTCTTGCAGTAGCGGTGTGGCGTGGCCTGCGTTCCTCGGGCGACGCGGCTTTATTTAAACGCCTAGGCATTGTGGCAATAATTCTGCTCGCAATTGCAAGTTTATCTGACTATCCGGTCCGCACGCCGATTATGTCGGCGGTCTTTGTGTTGACGGCCATTTGGGCGTCGGCATCCCAAAGTTTGTTTCACAAGTCTAATCATCATTAAGGTTCGGCATGCAGATTTTTAAGTCTCTCGGTATTGGCCTCTCTCTCCTTTTTCTGCCTGTATGCGCTTCGGCAGCGGACGGCGAGCAGCGTGCCGGCCTTCAAATGATCAGCTCAGATGAACTGCCAGCGCCAAGCCTGGCTGACTTGCAGGCCTCCGCGCGCCCCTATCGCGTGGGACCATTTGACAAGCTGACGATCGACGTCTTCGGCAGCGCGGAATTGAGCGACAAGGAAGTCCAAGTTGACGCCAGCGGCCGCATTACCTTTCCCCTAGTCGGGACGGTCGAAGTCGCAGGCAAGACGCCGGGAGAGGTCGGCATTGCACTGCAAGACTTATTCCGCGGGCGCTTCATTAAGGACCCCCAAGTTAGCGTCAATCTGAAGGAGATTGTGAGCCAGACGGTCACCATTGGCGGAGAGGTGAAGAAGCCAGGCGTATATCCCATTGTCGGCAAGATGACGCTCATGACGGCAATTGCCTCAGCCGAGGGCTGGACCGACATTTCGTCGCGGGGTACGGTTGCGGTCTTTCGGACCGTTGGCGGGAAAGACTATGCCGCCATTTATAATGTGAAGGCAATCCAGAAGGGCACTTACCCCGACCCTGAAATTTACGCGAGTGACGTTGTAATGGTCGGAGATTCTCAAGGCCGCAAAATTTGGAAAGATTTCTTAGCTGCAACTCCACTCCTGGCGCCGCTAGTCTACGTGCTCACCAACAACAATTAATATTTAAATTGGGCTCCCACATGAATGAAGTCGTAAACGCGTCCGCCAGCATGATTGAGCAGCCAACTGCTCAAAATTCGCGTGGACTGCTCCCGCCGATCCTGTTGCAATATTGGCACACGGCGCTGCGTTGGCGCTGGCTGATGACGGGCATAATTGCGGGCACATTGGTGATTGGCGTTGTTGCGACACTTCTTATGGCCCCGCTCTACACGGCCAAGGTGCAGGTACAGATCGACCGCCAGCAAAAGCAGGTCACGAAAGTTGAAGGCTTGGATGCCCAGACGAACACGCAGGATTTGGAATTTTACGCAACGCAATATGCCCTGCTGAAGACGCGGCCCCTCGCGGAGCGCGTCGCCTCTGAGCTTGGCCTCTACAAGAGCGCCGCCTTTTTAGAGGCGCACGGTCTTGATGCTGACATCTTGACGACAAAGGTGCCGGGCAAGTCGGAGGCGCAATTGCGAGAGGAGCACAAGCGACGTGTCGTTGGATTGCTCCTAGAGAATATTGCGATTTCACCTATTCGTACATCTAAGCTTGTCGACGCATCTTACACTAGCAGAAGTCCAGAGCTGTCTGCAGCGATTGCGAATAAGTGGGCCTCGTCGTTTATTGCGCTTAGCATGGATCGCCAATTTGCTTCGACTGCAGATGCCCGTGCATTTTTGGAAGAACGGCTCGCCGCGCTGAAGGACAAGGTTGGCGAGAGTGAGCGCGCAGTCATCGTCTACGGCTCCAATGCCGATATCGTGAACCTAGATCAGATACGCGACGGCGATGGGCGGACACTCGGTAACCGTACCCTTGTCGGAGCAAGCCTCGAGCAATTGTCGCAGGCGCTCAACGCGGCGACTGCGGCACGTATTGAGGCGCAGGCGCGGGCTGGTGGTGGTGGCGACACGACTGCCGAGGCAACTTCAAGTGCAACGCTTGCGGGTCTGCGCCAACAGCGCGCATCCGCCGCTGCTGAATATGCAAAGCTCAGTGTCCAGTTTGAACCTGAGTTCCCTGCCGTTCGCCAATATGCCGAGCAAATTCGCACCATCGACGCCGCGATTGTACGCGAGACATCGCGCATTGGTGAAGCGCGCAAGCGTGAGTATCGAGAGGCTCAGAAGCGCGAGAGCGAACTTAAGGCAAAAGTCGACCAACTGAAAGGGGACATGGACCGACAAAACAAGGCAAATATTCAGTATAATATTTACCAGCGAGAGGCGGACACGAACCGCCAACTTTATGATGCCCTCTTGCAGCGCTACAAGGAAATTGGCGTTGCGGGCTCAGTTGGCGTAAATAACATTGCAATTGTGGAGCCGGCAATTGTTCCCGACAAGCCATCATCGCCGAAAATGCCGATCAATTTAGCGATCGCCTTGCTCCTCGGCGTCGGTTTGGCTGCGGCGACTGTCCTTGCCCTTGAGCAAATCGACGAGGGCATACGTGAGCCGTCGCAGGTGGAACCGCTTCTGGGCGTTCCACTCCTCGGGATGACGCCCGCTGTCGCGGACGGAACTCTGTACGAGGAATTGCGAGACCCCAAGTCACACCTCTTTGACGCCTATTTCTCTATTCGTTCGAGCCTCGCATTTGCGACCAACCACGGCCTGCCCAAGTCTTTTGCAGTGGTGAGTACACGGCCGGCGGAAGGGAAATCGTCTACTTCTCTGGCGCTCGCGCAGATCATCGGCCGGACTGGGAAGCGCGTACTCTTGGTCGACGCCGACTTGCGCTCGCCGTCGATCCACTCGATGGTCGAGGGGTCCAATGAAGTCGGATTCAGCAACTATCTGGCAGGCGAGAATGACTGGTCGCATATTGTGCAGCAGACAAGTCTGAAGAATGTGAGCATCATTGCGGCGGGTCCTGTCCCGCCAAGTGCGGCCGAGCTTCTGAGTGGCGACCGGCTAGCTCAATTTGTGAAAGAGGGCCTCGGTCAATTCGACCACATAGTTATCGATAGTCCGCCGGTATTGGGCATGACGGATGCGCCGCTTATTTCTAAGTCGGTTGAGGGTATAGTTTACGTCGTACAGGCCGGAGGCGCAGCCGTTCGCGGTGTCAAGGCATCCATCCAACGCATTCGCCAGGTGAATGGGCACATCTTTGGTATTGTCCTTACAAAGGTGGGCGGCGATACGAAGGGCTACGGCTACGGCTACGGCTACGGCTACGGCTACGGCTATGGTCAGCGTTACGGTGAAGAAGATGAGGCGCGCGGTTAAATGGATTTTGGGCTTCTGTCTAAAGCGGGGCGTCTTTTAGGCATCGCTCTGTTTTTAGTCTGTGCAGCCTATTCCAGCCAGAATTCCGTAAAGTCATATTTGCGGGCAGCTGACCCTAAAGCTGCCTATTTAGCGGAGCCATCGGACGGCTTGGCTGCCTTAAATGCCTTTTCCGCTGATCTGAAAGATAATCCGCAGTTTATAATCTCAAGCCGCGACGCTGAGGCTGCTCGTGCATCGCTCGTGCACCGCCCATTAAATGCCAGTCTCTTGTCTTTTTATGGAATGAGGGAGGCCTCTATTGGAAAACCAGAACTGGCAAATGCCCTCATGGCTTCTGCCGATACTATTTCTCGCCGCGACGCCTTTAGCCAGTTGTGGATGATCGAACAGAAAAGTAGTGCGGATGACGTGAAGGCTGCCGTCGCTCACTATAACGCTTTGTTGTCTGTGCATCCCGCAATGCAGGCAACCTTTCTTCCTGTGCTTGTGTCGGCAGTTGCCTATCCCGAAGTCAGGGCTGCGATACGACCTTATTTAAATCCAGAAACAAAATGGAGCGCGCCTTTTTTGGATATGGCGTCACAGCGCGCTGAAGTCGGCCAATATCGCGACTTAGTCGAACCTACAGTCTCAAGGCTGAGGGGTGATGGATACGCCGTCAGTAATGCGCGCATCATCTACCGAATGCTCCAATCAGGTTTGGCCGGCGATGCATGGAAATTATTCTCTCTTGTCGCGCCCAATGTTGATATCGGCGCATTTCGTGCCTTCGCTCCGGGCGGCGCTAATCTCGATCCGAAGTGGCAGACGTTGTCTTGGACACTAAGTCAGTCAGATGATATTTCGGCCAGCGTCGATGCCGATGGCGCAATAGATGTTACGGTGGCTCCTACGGCACGGGGCGCGATTGCATCGCGGGACGTGGCCGTCATTGCATCCTCGACATATGTTTTGGGGCATAGGTCGATGTATGAGCCAGGTTCTCCGCGCGCGTCACTGCGCTGGAGTGTTTATTGCGTAGCTCAGAATGGTCCTCAGCTTATTGTAGATCGCTTTGTGCCCGCGACTGCGAACTCAAAGTTAGTGCAGCTGTCGGTCGATGTGCCAGAAAACTGTAGTCTGGTGCGAGTTGAGTTGAGCGCACTTGGGGCCGAGGGACAGTTGAGCTCAATGGTTAAGATCACTGACTTAAAGCTCGCAAAAACGAATTGAATTTGGATTGGCTTACGATCCAGCCTCTTGTTCATGAAACGGTCATACATCGCATTGCTTGAATAGTGAGCGGTATTTCTATAATCGCGGCGCCATTATTTATTCGTAGCATTGAATAGAATGTTGCGATGGCTTGGAAAATTCATGAAGAAAATACGTAATTGTAAGCTTCCCATGGACAAAGTGTCACCCGCTATAATGGCTGGCTTGTCCGCGGTTTCAAATGTCGACCGACGCGCCAAAAAAATCATCGCGTTTTTGGTTGACTCATTGATTTGTGCCGCCGCGATCTGGCTCGCTTTCTCTCTCCGCTTAGGTGATTGGCAACTCTGGAACGCCCCAATACGCAATGTGTTAATCGCGTCGTTCATGATCTGGCCACCCATTTTCCTGGCGCTTGGCGTGTACCGTTCGATTTTCCGTTTTGCCGGCTCAGGCACTATCACGGACCTCGCGCGGGCAATCTCTATTTTCCTATTTCTTATGACTCTGATTGTGACCGTGATAGGACTTCCCGGCGTGCCCCGAACGCTAGGTATTCTGGTCCCGATCCTTTTCTTC
The DNA here is from genome assembly GCA_027488785.1 of Sphingomonadales bacterium. GTDB lineage: Bacteria > Pseudomonadota > Alphaproteobacteria > Sphingomonadales > Sphingomonadaceae > Sphingorhabdus_B. Next base: position 45,768 of record JAIYAY010000028.1, on the reverse strand, counting down.
TTGGCATTGGTGGTGAGCCGCATTGTTGTGCGTTACATCATCAGCGACCTTCTTGGACAACGCGCCTTTGGCGGTGAAACGAAGAGGGTGCTCATTTATGGAGCCGGGAGTGCCGGGCAGCAGCTGGCATTGTCAACGCGGCATTATCCGGGAATGTACCTTTTGGGATTTGTGGATGACGACAGGCGGCTGCGCGGTCAGCGGCTGGACGGCAGTCCTGTATATCATTCGGGAGATCTTGCTGCGCAGGTTGAGCGTCTTGGGGTAACGGACATATTACTTGCAGTACCCTCAATGAGCCGAAGCAAACGCAAGAGTATTGTTAATGAACTGAAAAGTCTCGGCGTGCATGTGCAAACGCTTCCCCAAATTCAGGACATTGTTGCCGGCAAGGTATCGATCGCCGATTTGCGTGAGGTGGAAGTCGACGATCTTTTGGGCCGCGATGCCGTTGCCCCTAATGATTTGCTGATGGGCCGGACTATATTGGGCAAGACCGTAATGGTTACTGGCGCCGGTGGTTCTATCGGGAGCGAGTTATGCCGGCAGATTATGGCCATCGGCCCACAAAGGCTCATCCTTGTCGAAATGACGGAATTTGCGCTCTATAAAATCGAGCAGGAGCTGCGTGAAAATGCCGCAGCGGGTATTTTTCGTTCTTATATTGAAATTTATCCTGAGCTTATCAATACGACTGCCGCTCGTCCGGTGTCCTCAGTGATTGGCGCGTATTGCCCCGACACGATTTTTCACGCAGCTGCATATAAGCATGTGCCGTTGGTTGAGCACAATCCCATTTCAGGCATGGGCAACAACATACTTTCCACACGAAATCTTGTCGAGGCTGCCGAACAACATAACGTAGCACACTTTATTCTTATCAGTACCGACAAGGCGGTTCGTCCGACCAATGTCATGGGTGCAAGTAAGCGTGTGTGTGAACAAATTCTTCAGGCAAAAGCCAAGGTGGGTTCGAAAACCCGGTTTAGCATGGTCCGCTTCGGTAACGTGCTGGGCTCAAGCGGTTCAGTGGTGCCAAGGTTCAAGGAACAGATCGCCAGTGGCGGTCCTGTTACGCTCACGCATAGAGACATCATCCGCTATTTCATGACCATTCCTGAAGCCGCGCAGTTGGTTATTCAGGCCGGCAGCATGGCACAGGGTGGCGAGGTCTTTGTCCTCGACATGGGCAAACCCGTCAAAATTTACGATCTTGCTTGCACGTTAATAAATTTGTCCGGCTTAACTGTTCGCGATGACGACAACCCCGATGGCGACATTGCGATTGAAGAAATCGGCCTACGACCAGGTGAAAAGCTTTTTGAAGAGCTTCTCATTGGTGAAAATCCTATGCCAACAAATCATCTACGGATCATGCAGGCGAGGGAGGGACATATGCCGTGGCAGGAGTTATCGGCCGCGTTAGAAAGGCTTGAGGCGCATGTTCAAAGTGGTGACCGCGCCGCCGCCCTCAGCTTGCTGCGGGATCTGGTGCCCGAGTATCAGCCGAACGCGAACAATGCTAAAGGCGTAGCTATAGCCTAAACCCCTGCAGGCGCTCCATATGCTCGCGCGTACTGAAATACTGCAAGGCGCGCGGCTGTGAGGCGGCGGCGTACAATGCCCTGCCGGCCAACCCTTGGTTTCTTGTGCGGTTGAGGGCTTTGTATTTTTAGGAGGAGTTGGCTGCTTGACCGTCAAGATTAGTAGAGCATGTCTCATTAGGCCCAAGCCGTGCACGCGCATTTTTTTAGTGATTTTATGACGAAGCTTAAGCATAAATAAACTAATAAGCATAATTATTCGGGCTGGGGAGGAGACGCTGACTAAGAGCTCAAACCCTTTTTGGCGAAATTTGGGGATTGCCGGAATGTGTCTTTGCAACTAGGTCGACGCAATATTGTTTCTTTTTTTACGATAGAAAAACTTCTACATGAACCCACTAAAAAAACGAGATAGACTCTTGCTCTCTGCAGCGCATATGGGCGGTACAGAGCTGCAATTCGTGCAGGAAGTTTTCGAAACCAACTGGGTAGCACCGGCGGGCCCGATGATATCCCGATTTGAAGGTGATTTGTCTGCGTTGACAGGCATTGCCCATATTGCGGCTTTGTCCAGTGGAACGGCCGCGCTTCACCTTGCGCTCCGACTTTCTGGGCTAGAAGCTGGAGATGAAGTTTGGGGATCGACGATGACTTTCATGGGTGGTGTAGCGCCTATTCTTTATATGAATGCAACGCCGGTATTTTTGGACATTGAAGATGCTCACTTTCTACTCGACCTAGATCTTCTTGAAGAAGAGCTTGGTATAGCTAACCTTGCAGGGCGATTGCCTAAAGTAGTCATTACTACAGACCTTTACGGTCACGTCGTGGACACTAAAAGGATGCGTTCGCTTGCTGATCGCTATGGCTTTGTTTGGATCAGTGATGCTGCGGAAGCGGTCGGCTCATATCGCGATGGCTGGCATGCCGGACGCGGTGCCGACTTTGCGGTCCTTTCATTCAACGGGAACAAAATCATTACGACCTCAGGGGGAGGGGCGTTAGCTAGTGATGATGGAGCGGCCATTGAGAGGGCGAAGTTTTTGGCAACACAAGCCCGGGAGCCCGCTGTCCATTATGAGCACAATACTTATGGATACAACTATAGGCTTAGCGGAATTTGTGCAGCTGTTGGGGTAGGTCAACTTCAGGTTATCGAAGACCGGGTGATGGCTCGCCGCGCCATTCATGATTTGTATAGAACAGGCCTCTCAGGCATGCCCGGTGTAACCTTTAGTCCGGAGCCTGCAGGAATGCGATCGAACCGTTGGTTGACAACAATCCGAATCGATGCGGAGCGGGCTGGTTTCGACCGGGAAGATGCTCGCCGTGCGCTTGAAGCGGAAGACATTGAGAGCAGGCCTTTTTGGAAACCAATGCATATGCAGCCACTTTTTGCGGCTACTAGAGCAGTTGGAGGAGCCGTGGCTGAGCGCGCCTTCGAAATGGGCCTCTGCCTTCCATCGGGTTCGGCACTAACTCATCAACAGATAGAGCAAGTGGTCGATGTACTAGGAAGGCTTGCTAATTGATATGTCGAGAAAGAGACTATTTGATATAGTGTTTTCAATAATAGGCTTGATTTTTTCAGCGCCGGCGATGTTCGGTTTGGCTGTTGCCGTGTTTATTTCAATAGGGCGACCAATCTTATTCCGCCAAGTGCGCTCAGGTCTTGGAGGTGTGGAATTTACGTTAGCGAAATTTAGATCCATGCGGAACGATTATGATGCAAATGGTATGCTTCTTCCTGATGATGATCGAATAACTCCCACGGGTAGATTCATGCGACGCTATAGGCTCGATGAGTTGCCGGAGTTGCTGTTGATAGCACGTGGCGATATGTCCTTTGTGGGACCGAGGCCACTTCCAAAGAGTTTAATTGAGGCTCATGGGGTATTGCAAGCTCGGTCTCGGGTTCTTCCTGGGCTAACCGGGCTTTCGCAAGTTAGCGGAAACACGCTGCTAACAAATAATGAAAAATTCGCAATCGACGTATATTATGCCGACCACACGTCCGGCCTGCGAGATTTGCAAATAATTTTAATGACGGTTGTAACCGTTTTTATTGGTGAAAAGCGTAACGAACCCCTTATTCGAGAGGCATTACAATATGCGAGCAATCCTAATCGGTGCGGTCGGTAGTACTGAAATTGCGTTACGCGCAATGCAGGAGGCGGGCAACCCGCCAATTTTGCTTGTTACTTTAGATCCTGAAATTGGCCAAAGACGCCACGCGGACTACGTTAATCTTGCAGCTCTGACCGACGAAAGCACTGACGTTTTGTTCGTCAACTCGACCAATGATAATGATTTCATTACTCACGTGCGCCAGCTAATGCCCGACATTCTTTTGGTTATTGGCTGGTCACAAATTGTTGGTCCTGAGCTTCGCGAAACAGCCCGAGTTGGTTGCGTTGGTTTCCACCCAAGCTTGCTACCGGCAATGCGAGGGAGGGCAGTTATTGGTTGGACAATTTTGTTAGGCTTGGCCGAAACGGGTGCTACGCTTTTCCAGCTAGGCGATGGTGTCGATGATGGAGCGATTCTTGCTCAGGTGCGAATTCCCTTAAGCGACCGCGAGACGGTTTCTAGCCTGGGAAATAAACTTGCGACTGCGCTTGACGGAATGATCCGAGAATTGCTTCCACGCCTTGAACGCGGACATTTAGAGGCGCAAGAACAGCGGGATGAGGGCATTAGTTATTGCGCCCGACGAACCGCCGCCGATAGTCTAATTGACTGGCAGGGAACGCATGTTTCCATCGACCGATTGATTCGTGCTTCTACACAGCCCTATGCGGGTGCTTTTACCTTTACGCAAAAACGGAGAGTGATTATCTGGGCGGCAGAGCCATGGCATCAACTACATCCCATTCATGCAGCGGCTGGGCAAGTGGTCGATTATTATCGCGGAGATCCAATTGTCCGCTGTGGAGATGGAGAATACTTGCGGATCACTGACTATGATGCAGGAGGAGCGCCATTACTAGGCCAAGTTCGATTTCAAAGTCAGCTCGGTAAACAGGAACTAGCCATATGAAAACATTAATACTTGCGCCCCACCCTGATGATGAAACTTTGGGCTGCGGGGGAACAATGGCTCGGCTAGCTGCCGAAGGTCACGAAGTCATTGTGGGATTGGTAACGGGAGAGGGGACCGGACCACATCCTTTATACCCCTCAGAAGGCTTTAAACAAGTTCGGACTGAAATGGCGGCGGCTTGTAATGTGCTTGGCGCCCAACTGATAGAAGCGCTCAACTTGCCAACGGTTCTCTTGCCAGACTTACCCAAACATGCTCTGAACAAATCAATTTTTGATCTTATTGATCGCATTAGGCCCGAAAGGCTATTTGTTCCGTTTCCGCTTGATTTGCACGGTGACCACCGGGAAGTTTTTCATGCCGCATCCATCGCTTGGCGCCCTTACCTTCCGCTAGGTAGACAAATCCGTGAAGTATATTGTTATGAAGTTCCATCTGAAACCCATCTCAATATCCCATATGTCGAGCAGGCATTTATTCCGAACACATTCTATGACATCAGCGATCACATTGATAAGAAATTAGAGGCATTTTCATGCTTCGCTTCGCAGGTGCAGGATCCGCCGATGCCTCGGTCGTTGCAAGCATTACGGGCGCTTGCGACATACCGCGGTTCGCAAATTGGCGTTGCTGCCGCTGAAGCATTTGTCTCGGTGAGAGTACTTAGATGAAATTGGTATTTTGGTTATTACCTTTTGCAACGCTCGTTAAAACTCTTTCTAACTTACTGATACCTTTATTGAAAGAGAGATGCTCGTCATAAAAGGCAGCGCCGGCGCGGCCCATTTGTTCTCGCGCTGAGGCCGTCATCTGGGAGAGTTTAATCGCTGCCTCGGCAAGACTATCTGCGTCCTCAGGTTTAAAGCAAATACCCGCTCGTGCTGCTTTGACTAAAGCAGCAGCGTCACCGCTTACTCCCATAAGAATGGGCCGTCCAATTGCGAGATAAGCCTGTGTTTTAGAAGGAATGGTGATAGAGAAAAGTGGGTCGTCGCGAAGGTGCACTAGTAACCCGTCTGCTTCCGAGAATACCGACGCCATGTCGCTTGGTTTGCGGGGTGGTAAAAACAAGATATTATCTGTCTTGGCTGCGATACTTGCGGCACGAAGACGATCTAAATCGACGCCTGTACCTATCAGCGTAAATTGAATATTAGAACGCTCCCGTTTAAGGCGTTGAGCAGCAACAATGACTGTGTCTAGCGCCTGCGCTTGCCCAATATTACCCGCAAATAGAATATTGAAAGTTTTAATATCCCTTCTATTTTTGATCTCCGCGGACTTCACCATTGTTTCAATTTCCGGAGGCGCCCAGTTCTGAATTACGTGAATAGGTCGTTCAATGCTACGGCTTTCTAACCGTGACTTAAACCCAGACGACAGCACAATAAGTGCATCAGCGCGACGCATAGCAAACGTGCTCCAAGCCCCAACGAGCTTTAACATCAGGCCCTCTTTTACCATACCTGTAGAGGTTAAGGTGTCGGGCCACAGATCTTGTACATCAATAACATATGGAACTCTTCGAAGCATTTTCAAAATTACAGCCCCCGCGGCCGATGTCATGGGCGGACAATAAACATAAACAACATCAGGTCGCCGAAGAAATAAAACTAGCAGAGTGCTAGATAGTGCAAATGACAAATAATTAAGGATGCGTTTGAACACAGATCGATCGTGGCTGGGGTACAATGCCCCACGCATGACCGGAATACCGTCCATATATTCGCGCATCCATGTTTTTACACGATAGCCAGGGTATAGTTTCCCTCCTGGATAATTTGGGAAGCCAGTAAGCACCTCAACTTTATGGCCGAGGTCTCTAAGTGACCGCGCAAGCGGTAAGCCCTTAAAATGTGGTTCCGGCTGGAACCATTGTGTAATTAACAAAATTCGCATAAACCCGTTTATGGGCGGCATAAGGCGCAGTGGCAACACTTCTTATATGAAATTGGGCCAGATAGATTTTTATCAAGGTTGGTTCATCTAGAAATAAACACTTCTAAGTTTGATTGAATTTTATTTAACAATAAAAAATTACTCAGCCCCAGCGGCACCTATTTAAATTTGAAATTTACGATCAGGCAGTCGAAATGCAATTCAATAATTCGCTGTATTTCAAGCTCATTCCTGCGCTTACCTATACTAATAAAATCACAACAATTCACGGATCTAACTAGATTACAGTTCTTAAAATACAAAAATTGAAAAATTGGCAATGAAAAACCAATTCTTTGAGAGAGACTATGGCTGTTTCCCTGTCTGCATCTGGAAAGCAGGTGATAACACCTCTTGCTATATGATATTCCGGTAACACTTACGCCTACCTAGAGATTAAGCTCCCCCCAAAGAGGCTTGGAAATTTTATAAACAGCTTTCGCCTAAAGCTTGTATGCATTATCCGGCAAGCGCGTCGTCATTGGCGTGAAAATCGGAATCGCGTGGTCCCGGATGGACGCGATTGCTTCACGATGTTAAGTAGCCCTGCGAAACGTATCGAGAATGCGTGAGCTAAACTGACCGGCTACAAGCTTCGGCGGCCTAGACTGATCCAAAGAAGGCGTTCGGCGTAATTTTTTCAGATAGGGGTGTAATGGCTAAAATTCTTATGCTTCTAACTCAGTTCAGCGCTCAGGGTGAGCCGGATGACTCTCCACACCAGCTTGCGGATACCTTTGTTTCGCAAGGGCATTCGGTGAAGGTTGTGGTCATTCCTTGGCAAAGGTTGGAAACGGATGTCCGCATATATGCCGAAAGCGAGGCGCTGAGAGTACTGCGCGTCCCAGTATTGCGCATTACGCGGTTCGGTAATGCGATATCACTAGTTCTACGCTGGACATTTTCATCGCTCATTGCGCGTCGTTATTTGCAAACATTCTTGCGTGACGAACAGTTTGACCTAGTCTACACGACGAGCCCATCAGTGACGATGGCCTTTGTCTTGCGTTGGGCATTTAAAAGATATGCAAATGCTCACTTCTATCTGTATATAGTCGATTTTTTCCCTTTTCATCAACGTGCTATCGGCTTGATTCCAAACGGCTTGATATTCCATATTGCCAAAAAATTTGAGAACACCCTAATCCGGAAATTTCACACTATTGCCTGCATGTCGCAGAAAAATGTTGCCTATCTGCGCGAGCATTACACGCTCAGGCCGGAGCAAGAAATCACAATCCTGCCTCTCAGCACCTCGATCCTGCCGACCTTATCATTAGATAATGACTCAGTGCGTGCAAAGTTTGCTTTGCCGCGTGATAAGGTTATTGCAATATTTGGTGGTCAGATAACCCAAGGGCGCGGTATCGAACAAATTTTGGAAACAGCCCGGCTTGCCCAGGAATTGATCCCTGATTTGCACTTTGTAATGGCCGGCGACGGACGGCTCGTTCATCTGGTTAAAGCATATATTGCAAATGGCGGAGGAAACGTCTCCCATTTGCGTAGCCTAGATCGTAAGTCCTATCTCACGCTGGCAACCGCGTGTGACATCGGCTTGGTCGTGACAGTTCCGATAGCGGACATTCCGACCTTTCCTTCCAAAACTCTGGACTATTTGCAGGCATCTCTGCCGATCGTGGCGGCCGTGGAGGATGATACGGATTTCCGCGATTTTGTTGATCTGCACGGATTCGGTAAAGTAGTCAGAGCAGGTGATCCACAAGAACTGCTAAAAACTCTAGAAACATTAGTGCGAAATTCGGATATGCGTAGCGCTATGGCCGCGGCAGGAAGACGAGCGCTAAACGAAGTATTTGATGTTAATCAAGCGGCAACTCACATAATGCAGTCAACATATCGCCGATATCTTGAAAGGACTGAGTTAGACCTATGATAGAAAATTACTCTTCAAAAAAAATTCACAGTAATTTTCCACTAAAACTCGGGATGGGATACATCATTTTTACGCTTACGTTGTTTTATATTGGGCCTATGGATTGGCCTTTTATTAGCATGTGGCCGGTACTTTTTTACATGATAGTTCTCGGGGTTGCTACAGCTACCTTTTTTAATGTTGGATTAAAAAAAAGCCCGAAACAAAATGACCTAAAGAGTAGAAATACTATACTTTTGATAGGCGGGCTTTCCAGTATCCTTTTGCTATATCCGACGGCGCAAATTTATACGGGGCGTGCGCCATGGGAGGTACTTCAGGCACTTTCAGACCAGAGAGAAGCTTATTCAAAATTACGAGAACAGCTTGAATTAACACAAGATTCTAGAGGATTAATGATCTTAGCGAGAGCGCTTTTTGGGCCTTTCATGTTTGCTGTTCTTCCGCTCGGAATCTTGTGTTGGAGAAATTTATCGACAGCAACTCGATTTCTATTCATCGGGACCATTTTGAGTTCCATGATCCTGTCCGTGTTGCGCGGTACTACTAGGGAGCTTGCTGATTTGGTAATTGTGGGCGGCGCAGCTTTTTTAATCTCAATCTATCGTCAATCGAAAACGATGCCTAGATTTTCTCAGCATTGGCCAAAAATCGTGGCGGGCTGTGTTCTAACGCTAGGCGTGCTTGCCGCCCTTACTGGGCGTGTGGAAGCACGACTAGGAGGCTCCGCGTCTTCATTGTGCATAGGAGGCGGATACGTGTGCGCAAATTATGATGGCCCCGTTTACAGAGATCTTCCACCCATAATTATTTCAGCGATTGGATCTTTGACAGGTTATCTCTCGCAAGGATATTACGGTCTCTCGCTTGCTTTGCAACACGACTTTGTGCCGACATGGGGCTTGGGGCATTCCCCAATTGTGGGGAGCCTGTACAGAATGCAAGGCGGCGATGCTGCGTATCTTAACAGTACATATATTGAGCGGTTGAACCAAGATGCTTGGTCTAGCGATTCCCATTGGTCAACAGCAGCAACGTGGCTTGCTAGTGATGTTAGTTTTTGGGGTGTCCCTATTATATTGGCATTTATCGGATATCTTTGGGGGCGGTCTTGGGTTGATGCGGTATACGGGGTAAACGATAAAGCAGCGGTTTTCTTTTGTGTGATCATGATGATGATATTCTATTTTCCCGCTAACAACCAGATGATGGGCACATTAGAGGCATATTTAACAACACTGTTCTGGGGATTTTTCTGGACGTTGAGCAGGCACGAAAGCTCCGCGCCTCCAAAAACCCCTGGTATTTTGCGCGCCTGATTTGTTTTAAGGCTTCCAACGTGACCCTGTAAATCCCCTCCATTTATAATCAGAGTCTGGCCCTTGATTGCCCTTAGCTCCAACTTTGGTCCAGTCTTTATGAGAAAGACTGGCTCTTTTTGCATCAGGGCAGGCATGCCTGCCCTGATGCAAAAGCGCGCTCTATTAGGGCTTGGTTACCAAGGGATCTGTGCGGCCGGACTTCATTATAGTCTCTCCGCCGTGCCTCACATTTAGCCTGTGCGTCGGCCAAGCTCAAGAATCAGTTTCCATTCATGCATTCCGCCCGGACACGGCTATTATAGCTCTCCACGAACGCATTGTCCGTGCGACTGCCAGGGCGGCTTAACAACAAACCTAATGGCCTCCACAATATGACGATAGGTGTTTTCAGGTGCGCTGAGACAGGAAGAATTCAAAAAAGCAGTTAGCTATTTACCACTTTTTTGTAATTTCCGAGAAACGCAGCAATGAGAAACACCGTTATCGTCCCATAAGCGGCCGGATATGCCCAATATGGTGCCTGTGCGTAGCCCAGACGAATGAAAATCAACAAATAGGCCGTCATGAATGCAGCAGTTCCAAATTCGATCCCAATGGCAGCAGCAAGACGTCGCCGTGCCAGCATGCAGTGCATGGCCATCGAAGCAGTAACTCGCAATCCGTCACCGAGAAGATAACCAGCGATAAACGGAATGGCGGGCAAATATGCAGGGGAGAAAAAAGTGGTGACGAAGAAAGGTGCACCAATCATGAAGAGAGCCCAACCCCCAAGCATCACCGCCGATGCCATAAACAGGGTGTTTCGCAACAGCTTCCCGATTCTGCCTGGTTCGGCTTTACGGGCCACTTGCGGTAAGAAAATCTGCGCCATGTACAGGCCTAGAATTTGGCTAGTAACGTCTGAAACACGGTTGGCCGCTAGCCAGTAGCCCAGCAAATCAGTCCCAAAGCTTTCGCGGTAAAAATGTCTGAGCCCGAACAGCGTACCCGGCATAATCACCGCCACCGCCAGAAACGCGATCGAATAGCCAAGCAATAAACGTGTTTCTGACCAGTTGAATTTCTGGGTCGGACCAAACCGAATTCCGTGTCGGGATAAGATGGCAGCAGCCAATGCGCTGGTCAGCATTGGGCCAGCTGCATATCCCAAAACTGCTGCTAAGGGGTCCCCATTGCGCAACCACCATATGCAGAGCATTCCGCCGAATATCAAACCTGCTGATTGCAAAAGCAGGCTTGTCGCCGCGCGTTGCCGACCGTTCAATATCGCGCAGGCTAGTACGCCATATCCACCCGCCGCACCTGCCAATGTCGCAAGCGGAATTACAGCCCCCAGACTGTTGTCGCCAACTAGAAGATCCGAAAAAGTATGTCGCAGAATACATGAGGCAAAAATCAATGCTGCGCTGGCCAGTGCCCAGATACGGAACGCGGCGGCGGTTGCCCCATGTTCAGCGGCGACATCGCCATTTGCCATAGCTATTTGACGCGCAAGCCCGTTTTGGACGCCTGCCGCCGCGACTGTAGAGAGAAGTGCGAAAAAGAGGAAGAACTGTGAGAAGGATACAAACCCAGCGACCGACAGATAGGTACTGGAAATTCCGATAAGCGCCAGACCAAAGGCAAATTTCAGACAAAAAAACGAGGCAAGAGCTCCACCGGTTAGCAGCCAGCGGGCGGCAAAAGGATTTTTTGTAAGCGCGGGCAATGTTCGATTACTCCAACTGACTTGTCCAAGTTTGGACCAAATCCAGCCGCGCCGCAATGAGTTCATGCCCCCGAAGATGGGCCTCATAGAGATAGCCGCCATCGGGTAAAATGGCTTTGCCTATATGGGGTGCGCGTTTGAACGCAGCGGCTATCCGTGCTGGGCCTGCCGAGCTCGTTTGCCAAATGCGTTCATATTCGGCGACACAAAAATGTATGGGGCATATAAATTCTCTTGCAACCGTTGGCCAGAGCTTGGGGCAAGCAAAAGGGACTTCATGCACCTCGTTCGGGCGTTTAGGTTTGCTGGCGGCGCGCAAAGCGGTTACGCCCTGCCGATCAAATGTCTTGCCGGGGCCAAAGAACCCATAAAGTGACAGTTCATGGGAGCCTTCGGCTTTTTGGCGCTTCAATTCGCCCAGATAATCTTGCGAGGTCTTGTCTCCAAGGCCAGACACGCAGATCGTTGCAACGGAACCAGCAGAATCGCGCGCTGCGTAGCTTAATGCTAATGCGCCGCCGAGTGAATGCCCGACAAGAACAAGCCGTCGATGCGCAAGTTCCGGGAAATATGTGCGCACATGCGCGACAAGCGCGCCAATTGCTTTATGGCCGCTGTTGATTCCCCATCCCAGACCATCGCCTGCGCTTCCAGTATAACCTGGCCGGTCAACAAGTAACGTCGGAATTACGAGGCGTGCCGCTGCCAACGCAAAGGAATTAGTCCGCAGATCGAAGTGGCGACCGTTACCTTCAATGTCGTGTACGCAAACTACCAACGGGGCGTTGTAATCGCTGAGATCTAAGCAGCAGAACAGTCCTCTGCAGACATCTGGCGTCGATACGCCATACGACGGTGGCGTTGTATCGTAGGACGGATTCAATCCGGTGGTGATGTTAATAAGCTTTCCATACGGTTCGAGTCACATAATCGGTATAGCTCATGATTATGCGCAGCACCTTGTCGGAGACATTTGGTTTCGAGTAATCGGACACACGCGTGTTACGATTAGGGGCGCTGGCATGTTCCTTGGTCAAAACATGCAACGCCTGCAGAATACGCTCGCTTCCGAGGCCTACCATCATAACCGCACCTTCTTCCATCGCTTCTGGCCGTTCGTGCGCCTCTCGGATATTGAGTGCCGGAAAACCTAGGATAGAGCTCTCCTCGCTTATGGTGCCACTGTCGGATAAAACCGCGCGGGCGTGCATCTGAAGGGCGTTATAGTCGAGAAAACCAAATGGCTTGAGCAACTGGACGCGACTATCAAACTGCAATTGCAAAGCTTCGATACGCTTTCGCGTGCGAGGGTGTGCGGAAACCAGTATCGGTTCATCATACGCCTCTGCAATTGCGTTAAGCGTTTCGTGCAGACGCCTCAAATTTTTCTCGGAATCTACGTTCTCTTCGCGGTGTGCGCTGACTAGAAAATAGCGACCCGATTTCACGCCGGCATCCTTGAGAGCAACTGACGCCTCAATACCGGTCCGATAATAAGAGAGAACTTCAAACATCGGGCTGCCGGTTTTGATGATACGGTCCGCAGGCAGACCCTCGGCCAGTAGGTATTCACGAGCGATATCTGAATAAGGCATGTTGATATCAGCCGAGTGATCTACAATACGCCGATTAATTTCCTCTGGTACACGGTCGTCAAAGCAGCGGTTGCCAGCTTCCATGTGAAACACAGGTATCTTGCGACGCTTCGCTGGAATGACTGATAAACAGCTGTTGGTATCACCGAGTATTAACATCGCCTCTGGCGCCTGGGTTTCAAGTACCTTGTCTACCCCGATGATGACATTGCCAATCGTTTCGGCTGCTGAACCGCCAGCCGCATTCAAGAAGTGATCTGGCTTGCGTAATTTCAGGTCATCAAAAAACACTTGGTTCAATTCGTAATCATAATTTTGGCCAGTGTGTACGATGACATGATCGCAATGCTCGTCAAGCAGCGCCATAACCCGCGAAAGCCGGATAATTTCAGGCCGAGTACCCACAACGGTCATTACCTTGAGCTTGCGCATATTCAAAACACCTTCATTGAAATCGTATCGGGTTTTTCGGGGTCAAATATTTCATTTGCCCAAAGCAGAGAAACGAGCGTTTCGTCCCCGACGTTAGTCACATCGTGTGACCAGCCAGGTATGGTCTCCACGATAACCGGGCAAGCGCCCGAAGTTGTGAGCTCGTGCGTCTCGTCGGTCAGGATGTTACGAAACCGAAACCTTGCGTTCCCATGGACAATCAAAAATTTTTCGGTTTTGGTGTGGTGATAGTGGCCGCCACGCGTGACCCCGGGGTGAGCTGTGAAATAGGAAAACTGCCCTGCGTTCTTTGTCTTCAGCATTTCCGAAAAACTACCCCGTGGGTCGGTGTGGCTCACTATTTCGTAACTGAACTGCTCGGTCGGCAGCATAGAAACATAAGTAGCGTATAATGCGCGCGTGAGACCCGTGCCTACGTTTGCGATTAAATTTTTGTTTCGATCATTACGAAATCCGAGGATCATTTCAGCAACTTCACCGACGGTTGTAACATAGGCTGGTTGGACAGCGCTAAAACCCGGCTGGGGCAGTTGATTGAGTGTGGCGATAAAGTCGGCGACCACATCGTCAACATAGACAAGTGTCAGCGGCATGGATGGATCGTGAATGTTGATCGGGATGTCGCGTGAGATATTGTGACAAAAAGTTGCCACGGCAGAATTATAATTGGGCCTTGCCCATTTGCCGAAGACGTTAGGCAGTCGATAAATGTACAGTTTGTTGCCAAGGGCGTCCGCAAGCATTTTCAGTTGTTCTTCGGCCAAACTCTTACTTGAGCCATATTCCGATGGGTCATCCGCTTTGGTAGTCGATGCGTAAATGACGGGGATGGCCCGACCAAGATCAAGAAGAATGGCCGCCATTTTCTGAGTCACGCCGACATTGATTTCCATAAATTCTGTATTGTTCGCCGGACGGTTTGCGCCAGCGAGATGAATGACCGCATCTGCGCTTGCTAGAGCCTGTCTCCATTGATGTTCATCACTGTCGCGGCTGATCGGCGCAACATTAAATCCCAATTCGCTGAGGCGCACCAATAAGTTGCGTCCGATGAACCCGTTGGATCCCGTAACGGCGACGGTTTGGGTATTCACTGTCCTGCCCCGCTGTCTCGGGCAGCTAACACGGATTGCATATAATCAAGCCGTCGGAGGATATCTGTCATTTCGGATTGCTCGAGGCGCCGCGCATTGTGTGAATGGAAGTCGTGCGCCTCTGATATCTGCCGCTCCCCTTGTTCGACAAAAGCAGAATAATTCAAGTCTCGGCTGTCTGGTGGAACGCGATAATAATCGCCGCGATCTTCAGCCATAACCATTTCTTCGCGGCTCAGCAGTGCTTCGTAGAGTTTTTCGCCGTGGCGGGTTCCGATTACCTGAATAGGATGTTGATCTGCACCAAGAATTTTGAGAACTGACTTTGCAAGAACGTCAATTGTAGCGGCAGGTGCTTTTTGAACAAACAAATCACCATTCTGTCCATGCTCAAAAGCATAAAGCACAAGATCTACGGCCTCACCCAAAGTCATGACGAATCGGGTCATGGTCGGATCCGTAATCGTTATCGGAATGCCCTTGCGGACTTGATCCACAAAAAGTGGAATGACTGATCCACGTGAGGCCAAAACATTTCCGTACCTGGTGCCGGTAATGATTGTATCCGTTCCGATAGCAAGCCGAGACTTGGCGACCATTATCTTTTCCATCATGGCCTTGGATATACCCATCGCATTTATGGGATAAACCGCTTTATCAGTGGAGAGGCAGACTACACGAGATACACCAGCGCTTATCGCTGCTTCCAGAACATTGTCGGTGCCTATAACATTTGTCTTAACCGCCTCCATCGGATGAAATTCGCATGACGGAACCTGTTTGAGCGCGGCGGCGTGGAAGATGTAATCGACGCCCTTGACCGCGCTTGCTACAGACCGAAGATCGCGAACGTCTCCAATATAATATTGCAGTCGAGGATCTCGATAACTAAGTCTTTGATCTTCTTGTTTTTTTTCATCGCGAGAAAAAATGCGGATTTCTTTGAATGGCTCTGCAATGAGACGGCGTAGTACAGTGGATCCAAAGGACCCTGTCCCACCAGTGATTAATAAGACTTTATTGTCGAACATACGCCCTCCAATCAATTTAGAAAAAGTCGTACTTGATTCGACGACAAGACTGACGCTTGTCCATAAGGGCTGGTATGTATTCCTTCAACCCGGAACGCAGTCGCCAGATAAAAAATGCGAAGCAGTTCGTTTCAGTTTGTCACTATTTATAAACACCTTTAGTTTCTAGACACCAAATACGATAGGGTCACTTTAAATCGCTAAAGCCCGAAACCCAATACGACGGCTAAAATGCATTGAAACGCAGATTTGTCCGTCGTCAGCACATTTGGCAATAACGGCTTCGTAAATTAGCGAAGTGTTGGCCTGATCATTTGGGGGGACATTAGGCGGCAAGCTTGCGGTCTTACAAGCGTCGATATTCGATAATCTGTCGTTTGACCCTTTCACGTTGTTGGATGATGGCTTGCGCCCTGCCGAAGTGGACATCGAGGGGCGTAACCTTGTTCAGGCTCTCGCGCTAGCGTTGGTGGTTGCAATGCTCTACGAATCCTTTGATCTGCTGCTCAAGGTCGCTTGGCATGAAGTACTGGTCCTGTGAAATGAGGTTCTTGAGTGTGTGGTGCCAGCGTTCGATCTTGCTCTGTCTTTGCGGAGGCATCGGTGCGCCGCGCAATGGTTTATCTTGGTGGCTTCGATATATCCGCCAGTTTGCCTGAATTATAGCTGGTACCGTTATCCAACAGCAGTCGGGGCTTGGGCTGAACAGTGATATGATCGTAGCCTGACCCTGCTAGGGTCATGTCGACCGTGTCTGTTGCATTCTCGGCCCGCATATTGCTGCACAGCCTCCAGGCGATGATCTAGCGCAAGAAGTCGCCGAGCACTGTAGACAGATAAATCCAGCCCCAGCTAACGGTCTCCACGCAGGCGAAGCCTGACTGCCACATCTCGTTGGACGCCTTTACCACGATATAGACCTGACTGGTAATGAGATCAACGAAAGAGAAGAAATTCGGGGTGTATACTTTTCCAGAGAGACATAAAATGTCAAAAATCAAAAAATATCTAGTACAAGGATAAAAATGTATTTGCTTACAGATCTACAGATTGCGTTATTCAATCACTTTAGCGTAATTATCTCTCTAAAAATTTGTAATTTACCTTACCATTATTTAACCGCGGAACTTCCGTAATCGATACACATTTTATAGATGACCGACTGATAGAAAAGCGATTAACGAGGCATAAAACTATTTGATCGCTAGTTAAATCTCCGACGTAACCAATCTTGAGGCAGTCATCGTGCCCGGAACAGATGAATTCGCATTCAGCGAATGAAAGCTGTAGATGCAATTCTATTTCGTCCAATGATACCCTGTTGCCATACAACTTAAGAAAGCGTTTATGGCGCCCTGCGATATAATAAAAATCGTCTTCGTCTCTGTAAGCCACGTCCCCCGTGTTTAACCGGCCATTCCAATCATCCCCCCGCACCAAATCTGCCCGGCTGTCGGCATAACCCAAGGCAACATTTGGTCCGGCATAGACTAGTTCACCGTTAGTAAACGGTTCGACTATAGATCGACCATCCTCGTCCACGATAGAAAATTTGCCATTGGGTATGGGCTGACCAATACTGCCAACCTTGGCATTAAAGTGCTCAGGCGACAAATATGACATTCGTGCCGTCGCTTCTGTTTGGCCGTACATCAAAAAGCAAGAAAGATCTTTTTCACTGACAACCTGCTGCAAATAAGCAAAGCCAGCCTGCGTCAACTTGCCACCTGCTTGAGATAAATAACGAAGGGCTGGCAGATCAAAGCGCTCAAATTTAATCCGTTTCAAGATATCGAACGTATAGGGGACCCCTGACAGCGAGGAAACATTTTTACGCCGGATGAGGTCCCAAAAGTCTCGGCTCAAAGGTGTCAATTCTGTGACTGCAATTGATGCGCCGGCTAGCAAATGAGAATTAATTATTGAGAGACCAAAAGAGTAATTGAATGGCAAGGAGGTCACTGCAACATCATCAGGTTGAATTTTGAGGTATTCAATGATTGACGTGGCGTTCGACTCCAGATTCGAACGAGATAGCCGAACGAATTTAGCGCTACCGGTCGACCCTGAGGTTGATAGGAGTATCTGCAGCCTAGAATTTAGGTTCGTCTCTTCTGGGAGTCTGTCGCAGGTTTGCAAAAGAACATAATCGTCAATAGAGTAAACCACTTTGCCGCTTGGTAGATCCATTAATTGAGATTCATTTGCCCAGATATACTCAGGAGTATATTTTTCGACAATTTTTGCGGTTGATTCGGACTTTTGACTAGCGTCGACCAAAATGGTAACCTGATCATGAATTATAAATGCTATGTAACCTATTACAGCTGCGATCTTATTTTCGCACAAACACAAGACTAAACTGCGGCCGTTAAAAGAAGCCCCTAATTTACGTGCTTCCTTATCTACATCATCATAGGTGTACGTAATATTCATCCCATGTAAGCATGGCTTTTCTGCGTATTTTTGCAGGTCGAACATATTGCCCTTCTTCAATCCTATAGCTGTATGCTAATTTGACGGGTAAATGAATGTAGCAAATTGTGCCCATCCCAAATATGACTAAAATCCAAGGCGCTTCCTATTTTAGTAATCCGGTCTACCGAACGCATTGGCAACATTTGTGCGCATTTTGATATTTCAGCTAACTCAACACCAAAGACAGATAGAGTTTGCTCACGATCTGATAAAGTTTTAAAGAACAGAGGAATAGTCTCGAAATATTGTTCGTAAAATAGCCCGTTTCCGCAATGATATGGCTTAACGGACGTGAGCGACCTGTTATCCAGAAGGATGCGGGTTGGGAATGATCCGGCGGTTGTTTCTAGATGCAAAGGATCGGTGGCAACCAAGCATGCCGCGACAAAACGATCCATCGCCATTCCCGCAGAATTCTCGTAAACCTTTGAAGACAAATGTATATTAAATGAATCCCAGAACAGGCGTCGCGCTTCTGCACAATCGTCAGCTGTTCCAATCCAAGATACCAACCTAGGCGATGAACATGCTTGCTGGGCGAACCATATTGAGTCATTAAAAAACTGGGAACAGATATCTGACAAGGCTGACGGCTCTAGGGCCCGTATTTCGCTAGCCACTAGAATTGCTGCAGAGAAACGGTCCGGGAAACATAATTCCGATGCCGAAGGGCGGAGTGGTAGCGACCGGATTTTTCTAACTGTGGCATCTCCGCCCCAAACTACACGCATATGACAATGTTCTGAAATGAGGCGTGTAATTGCGTCGTCGTGCTCATATGTTAACAGAAATAATCGGTCAGCTATCGCCGCATGGTCACCTTTCAGCAGATATCTGAGTTTATCTATAACGAATCGAACTTGGTCGCCGGTACTCTTGGAAACTCTGATTATGTTTACGTTGCCGCACAAAAGTGAAAGTAGGCTAGAATAGAGGAACACTGAATCTACATTAGAAGGAGCCACATGGAAAACTAATCCGCGTGCTGTTCGTACGCCAGGACATTCAAGTTCTTCTTGTAATTTTAAAATGTTGGTTGATTTGAAAAAATTAGCCATGACGATTAGTTCGGGATAATCGCGCGCATTTTTATCTAGTAAGATCGATTTG
Organism: Sphingomonadales bacterium; assembly: GCA_027488785.1. Classification (GTDB taxonomy): domain Bacteria; phylum Pseudomonadota; class Alphaproteobacteria; order Sphingomonadales; family Sphingomonadaceae; genus Sphingorhabdus_B. Next base: position 26,555 of record JAIYAY010000028.1, on the reverse strand, counting down.
GCAAAATCGGTTACAAATTTAACTAAAACGGAGTCAAACGGTTTGAGAATTGCTGTATTTGGAGAGGACCGCAGCACTGTTTCGAGTTCGGTACCATCTAAATGGTCGGGAACATAAAATTGTACATTCATTAGAACTGCCTCACGTCACTGCAGCCGCGCGCTTCTGATGTCTCCAAGCGGCCATGAACATGGAAATACCTTCCCAAGCGACCGCACTGACAATCGTCCTCTCCGAGAAGGACGCCTAAGTCCTCAGTGAGTAGGCTATGCCCTGGGTAGCTGTAAGGTAGCAAACTAATTACCTGAATTAACCCTTGCTCACCAACAGCGCAAGGTTTGAAGCTTACTGGATCTCTCACAATTACATCAGAATAATCCGATGCGTGAAGATTGCCATGCTCACATTCCATATAAATTGAGCCAGTCTGCTCTACCATACCGTAATAATTATGCACCCGCCGTAACCCAGCGCGCTCAAGCAGTTTCTCCTTGAAGATCGTATTTGATACGCTCTCCAATTGAAGTTTTTTCCAGCCTCCACCGTGTATCAGGATGCTCCTTGCGCCAAAATCAAGCTTTTCTCCGATTGCCTCTAAGTGTTGGTAAAAGTACTTCCACACCACAAAGGTAAATCCAAATGAGTAAATGCCCGTCTCGCGATGTTTGTCACAGTATGCCGCCAGAGCATCTAATTTCAATGACATTGAGGAATCTAGCCCATAAGTTTGGTCTTTGCCGTACATCGAAAAGCCAAGCACACCAGCAGCACGCGCGTTAAATTTAGACCGGTCTTTCAAAATGTCTTCTGCGTCAAATATAACCATCGGCTGACGACTTTTACCAATAAAGTCCGAAACGATCGAGCCTAGTACTTTCGTTTGCGTCGCGGCATTCTCGCGGCTTAGAAAGATACGCGATACGGCCTGACCACTTGTGCCGCTAGAAGTCAGAGTTTTAAAAACGTCGCTAGTCGGAATACTTAGTAAGTCTAAGTACTTAAAGAGCCGTACTGGCAAAAATGGAATATCTTCAATATTCCTCGCGATATTAGGATTGGACATGCTGCCAACAATTTTTGCATAATGCGCGGATTCTCGTCGATGGTGTGCACCCAGCTCATTGAGCAGTGAAAGGAAAACCCGTGTTTTTTCTCCGGCGCCAAGAGAGTAGGGGTGGTCCATATCGAACGCAGAAACATAGTCGTAATAAGTCATTCGGATAGAACCTTTGCAACGTCCATTACGGCTTCCAAAATATCAAAATGGTCGCCGTGAAAGACTTTGGACTCTGTTTGAACATGGTAAGAAAAATAGCGATCTTCGGTAGGTAAATAAATAACTTGCCCAAGCGTTGACTGTTCTGCGTAATCGAAGTCGGTCAGCGCCGAATCCACATCGCCCAATAGCTGCCAAATTTCTTCCCGCAACATTGGGCCTTTCATTTTTCTTTCAATCTCCGTAACAAAATCGTCGGTATTACGACGCTGTGCACAATAAACCGGACAAATCTCAAAGCTTAGTTCGCGGATGTCCTTTGGGAGGCGACCTGATAATAGCGTACCCAATGAATGCGAAATTACGGCACTTAGTTTTCCACCCCCCACGGTTGCAACAATGTCATTCACCGTACCTGCGTACGCATCAAATCCCATATTGCTGTAATCAATATTAAGTATCAATAAGCGATAATTTCTAAAATATTTTAAATACGGCAACCAATAGCCTGAGGTAGAAAATAATCCATGTATAAAAAGAAGAGTTTTAGATTTTGATTTATTAACAACCAAATATTTTACCATTATCGGATTGAATCCGGATATATTACTTCGTCTGCGGCAATGTCATGGTTTGCTATTTTTCCGACTACGAGGTCTGTATCCGCTGGACTATAGCCGTCGCCTGGACGTTTAAAATCTATATCACCAGATTCAATAACTGCCCCAGCAGGGATGGCGCGTTTACTAACGATACTGCGGCGCATGTTGGCACGCTGATGCAATTCGGCATTGGAGACCGAGCGTTCTAAGCTGCCCAGCGACAGCCAGGCCGTGTTACAATCGGCTATCATAGACCGAAAGCTCTCTGGCTCCATTGCCATTTGATTATCCATACCGATTTTGCTGGAATCTAAGGTGAAATGTTTTTCTATAACCGCAGCACCCAGCGCAATTGCGGCAGTTGGCGTTGCTGCTCCAATGGTATGGTCGGAATAACCGATTGCCAGTCCCGGGTACATTTGACGTAATGTCAAAATGTTATTGAGATTGATTACTTCTGGGCTCGCTGGATAGATAGACACGCAGTGCAAAACGCATAAATTTTCATTACCTGCGTCAATAACGCAGTCGACTGCGCGCGAGATCTCATCCTGATCAGCCATTCCCGTTGACAGGATGATTGCAGTGCCAGTCCTTGCTACATAATCTAGGTATGAATAATTATTGATTTCCATGGAGGCAATTTTGATGAAGGGCACGGAGCAATGCTCCAATAGGAAATCGACTTCGTTGCAAGAGTAAGGCGTAGAGCCAAAAGATATACCTACGCTTTGAGCATATGTAGATAGTTCTTTCAACTGCTCTGGTCCAAAGGAAAACTTGTCGACAAAACGCTTTGCAACAGGATTCTGGCGATAATACGTATTAGAATACAGGGTACTAGCAGACCATGACTGGAATTTAACACAGTCGCAGCCAGATACCTTCGCCTCATCGATCATCCTTTTGGCGATTTGGATGTCGCCGAAATGGCTAGTATTCAGTTCAGCTATGAAATACGGTTTACCATAATTCGCTATTTCCGTATCATTATTTAACTTCATAATTTCACCTTACTGATCGATAGGCTCAACAAGCATTTCCGAGAGGAACAAATTGCGTTCAAGGAATGGGCGTTGATCTTCCAACGGGCGCCGCACGAACTTACCTTCTTGGTTTTTTGCATGCGATATCTCTATGTATTCTTGATCTTCTTTTCCCATAATTTCACACAACACTGGGCCGTCAGTCGCGAAGACTTCTTTAAGGCGTGCCTCAAGTGTTTCCGGCCTGTCAACCAAAGCGTATTGAAATCCAAATAAGCTCGCGACCTGTTCGAAGTTGGGAACGGTAACTCCATTGCAAGGATCGGTGCCGATCGTTCTATTTCGAAATAGTTCTTTCTGACGTCGCCGGATTATTGAATAAACGTTGTTGTTGACTACGATGAGTTTCAAGGGAACATTGTGAGCGCGTATGGTCTCGAGCTCTTGCAGGTTCATCATGATAGAGCCATCGCCCACCACTACTACAATTTGACACCCAGCATCGGCCACTCCCATTACCGCGGGAATGCTGAAGCCCATTGAGCCTTGAGATACAGGATGAATCATGCGGCGCCGCTGACCAAAATTCAAGTTGGACGGTAGTATCACCTCGATCAAACCGGAGTCTGTGATTACAATCGCATCGTCCGCAAGCACGCGCGAAAGACAGTTTGTCAAATCGTACAAATCGACGCGTTCTGAGGAAGCAAAATACGGCTCTGATGCAAATAGTTCCTTCCAGTGCATGCATTTGTCGACCCACTGTGAAGTGTTTCCGGTTATCCGGTTTGGACCCATTTTTTCAAAGAGAAACTGCAAATCTTGAATCACAATTCGATCAATTTTCAAATCGGATTTTTTGTGCTCGTTCTCGTCAATATCGACGACTATTAACTTTGCGTCTCGTCCAAACTTACAAAAATCTACCCCGGTCGTAATGGACGATAAGCGATTGCCTAATACTAAGATGCAGTCCGCGTTTTGGATTGCAAAAGCGCCCGATCGGGAACATCCCATGCTTCCAAGAGATCCAACCGATAATGTCTGGGATAGGCTGTAAACGTCACCTGAGCTGGGCGTCACGACAACCGGTATCTGATTTATTTCTGCGAACACTTTAAACTGCTCTAATACATTCGCGGACCTAATACCCGACCCAATGAGCAACACAGGCCGCTTGGCGGCACGGAGTGCTTCTTTCAAGTATACGATGTCTGTTTCAGGGGCTTGGATTTCAGTTAAGTTTGGCAGATAATCAGTCAAACTATCGGGGTCAATTTGAGCGCTTTGTAAATCAAGGGGAATGTCAATCCAGACGGGACCTTTCTTTCCAGTTACTGCTAAATGGAGGGCCTCCTGTAACTGGCGTTTGATATCGCGGGGATCAGTGACCATAACAGCATATTTGGTGATAGGCTTCACCATCTCGATAATGTTGGCCTCTTGTTGGCCATAGGTACGTATTGACCGGCCTGTGTAATAAGTTGTTTCGTTCAACACATTTTGACCAGAAATAAACACCACTGGCAACCCGTCTTGATATGCGTTCAATACACCTGTGATAGCATTAGTAGCTGCGCAGCCTGTTGATACCAAGCATACCGTTATTTCGTTGTTTAATTGTGCTCTGGCGGTGGCTGCATACGCTGCAGCCTGCTCGTGATGTGTGCAAATGGCCTGAAGTCGTTCTGATTTCGCCACGGCGTCGGTAAGAAACAGCGCGCCTCTACCGGTAACCAAAAAAACTTGGTCAGCCCCATGGTCAGCAAGCGTACTGAAAACATAATCGGCTAATCGCATGAAGGGTCCTTGGGTTTAAATTGGTTTAGTAATGATGGCACTGCCACCACAAAATCAGCAGAGCATGCAGGCTGGTCGTCCACAAAACTGAACGCGCTACCAGTCGCAATTCCTCTACGAAACGATCGCAGATTTGCCTGGATTTTTAACGTATCGCCAGGAATAATCTTGCGCCTAAACTTAACGCTGTCAATGCCGAGAAAGTTTGTCTTCTCTCCCTTCAGATCGTCCATGGACAAGAAGCACATAAGGAATGTTTGGACTAGAGTTTCAACTTGGATGAAGCCGGGAACATTTGGTTCATCATCAAAATGCGCTGGAAAAAACCACTCATTGTAGGAGAAGCATTTTAGTCCAGACGCTTTTTCTCCCGGAACAACGTCGTAAACTCGGTCAATAAACAAGAGCGGATGCCTATTACGCTGACATTCTTTAATTCCATTAATGTCAAAATGCAGTAGCGCCGACATAATTAAAAGGTCACATCGTACTTTGACAGGATTTCAATTCCTTTGTTAAAACTAGAAAAGTCAATGATGTCATCAACATCCATTTCTATACTAAAAGAGTCCTCTAGGGCTGCCATTAACTGCATATGACCGACACTATCCCACTCCGTGATGGATTGGTACTCTAAAATAGAAACGTCGCCAGAGTAGTCAAATGACTCTGAAAATATTTTGGTGTATTTTTCTAAATTAGACATGTTTTTTTTCCATTATTTTAAATATATCACCTACTGTTACTAGGGATTTTATTAGTTCACTATCTATGTCAGTTCGCGCATAGTTCTCTTCTAGCATTACTATTAAAGTTAAAGCGGCCATCGAATCCCATGATTCAAACTTATCCAGTGGATAGTCTGAATGTATATCATTAGCATCAACTTCTAACACTTCTGCAAGGAGTGCGGCTTTGATTTCTGTTTCCATAAACACCTCCAATATGATTGTCGCAAGGTCAGCGCCGAATGAAAACCGCCGTCTCACTATGGAGGTTTTCAATCGAGTCAACAAATGCCTCTTTACATGTTGACACTGGGAAAATGCGAGTGTTTTCTAAATTTATTAATCCGACGCCTAGCGAGAGTCCGATACCAAAGCCACATATTAGTATCTTTTCCGTGACTTTCGATGCACCAAGGGCGGAATAAAAATCACAGATTGTAAGAGGTATTGTGGCGGCTCCAGTGTTTCCATATCTATCAATGCTGACAGGCAATTCATTGTCGTTAATGCCAATCCTTTTAGCGATATTTTTCATAATAAAAAGATTTGCTTGGTGCAAGAAGCACCGGTCGTACGAGCCAGCAGTGATGCCAAATTGGCTGTAAAACTCTTTTACAAGCTGTGGAACTTCAGTTATCGAAAATTTGAAAACATTAGCGCCGTTCATATACCCATCATAGTCACTGCGATACACGCCCTCCTCTCGGAAAGTTCGTTCCGTGTTGCCAAATCTGTGACGATAGCCTCCATATGGTACTATCAGGCTGCGGTAACCCGAGCCGATTGTTTTTAGTTTAAAGTAAGCTGAAGCTTTCGCATTGTCGGATTTTTCTAATAGCATTGCTGTGCCGGCATCGGCGGAAAGCATAGACAGGCCCTTGTCATTCGGCGAGCAATGCTTGCTCACTGTATCACCGCACAGAAGCAACGCCCGATTAACCCCCAGATTTGACAGGTAGTTAAGTGCGGCAGATACTCCGTAAACGAAACCCGAGCAAGCTAGGTTTATATCATAGGACAAGCATTCTTCTGACAGCATCAATCGCGACTGCATCACGCAGGCTGTTGATGGAGCCACGTAGTCTGGTGTCTGAGATACAAAAATCAGCACATCGATGGATGATCGGTCGATGTTCAATTCGTTAATGATGGTGTTGGCGGCGTGGACACAAAGATCAGAGGTAGTCATGTCGATGTCGGTGATATGACACTGTGCTATGCCTACATTTTTAACAAATTTATTTACTCCATCAACACCCAGTTGATCTATGAAGTCTTCCGTTTTTCGAATTTTTTGGGGTACTGAGGCGCTTATCGCTTTAATTGAATAGCCCTGATAAGTTAAATTCGCCATATCAAGCTATCCTGCCGCCATCTGCATAGTAAGACCTTCCGGTGCAAAAGGCAGACATGTTTGACAATAAAAAAATAACAAAATTTGCTATGTCATGCGGCGTGCCTAGCCCCAGTAATTGCTTTGCTTTTTGCACCTGCAAAAAATCATTCGGCCCAATGGCCGCAAATTTTTCGGTCATTTCTGTCTTTACTAAACCAGGCATTACAGCGTTGATCCGGATATTCTTCTCACTCAACTCATGCGCAGCAGTTGTTACTGTCGCATTTAAAGCTGCTTTTGACGCCGCGTACATAATTTGCCCTTTTTCTGGCATTTTTGCTGCAGTTGAAGAAATTGCTACTATTGAACCATTGTTGAGATATCGACGTGAAGAATAACATTTTACCATTTCAGCAAAAGAATATAGATTTACTCGCATTACTTCGTCCCACCGGTTATACTTGGTCCCACGCAATGGCGAAATTGGCGATATTCCAGACGAGTAAACCATACCTGAAAGCGGACCGTTCTCATCATAGATCCTATTCATAAGAATATCTATTTTTTCACAGTTAAAGAGATCGAATTCATACAACTGACACCTTTCTGAATGCGCGCAAGAATCGCGAGCGACTTGTAAAGTTTCGATATTTCTGCCGATAAGTGCTATATTCGCGCCCAAGAAATTTAGCAAAAGAGCAACTGATCGACCTATTCCTGAAGATGCCCCAGTAATGATAAAAACTTTTCCTTTAAAGTATTCTTCGAAATTAATAAATTCCATCATCAAAACCCTCAGATAAATATCCTACTGGAAGAATTTTTATATCATTTATATCAATATAAGTAATAGCCAAAGATAATCCGACACCAAAACCGCACATCAGGATTTTTTTTGTACCTTGATATGTATTTTCAAAAGAAAAATGGTGACAAATTGTAAGTGGTATCGATGCAGAGCTTGTATTACCGTATTTTTCTAATGAAGTTAAGGCTTTTCCATTAGAAATTTTTAATTTATGACTTATCGTGTCTATAATAAATTTGTTTGCTTGATGAAAAACGACATATTCAAACTCATCTAATGTTTGACCAATATCTAATAAAAATTTCTTAACTACTCTTGGAACTTCAGAAATAGTAAAGTTAAATACAGAAATTCCATTCATTTGCGCGTCATTCATGGTTCGAAATACACCCTCGCCGTGATCAACGAGGTCTTCCGAAGCATGCGGATGCCTAGCACCTCCACCTGGTATAATTAAATTTTTGAAACCACTGCCGTCAGTCTCTATTAAGAAATCGAGTTTGCTTTCATTTGGGCCTTTATCCACTATCGTAGCTGCTCCGGCATCACCAAAAAGATAATATTGAGACCTATCTTTTTCATTGACTTTATGATTTGCGTCTCCGTTCACCATTAGAACTCTGGAGATACCATTAAGTTTTAATAATCCTGCAGCTAAGGCAAGTCCATAGATGTATCCGGCACATCCCTGATTGACATCGAATGCCATTACTGCTGCTTTCAGACGAAGCCTGTGTTGCAGGACGCACGCAGTAGCAGGGCTACCCCCATAGTCAGGATACTGCGATACAAATATAATTGCATCTATGGACAATCGATCAATTTTTAAATTATCTATAAGGCGTTCTGCGGCGTCGTAACATAAATCTGATGCCGTTATTATTTTGGTCGATTGAGTTTTCGCGGAGAGATGTCTTGATTTTACGCCAGTCATCTTCGAAAACTTTGGTATATTTAGTTTTTCCCAATCGTCATCGTAAGACGCTAGTTCGTCGATGCCAGAGGGTACGGTAACGGCTACCCCTCTTATCTTTGCCCCCAATGCGCTAAACATGATTTTTATTCCTTAAATGTGTCTACCCATTTATCCGTTTGGCGGGGTTGCCAAAGACGCTCGCCCCTTCAGGTACGTTATTGATTACGACGCTTCCTATCCCAACTTTTGCATCATCTCCAATAAATTTGCCCGGAACAATTAATGCTCCACAGCCGATAAATACACCTCGGCCGACGGTGACGCCTCCATTCAAAAAGCACCCTCCTGAAACCGTGGTGAAGTCGTCAACGGTCACATCGTGGCCTATGCCTGCATTCAGGATCGTGCAGAAGCTCCCAATTTTGACATTGGGCGAAATTTCCGCATTGGGGCAAATAATTGTCCCTTGGCCGATTTTTACAAATTCTGACACTTGAGCAGTCGGGTGTATGAGGCTTGCAAAATTTGCGCCCCTAGCCTTCAAATTTTCAACAATCTTTTTCTTCGACTTTGGCGCGCCGACAGCGATCATATATTCAACGTCAACGGACGGAATACAATTTTCTACATCGCCAAGAATTTTGTAATCACATTCTACTTCGTCAAGGGTATTTGGATCGTCGCTAATGAAACCAACGATGTCCCAAACACAGCTTTTTCTATTTGTATCTTTTGCCCATTGCAATACTTCTCTTCCAAAGCCACCGGCTCCAACTATAAACAATTTTTTCATTCTTTTGATCTCGCCCGTTAGCCCAACAGCAAGTGCGATAACATGTAAATGGCGCCGCGCATTGCTCGAAATTTGCTCCGCTAGTTTTGTGCTACCGCGTATTAAAAATCACCACTGCCCTAGATTTTCGGGAAATCAGTGTAGGCTGATTTTTTACGTTCAATACAACGGTGTTTTCTGACGTTTTAAAAGTACTGCACATTTCTACAATTCACAATGAAATTATCGCAAAGTGCGTTGCTCATCATGGGCGTTGGGTTCAATGTTAATCAATTTTCAGGTTTCGGTCTCTGACCCCATGAACTCAGACAATGTGGCTTCGCCTTCCGCCGATATGTTTTTGCGGGTCCAGACCGCCCCCAACAGTAACTAAGATAATAGCAACGCGACGGCCTATGGTGTTGTAGAGCTAGATGCGGATGTCCGAGCAATATCGATTGAAGAAAAACCAACGAGGCCGCGCTCCGATATGGCTGTCACGGGGGCTCTATTTTTACGACGACCGCGTGGTCGAAATGGCTAAAGACGTAAGGTCATCTGCGCGCGGAGAGCTTAAAATTACCGAACTCAATCGGATGTATATGGAACTGGGCGAGCTTTACGTAGAAAAGATGGGGCGGGGATACGCCTGGCTCGACACGGGGACGCATGACAGTCTCGTGGAGGCAAGCGAATTTGTGCGCGTGATGCAGAAGCGCACAGGCACTTTGATTGCCTGCCTTGAAGAAATAGCATTTCACCAAGGGTTTATCGACCGAGCGCAGTTGATGCAGCGGGGTAAGCTTTTTGAAAAGACGGCCTATGGGCAGGCACTCTTGGCGTTGGCTGAGGGCAATTGAAAGGCCTGCCTCACGCCTTAATTTGAAAGCGAGCACACCTTACTTGGGCGACGCTAGCACATGGAGGCATTACTTCCCGGGGGCCTCCCACACATTGTACTCCGCATATTCTAGATACCGCGCCAATACATTCGTCGACCTCCAACCGCCGGCGCGCATGATTGCCGCAGTGTCGAACCCTGCGCGCAGCAACTCCTGCGCCGCGCCGACCCTGAGCGAGTGGCTGGAGAATGCAGCCACTTCTTCGGGGTGCAGGCCCGCGGCCAAGATTGCCTCCTTGACGATGAGCTTGACCTTCGTGGTCTCAAGCGGCCGATTGATGGCCTTGCCTCGATAGATGCCACAGAACAAAGGCGCGATGTCGTTCCCGCGCCACGCGAGCCACTCACACACCAAGTGTGCCGAACGGCGCGAGGTGAACCCAATGCGTCCCATTCCGAATGGATCAGTCTTGCAGCGCCGGATAATTGCCCGCAGCGTGCCGTCACTTCTAAATTCGATGTCGTCCGTCATCAGCGCCACAAGTTCCGAGCGGCGGGTGAGGAGGTCGTAGCCGAGCGACAACAGCGCGCGATTGCGCAAACCCCACGGATTATCAGGCTGGACGGCGAGGCATTGCTCGAGATGTGCGCCCGTCATCCCCTTGGCCTGTCGTGGTCGCCCGAGCTTCGTGCGTCTTAGCCTTCGCATGGCCAAGTTGACATCCTCGTCGGCCGTCGGGTCGGGCAGGCGGAGTAGCTGATGGATTTTTCGTATCGCGCACAGGCAACGACGGACGGAGCCGGGGCGAAGGTCTACGCCCTGCGCCGCAATAAAATCGCACACTGTCTTTGCATTGGCAGGGAACGGCTGAAGCCCCTCCAGTTCGCAATAGTCGGTAAATTTTTGCACGTCCGTGTAGTAGGCGCGCAATGTCGCTGGGGCGTAGGCACCCTCAAGGCGCTTGAATTCAGCCCGCCAATCTGGTTTAAACAGTACATCAAAACAGCCTATTTGTTTCATAAATGAACTATATAGACTCAAATAATGGAAAGTCAATGCTTACAGGCATTCAAATTCGCGCGGCAAGACAGAGCCTTCGTTGGACCGTTGGTGACATCGCCAACTCAGCGAAGGTAAGTGTTAGCACCATCAAAAGGATCGAGGCTTGTGACGGTATACCCCTCGTATCTGTTAAGAACTTGTTGGCAGTTAAAGTCACCCTCGAGACCGCCGGCATTGAGTTTATAGGCACCCCCGAAGACGGCCCCGGTATCCGCGTTCGGCCCTCGCGCTAGGTTCCTAGACGTAGTCGGCTAATAAGCTCACCAAACGCCGCTAGGGCTGCCGCCTGCAGAGCAGCATACGCAGCGCCCCGCAGAGAAGAAGTGTCGCCGCCGTCGCCGCGCAGTCTGCCAGCCAGTCGGAAGCCTCTGCATTTCGGTGCAGCATCGGGATCATTTGCAGGACCTCAATCGCTAACCCAAGTGCCGCCATCCACACAAAAATGACCCGCAGGCGCAGGCTTGGAAAGCCTAGTGCCGCCAAAGATGTAAGCGCCGCGAAGGCCGCCATGTGTTGCACCTTGTCAGTGGCCCGCATGGTGGGCGGATTGGGTAGCAGGGCCATGACGAGCGTCACGGCGAGAGCCAGCCAAAAGGCGCGCCTGATCCACGCCTGCCACTTCCCAAAATTCATGAGCGTAGATCTCCCGCCGATGCGCTACTGACCGAGCCCTATAGCCACACGCGCCGCAGATGCCACCGCAAACAGTGCGCGTGGCCTAAAGTGTGTCGCAAGTAGCCATCTAGCCCTGCGCTAATTCCTCATATCTCTGCGTTCAGCGCGCGGCTGCTGCGCATCAGTCGGTTTATATGCTTGCGCCAGTCAATTGCCTCGGACGTGTAGACCCCGTGCTTCAGGGCGTTCCTATTGCCTTTAGGCGCACCAGAACCGGCGGCTCCGCCATGCATTCGGCACCGCGCCATGCCGCGCGTCGCCGGCGCCAAGCAGGGCGTGCCGGCGCGGGTCTTGGCGCCGCAGCGCGCGGACTGCATCATGGGCCCAAAATTGCGTTGGTGCGGCCCGCTCACTGGCGTGCCGGCTTTTGTAAGTCCACTATCGGCGGCTGCGTGCATGGCTCCGCAATGGAGGGCGGCGAGGGTGCCGGCGCGGCGCTGCCCGCGCCCGCTGAGACATTTCCGACGACGGCCTGACCGCCACTCTCCACATTCACCTGCCCGACCGTGATGTTAGCGTGACCCTTGCCGCGGTGCTTAGCGAGCGTATCCACCTGGCGCATGTACATGCCCATCAGCCGCTCCGCTTGGGACAGGTAAACCTTCTGCGCCTCTAAACTCTGGTTGTAGATCATGGCCTGTCTGAGGCACTCAAGGGACGCGTTGTGCGTGCCGACCATCTGCATGGCCAGCATCCCCTCAATCCCGTCGGTCGGCTCGAGGCTCTCAAGCAGGTCAATGGCCTTGACGAACAATGCCTCGCGCTGGGCCTTGTCGCTCGATGGCGGCACGCTAACTAGGGACATGATTTCCTTGATCTTGGCGGCCTCGACGTCAACTGCGGTGCAGGCCGCGACGCCGTCAAAGGCGAGCAGCTTGTAGGACGGCAGGCGCTCTGACAGCGGGACTGTTTTTTCGATTGTCTGCGTGGGGAGGCTAGCCCCGTCACTATCGGGGGGCGTCAAAAATTCATGTGTATCGTCTGCGGCCATCACGGCTCTCCTCGTTCAAAAATGTGGATTTGAGATTAGAGCGTTCGATCAGTCGCGCACGCTTGCGCCGCAGAGTGCGCTCGACCTAAAGACAGCGCGCTGATTTAGCGTGGCCTGACTATACTAAAAAAGCGCAACCCCCGCAATGGGTGTCGCGCAAAACTTGGCCCTCGCGCGCGGGCGCGAGGCAGTTCTACTGTGCATGGGGTTGTATTTCAGTTTGGCGCGCCGGCTTCACTGCACGCCACCAAAATGGAGGGGTAAACTCCTGATAACGCCGGATATCAAGGCGCGCGCGCAAGCAGTGTCGCGCTAACTTTAAATATATCCGGAAGACCAAGCCTGCACCACATATAATGTGCAAAAAGTTGGTGACCCCTACGGGAATCGAACCCGTGTTTCAGCCGTGAAAGGGCCGCGTCCTAACCGCTAGACGAAGGGGCCAATCGCTTGGCGAGCCGCGCCTTTACGGGTTCGTTTTGCGCTCGTCAAGGCCAAGTTCACGCAAATTCAGTCCGCAAAGGCAATGTCGTCGACGTGCAGTTCCGCTTTTGGCGTCGCACCCCAGTCATCGACCCTCGCGCGGCCCGCAAACCAGTAGCGGCGGCCGCGATCGGCGTGGAGCATGGTCTGGCCCAAAACGGTCTCGCCCTGACGAAACGCCATGGCTTTGAACGACTGGCCATCGTCGCCCGCCACAATGGCGCGGACATGGTCTTTGCCGACAATGTCGCACTTGATGATCCGCAATGGCCCCGTGACCACGCGCGGGCCGGGCCACCCCATGCCATAAGGTCCCGCCGCCTCCATGGCGTCGACAAAAATGGGGTTCAGGCCGCGCGGTGCGACGATCGCGTCGATCAACAACGCCTTGGCGCCCGATGCGTTGGCGACACCTGTTGCGAGGCGCGCGTCGAGCCAATCGGCCAGCGCGTCAATCTTGTCAGCGTCAATGGTCAAGCCCGCCGCCATGGCATGGCCGCCGCCTGCGACCAGCAACCCAGCCTCGCGCGCCGAAATAATGGCCGCGCCCAAGTCGACCCCCGCGATCGAGCGGCCCGACCCCTTGCCGACGCCATTTTCGTCGACGGCAATGATGATGGCGGGCTTGCCGGTCTTTTCCTTGATGCGCCCAGCCACGATGCCAATGACCCCGGGGTGCCAGCCCTCGCCAGATAACAATGCCACGGCGCGGTTATGTTGCCCGGCCAACATGGCCTCGGCCTGCTCCTGCACGGCCCCTTCTATCGCGCGGCGCTCTTCATTCAGTCGGTCAAGCTCCATCGCTATGTCTTGCGCCTCCGCGGCATCTTCGGTGATCAGCAAGCGCACGCCAAGGTCGGATTTACCGACGCGGCCGCCGGCATTGATGCGTGGGCCCAAGGCAAAACCAAGGTCGGAACATATCGGTGCGCGGGTCAGGCGGCTGGCTTGAATGAGCGCAGAAAGGCCAATGTTGCGGCGCGCGGCCATGACCTTCAGCCCCTGTGCCACAAACGCGCGGTTCAGCCCGCGCAGCTGCGCTACATCGGCCACGGTGCCCAAGGCTACGATATCGAGCAGCTCCATGATTTTGGGTTCGGGCCGGGTGACGAAATAGCCCCGGCTGCGTAGCGTCCGGATCAGCGCCGCCCCCAAAAGGAATGCCACGCCCACCGCTGCCAGATGCCCGTGGGAACCGGCCTCGTCGGTTTCGTCGAGGCGGTTGGGGTTGACCAAAGCAAAGGCCTCAGGAAGCTCTGACGCGCATTTATGGTGGTCGACAACGATGACCTCAAGGCCAGCGGCTTTGGCCTGTGACAAAGCGTCATAGGCCATGGCCCCGCAATCGACGGTAATGATCAAGCGGCTGCCGCTTGCCCCAATACGCACCAGCGCCTCGCCTGACGGACCATAGCCTTCCATCAAACGATCTGGGATATAATAGCCTGCGCTCAATCCTAACATGCGTAGCAAGCGGATGAGCAAAGCCGCGCTGGTCGCGCCATCGACATCATAGTCGCCATAGACGGTGATTTGCTCTCCCGCCTCAACAGCCTGCGCCAATCGCAGTGCGGCATTTTCCATATCCTGAAAGATCGACGGGTCGGGCATGAAGTTGCGGATGGTCGGGTTGCGCTGCCGCTCGATATCATCCCGCGCCACGCCGCGCGCCATCAGCAATTGGCTGACGAGGTCATCGGGCTGAAAATCCGGGTCACGGCCATCGATGCCGCTGCCCCGCCAATGCCAGGCTTGTGCAAGGATGGAGTGATTAATGTCGAGGACTGACTTCATCCTACTTCCCTATGGTGCACTGCCGGTGCTAGCAAGTGGGGATGCGGCAATTGGCAATAATCTGGCATAGTATGACCGGCGGGTCTGAGGCTCTAGCAAAAGCCGCGCATGCTGGTGCGCGGCGGGCGCAGGGCGTGCATGTGCAGATGCTGAATGCTGCCGAAGCGGGCCCCGAACATATGTTGGCGGCGGACGGATATTTGTTCGCCTTTCCCGAAAATCTAGCTGCGATTAGCGGGGGTATGAAAAGCTTTTTCGACCGATGCTATTATCCGTGCCTCGACGCGCTAAACAGCCGGCCTTATGCCATGATTGTATGTGCAGGTTCCGATGGGCGAAATGCCGTTGCGCAAGCGGAGCGTATTGCCACAGGCTGGCGGCTGCGACAGATTGCGCCCAGCGTGATTGTGTGTACGCAGGCGCAGACGCAAGAGGCGATATTGGCACCCAAAACCATTGATTTGGCGCATCTATCGACGGCAGCGGAACTGGGTGAACAGATCGCAACGGGTCTGCAAATGGGTATTTACTGAATATCAGCTGAGGCGGTCAGCTTTCCGATGCTCGCTCTTGACCCAGCGCACGGTGCCCGATGAGGCGCGCATCACGACACTTTCGGTGGTCACGCGGCCATCGCGCAAGGTCTTTACGCCCTCCAGCAACGAACCATGGGTCACGCCCGTGGCGGCAAAGATACAGTCACCTTTCGCCAATTCTTCAAGATCGTAGATCTTGTCCAAATCTTCGATACCCCATTTGCGCGCGCGCAGTCGCTCATCATCGTTGCGGAAAAGCAAACGGCCCTTGAACTGGCCACCGACGCAGCGCAAGGCTGCGGCTGCCAACACGCCCTCTGGCGCGCCGCCGCTGCCCATATAGATATCGACCGTGGTGTCGGGATTCGTGGTTGCAATTACGCCCGCAACGTCGCCATCGGGGATAAGCATCACGCCGCAGCCAATTTCGCGGAGTTCGGCGATCATCTTTTCATGACGGGGGCGGTCAAGGACGCAGACAATAAGCTCATGCGGCGGAACGCCTTTTTCGGCGGCAACGGCAGCGACATTTTCTGCTATTGATTTGTCGAGATTGACAATGTTGGGCGAGTAGCCGGGGCCAACCGCGATTTTGTCCATGTACACATCGGGGGCGTTGAGCAAATTGCCTTCTTCAGCGACAGCCAATACCGCTAGTGCATTCGGGCCCGCCTTTGCGGTGATCGTCGTGCCTTCCAATGGATCAAGCGCGATGTCGATTTTGGGTCCAGTGCCAATCGCGGAACCGACCTTTTCGCCAATGAAGAGCATCGGCGCTTCGTCCCGTTCGCCCTCACCGATGACAACGGTTCCATCCATATATAGTTCGTTCAAAGCAGCGCGCATCGCTTCAACGGCGGCGGCATCCGCTGCCTTCTCATCGCCGCGCCCAATCAGCTTCGCCGCTGCAATCGCTGCAGCTTCTGTCACGCGTACCATTTCCAAAACAAGGACGCGGTCTAGAATTTGGCTTGCTGTAGTCATCGTTTTTTCCTAGCTATTTGGAATGTCGGGTTTTTGGGGAAATGAATTTCGGCATCTGGGGCGTTAAGGTCGGCACTTCGGTTTCGATAGGGAAGGCGTAACCAAATGTCGAGATTACTTGTCGCTGCCTCGGCACTTTCTGCCTCCTTCGTTTCTGCGCAGCCAGTGAGCAGTGGCGACATTGCGCAACAGATCGAAAAAGCCCGGCGATTGGTCGCCGTTGATGCGGCGGGTTGCATCAAATATCCGCAGACTAACGAGATTGTGGTGTGCGGCGAAAACCCCGATAGTAAAAGTCAGCGCATATTTACAGATCGAAGTCTGCCTGATGAAAATCGTATCCGTCCCGGCGAGGCGGTTTCGCAATTACGTGCAGCCTGCTGCTCGCCAATTCCTAAAGTTCCGCCATTTTGGACATCTTCTTTCGGCTATGTTCCGCCGCCAGTCATCCCCCTGGAAGAGGCGATGAAAGGGCTGCCTGAGCCCGAAATGATTGTCACGAACGGCGATAACGCGCCGCCCTGATCATTCGCCCAAAATGTGCATCACCATAGGTTCGCCAAGCAAGCTATCGGAATTTGCCAGCGCATCGATGGTGTCATTGATCGCCTGTTCCGGTCCCGCATGGGTCACCATGGCAATCAACGCTGAACCATCGTCACTTGCCTCGGTTTGGATGAGGCTTTCAATCGACAACCCCGCATCGCGCATGGCTGCGGTGATTTCCGCGAGCACACCGACCCGGTCCGCCACCACCATGCGCAAATAGGTTTTGCCAATCCGGTGCGCCGAGGCCGCGCGCGGAAGTTTTTCAAGCTCAGCCGATGGCATGGAGAATGCGGGGCCAGTTTCCTTGCGCGCGATATCAACCAAATCGGCGACGACCGCGGATGCGGTTGGCTTGTCACCGGCGCCTGCGCCTTGGAACAGCAAGCGGCCAGAGAAATTGCCTTCGGCCACAACGGCGTTGGTTGCGCCGGTGACATGCGCCAGCGGGTGGCTTAAAGGCACAAGGCACGGTTGTACGCGTTGGAAAATAGTCGACGATCCATTGTCGCCGTCAATTTCGGCAAGACCGATGAGCCGGATGCGATAGCCCAAGGTTTTGGCCTGTGCGATGTCCGCCGCCAAGATTTTTCGGACACCACGTGCTTCGACGCCGCCAAAATCAATGACAGAGCCAAAGCTGAGTGACGCAAGAATTGCGAGCTTATGCGCGGCATCAATGCCATCAATGTCGAATGACGGATCGGCTTCGGCAAAGCCTTTGGCTTGCGCATCGGTCAGAACCTGCGCAAAATCTAACCCGTCGCGCTCCATAGTGGACAGGATAAAATTGCAGGTACCGTTAAGGATGCCATAGACGCGGTCAATGCGGTTCGCTGCGGCGCCATCCCGCAGGCCCTGAATGACCGGAATGCCGCCCGCCACCGCCGCTTCAAATTTGAGCGCGGTCTGCTTGCTTTCCGCCAAAGCGGCAAGTTCGAAACCATGATGCGCGATCATCGCCTTGTTGGCGGTCACCAAAGCGCGCCCATTGGACAAAGTCTCACGCGCGAGCGTTAGCGCGGGGCCGTCTGATCCGCCCACGAGCTCCACGACGACGTCAATGTCATTGGCGGTCGCAAGCTGCCCCATGTCATCGACCCAACGATAAGGCGATAGGTCAACGCCGCGATCCTTTGTACGGTCCCGCGCGGTAATGGCTACAATCTTGATCTCGCGGCCGGCCCTGCGCGCAATCAGCGCCGCATTTTCTTGTATTAGGCGAATGACACCACTGCCCACGGTTCCAAGTCCCGCGAGGCCCACATTCAGGGGTGCATGGCGAACGGCTGTAGACATGGTTAAGGGACTTTCTGCCTAGAATCTTTTGGATTTAAGCCGCGCTTAAGTGGAATTTGATGGAAACGCCAGCCCAAGCTTGCGATGCTCTTGCGCGAGCACAGATAACCGCAAGGCTGGCGCTTGCCCATGGCGTTCGCTAGAGCCGAGATAAATACGAAATTGGAGTGAAAAAATGCGTGCAGTTGGTGTTATTGGGGCGGGTCAAATGGGTGCAGGCATCGCACAAGTGAGCGCGGCTGCTGGCTATCATGTCTATCTGTCCGATATTGATTTGGCCAAGGCCGAAGCAGGTAAAACGAACATTGCCAACGCCTTGGCACGTTTGGTAGCCAAAGACAAAATGGGGCAGGTTGAAGCTGACGCATTGTTGTCGCGCATTGAGCCCGTCGCCAGCTATGAACCAATGGCGGAGGCTGGGCTGATCATTGAAGCGGCGACCGAGCGCGAGGACATTAAGCGCAAGATATTTGAGGCCGTGGGCAAGGTCCTTGGCGATCAGGCGGTACTGGCATCGAACACTTCGTCGATTCCAATCACACGGCTGGCGCAATCATCGCCCGATCCAAAGCGTTTCATAGGCGTCCATTTCTTCAACCCCGTGCCGGTTATGGGTCTGATTGAAATCATTCGCGGCCTAGCGACCACCGACGCGACCGTCGACGTTGTGCGCCAATATGGCGAGGCGCTGGGCAAGCAATTGGTTTTTGCCAATGATGCGCCGGGCTTTATCGTGAACCGCGTGTTGATGCCGATGATCAATGAGGCCATCTTTGCCCTTGGCGAAGGCGTGGCCAGCATTCGCGACATCGATACCGCGTGCCAGCTTGGCCTCAATCACCCGATGGGACCGCTGACCTTGGCAGATTTTATCGGGCTCGATACCTGTCTTGAAATCACCAATGTGCTGTTTCAATCGACGGGTGACCCAAAATTCCGCCCCGCCCCCTTACTACAAAAATATGTAGAGGCCGGATGGTATGGCCGCAAAGTGAAGCGCGGATTTTACGATTATTCTGGCGACGTGCCGGTGCCGACGCGCTGAGGCTCTGTGGCATCGACTTTTGTCGTTAGATTTAGTCCGATTGCCCCGACCAAGATCAGCATGATAAACCCAATCTGGATGGGTTGCAGGCTTTGTTTGAAAACCAGCCAACCGATGATGGTAATCGCCATTATCCCCATCCCGGACCAGATCGCATAGGTTACACCTACCGGAATGCTCTTCATCGCCACAGCAAGGAAAGCGAAACATACCCAATAACATGCCATTGAACCGATACCGAAGCCGATGCGGGCAAAGCCGTCGGAAGCCTTGAGCAGGCTCGTTCCTGCTATTTCAAAAGCGATGGCGATTGCCAGATAGATCCACGCGTTCATTTCAATCTCCCTTTTTTTCCGCTTCAAAACCGGGCAGCCTCCCGCCCCGCATAATACGCGCGGCCGTAGCGCGTTTCATGAAATTCCATACTGACTTGTCGAAACCAGGATCGGGCGCGCCTTTACCCATCCATTGATCCATTTCGTCATACATTTTCATAGTTGATTGCCACATGTCAGGCGTGCTGACGGCAGAAAAGGGTTTGAGGAGTTCAAACCATTCTTCGACAAATGCCTGCGCCGTGTCGCTTTCTGGATCCATCGGTATCGCGGCCTTGATACGGTCGCCCAAATTCTGCCATTGCGCATCATAGGACCGCGCATCGAAGTCAGAACCGATTAATTGCCATGCCGTTGCCCATTTCGCTTTCTCTTCCGGCGAAAAATAGAGGTCGGTCACGGCTTGCCATTCCCTTGGCTCTTGATTCGTCATCCGCTCTCCAGATTCGATGAGCGCACATAATGTCGCTGCGTCGATCCGTTCGCCGTCGTCGAGGCGCGACATTGCAAAGTGAATAATTTGGCGCGTGCTGTTTATCTGCGCGGCCTCTTCATCAAGCATTTTTAGCTGAGCGGTCAACATCGCTGACAAATCGACGCTATGTCCCGCAAACAGACGTTGCATTTGCGAGAGACTCAGCCCTGCCGACTTAAGGACGGCGATCTGATGCAAGCGCGACAATTCGCGTTCACCGAATATTCGGCGCCCTGAAGCAGTGCGCAGTGGTGCGACGAGCCCCTTGGTTTCGTAAAACCGCAACGTGCGGCTAGTTAGGCCAGTGCGGCGGACAACTTCGTTTATCTGAAGCGAATCAGTCATGTGGACTGTATGCATCTTGACGCTAGGTCAACTTCAAGCATTATCTGTTTGAGTGAAATTTTCCAATCAGCGTCACGGTCATGTACTAGCCGCAATGAAGGCTTGGCTTAGATCGGCGATCAAATCTTCGGCGTCTTCCAAGCCAATCTGTAGTCGGATGAGTATGCCGTCTTTTTCCCAAGCTACCGCAGACCGATATTTTTCAGGCTGAACGGGCAAAGCCAGGCTTTCAAAGCCGCCCCAGCTATAACCGATCCCGAACAGGTCGAGTGCATCTACAAAGGCGGCGGCGGTTGCGGTGTCACCCTTATGGATGAACGAGAATAGCCCCGACGCACCGGTGAAGTCGCGCTTCCAAATTGCGTGTCCCGGGCACTCCGGTAGTGCGGGGTGAAATACCGCCGCCACATCTGGCTGCGTTTGAAGCCATTTGGCGATTTGCAGCGCCGATGCCGCATGCGCTTTCATCCGGATGGATAAGGTGCGCAGGCCGCGACTGGCGAGATACGCATCATCGGGCGACACTGTCTGGCCAAGCTGCTGTGCGGTTTGGCGCAATCGCATCCAATATTTTGCATGCGTGGTGACACTGCCCATCATGACGTCGCTATGGCCGACAATATATTTGGTGCACGATAAGATCGCCATATCGATGCCCTTATCGAGCGCCGTATGGAAATAAGATGTCGCCCACGTGTTATCGAGCAAAGTGACCACATTATGTTTCTTGGCCGCTGCGCAAATGGCGGGAATATCTTGCACCTCAAAGGTCAGGCTTCCGGGCGATTCCAACAAGATCGCCTTGGTGCGATCGCAAAAAAGCGTGTCATAATCAGTGGTAAGCGGGTCGAAATAGCGCGTCTCAACCCCGAAACGCTTCAGAAATCCGTCGGCCAAGGACCGACTTGGATCATAGGCGTTGTCCGTCATTAACAACACGTCGCCCGCTTTCAAAACTGACAAAAGCGCGCACGCAATAGCGGCGACACCGGATGGATAGAGCATCGTCCCGTGCGCGCCGGGCTCCATTTCGGTCAACGCCTCGGCTAACGACCATTGCGTGGGTGAACCGCGGCGACCGTAGAAAAAGCGGCCGTCCGCATTGCCCGATTTACCTGCCTCCAGTGCCGCAACATTGTCATATAGATGCGTGCTCGCGCGCCAAATGGGCACGTTGACAACCGGGCCAGTTAGCGCACTGTTTCGCCCTGCAGTAACTATTTTCGTGGCGGGCTTTTGAGGCTTGTCAGAACTCAAGCCGCACCCTGCGCTTTGGGGGTGTCGGGATCGAGACCCCATTCGGACCAGCTTCCGTCATACAATGCCACATCGGTCTTGCCGGTCATGCGCGCCCCGAAAAGGACAACCGCAGCGGTCATGCCTGACCCGCACGTGGTAATCATCGGCTTGTTCAAATCCACGCCAGCGTCGGTAAAGGCTTGAGTTAATTCTGCGCCGCGCTTCCATGTTCCGTCTGCGCTGAAAAGCTGACCGAATGGCAAGTTGCGGCTGCCCGGGATATGCCCTGATGCCATTTCAGGCCGTGGTTCGGCCTCTTCGCCCGTAAAGCGGCCAGCACCGCGGGCATCTACAACATCGGCGTCCTTGCTGTGCAAATTGGCAAGCATGTCGGCCTTGTTGCGTACGGCCTTGTCATCTTTCCACACGGTAAAATGGCGGTGGCGCAATGTGGGTTTACCGGTTTCTAGCGAGCGTCCTTCGGCTTTCCATTTGGCGATACCGCCATCAAGGATGGCCACATCATGCGCGCCGAACAAGGTCAACATCCACCACGCGCGCGTCGCAGATTTGAACGGGCTGTCATCATAGACCACGATACGGCTGCCGTCGCCTAACCCCAGCGATTGCATGCGGCTCGCGAATTTTTCTGGTGGCGGCAATGTGTTCGGCAGGCTGCTATTGGCGTCGGCCAATTCTTCCAAATCCATGAATACGGCCGATGGAATATGTCCGCCTTCATATTCTGCCTGCGCATTGCGACCCGCACCGGGCATGAACCATGTGGCATCGACTATGCGAAGGTCGGACGCGCCGATTTCGTTCGCCAACCAATCGGTGCTTACTAACAATTCCATGATGTTGTCCTTGCCCGCATATATGATTCTTATGCAGAGCAGGATAAGACGCTTTTACAAACTATCCAAGCGTTTCCAGAAACTGCTGCGCATGCGCCCGAAGCTTTACTTTATCTGCCTCCGTCATCCGCTCCCAATTTTTATACGGCATCGCCATACGAGGATTATTGCGCAGCTTGCTTTCGTTCCGGGCGATGAATTCCCAATATAATGCATTGAAAGGGCAAGCTTTTGCTCCAACGCGTTGTTTGACGTCATAACGGCAATATGTACAATAATCGGACATGCGATTGATGTACGCGCCGCTCGCCGCATAAGGTTTGGACGCGAGCATGCCGCCATCGGCAAACTGGCTCATGCCAAGGCTGTTGGGCAATTCCACCCATTCATAAGCATCGGCATAGACCGCCAAATACCATTTATGGACTTGTTTTGGATCCAGTCCTGCCAGCAACGCAAAATTGCCGGTTATCATAAGCCGCTGGATATGATGTGCGTAGCTATTCGCGATTGTCTGGCCGATCGCCTGCGACAGGCAATGCATGTCGGTGTTACCCGTCCAGTAAAATGCGGGCAGGGATCGCGTGGCGTCAAGCGCGTTGCTCTCCACATATTCGGGGCCAGCGTGCCAATAAATGCCGCGCACATATTCGCGCCAGCCAATGACTTGCCGAATCAAGCCTTCGGCGGCGTTAATCGGAACCTTTCCCGCTTGATATTGCTCCTCAACCGCGCGGCATAGTTCAAGCGGGTCAATCAAGCCCGAATTGATATAGGGGGAGAGGATCGAGTGCCACAAAAACGGCTCGCCCGTGAGCATTGCGTCTTGGTAATCGCCAAAATGCGGCAAGGCATGCGCCAGGAAATGCTTTTGCTGCTGCAACGCGTCTTCTCGGGTCACGGCAAAGCCGAATTTGTCTGTCTGTCCGAAATTGTCACCATAACGGGCCTCAACCATCTGGATAACCTCTTGCGTCACGGCATTGGGTGCAAAATGCAGTGGCTTTGGCATCGTCAGATCGCGCTTGGCGGGTTTGCGGTTTTCGGCGTCAAAATTCCATTGTCCACCTTCGGGTGCATCGCCGTTCATCAGTAGACCGGATTTGCGGCGCATATCGCGATAAAAGAATTCCATTCGCAACTGCTTGCGGTCCTTGGCCCAGCTTTCAAACTCGGCATGGGTGCACAAAAATCGGTCGTCGGGCAGGATTGTCACTGGAACATCAAAACGGTCGGGCCAGCTATCGAGCATGGCCTTTACGCGCCATTCACCCGCCTCGGTCACGCGCAGCGCGGAGATTTTGAGCCGCTCGATGGCGCGCGCAACTTCGCCGGTGAAGCTCCCGCTGTTGTTTGCATTGGTCAGTTTTACGTAATCGACGGCCCAGCCAGCCGCGCGCAGATCCTCTGCGTGATGGCGCATGGCAGACAGGATATACGCCATTTTGGATTTATGGTGCGGCACATATTCGGTTTCTTCGTCCACCTCCGCCATCAAGATGACGCATGTTTTTTTGTCCTGCCCCGCCAAAGAAGACAGGCCGTGGCTTAGCTGGTCACCAAAAATCGGAATCAAAATTGTCATGTCTGCGACATAGCGCAGGGCGCATGCAAGGACGATACAGGGTTTCCAGAAAGACAGGGTCCGGTTGTTTGGATGGATGCCGCCATATTTATGCTCGAGCCGTTTGCTTCACGCTACAAAACGGCTAAATGCGCGATCATGACTGAAACGCCCAAGCCCAAATTTCTCGGCGCGCAAAGCGCGCTTCCCCAAACGCCTGAAGAGGCGCAACTGGATTATGTTCCCAATCCGCGGCCAGGCGCCCTGTATCTCGCACGCTTTGCGGTGCCTGAATTTACCTCGCTGTGCCCCGTCACGGCGCAGCCGGACTTTGCCCATTTGGTGATCGATTATGCGCCGGATGCGACAATAATCGAATCAAAATCGTTGAAGCTGTTTCTAGGTTCGTTCCGCAATCACGCCGCCTTTCACGAAGATTGTACCGTTGGCATTGGCGAACGACTTTTCGCGGAGATGAAGCCACATTGGCTGCGTATCGGCGGCTATTGGTATCCACGCGGCGGCATTCCGATTGATGTGTTCTGGCAATCGGGCGAGCCACCCAAGGGTTTGTGGATACCCGACCAAGGTGTGCAGCCCTATCGCGGCCGCGGCTAGGTATTTAATCTGCCCGCACAATTTTCCGTCAGTAGCCGCGAAGGTCATCGTTGCTGCGTGATACTTCCTCATCTCGTCGACGCTCAAGAATCGTTCGTCGCAAAATATGGGTAAAAGCTATTCTCGACGACAAGCCTGCTTTAGCAGTTCTGCATGGCCAATAAATTAAGAGTTCACCAAAACCGCATCAAGGGCATCGGCTGCAAAGGCATGTCCGCATTGGCGATAATGGGCATGTTGTCGGCATGCGTTGCTGCAGAACGTGCACCATCGCGAACACAGCCCGCCCCAGCCGTGAACAGACCAATGGCGCCTGTCGTTCCAGTTCGTCCCACGGTTACCCGTGCACCTATGGGGTTGGAAAATCTGCTAAACGAGCAATGGCGCGCTTTTCCGGGGCGGACGGGCGTTGCAATCATGCGTATCGATGGCGGGGAATGGATAACCGGTCAACGTGTTGACGAGCTATTTCCACAGCAAAGCGTATCCAAAACATGGGTGGCACTGACGGTTTTGGACTTGGTCGACCAAGGCAAGATCCGGCTCGACCAAAAAATACGCATTACGCGCGATGACCTTGCGGTCTTTCATCAACCCATTCGCGACCGCGTTATCGCCAATGGCGAGATCGAGGTGACCGTGCTGTCGCTTCTCGAACAAGCGATTATCAGCAGCGACAACACCGCAAATGATTCTCTGCTGCGTACGGCAGGTGGACCGCAGGTCGTGCAGAATTTTCTTTTGCGCAAAAAACTAGGCGCCATCCGCTTTGGTCCGGGTGAGCGTGCGATGCAAAGTGCGATAGCCGGGCTGGAATGGCGTCAAGAATATGCCATTGGACAGCGCTTTTATGCGGCGCGCGCTGAAGTGCCTCTGGCGAGGCGAAAAGCAGCATTGGATCGCTATCTTGCCGATCCCGTCGACGGAGCAAGTCCGGAGGCGATTGTCCGCGCGCTTGCGAAATTGGCTAAAGGCGAGCTGCTCTCACCTGCGTCGACGCGCTTAATCTTGGAGATAATGTCACGCACATCAAGCGGACCGAACCGGTTGAAGGCAGGAGTGCCTGCGGGGTGGCGTTTTCTGCACAAGACGGGGACAGGACAAATTCTGCCTCCGGTTTCAACGGGCTATAATGATATTGGTATAATGACGGCGCCTGACGGTACACGCTATGCCGTGGCCGTTATGATGGGCAGCACGACTGCGCCTATTCCGCAGCGTATGTCATTCATGCAGTTTGTGTCGCGCACCGTCGCTACATATCACGGACAATAATCGCAGATAGAAATTTAGTGTGCCAAAGACATAGTCCAGCATTGTCACAGGCAAAGAAAAGGGCCGCCCTGTAAACAGGACAGCCCTTATCAAAATGCTTTCGCTTAGAAAGCGCGAATATTACTTCGCAGCTTCTTTCGCAGCGTCTGCAGCAGGAGCAGCAGCGGCAGCAGCGTCTGCAGCAGGAGCAGCAGCGTCTGCAGCAGGAGCAGCAGCAGCGTCAGTTGCAGCAGCGTCGGTAGCTACTTCAGCGCCTTCAACAGCGGCGTCAGCAGCTTCTGTTGTTGCTTCTGTTGTTGCTTCTGTTGTTGCTTCTTCAGCACCTGAGCAAGCAGCCAAACCGAGCGAAGCGGCAAGAACGAGAGATACAGCAATTTTCTTCATATGGGAAACCCCCTAGCAAAACTTATGAAAACCTGACAGGCA
>JAIYAY010000008.1 GCA_027488785.1 Sphingomonadales bacterium | reverse complement strand
TCCACCACGCCGTCTTCAATGGCTCGGTAAAGGCGAGCTAGCTTGTCCTTAGCTTTGTCGCGCTGGGCTTCAAGGGCACAGCGCCGCTCGGCAACCTCAGTTTGACGCGAGGTACGCCGCTCCACAAGCTTACACAGGATGTCTTCAAGGCGCTCAGGCGCGAGAAGCTGCTCTTTGACGTTGGTTAGGATGAGGTCGTCAAGCTTGGCTAGCGGTATATGCCGCCCCTTGCAGACCGAAGGACCTTTTTGATGGCAGCCTGCACAGGTGTAATAGCTGTATCGGGCTATGCCTATTCACGACAAGCGCCTAAACTGGCAGATATACTGGACTGTCCATTAAGCATCTCGAGCAGGTCTGATTGTCGGATACGGACAGCGCGTCCAATGCGCGACGCGGGCAATTGGCCCTTGCGAATGAGACGTGACACAGTGCGATCGGACACCCGTAGATATCGCGCCACCTCTGATCTGGTCAGTAGGTCGGCCGGGTTGTCCGCCGACACTTGTGGCGTTGCTGCGTGAGCCATAGGCTCAGGCTTTGCGTATACCCACGATGGAAGGTCTTGGCTGCTATCCAATGTTGAAGCGGCAGGAACACGCACCAGCTTTTTGGTATTTTTGTCAAACATATGCGAATGTCGCACATGCCAAATATCAGGTCATCGGCATAACCTAAGGATTGTTGTGGGGGGTTTTGCGACAAGCCATATATCAAGCTGATATAGCTAATTTCGAAGCCATCGATAACAACCCTGATACGCCTATATAGCCAACCTGACAAGCTTTCCGTGGTGTATAATGGCAGCTGTGCGCCCAACTTCAGACGTAGGTTATTGATTGCTACGGGCCTAAAAGCAGTCGATCATTTGGCTGAATAATCTGTAAACTGAGCGCGTTTGGAATCGGTATAAGGTTGTCGTTTACCCATCGGTACGTCGGTATGACTAAAGAATGGCTAATCATAGCGACCAGCTGAATTTCCAATTTTTATCGGTCCGGTAGTTTCCAATCTGACAAGCAGTAATAGTCGTTGGATGACGGCAAACGGGATTGCTGGTGCGCCTCAGCGTAGCTTTATGCAGCGTTGGTTAATTCGACACAACTTATGGTGCGCTGGCCGCTGTGACGATCTAGTTGGATGACAATGTCGATCATTGACCGCGCGTAATCCATCGTTTCCTGACGACCAAGGCCAAGTCCGGCTTGCATACACATGAAGGCAAGTTGTTCGAACGCGCCCCGGGGTGTGTTGGCGTGCACGGTACTGATGGAACCGGGATGGCCCGTATTGATGGCCCGCAAAAACGTGACCGTTTCGCCGCCGCGCAATTCGCCCACGATTAATCGGTCCGGCCGCATACGCAGCGACGCGCGCATAAGATCGTCCACCGTCACGCGTGCCTCTCCTTGATCGCCGGCCACGGCGACCAAGCCAAGCGCATTGTCGCTGCTCAGCCGAATTTCAGGGGTGTCCTCAATGGAAATGATCCGCTCATGTTGCGGAATTTCCTTTAACAACGCGTTCAGCAATGTTGTCTTACCAGACGACGTTCCGCCAGAAATGAGGATCGTTTTGCGCGCCGCAACGGCCGCACGGAAAAAGCCTAGATAGTCTTGTTCCTGCAAAAGCACCGCAAGCTCAGAACTATCATCAGCGACATTGCGCACCGATGGAAGCGCACTTTGTTCAAAATAGCTTTCCAGCGTCATGTCTTGCAGCCGGTGTTTGCGGATGGCGAGCGCAACCTCCCCACGTGTTGCAGGCGGCAACACCATCTGCACGCGCGCACCGCCCGGCAATGTAGCCGCAAGCAATGGACTTTCGCGGCTGACCCCCTGATGATTGATGCGTGCGATCTGATTGGCTAGCCGCTCCAGCAACAGGCTATCTACCTCTGGGGCGTCGTGACGCTCCATCTGTGCAACCCCAAGCCGCTCGATCCATATTTCATGTGGCCGGTTCACCAATATCTCGGTCACGTCATCGCAAGCCAGCCAATCGCTAAATGGAGCAAGATAGCTGTTGAGATACACATTTGCAGCATCGCCAGCGATGGGCGCCATGTGGCTCATTGCCCGTCGCCGTCGGTGCCCGAAAAATCAAGATCGCGGGCGATGAAGATACGGATCGCTGTCCCTTGGGCAACTTTTACCGTCGGCGGGATATTGATGTCCCGCTGCAAGGCAATTCCTGCAACGCTTTTGGCATCATCGGCCGTACGGACGATGACATCATTGCCGCCCTGCTGCAAAAGCCCAAGGCCGGATTGCACAACCGACAGCAATATCGCCGAACCAAAGCGCTTCAGGAAGTGGCTATCCACTTTACCCCCAAGGCCTGCCCGGCCAAGCGGATCGGTGACAGGCGAACCGAGCGACACGGTCACGCCATCTGGACGAGTCAGCCGTGTCCACACAATGAACGCGCGGGATTGTCCCGCAGCGAGGCCCGAGCGATATTGACCGATCAGGCGACTGCCGCTTGGGATGAGCACCCGTCGACCGTCAAAGCCCATGACGTCGCGGCTGACAACGGCACGAACATATCCGGGCAGATCGGAGTTTATGGCGGTTTCAAGAACGCCAGCGATGATTGCGCCCTGCGGCACTGTATAGCTGCTATTGGCGATCCGTACTGCGCGTGCCGGCGCGTTTTCACCAGCTGCAACGCGGTCGGAAAATCTGTCTTCTGCACTCAACTCGTCGTTTTTTGCACCCGCGAGACCCGTGGTGGGCGGCGCTAAAGCGACGCCGCCTTTTGTGGCATCCACGACGATGCCTGGCGATTGAAAGCGGTTCGGGCCAACCGCTACCGGTCCAACAATGCCCAATGCTGTGCCGCCTGGGTTATTCACAGGTGGCGGGACGAGGGCTGGCGCCGGCAATTCCGGTGGCCCAGGACGCAAAGTTGCTGGCGGCACAAAACCGCCTGCAGGAATAGCCTGTACCGACGGGGCGGCTGCCGGCTTTGCCGCAATTTGGTTTGCGGCATTCCGGCTGTTCGCCAAGCTGCTAAAGGTTAATATGGCAAGCAAACCGATGCCCAGCACGCCCAATTTCATTCCCGGCGATAGGCCATTTGGCATGGCCACCGGCGACAAAATCTTTTGGTTCGCGTCTTCAAGCGTATCCAGATCTAGGGCGCTGCGCGGGTCCATATTGCCCGATTTAAATATGCTCACGGCTTTGCCTCCATCGATTTGCAACCAAAAAGCCCGCATTTCTTCAATGGCGCACGTGGCTTGGGGGCATCTGCGCCGGGAGTCGGCACGGCATAAGCATCGTTAAAGATGAAGGTGACTTCTTTCCCATGACGCAGCACAAATTGCGGCGCGATTTGTTCCACCACGGTGTAAGGACCGCGCACAGCGAAGTTGACGATGCTTTCGCCGGCATCTGGCGTAATGCTAAAAATTGCAGGCGCCGCCGAACCAGCCGCAAAGCGGAAATAGGTCGCTTTGCCATCGTCAAATACTTGTTCGGGCACATTGGCCTTTGCGCCGTCATAGCTATAGGCGCGGTTCCACAATTCAGGCGGTGTGGTAATCAAAGGTGGCGGTGTTGCCATCGCGTCGGCGGCCATGACTTTCTGAGGGTAACGGAAACGCACTGCATAAATAATCTGGCTCTGCGGCACACGCAGGCCGGATTTGGCTAACAGTTCAAGATTATAGCGCCGCAAGTTGGTGATGATCGAGAGGTTGGTCGCAGGCGGCACGCCTATGGGCTTCAGGAACATAACCGTTCCTGCACCATTGGGGGTTACTTGCCAGCCCGAGGAGTCACCAATACCAACGGTTTCAATCTGTTCACCCGGTTCAAATTCAAGCATCATTTGATAGCCAGTATGTCCGGTCAGACGAATGATGGCATCAGGGTTATAATCCACATAGCGGATATTTGGCGCAACCTGCGCTGATGCTGCCTTGTGCGGCATAACAGCGATGCCTATCGCCATGGTGATAAAAGCAAGCCAATGATAGTGTCGGGTCATGCAACGTTCCTGATGGCTTTAATAGGCGCGCGGACCGCATGGACGGGGCCTCGCGAAATCCGCCGATCTGAATAACAGGTTTTCTGCCCTGCTTGATCAGCATCAGAATATACACGCTGCAGCAACAATATCCCGCGCGGGTTGCCTGGGCTGCTGCTTGCGTTTGCCGCAGCGGAACGCTCAATAGCGCCGATAAGCGACTGCATGCGTTCATTATACACGACATTGCTGGACGGCAGTGGGTCACTCGCGACTGGTGCGGAAACTTGATTGTCGATTGCGCGATCTTGCCCAAAGGACAAGGTCCAGCCACTTACAATTGTACGGCCAATTCGGAATAGTTGCACCGCTACCGCCACCATGATGAGCACGATCACCAATATCGTCAAAGCCGCGCGCAATGAGAAATCGCCTTGCCCCGCCGAAACATACATTTGCGTCAATATCGGTTCAAGCGCCGCCACAGCCCCCGCAGACGTTATCATCGTCATGATAGGCACAAACGCCATCATAACCGCTGCACGGCCCCAGCCGAGCGCCAAGCCGCGTGTGGAGGCAAATAAACCCAGCACCGCAAATAAGGGGCCAAACAGCAACAACACGCCCAAGATGATTTTTGCTACGACCAAGACACCTGCCGATGCCAGCACGAGGAATAGTGCGCTAAACAATAGCATATTGGGACCAAGCGAGTCCTTTGGCGTTACAAAAGCGGTGATATTGTTAGCGGTCACAGGAAGTGTTGTGGGTTCAGTCGCTGTTGGGTTTGTTGGCAGCACCTGTTCCGGCCGAGCATCAAACTCCGTCCAAGCATCGGCAAGGTCAACCATGCGGCCAGACAGCACATCAATACGTTCGGTAATGCCACGCACATCGCTATCCTCAGGGTTAATGGCGCGTACGATTTCCTGGGGCCCGTCGGTTAGCACGTCATAGATCAAAACCTGATATGTTGCCCAATTACTGGTCAATGCTAGCACCGCGCCAATCATGATCATACGCGGCATCATCTCGCCAACGCTAAGCGAGGAACGACCAAATATCAGCCGATAGCCGATGATCGCGACGTAAATCGTCAACGCAATCGTGAGGGCAACACTAAACACACTGCCTTGGCCCAGCAAATTGGTATAGCCCGCTTGCACGGTCGAACCGATATAGCAATCAACGGCGTTGACCATCGTTTCGGCCGAACCTGCCGCAGGGTTGAGGGTGAAGCAACTGGCCATTAGCTTTGTATTCCTGTCGTTGCAGCTGGCCGCGGGGCCAATGCAACTTCCTGCGCGTCTTGCAACAATAGCGGCATCCATTCGGACGGTGCATCACCATGTACGCGACGCAGTTCATCCAGTTTGCGAACGCTGCTTTCACGGCCCGACAACACGGTGATTGCCTCTGGCATATTACCCATATCCAGACGCGCAACGACGCTGTTCCCGCCTTGTTTGATCAGAACGCAGCGCAAATGTTCGGGTAAGGAGCGCACCAGATCCAGCTCATGCGCAGTCAGGCCGAAACCACCGCAATAATCGGATGCTTGTGCCTTAGGATTGCTCATGAACAATTGCGTGGCGGATTGTTCAATGATTGTTGCGGCAATCTTGCTTTCAATCGCGTCACTTGCGCTTTGGGTGGCAAAACCTACCACCCCATTGCGTTTGCGAATGGTCTTCATCCAATCCTTCAGCCGGTGGACAAAGACGTCATCATCCAGTGCCTTCCACCCTTCGTCGATGACAATCATCGACGGATTGCCGTCTAAGCGCTCATCGACGCGGTGGAACAAATACATCATCGCGGGCGTCCGCAAGGCGGGGTGGTCAAGCAATGCCGTCATGTCAAAGCCAGCGGTTCTAGTATCCAGGTTCAACTGGTCTGCTGGGTTATCGAACAGCCAAGCATGTTCGCCTGCACCATACCAAGGCGCAAGCCGTGATGCGAGGTCGCCCCGTATGGGACGTGCGCCGCCAGCAAGCAGTTCCACCAAATACCGCAATTGGCGATGCTCGGGAGGTTGGCCAAAATTGGCATCAACTGCACTTGCGATAATGGCGTTTTCATCGGCAGTAAGTTGCCCGCCTGCAGGTGTTAAAATCTGTGACAGCCATTTTCGTAAAAATGCCTGATTTATTGCATTTTCGGGCAATTGAAGCGGGTTGAAGCCGGTTGGCGTTCCGGGCCGCAATACATCATAATGGCCACCAATGGCGCGAATGAAAATCTCGGCACCACGATCCTTATCAAAGAAAAATGTGCGGGGATAAAATTTCTGCGCCTGGGCAATCAGGAAATTGAGCACCACCGTTTTGCCCGACCCCGATGGCCCAATAAGCGTGAAATTACCCAAATCGCCACTATGCAAGTTAAAGAAATAGGGCGTGCTGGATGTTGTTTCCAGGACGGTGATTGGTTCACCCCATGGACCGCCATCCGGGACGCCGATTGGAAAACCGTGTAGAGAAATGAGCCCGGACAAATTGGCCGTCGACACCAATGCCTTGCGCGCAATATAATCTGCATTGCCCGGGAACTGCCCCCAAAAGGCACTTTCAAGATTAAGGTCTTCACGCACGGCCACGGCGCCAATATCGGCCAGCGATGCCTGCACATCAGCCACGGCGGCATCGAGCGCGGCCAAGGTCATCGCGCGGACATGAACGGTCAGATGGTGCTCACCATAAGCCGCCGCGCCCCCCGTGAGATCATCCTTTGCACCCAAAAGGCCTTGGCGCAGCGCTGTGGTTTCGTCTGAGGCCGCGCGCAACCGGCGAAGCGCAAGTCCGATGCGCTCATCCGCAATCTGGCGGTCAATGAAGGCAAAGCTCTCCGTCATGGTCAACTCATGCGGCAGGCGCAGCAGATTATCGAGCATCCCGGGTGCGGTATGGGCAGGATAATCCTTGATGGAAACGATAGCACCAAAACGGGACGTGTTGGCACTAGCACCTTTCAATTCCAAAGCATCAAGGCCAAAGCTGATCCGCTTATAGGGCAGATAGTGCCCAGCATCGCCCGTGGGTTCAAGCACGGGCTGCATTTCGCCATTATACAGCGCCGACAATATCTCAAGCGGTTCAGAACAGATGCCACTTGCGCCATGATATCGGCTGAGCAGGCGTGGTCCATAGCGGGTCAAAGAGGACAGCAGATTTGTACGTGCCGCATCCAATTCGCGCAGTTCTCGCATTTGGTCAGCCAGCCGTTCGGCGCTGTTGCGTGTACCATTGCCCCATTTGGTAAGGCGATCAAAAAAGCCTATTTTCCCTCGGGCTGGCCTGCGGACCAGCATCAACACCATATCGTTAATGTAGAGCCTTTTGCCGCGCAATTGCTGCTGCCAGGCATCGTCGAGGTCACGGACAAAACCCTCTGGCTGCGTGCCCGATAGCTCGGCCGCCACCTGGCGGCGAATAACATGACAGTAAAGCATTAAGTTGGAGTTCGCGATGCCGCGCATCACCACATCTCGCACCGCCGCCATATGATTCAGCGTTTCGCTGTCAGCAGTTTCAAAGGCGACGCCGTCGACCTGGATCATCTGGATCAAGTCGCCGCTTCGGGTTATCACAGTATGGTCGTCCAAATGCCCAGCATAAGGCAGACGGTCCCCCGCGCATGGATCCAAAGCTGCTGTTTTCTGGGCGACCGTTTTCATGAGTTAAGGCCGATAACTGTTGCAGCGCCAAAGATCATAAGTGCGTGTGCGGCCGCAACGGCTTATTTTCGTAATCCAGAGGTCGAAAATCCGGGGCTCGCGCAAACACGCCATATAGCCAATTGCATGGATGATGGCCGCCGCCGGGATCGCCCAAAATGAACGCGTGATCAAGAAAATCTCGGTCGTGACGACAAGATTTATGACAAAATAGCTATAGGTAACGCCCGCAAACATCTGCGGCTGAGTTAATGCCCGGAATATTGGCGTGCGGTTAAGCGGGGTCATGCCCTAGCCGCCAACTGCGGCGACACGAATACCCGAGACAATCGCCGTTGCGCCAAAAAGGATGAAGCAGCCAATAATGACGGTGGCACCAAAGCGCCAGTTCATGCGTCCAGTCAGCATCATCAGGCCAACAACGGCAACGGCGATTACGGCTGCCGTCGTGGCGACATTGCCAAGCAGTGTTCCTTGTATCCAGCCAAGCGCATTGACGATTGGCCCTGAACCCTGCGGATCGACATTAGCCACCTGCGCCATCGCCGTTTTGGGTAGAGCAAAGGCCAACGCAGCTAAAGTGAAGAAACGGGATAATGTATATGTCATCATGAACCTCAATATCCTGCGCCATAAGTCGAAGTTGTCGACAAACGTTGCATTATTTGGCGGACGTAATTTTGTGTTTCGCGATAAGGCGGGATGCCACCATATTTTATCACTGCACCTGGTCCAGCATTATATGCGGCCAAGGCAAGCGGCACATTATTGCCAAAGCGTTCAAGCTGCTGGCGCAGATAAGCTGTCCCACCGACCACATTCTGTTCCACATCATGTGGGTTACGAACACCCAATTGCCGTGCAGTTCCCGGCATAAGTTGCATCACACCTATTGCCCCGGCCGTGGAAATGGCGCGCGGATTATATCGTGACTCCTGCCACGCAACGGCATCGACCAAGTTGCGGTCAACCCCGAACCGTGTTGCCGTGACCTCGATATGCTGCCGCACGACATTTTGTGATTGAGCAGTGTCCGATGCAGGCTGTGCCTTGGGTGTATATCGACCCCCACCAGCCGGTGACCGGTCCGTTCGCCATACGGGCTGAGATATTTCGACAAGATTGCCATTTTGGCTGCGTTCAAAAACATTTGCGTGCGCAACCGAGCAGAATCCCGCGAGTGGTAAAATTGCAAAGATTGGGATTGTGAAGCGCCCGTTGACCATGTTTTGAGCCTAAATAACGCTTATTACCATGCCGCTGACTAATCTCCTACCCCACCCATCGCAACAAAAAAATGCATTGATGCTAATCAAGAAAGCTATAAGAAAGTCGGACCATTGGCCAGCATTACAAAGATACATTTGGACGGCAAGGGCAGTGGGAACCAGGGTCTTTCAACGTTTGGGATGACCCATAGGTTTGGGGGGACATGTGATGATGCAAGCAGAATGCGAGGTCCTGGAAGGGCCAGCAAAATCAGAACTCGTCCCGGAGATATTTGCGCCACCACATGGGGTGACAGAAGCAAAGTCACCCGCTATTTTTGCAATCCCCGCCGCGTCCTTGGCCTTGGCCGCATGTGGCGGTGGAGGAACTGACGGCAATTCAATTGCCTCTATTTTGACACCCAATGTGTCCGTCGCGAAGCCGGCGACCGATGGCGAAGCGGCCCGTTTCATTTTGAAAGCTAGCCTTGCGGCGACGGAACCCGAAATCGCGGATATTCGATCTATAGGTTATGTAGCTTGGCTCGATAAACAGATGGACATTCCGATTAGCCAAACAGGTGTCGCCTGGCTGTCGTCGCGCGGTTACGATCAAGTGACGGCCGATGAATTTTATCAACGAGATTCTTTGGCTGATTACATGGTCTGGAACCAGTTGATCACTAGCCCCGACCCCGTTCGCAAAAGATTGGCCTATGCGCTTTCCCAATTTTTTGTTGTATCCACTAACGGCATCGAAATAACATGGCGGTCGAATGCTATGGCGGCTTACTGGGACGTTCTCAACCGCCATGCTCTGGGTAATTTCCGTCAGTTACTGGAAGATGTAACGCTCAACCCCGCAATGGGCGTTTACCTGAGCACGCTCGATAACAAAAAAGAAGACGCGCGGACGGGCCGCGTGCCCGACGAAAATTATGCGCGTGAAGTCATGCAGCTTTTCACCATTGGTTTGAATGAGCTGAATAATGATGGCACCAAAAAAGTCGGCACCACGGGCCAGCCTATCGAAACATATACCAATTCCGATGTGTCCAACCTCGCGCGCGTGTTTACCGGCTATAGTTACGATTACTCTAATTTGGTCAGAACGCCCTCTGTTCGCGTACCATCAACCTTGGTCGCACCTGTAGAATCTGTAATCAGGCCGATGACAAGCGATACGACCAAATGGTCAAGGCCACAGACCAGCAGCGAGCATTCCATGCTGGAAAAGACATTTCTGGGTACAACTATTCCGGCCAACACCGATGCACCAACATCCATGAAGCTGGCACTGGACACGCTTTTTAACCATCCCAATGTCGGTCCGTTTTTTTCCAAGCAGATGATTCAGCGTCTGGTGACCAGTAACCCTAGCGCTGGCTATGTTGATCGTGTTGCCAAGATATTTAACAATAATGGTTCGGGCGTTCGTGGCGACCTGCGAGCGGTTTTCAAGGCCATTTTGCTCGATGATGAAGCCACAAATGCGGCTGGGTTGACGTCGCCGACCTTTGGCAAAGTACGCGAACCCGTGCTGCGCTTTACCCAATGGGCTCGAAATTTTGGCGCTACATCACGTTCAGGTAATTGGATCATCGCAAATTTGTCCAATCCTGCCACCAGCCTTGGGCAAAGCCCCTTGCGTGCGCCGTCCGTATTCAACTTTTACCGCCCCGGTTATGTCCCTGCCAACACGGCCATTGCAACCAACGCGCTCGTGGCACCTGAATTCCAAATCGTTACCGAAGTCAGTGTTGCTGGCTATATCAACTTCATGGCTTCAGCCATCGGATCGGTCAACGGACTGAATAACGACGTCAAAGCCACTTATACGAATGAGCTTGCAATCGTGACCGACACAGCGGCCTTACTGAACCGGCTGTCTTTGTTACTGTCCGGAAACCAGCTCACCGACACCACCAAAGCAACGATCAAGGCCGCACTTGACGCGACAACCGTCACCAATACCAGTGCGTTGGCAGACAAAGAACGACGCGTGTATCTGGCGACACTTCTTGTTTTTGCCTCCCCCGATTATCTCGTCCAAAAATAGGGAGCGCATCGTGCACATTAGCAAAATGGATGATATTTCTCGGCGCGCTTTTCTTCATCGCTCTAAACAACTGGCAGTGGCCGGGACGGCGGGGTCGTGGGCCATGGGGCTTGCTGGCATGGGGGAGGCTGCCGCTTTCAGCGCAGGTAATGATTATCGCGCATTGGTCTGCG
The DNA here is from genome assembly GCA_027488785.1 of Sphingomonadales bacterium. Lineage (GTDB taxonomy): Bacteria > Pseudomonadota > Alphaproteobacteria > Sphingomonadales > Sphingomonadaceae > Sphingorhabdus_B. The sequence continues at coordinate 16,304 of JAIYAY010000008.1, read as the reverse complement.
TATTTTTAAACGGTGGCAACGATCATAACAGCACGTTGATCCCCTATGATTCTCCGAATTACGACCTGTACAGCGCCATTCGCGGCGGCGGCCCTGGACAAACGGCAGGTGGCATTACATTAGCGCGTTCGTCTCTCGCGGCAACGGCCCTCACACCAGCCAACGGGCAAGTGCTGACCAATAATCTGCAATATGCGCTCGCGCCGCAAATGACACGTATGAAAGCTCTGTTTGATGCAGGTAAATTGGCACCATTGCTGAATGTCGGTCCACTTATTGCGCCATTAACTTTGGCCCAATATCAAAGCAGCAATTGGGTCGCCAACCCCCGGCCTGCAAAGCTGTTTTCGCATAATGACCAACAATCGACATGGCAGTCGTCGAAACCCGAGGGTTCCACCGATGGTTGGGGTGGTCGTATGGGTGACCTTGCCTTGTCCAGTAACTCCAATGCATTGTTCACCTGCATTTCGGCAGCGGGCAACGCAGTGTTTTTGGCCGGTAAGGACGCTATAACCTACCAAATCTCGACGGCCGGGGCGACTTCCATTGGTGGTCTAAAGAGCCCGTTATTTGGCTCTACGGCGGGCAGCAACGCCCTTCGGACGTTGTTGACGCAGTCGAGCAACAATATGTTTGAAGCTGAATATAATAGGGTGGCACGCCGTTCCATTGATGCGGAAAGTGTTGTCAATGCGGCGCTTCAACCGGCATCCCTTGCCACGTCATTCCGGCCAGTGTCCGGCACCAACACTTTAGCTGACCAGCTTCAAATTGTGGCCCGATTAATCGCTGCTCGCCAAGCACTAGGCGTAAAGCGCCAGGTGTTCATGGTAAACTTGGGCGGTTTTGACCATCACGATAATTTGATTTTGGGTCACGCAACGCTGATGGACCGTGTCGACTTCGCAATGGATGCTTTTTATCGTGCTACCTTGGAATTGGGTGTAGCAGATAAAGTAACGACATTCACCGCCTCTGATTTTGGCCGTACGTTGCAGTCCAATGGTGATGGCTCGGACCATGGCTGGGGTGCGCATCACTTCATCATGGGCGGCGCGGTGAACGGCGGCCGCTATTATGGCGTCGCACCCCAAATTTCGGTTAGGAGCCCAGACCAAGTCGGCCTGGGCCGTTTGCTGCCAACGATCTCAGTGGATCAATATGCTGCAACACTGGCGACCTGGTTCGGCGTTGCGCCGAGCGAATTGCCCAGCATCTCGCCGAACATTGGACGGTTTAACGGCGCCAATTTGGGTTTCATGCAATAACTGCAACAGTCGTCCTAGAGATATCCCATCTGCTTTCTGGACGTTGATAGCATCTGACATGCGATAGCCTGTCCACTTTTTTGAACCTAAAGAGAGATTTTTGCCAATCGGCCATTTCGACCCTCGTTTTGACGGATGGCAGTTCGGCGTAGCGCTTTATAATGACGTATGCATGAGTGTTGGATTAGCCCGCTTTTGCTTACCGAGCACCAAAACCGGACATTCCGCTTCCGGCCCAGTTGCTGCCATCCAGCGTCCTAACTCGAACGGGGGACCGGACTGACTGCTTATAATCGCGAACCCAGTCAACTGGTCAGGCCCTGAAACAAAAAACATTTCCGAGCTTCCTTATTTCCCTACGGCTAACGGCTTGGAGACAGGCGATCAGGAACCAGGATCTCTCCTGCGAGCTTTTTGGCCATGCGCTTTAAGTTGTTAGCATGAGTAGAGGGAGCGGTGCTGCTGTAGGCCTTTCTGAGGGGTTGCTTGCCGGACGCATAATGTTAAATTGTGGTCATGAAAAAGCTCTTCCTTTATGTCTTTCTTCTAATCAGCCTGCCTACGGCTGGATTTGCAGAAAAAGGGGTGGTCTCTGCTGCCGATCCGCGTGCAGCGGCAGCGGGACAAGAGATACTGCGTCAGGGGGGTAGCGCGGCAGATGCAGCGCTTGCCATGATGCTGGCGCTGACTGTAGTGGAGCCGGCTTCCTCCGGAATCGGCGGCGGCGGATTTTTTATGTATCACGACAGCAAAGTCGGTGATGTGGCAACAATTGATGGCCGTGAAACGGCGCCGGCTGCGTTACGCGAAGACCGCTTTCTTGGACCAGATGGCAAAATCAAAGCTTTCCCCGAGGGTATCATAGGGGGGTATTCGGTCGGCGTACCCGGCAACATCGCGCTTATGGCCAAGGCGCACGCCAGATGGGGCAAGTTGCCCTGGGCAAAACTCTTTCAGCCTGCAATTATTCTAGCGGAAGAGGGCTATGTTGTAACCCCAAGACTTGCAGGGACCATCGCCCGAATGGCACCGCGCTGGGACGGTTTTGACGCTACAAAGGCAATTTATTTCCAAGATGGCAGACCTAAGGCGGCGGGGGAGGTTGTCCGTAACCCGGCTCTTGCAAAAACGCTTCGTCAGATCGCCAAAAAAGGTCCGCGCGCATTTTATACCGGCCCGATTGCAAAGGAAATTGCGTCTGCTGTTTCCAATGCTCCGCTGAATGCTGCGCCAATGACGCTAGCTGATCTTGCTGCCTATGATGCGAAAGAACGGCAGCCAGTGTGCGTCCTTTATCGGGTATATCGTCTTTGCGGCATGGGACCACCCTCATCTGGCGCAACCACTGTGTTTCAGATTCTGGGCATGGTTGAGCGGTTTGACATGAAGGCACTTGGACCAGAAAGTTCGAAAGCGTGGCACCTGATCGCGGAGGCAATGCAGCTGGCCTATGCTGATCGTGAAGTATATCTGGCTGACCCGGACTATGTACTCGTGCCCGTCTCAGGGCTGCTCGACAAAGCCTATATAGCCAGTCGATCGGCCATGATCTCAGAAACAAGTGCCCGATCCTCTTATCCAGCAGGGATGCCGCCCGGTGCAGAACCACGCGCTGCGGCTTTGTCTGGTGAGGTGACGGGCACCACTCATTTTGTGGCGGTTGACCGCTTTGGCAATGTCGCGAACATGACCTCAACGGTTCAAGGACCGTTTGGCAGTCAGTTGGTGGCCGCCGGTATGATTTTGAACAATGAACTATCAGACTTCAGCCCTGCTCCGATTAAGGATGGTGCTCCCGTCGCAAATCGACCGCAGTCCGGTAAACGGCCCTTGTCATCTATGTCACCGACGATTGTCTATGGCCCAGACGGCAAGCCCATTTTTGCGGTTGGTGCCGCGGGTGGCAAGCGCATAATCATGCAAGTGGCCAAGTCGCTCATTGCTCATCTCGATTGGGGGATGAATGCACAGTCAGCACTTGGCGCCCCCAACATCTATTTTGACGGCGACGCTTTACTATTAGAGCAAGGGACGCCCCTGGAGCTGCAGGCAGACGCCTTGGCGCAGCTCGGCCATAGAGTGCGGGTCACTCAGATCACTCCGTCTAAAGCCAATGCGGCGGAGTGGACGGCCGTGGGCTGGGTGGGTGCGGCTGATCCGCGCAGTGACGGCGCGTGGTTGAGTGAGTGATCTAGGCTCGGCAAAACATGCTCTTAAGACCGGGCTTTAGCGAGTTCGAAACTCTTTCCTAATTAGGTAAATTGTTTTTACCTATGCGCAAAGCATGACGCTGTCCTGTAGCCAAAAAGCCCAACATATCTTTAAGTATACCTATTTTAGAATTATAGCCTAATTATGGAATTAATTTGACCTTTTGCGCGATATATGAAATATTTGGTATACTAAAGGAGATTATGGCGTGAGCTATACAAACGCAAATTGGGCTGCGAGAGCCGCAAAGGTTTTGACCGGGCCTCAGAGTAATTTGGCGCCACCTCTACCCTTTCCCTCGATTTTTGCTGAGCGGGCAGCCGGCCATCGCATCTTCGATGTCGAAGGGCGCGACTATATCGATCTCGCGCTCACTATGGGCCCTTTGATCTTCGGGCATGGGCACCAGCGCTGGATTTCGGCCGTCGAAGCGCAGTTGGATCGGCTGCCCTCACCGCTTCCCGGCCAATTCCACTCGCCACTGGAGGTTGAACTCGGCGAACGGATGGTCAGTGCAATACCATGTGCGGAGCGCGTCAAATATGGCCTTTCGGGTTCGGAGGTCGTGCAGTTAGTTTTCCGTCTTGCGCGCGCGTTCACCAACCGGCCATATATTCTGCGATTTGATGGCCATTATCACGGATGGATGGATAATGTGCTTGGTGGATCGATTAACCAAGACCGGCACCTGCCACCACATCCAATTGACAGTCCTGGCACTGCTGGCGGCTTCAACACATCCACGGCCGGTCGCTCACCCGTTGCGTTACTGGATCAGTATAAGATAGAATGGAATGATGCCGAAGCACTTCAAGACGTGCTGGAAAAATATGGCGACAAAATTGCGCTGATCCACATGGAGCCGATCATGTGCAACTTCGGTGGCTGTCCTCCAAGGCCTGGATATCTCGAGACAGTCCGCGAATTGTGTGATCGCTATGGCATCGTGCTGTGTTTTGATGAGGTTATAACCGGATTCCGCGTCGCGCTTGGCGGTGCGCAAGAGGTTTTCGGAGTTACTCCAGACTTGGCCACATACGGCAAGGCTATAGCAGCAGGCCTCCCTTTTGCAGCTGTGGCTGGCCGCGCTGATATAATGGAACTACTTAGCGATCGACGCGTAGTTGGAGCAGGGACATTCAATTGCTTCCCATTGGGTATGGCTGCAGCAGTTGCTACGTTCGACCTGCTGGCTGAAGACAATGGGGCATGGTTTCGCGAAGTGGACCGCATCCAAGCGTATTTCAGACAAGCCTTGAGCAACATGGCTATCTCGCATGGTCATGACGACCTTTTCCTGCAAGGGCCTCGAGGACAAATATATGTGGATTTTCTGAAGGCAGACATCGCCTATTCTCCAACGGAACTTAATGCCGCCGATGCCGCACGCCGGGGTGCCTTCAGATTGATCTGCATGGACGAGGGGCTCTCGATCGGCGCAGGGAGCCGTATCTATATTTCCGGAACTATGTCAGGCGAAGATATTACAGAAGCCCTAGCCCGGTTTGACAAAGTTTTTGCAAGGCTACCTAAACCGAACTGATATCCTATCGAGCCCCCTTTTGCATTAATTCAAGCAAAGGCAGCGGAAGCTGATATCCTGGCAAAAATAGACAAGGCGATGGGCTAAGCTCGCGGCCCATCATTTGACGCCTACTGTACGAAACAATGGCGGTGTTCAATGTGCCGAACTGACACCATCAGTCTCATAGCGTTCGCCCCTGATAAACGAAAGCGCCACGATGCTGATGAGCGGCACGACCGCGATGGCATAGAATAAGCTGCTAGGTGTCCAGCCTCGCGCCATCAACGCCCCAGCGACAAGGGGACTGATTATCGATCCAAGCCTGCCAAAGCTCAGCGCCCAGCCAACCCCGGTTGCGCGCAGGGCAGTCGGATAGAGCCCGGTCGTATAGGCATTGAGGCACAATTGCGCCGCCAGCACGAAGACACCGGAGAACAATGCCATCCAAAGAGAAAACTCCGACGCTGCGAATGCTCCCAGGCCAGCAATGAAGAGAATGGCACCCAAATTGACACCAATGAGAACCGGTCGCGCACTCAGTCGATCGCTGAGCAGGCCAAACGCAAGGCTGCCGAAAACGCCGCCTAGATTATGCAACATCTGGGCATAGGCGCCAACATCCTGACTGTGGCCGGCTTCCGTTAGAAGGCTGGTGAGCCAGCTGGCAAGGCCAAACAAGACGAACTGTGTTGCAAAGAATGTGATCCACAGAAAGATTGTTTGTGATGCCCGATTGGCCGCAAAAAGATCGCGCGCGTTACCGCGAGTGATTACCTGCTCGCCCGTCACAATCTCGGCATTGACGGCAATGCTTGCAGTTGGATTGGCCCTTTTGAGTAAGCTCATCGCGCGTAAGCGGGCAGAGGAGTCCCCTCGCGTAGTAAGGTAACGCGCAGATTCTGGTAGGAGAAAAAGAAGGGCAACAACCAGTGCCGCAGGCACGATCCCACCCACGATGAAGACACTGTGCCATCCAAAATTGTTGATTAGAGCCGGTGCCGCCAAGCCTGCCAAGGTACCGCCCAGTGCATGTCCGCTAAACATGACAACCAGCAGAAAGCTACGCAGCTTCTTTGGCATATATTCAGCAACAAGTGCAGCGCCAAGCGGGATGGTGCCACCAATGCCAAAGCCGGTAAGAAGCCGCAGCACTTCGAGTTGGAATATACTCTCCACGAAGCCTGATGCGAGGGTAGCAAGGGTCACTATAGAAAACATTAGGATCATGATCGGTCGGCGTCCGAACCGATCACCAAGCATCCCACCAATCGCACCTCCTAAGGCCATGCCCACAAGAGATGCTGACAGGGCAGGGGCAAATGACGGCAAACTCAATCCCCAATCATTCGCTATTGTTGGCGCAATTACTGCCAATGAAGTGGTATCAAATCCATCGACTATGGCTACAAGTGTGCACAGCAAAATCAGACTGAAGTGGAACCTAGAAAAGGGAGCGCTATCAAGCACATCAGAAACAACAACGGTCCCACTCGTTTGCACACCAGTTGCCATTTATCCTCCTCCGCAGCATAACTTTATCAATTTTTAGGTATACCAATATTGCTCATTTGCAACAGATCTTTTCAGATTAACTAGGAGTACCGCTAATTTAAAGCCTTACTTTCATTTTTGGTATACAATGAGCATATGCCTGCCTTTTTTGGGCTAAAATCGATATAGATCGTTTGATGAAGAATTTGACGGGTTATTGATCAAAGGTACGCGCATGACGATTGATCTAGAAAGAAAAGTCATTGGAAAAACCTCGGCGCAGAAATGATGGCCAAAGCCAGAAGATGCAGGTTGCGCCACAATTGACCAAACGAATATTTTCCAATGACTGCCCCGATCAGAAAGTGCTATTGAGGGCGACCATTGCCCTTTCCTGAATAGTTGACGAGGGAAGGTCCCTTAATGCCGCTATCAGTACCTGGGCCCGCCTTGCTTCGAGATCACTCTGGGAGTTTTGCCCTACAATCTGGGCAAAGGCCAATGCTGTCTCTATCAGCATTTCATCATTTCTGACGAGTTGCGCCAGTGTTGCGCGCTGCATCAGTAGGTCGGTTGTGGTTTCAACGCGTAGCGCAGCATCAACAATTGCAAGCGCTTCTCTCGTTAACTCTGCCCGCCCAGCAGGACCTGAGGAAGCGATGCGTTCTAGCCTCCAGGCCACGCGCAATTGATTGGCTGCTGCGTAGCCCTCATCTGTAAAAGGCAATAGCGCCAACTGCGGATCCATCGCTGCTAACGCAGTATAATCGCCAACGATACCTTTCTGACGACCCGAAGCAATAAGAGTGCTCTCGGGAATAGGTTCAAAGGGAATTAAACCTGCCTGCGCCAGACGTAGGCGCGAATATGCATTCTTAATTCGAGATGTTGCCGGACGTCCCGTAATTGCATCCAAAGCATTTCGGGTCAGTATTCCTTTCCCTGGGCCGGTCTCGAATGCCATTGAATTCCGGTTATCGCTTATGGGGTCTATACCGGCAGCAAGCCGGCGAACCGCTTTTTCATCTAACAGGAGCGACCAAGAGAAATCGAGCTCACCCAGGATGCCGGCTCGCTCTAAATGCACTCGGTTGTTCACGTTTGCTTTTGAAAACCCACTCTCAGGCGAGATTGTTGCATCCGAAGCTATTGCGATGAAATTAAAAGGAACTGGCTCGTACACCCTGACGTTTCGGAATTCCGATGTGAGGGTTGCCAAGAAAGAACGGAGTAAGCGAGGCTCTACGAAGGACGCATTCATCCACTGGACAAATACCCCCCCCTCGGTGAGCCGATCCTTTGCGAGTGCAACAAACTCTTCCGTGTAAAGATTCGCTGAACCTGCAGTCCATGGATGCGATGGCTGAGAAACGATAATGTCGTAGCGTTTGCTCGTGCGAAGCATAGCGTTGCGTGCATCGTTATGAACAAGCGTGACACGAGGATCGGCCAGTGGATTCACTTCTCGTTGATTAGCGATCGTTAGATTTGCCTCGATGATCCGCTTTTCGATTTCAACAACATCGATGCTTCGTATCCAGGTAGGAACAGGCTCAAGGCTGACCCCCCCACCTAAACCAATAACCATCATGGAGCGTGCCTCGGGTCTGGCCAGCGCCGGCAAGGCTGTTAGCCAATGCTGATCATTCAGAAGTGGCGGTGTTCCAGTGCGTTGCACCAGTGCCTCAGGCAGTCCATCGCTGCGAATTACGATTCCATCATCGCGTTGCCGCACTTCAACAGTGGCTACGCGCCCGACTGATAATGACACGAGGTCCCCGCTCGTGTCTTGGTCTACCACGCCTGCCTTTAGGAGCGAATATGGCTCTGGTATGCCAACAGCCAAGAGACTGGAAAATGCTGCTGCGCCTCCAGCTAGGCCTATTCTTAACTTCGTTTGTTCGCAGATCGCAGCACCTGCAATCATTAAAAGTGTTACAGCGAAAAGTAAGGTTCCCCCAAAACCAAACGTCTCCAACAAATAGTGGCCAGCAATAATTGCACCGCACATAGCACCTACGGTATTCGCGGCATAAACTACCGCAGCGCTTTTTGCGATATCCCCGCCAGCGGCATCAACGAAACGCGGATAAGCCATCCCAAATGCAATCGCTCCTGGAAAGAGCGCTAGCACTGCAAACTTCGTCGCGGCTCCCGTAATCAGGATAGCAAAATAACCAGCAACCGAGAGAATGGCACCGACGAAAAGCGCAGTTGCCGCACTTCCGCTTTTCTTGGCAGCTACCCAGCCTCCAAGCGCCAACCCGGCCAGCCACAAGCCGAGCATGAAGGCAAAACCCTGCGTGGTTCCACCAAAGGGAATTGCCAACAGTCGCGTCCAAAAAACTTCGAGTGCAAATGTTGCAATTCCGGTCAGACCGGCTGCGATCAGAACCCTTGCTTTGAAGGCATTACCGGTCTCTGTTTGCTGCTCTAAAGGTTCGCCATTGTCGCGAAGATATCTCCAGGCCAAAAATGCTGCCGCCAAATTAGCAACTGCAGCAAGTTGACTGGCTCCACTCAAACCGATTGCAGGGACAAGAACAAATCCAGCCAACATCGCTCCCGACGCGGCACCTATTGTGTTCAGCGCGTAAAGGCCGGCTACATCAGACGCGGCCCCCCGAACTGCACGCACCAAAATGGGCAAGGTGGCTCCCATCGCGATAGTGGGGGGAGCAAAGGCAGTCACCACCAGAAAAAGATACACACCAAATTGAGACCAGCCTGCATCTGGTGGCAACGAATTACCGCTGGCGAGTAAACCTATTAGCAGTTTCTGTAAGGAGGGAAAAAGAAAGGGTAATGCAACAGCCCAAACTACAATAAACAACTCAAGAAAAGCATAGCGCTTGCCAGCATCCAGATGTGAACGGAGCCAACGCGATGCAACCCAGCCGCCAAGGGCAAGTCCACCCAGAAAGACTGCCAGCATTATAGCAACGGCGCTTTGAGCGGTTCCGATTGCAACCGCCATCTGATGGGTCCACACGATCTGATAAACAAGCGCAGCCATTCCAGACAGCACCATGCAAACCGCCGCCTTAAGGTGCTTGGACGACTTCCGTCCTGCGTAGATCATTCCAGCCTTTCCAATTTATAAAATGGCAGGGCCGCGTTGACTTGGCCAACGCAGCCCTGCTCGTCCAACGTATCAGAACTTGTAACGCGTCTGGATCGTAAATGTACGCGGCGGCTCAGTGAACGCTGCAATTGAATTGAATCCTCCTGGAATCGTATTCTTAAACGCAGCAGTTCTTTTATCTGTCAAATTACGAACCGCCAGAGACAAATCCCAGCCGCTCTCAGTTGATAGACCGATTCTTGCGTTTAGTTTTGCAAACTTTTCCTGGAACGAATCCGGATGGATGTCGGTCAGGGTAGCAAAGCGACTGGTGAAATAAAGATCGCTCCCCGCCTTTAGCGTTAGGCCATTGCCGATGTCTTTCGACCAGTCAGCAGCAATGCTTCCCGACCAGTTCGGCGCATAAGGCGTCGTCACTCCTGACAAGTCTTGGGTGTTGCTTGCTCCAACAGTAACGCACCCAAGCGCCGCTGTTTGTCCTGCCCAGCATTGAGACTTGGTGAAGTCTTCATATGTAGCATCGAGATATGTGACATTGCCCGAAAGCTTGAAGTTTTGCGTTACTGCGAGTTGAAGTTCAGCTTCAAGCCCTTGCGTGCGGGCGGATGCGGCATTCGTGGTAAGAAAAAGTGCGGTTGCTGGATCGAAAGACGAGACTTGCAAATCCTGATAATTGCTGCGGAACGCAGTTAGATTTAGCAGGACCCGCTTGTCGAAGAACCGGCTCTTTAAACCAACCTCATACGCGTTTACGCTCTCAGGATTGAAGGGTAGGCCATCAGTCCCTGAAAATCCTCCTGACTTGAAACCCTTCTTGAAGCTCGTGTAAATCATCACATCCTCAGCCGGACGAGTTTCGAGCGTAATTGCAGGCTGGAATTTTTTATCCTTGCGGTTGCCTGTACGGAGGGGAAGTGGTGAACAACCAGAATAAGGTGTGGAGTCACAACGCAGAAAATCAACATCCTTGTTGATTTCCTCATAGCGCAAGCCACCGCGCAAAGTTACTGGCCCCAGTTTTTGGCTAGCTTCCCCAAAAAACGCCCACGAATCTGCATTCTCACGAAAATCAGTAATCGACCCGAGAATACGCGCATTGACAAACGCGGGAGTGCGCGGAGTAGAGCCGGCCGGTGCAGGAACCACAATTGGAAGAAGATTGCGGGCGTCTTGGTCTGTAGTGCTAACAACATCATTGTTGTTCTTGTCGACATAGGCCCCGAGGAACCAAGTGAATGCGCTATCCTTCGAGGATATTAGACGAATCTCCTGGCTGAACTGATCATACTGCTCAGTAAAGGTCGCGGTTGAATAATTCGCGATAGCTTGATCGGTATCGATAAATTGGTAATTTTTATACTTATAAAATCCAGAAACCGAACTCAGGGTAATACCGTTTCCAAACTCATAATCGAGAAGCAGGGTTCCACCAGTTGACCGCAAACGGTTGTAGAATGGACCACCATCATCATCTGAATAAAGATCAGGCCGCGCAGTTTCAGCGGCCGCAGGTATCACGCCGCGCGACGACTTGATGCGATCGAAGGTGCAGGGTTCGCCAACAGTATCAGATAGATCCCGCCGGAAATTGGGCAGACAAATGATTGGCTGGTTGTTCCGTCCGTGATCGTTATTGTTTCCGAAATAGCCTATGGCGGTTAACTTCAACTGATCGGATAGATCTCCGGTCACAACAACTCGGCCGAGCAAATCCTCGATTTCAGGCTCTTTGCGTCCAGTTGTCGTGTTGGTGATATATCCTTCAGACTTCCGGTAACGCAAGGCGAAACGGGTTGCCCAATTGTCTCCAATTGGAATGTCGGTAGCGCCAAAAGCCGTTTTCTCTTTGGTAACCGGCTCATAGCTGAACTCAATTTCTCCGCCGAATTCATCTCCAGGGCGACGCGTTGCGACATTAATGGCTCCAGCAATTGCATTCTTGCCCAAAAATGTTGGCTGCGGTCCCTTCAAAAACTCGATACGGTCAATGTCCAGAAAACCCAGGCGTTGGGTGCGGGCCCGACCGTAGTAGATGCCATCGATGTACATTGGCGCGGATTGTTCAAATCCAAGATTCTGCCCCGACCCAATTCCGCGCACGGTGATTGTATCAGCCATGCCTCCACGAGAAACACGGAGCCCCGGAACCTGCACATCTTCGAAATTCTGAACGGCGCCGCTGCGGAGAAGGTCGCCGGTAACCGCCTGCACCGATATTGGCACGTCTTGTAAGCGCTCAGGACGCTTTGTCGCCGTTACGACAATGTCGCCAAGTGCCACTGCTTCATCTCCGCCATCCGCAGACTGGGCGAAAGCCGGTGACGCGAGCGGCAGCACGAGCATGCTCGCGGTCATTAGCCGAGTTAATGAACTAATTTTTTTTGGGACGCCCTTCATAAACCCTCCTCATGGTATACCAGAATCCATTCTTATGGCGACAATTCTTCATAGTCAACAAAATACATCTATTCTGGTATACTAGATGCCAAACCCATGAACGGAGTTGTCTAAATTGGTGTAAACTCATTCAATGTCGTCGAAGGAGACGGCATTGAGCCGTTACAAAAGGACAAGTTAGAACTGAACGCGACAGAAATGGTCGCCGCAACCTAGATACAATCGGAGCGTCGTCGCACTATATAGCGTCAGACGCATCACAGTTTGCTGAGCCGTGCCAGGTATAGTTTCAAACACTCTGTATGCCGCTAAGTATCGCCAAAAGGCCCTAGCGGATCATGATTTTTGATCGTTCTCCGGCCAGTTACCCTTGGTCGATCTGAGTACGCATGAAATTCAGCTTCTCCATAATCGGAGCGTCAGAGAAGCGGAACAGGTCGAGCTGCGTCTCTGCCTGCAGGGTCCAGGGTATCCAAGAGGGGATAACGAACATATCACCCTTTTCCAGATGATGGGTTTCACCGCTCATGACGACCGCTCCAGTGCCTTCGAAAACCTGAAACACGGTTGAGCCGACATCCCGCCGCGTAGCGGTCTCGGTGCCGGCGCGCAGACGGTGGAACTCCAAACGGATCGTCGGCATGACATCCCCGCCGGTCGTAGGATTGACGTAGCGAATCGCCGCATGTCCGGGGGCAACGGTGGCCGGATAGCCCTCTGATTCGAGGGCAAGCTGCTCGCTGAGCGCTGCGTCAGTGTGCTTCCAGCGATAGGCGCCAATCGGGGAACTCACGGTATCCTTCAGCCCTGCCAGGGGACGCAGACCGGGATGGCACCAGAGCCGCTCGCCGCGGCTGTACTCTGGAGTTTCGAGGCAGGTGAGCTGGTCGGAACCGAATTCAAAGAAGCCCACGTCCATCTGCTGGCTGAACGGAATGTCGAGGCCGTCGATCCAGGTCATTGGCTGATCAGTGACGTTCTGGTGGCCGTGGAAATTCCCGCCCGGTGTTAATAGAAGGTCGCCGCGGCTCATTCTTACCGGATCGCCGTTGACGACAGTCCAAACGCCTTCACCTTCTACAACAAAGCGAAAAGCGTTTTGACTATGGCGATGTTCGGGAGCCACTTCGCGCGGACCAAGATACTGGATCGCGGCCCAGAGTGTTGGACTGATATAGGCATGCGGAGCGAGCCCCGGATTCCCAAGCCCGATTGCGCGGCGTTCACCTCCGCGTCCAACGGGCACCAGATCGCCTGATCGCTCCGCCAGAGGCAGCAGCTTGGCCCACTTCCAGACGTACGGCAGCGCCTTAGACTTGGGGTGGATCGGCATCAGATCGCCCAACTGCGTCCACAGGGGTAGCAGGCTCTGTTCTGCAAACCCGCGGTAGAGTTCGCGCAGTTCGGGCGTGTCATCGGGTTGCATTGCATGGGCGACTGAGGTGTGATCGAGCTCTTCGCTCATGTTAGGTCTCCTTTAAACCTGATTATTCGGCATCGGGCTGGTTAGGTGGAGCGGCATTTCTGAAGGCTGTAATGCCGTCCAGCTCGCCGAAGATCTTCTCGATGGTTGGCCAATTTTCGGGCGGGATTGAGAAGCGCCGATTGTTCCAGACTTGAGCGTAAAGGCAGATGTCGGCGAGCGAGGGGACATCGCCGTGGCAGAAGCGACCAGTTTGCGGACTTCCCGCAAGCGTGGCTTCGATCGCGTCGAAAGTTTCGGTCACCCAATGGGAAAACCAGTCGGTGACCGCATCTTCCTCCGCTCCAAACTGCGCGCCCAGCCGGTTAAGAACACGCAGGTTATTGAGCGGATGAATCTCGCACGCAATCATGTAGGCCAAAGACCGGACACGCGCCCGCCCAGCCGCGTCTGTCGGCAATAAGGGCGGGTTAGGGTATGTCTCATCAAGCCATTCGATAGTCGCAAGCGACTGGGTCAGCACCGTGCCGTCGTCGAGTTCAAGCGCGGGAACCAGTCCGGCTGGATTGATCCCGAGATAGGCCGCTGTGCGGTTCTCGCCCTTACGCAGAGCATAAGCCACATACTCGTAATTCAGGCCCTTCAGATTGAGTGCCGCGCGCAATCGGGTCGAAGTGGATGACCTAAAGAAGTTGTGCAGGCGCATCGTCATTCGCGCGGACCAATCTTCGTGGTCAGCTTGCCAAGCCCTTCGATTGAGACCACACACACGTCGCCCGGCACAAGCGGACCGACCCCAGCCGGTGTACCAGTCATTATCAGGTCGCCTGGTTTGATTGTCATCGAATGCGATAGTATCGAGATGATCTCAGGGACGGACCAGATCAGCTCAGCCAGATCCGCGTCCTGCTTTACAATATCATTTACAGCCAGGCGGATTGACCCCTTTGCAGGATGCGCCACTTCGGCGACTGGGTGGATGGGGCCGATAACGGCCGAACGGTCAAAAGCCTTACCCCAATCCCAGGGGCGGCCCTTTTCTCTTGCTTGGATTTGAATATCCCGCCGCGTGAGATCGTTCCCCACAGCATAGCCCCAAATGTAGGATGGGCTCTCTTCAACTGACAGGTTCCGACCTTCTTTCCCAATCGCGACGACCAGTTCTGCTTCGTAATGGAAGTTTTCGGTGAGCGTTGGATAGGGGATGGTAGCGCCGTCATGTACGACTGCATCGGCCGGCTTGGTGAAGAAGAAGGGCGGTTCGCGGTTGGGGTCAAAACCCATCTCGCGCGCATGCTCGGCATAATTGCGGCCCACGCAAAAGATCCGCCGAACCGGGAACTGTTGTGCCGATCCGGCTACTGGAACAGTAATGTGTGGGTACGGCTGGAAGGTGTATTCTGTCATAGTTTCCTCAAAAATTGTTAGCTCTGCGTTTCAACCGATTACGCTGAAGGTCATGATTACTGGGCGGTCAGGGATACTGAGAGCGGGTTGTAGTTGTAGAGCCATAAGCCACGGTCCTTAGAGGGATCCTTGCGGCCGAAAGCTTCGCGGAACTCCTCATGCGTCTGGAAATGGAACAGTCGGGCGTGCTCCGAGCTTTCATTTACGATCCGTGCCGTGCGGTCGATGCGCGCCTGTTCATAGGCCTTAAGAGCTGCTTTCGTATCGTCAAATTCATCAAACACGCGCATTAGCACCGCCGCGTCCTCAATGGCCATGACAGCCCCTTGCGCCATATAGGGTAAAGTGGGATGTGCGCTGTCTCCCAGCAGGGTTACACGATCCGTGCTCCAGAAGTTAAGGCGTGGCCGGTTATTTAGCGCCCAGCAGAAACAGCTATCCTTATCAGCCGCGTCAATCATAGTCTGCACATCGGGGTGGAACCCTACGAAATCCGCCTTCATGTCTTCCCAAGGGGCTTTGATAGCCCACCCTTCTTGTGTCCATTCCGGCTTCTCGACGCAACCGACGAAGTTCAGAAACCTGCCGCCATTAACCCAATAGACAACCATATGTTTGTCTGGCCCCATCCAGTTGACAAAGATTGGGGGTTGGAAATCGGAGGGAAGCTTTTCGGCTGGCACCATGACGCGCCAAGCGACATTGCCAGTATAATTGGCTGGCTCTTTACCGTGCATCTGCGCGCGTACGACCGATTTGATCCCGTCGGCACCAATGAGCACGTCACCGCGCGCTTCAGTGCCATCTGCGAAGTGCAGGGCTACGCCTAGCTTATCTTCCTCGTAGCGCTCCAACGCCTTCCCAAGATGAACCGCCGACGCAGACAGTTGTCGAACACGGTCCTCTAAGATGCGCAGCATGTCGGGACGATAAACGTGCAGATAGGGCGCGCCAAATCGATCTTCATGGGTATCGCCAAGCGGAATCTGGCTCACCACCTCCGCTGTGTCGTGGAGACGGAACTCGGTGCGCAGAGGCCGGACCGAAATAGCGGCAAGCTGGTCAAGCACGCCAAGATGGCGCAAAACATGTGTAGCATTGGCGCTTACTTGGACCCCAGCGCCAACCTCACCAAGCGCGGGAGCCTGTTCGAAAATCTCGACGTCATGCCCAGCTTGCAGGAGTAGTCCGGCAGCGGTCATTCCGCCAATCCCGCCACCGGCGATCAAAACCTTTCGTCGTTCGCTCATATCAAAAACCTATAAATAGATATTACGCTTAATGCGGGTGAGCCCCGCAACCGGTCAGAATGGGGGACACCTCTCATCGGGGCTTTCCTGCCCCGTTTTCCCAGTAGATCGACGGCGCATGGAAGCCGCCATAGAGCTGCCACTGCAGTATCTCATTCGGGTCATCAAAACGTGTCTGCGAAAGCAACTTCGCGGGCGCGGTTCGCGAGAATTCTTCAACTCTTCCCGCATAAGGAACATCATC
>JAIYAY010000018.1 GCA_027488785.1 Sphingomonadales bacterium | reverse complement strand
CTTAGGCTACGTCATCGGTGACGTGCTGACCGAAGTTTATGGCTATGCCCGCGCACGCCGTGTTATCTGGGTTGGCTTTGCGGCGCTGCTCTTCATGGCGTTTATGAGCTGGGTCGTCGTTGCCCTGCCGCCTGCACCCGGTTGGGACGGGCAGGCCGCTTATGAAAGCGTTTTTGGGCAGGTTTGGCGGATCGTCATTGCCTCGATCACGGCATTTTGGGCGGGTGAGTTCGTGAACAGCTATGTCATGGCGCGCATGAAGATTTGGACCGCGGGAAAGCATTTATGGTCACGCACCATTGGCTCAACGATCGTGGGTCAGGGCATCGACAGTCTTATTTTTTATCCGCTGGCTTTTTGGGGGGTATGGAGCAACGAGCAGGTTATCAGCGTTATGATTACCAACTGGTTGTTGAAAGTGGGCTGGGAAGTTGTCCTGACGCCGGTCACTTATGGCGTCGTTGGCTGGCTAAAGCGTAAAGAAGGCGTCGAGGTTTTTGACGAGGGAACGGATTTCTCACCCTTCAAAACTAAAGTTTAGGACGTCATGCAGGACCGCTTACAGCTTTTGGTCGAACATTGGGTCAGCTATAAAATATGGCTGATCGACACAGTCGGCCTGACCAATGATGCGATGCATGTTCATGGCGCGCTGCTGATTTTATGCGTATCCGCGATATTGTTGCGGCGGCGACCCGATAGCCTGTGGTGCTGGTTAATCGTGCTATTGGCAGAGTTGTTCAACGAATATGCTGATTTGCGCGGAGCCGCACCCGGCGAGGCTACAATCGATGCAGCCTTGCACGATATTTACAACACGATGTTTTGGCCGACGTTCATCTTGATATTGGGACGTTTCTTATTCCCACGAAAGAATAGGGATGTCGTTAACCCCGTCGCGCCCTCAAGCGATTTGCCGCAACAGCCCCTCGAACAAGCGACGTCCGTCTGACCCGCCATGCACGGCTTCGGTCATGCGTTCGGGGTGTGGCATCATGCCGAGCACATTTCCGCCTGCGTTCAGCACGCCTGCGATGTTGCGTGCAGAACCATTGACGTTTTCGGCATAACGAAAGGCAATGCGGCCTTCGCCCTCAAGCCTATCCAGCGTCTCACTGTCAGCGAAATAATTGCCGTCATGATGCGCAACCGGAATTTGGACCTGTTCACCCGTTGAATAGCCTTTGGTAAAAGCGGATTGGTTATTTTCGACCGTCAGGCCAACCGTGCGGCAGACAAAGCTAATGCCGGCATTGCGCATAAGGGCGCCGGGCAACAGGCCTGCCTCTGTTAAAATCTGGAAACCATTGCATACGCCCAGAACGGGCACGCCGCGTTCCGCCGCCTTTACCACCGCCTGCATAACGGGTGAGCGCGCCGCCATGGCACCGGAGCGCAGATAGTCGCCATACGAAAAGCCACCGGGAATGGCGATAAGATCCAGTCCATCAGGCAGTTCGCCAGCGCGGTGCCACACCAAAGTTGTTTCGGCGCCGGTAATGTCGCGAATGGCAACGGCCATGTCACGGTCACAATTAGAACCCGGAAACTGGATAACCGCGGCGCGCATCAGGCCTGCTCAATCTCAAAATTCTCAATAACCATATTGGCCAATAGCTTGGTGCACATTGTTTCCAAGTCAGCCTTTGACACGCCCGGTTCATGTTCGATTTCGATCAGGCGTCCGGCCCGTACGTCATGAACGCCCGAAAAGCCTAAGCCCTCTATGGCGTGATGGATCGCTTTTCCTTGCGGGTCGAGTACACCGTTTTTTAATGTTACAAAAATGCGCGTTTTCATCGGGACCCGTCCAATTGTGAGTTTCGGTTTCTATAGAAGCCGCGAGTGCGATTCAAGCGTAAGCTCACGCCAAATGAATTTTAACGCAGCTTGGAAAGCTTGCTGCACCAAAACAATATGAAATGCTAATATTTAACATTAGAAAAATCTATATATGCCCGATTGTAGCGCAATCCAATTGCGGCACTGCCCTGTCATCTGACATAGCCGTTGTCCAACAAAGTTGAGTGGATAAAATGAAAAAAACGGCACGGGCGGTAGTGATTGGTGGCGGCGTTGTAGGCGTGAGCACCCTGTATCATCTCGCCAAAATGGGATGGAGCGATGTTGTCTTGCTGGAGCGCAAGGAGCTAACATCAGGGTCAACATGGCATGCTGCCGGGCTTCTGCCGTTATTCAATCTCAGCTATTCCGTCGGCAAGTTGCATCAATATTCGGTGGCATTGTACCCCACTTTGGAGGCGGAAACCGGTCTGCATGCGGGATTGTCGCAGGTCACAAACATCCGACTGGCGACAACCAAGGACCGGATGGATGAATATCATTATTATGCCGGCGTTGCCCGCACAATTGGTGTAGATGTTAATTTCCTAACGCCGGAACAGGTTAAAGAAATTTGGCCACTTGCTAATATGAACGGTGTCATTGGCGCGATTCAGCATCCCGATGACGGCTATATTCAGCCAGCAGATTTGACGCAGGCGCTGGCGAAAGGCGCGCGGCAGCGCGGGGCAACGATCTATCGCAACACAACGGTCACTGGTATCACGCAGCAACCCAATGGTGAGTGGCTGGTCTCGACGGCTCAGGGCGATATAGCGTGCGAGCACGTCATATCCTGCTCGGGCAACTTCGCGCGCCAAACAGGGGCGATGGTTGGGTTGGATATTCCTGTCATCCCGGTGGAGCACCAATATTTGGTCACCGAGCAGCACCCCGAAATCATGGAGCGCAAAAAGGCCGGCCTTCCCGAAATGGGTGTGCTGCGCGAGTCTGACGCAAGCTATTATATGCGTGAAGAAGCGGGTGGCCTTTTGCTTGGCCCATATGAGGTTGGCGCGCCTGCTTGCTATGTCGATGGTCCAGCAGCGAACAGTGAATATGAACTGTTTCCCGATGCACTCGAACGGCTTGAACCCTATATCGTTGCGGCAATGAATCGCGTGCCGGCCTTTGGTGAAGTGGGCATCAAGAAAGTCTATAACGGCGCGATTGCGTATACGCCCGACGGATCGCCGATCATCGGACCAGCATGGGGCCTCAAAAACTTCTGGTTGAACGAAGGTCACAGCTTTGGGATCACGGCCGCTGGCGGCGCGGGCTGGCAGTTGGCCCATTGGATTGTGGACGGGGAGCCCACCATCGACATGATGGGCGTCGATCCACGCCGCTTTGGCGATTATGCCGGCCGGGGCTTTCTGGTCGAAAAGAATGAGGAGGCCTATGCCAAGGTCTTCACCGTGCATTATCCTGATGAAGAACGCGAAGCGGGGCGGGCGTTACGGCGCACGCCTTGCTATGACCGGATGAAAGCACTTGGTGCGGTGTTTGGTAGCGTGTTTGGCTGGGAACGCCCCAATTGGTTTGCGCCTGCGGGCTATACCTTAAGCGAAGCCGATCTCGACAAGCCCGACGTGTTGTTGAATGACAATCATCCCGTCGTGCCCGGCGAGCCCATCCGTGAAAAATGGTCGTTCCGTCGCTCGAATTATTTTGAACATGTCGGCAATGAATGCCTGCACGTGACGAAGCATGTCGGCATTCAGGATATGAGCGCTTTTGCTAAGTGCGAGATATCGGGTCCGGGTGCGGAAAGCTGGCTCGACGCATTATTGACAAATGCGGTGCCGAAAAAGGTTGGCCGCGTGACCTTGTCCTATTTACTCACACACAAAGGCGGCGTGCGCAGCGAGTTCACGGTCTACAAAGCGGCGCCGCAGCGTTATTATCTTGTCTCGGCAGGCGCATATGAGCGGCATGACCATGATTATCTGAAAAAAGCCATGCCAAAGGATGGTTTGGTCAATTTCGAACGGCTGACAACATCCATGGGCGTGTTGGTGCTTGCTGGCCCTCGGTCACGCGACGTGCTTGCGAAGCTTACCGATACGGATCTGTCTAATGATGCCTTCCCATGGCTGACGGGTAAGAAAATGAGCATTGGCCTCGCGCAAGTCGACGCGTTGCGGGTCAACTTCATTGGTGAGCTGGGTTGGGAAATCCACCATCCGATTGAAATGCAGAATTATATTTTCGACAAATTGATGGAGGCTGGTGCCGAATTCGACATCAAGCCATTTGGCATCCGTGCGATGACGTCGATGGCGCTAGAAAAAAGCTATAAGCTTATCCCGCGCGAATTGTCGGTTGAATATTCTGCGTATGAAAGCGGCTTGGACCGCTTCATCAGCCTCAAAAAACCATCATTTTTTGGACGGGAGGCGTTGCTGGCGTGGAAAGAAAGTGGCAGCGCAAATCAGTTGGTCACTATGGAAGTGCATGGAGTTACCGATGCTGATGCGCGCGGTTCAGAGCCGGTTTATCATGGAGAAGACATGGTTGGCCGCGTGACATCGGGTGGCTATGGCTGGCGTGTCGGCAAGTCTCTTGCGCTTGCGATGGTCCGTCCGGATTTGGCAGTGCCGGGCGCGGAATTGGAAATCGTGATTTTGGGCGTTCGCCACAAAGCAACGATCATAACAGATTCGCCATTTGATCCTGATAACTTGGCGTTGAGAAGCTAAACCCATGTCGCACTTTGCACCTATCGCCAACTGGCTTGCCAATGACCGCCAAGGTTACACACTGCCGCGTGACTTATATGTCAGCGATGAAGCATTTGCATTCGACACCCAAGTCATGCTCAAATCGGTCTGGTTATATGCCTGCACCGTCGCCCATGTGAAAAATCCGGGTGATTATTTCGTGTTCGAACTGGCGGATAACTCCATCATCATCGTGCGTGGACGCGACAATGAGGTGCGAGCTTTTTGGAATAGCTGTCGGCATCGCGGGGCCAAAATCTGCCTTGAACAACGCGGCCGCGCGCCACGTTTAATGTGCCCTTATCATCAATGGACCTACGGTCTTGATGGGCAATTATTGGCCGCGCGCAGCATGGCAGAGGATTTTGACAAGTCCGACCATGGCCTGTCGCCAGTGGCGCTGGAAAATGTCGGCGGGCTGATTTTCATCTGCTTGAACGACAATCCGCCGCCGATTGACCGTGTGAAGGCAGATATTGTTGACCAGATCGCGATGTATGACCTCGAAAAGTTGAAGGTCGTTGTCCAAGACAATTATGTCGAAGACGCCAATTGGAAGCTGGTTATGGAAAATAACCGTGAATGTTACCATTGCGACGTGGGCCACCCCGAATTGATCAGCGTTCTGGGAACAACAGGTTTCGGCAAAGACGCCCCAGCGGATGATTATCTGGAAGCAAAGCGTGCAGAATGGCAGGCATTGGGCATTGACCGTGACTTGATAGAATTTCCCGATGGCTGGTGGCATCGCGTCGCGCGTCTGGCATTGGCAAACGGCGCGGTGACGCAATCGATAGATGGCAAGCTTGCATGCCAGAAACTGATCGGCCCATTTACAAAACCTGAAACGTCGAGCCTGTCCGTTTGGACTCAGCCCAATAGCTGGCATCATTTTTGTTGTGACCATGTTGTCACATTCTCGCTGACACCAATTGGGCCTGACAAGACAATGCTGCGGACAAGCTGGCTCGTGCATGAAGATGCGGTCGAGGGGGTCGATTATGATCCCGACCATCTGGCCGCCTTATGGCGAAAAACAAATGAACAGGACGGGCACTTTTCTGCGATTAACCATCGTGGGATATCCAATGACGGCTATGTCCAAGGACCCTATGCACTGGAGGAAAAGCTGGTTGATGATTTCAAGGCTTTCTACGTGAGCCGTGCGAAAGCTTCGCTTGCGCAGGTGCAATCATGACACGTTTCAGCGCGTTAAGCCTGTTTACGAAAGCCTTTGGCGGGCATCAAAATTGGCCTGCACAATGGCCGGATGCTGCGCCTAAGCCAGCCTATGATGCGATCATTGTCGGCGGTGGCGGGCATGGTCTTGGCGCTGCCTATTATCTCGCCAAAAAATATGGGATTACCAACGTCGCCGTGCTTGAAAAGAGCTGGATCGGCGGAGGTAACACTGGACGGAATACGACGATCATCCGCTCAAACTATCTATATGACGAAAGTGCGCATCTTTACGACCATGCAGTGAAATTGTGGGATGGCCTAAGTCAGGAGCTCAATTACAACATCATGTATTCGAAGCGCGGCGTCATGATGCTCGCGCATAATGTGCATGACATACAAAGCCTTCAACGACACATTAATGCCAACCGGCTCAACGGTGTTGATAATGAATGGCTGACGCCAGAACAGGCCAAAGCCTATTGCCCGCCATTGAATATATCACCCGATGCGCGCCATCCGGTCTTAGGCGCGGCGCTGCAACGGCGCGGCGGTACTGCGCGGCATGACTCGGTGGCCTGGGGCTATGCGCGTGCGGCGGCGGCTTTGGGCGTCGATATCATTCAGAACTGCGCCGTCACGGGAATCCGCCGTGGCGCAGATGGCGCAGTAGAGGGCGTGGAAACAACGCGTGGCTATATCGCCTCCAAGCGCGTTGGCGTATCGGCGGCGGGCAACACCTCCGTTATCATGCAAATGGCGGGTCTCGACTTTCCTCTCGAAAGCTACCCGCTGCAGGCGCTTGTGTCCGAACCTATCAAGCCGACTTTCCCGTGCGTCGTGATGTCGAACACGGTCCATGCCTATATGAGCCAGTCGGACAAGGGCGAGTTGGTGATTGGCGCAGGAACGGACCAATATGTGAGCTATTCGCAACGCGGCGCGCTGCACATTGTTGAACATACCTTGGCGGCCATTTGCGAAATTTTCCCGATTTACCGGCGGATGCGGATGTTGCGGACATGGGGTGGTATTGTCGATGTGACGCCCGATCGCTCGCCGATATTGGGTAAAACGCCCGTCAAGGGGCTTTACGTCAACTGTGGCTGGGGCACGGGCGGGTTTAAGGCCACGCCGGGTGCAGGGGATTTGTTGGCCTATACTATGGCAAAAGATGAACCGCATAAGATCAACGCCCCCTTCAACCTCGACCGGTTCCGCAACGGGCGGTTGATTGACGAAGCGGCAGCAGCAGCGGTGGCGCACTGATATGATCCTGATCCACTGCCCTTATTGTGACGAGAAGCGTCCGGAAATTGAATTTGCCAACGCTGGACAGGCCCATATCGCGCGGCCGCTTGACCCATCCGGTCAAAGTGACGCGGATTGGGAGGCCTATTTGTTCATCCGCGCCAACCCGCGTGGGCGGCATCATGAACGCTGGCGGCACACGCATGGCTGCGGGCGTTTCTTTAATGCCGTGCGCGATACCGTGACCGATAAATTTGAAACAACCTATAAAGCAGGGGAGCCGCGCCGATGAGTGGCTTTCGACTTGAAACTGGTGGGCGCATTGATCGCAGCCAGTCTGTGCAATTCCATTTCGATGGCAAGACCTATCAAGGCTTTGCAGGGGATAGTTTGGCGTCGGCTTTGCTCGCCAATGGTGTCATGCTGTTCGGCAGATCCTTCAAATATCACCGCCCGCGCGGCTTGGTTGCGGCGGGCAGTGAGGAGCCAAATGCCCTAATTTCAGTCAATCGTGGACCAGGGCGATTTACCCCTAATTTGCGTGCGACGGGTGTTGAAATCCACGACGGGCTAAAGGCGTTCAGTCAAAATCGTTGGCCATCTTTGGCGATGGATTTCGGTGCAATCAACGACCGGTTGGGAATGTTTTTTCCGGCAGGGTTTTACAATAAAACATTCATGTGGCCGCGTTCTTTTTGGGACAGAGTGTATGAGCCCGCCATTCGCAAGATGGCAGGGCTTGGCGATGCGCCGACGGCCGAAGATCCCGATGTTTATGCGTCAACTTACGCCCATTGTGACCTGTTGATTATTGGGGCAGGACCAGCCGGTATTGATGCCGCACTTGGTGCGATGGATACGAATAAGCGGATCGTTCTGATTGATGAGCAAAACGAATTGGGCGGCGGCGCTTTGGCTGACCCTACATTATGGCCCTGGCTTGAACGCAGCGTCAAAGCGTTAACCGACGCAGCCAATGTTACGATCCTGACACGCACGACGGCGTTTGGTTATTATCACGACAATTTCATTGGCGCGGTGCAGCGGCTGACCGACCATCGTCCTGAGATAACAGATACGCCGCGGGAGAAACTTTGGCGCATAAGGGCGGGTGAAGTGGTCCTTGCGCAAGGTGCTATCGAGCGACCGCTTGTTTTTGATGGCAATGATAAGCCCGGCGTGATGCTCTCGTCCGCAGCAAAGGTTTATGCCAATCGGTACGGCGTGGCGGTTGGTAAAGCGCCAGCGTTAATGGCGTCGCACGATAGCGGCTGGCATGATGTGTTTGCACTGGCCAAGGTTGGTGTTGGTATATCGGCTATCATTGATGTCCGGGAAAGCGTCGATAGCGCCCTCGTGCATGAGGCGGACCGTTTGGGCATACCGGTTTACCTGAACCATGCTGTGGTTGGCGTGAATGGCAGGCATGGCGTCAGTTCCATCGACATCTGCGATTATAGCCATCAACGAGTGCATCGCGTTGAGGCTGATGCGTTGTTAATGGCCGGCGGCTGGACACCAAGCGTGCATTTATGGTCGCACAGCAAGGGTAGCCTGAAATGGCGGGATGACCTGGGCGCCTATGTCCCAGATGTCCCAAATGAAAATGTCCATTGTGTTGGCGGATGTTCGGGCGATTGGGATTTTGGCACGGGCGCGGTTATCGATATGTTGCCGACGCCTAAGGACCAAAGCCGGATAAAGGCATTTGTTGATTTCCAGAATGATGTGACGGCAAAGGACATCAAGCTGGCGGTGCGTGAGGGCTTTCGCTCTATCGAGCATATCAAGCGGTACACCACCAACGGCATGGCGACCGACCAAGGCAAGACATCCAACCTCAACGGTTTGCAAATCGCTTCGTCTGCGCTGAACAAGCCCGTTCCAGATATCGGGCTCACCAGCTTTCGTCCGCCTTACACGCCGCAGACATTTGGGGCACTGGCGGGGCATGCCAAAGGGGCGTTATTCCAACCCACACGGACAACCAATATCGATAGCTGGGCGCAAGCACATGGCGCGGTATTTGAGCTAGTCGCGCAGTGGCGAAGGGCCCGTTATTTCCCGAAATCAGGTGAAGACATGCATGCCGCTGTGAACCGCGAATGCGTTGCTGTGCGGTCTTCCGTTGGTATTTTTGATGCCTCCACTCTAGGGAAAATCGAAGTTGTTGGTCCTGACGCCGCCGAATTTCTCAACCGCATGTATACCAATCCGTGGAAGGCACTTGAGCCGGGGCGGTGCCGTTATGGCCTGCTGTTGAAGGAAGATGGGTTCATCACGGATGACGGTGTGTCGGCACGGCTGGCACCGGATCGCTTCCACCTGACCACGACAACTGGTGGCGCGGCACGCGTGTTGAATATGATGGAGGATTATCTCCAGACCGAATGGCCCGACCTTGATGTGTGGTTGACCAGCACGACCGAGCAATATGCTGTCATTGCCCTGCAGGGCCCGAATGCGCGCAAAGTGCTTGAACCGCTTGTGGAAGGCATTGACCTGTCCGCAGAAGCTTTTCCACATATGGCGATCCGTGAGGGCACAATATGCGGCGTAGAAACCCGGCTGTTCCGCGTGAGCTTTACTGGCGAACTGGGCTTTGAGATCAACGTGCCAACGGCTTACGGACGGGCTGTATGGGAACAATTGATGGCGCAAGGCGCGCAATATGACATCACGCCTTATGGCACCGAGGCAATGCACGTCTTGCGTGCGGAAAAAGGCTTCATCATTGTCGGGCAAGATACCGACGGCACGGTAACGCCCTTTGACGCGGGTCTCGATTGGGCGGTGGGTAAGAAAAAGCCTGACTTTGTTGGCAAACGGTCGATGGCGCGACCGGATATTGTCGCGCCGGGTCGTAAGCAGTTGGTCGGACTGCTGACCGACGATCCCAATCTCGTTTTGGAGGAAGGCGCGCAGATTGTTGCTGACCCCAACCAGCCTATCCCGATGACCATGATTGGTCATGTCACTTCGTCTTATTGGAGCGAAACGCTTGGTCGTTCGATTGCAATGGCGCTGGTCGCTGGCGGACATGATATGATGGGCGGTACGTTATATATTCCGATGCCGGGCAAGACGCATAGCGCCAAAGTTAGCGGCGTTGTTTTCTACGACTCAGAAGGAGCACGGCTACATGTCTGAGGCCCTTATTCGCCATGAGCCTGTTTCCGAAACCCCCTTCGTAGCAGAGGGTGTTCGTATCAGCCTTGCGCCGCCGATGCAGCGGCACGCGCTGCGGGCACGGAATGCAGAAGATTTGGAAAGCTTGTTACAGATCAAGATACCAAGGAAAATCGGCACATCCCAAGGTGGCATTATGTGCCTTGGCCCCGACGAATGGTATCTCCGCAGCGCAATGGGTACCGCGGTCCCGCCAGGGGAAGGGCTGCCTCTGGCCGTTACCGACATTAGCGAACGATCCATTTGCTTCATCGTCGAAGGTCCGCGCGCATCCGAAATATTGATGGCGGGATGCCCGCTTGATCTCGACCAATTTGCCGTCGGTAGGGCCACGCGCACAATTTATGAAACGGTTGAAATCATCGTCATGCGTGACGCAGAAGATCGTTTTCACGTCGAAGTCTGGCGCAGCTTTGCTGCATGGCTGTGGATGGCGATGACATCGGCCGCACGCCATTGACCGAACGGCATCGCACCTTTGGGGGAGGGTTCAATGGCAGATTGGGATAAATCAATAGATCTGGGCAATTACGGCCAGTCCAATCGCAATTGGGGCGGGATGCACATCAACCCCGCTGTCTTCTTACCAACTGCATTCATTTCCTTTGCTGTCATATTATTCAGCCTGATTGCGCCCAAAGCGTCCACGGACCTGTTCGCCGCTTTGCGCAGTGGCGCGGTTTCCCATTTCGACTGGTTCTTCATGACATCGGGCAACATGCTTTTGCTGTTTTGCATTGTTGTGGCCGTCTCGCCTTTGGGTAAAATACGTTTGGGCGGTAAAGGCGCAACGCCGGATTATTCGCGCCTGTCATGGTTTGCGATGTTGTTCGGTGCGGGCATGGGCATCGGCCTTGTTTTCTATGGCGTTGGTGAGCCTGTGACCCATTTTAGTTCGGCTATGGCCGGCGGACCTGCTGCGCCATTGGGAGGAGCCGTTGGTGATGCCGCTGGCGCACGAAGCATCGCGATGGCGGCGACTATATTTGACTGGGCGCTACACCCTTGGGCAATATTCGCCGTAACGGGCCTGGCGCTTGCCGTGTTCAGTTTTAATTTCAACATGCCATTGTCCATGCGGTCGGCATTCTACCCGTTGTTCGGCAAGGCCGTCTGGGGCCGCACAGGCGATGTTCTGGAGGTTCTCGCGGTCCTCGCTACAATCTTTGGGCTTGCGACGTCCCTTGGCCTTGGCGCGCAGCAAGCGATGGCAGGGATTTCCTATCTGTATGACGTGACGAGCTCGTCGCTGACGATATTGGCGCTGATTTTCGTGATGGCAGGCATCACCTTTTTGTCAATCCGGGGCGGCATTGATCGTGGCATCCGGATTTTAAGCGAAGTGAACATGTGGGTTGCCTTTGCGTTGCTGATCTTTGTTTTGACCACCGGCTCAACGCTTCAACTATTGGGCGATCTTGCCAGTAATATTTACAACTATCTTAAATTGCTCCCGGCATTATCCAACCCAGTGGGGCGTACGGACACCGGTTTTTACAATGATTGGTCCGTATATTATTGGGCGTGGTGGATGAGCTGGGCGCCCTTTGTTGGCATGTTCATGGCGCGTATTTCATTGGGCCGAACAGTGCGTGAATTTATTGCCGGGGCTATGATTTCGCCAAGCTTGCTAGGCATTTTGTGGCTGACCATTTTTGGCGATGCCAGCATTGCACAAATCGTTGCCGGCAATGGTGGGGACTTGGCGAGCGCATCACTCGACACGCAGTTATTTGTGCTACTGGGCGCTTTGCCTTGGGCGCAATTCACGTCTTTTGTTGCGATTGGACTTATCCTGATCTTTTTCGTGACAGGGTGGGATTCTGGAACTTTGGTCATCGATACGATGACAGCGGGTGGTCGCACCGATACTTTGCTCAAGCAAAAGACGATCTGGTTGGTCGCAGTTGGTGGCATCGGCGTCCTTCTCCTCTTGAATGGTGGTCTGACATCGCTTCAGGCAGGTGCTATCGCCACAGGGTTGCCCTTGGCATTCATCTTGTTGGGCATGTGCTATGGCACATTAAAAGGCTTACTGGCGTTGCATCGGAACCCTGTCAGCGCTCATGATTGGGCAAAGTGATGCAAGTGTGCAACGCCGCTGAAGCATAATCCGCCTATGTCGAAAATGCATGGCATTATTACGTAAAGTCTCGAATAGCCATTAGCGCAGGTAATATTAGCCATGGGCTTTGCCGGCGCGTTTGGAGAGGCTGCTGTATGAAATTGCCGCAAGAATTTGATCTGCACGCATTGGAAGTGTTCATCATGACCGTAGAGCTTGGCGGCATGTCGCAATGCGCCGCGCATCTGCAGGTCACGCAATCGGCGGTTTCGCAAACAATTGCCCGACTGGAAACCGGCATTGGCGCATCCTTGTTTGATCGCACGATGCGCCCACTGGGCTTAACGGCAAGCGGAAAATCCCTGTTTGCGCGCGGTCATAAGTTGATCGCCCATGCACGCCTTGCTTATGATGAAGTCCGCGAAGGGGCAAACCTGCCCATTTCGAGCGTGACGGTCGCCATGTCCTTCAGCCTGGCGAACGAACTTACCGCACCTATTCTTCAGCATCTTGGACCGCGTGCGGACCGATGGAATATTCGCTCGGGTATATCGCTTGAGCATCAAGGCGAGTTTCTGGCGCGGGACATTGATATGATGGTGACAGGCAGTTTCAGCCTTGAACATCGCGACACGGTGGAGTTGCATCCTGTGTTTGAGGAGAGCTTCATCATGGTTTTCCCGAAAGATTTTCGTGAGCCATTAGACATAACCGGCGTGCCATCATCATTGCCGTTCATCCGTTTTTCTCGCCTGACGGGCACTGGCCAACAAATCGAGCGTCAGATTGTCCGGATGAAGTTGAAACTGCCGCAGATGGTCGAAGTCGAATCCTCGCATCAGCAATTGGCTTTGGTCGCCGCAGGCATTGGATGGACAATCACTACGCCGGTGTGTCTGGCAGCCGTGCCGGAGCTGCTGCCCGAACTGCGCGCCGAACCGATGACGCGTGGGCGCTTCTCTCGTTCGATTCAGGTTGTGGCGCGGATGGACGAACTGGGCGATATTCCACAGCGCACCGCGACTTTATGTCAGCAGGTGTTGCGCGAAAAAACCTTCCCGCCGTTGATTGCGGAATATCCTTGGATGGCCCAGCAATTGTCATGGCCCGCGCCAACGCTGGACGGTGAGGAGATGATCGCATGATCCGCAGAATCTGGCTTGCTTGCTTCGCACTGCTCGCCGCGCCAGTCCAGGCGGGCGTCCCGAGTATGCCCGGCGTTGACGCGCCGGAACTTGCGGCCTTGGGTCCAAATGGGGTTGGTTTCCGTTCGGTCCTGTTAACCCATAAAAATCAGCCTGATGTCGAAAATAGGGATCCCGGCGGCACCGACATTCCGCTTGTTAATCGCAATTTGCGGGTGGATATCTGGTATCCCGCAACGGTCAAAAATGGCGCAAAGCCAGTAATCTATCGCGGAAGCCTGTGGGCCGAACCGCCGTTTCCGCCAGTAAACTTTTCGCAAAAGGGCATGGCTGCGGCCGACGCTTTGGCGGCAGGCGGCAAACATCCTTTGGTCATCATCAGCCATGGTTATAGCAACAATCCCGCCATGATGACCTGGCTGAGCGAAAATTTGGCATCCAAGGGATATGTCGTTGCCGCCATTAATCATAATGACCCAAACCCCTATGTCGCGTCGCCCAGCACCCGCGCCGCGCCGAATTTCAACCGGCCGCGCGACATCGTTTTTGTTGCAGGCGAACTGCGCAATGTGCTGGGCGAACTTATCGATGCGGATAATGTTGCGTTGATTGGCTATTCACAAGGCGGCTATGGCGTGCTGACCGCTGGCGGGGCAACGCTGGATCCGGCGGGGCCGAATATGGATTTGGTCGCGGGCGGCTGGCTCAAGACATTTGCGCGGGGGCGTTCGCAGGCCGATGCTATGGCCTTAAAAGGGGTGAAGGCCGTAGTGGCATTGGCGCCCGCTGGCGGCGCGCCGCGCAGCGCTTGGGGTGCAGAAGGCCTCGCCGCGCTTACCGCGCCTTTGCTGCTGATTCACGGCGATAGCGACCCTGTGGTGGATTATAAAAGCGGCGCGCTGGCGGTCTTTTACGGCGCGGTGAACAGCCATCGCTATTTGCTGACCTACAAACAGGCAGGCCATGCCATTGCCCTCAATCCGACCCCGCCTGAAATGCGCGGGACCGTTTGGGATATGGATTGGTTTGAAGACCCGATCTGGCGGCAGGACCGGATGAACGCCATCAACCTGCATTTCATCACCGCATTTTTGGCGGTGCATTTGCGAAATGACGCCAGCAAAGCGGCCTATCTGAATATGGCCGTTGAAAATTCGGATGACGGGCAATGGAATGCGCCCGCCGGAACAGCATGGGGCGCATATAGCCCCGGCGGCGAAGGCGTGACATTATGGAAAGGCTTCCAACGCCGCCATGCACAAGGAATGACGTTGCAGCATCAGGCCGCCGCGAAGTAAGTAAAGGGTCACGACAGCCGCAAAAGGAAGAAACTTTTTAGCGGCAGCGTGGATGCGCGAAATGCGCATGTCAGGATATAGAGCTCTGCACAACCTGCAGAATTGCTTGCAAGTTCACACCAAAATCGCACCTGACCCAATTGCACAATATGTCGTGCGCGCAATAAAATTTCCTACAAGATTAAGGCAGGAGAGAAGCTTGTCTGAAAGGGAATCTTCAATGCCGCATTTGGCGACCAAACAGCTGTTAAATATTACAATAACTTATGAAATATGTTAAGTTATCTGACTGGCAAAATTGGCACATCCCGAACATCTCCCACCCTTTATGCGGTTCGTTGCGCCTGCCGAAAGCCATCTCCCTTAAGGTTCTTCAGACGACAACCTGCGCACCGATTGCAACGATTTGATTTGACGGAATGTTGAAAAACTCAGCTGGATTATAAGCGTTGCGTTGCAGGAATATCAGGATGATGTCCTGCCAGAACGGCAAGCCTTCATCTTTGGACGCTTGCAACATGTTGCGACCTACAAAATAGCTCGTCATTATTTCATTCAGCGGCGTGTCATTTTTCGAAATAGCGAATGCCAAATCAGCGGGCACATCGGGGGTGTCCATGAAACCATATCGCAATGTTACCCGAGTGAAGTTCGCATCTATCTTTTCATAAGCGGCGCGTTCGTCTTGTGGCACGTAAGGAACACTTGCTGTGCGAACGGTCAGCACGATATTGCGTTCATGCAGCACCCGATAATGTTTCATATTATGTAGGATAGTTCCAGGCACGCCTTCGGAATTGGCCGTCATATAGACCGCGGTCCCCGCAACGCGGGTGATCGTGCTGTTCGATAATGTGCGGCCCAGTTCCGTTAGCGTCATCGCGCCATCATTTTCCTTCAAATCGATCAGGCGCTTGCCGCGCACCCATATCCAGATGAGCAAGCAGATGAACGCGCCCAACGCCAATGGAACCCAACCGCCTTCAAACACCCGCAGGATGTTCGCGCCAAAGAAGATGATGTCAATGGCAAGGAAAGGGGTGATGACCAGCAAGGATTTCGCAAGGCTCCATTGCCAGAGTTTGTGAACCACCACAAAGGCAAGGCATGTGGTGACGACCATCGTGCCCGTTACCGCAATGCCATAAGCAGAAGCCATCGCTGACGAATTGCCAAACTCCAACACCAACACGCATACACCGAATAACAACATCCAATTGATTGCTGGAATATATATTTGGCCAGCACTTCCAGCCGAAGTTTGGACAATCTTCATGCGCGGTAAAAGACCGAGCTGAATTGCTTGCTGCGTCAAGGAATAAGCGCCTGTAATGACCGCCTGACTGGCAATGATAGTCGCAAGCCCCGTCAGTATGATCATAGGAATGCGTAAAGCCTCAGGCGACATTAGGAAGAACCAGTCTCTGGTTTCCAGCGGCACGCCTGCGGCCTGTGCCTGCTCGAACGCAACCATGGCAAATGCGCCTTGTCCAAAATAGTTTAGGCTTAATGCAGGAAATACGAGCAGGAACCAGCCTAAACGGATGGGAAGCCGTCCGAAATGTCCCATGTCGGCGGTCAGGGCTTCCGCACCGGTGACGGTTAAGAATACTGACCCCAATACTATCAAGCCGATCATACCATTGTTGGAAAGGAATGACGCCGCATGATGTGGCGACAATGCGCCCAAAATGGCGGGATAGCTGGATATATGCATGACACCAAGGGCGCCGAGGGTCACAAACCAAACTACGCAAATCGGGCCAAATAGCTTGCTGACCATGGCCGTGCCGCGAAACTGAATGGCAAACAAACCCAACATAATCAGCAACGTTATGCCGATGATAGTCCGTTGCGAGATGCTATCGCCGACATTGGGGATAGTTTTGACACCTTCTACCGCCGAGAGCACAGATAATGCAGGGGTCAGAATAGCATCGCCGTAAAACATGGCTGCGCCTGCAGCACCCAGCGCGAGCACCGCACCTTTGCGTCCGCCCATTCCCTGACCTGCTAGCGCAAGCAAGGCCAGAACGCCACCCTCACCATCATTGTCTGCGCGCATCAGGAAAATGATATATTTGACGGTAACCACCAATATCAGTGACCATAGAGCTAGGCTAAGGACCCCGAAAATTGCCGCATCCTGTATCCCTCCCGAAGGCGCACTGTGATGCAAAGCTTCACGAAATGCGTAAAGCGGGCTGGTGCCAATATCGCCGAAAACAACGCCAATGGCGCCAATGGTGAGCGCCGCGATCGAGTGCTTGTGTAAAGATTGGGAATCAGACGAACCCGAATGCCTATCTTGCATTATCGGAAACCCTTGTTGTGGTGCGCTTCGAAATACCCGCTTTATGGCGTGGCGCAACAGATATTAGAAATTTAGAATGATGGCGCGTTTATATGCGGATAATCTAGAAATCTTGTCCGTTTAATAACCGCAATCTACTCCACCAAACTCCCCGCAGCTTGCCTCCAAAAATGGAGCAGTCCCTGACTGAAGCTTAATGGCACATAGGCGTCGCAGGTCGTTTCATCGATGACGTGCAGGCGGACATTGACATGGTCAATGATCGTCGCTGCGCTGCATCCAGCAGCAAAATCTGGGCTTTCCGCGTCGAATACGCCGCCTTCCATCAGGAGCGTGCGCCAGCCTTTGCCGGACAGGCGTATACGGACGATCCCGCCACTGATTGCGGTCAACGCGCCATCTTCTGCCAAAACGTCGCCCAGAGAGCTTATATCGCCTTCTACGAGCCATACTGTGGGTTCAAAGCGGATCAAGCGGAGCGCATCATTACCACCTGACCGTCCGGTCGCAGGAAGGGCAAAGCCCATCGCGGCTTTGAAGCGCTTCGCGACAGCGACCGCGTTGTTCCAAATCTCAAAAACATGCAGCGGGGCGGCGGGCAGAGTAGTGATCGTTACTTCAGTCACGGTAACGCTCTCCTGCTGGATCATAAAAATGTGGAGCTACAACACGGACACGCGCTTTTTGGCCGCGTGTCGGGGAAGAGGCGATGAGGATTTCGCCATGACGGCTAAACCCATCGACCAACTGCCCCAGCGCAACTGACCCGCCCTCAATGATGCGGAAAGCCCCCGCACTGACATGACCTTGCGGTGACGCGCCTTCGCTGGGGATGAGCATGGATCCTTCTGGAATGTCGCCGTCAAGCGCCTCCAGTCCAACCAGTTGTCGCCGTCCGGCTTCGGCCAAAGCGGGGCGAGCGAGGCCAGAGGCGCCGATAAATCCGCCCGCCTTATTGAGCATCTTATCCAGCGCCAAATCATGCGGTGTCATCCGCCCGTCGACTTCACCGCCGACGACCAAATGGCCCTTTTCAATGCGCAGAAACTCCATCGCTTCGAGCCCGTATAACGCGCCGCCTACTTTCATCACTTCGGCTTCGCATGCGGCCCAGACCGTGGCGGCATCGCTTGCTGTGATATAGATTTCGAATGCGCGTTCGCCGCTGTAGCTGGCGGCCAAGATGATGACTGGAACGCCCGCGATGACCGCTGGAACGGTCGACATGTGGCGTGGTGGCTCTTCACCGATTAATGTTGTGAGAACAGCTTTTGCCGTTGGTCCCGCGATGGCAATGCCGGCATAATGTTCCTGCACATTGACGGCAGATACGCGCAAATGTGGGCACAGATATTGGCGCACATAAGAGATATGCGTCGCCATGCGATCCGCCCCGCCGGTGGAGCTGGTGAGAAGATAACGGTTTTCGTCCAATCGCCACACGGTGCCATCGTCAAAGACGAACCCATCTTCGCGCAGCATGAAGGTATAGCGTCCGCGCCCGACGGCCAGTTTGCTAACGGTAGTAGCGCAGATGATCTCCAAGAATGCCGCAGCGTCCGGGCCGCTCACTTCAAATTTCGCCAGCGTCGACACGTCAGTTATGCCAACATTGTTCCGCACGGCCTTGGCCTCACGCAGTGCGGCTTGCGCCAATGTCTCACCGCCTGTGGGGTAAGCGCGTGGCCGGAACCAATAGCCCAGCGGTTGCCAAATCGGGTTCTTTGCCGCGTGCAGGTCATATAAAGCAAGACGGCGAACATGTGCGCCTGCATCTTTCGCCCCGGCACCTGCGAGCAAGCCCATCGTCACCGGGGTGTAAGGTGGGCGGAATGTAGTCAGCCCAGCCTCCGGAATAGCCACACCCTGCTTTTCGGCCAAACGCCCGAGAGCTGCCATATTGCTGAGCTTGCCTTGATCCGTCGCCATGCCAAGCGTGGTGTAGCGTTTAAGATGTTCGACCGAACGATAGCCCTCTGCCCATGCCAGATCGACATCGGCCAATGTCACGTCGTTCTGGAAATCGATGAAGCTTTTCTTCGGCTTTGCAGCAGACGCCATTTTGAATATCGGTTGTGGTTCTGCGGCCCCGCCGATCGTTGTCACATTCTGGCGCGAACTTGCGGGAACGAAAGCTTGCGCATCCGCATTCCAGTCAAGCGTCCCGCCCGCTTGCATGTGCAGGTGAACGACAGGCGTAAACCCACCGGACACGGCCAGCAGGTCAGCATCCCACTCCAAAGTCTGACCATCGACCGATGCAGAAACGTTTTTCAGGCAATGCCGCGCACCTTTGGTCGAGAGCGGAATGGCGTTGTTGTAGACGCGATGCCCGCTATTGGCTCCCGCGGGCGCCGGCCTTGCGTCAAGGACTGCAACAATTTGCGCGCCTGCGTCTTTCATTGCCTGCGCGGTTTTATAGGCATCGTCATTGTTGGTGGCGATCACGACGCGCTTGCCGGGAACGACGCCAAAGCGGCGGACATAGCTGCGCAATGCTTGCGACAGCATGACACCGGGTCGGTCATTATGGGCAAAGGCCATGGGCCGCTCAATGCTTCCGCTGGCCAAAATCACTTGGCCAGCGCGGACATGCCATAGACGTTGCGCCACCCCATTATCGGGGGTTTGTCCCGGCTCTGATAAACGCTGTGTCAGGGTAACGAGGTCATGTTCCCAATAGCCCGATGCCGTGGTGCGCGTGAGGATACGCCCACCTGCAGCGCGAATGCGCGCGGCTGTCGCCTCAATCCATGCGGCGTCCAGTTCTTGCGGGTCACGGATGAGCGAGGCGCCAAGGATGTTATCCTGTTCGACCAAGATAACGCGTTTGCCGCTTTCGGCAGCTTCAAGCGCAGCCTGCATCCCGGCGGGACCGGCGCCAACCACAAGAACATCGCAAAACGCTGCACGATGGCTGAACCGATCCGGATCCGCCTGCGTCGGCGCATTACCAAGCCCGGCGGCTTTACGGATGAAATATTCGTAGAACATCCATTTTTTGGCCGAGCCAAAAAAGGTTTTATAGTAAAAACCAGCGGAAAGGGCGGGCGCCGCTAAACCCAAAACCGAACCAATGTCGAACGACAGATTGGGCCAACGGTTTTGGCTGCGCGCGACCAAACCTTCATAGACGAACACATCGGTCGCACGGGTATTGGGCTCGGCTCGGCCACCTTCGCCGACGGTGACAAGCGCATTCGGCTCCTCAACGCCTGCGGTCATGATACCGCGTGGGCGATGATATTTAAAGCTGCGGCCGACAAGGCCAATGCCATTGCGCAACAAGGCCGCCGCCAGCGTGTCGCCTACCTGCGCGGTATAGGCTTTACCATCAAAGCTGAAATTGATCATGGCAAAGCCTCCGGCCCGATGGCGCGGCATTCGGAAATTTCATTGGTCACACGGTGACGCGACAAAACCATCCATGCCCGGCAGCCATAAGTGTGCCGCCAGATTTCATCATCGACGCCGCGCGGATTATTGCGGGTGAAGAGCTTGGCCATCGCCTCTTGTGATGTTGCATCCAGTGGCACAACGGAATCGACCGTCCGCTCATAGATGAATTCGGATTGCGCCCGTGGGCCGCAATGGGGGCAGGGAATAAGCATCATTAGCGGCTATTCGGCATTGGGCCGCTCCCCGTTTCATCAATGGTTGCGCCGCGTTCAAAGCGGTCAAGCGAGAAGGGTGCGTTCAGTGCATGTGGTTTGCCGGTCGCAAGCGTGTGCGCATAGGTCCAACCCGATGCGGGCGTTGCCTTAAAGCCGCCATAGCACCAGCCGCCGTTGAGGAAGAGGTTGGGGACAGGCGTTTCGCCAATGATGGGCGCACCGTCAAAGCTCATATCGGTAACGCCGCTCCACGTCCGGACCATGCGCAGGCGGGACAGAGCAGGGACAAGTGCGAGACCTTGTGCCACTGCGCCTTCCATCACCATAGGGTGCCCACGCTGGGCGTAGCTTGGCCAATTATCTGGGTCGCCACCAAAGACGACGCCGCCCTTGTCCGACTGGCTGATATAGCAATGCAAGGATTGGGACATGATCACGCTGTTGATCATCGGCTTGACGCCTTCGGTGACCATCGCTTGCAGCGTTTGCGATTCAACCGGCAGTTTTAGCCCCGCAAGTCCAGCGACATGCCCGCTATGCCCGGCAACGCAAATACCAACGCGCCCCGCACCAATGCGTCCGCGCGTTGTCTCCACGCCCACAACAGCGCCGCCATCCCGAACAAAACCCGTGACTTCGCATTTTTGAATGATATCGACGCCCAGGCTGTCTGCGCCGCGGCCATAGCCCCAAGCGACGGCATCATGCCGCGCCGTGCCACCACGACGCTGGATCAAACCACCTTGAATAGGAAAGCGCGCATCGCGCGACATATCGAGCAAAGGCTCAAGCTTTGCCACCTGATCCCGGGTCAACAGATCGGCATCAATCCCGTCACAACGCATGGCGTCCCCGCGTTCCGCCAGCTTGACCATATCGGCGTCGCTATGACCAAGGAACATTGCGCCCCGGGGGCTGAACATCACATTGTAATTCAACTCATCGCTCAGGCCATGCCAAAGCTTCAAGCCAAATTCGAAGAAATTATGCAGAGGTTCCAGCCGATAATTGGAACGCACAATCGTCGTATTGCGTCCCGTATTTCCCCCGCCAATCCAGCCTTTTTCCAGAACGGCAATATTCGTTAAGCCATGCACCTTGGCCAAATAATATGCCGTCGCCAGCCCATGGCCGCCACCGCCGATGATGATGATATCATAATGCGATTTGGGTTCCGGGTCGCGCCATGCTGGCTGCCAGTGGCGGTGCCCGGTAAGAGCGCCGCGCAACAGGCTGAAGGCTGAATATCGGCTCATGCGATGGGCATCCACCCACGCTTTTCACGCCAATCCTTTTCAAGCCCATCAAAGCGCGACAGCTTGAGAAGGTCGATGTTGGTAAAGGAGCATGCGCCATCAATCACCAGATCGCGGATCGCATGGCCCGATGCGGGCGACAGGCCAAAGCCCACGCTGGACATGGAGGCGACAACGACATTGTCGGGGCTGGTGAGCCGATCAATAATCGGACGGCCATCGGGTGAATTTTCAATCACGCCCGCCCAGCTGCGAATGACGTTGAGATGCGCGGCCTTGGGCAGCAGTTCGGCCAGCCTTTTGGCAAGGTTGCGGGCCAAAGGAGTCGATGGCCGAGCCGCCGGACCAGTGGCATCCACGTCCAGCCATTCATGCGGCCCGCCGCCATAGGCCAAATTGCCGCGCAACGTCTGGCGGCCATAAATCTTATGCCCATCAACGCCGCCCAGCGGCATCATGGGGGCCGGTTCGGTAATGATCATTTCTGCACGCGCAGCCGCCAGAGGGACATCAACGCCCAATTGCGCCATCAGTTGCGGGATTTGCGGTCCGGCAGCAACCACAACAGCATCGCAGCCATAAGTCGCATTGGCCGTCTTCACCGCGGTCACCTTGCCACCGGCGGTTTCAAATCCTGTAACGGGGCTATGCTGAATGATTTTACCACCAAGATCTTGCAGCGCCCAGGCGTAGGCCTGAACCGTGCGTTGCGGGTTGGCGTGGCCGCCAAATTTATAATGCACGCCGCCAAAGCAATTGTCGCCCGCCAGCGGAACAGCCTCTTGCACTTGCTTGACGTCAAGCACCTCGACCGGGTGGTTGAGGCGTGTGTGACGTTCCGCAATAAAGCGATATTGGTCCCACTGACGTTCGGTCATCGCAATCAGGATACGGCCTTTTTGATGCTCTGTCGGGTAGCCCAATAGCTCATCCATTTGCGGCCAAAGCCGTTGTTCTTCATCGAACAAGGGGCTGGAATAATGTGATGCACCGCCGCCATTGCGTCCGGAGGCTTCCCAACCAACAATGAACTTGTCGAGCACGGTGACCTTGACACCCGAACGCGCCAGCCACCAGCCTGCGCTAAGACCTGTGACGCCGCCGCCGACGATGACTACTTCAGAGCCGCTCATTTATACATCCCCGTGTAGAGCATCTCGCGATGCGCATCCTGATATTCTGTGCCGATATCTTCAACAGGCACCCATTGTGTCGGAATGCCGAACCAGACATCCCACGCCGCATCCATCGCCGCAGGCTCGTCCCATTCTGCCAAAATTTTCAGCGGCAAGGGGCGCACAGGCGCGCGGTGCGTGGCCAGCGGAATGGTGCCGAATGGTTTGTCGGATTCAATGGCCAGCATCATCGCTACCTGATCGCGGCAACGGCGACCCTGACACACACCCATGCCAGAGCGCGTTAACCGCTTGATCTGATCCGGGTTGGCTGGGCCATCGTTCAGCAGCGTGTCCAACGAGCGGGCCTGAAGCGCCGCGGGGCGGGGCAAATAATTGGGTGGTTGAATGCCGATAAGGTCCGCCAGGGTCACCTCTTCACATTGGCAGATAATCGTCTCGGGCGCATTGACGCGCAGCGCCGCACGCACCCAATCCATGCGATAGGCGACATGGTCGAAACCCGTATCTGGCAGGCCAGCGCATAGGCCCACGGTCGTTACATTCGGTTCACCCGCCGGAATATACCCGCCGCGTGCCGGGTTCAGCGCCCGTGGGCCATGCATGGCATCGACCAGTTCAATTGAGGGAACAAGACCAATGGCGACGCACACGGTGTCGCAGGCAATGTCTGTTCCATCGGTCAGGGTGATCGACTCAATCCCATCAAGTCCGCCTTTGCTGGATTTGATGCTCTGTCCATAATGGATGGGAATGCCTGCCGATGTAACCTTATCAAGGAGTGTGGCATCGCCTTGCGCGGCATCGCGTACTTCCACCAGACCGGCAACTTCCAGCCCATGTTCAATTGCTAGAAGCGTGGTTTCGAGCGCGAGGTCATGCGACCCTAAAACGACAATGCGTCGTCCAGAAAAGGCCCCATAGCGAGAGAGCAGCATTTGTAAGGCAGCGGCCCCCATCACGCCGGGCTGGTTCCAGCCAGGAAAGGCGATGGCGAGGTCGCGGGCACCTGTTGCCAACACAATCCGCTCAAAGCCGACCAGCCAAGACCGTTCAGCATCGGCAAGACCAACAACTTGTTCTGGCAAACTCTGTACACCCGGCCCGTTGCGATAGACGCCCCAAGCAGTGGTGCCGAGCAGCAGCTCAACGCCGGCCTCCATTGCCTTTTCAAGATCAGGCATGCTCATGAAAATGGCTTCAAGCATCCGGTCGCTATTCTGGGTCGCCGCCGTCATGCGGCCGCCAAAATAGAGCGGTGTATCATTGCCCATTAGTGCGCCGGACACGGGATTTTCATCCACCAGAAGAACCGATGCTCCGCTGGCTGCGCCTTCGATGGCGGCGGCAATGCCACTTGGCCCGGCGCCAATGACAACAAGGTCATATTTTGCTTCGGGTGCGCTTCGTGTGCCATTAACGGCGCACACATCGGTTCCGGTAAAATTCAGATCCATCAAACTGCTTCCAATGCCTGTTTCAAATCGCCGATCAGATCATCGACATGTTCTAACCCGACCGATAGCCGCATCGTGCCATCGGTTATTCCGCCTTCCAATCGCTGTTCCCGCGCGACTGCATAATGCGTTGTGCTCGCCGAATGGCAAATCAATGTCTCTGACCCGCCAAGGCTGACCGCAAGCTTCATGAGTTTAAGCTGATCCAACATCCGGAACGCCTCTGCCTCACCGCCATGCAGATGGAAGGAGAAGGTCGATCCCGCGGCCTTGCATTGCCGATCATACACGGCGCGTTGCCGCGATCCTTCGGGCAGAAAGCCCAAATATGTCACGCCTGCGACCTTGGGGTGGTCGCGCAAATATTCAGCGACAATGCGCGCATTGCTCATGGCCCGCTCGGTGCGCACGGCAACCGATTCCAGCGACCGAAGCATTAGCCATGCGGTGAAGGGATCCAGATGATTACCCCACGTCGTCCGCTGGAGCTTGAGCTGCTCAATCAATTCCTTACGGCCCGAAATGCCACCCGCCAACAAGTCGCTATGACCACCGCAGTATTTGGTGAGGGACGTCATGCACAGATCCACGCCATTTTCGATCGGGCGCTGGGCAAAGGGACCGAGCAATGTGTTGTCGACAACAACAAGCGGCCGATGTCCTTGTTTTGCTCCAACTTCATCGGCGATCCGCACCATGAGTTCGAGATCAACAATCGCGGCCGTCGGGTTGGCCGGTGACTCAGCGATGATTAGCTTTAACGGGCCCTTTGCCATCGCGGCTTGCGCGGCCGCACGGACATGATCCTCATCCGTGCCATCCACATAAGTGGTCACATGCGATCCAAATTGCGGCATCATGACATTGTAGAGATAATCCACCCCGCCATAAATGGGTCGACCATGCAGCACGCTGTCGCCCGCACGAATATGGGCAAGCGCAATGCTCGAGTGCGCGGCCATGCCGCTGCAATAGGCCACGGCATCTTCCGCGCCATCAATGGCGGCGAGGCGGGCTTCCAGAAAATCCAGACCCGGATGGCCAAGCCGCGAATAAATATGGTTGGTTTCCCCAACCAATGGCCCGGTGCCGTCAAAATAGGCCTCATGCACATATTTGGCGTGCTGCGCCGATGGATAGACAAAGGTGGAGGTCATGAAGATCGGGGGCTTTGCTGCCCCCATCCCCATTTGCGGATCATATCCGAAGGCCACCGCCAATGTTTCTGGGTGAAAGTCCCCCGACTTTTTATTTGCCATGGCTATCAATATAGACACGCGAAACGTCACAATACCAGTCGGTAAAACGGCGGGCGAGCATTTCTGCATCTGCCGAATAAGGACCAGGCGTATATCCCGGGCTGTTGACGCCCTTATGATTGTTTTCCGCCAGTTCCTTGTCCTGCGAATTGGTCACCGCCCAAAGAGAGATGAGGGAATCGATGTCATAATCGACACCTTCCACCGCATCCTTGTGGACATACCATTTGCTGAACACATGCGTTTCCGTCGCGCTGACGGGCATGCAGCTGAACATGAACACATAATCTGACGTCGCATGGGCAAAGAGGTGCGGGTCAATCGCCCAGCGCAGCGAACCAATATCGCCATTATTGGCGGTGATCAGTGGCTTTTTAATCAGGGGCTTGCCATCCTCCGACATGGAGGTGCAGCCTTCATTGAGCGCGAAGCGGGCAACTTGCCACCAATGTCCTTCGACTGGTTCATGCGGGAATCCATGGGCGTCCATGGCGGCGCTAAAGGCTTCTGCCCGCGCATCTTCATGCGCATCAAAGTGCTTAGACATGCCGACAGGAAAGGTCTTTGCCAATTCCGGATGGCCCGTCGCGCAATGATAGCATTCGCGCGCATTTTCCATGACGAGCTTCCAGTTCGCATCTTCCACCAGCTTATCGACATGGGCGAGCTTTAGATTTTCGAAATTGGCGGGTGCTGCATAAGCCGAAAACTTCTCGCGGAAATCGTCGATGGGCGGCGGATTGTCTGCAAGGCAGATAAAGATCGCGCCACCGAAACAGGCTATCGCGATGGGCTTCAGGCCATGCGCACTTTTGTCGAAATCATCTTCCATGCGGCCTGCGGCAAATAGCGAGCCGTCCAGATCATAAGTCCAGCGATGATAAGGGCAGACCAGCTTGGGTGCGGTGCCATGGCCCGGTTGGCAAACCATGGAACCACGGTGGCGGCAGCTATTGTGAAAAGCGCGGATCGTGCCTTCCTTATCGCGGGTGATAACCACAGGCCATTTGCCCACCATCATGGAGATGTAACTGCCTGCTTTTGGCAATTCACATTCCATGCCGGCCATTAACCAGCTTTGGCCATAAATCGCCGCCATATCGAAATCGAAGCTTTCCGCTTCGGTGTACAATGCTTGGGGCAAGGTATGCCCTTCACGGCGTTGTTCAAAAAGCGCGCTTATCCGCTGCAAATCCATGTCTCGGCCTTTATGCAAATCTCTCTGAATCGAGAATGGGCCAGATATGGAAACGAATAAAATCGCATTTTCGCATAGCCCTATGTCAAAATGTCGGGCAATAGTGCAGGCGTAAAATTGTCCGCATTCGAAAGGTCGGTATCATATCCAATCGTAGCACAATTAACCGTCGCTGGTTGCCTTTGAATGCCCTGCGTGCGTTTGAAGCGGTAGGACAGAATTTAAGCTTCACGGGCGGTGCGTCGGCGCTTTCGGTTTCACAAAGCGCGATGAGCCGTCATGTTGGCGGGCTTGAGGAATTGCTGGGCAAGCAATTGTTCGTGCGCGATGCGTCGCGGCTCTCGCTGACGGCGGCAGGCGAAGAATTGTTGCCCGTGGTGAGCAAATGTCTCGACCGGATCGAGCAAACGATGAATTCCATTCGCGATGATGAGGTGACGGGCCGTTCCCTGCGGCTGCATGTGCCGCCGTCGCTGCTACAACAATTGTTTCTGCCGATGCTCCGCGATTTTTACGTTGAACATCCCGATTTGCGTCTCGATGTTTCGAGCGCGCATGTGACGGGATTACCATCAACAGACTTCGACATGGCGATTGTGTATGACCGGCCCAATGTCGATGACCGGATCACGGATCTTCTCTGGATGGTACGCGTTGCGCCACTGTGTTCGCCGGAAACAGCCGCCAGCGGTCAGGGCAAGTCGCTGGAGGAATTTTTGAAAAGTGAGGAGCTTTTGCACCTCAAACTCGATGATGAGCCACGCGAACTTTTATGGACGGCCTATCTCCGGCAAAGTCAGCTGGCTGTCGCGACGCATGGCGGTCTTGCCTTTGATACCAGCATTGCCGCTGCGCAATATGCTATGGCCGCCAATGGTGTCTTTTTGGGCGATATTGATATGTTCGCGCAGGAAATTGCCGATGGGCGGCTCGTGATGCCGTATGATGCGGTGATTGAAGACGGCTATGGCTATTATTTGAAACTCCACGCCGATGATCTGGCTGACCCTGCTATCTCCATGCTCCGAAGCTGGTTAATCAGCCGATTTGTGGCATTGCGGCAAGCGCCGAGTCCGCGCGCGCTAGGCTGACCAAGCGAAGGCCTGATTTCTCGGCGATATGGGTTGCCAAGTCGGTCGCTGCCGAAATTGTCACGAGCATGGGACAGTTTGCGAGTATCGTCTTTTGCACCAGCTCAAGGCTGCACCGCGCGGTTAGGACGATAAAGCCAGCCGCAATATCGATATTTGCACGGGCAAGTGCGCCAATTAGCTTGTCCAACGCATTATGACGGCCAACATCCTCGCGCGTCATCAGGATAGTGCCATCGGGCGCGCAAAATGCCGCCGCATGTGCAGACCCTGTATCGGCATTCAACGTCTGATGCGATCGCAATGCCGATAGCGCCGAAAAAATCGCCGCATCGGCCACCGCAATTTGCGCTGTTACAGGTGGCAAAGGACGCATGACTTCCTCGAGATTGTCCATGCCACATAGGCCACAGCTACTTTCCGAGACACGCTGACGGGCGCGGGCAACCACTTTCTCGGCGTTTTTCTGCG
This sequence comes from Sphingomonadales bacterium, assembly GCA_027488785.1. GTDB lineage: Bacteria > Pseudomonadota > Alphaproteobacteria > Sphingomonadales > Sphingomonadaceae > Sphingorhabdus_B. Next base: position 167,077 of record JAIYAY010000018.1, on the reverse strand, counting down.
GCACTTGAATACGCAATATCCAGCCCAATTCGGCCTTATGAGCGTCGAGGGCCAGAATATCGTCAGGATGCGTTATCAGCCCTTCCGACAGACTGAAACCGACGGCATAGTCCTCAAGATCAATTGGCGTTGCCATCATTACGGCATAGCCAATACCATTATATTCAATGGCGATGGGCGCTTCGGCTATGACGGGCCGTTTGATGATCTCGGTCGAACCATCACCCGGGGTAAGTACCGAAAAACGTAAAGATTTTGTGCCCTGTTCAACCGCCATTTTGCGCGTCGGCCAGCAAGCTTATGGCAGCGGCGGCAACTGGCGACAGGCCATCGGTCCCGTGGGCAATAATCATCTTTTTCATCCGCGGATCCCAGAATGCCTGGATATGGTCTGCGACAGCCGCAACAGGCGCAGAGTCGGTCGCCAGATTTGTAGCAATCTGGTTCGCCATGTGGATGAGGCGCTCGACGCTATTCATTCGGCGGCAATCCCGGTTTCGACGCGGCGCGAGCGCGCCGACAAGGCCTCATATTCTTCCTGCCACTCGGTTGGCCCGTTGGAGGCGCTGATCTGAACTGCGGTGACCTTATATTCGGGGCAATTGGTCGCCCAGTCGCTATAGTCGGTGGTGACGACATTGGCTTGCGTTACCGCGTGGTGGAACGTGGTATACACAACACCTGGGGCAACGCGGTCGGTCACATTGGCGCGCAAAGTTGTTTCGCCTGCACGGCTCGCCAGCTTCACCCAATCACCTGATTTAACGCCGCGATCTTCGGCATCCACAGGATGGATTTCGAGCAAATCTTCAGGATGCCAGGCGACATTCTCCGTCCGACGTGTTTGCGCGCCGACATTATATTGCGACAAGATTCGCCCGGTGGTCAGCAATAATGGGAAACGAGGGCCGGTTTTCTCATCCGTCGGGACATAATCGGTCACAACAAACTTGCCCTTGCCGCGCACAAAGCCATCAATGTGCATGATGGGTGATCCGTCCGGCGCGTCGGCGTTCACGGGCCATTGCAGCGAACCTACTTCATCCAACCGCGCGAATGATACGCCCGCAAAAGTTGGCGTAAGCCGCGCGATTTCGTCCATGATTTCGGACGGGTGGCTGTAGTTCCAATCCAGCCCCATCGCCTGTGCCAGCTTTTGCGTGACTTCCCAATCTTCCAAGCCATTCATGGGGGTCATCACCTTGCGCACCGGTTGAATGCGGCGTTCGGCATTGGTGAAGGTGCCGTTCTTTTCCAAAAAGGTCGATCCGGGCAGGAAGATATGCGCGTAATTTGCGGTTTCGTTCAGGAATAGATCGTGGACAATCACACATTCCATCGCGGCCAGACCTGCGGACACATGGGCTGTGTTCGGATCGGACTGGAGGATATCCTCGCCTTGGCAATATAACGCCTTGAAAACCCCATCGACTGCGGCATCGAGCATATTGGGAATACGCAGGCCGGGTTCCGGATTCAGCGTCACGCCCCAGTCATTTTCAAACAAGGACCGCGCGGCATTGTCGCTGATGTGGCGATAGCCGGCAAGTTCATGTGGGAAGCTGCCCATGTCGCATGCGCCTTGGACGTTGTTCTGACCGCGAAGCGGGTTTACGCCAACGCCTCTGCGACCAATATTACCCGTTGCCATCGCCAAATTGGCGATGGCCATCACGGTTGAGCTGCCTTGCGAATGTTCCGTAACGCCCAAGCCATAATAAATCGCACCATTGCCGCCCGTGGCATAAAGCCGCGCTGCCGCACGCAGTTCTTCGGCATCGACCAACGTGACTGGCTGCAAATTTTCGGGGCTATTGCGCGCTTGCGAAACAAATTCAGCCCAATGACTATATTCGTCCCAATCGCACCGCTCGCGAATGAAGGCCTCATTGGCTAGGCCTTCGGTCACGATGACATGGGCCATCGCGGTCAGTACCGCGACATTGGTTCCGGGACGTAAGGGAAGATGGTGCTGCGCCTCAATATGCGGCGAGCGCACAATGTCAGTACGGCGTGGATCGATAACGATAAGCTTGGCGCCTGGGCGCCCATCTTGTCCGCGCAAGCGGCGTTTCATCCGGCTGGCGAAAACGGGGTGACCATCGGTGGGGTTCGCACCAATGATCAGGATGACATCGCTGTCCTCGACACTGTCAAAATCCTGCGTTCCGGCGCTGGTGCCAAAGGTAGTTTTTAGGCCATATCCGGTCGGAGAATGGCATACGCGCGCGCAGGTATCGACGTTATTGTTACCAAAACCCGCACGTACAAGCTTTTGCACAAGGAAGGTTTCTTCATTGGTGCAGCGGCTGGACGTGATGCCGCCAAGCGCATTGCGGCCATATTTTTCGCTAATCCGCTTCAGTTCGGACGCGGTATAAGCAAAGGCCTCGTCCCATTCGACTTCGCGCCATGGGTCGCTGATCGACTTGCGGATCATGGGTTTCAGAATGCGTTCCTGATGTTGGGCATAACCCCAAGCAAACCGACCCTTGACGCAGCTATGGCCGCGATTGGCTTTGCCGTCTTTATATGGAACCATACGGACCAATTGTTCGCCGCGCATTTCCGCGCGGAAAGTGCAGCCGACACCGCAATAAGCGCAGGTTGTAACAACGCTGCGTTCCGGTGTGCCGACCTCAACAACTTTTTTCTCGACCAAGGTTGCCGTGGGGCAGGCTTGCACACAGGCACCGCAGGAAACACATTCCGAACCGAGAAAATTATCGCTGGCAAGGCCAGCGGATATTTTGGAATCCCATCCTCTGCCTTCCATGGTGAGCGCAAGTGTGCCTTGCACTTCGTCACAGGCACGGATGCAACGCGAGCAAGCGATGCACTTGCTCGGATCGAAATCAAAATAAGGGTTGGAGTGATCTTTTTCCTGCCCCAGATGTGTCGCTTGCACATCATAACGCACATCGCGCAGGCCTACGGCGCCTGCCTGATCCTGCAATTCACAATCTCCATTGGCGGCGCATGTCAGACAATCGAGAGGATGGTCGGAAATATAAAGCTCCATCACGCCCTTGCGCAATTTCGCCAGTTGCGGTGTCTGCGTGCGGACAACCATGCCCGGTTCAACAGGTGTTGTGCAGCTTGCAGGCGTACCCCTGCGGCCATCGATTTCCACCAGGCACAGGCGGCATGAGCCATAGCTTTTAACGCTGTCCGTCGCGCATAATTTGGGGATGGATGTGCCTTGTTCAGCCGCTGCGCGCATGACGCTAGTGCCTGCAGGCACAGTAATATTACGACCATCAATCGTCAGCGAAACCGTTTCGTCAGAGCGACTTTCTGGCGTCCCGAAATCCTTTTGCGGCTGGTATGTCATCTATCTACCTTATACCAATATTCGTATGTTGCGCAGCATATTGCGCAAGTTCCAACGGCGTGTTCAAATTGTAAAAAATATCTGCAGATGTGATCGCCTGCGCACCACTTAATGTGATCCAGCGTCGCATCGAAAGGTCATCCTGATTGCGCAGATGCCTGTCAAGAACAGGTGCAAGCGTAACCGGCCACAAGCCGAAAAGATAATGCCCGTCGATATAAACGGCACGTCCATCATGTAGATTGCGCGGCAATTCCGGCACGGGGACGACATCGCAACCAGCAGTAACAACCGAATCAAAGCCGTTTTGCTGCGCATAAAGCAGCGCAGCATTCAGGCCGCCCAATGGCCCCATATCGGGGAACGGAGCGTCTTCCACCCAATCCATTCCCGGCCATGGACGCCCACAGACTATGAGCCTGTCGACCTGTTCGCGCAATCCATCAGCAATATGCTCGATCAGCGGGCGATCGTTTAATATTGCAGCGGCCTTGTCGCTGCCAAAGCGCGTCGCCTTGCCACCGGCAATGATCGCGCCGAGCCGCTTCACCTGAAATCCTCTGGAAAATGCTTGATGGCGCTCATCACCGGATAAGGTGTGAAGCCACCCAAAGCGCAGAGCGACCCGAATTTCATCGTTTCGGACAAATCAGCAATCAGCGCGAGATTTTCCTCGACATTTTTGCCCGCGATGATTTGGTCGAGTGTTTCGACGCCTCGCGTGCTGCCCAAGCGGCAGGGCGTACATTTTCCGCAACTTTCAACGGCGCAAAATTCCATCGCAAAGCGTGCCATTTGCGCCATATCCACAGTATCGTCGAACACCGTGATACCCGCATGGCCGACGAGCGCATCCGCAGCCGCAAACGCCTCATAATCGAGCGGTAGATGAAATTGCGTAGGCGGTATGTAAGCGCCCAATGGCCCACCCACTTGCACGCAGCGAACAGGTCGGCCGCTCGCTGTGCCGCCGCCAATATCATTGACCAATTCGGCCAGCGTGATGCCGAAGGCAACTTCATACAGGCCGCCATGCTTTACGTTGCCAGCAATCTGGATTGGCATCGTGCCTTTCGACCGGCCCGCACCATAAGCAGCATAAGCGTCGCCGCCATGCGTCAATATCCATGGCACAGCGGCGAGCGTCAGCACATTGTTCACGATGGTGGGCTTGCCAAACAGGCCTTCCAGCGCGGGCAGTGGCGGCTTAGCCCGTACCTCGCCCCTTTTGCCTTCCAGGCTGTTCAGCAGCGATGTCTCCTCGCCGCATACATAGGCGCCTGCGCCGACGCGGACTTCAACGACAAATGGCGCAACCAAATAGGCCGAAAGCTTGATAGCGGCTTCCATCTTGGCGATAGCCTGCGGATATTCGGAGCGGATATACACATATCCCTTGTCCGCCCCGACCGCGAAGCCGGCAATCGCCATGCCTTCAATCAATAAGAAGGGATCGCCCTCCATCACCATGCGGTCGGCAAAAGTCGCGCTATCGCCTTCATCGGCATTACAGACGATGTATTTTTGGTCAGCATCCGCACGTGCGACGGTTTGCCATTTTATTCCGGCCGGAAAACCCGCGCCGCCCCGACCGCGAAGCCCCGACGCCATGACCGTGTCGATGGTCGCTTGCGCACCCATTTCACGCGCTTTTGCAAGTCCAAGCCAACCTTCTGATGCGTAATAATCATCGAGTGAAAGCGGGCGGGTTTTGCCCGCGCGCGCGAAAGTCAGGCGCGATTGATTGACGATAAAAGTATGTTCCGCAATACGACCCAAGGACGTTGCTTTACCGTTAATAATGTCCGGTACCTGATCGACCGACACCGGGCCATAGCCGATACCATCGATATCTACCAACGGCTCGAGCCATTGCATCCCCCAACTCGAAACGCGCTCGACAGCAACGCCCGCTGCCAGGAACGCAGCCGCAACCTCATCCGCCCCGCAAGCGATGGCCACCGCATCGTCAGATATCCGAACGGTCACATGGCCTCCAATAATGTTTTGAACTTAACATCGTCCAAACGTGCATAGACTTTGTCGCCAACCATGGCAGACGGACCAACCGCGCATAATCCAAGGCAATAAATTGCCTCTACTTTTACGCGGCTTTGGTTGTCGGCGATGGGGACCAACGCCTCTACGCCGCGCGCTTTACAGGCTTCGGCCCGGCACAATTTTAAAACCGGTCGGGCTTCAGCTTCTTTACGGAAATCATGGTAAAAGCTGACGACGCCATAAACTTCAGCGCGCGTCAGGTTCAGTGCGTTCGCAATTTCACGCATGGAATCTTCGCTGACATGGCCAAACGCCTTTTGCACATCGTGCAAGATCGGCAGGAGCGGGCCATCCCTATCCTTATGTTCGGCCAAAATGTCAGCGATGGACACCATTTAGAAGACCACTACGCTGCGGATGCTTTCGCCCGCATGCATTAATTCGAACGCTTTATTGATTTCTTCCAGACCCATGACATGCGTGATCATAGGATCAATTTCGATCTTGCCGGTCATATACATGTCAACAATCTTGGGCACATCGGTCCGGCCCTTCGCGCCACCAAAGGCCGTGCCGCGCCAGTTGCGGCCTGTTACCAACTGGAACGGACGCGTCGCAATTTCCTTACCTGCTTCAGCCACACCAATGATGATGCTGGTGCCCCAGCCACGATGGCAGGCCTCCAACGCGATGCGCATGACCTCTGTATTGCCCGTGGCGTCAAAGGTATAATCCGCGCCGCCGTCGGTCATCAGAACGATCTTGGCGACCACATCCTCACGGCTCATGCCCTTGGAATTTAGGAAAGCCGTCATCCCGAACTTGCGGCCCCATTCTTCGCGATCTGGATTGATATCCACGCCGATAATCATGCCGGCGCCTGCAAGACGCGCGCCTTGAATGACGTTGAGGCCAATACCGCCAAGGCCGAAAACCACAACCGTGTCGCCGACCTGCACCTTCGCCGTGTTCACCACCGCACCAACGCCTGTGGTCACGCCGCAGCCGATGTAGCAGCTAGACTGGAATGGCGCATCCTCGCGGATTTTGGCAACCGCGATCTCTGGCAAAACCGTAAAGTTCGAAAAGGTCGAGCAGCCCATATAATGGAAAATCGGCTGCCCCTTATAGCTGAAGCGCGTTGTGCCATCAGGCATCAGCCCTTTACCCTGCGTCGCACGGATCGCGGTGCACAGGTTAGTCTTGCCAGACAGGCAAGACTTACACTGGCGGCATTCAGGGGTATAAAGCGGGATAACATGGTCGCCCGCCTTGACGCTGGTCACGCCGAGGCCAACCTCACGCACAATCCCTGCGCCTTCATGGCCCAGAACGCTTGGGAAAATACCCTCGCTGTCAAAGCCATCCAGCGTGTAGGCATCGGTATGGCAAATCCCCGTTGCCATGATCTCGACCAAAACTTCGCCCGCCTTTGGACCTTCCAAATCCAACTCGACAATCTCCAATGGCTTCTTGGCTTCAAATGCAACAGCTGCGCGGGTCTTCATGATGGCTATCCTTCAATTTTATCTGATTTTTCGCGAATTTTACTTGAACACAATAGTACGGTTGCCGTTGAGCATCACGCGATGTTCTAAATGGAGCTTGACCGCACGCGCAAGTACCCGGCTTTCAGTGTCTTGGCCCTGAGCAATTAAATCGTCGACGGTGTCGGCATGGTCAACGATGGATACGTCCTGCGTGATGATTGGCCCTTCGTCGAGGTCGGCGGTTACATAATGCGCTGTGGCACCGACCATTTTGACGCCCCGTTCATGCGCGCGGTGATAAGGCTTCGCACCTTTGAATCCGGGCAGGAAACTATGATGAATGTTTATCACCCGGCCATCGAGTTTACGGCAAAGTTGATCCGATAACACTTGCATATAACGTGCGAGGATTATGAGGTCGACTTGCTGCTCTTCGACCATCGCAAGCAATTTCGCCTCTTGTTCCAGCTTGTTTTCTGGCGTGATCGGCAAATGGTAAAAAGCGACGCCCTCATGCTCCGCGCGGCGTTGCCAATTTAAGTGGTTGGATACCACGCTGGTAACCTCCATTGGCAGTCGGTTGGTGGAGGTTCGGTAAAGCAAGTCGTTCAAGCAATGGCCGCCTTGGCTCACCATGATCATGGCGCGGAGTTTTTTGCGCAAGTCATGGATACGCCATTCCAAGTGGAATGCGGTAGCTACGGGCATAAATGCGGCGCGAAAACTTTCGATCGTGGTTTCCGCAGCGCACGAAACGGAAATGCGCATAAAGAACCGACCGGTGCTTTCGTCGCTATACTGCGAGCTTTCGACAATGTTACAATCCTGGCTGGCGATCGAGTTGGCAACAGCGGCCACGATACCTTTTCGGTCCTCGCACATGATCAGCAAAACAAAGTCGGCGCCTGATTTCATTTTATTCCCTAACTCCCATAGAAATTGGGCACCGCGTAGCGGCCCAATTCCGCACTAACCATCTGGTTCCGACATATATTAGGTCTTCTAATCGCGATATGTAGATGATGTAATTGATTAAAGAATTTATTTTACCAATCGCGAAAATTTGGTCAGTTGCTTGCATTGAGCTCCAGTTTCAGTCTATTAGATGGAGTTTAGGAGCCCTCGCAACGCCGGGGGATGGTTGAGGGGAAAGAAATTGAAAAATTATTTGAAAATTTCGACAGCTGCAATTGTGATTGCGACGGCCGGTATTGGTGTCGGCGTAAATCCTGCATTTGCGCAGCAAACTGCAGAAGAGCAGGATAATGGCATCGCCGATATCGTTGTTACTGCAACGCGTCGTGAAGAGTCGGCTAATCGCGTTCCGCTGGCAATTACTGCTTTGGGCGGTGAATCGCTGAACGAGCTGAACATCACCAAATTCGAAAAGCTGATTGAGTATCTTCCTAATGTGCGCGCCGCCTCGCGTGGTCCAGGCGCATCTTCCATCTTCATCCGCGGTCTTTCGACAGACTCGCCGGGTCTGCAAATCGCTGGTACTGCCGGTGCACAGCCGACAGTTGCGCTTTACATTAACGATGCGCCAGCATCGCTTGTTGGCCGTAACCTTGACCTTTACGCGGTTGATCTTCAGCGCGTAGAAGTTTTGGCAGGTCCACAAGGCACGCTCTTCGGCGCAAGCGCGATGGGCGGCGCAGTCCGCTACATCACGAATAAGCCAGATGCGAGCGCTTTCGGCGCCGGTTTCAACTCCAGCTACGCCTTTACTAAGGGTGGTGAAGAAAGCGTTGCTGGCGACGCATTCATCAACATCCCAATTGTGCAGGATAAGCTGGCCGTTCGCGCTGTATTTTATACCGACCAGCAGGGTGGGTATATCGACAATGTCGCTGCAACCTATCAAATGCCATTCAACGGCAATGTCGGCGTCGCTGGTAAATTGCCAACGGGTAACCCCTTGTTGGTGATGCGTGCGATCCAGTCGTGCCAAGCTACGGCAACGACAGCGGTGCCGAACTGCACGGGCAGCCTCTATCGTGCGCCAACGCGTCAAACCATCAGAAACGACGCTTTTGTCGAAGACAATTATAACGATGCGACCTATCGTGGTGGCCGTATTGCGTTGAATTGGAAAGTCACAGACGATTGGTCCGTCGATCTGATGCATGTGCGTCAAGAACTCGACACCGACGGCGTGTTTGATTTTGAGCCCGATGTGGGCGACCTCAAGGTAACTAAGTTCAATGACAACTCGCTGCGTGATCGCGTAACGCTCTCGACATGGGGTGTTAACGGTCGTCTCGGTGCGCTCGATTTGATCTACACCGGTTCATTCTTGAAGCACCGTGCAACGCAAGTTGCCGATTATGCCGGATATTCAAACATCGGGCTTTATTTGCCATATTATGAATGCGACCGCGGCGTGTATTACACCGCAGCGTATAACGGCAATATCGGTAATACCTGCTACGCGCCAAGCAAAAGCTATCAGGTTCGTAACCGTACGGAGCGTATGACGCATGAATTCCGCGTAACGACGCCTTCTGACAAGCGTCTGCGTGGTACCTTCGGTTTGTTCTACGATGACAACAAATTGTTCGACAACACCGACTGGTCTTATCTGCAACAGGCTGCTGGCTTTATCTATCGTCGCGCTCCAAATGCCTCGGTAAATGCGAATGATACCAGCGTCCGTCCAGGACAGGTTGGCTTTTTCAACGATATCCAACGCCGAGATAAGCAATTTGCTGCTTATGGTGAAGCGTCCTTTGATATCGTTCCCGAAAAGCTGATTTTCACCGGTGGTCTGCGTTATTATGATGAAAAGGCGTCGATCAACGGTTCGTCGAACGGCAGCTTTGGTGGTTCGCGCGGCGTATATAACGCTACGACCGGCACCTATACGTCCGGAGCTACACCGCCCACGACTTATAACGTCAGTGCGAACTTAAACGTTCTCTATGCTGACGCGTCGCCAGCAAAATATGATGGCGTGTTGTACAAGGCTAACCTGACCTATCGTCTAGACGATGCGTCATTGGTATACGCGACCTATTCGGACGGTTTCCGTCCAGGTGGCTTCAACCGTCGTCCGTGCCGCGTGCCAAGTGCGATTTGCCCAACCAATGCCGACTTTGTGCGCTTGGGTACATATGTACCTGACAAGGTGCAAAACTATGAAATTGGTGGTAAATTCTCGCTTCTTGACCGTCGTTTGCAGGTAAACTTTGCGGCGTACCAGATCGACTGGAGCAATATTCAGATCACGCTTTTCGATCAGAATATCTCGAACCAGACATTCACCACGAACTTGTTGGATGCGCGGATCAGAGGTTTGGAAGGCGATGTAACTTGGCGCACTACGCCAGAACTCACGTTCAATAGTGCGTTTTCGTACAATGACTCTGAAATGACGAAGTACCGCAAACAAACAAGAACACTTCGTCCGCTCGGTGGTCCGCTTGCTTTGAGCCCCAAATTCCAATTCAATGCACGCTTGCATTGGGAAAAGGAACTTGCCTCGGGTCTCGTGCCTTTCGCGCAAATTGGCATTCATTATGTTGGCAAGAGCATCTCTGACGTCATCGATAATGTCGACATTCGTTACCAGTCGTCGAACCCGACTTTGGGCTATGCGGCATCGATTCCTGTCACCTACAATGGTGTAACGGTTCGTCCCGGTGACGTTATTGCGCCAATCAAGGCTGCCCAGGACCTCGGTTCGTACACCACGGCAGGAATGTCATTCGGTGTGTCGAAGGATGAGTGGCGCCTTGAAGTGTTTGGTGACAATTTGACCGACGCGCGTCCAGAGCTCTACAAGAGCGGAAATGACGGCGAGCTACGGACAACGACATCACGTCCACGCACAATCGGACTGCGTTTCTCGTACAAGATTTAAGTAACAAGGTGGGCGCCCCTAGGAAACTAGGGGCGCTTTGCCATGTCTGCATGTCTGCATTGCGTTAAGCGTGCGAATTGCTGCAGGGTTCGTGCAATCGTTCGTCACAATATGGGAGAATAGGTGACAATGCTGGCCGAGGCCTCGCCCGAAACCATCGATGCCATGTTGCGTGAAGCCCGGTCGCATTTGCAAAATGCCCGATTAGCTGACGCCGAAGCACTATGTGTTGGCATACTTAAAATTACACCCGATAACATTGACGCCTTATACACTTTGGCCGTGGCGCAGCGTATGCAGCGGCAAGTGCCAGCGGCACTCGCGACGCTTGATAGATTGATTGCCGTTGACTCAGGCTATGGCCGTGCGTGGCAAGAGCGTGGGCATTGCTTTCGCGATAGTGGTCGTATCGAAGAGGCTGTTGCGGCTTATCAGCGTGCGGTTACCCATAATGGCGCCTTGGTCGCAAGCTGGCGTATTCTTTCCGAATTACACGATGCCGCTGGGCGGGAAGGGCCCGCTAACTTTGCGCATGCCCAATATGCGCATCTTTCGGCCCTTCCGCCTGAACTGCTGAGTGTCGCAAGCTTTATTCAGGAAGGACGCATCTATAAGGCCGAACAATTGTGTCGTGCGTTCCTGCAACGCAATGGCCACCATGTGGAGGCGATGCGCTTGCTTGCTGATATAGGCATGAAGTTTAATGCCTATGACGAGGCGGAGTTTCTACTCGAATCCTGCAAGGTTCTGGAACCCGAGAATGTCAGCGCACATTTCGACTATGTGAAAGTGTTGCGAAAGCGACAAAAATTTGAACTAGCGCTGAGCGAAGCGTCGGAACTGCGCGCAAAAGAACCAGGTAATCCTGAGTTTGAAATGCTGTACGCGAATGAAAATCTTGCCGTCGGCAATTTTGATGAAGCGATGCTGATTTATGAGGCGCTGCTCGGGTCTATGCCCAATAACCCGGGTATAAATCTGACTTACGGGCATGCGCTGAAAACCGTTGGACGCCAAAATGAGGCAATTTCCGCTTATCGCCGAGCCTATCAAGTGCGGCCAGACTGCGGCGATGCGTATTGGAGCCTCGCCAATCTGAAAACGTACCGGTTTGATGATACCGAAATTGCACAAATGCAGGCACGGCAAGCATCGCCGATGACCGCGCTTGAAGATCGGTATCATTTATGTTTTGCCCTCGGTAAGGCGTTGGAAGACCGCGGTGAATATAGCAAATCCTTTGAATATTATGAACTTGGTAACCGTCTGAAGCGCGAGGAGCTGAAATATAATCCGAGCAGGTTGACGAACGAAATGCGGCTGCAGCGTGAGCTGGTGACGACTGATCTCCTGAACCGTTTTTCAGGTGCAGGCTGTCCCGCGCAAGACCCTATTTTTATCGTCGGGTTGCCGCGCGCGGGGTCGACCTTGTTGGAACAAATCCTCGCCTCGCACAGCCAAGTGGAAGGGACGATGGAGCTCCCGAATATTTTTGCTTTGGCGTTCCGCCTCGACCGGCAGCGCGTTGTCGGCGAAGAACCGGAATATCCCGGTAACTTAGCGGATTTGACGCACGACGATGTCACCCGATTTGGCGAAGAGTTCATCCGCGATACGCAGGTCTATCGTAAAGGTGGTACGCCCTTCTTCATCGACAAAATGCCAAACAATTTCCGTCACATTGGCCTCATTCACATGATCTTGCCAAACGCGAAAATCATTGATGCGCGCCGTGGGGCCATGGGTTGCTGCTTCAGCGGGTTTAAGCAGCTTTTCGCCGAAGGTCAGGAATTCACCTACGGTCTTGAGGAAGTCGGTCAATATTATGCCGACTATGTGCAACTCATGGATCATTGGGACACGGTGCTGCCCGGCAAAATACTGCGCGTCCGCTATGAGGAAGTTGTCGCCGATCTGGAAACCCAAGTCCGGCGCTTGCTTGATTATTGCGGGCTTCCGTTTGAAGAAGCATGCCTCAATTTCCACCAGACCGAGCGCGCCGTTCGCACCGCGAGCTCGGAGCAGGTGCGACAACCCATTTTCAAAAGCGGCGTTGATCAGTGGGAAAATTTCAGCAATTTTCTGGATCCACTTCGCAATAAATTAGGGCCAGAACTGGCCGCAACCTGAGAGGAATGACGATGGCGAACAGCAAGCAGACTGCACCAGTTAGTGCCGATGAAGTGTCCTCACTGGGTCAGCGATGGTATGTCCTAATCATGATGATGCTGGTGTACACGATTAGCATCGCAGACCGTTATGTTTTGTCCACATTGCTTGGACCCATTAGCGAAGAATTAAAGCTGAGCGATACAGAAACGGCATGGCTTGGCCTACCGCTCGCGCTTTTTTATGTGATAATGGGCATCCCTTTGTCATGGTTGTGTGACCGGACCAATCGCCGCAACTTGCTGGCCGCGTCGGTTGCTGTCTGGTCATTCATGACGGCGATCACGGGATACACGCGCGGTTATTTCGACTTGCTGCTGGCCCGTGTCGGCGTTGGCATCGGTGAGGCTGGCGGCACACCTGCGTGCAATTCGATCATTGCTGACTATTTCCCTGCCGATCGGCGCTCCATGGCCATGACAGTTTTCGCACTTGGTGCGCCCATCGGTGCGTGGCTCGGTTCGGACATTGCGGGCTTGGTATCGACATTACACGGCTGGCGCGCCGCTTTCTTAGTGCTGGGCGTGCCCGGTATCATTTTGGCGCTGATCATCCTGGTAACGATTAAGGAGCCCAAACGCGGGCGCCTTGACCTCGTGCAGGAAGATAAGGCGCCAACGGTCATGGAAACGCTAAAATTCCTCTGGTCACAAAAATCGGCTGTACATGCGATGACGGGCAGCGGCCTGTCGGCGTTGTGGGGTTGGGGCTTGATGTGGTTCACACCGTTATTCCTGCAGCGCACTTATGGCATGGATGAAGGCGAAGCCGGCGGCATGCTGGGCTGGATTTATCTTATCGGCGGGATTGGTGCGTCGTTGTTGACCGCATGGGTGGTGGCGCGTCCCACCTATACCGATCCACGTAAAATCGCCCGTCTTTTGGCGGTGGTAACGGCATTGGCCACTGTCCCGTCATTCCTCGCTTATTATACACGCGACCTCGGATTGGCGCAGGTCATGTGGTGGTTGTTTATTCCGGCAATCTATTTCTACATCGGCCCGGCATTTGCATTGTGCCAGAACTTGGCTGCACCGAAAATGCGGTCCATGGCCGTGGCGATATCCTTGCTTGTTGCCAATGTGCTTAACCTGATTATTGCACCGGCATTTGTTGGTGGCCTAAGCGACTTTTTTGACGCTACCGGTGGCGGCAATGCAGATTCTCTGCGTCTTGCGCAGCTCATTCTCGCACCAACGGGCTTGTGGGCGGCCTGGCATTATTGGCGCGCCGAAAAATACATTATTGAAGATCAAAAGAGAGCTATTGGATATGTCTAATTCGCCGCTGAAGTCTTATATCAATGGCGCGTGGGTCTTGCCTGCGACATCCACTGCAACGGTGGATGCGGTAAATCCTACTACCGAAGAAGTCTGCGCTGTTGTTGCGGTTTGCGGGCATGACGATGCTGATCGGGCGGTTCAGGCGGCACGCGCAGCATTTGATGGCTATGCCGCGACTTCGCTTGAACATCGGATTGCATTGGTGGAAAAGCTGATCACCATTTTTGAGCGACGCTATGACGAAATGGTCACAGCAATATCGACAGAAATGGGCGCGCCTTATGACTTGTCTTATGATGCGCAAGCGGAAAGCGGCCCCGGCCATTTGCGCGCAACGGTTAAAGCCGTGCGCGAAATGGCGTGGGATTATGATGTTGGCATAGATGGCATTGTCACGCATGAGCCTATCGGCGTTTGCGTGCTGATCACGCCGTGGAACTGGCCGATAAACCAGATTGTTTGCAAGGTGGGGCCTGCGCTCATTACCGGCTGTACGATGGTGTTGAAACCCAGCGAAATGGCGCCTTTGTCAGCGCAGCTCTTTGCCGAAATGGTTGAAGAGGCTGGTTTCCCCAAGGGCGTATTCAACATGATCCACGGCACGGGCGCGTCGGTCGGCGATACGCTGACCAGCCACCCAGAAGTTGACATGATATCCTTCACCGGATCGACACGGGCAGGCATTCAAATTGCCAAAAACGCTGCCGATACCGTGAAACGCGTTGCCCAGGAACTAGGCGGTAAATCAGCCAATATCGTTTTTGCGGACAGCGATTTAGAGGCGGCGGTCACGCGCGGCGTTCTGCATTGTTATGGCAATACCGGCCAATCCTGCAACGCACCAACGCGTATGCTTATTGAGCAATCGGTCTATGACGAGGCGGTTGCCATTGCGGCGCGTGTTGCAAAAGCCGCACAACTTGGCGACCCGATGAAGAAAGGGCCGCATTATGGTCCGGTTGTCAGCAGGGCGCATTATGACAAGATACAAGGCCTTATTCAGGTCGGGATTGATGAAGGGGCACAGCTTGTTGCCGGCGGCACTGGCCGGGCAGAAGGCTTTGATCGCGGCTATTATGTAAAACCCACGGTCTTTGCGGGCGTCCATAACAAAATGCGTATCGCGCAAGAAGAAGTGTTCGGGCCTGTGCTCGTGCTGATCCCTTTTAAGGATGAAGCAGACGCCATCGCGATCGCCAATGACTCGCCATATGGCCTTTATGCGTATGTGCAAACCAGCGACATGGATCGTGCGCGTCGCGTGGCGCGGTTGATGCGCGCGGGTGGTGTGAGTATTAATGGCACGAGCCAAGATTATATGGCGCCGTTTGGCGGATATAAACAATCGGGCAATGGCCGTGAATATGGTGAGTTTGGCGTCCGCGATTTTCTGGAGATTAAATCGATCAGCGGGTTTCGTACGGCATGAAACTAACCGATATTGAAACCTTTGTCGTAGGCAATCCGCCACCGCATTTTGGCGGACGCTATTTTGTCTTTGTCAAGATAACGACCGACAGTGGTGTGACGGGCATTGGTGAAGCTTATTGCGTGCCGTTCGAACCGCATCTTGTTGCCAAAATGATAGAGGATGTGTTTGCGCGTTATGTCGCGGGCAATGACCCGCATGACATCGAAAATATGTGGCGCAGAGTTTATTCGAGTGGCTTTACCCAGCATCCCGATTTAACATTGATGGGGGTTTTGTCGGCGCTTGAAATGGCGTGCTGGGACATCATCGGTAAAGAAGCGAACAAGCCAGTTTATAAGTTGCTTGGCGGGCAAGTCCATGAACGACTGCGCGCTTATACCTATATCTACCCGCGACCCGGCGATAAAACAGATGTGTATCACGACCCTGATCTGGCGGCAGAGCGGTCTGCGGAATATTTAGCCCAAGGCTTTACCGCATTGAAGTTTGACCCTGCGGGCCCTTATTCCGCATTTGATGGACGACAATTGTCGTTGGAAGCACTTGACCTGTGCGAACGCTTTGCAAAATCCTTGCGCGAAGCGGTAGGCATGAAAGCAGACCTGTTGTTCGGCACCCACGGCCAGATGACAGCAGCAGGCGCAATCCGCCTTGCCAAGCGGCTGGAGCCCTATGATCCGCTGTGGCTGGAAGAACCCGTGCCGCCCGATGCGCCCGAAGAAATGGCCAAGGTTGCAAGAGCAACGTCAATCCCCGTTGCAACGGGCGAGCGGCTAACGACGAAATATGACTTTGCCCGTTTACTGCGCGCAGGTGGGGCAGCGATTTTACAAATGAACCTAGGCAGGGTTGGCGGCATATTGGAAGCGAAGAAGATCGCGGCCATGGCCGAGGTGGATCATGTCCAGATTGCGCCGCATTTATACTGCGGACC
Organism: Sphingomonadales bacterium; assembly: GCA_027488785.1. Taxonomy (GTDB): domain Bacteria; phylum Pseudomonadota; class Alphaproteobacteria; order Sphingomonadales; family Sphingomonadaceae; genus Sphingorhabdus_B. Next base: position 150,572 of record JAIYAY010000018.1, on the reverse strand, counting down.
TATTGTAGGCGCGGCCAATATCCAGATTGCGACCTGCTCGCCCAACTTCCTCATCCTCGAGAGTATTGAGACTTGGGGTGGCTTTCACACGGAAATCCTGAAATCGCCCATCCGTTTCGAAGAAGGGCATGTCATTCCGTCGACTGCGCCAGGCTTAGGGGTCGAATTGAATGAGGATGTGGCGCGCGCCAATCGGTATAGGGGGCACATGCTCCACCTCGAAATGACGCAGCACCCCGTTCAGTGACGGAAGAATTCGACTATATCATCGTCGGCGCAGGCACGGCGGGTTGTGTGCTTGCCAATCGCTTGACCGAAGACGGCAAATATAGCGTCTTATTGCTCGAAGCAGGGGGAAGCGACCGGTCCATCTGGATTCAGATGCCGATTGGCTATGGCCGAACCTTTTTCGATAAGCGGATTAACTGGATGTACGATACCGAGCCAGTTGAGGCGCTTGGGGGTAGGCGAAGTTACTGGCCGCGCGGTAAGGTGATCGGCGGATCTGGTTCGATCAATGCCATGGTCTATGTACGCGGACAGCCGCGCGATTTTGATGACTGGAAAGCCTTAGGTAACGAAGGTTGGGGCTGGGACGATGTGTTGCCTTATTTCAAAAAGTCAGAGGATTTTGACTGGCACAGCGCGCATCACGGCCAAGGCGGACCGCAGCATGTCACCGATATATCGCCATTTGCGCACCCCATATGTCGTAGCTTTATCGAGTCCGCGCAGACATTGGGCTTTCCTACCAGCAGTGATTTTAACGGCGGCAAAGCAGAAGGCGTGGGATATTATCAAATCAACACGCGCGGCGGTTGGCGTGCATCAACTGCAAACGCGTTTCTGCATCCGGCCCGAAAGCGCAAGACGCTGAAGCTACAGACTTTAGCGCATGTGTCGCGGATATTGTTCGAAGGACGACGCGCGGTAGGCGTGGCTTACACGCGCAAGGGCGCCAAGTTAGAGGCAAAGGCACGGCGCGAGGTTATCCTTTCGGGCGGCGCGATCAACTCGCCTCAATTGTTAATGCTATCGGGCATCGGACCTGCAGGCCATTTGAAAGATATCGGCATCGAAACGCTGGTTGATGCAAAAGCGGTGGGTCGCAATTTGCAGGACCATATCGCCGTATCCTATTTCTATAAGGTACGAACGGCAACGTTGAACGATGTGCTCCACCCGCTTTTGGGCAAATTGCGTGCGGGCTTGCGTTATGTGGCGGATCGCGCAGGGCCGTTGTCATTGAGCGTCAATCAAAGTGGCGGTTTCGTGCGCAGCGATGCGAACAAAGAGCATCCCAATTTGCAGCTATATTTTAGCCCAGTGAGCTATACCAAAACCCCCTTATCGGAACGCAAGCTGCTGAACCCCGATCCATTTTCCGCATTCCTGTTATCACATAATCCCTGTCGCCCGACCAGTCGGGGGCATATTGAACTTAAGAGTGCGGATCCTGCTGAATATCCTGCCATCCACCCCAACTATCTGGCAACGCAAGCCGACATTGACGATGTGTTGGCTGGCAACCGCATTCTGCGTCAGCTTGCGTCGACACAGCCGCTCGCCGATATCATTACTGAGGAGCTTATTCCCGGTAGCGATGTGGAAGGTGATGAAGCCCTGTTGGCGGATTTTCGGGCCCGCGCTGACACGGTGTATCATCCTACCAGCACATGCATGATGGGAACAGATCCCGCCAACTCGGTCGTTGATGTTCGCTTGCGCGTGCATGGCATTGAGGGATTACGGGTTGTTGATGCATCGGTGTTTCCGACGATTACCTCGGGAAATACTAACGCGCCAACCGTCATGGTCGCGGAAAAGGGTGCGGCCATGATCTTGGAAGATGCAAAATTGATGCGTTAATTTAATTTACCAGTCCTTTCCCGCTGTGCTATTCTTATTGGGCTACGCGAATCTGGGGAGGGAGTGGCGATGCATTCGAAGATTGACCTAAAGCAACTGCCGCCTTTAAAAGCTTTAAAAGGCTTTGAAGCAGCCACCCGTCACCAGAGTATCCGTGATGCGGCGGATGAGCTTTGCCTGACACATCCTGCGGTCAGCCATCAAGTCCAACTCATCGAAGATGCACTTGGCGTTACTTTGTTCGTTCAAGAAGGACGCCACATTGTCTCGACCGAAGAGGGCAAGGTGCTCTACCCTTATGTGCGGGCCGCGTTTGAATCGTTGTTGGAGGGCGTCGAAGAAGTTCATCGCAATGCCTTGGATAAACCGCTTCGGGTACAAACCTATGTGACGGCATCTATCCGCTGGCTTGCAAAGCGCGTACCTCAATTTCTCGCCGATCATCCCGAAATCAAACTTACGCTCAATACATGCGCGGTTGAATGGGAATTTGATGATGTGCATGCTGATGTCGGATTGGTCTATTGCGCAACTGAACCCGACCCAGCCAAGTTTCATTGGGTGCCATTATACGAATATGCCTTATTCCCGGTATGCAGTCCTGAGGTAGCCGCGGCCATGGGCCAAAAGCCGACATCACAACAGTTGATGACCAAACCTCTTGTTGCCATTTATACTGAAGTACAAAATTGGGAGACTTGGTTTGCTTCCGCCGGCGTCGAGTTTGAACCATCCGTGCCGTATCTGATGGTTGATACTTTGGCGGTTGCACTCGAAATGGCACTCAACGGTGAAGGGATAGCTCTGGTCAACGGCCCGTTTGTGGATCAGGATATAGCCGCCGGACGGTTGGTGCAGCCGATCGCGCATAAGGCCGTTTGCCCCGGTGCGTGGGGCTTAATCTGCCGCAAAGATATGCGGGAAAACCCACGAATCCGTACGTTCATGGATTGGGTCGCCAAAAATGTCGCAGATAGCCAGCCGGTGAAGGTTGCGGCTAGCTAGGCTCTGCCCTTAGCGTTTGGGAACGACTTCGTACCCGCGTTCTTCGGGTTCATCATCGACCATTTGGTCAGGAAAGCCTGTGCCAAGAACCTTGAGCCCCAAGGGCTCTTCATAACGACGAATGATATTGGGTGAAAATTCGCGCGACCCGTAATTGGCCTCTGCTTCTTTGAAGAGGCGCACAATCAGCGGAGACATTTCTACCGGAACACCGGCTTCCTGTGCAATTTTGTCAAACAAGCCAATATCCTTCGACACCAGATCCATGGTGAAATTGATATCGCGGCTTCCGTTAAGGATGACCTGGCTTTCGGTTTCATGCACAAAGCTGTTGCCGGATGAGATTTTGATCGCCTCATAGGTCGTGTTCATGTCGAGCCCAATGGCCTTGCAAGTCGTTAAGGCTTCGGCGAGTGCAACTAGATGCACGGTGCACAGATAATTGGTCATCACCTTCAACTGAGAAGCTGTGCCCAAATCGCCTGTGTGCAAGATGCGACGGCCCATTGTAGTCAGCACAGGAAGAACAAATTCAAAGGCTGCACGGGGGCCACCTGCGAAAATCGCGATATTGCCCGTATCGGCACGGTGGCATCCCCCCGAAACTGGGCACTCCATAAACATCGCGCCGCGCGCTTCCACCAGCGCCCCTAAGCGGATGATTTCGCTATAATCGGTCGTGCTCATTTCCAGCCAGACTTGGCCGGGACGCATAATCTGCAAAAAGCCATCTGCCCCTTCGGCCACGGCCGCACTGGCAGCGGGTGAGGGCAGGCATGTGACGATCAGATCAACCTTTTCCCCCAATTCCTTGGGCGATGCAGCCGACTTTGCGCCGCGTGCGACATATTCGGCGACTAAAGTGTCATCAAGATCACGGACAGTCACATCATGCCCGTTACGGATGAGGCTTCCCGCCAGTTTTCCGCCGACATTGCCAAGCCCGATAAATCCGATTTTCATGATTACACCCAATTGTTTTTCAAGAAGCGTTACCCGCCGATTGAAAAAGTTAGAGCGCCGTCGATGCGCGGCCACAATTGAAAAATTTGGCCGATTGGGTGAATTATTTTGCTATTCTTAAGCGTGCGTAAGCGCGGCTTGCTGCTTTAGTGCACGTCGTAACCAAGCTGTGCAGATAATGCCTCGGCCAACCGTGACCGTGCAAGGGCGCACACAAGTTTGCGGTCCGCCAGCGCACCGGGGTCGAATGGTTCGAGAAAATGGACACCAACCTCATAGCTGCCAGGCCGAGTAAACGCGCGCCACGCACTTTCCCAACCCGTTTCTTCGCCTATCCAAGCTATATCCCGGCCGTCATGGCCGAAATCGAGCAGCACAGGTTGAATCATCATCGGTTTGGGTGGCGGAGCCAAGGTCGCAAACAAGGATTGTTTGAACGGCAAAAGCCCAAGCCCATCGGACGTTGTGCCTTCTGGGAAAAGCGTCACAGACCAATTTTCTGCAATAGCTTGGCGCAATTCCGCCACTTGCTGCGACACATTTTGTTTTTCCGTGCGGCTTATGAAAATGGTGCGGTTCAGCTTTGCGAGCCAACCAATGACAGGCCAATCCCTAACGCCGTCCTGCGCCACAAAAGATGAGCCGGTGATTCCCGCCAAAATCGGGATATCGTGCCATGAGATATGATTGGCGACAAAAAACACATCTTTTCGCAATGGCTTTCCGTAGACGGTGACCCGCGCGCCGAGCGCACGCGAACAAATGCGCAGGAACAGCATTGCCCATGGTGATGGTAGTTTCAGCAAATGCCAGACGAGGTGAAGTGGTAGCAATATTGCCAATGGCAGCCCGATCCACAGCACTCGGATAAGGCACAGGACATAGGCTTGAAAATCTAACTTCCGGATCGAAATCGAAATCGTCGTCATTGGGCTTCGCTTTGCTGTTAAGACAACATCTCTGATCTTTGGACGATAGATAAGAACTGTGACTATGCTATGACGGTCCAGAAGGACTCATCTTACACGCGCGATCACCAAAAGCTATGTAAATTCCTTCACCGCTTTTTTAAACGAAGCGCATCCCAACTGGCATCGGCGACCCATCCGCCGTCTACGGGCAGGCTAACGCCGTTTACGAAGCTGTCTTCCTGCGCCAGAAACGCAATTGCGCGCGCGACATCCTCGGGTTTTGCAAAACGGCCCATGGGCACGCGGTTAACAATGTCTGCATCGGAATAGGCGCCTGAACCTTGGTCTGCTGCATCCATTTCGGTTTTAATCCAGCCGGGACATATAGCGTTTACCCGCACGCCGCGACTGCCCCATTCAGCGGCAAGCGTGCGTGTTAATCCAATCAGCCCATGTTTTGAGGCATTATAGGCCGAACGGTCAATAACGCCGTGCAAGCCGGCAATCGAGGCGACGTTGACAATATTGCCCCGCTGACGCGCCAACATTTGCTTACCAAATGCGCGGCACAATAAAAACGGTCCGGTCAAATTGATGTTCATGACGCGTTGCCATTGATCAAGGCTTGTGTCTTCAGCGGGACATATCATGCTGATACCGGCATTATTCACAAGGACATCGACTGCGGTGTGATCGCGCGCAACTTTTTCGGCCAGTTCGGTTACGAAAGTTTCCGATGAAATGTCACCCGACAGGGCGGAAACGCTACCGCCAAGTGCCGATAGCGTCTCGATTTGCGCATCAAGCGGCTGCACATCTGTCAAGACGACATGATATCCCATCGCCGCAAACGTCTTCGCGGTTGTATAGCCGACACCTTGTGCAGCACCTGTAATCAACGCAACCCGCATAGTCGAACTTTCCCTTATTGAAACCACGACGCTTTCCTTACAGGCACAGGCGGCTGGCATCCAAAAATTTTTTTAACCAATCCCGTCATATTCCCCATTTGTGCCTTACCGCAATCCCGCCATAAGGTTCGGTTGATTTAACGCCTTAAGGAGCACGGCATTCATGCAAACATCGGCGCGGGTTGTCATCATTGGCGGCGGCATAATGGGAGCTTCGTTGCTTTACCATCTTGCCGAACTGGGTTGGACCGACTGCTTGTTGATTGAAAAGGACGAGCTTACGTCCGGTTCCACCTGGCATGCCGCCGGGCAATGTCCGAACATTACCGGTAGCTACAATCTCGCCAAAATGCATGCCTATAGCAATCAGCTGTACCCCCAGCTGGAAGGGCTGACAGGACAATATGTCAGCTGGCATAAATCCGGTGGCATTCGCCTTGCGACCAACGAGCGCGAGTTGGCGTGGATGCGTTACATACAGGGTTTTTCCAAAATCATCGGATTTGATATGGAAATCATCCCGCCAGAGGAAATTCTGCGCCATAATCCGTTTATGACACTCGACGGGGTCATTGCTGGCGCGCGTACTACCGAAGACGGACATGCTGACCCATCGGGTATTTGCAATGCGCTTGCCATTGGTGCGAAAAATATGGGTGCAAAGATCGTCCGGAAGAACCGGGTGACGGGTCTTACGCAATTGCCGACAGGCGAATGGGATGTCGAGACCGAAAAAGGCACCGTCCGCGCGGAAATTGTCGTCAATGCCGCAGGTTGCTACGCGCGGCAAATCGCGCAAATGGCGGGCATTGATATTCCGGTGACCAATATGGAACATCATTATGTCGTCACCGATCCCATTCCTGCATTTAAGGATCGCGAAGAAGAAATCCCAGTTATGCGGTGCCCGCATGTATCGGGTTACTTCCGTCAAGAACAGAAAAGCGGCCTGATCGGCGTTTATGAAAACACAGGTTTGGTCGAGGCGTGGGCGCCACGCGGCGGTCACCCCGAATGGGATTCGACCAGCGAGCTATTTCCCGAAGATCTGGAGCGGATTGCACCATGGCTTGAGCGCGCGATTGAACGCATGCCGATATTTGGCGAGGTTGGCCTGAGGCGCTTTGTCAATGGCGCTATCCCGCATACGCCAGATGGTGGGCCATTATTGGGGCCGGCTGTAGGGCTGAGAAACTTCTGGCATTGTTGCGGTACGAGCTTTGGTATTGCGCAAGGTGGCGGTGCTGGCAAATATATGGCGCAATGGATGGTGTTTGGTGATGCCGACATCAACATGACTGAGTTCGACCCGCGCCGTTATGGCCCTTATGCGGACGAAAACTACAGCCGCGACAAAGTATTCCTGGATTACCGGATGACGTTTACGACCCGGCTTCCCGGCGAAGAAGAGCCCGATGGCCGTCCACAAAAGACCAGCGCATTATATGGCAAGTTGCTCTCGGCTGGAGCTGTCTATGGCGAAACCTATGGCTGGGAGCGTCCGAAATATTTCGCGCTTGATGGGGCAGAGGAGCAAGGCGGTTACCAACGAACCAACAGCTTTGACGCGGTCGCAGCCGAAGTGAAAGCTGTTGCCGAAGGCGTTGGCGTACTCGATCTGTCCGGCTTTGCCAAATATGATGTCTGCGGTCCTGATGCGGAGGCTTTCCTCAATCGTATTTGCGCTAACCGCATGCCTAAAAAGTTGGGCGGTATCGGCTTGGTTCACCCATTGTCGGTTCAGGGTCGTATTTATGGCGAAATGACGGTCACCCGCTTTGCCGATGATCATTTTTACTGCTTGTCGGCAGCGGCTGCCGAGCAGCGCGATTGGGATTTGCTGATCCAAAGCAAATTGCCGCATGAGAATGTAACCATCCGCAATTTGACGATGGACCTTGGCGTGCTGGTGATGAACGGCCCGCGTTCGCGCGATGTGTTGGCAAAGCTCACCGATGCGGACTTAACGAATGAAGGTTTCCGCTGGTTAAGCGGTCAAGAAATCACAATCGCAGGCATAAAAATGCGCGCACTGCGGGTGTCTTATGCCGGTGAACTTGGGTGGGAACTGCATCCGGCCATGGAAGATCTTGCAGCGTTGTACGATGCTGTTTGGGATGCTGGGCAAGAATATGGAATCGTCAATTACGGCCTATATGCCGCAAATACGATGCGGGTCGAAAAAGCTTATAAGGCTTGGGGCTCGGAACTCACCAACGAATTGACAATGATTGAAGCCGACATGCTGCGTTTCATCAATTTCAACAAGGATGACTTTGTCGGCAAGCAGGCAACTCTGGATGCACCCGACCGTTTCCGCATAGTTTATGGTGAGGTGGATGCTTCCAATGTCGACGTGCGCGGCGCAGAACCATGTTTGGTTGGCGACCAATGCATCGGCCTGACGACGTCAGGTGGTTATGGCCACCGCGTAGGAAAAAGCTTGTTCTTTGCCTGCGTACCGCTTGAAAATGCTGCGCCAGGGTCGCGTTTTGATATCATGCTGCAGGGCGAGCGGCGCGTTGGAACGGTGTTAGAGCATCCCGCATATGATGCTGATAACGCAAAGATGAAGGTATAATATAGTGGCTGAACTTCCCAAAAAGGCGCGGGTCGTCATTGTTGGCGGCGGTGTTATCGGCTGCTCCATTGCCTATCACCTGACCAAGATCGGCTGGGACGATGTTGTTTTGCTGGAACGCAAGCAGCTGACCAGCGGGACAACATGGCATGCGGCTGGTCTGGTGGGGCAATTGCGTCCCTCGATCAACATGACCAAGCTCGCCAAATATACTGGCGAACTGTATCGCGGGCTGGAAGCCGAAACAGGACAAGCGACGGGCTATCGGCAATGTGGCTCCATATCAATGGCGACGAATGCGGAACGGTTTGAAGAGCTGAAACGTAGCGCCTCAATGGCGAAAGTTTTTGACCTTCCCGTCCATGTTGTGACACCGGAAGAGATCAAAGAACTCGCGAACATCGTCAATGTCGATGATGTGGTCGGCGGTATCCATATTCCGAGCGATGGCTATGCCAATGCCGTAGATATCACCCAGGCGCTGGCCAAAGGCGCACGCACGGGCGGCGCTAAAATATTTGAAAACACGAAAGTCACCAAAATTCGCCATAATGGAGAACGCGTGACGGGCGTTGACACGGCAGATGGTTCGATTGACGCCGATTATGTCGTGATTTGCGGCGGCATGTGGACACGCGATCTAGCTGCAAGCATTGGTGTGGCTGCGCCCTTGCATGCATGTGAACATTATTATGTTCTGTTCGAAGGGGTGGAGGGGATCGACAACACGCTCCCTGTGCTGCGCGATTATGATTATTGCGGCTATTATAAATATGATGCGGGTAAGCTGCTCGTCGGTGCATTTGAACCTAATGCCCGGCCTTGGGGCATGGACGGCATTTCAGAAGATTTCTGCTTTGACGAAATTGCCGGCAGCTTTGAGCATTTTGAACCCTTGTTGATGGATGCCATGCGGCGCGTGCCTGCGTTGGAAAAAGCGGGGATCCAAAAATTCTTCTGTGGCCCCGAAAGTTTTACCCCCGACGTGCGCTATCATCTGGGTGAAAGCGCTGAGTTGAAGGGCTGCTTTGTTGCGGCAGGACTTAACTCTATCGGCCTGCAATCCGCAGGGGGCGTTGGCAAGGTCATGGCCGATTGGATCCGTGATGGTATTCCGCCAGCGGATCTCTGGACGGTAGACATTCGGCGCAACATGCCGTTTCAGATCAACCGCAAATATCTGCGCGAACGCGTAACCGAGAGCCTTGGGCTGCTGTACGCAACGCATTATCCTTTCAAGCAATATGAAACCGCGCGCGGCGTCCGCCGTTCCGCCATTCATGATCGTCTTGTCGCGGCCGGTGCCTGCCATGGCGAGGCTTTTGGCTGGGAGCGCCCCAATTGGTATGGTGCGCCGGGCAGCACGCCCAAATATGAATATAGCTATGGCCGCCAAAACTGGTTTGAGGCCAATGCCGAAGAATGCAAGGCCGTGCGGGAGGCCGTGGGCCTGTTTGACCAAAGCTCCTTTGCCAAATTTCGGTTGGAAGGGCGCGATGCCTGCGCCGTCCTGAACCGCGTGTGCGCCAATGATGTTGATGTCGCACCTGGCAAGCTGATCTATACCCAATGGCTCAATGATAAGGGTGGGATTGAGGCGGATTTGACGGTCACCCGACTGTCGCAGACGGCCTATCTCATCGTCACTGGGGCCGAGACAGAAACGAAGGATTTCAACTGGCTATCGCGGCATATTCCTGACGATGCGCATGCCATTTTGACCAATGTTTCTTCTGCCATGGGTGTAATATCCATCATGGGACCAAATGCGCGTGCATTGCTACAGTCGATTTGCCCAAATGATTTATCGCATGAGGCTTTTCCCTTCGCGACGAGCCAGGAAATTGAGCTGGGCTATGCCATCGTCCGCGCCTCTCGCATCACCTATGTCGGCGAATTGGGTTGGGAACTCTATATTCCGACCGAATTCATGACCGGCGTTTATGATGAGATTGTCGCTGCCGGCGCTAATTTCGGCCTGAAGCATTGCGGCTACCATGCGCTCAACGCGTTGCGCATGGAAAAGGCCTATCGCCATTGGGGCCATGACATCACCGATGAAGATACGCCCTTGGAAGCTGGACTTGGCTTTGCCGTGAAGATGGACAAGCCCGGCGGCTTTATCGGCCGTGAAGCGTTGGTGAAGCAGAAGGAAGAGGGGTTGAAGCAAAAGCTCGTTCAATTCCTGCTGAAATCGCCCGAGCCAATGCTCTACCATAATGAGCCGATCTGGCAGGGGGGTCGGATCGCCGGATATATCCGTTCGGGCATGTACGCCCATACGCTCGGAGCGTCTTGTGGCCTTGGCTATGTGACGGCGGCGGATGGCGGTGTTGTCGGCCCGATTGGCGCGGATGATTATGAAATCGAAATTGCGGGCGTGCGTTACCCAGTGACCGCCTCGCTTAAGCCCCTTTATGACCCTTCAAATGCACGGATCAAAATCTGATGACTGAGACATCACATGCCATCATGCAACAACTCGCCGCAAAAACGCGGATGGGGTATAGCTTTGATCAGGAATTTTACACCAGCGATGCTGTGTTTAAGGCGGATTTCGACCAAGTCATCAGCCAGAAATGGCTACTGGCCGGCCATGTGTCCCGTATCCCCAATAAGGGTGATTATTTCCTGTTTCGGGTTGGCAATGAACAGATCATTGTCATTCGTGAAAATGCAGACAGCGTCCGGGCCTTCTTCAACGTTTGCCGTCACCGTGGATCGACGATCTGCCAGGCGGAAAGCGGCAACGCGCCGCGTCTAGTCTGCCCCTATCACGCTTGGACCTTTGGCCTTGACGGACGTCTGATTTCCGCACGACTGATGCCTGAGGATTTCGATAAAGCGGAAAACAGCCTGTTCGCATGCCATATCCGCGTGTTTCACGGCTTGATCTTCATCAACATGAGTGAAGATGAGCCCGTCGATTTTGATGCCACCTTTGGTGATATGGGACCAATCCTAGACTATCACGGATTTGCCGACGCACGGATCGCGCATGCAGGCAGCTACCCCACGACCGCCAACTGGAAACTGGTCGTCGAGAATTTCTTTGAATGCTATCATTGTGTGCCATCGCATCCGGAATTCTGTTCGATGCATGCATCTGAATCTATCGTCGCCGTTGGCGCTGGGCCAAGTTCCGGGCCAGCGGACGCCATCGCTGACTTCGCGCCTAAATTAGCGGCCTGGGAAGAAAGCGCCGCCGCCGCAGGTAGACCCATTGGTACTATTGATGACGCACCCGAGAGCAGCCATCTGCGCCTGTTGATGCAACGGATGAACAAAGACGGCTGGGCCTCAGAAACGCAAGACGGCTCTGCACCGGCTCCGCTGATGGGCAAGCGCACGAAAGCGGATGGTGGACGGATGCACTTAAGCTTCAGCCCGTTCAGCCAAATTGTTGCAGATGATCATTTTGCCATTCTGTTCCAATTCACCCCGCGTAGCGCATTGGCGACTGACGTTGAGATGATCTGGCTGGTGGATGGACGCGCGACCGAGGCTCAAGTGGACATTGAAAAGATGATTTGGGGCTATCATGCCACAACCACGCAAGACAAAGTCATAACCGAAAATAATCAGGAAGGTATCATGTCGAGCCGGTATCGGCCCGGTCGATATTCTGATCAGGAAGGCAGCGTGCTAAACTTCCAGAAATGGTATCTCAACCAATTCGGGCTGGAACGCGCTGAGTGACAATAGCCGCCAATATGCGCGCGGTTTTGCTGACTGGCCATGGTGGCTATGATAAGCTGGATTTTCGGGACGACGTGCCGGTGCCTATACCGGAGCCGAACGATGTGTTGATCCGCGTTGCGGCCGCCGGCGTCAATAATACCGATATCAACACCCGCATCGGCTGGTACTCAAAGGCCGTGGCAGAGGCGACGGACGTGGGCGCCGCGTCCGGGATCGCTGGTGCGCAGGATGACGGCTGGTCGGGGGCGGCTTTTCAGTTTCCGCGCATTCAGGGGGCGGATGCCTGCGGTCGGATTGTCGCTGTGGGCGATAACGTGGACCCGGTGCGTGTTGGTGAACGGGTGTTGGTTGAACCTGTTTTTCGCGGGGCTAGCAGCTTCGACATTCTCTATTTTGGCTCCGAAGTCGATGGTGGCTTTGCTGACTATACATGCGTCCCGTCCCTGCATGCACATCGTGTGAATTCCGAACTATCGGACATTGAACTGGCGAGCTTTCCCTGCGCTTATGGGACCGCAGAAAACATCCTGACGCGGATTAACTTGCAGGCGGGAGAGCGCGTGTTGATCACCGGAGCGTCGGGCGGTGTTGGCTCCGCCGCGGTACAACTTGCCAAAAGGCGAGGTGCCGAGGTGACCGCAATAGCCGCTGACGCAAAGGCGGATATTGTTCGGTCGCTCGGCGCGTCTCAGGTGGTCCAGCGAGATGCCAATCTGGAAGCTTTGTTTGGGCAGGAATATTTCGACGCTGCTTTAGATATTGTAGGAGGATCACAGTTCGGCGCCATCCTAAACGTCTTGAAACGCGGTGGTCGCTATGGCGTTTCAGGTGCCATTTCGGGCCCCATTGTCGATCTTGATCTGCGGACTTTGTACCTTAAGGATTTGCGCCTGATTGGCTGCACGGTGCTGGAACCAGACGTGTTCCCAAATCTTGTCTCTTATATAGAACGCGGTGAAATCCGGCCGGTAGTGGCAGCGACATACGACCTATCTGACATCGTCAAAGCGCAGGAAGCGTTTTTGACGAAGCAGCATGTCGGGAAGATTGTCCTGTCGCTTTAATCGACGGTTTCGATCAATTCACTGATTCGTCCAACGATTTCATCGATATGATTTTTTTGCAGAATGAGCGGCGGTGAAAGCGCAATAATGTCTCCCGTGGCCCTTACGAGTACGCCATTGTCGAAGCATTTGTGGAACAATTGCATGCCGCGCTTGCCAACGCCTGCGGCATGCGGCGCAAGTTCGATGGCCGCAACAATGCCCATGTTGCGGATGTCGATAATATGCTTTTTGCCCTTCAGACTGTGTATCGCTTCCTGCCAATAGCCATGGAGCGAACTGGCATGTTCGAAAATGCCCTCCGACTTGTAAAGGTCGAGCGTTGCCAAGGCTGCTGATGCAGCCAAGGGGTGGCCTGAATATGTATAGCCGTGGAATAATTCGATGCCATCAGGACCGCCTTCGACGACGCCATCATGGATATGACGGCTGACGGCGACAGCACCCATAGGCACCGCAGCGTTTGTAAGGCCTTTGGCCATTGTGATGATGTCGGGCGTCACGCCTAAGGTTTCGGATGCTGTCGTACCGCCAACACGCCCAAAAGCCGTAATAACTTCGTCAAAGATAAGCACGATACCGTGTTTGCGGGTAATCTCGCGCAATTTTTCGAGATAGCCGATTGGCGGCACCAACACGCCGGTTGATCCCGCCATGGGTTCGACAATGACCGCCGCAATGGTCTCGGCGCCATGCAGCGCGATAATGGCCTCCAGATTATCGGCGAGGTGCGCCCCCCATTCGGGACGGCCCTTGGTAAAGGCATTATGTTCAAGATTATGGGTGTGCGGAAGATGATCAACACCCGTAAGCAGGGTGCCAAATTGCCGCCGGTTGTTGACGATGCCGCCAACCGAAATGCCGCCAAAGCCAACGCCATTATAGCCGCGTTCCCGTCCGATCAGGCGGGTGCGCGTACCTTGGCCAATCGCGCGTTGATAGGCGAGCGCAATCTTGAGAGCAGTATCGACCGATTCCGAACCCGAGTTGGTGAAGAATATGCGGTCCAGCCCTTCTGGCATCAGCGTTGCGAGGCGCGAAGCCAGTTCAAATGCCAGTGGATGTCCCAATTGGAAGGGCGGAGCATAATCAAGCTCTGCGGCGCATTTCTGGATCGCTTCGACAATGGGTGCACGGCAGTGACCTGCATTGACCGCCCAAAGTCCGGCTGTACCATCAAGGACCTGCCGTCCATCATCGCTGGTATAATGCATATCCTTCGCAGATTTTAGCTGCCGCGGCGTTGTCTTGAACGCCCGGTTCGCCGTAAACGGCATCCAAAATGCAGCAAGGGGGTCATTTTCCAGTTTCATCACGTCACTCCACCAACGGGTCTTTATCCCTTATGCGACCGTATTACTGTCATTCTCGATTGAAAAGATTGTTGTGTCCGGAAAATTTTATATCGGCCTCGCTTGTCAACGATCGTACAGTCACATGCGTGGCTCCAAAGTGGGAACCGACGTCTTGTAAATGACAGGCCGCAGCGCAAAGCTGGTGGTCACATTAGCAACGCCCTTCACCCGGGTCAGCCGATGGCGCAGGAAATCCTCAAATTGCGTCAAAGATCCGACCAATATGCGTAATTGATAATCTGCCTCGCCTGTCATCAGATAACATTCCATGACCTCGGGAAAGCTAGCTACGGCCGTCTCGAAATCTTCCATATGACGATCATCTTGTTGGTCAAGGCGCACGCGGACAAATGCCGTGACGGCGAGGCCGACTTTCTCAGGATCGACCAAAGCAACATAGTGCGTGATGGTGCCATCTGCCTCCAACTGGCGTACCCGCCGCAGACAGGGGCTCGGCGATAAGCCGACCCGCTCAGAGAGTTCCTGATTGGACATTCGGCCATCTGATTGAAGGCAATCGATAATCTTACGGTCGATTGCATCGAGTACATTTTTTGGCATATTTTAAACCTAATTGCTATAATTTAAGCATAATATATCAAATAATATGCCATTTACTGTCATGATACGCAAGGACATGCTGGGGTGTGCTGGCTAAAGTCTTTCTCTCATTTAAGCGGAAAACAGCCATGACCAATATTGCCGTCGACAAGCGTGAAGAGAAAATAGCAGCAATCGAAACACTCGACACGCGGCTGCGTTGGTTGGCCTCTTGGATTGTGCACAACGCCAACCATATCCGGCCAAAACGGGATGGATTGAAGGTTGGTGGACATCAGGCAAGCTGCGCGTCGATGACGGCAATTATGGCGGCACTCTATTTTCATGCGCTGCGCCCGAATGACAAGGTTTCGGTCAAGCCACATGCGGGGCCAGTGCTGCAAGCCATCCATTATCTTCTTGGCAATCAGTCGCTGGAGCAATTGCAACAGTTTCGGGCCCTTGGCGGCGCACAAAGCTATCCTTCCCGGACAAAGGATAAAATTCCGGTGGATTTCTCTACAGGTTCTGTAGGTTTGGGCGTGGCGATTACCGCCTTTTCCAGTCTGGTTCAGGACTATTTGGTCGCGCACGGATCGATAGACGAGGGCAATGCAGGCCGGATGATTTCGCTGATGGGCGATGCTGAGCTGGATGAAGGCAATATCTACGAATGCCTTATTGAAGGGTATAAGCACGACATCAGGAACTGCTGGTGGGTGGTTGACTATAACCGGCAGTCGCTCGACAGCACCACGGCAGACCGAATGTTTCGGCGCTTTGACGATATTTTCGAGACCACCGGATGGCGGGTAATCACCTTGAAGAGCGGCAAGTTGCAACGCGAAGCCTTCTCTCGGCCCGGAGGGAAGGCACTGGAGGACTGGATCGAAAATTGTCCCAATGCGGAATTTGCGGTTCTCACCTATCAGGGCGGTGCGGCGTGGCGCGCGCGCCTGATGGCAGATATTGGCGGCAAACCGCATGTGAAGAAGCTACTTGATAGTTTCGATGACGATGGTCTGGCTGCGCTGATGACCAATCTGGGTGGGCATTGCATCGAAACATTGATGGATGCATTTGATAGTGCCGATGATGAACGGCCAACATTGTTCATTGCCTATACGGTCAAAGGCTATGGTCTACCGCTTGCGGGTCATAAGGACAATCATTCGGGGATGATGAACCCCGGCCAGATAGACCAACTTCGTATGTCCATGGGCATTGAAGTAGGCGAGGAGTGGGAACCATTTGCTGGCCTTGGTGGCAATATGGCGGCGCGGCTCAAAAATTTCATTGGCGACAGCGTTCTTGCCGCCAAACCATCAGAGCCCGTATCGCCACAGATACCCGTGCCCGCCCGCTTCGCAGTTCCGTCGGGCGATGTACAATCAACGCAGGCAGCATTTGGTAACGTGCTCCTCGATCTTGCCAAATCTTCCGAAGAGTTGGCGGACCGGATCGTAACCACCGCGCCCGATGTGACGCAGACAACCAATCTCGGCGGTTTCGTTAACCAACGCGGGCTGTTTCGCCGGTCCGACGTGGCCGACATATTCCGCGAGGCCAAAATTCCTTCCGCACAAAAATGGGCGGCACATGCAGCGGGACAGCATATCGAACTAGGGATTGCGGAAAATAATTTCTTCTTGCTGCTGACGTCGCTTGGACTGGCGGCCCCGCATTTTGGTACGCGCCTTATTCCTGTTGGTACGGTTTATGATCCTTTCATCGCTCGTGGCCTCGACGCGCTGAATTATGGTTGCTATTCAGATGCGCGTTTTCTGTTGGTCGGAACGCCGTCCGGTTTGACTTTAGGACCAGAAGGCGGCGCGCATCAGTCTATCAACACGCCGTTGATTGGTATGGGGCAACCGGGCCTTGCCTATTTTGAGCCTGCTTATGCCGATGAAGTTGCCCTGTTCATGCGGTGGGCGTTTGAATATTTGCAAAAGCCAGACGGAAGCTCTGTTTATCTGCGATTGAGCACGCGTCAGGTCGCGCAAGTGGAACGCGCCGATACGGATTGGGAGGCAGATGCCCTAAAAGGTGGATACTGGTTGCGGCGACCAGCAGCAGGGGCTGAGGCGGCACTTATATTTACAGGCGCAATCGCGCCTGAGGTGTTGGCAGCATATGAACAAATGATGGACGATATCCCCGGTTTAGGCGTGTTAAACGTGACTTCCCCCGATGTGCTGCATCGTGAATGGTCCGCAAGTAAGGCGGCGCGTTGGACAGATCGTAGCATGCAGAAAAGTCATGCAGAGGATTTGTTATCCATTCTGGCGCCCGACGCAGGCATTGTCACAGTGATCGACGGGTCACCCGGGGCCTTGTCATGGCTAGGCGGCGTGCATGGTATGCGTGTCAGTCCGCTGGGCACAGACCGTTTCGGTCAGACGGGGGATTTGCCCGACCTATACAGCAAATATCGGCTCGATTCCGCTGCAATTATTGATGCTATGGCGGAGTTGTTTTTAAAAAGGTGAAGCAGCAAAAATCATACGAAATGGTTTCAAACTTTAATCGCCAGATTTCGCGCCAGCGCTGACCATTTCATCTGGAAGTGCGCGGAATGTGAACTCTGCGGGCTTGTCCAAATATTGCTTGGCCAGTTCCCACAGGTCATTTGCTGTTATCGATGCAAAATTGGATTCACTTTTCCGAAAACGGTTGAGCCTATCTGGGTTTGTCTGCGTCTCTGCCACGACGCCCAGCCAAGTGTTGTTTTGCTTTTTCCAATCGGCGTAGCTTTCAAGCACGGGTTTGCGCGCACGCTCGAACAAGTCGGAATCAATAGGTGACTTTACCAACGCAGAAATGACTTGGTCGACCGTTGCTTCTATGGTCGCAATATCTTTGGGGTCGCCAGCGGTGGATACGGAAAATATACCCCGCTGAAGATATAGGTTGGACATATCCGAATTTGCGGAGACACCATAAGTTGCACCCAGCTTTTCCCGCAGCTCATCGGTCAAGCGAAGCGTTGCAACGCGCGCAAGAAGATCCATGGATTGCGTGGTTTTTTGGTCATAATCACCGTTGGTCGTCCATACACGGCGCCACGCCAACTGGTTTGCCTCGCCATTATGGGGAATGTCAAAATTCCCCCGCTGCGCACTCCAGGTCGGTTGAAGTTGCGCGCTATAATCCTTCCCGACATCTGTGCGTGTCGGGAGGGCGCCAAAACTGCGCGCTACGGCGGCGATGGCTGCATCCATATCCAAGTCGCCGACCAATGCGATTTCTAAACGATTTTTTCGTAAAGCGTCACCTAATGTTGATTTAAGCATCGCGAAATCGGCACCCTGAATGGTTTCAAGGGGCGCGAGCGCAAAGCGCGGATCGTCATCGGTCATGATTTTCGACATCGCGACCGCAAGCGCAGACGCCGGAGTAGCCTTCAACCGTGCATATACTTCAGGTAGCGGACGGCGGAACAGGCGAAGCGCATTTTCAGAATATCCGGGATGGGTGGTATATGCGGCCATGACTTGCAACTGGCGTTCCAAATCGGCGGGCGCGATAGCACCGGCCGCGCCAAAAAATCTGTCGGAAACACCGAATGCGGGGGACACGGTGGTTCCGGCCAAAATGGATCGCAAATCTTCGACATCGTGCGCTTCAAGGCCACCAGAAACATAAGCTGCCGACATTAGCGAAGCCAACACCGCATTTTCTTTACCAAAATGTAGCTGGCCACCATCGATGCGAAGCGAATAACGGATTCGATTATCCTCAAAATCGGTTTTTTTGAGGTTCAGCAACACGCCATTGGCAAAGCGGATGGAGCGAATGTCCAAGTCTGCAATGGTCTTGTCGGCAATGACAGTTCCGGCGGGGCCGAAGTCTGTATAGGCAAAGCGCGCTGCAGCACGGGCCATTGGTGCAGCGATGGGTGTGCCACGACTGGCGGCATAAGCGGCTACAATTTCATCCTCGGGAATTTTTGCGCCCTGCTTTGATGTGAGGAAAATCTGCGGGCGCTCCATCTGACGGAACCAAAATGCAAATTCGGCATTGATGGCCGCCTTTGTCATAAAGGGACGTATCTGCCGCCACAATATTTGGCGATATTTGTCCGAGTTGTAGACATCTTCGTCTAGCGCAACCAAGGCGTTCGCAATTGCCCCACTCGTTTCTGTACCTTCATCTTTGGCTGCATTTTCATATTGTGCATCTAGACGCTTTATCTGTTCAGCAATCTCAGACTCTTCAAACCCATATTCCACTGCTTGGCGAACCGTTTGTTCGGTAAAAGCGAGCAACGAACGCCAACTTCCGTCCTTGCCCGCTACGCCGTAGCCAATGGCAGCATATTGGTCGCACAGGCCGAAATTGAAATTTACACTACCCCCTAAAAAGGGAATGTCTTCTTCGCGGGATCGGCGTGCCATGCGGCGTGAAATGATCGCGTTTGCGATACTCATTTTGAGCTCAATCATCGCGCGGTCTAAGGTGTCAGGCCGTCTCTTATCCTGCAAAAACTGTTGAACACTAATGCTCTCATTAATCTCTGGATGAGTGAAGCTTTGTGCGGATAAACCGCGTGCAGTATCCAAAGTGCATTGGTCGAGTGCGCCTAAGGGTGGTGCGTCTACTTGCCAGTCAGCAAATTTTGCTACCAATTCGCGTTCTATGGCAATCGGGTCCACGGGGCCTACGACGATGATTTTGATGCGGTCCGGTCGGTAATATGTGCGATACAGCGCGCGCATCGTTTCTGCCGATGCGGTCTGTATGACCTCGGTTGTGCCGATGGGGTATCGCGTTGCGTAAAAACTATTCGGGTAAAACAGGTTGTTTGCCGCACGCGCGCTTTGAAATCCAAAATTCTCGCGCGCACTTTTTTCCGCCAAAATTACCCCGCGCTCGCGATCAACTGCGGCCGGATCAAAAGATATTTCTCGCGCAGTCTCTCGCATCAAAAACAGCGCGCGTTCAATGAGACGCGGGTCGGCCTTGGGTAGATCAAGCTTGTACTGCGTTTGTGTATAGCCAGTGGATGCATTGGTATCAGCACCAAAGGACAGGCCGAGCCGCTCAAGCATTTTGACCATTTCGCCCTCGGGCACGTTCGTGCTGCCGTTAAAGGCCATATGTTCTATGAAATGTGCCAGACCCTGTTCATCCTCCGCCTCAGCAGCTGAGCCGAAGTCGATGGTCATGCGGACCAGTACCTGATTCTGCGGACGTTGATTGTGGCGAATGGCGTAGCGCAAACCATTGGGCAGTCGCCCGTAAACGATGCTGGCGTCAGGTTCGAGATCAGATGTTTCGGCATTCCAGGGCTGCGTCCGCTCTGCACCCGCAGGTGCAGCCGAAGGCGCTGCCAAGGCGCCGATGGATCCACCAAAAACGATTGCGAAACCAAGAATGAAGCGAAGCGCATTTTTCATACGCTTAGTTTTCTTCCGTAGAAGTTAGGAAACGGCAATCTATTGTTGTGTAAATTGTTGATCTACTTTCCTTTGCGTAATCGATGGCTGACCATATCGAGGACAGCCCCTTCGCTTTCGTCTGGCATCAGGCCAAGTCTGCGGGCGACTTCTTGATAGGCTTCTGCTTCGCCGCCAAGGTCACGGCGGAACCGGTCCTTGTCGAGTTTCTCGCCGGTTTCAATATCCCACAAGCGGCAACCATCGGGACTGATTTCGTCGGCTAAGATGATTCGCGAAAAATCACCATCGAACAGGCGCCCAAACTCAAGTTTAAAGTCCACAAGCCGGATGCCGATGGCTGCAAACATACCACACATGAAGTCATTGATGCGGATTGCCATGGACGAAATATCCTGCATTTCTTCCTGCGTTGCCCAACCAAAGCAGGCGATATGCTCCTCTGCGACCAATGGATCGCCTAGGCTATCATCCTTGTAGCAATATTCCAGCAGGGTATGCGGAAGCGGCGTGCCCTCTTCGATGCCAAGGCGTTTGGACAAGGTGCCCGCGGCCACATTACGCACGATGACCTCAATCGGAACAATCTCAACCTGACGGATCAACTGTTCGCGCATATTGAGGCGGCGAATAAAGTGCGTCGGGATGCCGATATGGCTCAGACGTGTAAAGACATGCTCAGACACGCGATTGTTGATGACGCCTTTGCCCGAAATTGTACCCTTTTTTTGGGCGTTGAAGGCCGTTGCGTCATCCTTGAAATATTGGATTAACGTGCCGGGTTCAGGACCTTCATAAAGAATCTTGGCCTTGCCTTCGTATATTTTGCGGCGGCGGGTCATATGCGGTCCCTGACTTTGCTTGAAATGATGCGCCCCGGTGGAGATGGCTATTGATAAGCCTAACTCTGCCGGGGCGAGGCATACGCTATAATCCATTGCATGCGTCGGCGCAATTCGAGATAGGCAAATAGGACGGAAGCGAAAGGACATCATTTGCCCATCGATCTGGATTTACTGCTCCAGGCCTACGCCAATGGCATATTCCCGATGTCTGACGCCCGTGATGATCCCGATATCTTTTGGATTGAGCCGGAGTTTCGGGCGATCATGCCGCTCAATGGCTTTCGCGTGTCAAAGTCGCTTGCCAAAGCTATCCGGCAGGATCGGTTTGTCGTCACCGCAGACAAGGCTTTTGCGCAGGTCATTGCCACTTGTGCCGAGTCGCAAGTGGACCGAAGGGATACTTGGATTAATCCGGATATCGAAGAGGCTTTCTGCCGCTTACACCAACAAGGTCATGCCCACAGCATCGAATGCTGGTTGGGAGACCGACTTGTGGGTGGGTTGTACGGGCTTGCCCTTGGGCGCGCATTTTTTGGGGAAAGCATGTTTTCACGCGAAACCGACGCGTCGAAGGTTGCTATGGCATGGCTGGTTGCACGGCTTCGACTTGGCGGGTTTGAATTGCTCGATTGCCAGTTCATGACCGACCATTTGGCCAGCCTAGGCGCAGTTGAGATGACCCAAGCGGCTTATCTCAAGTTACTGGCCGCCGCATTGGCAAGAGCCGATCAGGCATCGTCGGGACGTGCTTCCTCGGCTGCTGCCGGTGCAGGAGGCGACTGGGGCGCGCTGGACGGCTCTATGGCCGCTGGATCCTCAGCAGGAGCCTCTTCAGAAGATTTCTCCTTCAAAGGTGTCTCTTCGCCGGGGAAGCGCATTTTGCAAGCCTTGACCCACACATCGTAAATCGGGTGCTCAACAACATTGGCTGCAGGATTTTCCTTAAACAACCAACCTGAAAAAACATTACGCCATCTTTCGGCCTCGGTCGTGCCGGAGGGGCGCTCCTTCACGAGCAACTGCACAAATGCACCTTCGTCAGGTCGGGTTTCCCATGGCGCGGTTTTCTCGCAAGCCCTGAGCCGGATGCCCACTTTGTCAAAGCGAATAGCTTCGCCAGGTTTGAGTTCAACGTCCCGCGTTTGACCGTTTCGCTTGTTCAATAGACCAAGTACGGCAATGCGTTCGGCCATTGGCGTGCCAATGGTTGCACCTGACATGGCAACAATTTTGTCGTTTGTGGAGATCGCTTCGCCCGATTTCGCGGGCGCAAGCGCGTCATTCTCTGAAGAACCGCATGCGGCAAGCGTTGCCAATAAAGGCAACAATATGAAGCCGCGGGAGCGGATCATGATGCGTCTGGACTCCACGCCTCATAATCACCCGTTGCGCGTGCACGGTGGCCACCACGCTCAATCGAACCTGCCGGACGATAGGCCGAGTCTGTTCCGGTCAGATTGGGCACGGCCGCGGTTTCATAACCACGATGTGGTGGCAAATAGCTCTCCGGGTCACCATCATGTGTACCATGCAGCCAGCCATGCCAATCGGGTGACACGCGGCTTGCGTCATTGGGACCATTATAGATCACCCAACGCCTTTTGCCGTCGGATGATTGATAATATCGATTGCCTAAGGCGTCAGTGCCCACAGCTTTGCCTTTGCGCCAGCTGTAGATTGACGTGCCAATCGTGGCGCCGTCCCACCAAGTGAAGATTTTACTTAAAATACCCATGGTTCACGCGATTAGGACCAAGCATGATTCCGCGCAATCCTTATTTGGTTGCCCATTGCACCTTGTCGCCGGCGACGATGCCTAGCTCAGCCGCGAGACCCCCGCGCAATTCCAGCACTGCAACGACCGGTTCGCCCGCCACAACGGGCGTGGTGGAATAAGGGACCGTGTTGGCGGCGATACTTTCAATCGTGCCATCAGCACGTATGAAGATGATGTCCAAAGGTATCACAGTGTTTTTCATCCAGAAACTTGCGACACGTGGTTCTGGAAAGGGAAAAACCATGCCTGCATTGTCGGCGAGTTCCGTCCGGAACATAAGCCCCTTGGCTTGCTCTGCCGATGTTCTTGCAGCCTCAACGGTGAAGCTATGCGTTTTGGCGGCGCTGGTCACGCATAAGGTCACTTGCTGTAACCCTGCTGGCGACTGGCCTGCCGCCGCGCCTGGCGTGCAACCCGCTACTGGGCTTTCACCATTGGCTGGCATGTTACAGGCTGTGAGCGACAAGGCGATGGCGAAAGCGCTGCAGCGACTGAACTGGCTAAAAGTCATTAACGATATTCCTTTTTTGATCCCTGCACGACGGATGGCAGCGTCTATGGACTGTTTGGTGAAAAAGCGTCCGCTTTGGCTAATCGTGCCTCACCCCATTCAACCCAGCCAAGCCATTTCGGCGTCCGCTTCATATAATGTCCTTGCGGCGCATGACACACAAATCCAGCGTCCGATATGGCTTGCGTTACAGGCCGGGTTAAATGGCAACCACCCGCAATCCGTTTCCAGACTGGTTCGATACGCTTTTGCCATGCGGCGGCTGATGGATCCGGCGCACGGCCATGTTCGACGAACAGCAAGCGCCCGTTCGGCCGGAGCACGCGCTTTGCCTCCGACAATGCCAAATACGGGTTTTGCACCGAACAGAGCGTGAAAGTCGTCACGACCGTATCGAAGCTGGCATTGGCAAAAGGAAGTGCCTCAGCAACCCCCGGCATAAAATTTGCTCTCAGGCCCTTGCTTTCCAACGCACGTGTTGCACGTGCAAGCAATTCTGCGGACGGATCAATGCCAGATAGCGAATGGACAATGTCCCAATCATAAAAATCTAGGTTTGGCGCGCCGCAACCCAGTTCAAGAACATCGCCAGAAGCGTGCGGCACAACTTTGGCCCTATCACGCATCACTGCGGGTTGCGTGCAGGCGCAGCCGATTAATCGCGGAACGACATTCCGATCCCACCAATTGTTCATGCGGATTTGAAGCCGTGTTTCAGGCGCAAATGATGCCGCCTAAACTGTACCAAAAAACATATGGTTTGAGCCATGAAATGCTCTCCTTGTGTATGCTGCCCCGACAATATGCGCGGGATGGCTTCGCACAAGCCATTTTTGCAACTTAGCTTGAAAGACCCGTGTCCTTCAATATTTTTGGAATGCATTCCTTGAACGGAAAGAAACCTTTGGTTGCGTGCGGCCAGAAACGTTCGTCCCAGGCACGCCGAATTTGAACAAGAGGGATCCCCTCTAATGCCAATGAAGGCGCTATGCGGGCCAAGGCATCCGCCACCGGGCCAACAGGTGCATAAGAGGTGATAATCTGCTCTGCGCCTGCTTCGCGGGCTTGGCCTATCAAGCTTGCAGCATCCAAACTGTTAAGCAATTTCGTTGGGCATTTGAAATTGTTACCAACACGATCGGCGGCGTCATTTATTGCCCCCGCGATAAAGGAACGGGCATTGTCACCCCACAAGGTTTCAGGATCGAACAATGTGCCTACACCTTTGATTTTCGTAGATGCACCAAAGAAGGATTCGGGGTGCAAATCTTCTCGCGTAACCAGCAGAAAGGCTGGTTTTTGCGGGTCGAAGTACCCAACTTGCGGTAACGGCTGTGGGGCACATACCGGCATCTCGGTTGGAATGGTCGCAATGGTCGCCAGGCCTTTTGGCGCAAATCGGCCATTTGTAAAACGGGCGATGTTATCGCTGGTTGCAAGATAGGCCTTGCCTACTGTTTGCAAGCCAGCGACCCAGCGCCAGGACAATGTATTGCTCGCGGCATCCGCATCCACCAAATGTCGGAGGAAAAAGTCAGCGCCCAAGGTCCATGGCAGGCGCAGGGTGAATATCCAGATGGAGGCAAACCACATTCTGGCATGATTGTGCAAATAACCACTCTCCACCAATTCGCGCGCCCAGTCATCAAACCCTTCGATGCCAGTCTCGCCGTCCTCCGCACTGCGGATTGCGCGGATGTTGGGGAAGCTGTCACGGTGTCGGTCGCGCTCTTGCAGATATTGCGTCCATATGGACGGTCGCATCTCAAGCCAGCCCTTCCAATAGGTGCGCCAAAGGACTTCTTGCACATATTTTTCGGCAGCGGGCAGGCTGTGGTGACCAAGCGTAGTCCCCACGACTTCTTGTTCGGTTATCATGCGATAGCGCAGATATGGTGAAAGCTTGGACACAGCGCCCGCTTGATCTGGCCCGGGGTCAGTATTGCGGCCTGAGGCATAAGCTTGGCCAGCGCGCGGCGCAAACTGGGTGAGACGCAGCAGCGCAGCCTCCCGTGTTGCGGGGAAGGAGTCGCGGATCATATTCAGCCCAGTAACTTTTGCAGGCGTGGCCTGATGATCAGGAAGTGGTTGTAGAGCCGTTCGAGTAGTTGAAGAACAAGCCGATTGCGGGCGATAAAGCCAAGGGGTTTTAATAAGGGGATGACCCGCCACATGGCGGCGAAGGCAGCCGCGCCAGATAAGATGACGCCGTCTTCGCTGGCATGGAAGCGCGCGAGCATCAATTGACGGTCAAGCGGGCACACCGCATCTGCAGACGTTATATCCCGAAAGTCGATAGCGCCCCGCGCGTCGAGCCGGCGCATCAACGCAATCTCACGAATGCACAGAGGACACTCCCCGTCATACCAGACAATTACTTTAGCCATATTGTCGCATAGCATCTCAGGAACTTGACTGTCAGGCTGGGCGTTACGCGGTAGTGCGGCAACAAAAAAAGGGCGCCGTTTCCAGCGCCCTTCAGATTTTGCGATCAGCGGAACTTATTCCGCTTTCTCATAATATTGGGGTGCCGCCTCATTCAAGATGACGAGAATTTTTTGGAGCGCCGCTTTTTCATCGGTCTTTTCCATGGCGGCAAGCTCGCGCGCCAGACGGCTGGATGCGGCTTCAAAAATCTGCCGCTCGGAATAGCTTTGTTCGGGCTGATCGTCGGGACGGAAAAGGTCGCGGGTCACTTCGGCGATCGATACAAGATCGCCCGAGTTGATCTTCGCTTCATATTCTTGCGCACGACGTGACCACATGGTGCGCTTTACCTTGGGCTTTCCGGTCAAGGTGTGCATCGCTTCCTTCAGCGTTTTGTCGCTTGAAAGCTTGCGCATGCCAACGCCTTCGGCCTTGTTAAAAGGCACGCGAAGCGTCATTTTTTCTTTTTCAAAACGCAGGACATAAAGCTGAAGCTGCATCCCTGCGATTTCGGAATCCTGAAGTTCAATTACGCGGCCAACCCCATGCTTAGGATATACCACATAATCGCCTACATCAAACATCGCCGCGGTGGACGTCATATTACGACCTTTCTGATTATTCGGGAGAAACAGCTTGTTCAG
Organism: Sphingomonadales bacterium; assembly: GCA_027488785.1. Taxonomy (GTDB): domain Bacteria; phylum Pseudomonadota; class Alphaproteobacteria; order Sphingomonadales; family Sphingomonadaceae; genus Sphingorhabdus_B. Next base: position 124,065 of record JAIYAY010000018.1, on the reverse strand, counting down.
GTGAAAGATTGTCACCCATCAGACTTTTTACGTTCATCCCTTACGTCATGAACCTGTCGCTACCTGGATTGGACGCGCAGTCATCGACCATTTTTGGTCTTTCGTCACGGAGTGTAACAGATTCGCAATAAAAATTCAATGGCAGCTTTAAATCATGCCCATTTAGCAGGTTAAATCGCGCTCAATTTCCTGACGCGGTTATCCACTTCATCTGTGTCGGAACTGATCGGCGTTATATCCGCCGTGTTCATCCAGCTTAGGTCCATGTGGCCAAGAACCCGTTCATCATGGCTGCGGATGGTGACGGGTAGGATAGGTTGGCGGTCACGGTCATCGACCAATACCGGATTAGACAAAACACCTGTGCCCCATTTTTCGCCCCATTGGCGTAAAGCGATCATGGCCGGCAGTAGGTCGAGCCCCTTTTCCGTCAGGCGATATTCGACTTTCCGCCGATCGTCGGGGCAAGGGGTGCGGTGTAATATTCCGCTTTCGGTCAAGCGTGTCAGGCGGTTGGCTAATATGTTTCGCGCAATGCTGATTTCGGAGAGAAACTCCTCAAAATGCCGAACGCCATTAAAAGCTGCGCGCAAAATCATGAAGGACCAGCGTTCACCCATCGCCTCCAACGCCGTGGGTAGGCCGCATTCTGCGAGCTGTTGCAAAGGTTCTCGCAATTCACCCATCTCACTTCCCTTCGACCGCAGATTGCGACCCTTGTTTCTAATAATCAACCCAAATTGAAAATTTAAGTTGCAAAAAGAAACTTATAATAATAAGTCTTGATTCGCAACTGATTTATCAGAAGCGCAAACTGTTGACGAGGGCCAAGAGGTTCAGTCGGCAATTTGATTTTTAGCAAAGCGAAAGGAATACATGATGACTCTCTCCCAAATCTCCGCCCGCATGGGCATCCTTGCTGCTGCCAGTGTTTTGAGCGCAACTCTTTTGTTCGTAGCGCCGCAGGCCCATGCCGCCACCAATAATAGCTATTACAAAGCTGAGCTGGCGCAGCCGACCACTGCCAAGCCAAAGCTGTTGCGCAGCGTATATGTAAAGTGTGAGGGCTCGAGTTGCCGCGCGCAGATGGCGTCGACCGCGCCAAAGAATATGTGTATCAGCATAATGCGTGAATTCGGCGCAGTTACTGCCTTTACTGCCGGTGAGCGTGTGTTCACGGCTGAAGAAGTTGCGGTATGCAATGGCGACAAAGTAAAGGCCATCGCCAGAAACTAAGCCAGCGCCAAAGTTTTTCGGTTCCGCTCTCCTCCTTACCCCCTCGCTGCATGTTTGTGCAGCTCTAGGAGCCGAATGCAAACTGCGCCGAAGGGGCCTACCCTTCGGCGCATTTTTGTTGCGCTACTGGATGGCCGTTTATTGTCGTTTACCTACATGTGATCAGTTTTTGCTGGATTTAGGTCTGGTTGAACGCGTTGAGGATGATTTTCCTGTTGCATCGCAACGTAAAAGACCCAAGTTGGAAGGATGATGCGGCAATATGAATTGGTTGAGCGGGTGCGAGCATACACACCTGACGTCGATGAAGACCGGCTGAACCGAGCCTATGTGTTTACGGTGCAAATGCACGGCACGCAGAAGCGGGCATCGGGTGACCCCTATTTCAGCCACCCCGTAGAGGTTGCTGGGTTGATGACTGACCTCAAAATGGATGAGGACACAATCATCACCGCGTTGCTGCACGACACTGTGGAGGACACGCTGACCTCTATCGAAGATGTTGAAAAGCGCTTTGGTCCCGAGGTTGCGCGTTTGGTCGATGGCGTTACCAAACTGTCAAAGATTGAAGCGCAAACCGAAGATGAGCGGGCGGCTGAAAATCTGCGTAAATTCTTACTCGCAATCTCCGATGATATCCGCGTGCTATTGGTCAAACTGGCCGACCGACTGCACAATATGCGGACGCTACATTTCATCAAAAGCCCCGAAAAGCGACGCCGTATCGCGAAGGAAACGATGGATATTTATGCCCCGCTGGCCGAGCGGATTGGTATGTATGAATATATGCGTGAGATGCAGTTGCTCGCGTTTGAACAATTGGAGCCTGAGGCTTATGAGACGATAACTGGCCGCTTGAAACAAATCCGCGAGAAGGCGGACGTCGAAATTGACCAGATCAACCAGACCATCGCATGGGAAATGGAACAGGCGGGCCTGAAAATTAAAATTTCGGGCCGTGAAAAACACCCCTATTCGATCTGGAAAAAGATGCAGGAACGCCATGTCGCGTTTGAACAACTAACCGACATCAATGCCTTTCGCGTGATTACCGAAACGACGGAAGATTGCTACCGCGCCTTGGGCGTCCTGCATCGGCGTTGGCAGATGGTGCCCGGACGATTTAAAGATTTTATCTCCACACCCAAGCGCAACGGATATAAATCGATCCATACGACGATTATGTTTGCCAAAAATATGCGGGTAGAAGTGCAGATCAGAAGCGCTGAGATGCACCGCAACTCAGAACATGGTTTTGCTGCACATTGGGCCTATAAACAGGCCGACAAGCCCGATGGGCAGGCGGGCTGGCTGCGCGATCTGATTGAGATACTCGAGACCAGCCAAGACGCTGAAGACATTCTCGAAAACACGCGGATGGCAATGTATCAGGATCGCATTTTCGCCTTCACGCCAAAAGGCGCGCTGCACCAGTTGCCGAAGGGTTCAACGGTCGTGGATTTCGCTTATGCTGTGCACACCGACCTTGGAGACAAAACGGTGGGTGGCAAGGTCAATGGCCGCCATGTGCCGTTGCGCACGCAATTGCACAATGGTGACATGGTCGAAATCCTGAAATCCAAGGCGCAAGAACCCCAGCAGACGTGGATGAATTTTGTGACTACTGGAAAGGCGCGCGCCGCGATCCGTCGCCATGTCCGACACCGGGAACGTGATGAGCTGGTCGTGATTGGTCGCAAGCTGTATGAAGAAATCGCCGCGCGTATGCCGGGCAAGATCGGCAAAAAGGCCCTGACGGCAGCGGTCAATCGGCTAAAGCTGGAGAATGAGGAAGAGCTGATGCATCGCATTGGCTTAGGCAAAATCAACGACCGCACGGTGATGGAAGCACTGGTCCCCGGTTTCGACGCAGATGGCATAAATATCGATTTTCCCGGCCAGGAAAGCGCGATCTCTATCCGTGGCTTGACCCCAGGCGTGGGGTATCATCTTGGCGAATGCTGCCACCCTATTCCCGGTGACCGGATTGTCGGCCTGCGGTTGGCGGGACAGCCGGTCGAGGTGCATACGATTGAATGCGACCGGTTGGCCAATGGGACAGACGCCGACTGGGTTGATTTGAGCTGGGGGCAGGGCAGCGATGGCGCCTCGGCGCGGTTACGAGTCATCATCCACAATAGGCCCGGCACATTGGGCGAGATTGCTGGGATATTCGGCTATCACAAAGCCAATATCATCCACCTGCGGATGACCGCGCGCGATGTTGAATTCCATACTTTTGAGGTCGATTTGGAAGTCCATGATTTGCAACACTTGATGCGCATCATTTCGGCACTTCGGGCGTCAGAGGCGGTGGCCACCGCGGATCGTGTGTACGACTGATTAATCTTCGCTAATTTCATCGCCGGGTTCGGCATAGACAAACCGTTTCGCCAATTCAAAACTATGTCCAGCCCGCAGGAAGGCGTTTAGCTGCTTATGCCTTTTTTCCGGAGGTGCCGCTTCCTGCGCAAAGGGACCGAGCCGTTTTCGTCTGGCGAAGTTTTCGGCAGCCGTAAATATGCTTTCTTCCATATGCGCTTTGGCATTGATGGCATCGGCGTCACCAATGCCGCTGGCGCGCAAATCTTCGTTCAGGCGCCGCCCTCCAAAGCCACGCCGAACAAAGGAGCGGCTGCGGGCCTCGGCAAATTGGGCGTCGTTGATATAGCCCAATGACGTGAATTGTTCAGTCAATCCGCCAATGTCGGCGGAGCGTTCATCGTTCCAGCCTCGTTCGCGTATTTTACGCTTCAAATAGCCCGCTAATTTTGACTGCGTGGTGGCATATTTACCGACATAATACAGCGCCAATTGACGCAGGCTTTCCGCATTCAACGGTGGAGCGGGCTTTTTGACAGGGCTGGGTTGGTTCACGCCCTATTCTTGCCACAGTCGGGCCGAAATTTGAACTGCTATCCTCGGCTAAGGGCAATGATTATTAAATGTGAAACGGGCCGCTGCCCAATCACAACATGGGAATGATTATGAGCGCACTCGCATCCACGCCAACACAGGACAGCTTGCAACGTCGTTTCTCCGACTTTGCAACGCTTGGTGAGGCGCTCGATTACGCCGCTTTGGGTCGACGCGGATTGAACTTCCACGATATGCGTGGCCAGTTGGCGCGGCCTTATCCTTACAGCGAATTGCGCGAAGACGCGCTGAAAATGGCGTATCGGTTGATCAGCCATGGCATAACTAAGGATGACCGCGTTGCCTTGGTCGCAGAAACAGGGACAGATTTTGCTGCGTTGTTTTTTGGCTGCGTTTATGCGGGCGCATGGCCCGTCCCATTGCCGCTACCGACTTCGTTCGGCGGCAAAGAAAGCTATGTCGACCAGCTGTCGGTGCAGTTGAAAAGTTGTGACCCCAAAATATTGCTTTTCCCGGCCGAACTGGCCGATATGGCCAATGATGCAGCGCGGGCTTGTGATGTCGAAGGCTTGGATTGGGAAAGCTTCAGCGAGCGGACCGCATCGAAAACCGAACTGCCATCGGCGGACACGGATGAGGTTTGTTATCTGCAATATTCGAGCGGATCGACCCGTTTCCCGCATGGCGTCGCGGTGACGCATAAGGCGCTGTTGAACAATCTGTCGGCGCACTCACATGGTATGGAAGTGACCGAAAATGACCGCTGCGTGTCTTGGTTGCCCTGGTATCATGATATGGGTCTCGTGGGTTGCTTTCTGTCGCCAGTGGCGAACCAAGTGTCGACCGATTATATGAAAACGGAAGATTTTGCGCGTCGGCCGCTGGCATGGTTGGATGTCATTAGCGCTGCCGACGGCACAGTGATTAGTTACTCACCAACCTTCGGCTATGACATTTGCGCGCGGCGGATTTCAAGCCAGAGCCATGTGAACGATCGCTTTGACTTATCTAAGTGGCGGCTTGCGGGCAATGGTGCGGATATGATCCGGCCTGACGTGATGCAGGCATTTGTGGATGCCTTTGGTGATGCCGGGTTCAAGGCGTCGGCGTTCTTGCCAAGCTATGGCCTTGCCGAAACCACGCTCGCGGTGTCCATCATGCCGCCGGGTGAAGGCATTCAGGTTGAGTTGGTTGAAGAGACCGAACTGACGGGCCACCCCGGCGCCCCGGACCGCCCGGTCCGGTATCGCGCAATCGTCAATTGTGGCCGTGCAGTCAAAGACATGACCATTGAGATTCGCGATGAGAACAATGCAGCCGTTGCAGATAAGATAATTGGCAAAGTGTGGTGCACGGGACCGTCTTTGATGAAGGAATATTTCCGCGACAAGGAATCTACCGATGCTTGTCTTGTGGATGGATGGCTCGACACCGGCGATATGGGTTATCTGTCGAATGGCTATATCTACATCGTTGGCCGTGCCAAGGACATGATCATCATCAATGGCAAAAACCATTGGCCTCAGGATATTGAATGGGCTGTGGAGCAATTGCCGGGCTTCAAGGCCGGGGACATTGCTGCTTTTGCCGTGACGACACCCGGCGGCGAAGAAACGCCCGCCGTGCTCGTGCAATGCCGCACAACCGACGAGGTGGAACGGGCCAAGCTGCGTGAACAGATCCGTGACAAGGTTCGTTCGGTCACGGGCATGAACTGCGTTGTCGAATTGGTCCCGCCACGCACTTTGCCGCGGACAAGCTCTGGCAAAATGAGCCGAGCCAAAGCGCGCAATCTATATTTGTCGGGCGAGATACAACCTTATGCCATCGCGGCATAAGTCGTCTCACAGGATTTCGTGGACCTTTTCCTGAGGCCGACATAGCCGGACACCCTTCGCGGTTTCGACAAAGGGACGTTCTACTAAAATTGGATGCGCGACCATAGCGTCCAATATTCGTTCGGCGGATGCACCGTCGATAAGACCCAATTCTTCAGCAGGAGATCCACGTGTGCGTAAAGCTTCGCGCGGCGTCAGGCCAGCATCTTGAAACAATTGTTCCAGCTTTGGCCGCGTAAAGGGTTGTTTGCGATATTCAATGACTGAAACCTCAACGCCTTCGGTTTCCTGGAGGATCGCTAAGGTTTTTCGTGAAGTTCCGCAGTCTGGATTGTGCCAAATTGTTGCATGCATACGTGAAAAACTCCTCCGGTCTGGGTTCAATACCGCAAACCCGCGACCAGATGCAAAAGCAATTCAATGATTTTTACAATTTTCAATTGCATATGATAACGATTCGCAATAGTGGAGCCAAGTTGAATTGCGAGTCATTCGCAATAAAAAGGTAAATCATGCTCCGCCTGTCCGCGTCCATTATCACTTTGTTGTCAACTTCGGCTTTTGCGCAACCCGCCTTTGCCGAAGAGGCGTTTGACGTCGATGCCTATGATGACAGCCGGACGATCATCGTAACAGGCTTGAGTGATGGTTATCTGGCGACCAATTCGGTGACTGCAACAAAAACCGACACGCCGTTGATGGATATTCCCCAAACGATCAACGTCGTTACCCGCGATCAGTTGGATGATCAGGCACATCATTCGCTTGGGGATATCTTGCGCTATGTTCCCGGTACCACTGTGGGGCAAGGCGAGGGCAATCGTGACCAGATTACCTTGCGCGGGCAGAACACCACTGCTGACTTCTTTATCGATGGGGTACGCGACGACGTCCAATATTATCGCGGACTCTACAACATCGAACGGGTCGAAATTCTGAAAGGGCCTTATGCCCTAATCTTTGGCCGCGGTGGCGGCGGCGGTATCATCAATCGCGTGCAGAAATCTCCTTTGAGCGATGATGTCATTTATGCAGGGCAAGCCAGCATCAACAGCTTTGGCGCTTATGATATATCGGCAGATGTAAACGCGCCGTTAAGCGATGTTGCAGCTGTACGGATCAACGCGGTTTACGAAAATCTTGACAGCCATCGCGATTTCGTAGGCGGCGCGCGTTATGCTTGGAACCCTTATGCTGCGTTCAAACTGAATGATATTTGGAAGCTTGGGCTGTCCTATGAATATGTAAATGACGATCGTATTACTGACCGAGGAGTTCCATCAATCGCCGCTGGCGTCGGTCAGCCTAACCGACCAATCGCAGGCTATCGCGACCAATTTTTTGGTGTTCCTAGCGCTAACTATACCAAGTTGGAGGCGCAAATCGCCAAACTGCGGCTTGATGGTGGGTTAACTTCAAATTTGAGCTTTAGCGGCACAATATTATATGGTGACTATGACAAAATCTACCTGAACGTCTATCCCAACGGTGCTGCAACTGCGCAGAATGGTACCGTTGCTTTGGCCGCTTATAGTGACCCGACCCAACGCAAAAATTTCATCGCGCAAGCCAATTTGGTTTGGGATGTGGAAACGGGCCCGCGGACACATAAAATTCTCGTCGGTACCGAATATGGAGACCAAAAATCGGCAAATCGGCGGTTCAACGGCGTGTTCTCCACAACAACGTTCAGTCTCGCCAACCCCATATTTCCAACCGTCAATTTCAGCGAATTATCCCGCGATACCGTGTCCGATGTAAAATTCTTCTCAGCCTATGTTCAGGATCAAATCAGTTTTGGCGACCATATCGATGTTGTTGCTGGTCTGCGTTATGATAATTTCGACATTGAAGGAACGGATCTGTTTCCAGCGGTTGACCGGCCCTTTGCTCGGCAGGACGAAAAAGTCAGCCCGCGCCTTGGCCTGATTTTCAAGCCGCAGGAAAATATCTCTTTATATGGCAGCTATAGCCAGTCCTTCCTTCCCCGTTCGGGGGACCAGTTTTTGGCGCTGACGGTGACGCAACAGAATCTGGCGCCGGAAAAGTTCACGAATTATGAGCTTGGTGCCAAATGGGATGTGCAGCCCAATCTGAACCTGACACTGGCTGTGTTTGAGCTGGAACGCAGCAATGCGACGACGCCTGATCCCAGCAATCCTGTCGCCAGCATCAATATCGGCACGACGCGAACGCAAGGTGCCGAGTTGGCGGTCACAGGCAAGATAACGTCATCGTGGCAAGTTCATGGGGGCTACAGCTATCAGGATGCAACTCTGGCGGGCAATGACAGCGTGCGTTTGGGGCAGGTTCCCAAGCATCAGGCTAGCCTGTGGAACCGCTATGACTTTAACGATCGATTTGCCGCTGGCCTTGGCATCATTCACCAATCTAGCCAGTTTGCCGCCATCCGTACTGTCCCCAATACAACAAAACTGCCCGCGTTCACGCGTGTTGATGCCGCGCTTTATTATGAGCTGAGCGATGCGCTGCAATTGCAGTTGAATGTCGAAAACCTGTTCGACACCGATTATTATGCGGATGCGCATAACAATAATAACATATCGACCGGTGCGCCCATGAATGGCCGCTTCACCATCAGGGCGAAGTTTTAAGCCGAAGTTGCGGCGGCGGCATGAGCCTTGGCATTGTGGACATAATGCGCAACGCCCAGCCGCATCCCCATGACGGCGGCATCGTCAAGATCACGAACAAAGCGCGCAGGCGAACCCGCCCATAATTGCCGGGTGGCAATGCGTTTGCCTTGGGTCAACATTGCGCCAGCGGCGAGCATGGCGTCACTTTCAATCACGGCGCCGTTCATCACGGTGGAAGACAGGCCAACAAAGGCGCGATCATGCAAGATGCAACCGTGCAGCATGACATTATGCCCCACCAGCACATCGTCACCAATCATCGTCGGAAATCCGTCCTCAACCCCAGGCATCGGGCCATCGCAATGGACAATGCTGCCGTCCTGAATATTGGTGCGCGCGCCAATGACCACGCGGTTTACTTCTGCGCGGATCACGCAATTATACCAAATGCTTGCCTCTGCGCCTATGGTGACATCACCGATGATGCGGCAACCCGGGGCAATGAAAGCACTCTCGTGAATCTGCGGTGTTTTACCATTCAATGGAATGATGCTGATGTCGTTGCGTGCATGTATCATTGGCTTTTCCATAGATTAAGGTGCGGATCACGAGTTCGTTTAAGCGTTATGCTTTAAGCAAACGCGCTGCCACCGCAGCATGATAGGTCAATATCCCTGAGCATCCCGCGCGTTTGAAGGCCATGAGCGTTTCGAGAACAAGCGCATCTCTGTCGCCTGCACCCGCCGCAGCGGCCGCCTCGATCATCGCAAATTCGCCCGATACCTGATACGCGAACACAGGCACGTCAAAACGCTCACGCACCCGGCGGACGATATCGAGATAGGGCAGGCCAGGCTTCACCATGACACTATCTGCGCCTTCGGCAATGTCCATGGCCACTTCGCGCATGGCTTCGTCGGAGTTGGCAGGGTCCATCTGGTAGCATTTCTTGTTACCTTTTAGCAGGCCGCGCGAGCCAACCGCATCGCGAAATGGCCCGTAAAAGGCACTCGCATATTTTGCGGCATAGGACATGATCTGGACATTAGGGTGCCCGTTCATTTCAAGCGCTTTGCGAATGGCACCAACACGGCCATCCATCATATCGCTGGGCGCGATGATGTCCGCGCCTGCATTGGCTTGGTTGATGGCTTGGTCGACCAGCACGGCGACGGTATCATCATTCATGACATAGCCGTTATCATCGATTAGCCCGTCTTGCCCATGCGTGGTGTAAGGGTCGAGCGCGACATCCGTCAGAATGCCGATCTGGTCGCCATGCGCTTGCTTGATTGCGCGAATGGCGCGGCACATGAGGTTATCAGGATTGAACGCTTCCGCGCCATTTTCGGTGCGGCGGTCGGCTTGTGTGTTTGGAAACAGTGCAATGCAGGGTATGCCCAATTCTATGGCTTCGGCAGCACGCAGGACAATCTGGTCAACGGACCAACGCGAGACGCCGGGCAGCGTTGCAATAGGTTCCTCAACGCCTTCGCCTTCGGTTACGAACAACGGCCAGATGAGGTCGGCAGGGGAAAGCATATTTTCGCGCACCATCGCGCGGCTCCAGCCTGTGACACGGGTGCGACGCAGGCGGCTGTTAGGGAAAGAAGATATATCGCTCATCCAAAACACTTAGCGGCGATACATCCTTTCCTCAACGCCTTATCCGCCAGTCTGCATCCGGCTATCGCGAAGTGTTAGCCTGTCAATTTCGCGCTTTGGCGCTTCGTCTTTTTTGGTCGTGGTTTGTATTTGCGTAAGCGCCGCACCTGGCGGGACGGACTTCAGACTTTGAAGCTTGCCCCTGAAACGGGCGAGTTCGCCCCCGGACAGCTGCGCGCGTTGCGTGAACGTCACAGACATTGGGTTGACCGCGCGTCCGTTACGATAAAGCTCATAATGCAAATGTGGCCCAGTCGACAGGCCCGTGGAGCCGACATAGCCAATAATTTGCCCGCGCCGGACCCTGCTGCCGGGGCGCGCTACTATCCGGCTCATATGGCCATAGCCACTCGCAAGACCGCCACTGTGGTTGATCCGCACAAAATTGCCATAGCCACCATTGCGTCCAGCGAAAGCCACAACGCCATCTGTTACCGCAAAAATGGGCTGGCCATAGCCTGCCTTGAAATCAAGGCCGGCATGCATCCGCATATAGCCCAAAATCGGGTGCCGTCTGGGACCAAAACCGGAAGTCACGGGGCCATTCACCGGGCGGCTGAGTGCGCCTTTCGATTCACCGACGCCCGATGCCTCAAACCATTGAGTGTTGCCGCCCAACGTCCATTTCAACATCTGGATATTTGATTTTCCACCGCGATCAACGCCAGCATATAGCAGGTCGCCCACTTTGACTTCGCCAGTTTCGGCGCGCTTGTAATCAATGATGATATCAAATTGGTCAGTTGGCCGGATGCTTGATAAGGATGTGCGTCCAGAAATGACTTTCAGATAATCCTGAATAGCCCGCGCCGGCGCGCCAGCGGCCCGCGCCGAACGGGCAATGCCCTCACTCCCCACGGTTCCGCGAATACGCATGGGCGTATTGTCTACATTTATGGGCTTTTTGCGCAATGTTAAGCTGCCGCCTTCACGATTGACTTCGAGATTGAGGTCGAAGCGCGCGCGAAAAGCCACCGATTCAAGTGGTCTGGGTTGATTTTTCGTAGGCCGCGTCCCTAGGACTATGTCAATCGGGGTGCCTGGTTCGATAGCCGACAATGCCGTTGCGCCTGATACCATATTCACAACATTTGCTGCCTCACTGCTGCTAACACCGGAACGTTGCAGTAGGCGAGCAAAGCTGTCGCCGCGTCCCAAAGTTGCCGTGAGTTCGATGCGGGGGCGTTCCGGGCTATCGGCCAGTGCGATAACCGCGTCGGTGGCTGCCATGCGCTTGCCGCTGTCGCTGCCATAACCAATTGGCATCAGCATTTGCGCACGCGCCTCTTCAAACTCCGCCTCGGTCGGCATGGAGGGCTGCACAGCGTAAATCGGCTCGTAATCTGGCAGCAATGCCAGCGCAGCGACGCTTAATGCGGTTAAGGTCCCAAGCCCACGGAACCAGCGAACCGACCCGATATCTTGGCCAAGGTCTGGCACAAAATCGACTTCGGCCAAACGGCGTGCCCAGTCGGCGCCAGACGCACGCTGTTCGGATTTTTGATGCATCGATTTGGTCATGGCATCGGACAACGACACATCCATGTCCCAGCCCTGTCCTGCAAGCCGTGTCTCTTTGCCGTCAAGCATAAGGCCTAATAATCCACGACTGTTTTCTCAATCCCATGGGCGTTTCCACATGCACTCCTGTGGCGTGCAATGGTTAAAGTCAAATAATCAGCAACCTTGCCTTTGTCGAACTGCGACAAACGGTGTAAAATCGTGGATAAGCGTTGGAGCTTTGGCCGTTGCGCAGATCGAAATTTATCCGCTTCATAAAGTAGGACGCAATGCTATGGTTAATGTTAGCCAGGGGAGAGGGACATGAACGGCGAACGGGTTGAATTCTTCTACGATCTTTCAAGTCCATGGACTTATATTGCGTTCCATAATCTTGATGCCCTTATCGCACGCACCGGCGTGTCTGTCCGCTTGCGTCCCATATTGGTGGGTGGGGTCTTCAATGCCGTCAATCCGTCGGTATATGCCGCACGAGAAGCGGCAGATAACCCGAAGTTCAAGCATAGTTGGCGGGTTATGCGGGATTGGGCAAAGTTGGCGGGTGTGGAAATCAACTTTCCAAGCATCTATCATCCGGCAAAAAGCATCCATGCGATGCGGATGGCATGTTCGCTCGCAGATGATCAGGTGGCGCTAAAGACGTTCACAAAGGCCGCCTTCAAAAGCTATTTTGGTACGCAGGAAAATCTTGATGACCCCGATGTGTTGGTCGCGGTGGCGAACAAGGCTGGTCTGAACGGAGAGGCCATGCGTACGGCCTCACAGACCGATGCGGTAAAGGCATTGTTGCGCGCGAACACGGATGAGGTCATCGCGCGCGGTGGCTATGGTTCGCCGACAATATTTGTCGACACGGACAAGATGTATTTTGGCAATGATCAATTGCCGCTGGTTGAAGCTACTTTTCTCGGAAAGATATAATCATGAGGGGGCAAAGGCTTGCAGCGGCGTGCTTATTGGCAATGGCGGTACTTGGCGGCTGCGATGTCAAGGAGCCGAGAGATAATGTTATTGATCAGCATCCGGTTTTCTATTTTGAAATTCCAGTGACAAATATGAACCGCGCAGTCACATTTTACGAAGAGTTGATGGAGTTAAAATTGGATCGTCAAATCGTTGACGGATATGAAATGGCGCTTTTCCCATTTGCGGATGGTGCGCCGGGAGCAACCGGAGCGCTTGCGAAGGGTGACGTATACAAGCCTTCCAAAGATGGCGCGATTATCTATTTTCAGGTGCGCGACATTAAATCGACTGTAGAAAAGGCCCAAAAATTGGGTAGACCCATATTATACCCTATAAAGGATATTGGCGAAGCTGGCTTCGTCGCAGAGATAGAGGATACAGAGGGCAATAGGCTTGCCCTTAATCAACCCCGATTGGATAAAGAATGAACGACCGCGTATCCATTTCCATAGACAATCATGTCGCCGATGTCCGCCTAACTCGTGCGGACAAGATGAACGCGCTTGATCCGGCGATGTTTCAAGGGATCATAGCTGCGGGTGAAGAGCTTGCCCGTATGAAAGGCGTACGCGCTGTGGTGTTGTCTGGCGAAGGGCGCAGTTTCTGCGCAGGCCTTGATATGGCAAGCATGGCGAGCGGCGGTGCAAGCGCGAACAGCGGGATGGGAAGCCTGACTGACCGGACGCATGGCAATGCAAACACATTTCAACAGGTCGCCATGCTCTGGCGCAAGTTGCCGATGCCAGTGATCGCGGCGGTGCACGGTGTATGTTTCGGCGGTGGGCTGCAAATTGCGAGCGGAGCAGACATCCGTGTGATTGCGCCTGATGCACGGCTTGCGGTGATGGAAATGAAATGGGGCTTGATCCCCGATATGGGCGGCTATGCTTTGTGGCGCGGGATGGTGCGCGAAGATGCTCTGCGCGAATTGACTTACACCAATCGCGAGTTTTCAGGAGCCGAGGCGCTGAATTTAGGGTTTGCGACGTTCGTGGACGAAAACCCGCATGCCCGCGCAATGGCGATTGCGCGCGAAATTGCGGATCGCAACCCGCATGCGATGCGCGAAGCAAAGGCGTTGTTCAATGAATATGCCGATATGGACGAAGACGCTATATTGATGGCCGAAAGCGTCCGCCAAGCGCGCGTTATCCGTACGCCGAACCAGATCGAAGCCGTGATGGCCGGAATGCAAAAGCGGGCAGGGGTTTTTGCCGATTAAGGCAGCGTAACGTGCAACCGTTCAAATTCCGCGCGCAACTCTTGTGGTAAGGGCGTCGGGCCATTCGCATCGGTGAGGACAATGGTTGTGATGCAGGTAGCTTTACATTCACCGCCTTGAAACGCGGCAGAGGCGATGTCCCAACTGCTGCTTCCAATCCGCAATATGCCGCTGGCAATTTCGACATGCTCGGGGAAATGCGCCTCCGCAATATACTCAATCGCGACGCTGACAATTAGCCAGCGTTGGCCCGGCGCGCGGCGTTCCACCTCAATCGCGTGGTTGAACATGCCGCGGCCATGCTCGAACAATCCAGCCATGGAGACATTGTTGATGTGGCCCAGTAGGTCCAGATCGGCAAAGCGCGTTTCAGTGCGGTGTTTGAACGGGTAATTAGCCGGATCAAGCTGCCAGCTCTGCGGTTTGGGCATATAACGGAACCTTTATCAACAATCGTCACCCTGAACTTGGTTCAGGGTCAATTTATCAGCCTCAACCGCCGGTTGTGTGGCACGATGGACCCTGAAACGAGTTCAGGGTGACGGAGTAGTCCTAGGATATAGATCGTTCTAAAGACCTCGACCGATCAGTTCTTTCATGATCTCATTCGTGCCGCCAAAAATCCGCGTTACGCGGGCGGCACGCCACATGCGCGCGATGGGATATTCGTTCATATATCCAGCGCCGCCATGCAGTTGCAGGCATGCATCGACAACTTCCCATTGCAGTTCGGTGTGCCACAATTTGGCGGCGGCACCTTCTTCGGCGGTCAGTTCTTTCTTATAATGGCGGTTCAATGCCCAGTCGAGATGCGCCCAGCCGACCTGCAATTTCGACTTAATATCGGCAAGGACGAAGCGGGTGTTTTGGAAATCAAGCAATGGCTTTCCAAACACAATGCGATCGCGACAAAAAGCGACGGTTTCGTCAAACGCCTTTTGCGTGCTTGCCATCGACGAAACAGCAATCGAAAGGCGCTCCTGCGGCAGTTCGCTCATCAGATAGATGAAGCCTTTCCCTTCTTCGCCCAAGCAGTTGGTCATGGGTACGCGCACATCTTCAAAGAACAGTTCGGATGTGTCCGCTTCATCCATACCGATTTTGTCGAGGTTACGGCCGCGCTTGAAACCTTCGCGGTCGGCTTCGACCAAAACAATCGACATCCCCTTATAGGCGGGCTGAATTTCAGTGTCGGTCTTGACGCAGACGAGGATCAGGTCGGCATTTTGGCCATTTGTGATGTAGGTTTTACTGCCGTTGATGACATAATGATTGCCGTCTTTCTTGGCGGTGGTCTTCATCCCTTGAAGGTCGCTGCCGGTGCCGGGTTCAGTCATCGCAATAGCAGTGATAACCTCACCAGAGATCATTTTTGGCAACCAATGCTTCTTCTGTTCTTCGCTGCCATAGCTGGTGATATAGTTCACAACGATATCGGACTGCAGCGAGAAGCCTGTGGCTACGCCGCCATAATAAGCCGACTCTTCATCGACAATGGCGTTATATCCGAAGTCGAGGCCAAGGCCGCCATATTCCGCTGGTACGGTGGGGCAGAGCATACCGACTGCGCCAGCCTTGGGCCAAATGGACTTGGGAACAATGCCCTCTTCCTGCCATTGCTTTGCGTGCGGCGCGACTTCCTTTTGCAGAAATTGGCGCACCGACTGACGAAAAGCCTCATGATCTTCATTATAGGCTGTGCGTGGAATGCTATCGAGTGACATGGAAAAATCCCCTGCAAAATATCCGGTGGTTTCTACTTGCATCAATGACAGTAACTTGACGCGAACGTCAAGCCGAATTTAATCGGTTGATTAAACTGGTTCACCTGCATCGCGCGCACGCTCGACGATTGTCTGCTCAGCTTTTGGCACGGTGCGATAGGCGGCGATTAACAAGGCCAACGCAATCGGTGCAACCGCGATGAGCGACAGGATGCCGACGCGCAAATTGCCAACCAGCTTGCCATCGACCATTGTTCCAGCAAGATCGGAAATCTGTCCGACCATATACGGACCGAACGACAAACCAACGAGGGTAGTGCCAAGGAAGAAGGCAGCGGTTGCCGTGCCGCGCATACGGGGCAGGACGAGATCCTGCGTCGTCGCTGCTGCCGCGCCAAGTGCTGTCGCACCAAGCATACCGGCCAAGAAGTTCATGACGTAGAACAGGATCGCATTGTCGGTGGTATAGCCAATAGCGATGGGAATGATCGGGCCGAGGACGCCGAGAATGACCACAAGAATACGGCCGGCGGGATTCTTGGTGCGCAGGGCATCTGCCACCCGGCCGCCGAGGATTACGCCCAAAAAGCCACTGACTGCGCCATTTGCGCCGAGGATGAAAGCCAGTTCCTGCTTTGGTAAACCAAGTACGATTTCTGCATATGGCGCTGACCAAAAGGCGAGCGCGTAAGCCGCCAAAGCCACAAGACCATAGCCAATGGTTGTGCAAATAAACGCTGGCGTACCCCAAATCAGGCTAAACGTCGCTGGGTCCTTGGCGCGGAGCGTCGATGCCCATGAGAAGACGGCATAATAGCCAAAGCCGACAGCGGACCATTGTGGCAAATTGCCGGTGAGTTGGATCATCCAATAGGCAAAGGCCGCAATCGCTGCGCCCGTTGCGACATTGATGGCTAAGGCAGCGGGGCCGCGCTGCCATGCGCCTAGCAGAGTAAAGGGTGGAACAATCATCGACAGGTCGCTCACAAACGCACGGAAGGGAGCGGGGTGGGCGGGTGTTGCCAAACCATCCATCGCACCGCGTTTTGGTTCGCGCAGGCTTGCGACCCACAATGCTACCAAGACGCCGGGGAGACCAACGGCAAGAAACGCCGCTTGCCAACCTACCAGTCCAAGCGGTCCACCTTGCGGATAGGCTTCGTTCCAGCCTTGGACGATGAGCGCGCCAATGAACAACGACACGCCGCCGCCAATATAAAGGCCGGACGAATAAATTGCGAGCGCGGTTGCGCGCTGCCGCTTCGGGAAATAATCGGAAATCAGGGAATAAGCTGTTGGACTGGCGGTCGCTTCGCCGACACCGACGCCCATGCGTGCAAGGGTGAGCTCAACCTGATTGCGTGCAAAGCCTGACACGGCGGTCATGATTGACCATAATGCGAGGCCTATGGACAGTAGCTTCACTCGGCTCCAATTGTCCGCAAGACGCCCGAGAGGAATGCCGAATAAAGCGTAAAATACCGCAAAGGCCGCCCCGCCCAAAAAGCCCATGTCGGCATCGGTCAGGCCAAGATCAGCCTTGATATCAACCGCTAAGATGCTGAGAATTTGACGGTCGATGAAATTGAGGATGTAGACGACAACCAGCACCACAAGCACATACCAGCTGTACCTGCTCGCCTCGGGCAACGGCGCTTCGGGTTCTTGCAAAACGAGGTTGTTGTTTTCACCTTCGGCCGTCACACGCACATCACTCTCCCAATTTTGTCAATTGCGCCTTCTGCCGCTATGGCTAGCACAACAGCCAAACTGCGCAACATGAATCACCCTCTAAAGCGTCAAACAGAAAATTGAGATCATCGTGACGTTCTGGTTGGTGGAGCCGCACTGATTTTGAAATTTCGCAAACTATGCCGGCCATCTGCAAAAAACGCTATGTTCCGTGTCGTGTTTTGCTTGAAACTAGAACGATTTCATCCAATATAGTCGCCATGCGGCTATATTGCCGTGTTATGAGGAGAAATAAGTCATGGCACAGTGGTCCGATCCACGGGTAACCGGGACCCAGTCAAGTCTTGCAGGTGTCGGCTCACGCGCCGGTGACGTCGCTTTTGACGCGGGTCTGCGTTCGCACATGCTCAAGGTTTACAATTATATGGCGTCGGGGGTATTGCTCACTGGCATCGTTGCGATGCTGTTTGCACAGACCGAGCTTGCACAAAATCTGATGCTTAACCCAAGCTTGATGAGCTGGGTTATCATTCTGTCACCTTTAGTGGTTGTGATGGTAATGAGCTTCGGGCAGGGTAAGTTTTCAGCGGCGACGCTGCAGGCAATGTTCTGGGGCTTTGCAGTCCTGATGGGCCTTTCCCTGGCGCGCATCTTCATGATTTTCACCGGTGAATCCATCGCACAAACATTCTTTGCAACATCGGCGGCTTTTGCTGGTCTCAGCCTTTGGGCCTACACCACGAAGAAGGACATGAGCGGTTGGGGAAGCTTCCTTGTGATGGGTATGATCGGTTTGATCGTGGCATCCATCGTGAACATCTTCTTAGGCTCTGACACTTTGGGTTGGGTAATTAGCTGCGCGGGCGTACTCATTTTCGCTGGCCTTACAGCTTATGATACGCAGCGTATCAAGAACGAGTATTTCTACCTTCAGGGTCCAGAAATGATTGGTAAAGCTGCTGTCATGGCTGCGCTGACGCTCTATCTCGACTTTATCAATATGTTCCAATTCTTGCTGAGCTTCCTGGGTAACCGCGAATAATCGTTGGCAGGCCAGCTTGAACAGATACAGATGGCCCGGTGGTAAACCACTGGGCCATTTTTCTTAGGGATTTGGTCGAACAAGGCTTTTCTTTTCGCGCAAAATCTCGTTGGAATTAGGCTCAGAGTTTAGGAGACTATATAATGCGCCGGGGCATCAAAAATTTAGCTGCACTCATCCTCGTCACGGCTGTAGCCGCATGTGCGCCACCGCCTGTAAAGGTCGCGCCTGTCCCAGTTCAGCTTCCGCCGCCGGCCACTCCTGCTATGCCGTTACCACCAGGGGGCGCTGCATTATCGATGACCCTGCCACCCATCGGTGTCGATGGCATTCGGGTAACGCCCAATCGTGGGTTAAGCCGTGATGAGCAGATCTGGCATTTCCGTTCTGCCCTCAACGTCGCCGCGCTCAATTGTCAGGGCCCAGTGTGGGGACAAATCGCGACTGAGTATAATAAATTCATTGTCATTCATAAGGCATTGCTGTCGAGAACAAGTAAAGCGGTCGATCGCGAATATGTGGCGCGCTATCCAAAGCAGAATGGCCTGCGCATTCGCGACACGCGGATGACAGATTTGTACAATTATTTCGCACTACCGCCCGTGCGCGCGCAATATTGCGATATGGCATTACGCAAGCTGCAAGAGGCTAACCAGGTGCCGAAAGAAGCCTTGCCCGAATATGCCATGGGTAGCCTTGCCGATATCGACAATGTGTTTGTCAATTTCTACGACGCTTATGCAAAATATGAACGGGATTTGGCGGATTGGAACATGAAATATGCGCCAAAGCCTGTTTATGATCCTGCCAAAAACATCATGGCCCCGCCGGTAGCTACCAGCCCGTAGTCGCCTCTCCTGCCAATTGGACCGGGCCTTGGCAACCACGGCCATATAAACGGGCAAAGATTTTTTACGCCATGCTGATATAGTCGCGCATAGCGGCCGCTTCGGTTTCGATTATTTCGATGCGGTGTTTGACCAAGTCGCCAATTGAGACAAAGCCCACAAGTGCATCATCCTTCATGACCGGCAAATGCCGGATACGCCGTTTCGACATCAGCGATAGGGCGGACAATATTGCGGTGTCGGGTGTAACGGTAATGGCAGGCGCGGTCATCGTATCGGCAACAGTCTTGGTCAGAAACTCTGCGCCATGCTGGGCAATGCCATAGACAATATCGCGTTCGGAAAAAATGCCGACGACGGACGAACCATCGACTACGGGCAATGCGCCAATACGGTTTTTAGCCAATCGGGTAACAACCTCACCCACGCTTTCATGCGGCGATGCCGCCAAAACGTCGCGATTGTTATTGGCCAGTATTGCAGAAATCGTCATCGACTCTCTCCCTTATGTCCTTGCCCCTTATGGAGCTTATAGCATAAGGCGACCTTATCAAGCTATGACTCGCCCCTCCCGCCTTGATGATCCCGAATATGCTCGCTTCGCATGGCAGCGATACTGGCGCCTTATGCGGTGGATGTTTGGTGTCACATTACTTGTGACTGCGATCGCATTGGGGGCATTTTGGTGGCAGAATGGCATGGTTTCCATCCATTTCTTCATCGCGACGACAGGCGCAATTGTTGGCGCAATCATGCTAACGGCGGCTTTGATGGGCTTGGTTTTCTTATCCAGCGGGTCGGGCCATGATGAAGCGATTGATGATCCATTTGAAGATGAAGCCGACCGGTGACGGAAAGTATCCGCAATCTACCGCAACGAAATGACCCGGTATTACGCGTCGTACCGGGGCCAGCGGATATCAATGCCAATGGCCACATCTTTGGTGGCTGGGTGCTGGGTATGATGGATCAGGCTGGCGGCATTTTGGCGGGCCGTATTGCACAGGGTGCCTGTGCAACGGTCGCGATTGAAAAGATGGAGTTTATTGCGCCGATATTGTTGCGCGACATTATCTCCGTCTATGCAACCCTTGAGCATCGCGGGCGTACGTCGATGGGCATACGGATCGAGGTGATCGCCACACGCGAGCGTGGCCAGCAAGAAGTGAAGGTCACCGAGGGACTATTCACCTTCGTCGCGTTAGATGAAAACCACAAGCCAAGACCCTTGCCAGAGGCTTGAAGGCGCCGGAAATCAATCCAGCGCCAGTTTCAAGTTCCCAATATAATCATTCGGCGGCGGCAATCTCTTCATCACCAGCAGCCTTTGTGCGGCGGGCACGCCGCTGGCGTGCTGGCCTTTCAGCTGCATCATCTTCATCGGACGATATTGCAATGGATGGCGGCAAGACCGCAAGGTCGAGACCTGCAGGGGCGTCATCTACATCTTCGCTATGATGCCGGCGTGGGCCACGATTGGCATTTCGGCTATTTGCAGGGCGCTCGCTACGTTCTGGGCGGCGGTTGCGCATGTCAAGTTGCTGCTCGCGCTGATCTATGTCGTTCGTTTCCGCATCAGAAGTGTCTTCCACATCGTCATGCGCGGATGAAGGCTGATCTTCGTAATTGGGCGAGCGGTCATAATTCGGCGTACGGTTATCATTCTGCCAATCATCGCGATCATCGCGACTGTCGTCGCGCGCATCGTCACGAGGTCGGCGTTCGCCCTGCTGTTCCTGCCGCGCTTCTTGGCGACCACGGAAATCGGCGAGCACGCGGAAATAATGGTCGGCAAATTGAAGGTGATATTCCGCGTTCACGCGGTCACCATTGAACTGCGCATCTTGTGCCAGCTTTTTATATTTTTCCAACATCTGCGCTGCGTTGCCGCGCGCTCGGTTATCAATCTGGTTCTGATAGTCAAAACCGCTACGATTGTTATTTTGCTGCCGGTTGTTGTTATTGTTGCGACCGCGCCGACGATTGTTATTCTGCTGCTGCCTGTTGTTGGTATTCATCAGGGCTGACCCGTCCTCTTTTCTTGCACTTCAATTGCATGGAGCCCCTGAACCCGGTTTAGGTTGCGCGCGGGTCAGCATTGACCCTTATACTTCGTCCATCTGCGCTGGGGGGCGGCTTCGCGCGAAACATCAAATAGTAGTTTTGCTGCGATGCCACTTAGTCCTAGTCTTACTATTCTGTGATTCCAAGCGAAAAGCGAATGACGCGCTGATTACCGGCAAGATCATGTCGTAATTCAGTCAGATAGCCCGCCTCTGCGCCAAGAGCGCGCACAGAATCGGCCTGATTGTAGCCAATCTCAAAAAAGGCGACTCCGCCCGCGTTAAGCAAATGGCGTAAGGACGGGATCAGGATTCGGTAGTCGTTGAGGCCGTCCGCTCCAGCAAACAATGCGCTGTGGGGTTCATGGTCCGACACCATCGGCGCGAGCGTGACGGCATCTTCAATATAAGGTGGGTTGCATAAGATCAGGTCAAATCCCCCAAGCCCTTCGCTCCAGCCCGCCTTCGTCCAATCGCGCAGCTCAAATCGCGCGCGGTCGGCAAAGCTTAAACGCTGGGCATTATCACTGGCCACCGCAAGGGCGCCTGCGCGGGCGTCGAGGCCAACGCCAACTGCGTCCGGGAATATCGACAAGGCCGCAAGCAACAACGCGCCTGACCCTGTGCCAAGGTCTGCAATGTGCATGGGCCGGTCCTTGGCGCTAAACCAATTCATTGCCGCTTCAAGCAGCGCCTCGCTGTCAGAGCGTGGGATGAGCACATCCGGCGTAACACACAGTTCAAGATCCCAAAACGCTTGAGTTCCTGTGATATAAGCGACGGGTTCGTCGGCCACTCGGCGCGCGAGCAAGCCAGTAAAGCTTTCGGGTGCGCTTAAGTCATGCTGCCGCAGCAGCATTGCGGACCTATCCATGCCGAGCGCATGCGCCAACAACAACTCCGCGTCTATCCGCGGTGTCGGGCTGATGCCTTCAAGGGCGGCGGTTGCTTCGCGCAGGACAGGGGCAAGGCCAATCATCATCCGCCCGTATATCGCCTAACGCGTAAAGCCCAATGATATTTCCGCCATGCGCTCGTTCAGCCGCTTCCGGCTTTATTTAGGCAGCGGCGTCAATCTTCACGGGGCCAAGTTCCTTCAAACAGGCTTGCAGTTTCGACATGGCTTCTGTCGGGCTTGGCGGGTTGGTGACGAGGTCGGACACGCCTTGGCCATCCATGACCTTGTCAGCTGCGCAGCCGCAGACTGTGCCGATATCGACTTCAATACCTTCGGGTATTTGCTCACCCGCCGCGGTCGTGCAGGTCGCGATCAGCGACTCCCGCACGCTAATCTGCACGGTATCGTTCAGCGCGCCGCCTTCACCGCATCCTGCCAGCGCCACCGACATTAGGGCTATCGTCATCATCCGTTTCATAAGCATCCTCTTGTGCAGTACCCCCGTGCTAGATGATGTGGGCGGCACTACCAAGAATACAAGGCAGCTTATGTGCAATCCCCGCGCTTATTTGAAACCTAACGCCGCACGCATGATGTGGAAGATGGTGTTCTGTTCAATCGTTCCTTTGAACAAATGCGCCTTGGGGCCAGCCGCGCGGGCTACAACATCGTCACCGCCATGGGTTTCGGACATAAGCGGGATCAACGATTGTTGGCGGTAATTGAGCGCGCCTGTGTCGACCTTCGCGGGGTCAGGGCGTTCGGCCGCATTCACCGCGCCGGGGCCATTGGCATAGCCCAAAGTAGTGTAGCCTTTGCCATCCATCGCCAAGGTCGGCGTGCCAACGGGGGCAGACACTACGCCAAGGATCGGGTTCCCGCGCTCGGGATAGCCCGCGATCGTGAACACATGGCTATGGTCCGATGTCACGACGATTAATGTATCACGCAAATCGACGCTCTCCATCGCGGCCTTGAGCGCAGCGTTCAGCGCAACGGTGTCTTGCAAGGCGCGGCGGGCATTGCCGCCATGATGGGCATGGTCAATCCGGCCCGCCTCGACCATCAGGACATAGCCCTTTTGGTTCTTCGACAGCATCGCGATCGCCTTGGTTGTCATTTCGGCGAGCGATGGCTCTTTATTGCCCGCTGCCGTCCGGTCCGCCTCAAACTGCATATGTGATGGTTCAAACAGACCAAGCAGCTTGGTTGCTTTCTTGGAGTCAACCGCCGCAAAACTGTCGCGGTTCCAGACATAAGCGCCCTTGGGATTGGCGGCGCTCCAGCTAGCGGTCAGGTCCTTGCCATCGGCACGCTTGCCTTTTCTGTCGGCATATTCGGGGTCGGCCATCGTTGCCGGAATGAAGTGCTGCCGCCCGCCGCCCAGCATAACCTCTAACCCGTCACCATGCGGCCATTCGACCATCTGTCGGGCAATGTCGGTGCAGCCTGCGGCCTTGGCCGCGGCAGGCATATTGGCGTCCACCTCCCAATCGCGCTGCGCGACATGGGCATAAGTCGATGCGGGCGTGGCGTGGGTGATGGTCGCGGTGGAAACGATGCCGGTGGCAAGGCCGCGATCCTCCGCCATGCCGAACAGGGATTGTACCTTGAACGGCGCAGTCGCGGCGCAGTCATTCTCAATCGCCTCAGGTCCCACGCCAATCACGCCATTTTTGGTTTTGACGCCGGAGACAATCGCGGTCGCTGTCGGCGCGCTGTCAGGCACTTGCGCGTCATGCGAGTAAGTTTTGACCAAGGCGGTGTGCGGCAAACGATCCATTTGCGCGACATAGGATTCGCCGTCGAGGCCAAGCTGCTGCCCTTCAAAAATTCGGCCAGCGGTCAACGTGCTCACACCCATGCCGTCGCCGATAAAGATGATGACATTGCGCGCCTTGCCGTCATTGGGCTTGTCGGCAAGCAGGCGTTGCAGCTCGGCTTGTCCAGCCTTGAGATAGCCTTCGCTGGTGCTGATCGGCGGTTTGGCGGGCGCAGGCGCGGGAGCAGGGGCAGGCGTGCCTTGCGCCAACAACGGCGCGGCAATCAGGCAGGACGCCAAAAGGGCGGATGACAGTTTACGCATGTGATACTCCTCAAAATCTTGGCTCCCCATCGCAGACCATGATGACCAGCGCGTGACAGGGGCGTGATGGGAGGCGTTTACACAAGCGCGCTTGGGTTGGCGAGGGGGCGTGTGAGGGCGGTTCTTACTTTCGGTACAGAGATGCGGACAAGTTTATGAGTTCTGGCACCTGTCACCGTGATTCCGCATTGCCACTCATTCGTCATCCTGAACGTGTTTCAGGATAATGCGCTATGGGGTGAGGGAGTTGGATCAACGCCTATTTCGCGGATGCAGCGCCTGTCTCCGGCATGCTAACTCTACAAACTTATGCGGAAAACCGGGCATTTCTTTAAACTTACCGCACATTTGCGCAATTGGTTCACCGGGTCCGAAAGCCGGTTTAGGGTTCAACATGTTCAAAAAGCCGGTCGTGCAACACATGCGGGCGATGAAGCACAGAAACTCAGAGCAAATCCTACATTGCAAGGTGCAAGTACAGGAAAAATATAATTAATAATTTAATTTATTAGACAAGCCAGCTCCGCTGATGTATTTCCTTTTCTGAGGTCCAGAATTTTGCTCTGTCAACGCAGGAGATCTGGATGTTGCTTAGGTCAATTTCTCTCAGAAAACTTTTTACCATAATGTTTTCGCCGCCGGTGCAGCAGGCTCGGCTACTGCCACGAGATATTCATCAAGATAAGGTTTCAGGAGAGCGCGTCTCTAACGGCGGAGGGGATTTTTACGCCCCTTTTTGGTGGTACCCACCTGTTACTGGGATCCTATAGTTCACTCTGCTTGAAAGTCGAAATTGTAAAAATACGGCCATGTCGGCGCAATTTTCGATAGTTGGTAATGAAATCAACAAATTACTATTGACAATTTCTATAGTAAAAACGATAATGAACAACAAGTTTTGATTGGTTCCACCGCTCGAGTCGTTTGATATATTGAATATCAGATGGATCGTAAATTTGAACGATGCTTATTGAAAGCTTCGTACGGAGGTTTTTATGCCATCTATTCAAGACGTCGCTGACCAGATTAATGCAAAACTGGACTCTATTTCTGTCAAAACAGCAGAAACAGCAGTAAACACAAATAATACGACCAATGAAGTTAAGGCAGTAGGGTCGAAAATTGATGTATCAAACGCGCTTCTCGGCCAAATTAATTTTGATATCAAAGACGGATTTTCAAATATAGGCCAGGGCGTAAGTCAGCTTATCAATCTATCCAAAGCGTCTTTGGCGGTGCAGATTCATCAGACGAGACAGAATGACACGATCATCTGTTTGCTTGAAAATAGCAATGAAATGCTTTGCGGAATTACACGCAAGCTAACCCGCCAACTGGAACTCAGTGAAGCCAGCCTGACCTCACTCCTTCGCATTGAAGGCATTGAGGAGCGGGTTCATAGCGACGCGGCTGCCGACTATGACCGGCATCTTGCGATCGAGGAGCGGATGGAGGAATGCTGTCCACATCCTGAAGAGCCGGTCGAGCCATGCCCGGAAGCCTGCTCCAAACCAAAGTTCGAACCACCAAGGGTTGACGACAAGGGATGGAAGCCTTTGCCGCAACCCAAGCAGCCGAAGCCCGTCGACAAGCCACAAGAGCCGCATTGAGGCCATCATGACATTGTTTATTCAAACCAACGCTTCAGGTGCTGGCGCGGGAACGCTGAATCCAAATCAGGCGCAGATAGATCTTGCGGTCGCTACAAATGGCGACACAGGGTTGGGGATCAATGCAGCTGTCGGTAACTTGCAGCAGGTCACTTATGGCAGGACGCTTGCAGGCGCCCCGCCGATACGGATCGATGCGATGGTCAATACCAACTTTAATCCTAACTATGGCGCTGGCCCTCAGGCAGTACGGGTGATCATTTTGCCAGTCAGCAGCGATTTTATGTTGCTGGATGGCACTTCGATTTTGATTGTCGGGGGAACTGCACTGCCACCGAATAATACAAGTTTGGCTGGTGCCACGCTGAATGGAACTAATGACTGCCTTATCATTTATGACACAACGCAGAATAATGGTGCGGGATATTGCATGGCGCGAAATGGCACAGGCGGCACGCTTGATCTACAGACACCAAATCCGATCATCCTGTATCATGAGCTTTCGCACGCGTTTCGTATCGTTAACAATGGACTGCTGGCGTTGAGCGGGATTTGCAATCCATCATCACCCGAAGAAAATGCCGCGATAATGGATGAGAATGATCTCCGCACTCAGGTAGCAAATGCAGGCGGCGTAGCCGCTGTATTGCGCGATCCGGGCATTCATTGTGGAGGGGTTTGCGGTGGCGGCCGCGTCCCCCCTTGTTGTATCGTTGCTTCTGTTACCAGTGGCTCGCCTGTCTCGCCGCAGGTTCAGATGTTGCGCTCTTTCCGCGATTTGGTTTTGCGCTCAAGCGAAGTTGGCCACAGTTTCTTCGCCCGTTTCTTTCAGGATTATTACGCTTTTTCACCGCAAATATGTACGCTAATGGCGAAAAATCAGTATTTGCGGAGCAAGGTATATGACTGCTTCGTCAGTCCCTTACTTGTGATATTGGGGTTGATGCGGGATCGAATATTGCATCAACAAGACGCGGCAGCTCTTGGCCGTGCCGTTCAGGCAGCGCTTCAAGATCAAGATGATCGGCTGTCAAACAATCTACAGGAGAGTGCACGGCTCTGGCAGGGCGAGATTCCAGAGAGTGACCAACTCGATGTTGAAGTGATTGATGCCATGCAGTCACTTCTTGCCACACATGCCCGAAAAAGTGACCATATCGATTGGGCTTTGATTGCCCCCCTTCGGATGCTTGCTGATGCTGTACAGTCACATCGCGATGGACAGGCATTTGATGAGGTTGGGCAGAAGCTGGAATCCGCATTGAACGACTGGAGCACGAAAATGCCGGTTGATCATATTTGGGCATCGCTATCGCAAGCCGAGCTTGAAATTGAATTGGCTGAACTGGAGCGTCTGGTGATGCGTTCGCCCGATGCCTGCCGGCAATTCCGAAAAAGACTGAAACAGCAATTTCCTGAGATCACATCAATTGCCAAACTGGCCGCGTAGACGAGGTATAAGATGATCGATTCGAAATCTGGTGGCAAGGACGAAGGTGGGGAATTCCGCCCGCCTGTCGCAGAGGTAAGGACGTTTGAAAAAGCGGGCGACAAAACGAAGCTCGTATTACGCTTCGTTAACAACAATACACGCGCGCTCCACTATATTGGTGATGTTCGCCGGCTATTATTTGATCCGGGGTCAGGCAAGCTGCAAGTGCTGCTGACTGATGCTGGTAGGCAGATAATCCCTGGAATTGCGCATGTGGAGCCGCGCTTTCGCATTGTCGATCCTGGTGCTACGGCCGAAATCGAACTTCAATTGCCTGCTCGCGCTGTACATATGACTGGCGCAGCTGATCCCAACGGCGGTGTTGCGCTTGAAGAATGGGATATCGCGAAT
Organism: Sphingomonadales bacterium; assembly: GCA_027488785.1. Taxonomy (GTDB): domain Bacteria; phylum Pseudomonadota; class Alphaproteobacteria; order Sphingomonadales; family Sphingomonadaceae; genus Sphingorhabdus_B. The sequence goes on along the minus strand of JAIYAY010000018.1, from coordinate 96,337 downwards.
GCAACTGAGATTGAAGTTGTGTGTGGCTGGTCCGATACACCTTTCTATCACGATACCCGCCCCGCACAGATGAAAGATTTGCCAGCAAATCTGTGGGAAAAGGGCGCAATTACCTTCACAAAAAACTTGATAGCTAATAGCGCTGCAGAAGGTCGGAATTAAGATCCTAAAACAAGTTCAGTATGACGGTGGGTGTTTTTAGGGTAACGGCTTCGGCCAGCCCTTCTTCGCGCCTTTGCGACTTCGTGCGAGACAAAATGGACGCACTGCTCTCGGGAGAGGAATTTCGGCGGGGTTCTGCCGTTGTCTCCTTCCGTCAGCTGTTCCGGCTGCCACATCCCCATCGTAAATCGATGGGGAGGGTTTGGGTTACTTCGCCTTCGCCAACATTGGCTTCAAATAATGCCCCGTGTAGGACGTCGCGACTTTTACCACATCCTCCGGCGTGCCTTCGGCGACAATCTCGCCGCCGTTGACCCCCGGTCGCCTGACGGCCCCACGCCGCCTCAGTGCTTGCCAGCCCGGGTCAAAAGCGGCCCGAGATAGTGGCCCGTGTAGGATGCGGCGACTTTAACGATATCCTCAGGTGTGCCTTCAGCAACGATTTCGCCGCCTTTGACTCCTCCCTCTGGTCCCAAATCTATAACCCAATCCGCAGTCTTAATGACGTCGAGATTATGTTCGATGACCACCACGCTGTTGCCCTGTTCCACCAAACGGTGGAGCACTTCGAGGAGTTTGCGGACATCTTCGAAATGCAGGCCGGTGGTGGGTTCGTCTAGGATATACAGCGTCTGGCCAGTGGACCGGCGGCTGAGTTCCTTGGCGAGTTTGACGCGTTGCGCTTCGCCGCCCGACAGCGTCGTTGCCTGTTGCCCGACCTTGATATAGCCAAGGCCAACCTCCACGAGCATCGCCATTTTGTCGCGGATCGGGGGGACGGCCTTGAACACCTCCACCGCGTCCTCCACAGTCATGTCGAGCACGTCGGCGATGGAGAGGCCCTTCCATTTGACCTCCAGTGTTTCGCGATTGTAGCGTTTGCCGTTACATTCCTCGCACGTCACATAGACGTCCGGCAGGAAGTGCATTTCAATCTTGATCAGGCCATCGCCGCTGCACGTTTCGCAGCGTCCGCCCTTGACGTTGAAGCTGAACCGTCCCGGCTTATACCCGCGCGCCGCGCTTTCGGGCAATTGCGCGAACCAGTCGCGGATGTTGGTGAACGCGCCGGTGTAGGTCGCGGGGTTTGACCTAGGCGTGCGGCCAATGGGGGATTGGTCTATGTCGATCACCTTGTCGCAATGTTCCAGACCCGTGACCTTGTCATGCGCGCCCGCGATGACGCGCGCGCCGTTGAGGCTGCGGGCCGCAGAGGCGTAAAGCGTGTCGATGGTGAAGCTCGATTTGCCCGAACCTGATACGCCGGTGATGCAACAGAAAGTGCCCAAAGGAATGCTCGCGGTGACATTCTTTAGGTTGTTAGCGCGGGCGTTGTGGACGGTCAGCTTCTTCTTATTGCCCTTGCGGCGGGTCTTGGGCACCGCAATTTCCCGCGTGCCATTCAAATAAGCGGAGGTCAGGCTGTCTTTCGATTTCAGGATTTGCTGCAACGTGCCTTCGGCCATGACGGTGCCGCCATGGACGCCTGCGCCGGGGCCCAAGTCCACCACCCAGTCGGCAGTGCGAATGGCGTCTTCGTCATGTTCGACAACAATGACGGTGTTGCCGAGATCGCGCAGGCGGCGCAGTGTCGCGAGCAGGCGGTCATTATCTTTCTGGTGCAGGCCGATGCTGGGCTCATCAAGCACATAGAGCACGCCCGAAAGGCCGGAGCCGATTTGGCTTGCCAAGCGGATACGCTGGCTTTCGCCGCCGCTCAACGTGCCGCTGGTGCGGTCGAGGTTGAGATAATCCAGCCCGACATTATTGAGGAAGCCAAGCCGTTCGTTGATTTCCTTGAGGATCGCCTTGGCAATCTGCTGCTGCTGGTTGGTCAATGTCTGATCAACGCTGCCGAACCACTCCAGCGCATCACCCACGCTCATCTTCGTCGGCGTGGCGATGTCGACGCCCGCAATTTTGACGCTGAGTGCTTCGGGCTTGAGCCGCGCTCCGTGGCAGGTTTCGCAGGGTTGCGATGTCTGATATTTCGACAATTCTTCGCGCATCCACGCGCTGTCAGTTTGCATCAAGCGGCGGTTGAGATTGCCGATGACGCCCTCAAACGCCTTGCGCACCGTATATTCCTTGCGCCCGTCCTTGAAGGTTAGCTCTACCGCCATGCCACCCGTGCCGTGGAGGATGATGAGCTTTTGTTCGGGGAGCAAATCTTCCCAATTGGTATCAAGGTTGAAGCCATAGGCCTTGGCGAGGCTGGACAGCACTTGCATATAATACGGGCTTGGCGGGTTGGACTTCGCCCAAGGCACAATCGCGCCCTTTCGCAAGGAGAGATGTTCGTTGGGGACCACCAATTGCGGGTCAAATTCCTGCCGTTCGCCAAGGCCATCGCAATCCGGACATGCGCCTTGCGGGGCGTTGAAGGAGAACAGACGCGGCGCGATTTCGGCGATGGTGAAGCCGGACACGGGGCACGCGAATTTTTCGGAGAAGACGATGCGGTTGGCAGGCAGGCCAGTGCCTTTCATCGCGCCGCCCGTGACGTTCGTTGGTGCAGGCGTGAATGTCGCCCGCGCCTCACCAAATGCAGTGGGCACACCATCGGCATTTTGGGGCTGCAACTCCGCCACGGTGGTATCTGCCAAGTCGATAAAGGCCAGGCCATCAGCCAGCTTTAACGCCGCCTCAAAGCTTTCGGCCAGTCGCTGCTGGATGCCGTCCTTGACTACGATCCGGTCAACGACAACTTCAATGTCATGCTTATATTTTTTGTCGAGCGCGGGCGTTTCTTCGATTGCGTAGAGTTCGCCGTCGATGCGCACGCGGGTGTAGCCAGAGCGCTGCCATTCTGCGAGCTCCTTGCGATATTCGCCCTTGCGCCCTTGGACGACAGGTGCAAGCAAGAAGGCGCGGGTGCCTTCGGGCAAAGCCATGACGCGGTCAACCATCTGGCTGACCGTCTGCGCGGTGATCGGCAGGCCGGTTGCGGGTGAATAAGGCACGCCAACGCGCGCCCATAACAGGCGCATATAATCGTAAATCTCGGTCACCGTGGCCACCGTCGAGCGCGGGTTGCGGCTGGTGGTTTTCTGCTCGATGGAGATGGCGGGGGACAAACCCTCAATATGCTCAACATCGGGCTTTTGCATCATCTCCAGAAACTGGCGCGCATAAGCGGAAAGCGATTCGACGTAGCGGCGCTGCCCCTCGGCATAAATGGTGTCGAAGGCGAGGCTGGATTTGCCTGAACCGGACAGGCCCGTTATGACGATGAGCTTGTCGCGCGGCAGGTCGATATCGACGCCTTTGAGATTATGCTCGCGCGCACCGCGCACCTTGATGTGGGTGAGTGACATAGTTCAGCTTGTTCCAGATTTGTTCTAAAAGTGCAAGTGGGCGCGTGGATTGGGTCGTGGGCCAAAAATTATCGAATTTCAAGGCAGGCTTTTGCCGTATTTTGCATCCCTTCGCATTTGCGGCATGTCGATTTAAATTCAATGATAACGCGGTCATGACGGTAGGTTGATTTTCCGCTTCTCACCTGTTCGAAAGCATGCTTGAGTAAACTGATGGAATCTGAACTGCGCAACCACCCGATCAGCGGCGAACCGCTTCCCATAGCAACGCCTGCGGCGACCATGGTCATTTTTCGCAAAAACCCGAGTAAAGGCGCGCCTATGTTGCTGATGGTCGAGCGTATCAAGGCCATGGCTTTTGCGGGCGGCGCTGCGGTCTTCCCCGGCGGTAAAGTTGACCCTGCCGATTTCGATTATGCGCAGTTTTTGTGTTCGTCCCTGCCTTTAGATGAGGCCGCCGCCCGGCTTGCGGCGATCCGCGAAACGATTGAGGAGGCCGGGCTGGCGCTGGGGCTGTCTGGCGTTTCGGATGCCGCCGACTGCGTTGAGGCGCGTGCGGCGTTGCATGATGGCGAAAGCCTGCAGGCCGTCTGCAACCGTTTTGGTTGGGTACCAGATTTTGAACGGCTTGTGCCATGGTCACGCTGGCGACCGCCTGCCTTTGAAAATGCTAGCCGCGTTTTTGATACGCGTTTTTACTTGGTGGATGCAGGCGATACCATGCCTATTGCGACTGTTGATCAGACCGAGAACCGTATGCTGTTTTGGGCAACAGCGGCAGAGGTGTTGGAAAAGGCCGACCAAGGCCAGGTAAAAATTATCTTCCCCACGCGGCGCAATTTGGAACGGCTCGCTATGTTCGGTGACTTTGACGCTGCTGCTGTACATGCGGCGGAACATCCTGTGTCGACCGTGCTGACCTATATCGACAAACGCGCGGATGGAAGCTGGCTATGTATCCCCGACGGTCATGGATATCCAGTGATTGAGGAACCGCTCAGCAGCGCCCTGCGGGGATGATTGCCCCTCCTGCAAGCGGGAGGGTGGTCACGTTAGGTGCTTATCAATCCTCAGGCGCGATGGTCACGATCAAGCCATCGAGCGCGTCGCTGACGGGGATCTGGCACGACAAGCGTGAGGTTTCATTGCGGTGATCGGTGCTATCCAGCAAATCATCTTCGTCCGCGCTCATTTTGGGCAAAAGGTCGGTAAAGGCAGGGTCGATATGCACATGGCATGTCGCGCAGGAGCAGCAGCCGCCGCACAAAGCGAGCAATTCGTCAAAACCATTGTCGCGGATTACTTCCATTAGCGACAGACCGTTTTCGGCTTCGACTTCGCGACCTTCGCCGTTACGTGAAATTACCGTGACTTTGGCCATGAACTGCTCCCTGCATTCTGAATGTTGACGGTCTGATAGGTTGCACCTGCGAACATGTGAAGCCCTAATTTAATGGGGATAAGTTAGGTGCTGCACTTGGCCAGCACCGCGCCAGCTTCTATGAAAGCCTCCAATAGAATCAGAAAGACAATAAATGACCGAAAATCGCCACGCCCCTGTCGTCATCATTGGTTCCGGCCCTGCGGGATATACCGCCGCCGTTTACGCTGCGCGCGCGAACCTGACGCCGATGATGATCACCGGCGTTGAAGTCGGCGGGCAGTTGATGACGACGACGGAAGTCGATAATTGGCCCGGCGATGATGCGGGGGTTATGGGGCCGGAATTGATGGACCGGATGCGCAAGCATGCCGAACGTTTTGGTACGCGCATTGAAAACGACTATATCGAGAAGGTCGATTTTTCGAAGCGGCCTTTTGTACTGACGGGTGGGGCAGGTGACTATACCGCAGACTCCGTGATCATCGCGACAGGCGCAAGTGCGCAATATCTAGGGCTGCCAAGCGAAACCGCCTTCATGGGCAAGGGCGTATCGGCCTGTGCCACCTGTGACGGTTTCTTTTACCGCAACAAGCCCGTTGCCGTAATCGGCGGCGGTAATACGGCTGTGGAAGAGGCGCTATATCTCGCGAATATCGCAAGTCATGTGACCTTGGTGCATCGCCGCGACAAGTTAAAGGCGGAAAAAATCCTACAAGACCGCCTGTTTGCGCGGGAGGCAGAGGGCAAAGTAACGATCAAATGGAACCACCGACTGGATGAAGTCTTGGGCGACGCGATGGGCGTCACCGGCATGCGTATCGCCGCGACAGACGGCGGCGGCACCGAAGATATCGAACTGCATGGCGTATTCATCGCCATCGGCCACAAGCCGAACACCGGCATTTTCGAAGGCCATCTCGATATGGCTGGCGGTTATATCAAAGTACGCGGCGGGTTCGAAGGACAAGCAACCGAAACCAGCGTTCCCGGTGTTTTTGCCTGTGGCGATGTGATGGATCATATCTATCGGCAGGCATGCACAAGCGCCGGCACCGGATGCATGGCGGCGCTGGATGCGGAACGGTTTATCGACGCCGTCGCTTAAGGTCCGTCAGCCTTCCGCTTTCTTCTCCTGCCGGAATTTGTGCAGCAGCGGTTCGGTATAGCCATTGGGTTGCATGACGCCTTCGAATATCAGTGCGCGGGCGGCCTGTAGTGCAAGGCTCGCTCCGTCTAGCTTTTCGTAGAGCGGATCGCCTGCATTTTGGGTGTCAACCTTGGCTGCCATCTTGGTAAGCGCTGCGTCCACCTGCGCCTCCGTCGCAATGCCGTGGAGTAGCCAATTTGCAATATGCTGCGACGAAATGCGCAGCGTGGCGCGATCCTCCATCAGGCCGATGTCGTGAATGTCGGGCACCTTGGAACAACCAACGCCTTGGTCAATCCAGCGCACAACATAACCCAATATACCCTGAGCGTTATTTTCCAGCTCTTGCGCCACATCCTCGTCCGACCAATTATGACCAACGGGGGCTACAGGAATGGTCAGCAGCGGCTCAAGGCCAGGCGTCAGTTCCTTGGCAAGTTCCGCCTGACGGGCGAACACATCGAACTGGTGATAATGCATTGCATGCAAGGTTGCGGCTGTAGGCGACGGCACCCAAGCCGTGTTTGCTCCAGCCTTGGGGTGGCCAATTTTCTGGACCATCATGTCGGCCATCATATCGGGCGCAGCCCACATGCCTTTGCCAATCTGCGCCTTGCCGCTGAGGCCGCAGGCAAGGCCGATTTGGACATTGCGGGCTTCATAAGCTTGTATCCAAGAAGAGGTTTTCATCTCGGCTTTGCGGATCATGGGACCCGCGTGCATCGCCGTGTGCATTTCGTCACCTGTGCGATCCAGAAAGCCAGTGTTGATGAACACAATTCGGTTGCGGACCGCATGAATACATGCAGCAAGATTTGCGCTGGTGCGGCGTTCTTCGTCCATAACGCCAACCTTTATGGTGTGGCGTGCGAGACCAAGCACATCTTCAACAGCATCGAACAAATCATTGGTGAATGCGGCTTCTTGTGGGCCATGCATTTTAGGTTTGACGATGTAGATGCTGCCCATGCGGCTATTGCGATGTGTACCAAGCCCCTTAAGATCATGCAGCGCGCAAAGCGACGTGCATAAAGCGTCTAATATGCCTTCGGGCGCTTCGCTACCATCCGCGAGCAATACCGCTGGATTGGTCATCAAATGCCCGACATTGCGAACAAACATTAGGCTGCGACCAGGTAAAGTTAGTCCATCATACACGCGGTCTGCTTCAAGCGCGCGGGTGACGGTCTTGCCGCCCTTATCAAAGCTTGCAACCAGATCGCCGCGCATCAGGCCAAGCCAGTTGCTGTAAGCGGCAACCTTATCATCGGCATCCACCGCTGCGACGGAGTCTTCCAAGTCGATGATGGTCGTCAGTGCGGCTTCAAGGATGACATCAGCGATGTGCAAAGCATCGGTCGCACCGACAGGATGCTTCGGATTGACTAATAGTTCAATGTGCAGGCCATGATGTTGGAACAGGTAACGCGAGGTGTCGCCTGATTGGGCCTTTGTTACGAAATAAGGATTGTCGCCACCTGTCAATGCCGCCTGCCAACCCGGTATGGCCTCGTCAAGAAAATGGCGCGCATAAGCAACGACAGCATTGCCACGATCGGTGTCATAGCCACCGGGCCTTGCGGCAGGCGCCGGAAGGGCGTCGGTACCGTAAAGCGCGTCATACAGGCTGCCCCAACGCGCATTGGCGGCGTTTAGGACGAAGCGGTCATTGAGGCTTGGCACCACAAGCTGTGGCCCAGCCATCGTGGCGATTTCAGCATCGACATTTTGTGTGCCAATACGGAAAGGCGTAGGCTCGGGGACAAGATAGCCAATCTCGCGCAGGAACGCTTGATAGCCTGCCATGTCGGTAATTGGGCCGGGATTAGCGCGATGCCATGCGTCTAGCTTGGCCTGAATATCGTCGCGCTTGGCCAGTAACATCCGGTTTTGCGGCACAAAGCGCCCTAAAATGTCGGATAGGCCATGCCAGAGAGCTTCTGCGGCTATGCCCGTGCCGACAAGGGCGCGGCTCTCGACAAATTCGGCGAGCTGCTCTGCAATCCGAATTCCGGCGCGCGTTACATATTTGGTCATAGTCTGGCTCCAGTAAAAACGGTGCCTGGGGAGTTTTCTATTGTTGTGCACCCCCTAACGGCACTTGCGCATCGACAAAAGGAAAAAACGGGACGCGCAGTTAATTCGATGACGCATCATGAAGCGGGTTCGCAGGATGATAAAGCTAAATGGAAATAAGAATTATCATAGCCGACGCGCTTTGCGCGAGAATTGGGCTGGGGTAAAATGTACCTGAAGCGAACCCAAATCCATCGGAATAGGTTCTGCTTGAAACTTTAGATGCTTCAAATTAGTGGCGGGACAGTCATCTGGGGAGTAGCCAGTCGTTCCACCCGAACGAGACATGCATCAACATATTTGGCCGAGAGGTCATGGTGCATGTGGGGCCACAAGGTCGAAAACGATCATGCGGTTCAAAGCGAGACCAATGGCATCGGTTATCCGTTCTGGTCGGGCGGGGTGGCTGATGGCATTGCGTCGAAAAACTGCCTGACCCGGGATTTTTCATGGACATCTTTTTTACCTCTGCTTTGCTGGTGGCTGTTGCCGAAATTGGCGACAAGACCATGCTTTTGGCAATATTGCTTGCCACCCGTTTCAAAAAGCCGATCCCGGTGATCGCGGGCATTTTTACCGCCACCATCGCTAATCACGCACTTGCCGCATGGGCGGGCAGCACGCTTGCCGCCATCTTTATGAGTGATACTTTCCGTTATGCGGTTGCCATTGGTTTCCTATTGATGGCTGCATGGACGCTTATTCCTGACAAGGTCGATGATGATATTAAAGTGGCATCACAACGCGGTGCATTTGTTGCGACCACCATCGCGTTTTTCTTTGTCGAAATGGGTGATAAGACGCAGGTTGCGACGATAGCCCTAGGCGCGCAATATCATGCTGTTTGGGCCGTGGCAGTTGGGACTACATTGGGCATGATGATCGCCAATGTGCCTGCGGTCTATTTGGGCGAGAGGTTGGTTGCCAAAATCTCCCTGCGCACGGTGCATTTCATTGCCGCTAGCATGTTTCTGCTTCTCGGACTTTGGCAGTTGTGGGAGTTGTCGAACCGCGCCTAAGCTGTTAGGCGCGCCGCAGATATTTTAGTTCCGGAATAACATTGATATGACAGACAGCATCAAGAAAGTCGTTCTTGCCTATTCGGGCGGTCTCGACACCAGCGTTATCCTGAAATGGCTTCAGGTTGAATATGGCTGCGAAGTCGTCACCTTTACCGCCGATTTGGGCCAAGGCGAAGAGCTGGAACCTGCGCGTGCCAAGGCTGTACTAATGGGTGTGCCCGACCATCATATTTACATTGATGATCTGCGCGAAGAATTCGTCCGTGACTTTGTCTTTCCGATGATGCGCGCCAATGCCCGCTATGAAGGTGACTATTTATTGGGCACGTCGATTGCGCGGCCTTTGATTTCAAAGCGGCTTATCGAGATTGCGGCGGAAACGGGCGCTGATGCCATTGCGCACGGCGCAACGGGCAAGGGCAATGACCAAGTGCGTTTCGAATTGTCAGCTTATGCGCTCAATCCTGATATCAAGGTCATTGCGCCTTGGCGCGAATGGGACCTGACCAGTCGTACGCGCCTGATTGAATGGGCCGAGCAGCACCAGATCCCCGTGCCAAAGGACAAACGCGGCGAAAGCCCGTTTTCAACCGACGCTAACCTTTTGCACACCTCGTCCGAGGGTAAAGTGTTGGAGGACCCGTGGGACGAGACACCCGATTATGTTTATTCGCGCACGGTTAATCCCGAAGACGCGCCCGATACACCCGAATATATCGCCATCGACTTTGAAAAAGGCGACGGCGTTGCGCTCAATGGTGAAGCCATGTCGCCCGCAACCTTGTTGACGGCGTTGAACGAATTGGGGCGCAAGCATGGTATTGGTCGGCTTGATCTGGTCGAAAATCGTTTTGTCGGCATGAAGTCGCGGGGCATGTATGAAACGCCCGGCGGCGAGATTTATGCGCGTGCCCATCGCGGCATTGAAAGCATCACGCTGGATCGTGGCGCGGCGCATTTGAAAGATGAGCTGATGCCTAAATATGCCGAATTGATTTACAACGGCTTTTGGTTTTCACCCGAGCGCGAAATGTTGCAGGCCGCGATAGACCATAGCCAAGTGCATGTGTCGGGCACCGTGCGTTTGAAGCTTTACAAGGGCCTTGCAAGCGTTGTTGGACGCAAGTCGCCCAACAGCCTGTATAGCGAGAAGGTTGTGACCTTCGAAGACGACGCCGGCGCTTATGACCAGAAGGATGCAGCAGGCTTTATCAAGCTAAATGCGCTCCGTTTGCGTTTGCTGGCAGGGCGTAAATCGTAAAAGCGGCAGCGCATAGAGTAAGCTAAAGTCCAGAATCCGTTTGTGTTGGACGCGGCAGAGATATCTGCAGGTCGCGCACCAACTCACTTATTACGATCGGGCGCGATACGAACGGATTGTTTGCACAACATGCAGAGGTTTAACTAAACGGTTAAAGCTGATACGCTCCTTTGGAGGAAAGAGGAGAGTCGGCATGCATGATCTAGTTATTCGCGGCGGAACTATAGTGGATGGCACGGGCGCGGCGCGCTTTGTGGCTGATGTTGCGGTCGATAGCGGCCTTATTACTGCCGTTGGCCAAATCACTGCAGCGGGCCGTGAAGAAATCGATGCGACCGGTAAGGTCGTCGCGCCCGGATTTGTCGACATTCACACCCATTATGATGGCCAAGCGACTTGGGACAGCGAAATGGCACCATCCAGCTGGCATGGCGTCACGACCGTTGTCATGGGCAATTGCGGCGTTGGCTTTGCGCCTGCGCGCAAGGAAAAGCATGATTGGCTGATCGGCCTGATGGAAGGTGTGGAGGACATTCCTGGTACGGCTCTAGCCGAAGGTATGAAGTGGGATTGGGAGAGCTTTCCTGATTATTTGGACGCACTGGAACGCCTGCCGCGCACAGTAGACATCGGTACGCATGTTCCGCATGGCGCGTTGCGCGCTTATGTCATGGGGGAACGTGGCGCCGATAATGAAGAACCTACGGCCGCCGACATTGCCGAAATGGGGCGATTGGTCGAAGAAGGTGTGCGTGCAGGGGCGCTTGGCATTTCTACGTCGCGGACGGTCTTGCATAAGTCTATCGATGGTGAGCTTGTGCCCGGCACAACTGCGACCGAACCGGAACTGCTGGCGCTTGGCCGGGCGATGGCGCGCGCCGGTCATGGCGTATTTGAATTGACGTCCGATTTGTTGCCCGAGTGGGATGAATTCGGCTGGATGCATCGGCTTTCGGCAGAAACAGGTCAGCCGATCGTTTTCACCATGCTGCAATCACCTATTAAACAAATGCACTGGACGGATCAGATGTCGGCGATGCGGTCGGCAAATGATAATGGCGCAAACATCATCGCGGCGATCGGGCTGCGGGGTATTGGTGTCATCATGAACTGGCGCGGCACAGTGCATCCATTCATGCGCAAACCAAGCTGGCAGGCGATTAAAGACCTTGGCTGGGACGCGCAAAAGGCGAAGTTGTCTGACCCTGCGTTTAAGGCGCAATTGCTGGCGGAAGAAAATCTACCGTCACCTTCGCCTGATATGGCGCCATTTTTCATGCTCGTCACCGCCGCATGGGCAATGCAATTCCCGCTGACGGACGATTTTAGCTATGAGCCTACACGCGAAGAAAGCGTGTTCGGTTTTGCTAGCGCCGCAGCCAAAGACTCCGCTGAATTTGCGTATGACCAGCTCATGTCGGATGATGGCAATGGCATGATATATTTGCCGATCCTTAATTATATGGATGGCAATCTGGAGTTCACCAAGGAGCTACTAGAGGCGGAGGATACGTTAGCCTCTCTGTCGGACGGCGGGGCGCATTGCGGTACCATTTGCGATGCCGCCGCGCCGACATTCCTTCTGAGTTATTGGGCACGCGACCGCAAAGGGGGAACGATCCCGCTTGAACTCGCGGTAAAACGGCAATGCTATGATACGGCGCGGCTATATGGGCTGAATGACCGGGGCGTGCTGAAGCCCGGCTATCTTGCTGACATCAACGTGATCGACTTTGACACGCTGAAACTGCAAAAACCTTGGTTGGCTTTTGACTTGCCTGCTGGCGGCAAGCGTTTGCTGCAAAAGGCGACGGGTTATGTCGCTACGATCAAGTCCGGTGTGGTCACGTTCCGCGATGGACATATGACCGGCGCACTACCCGGCACGGTGATCCGTGGCCCGCAAAGCGTGATGATGGCTGAGGCAGCGGAGTAAGGGGAAATTAAAGGAGACCTTACGCTAAGGCCTCCGGCTTCAGCATAAAGGCTAGGCCATGGTATAGGCCCCAGGCTTTATGCTGAACATGTTTCAGTAACTTAGTTTTCGGAAATTATGCCGAAATCAAACCCGCATCGGCATCAAGACATATAATGCCGCTGATTTATCATTCTCACGGATCAAGGTCGGTGCGCTGGCATCGGCCAAATGGAGTTCGACCACATCACCTTCGATCTCACCCAAAATGTCCATCAAATAGCGCGCGTTAAAACCGATTTCGAAGCCTTCACTGCTATATTGGCCAGTCACTTCTTCCGCTGCTGTGCCGTTTTCTGGGCTGGTGACGGACAAGGTGATCTTGTCCTGATCCAGCGCCATTTTGACGGCACGGGTTTTTTCGGTGGCGATGGTCGCAACGCGATCGACGCCCTGTGAAAATGCCTTAGGGTCGATGCGTAGCAATTTGTCATTCGCTGTGGGAATGACGCGGCTGTAATCGGGGAACGTCCCGTCGATCAGCTTTGATGTCAGGATGACGCTGTCAAAGGTAAAACGGATTTTGCTCGCCGAAAGGTCAATCTGAATAACATTGTCGCCGCTTTCGTCGAGCAGCTTGCGAATTTCCGCAACACATTTGCGTGGTACGATAATGTCGGGCATGTTTTCCGCGCCAGCAGGGCGTGGCAAGGTCACGCGCGCCAAGCGGTGACCATCTGTCGCCGCTGCCTTCAAAACCGGCTCAGCATCGTCGGTGACGTGCAGGAAAATGCCATTGAGATAATAACGCGTTTCTTCGGTCGAAATCGCAAAGCGCGTTTTATCGATGATCTGGATCAGCGAGCTTGCAGGGATTTCAAACGATGTTGGTAAGTCACCTTCGGCAATCGTCGGGAAATCTTCGCGCGGTAGGGTCGCGAGCGAGAAACGCGCGCGGCCAGCATTGACGGCCATGCGACCATCGGCGGCGTGCAGCTGCACTTGCGAACCATCGGGCAACTTGCGCGCGATTTCGAACAATGTGTGCGCAGAAACCGTTGTTGCGCCGGGTGTTTCGACATCGGCGGCAAAGGTTTCAATGACCTGCAAATCAAGGTCAGTCGCGGTCAGCTTAATCTTGCCGCCTTCACTTGCTTCGATAAGGACATTGGACAAAATCGGTATGGTGTTGCGCCGCTCCACTACGGACTGGACGTGGCTCAGGCTTTTCAGCAGGGTCGCGCGTTCGATCGTGGCTCTCATTCAAATTCCCCTTGTCGGGCCGGATGGTCTGCAAACCAACCAAAAAACCCTATTTCTATGCCGAATCTTCCATAACCGCTTTGACCATTAGGGCAAGCTGATAGCTTTTGCCTCCAACAAAATCCTGTGGAATAAGGACAATATGGGCATTTCAACAAACAATCGACGGCTTTTCATTGCGCGGCATGGGGAGACAGTGTTTAACAAGGTGGCGCGGATGCAAGGCCAGGCCGAATTGCATACGCCGCTCACCTGGGAAGGCTGCGTGCAAGCGCGCAACATGGGGCGTGCGTTGGCGGAATATCTTGGGCCTGACGTCCGGCCGCAACTGTGGTCGTCCACCGCAGGCCGCGCGCTGCAAACACTTGCTTTGGTTGCGGAAGAAATTGATGCGGATTGGCACGACACAAAACGCGACGATCGTTTGCTGGAAATTGATGTAGGGCGTTGGTCCAGCCGGACCTATGCAGATATATCGGCCGAAATCGGTCCAATCGTAGATACCGAACATAAATTATTTTCGGTCCGGCCCGAAGGCGGCGAATATTACGAAGATGTCGCGCAGCGGCTATTGCATTGGTTGGGCGAATTACCTTTTGATCAGGACATGCTCATCATTTGTCATGGGATGACCGCTCGGGTGCTGCGTGGGTTGCTACTCGGCGTCGAACCGATGGCGCAGTTCGGCGCGCCCATCGCGCCCAGCCTAGCGCAAGGGAGCATGGTGATGATCCGCGACGGTGTCGAAGCTTTGGTTATCGATGGCAGCGGACAAGGCGAGCGTGCGTAAAGACGGCCCCTTAGATAACGGCATCGGTACCCCAAGCATAAAGAAGACCGTGAACCCAGACGAGTTCCTGATATAGATGTTGCATAGGGAATAAGCCGCAACGCTGGCTTTTCATAGTCAACATATTTATAGGCGCGGCTATCATGCAGATTCCTGGCCATATCGACCCCGTAGTCACGCCGCGCGCCATTACCCCGCGCAGCGATGGACGCATTGACCTCATGGGGTTGAGCCATCTTCAAATTCGGCAGTTGTTCGAAGAATCGCAATTGGACGAAAAGGCGGCAAAGCTCCGCTCTAAGCAGGTTTTTCATTGGATTTACCATCGTGGTGTCACCGACTTTGAGGCTATGACCGATATTGCCAAGACGATGCGGCCCTGGCTTGCGGATCGCTTTGTGATTGGTCGTCCAGAAGTGGTTGAAGCGCAAGTGTCATCCGATGGCACGCGCAAATGGCTTTTGCGCACCGATGATGCGCAAGATTATGAAATGGTGTTTATCCCCGATGCAGATCGCGGGACATTGTGCATTTCAAGCCAAGTTGGCTGCACGCTCAATTGCCGTTTCTGCCATACCGGAACGATGCGGCTGGTGCGTAACCTGACGCCCGGTGAAATTGTTGGTCAGGTCATGCTGGCACGCGATGCCTTGGGCGAATGGCCAAAGGGCAATATGGCTTTTGCATCGGCGGATGAAGATGACGACGACGATGTTGGGCATTACACTGCCGATGGCCGTATGCTGACCAACATTGTCCTCATGGGGATGGGTGAGCCGCTCTATAATTTTGACAATGTCCGCGACGCGATGAAGATTGTCATGCATGGCGACGGTCTTGGTCTCTCGCGTCGCCGGATTACGCTTTCGACGTCGGGTGTTGTGCCGATGATGGCGCGCGCAGGCGAGGAAATTAACGTCAACTTGGCGGTGTCGTTGCATGCTGTGGTTAAGGATGTGCGTGACGAACTGGTGCCCCTCAACCGTAAATATGGTATTGATGAACTGCTCCGCGCTTGCGCAGAATATCCCGGTATCAGCAACGCGCGGCGGATTACGTTTGAATATGTGATGTTGAAGGACAAGAATGACAGCGACGAGGACGCGCGTCAGCTAGTCAGCCTCATCCGGCAGTAT
Source organism: Sphingomonadales bacterium (assembly GCA_027488785.1). Taxonomy (GTDB): domain Bacteria; phylum Pseudomonadota; class Alphaproteobacteria; order Sphingomonadales; family Sphingomonadaceae; genus Sphingorhabdus_B. Next base: position 80,864 of record JAIYAY010000018.1, on the reverse strand, counting down.
AAACTGCCCGCCAAGGTCAATTTGATCCCCTTCAATCCATGGCCCGGCGCAGACTATGCATGTTCTGACCCAGAACGGATTAAGCGTTTTTCCAGCATCATTTTTGAAGCTGGCATCAGTGCGCCCGTGCGGACGCCACGTGGCCGTGATATCATGGCGGCATGCGGGCAGTTGAAATCCTCCAGTGAGAAGAAAAGCCGCGCCGAGCTTGACCGCCTCGCCGAAGAAAAGCAGGCAGCGTTAGGTTAAGGCATGGCCGCGGAAGCAACAGAAGTGAATAGCGGCGTATTCGCGCGCCACAACCGCCTGCCTTTCGCCATTGACGTGGCCACTGGTTTATTATTCTACGTCATAGCTAAAATGACAGATTTACAAACCGCCGCCTTGGTTGGTGTTGTCGTCGGCTTTGGCCTTGTCATGTTCCAACGCATCACAAAAATCGACGTCACGGGCGGCCTTGCGTTGTTTGGCATCCTCATGCTGTGCATATCGGCTGGGTTGGCGGTGTGGTTGAATGATGACGAATGGATCAAGCTACGCGGCACAATAACGGGTTTGATCGCCGCCAGTTTTTTCATCATCGATGGTGCGCGGGGTGGTCCCTATATTGGTAAAGGCTTGGCGCGCTATATGCCATATTCGGATATACATGCGGGCCGCTTTGCCATTGCGATGGGCGTCATCGGCCTCATCATGGCGGCGTTGAATTATGGCGCTGCAAAGCTGCTGACAACCGATAATTGGCTGTTCTACAAAACCTTTATTGATAATTTTATCGTTATTGGCCTTGTCTTGTTGGCCATGCGCTTGGTTCGTACAAAGCCAACTGCTTAAGCAAAAATTGCGACGGATTGCATACCCGTCATCACCGCTTCGCCGCGGCTGTTCCACACCGTCATATATTGGCTGCTTGCGCCGTTGGCGGCGTGGTGCGTTTCACTTGATAGATACCACCAGCCATTTTCAGTGGTCGGAGCATCAGTCAACATATTGATCTGCCAGTTCATGGAGCTCACCATGCCTTTTTCGGTCATGAGGCCCATGGCCGATGGCGGCAGGGCGTCACCGATGCAAATAAGCTCGGCAATGGGGTCCAGCCCTTGATGCTCGGTTAGCCGATGCCAGCTTGCCAGCCGATTGGTCGCCATCCCCAGCTCCAGCCGCTTATCCGGATATTGCATATGACCCGTAAAAAACTCAGGTGGTCCGCTGCGCACCATATCGTCTGTTGGAATAAGCGGGAAGTTCGGGGCCGCGATATTCGCATAATCCAAATGGCTTGGCCTGCGGTTCATGAAAATGAAATTGCATGAAAGGCCCACGCCTTCTGCGCCGGATATTTCTGCCTGAATGAAGGCCGTGTTCTTACCGCGCCGCAGGATATGTGCGCTGACGTCTACTTCACCTGCCAGAGGCCCAACAAAAGCGATCTGGGCCGATTGCAGAGGAGGAAGGTCATCTGCTGCCAACATTGCTGCCTGATAGGCCAGAACGGAGCTCAGGCCGCCATAGGATGTGCGTCCTTGATGCCAGCTCGGTGGAATAGAGACTTTGTGAGGCGTTGCGCCGTGCGTAAATTGGTCGAGAAGCGATGCTAAGTTCATGCCATGGGCTTAGCGATGGAACATCAATGCCGCAAGCCGCAGCTATTGCCGTGGTTAAGCTTCAGTCGATTTCGAAGGAGGACATCGCTAAGGAAATTATGGTGGGCGTAGCAAGGATTGAACTTGCGACCCCTGCGATGTCAACACAGTGCTCTACCACTGAGCTATACGCCCACTCTGCGGCAGCCTCTAGCTGGGCTTGCCCTATCATTCAAGCCTATTTCAGTTCACCGAAACTTTCCCTTGCACACAGGCGTTCGACTTTCACAATAGGATCCTTGAGATGCAGAGGTTTGGACAGGATTTTTGCGCATGGCTTGTGCCCCTTCCGCACGCGAAGTTGGGATTATAGCCAGCACAAACGCATTCCAAGGCAGCGCAGTTGCTGCGCTGCGGCCGTTGCATAATCGGAATATTTTATTTTTTCCCATTTTGCTGAGAATCTGCCAATCATGCATAAAAGCAACGCAGGGGAAGCATGGCGCCTACGGATATAGATGGATTCGCAAAATGGAGCACGGAAACACCCTCCGTGCCTGTGCTGCTGTCTGTGCCGCATGCCGGACGTGACTATCCATCGGAGCTGTTCGATGCATTAAGGTTGCCGCCCGCTGCGTTACTGCGGCTTGAGGACAGATATGCTGACGTACTGACGCGGCACTGTGTCCAGTTGGGATATCCTGTCATCGTGGCGCACCGCGCGCGGGCTTGGATCGATTTGAACCGCGACGAGCAGGACATTGACACGGAAATGGTTCAAGGCGCGCGCCGCAGCGATTATCCTGCACCGGGGGTCAAGCAACGCGGCGGTCTTGGCCTGATGCCCCGAAGATTGTCGGGCGAGGGTGAATTGTGGAAGCGGCAATTTACCTTAGATGAGGTGCAGCACCGCATATTGTCGTTCCACCGACCCTATCATGACGCAGTCGCGGATATACTTGAACAGATGCGGCGGCGGTTTGGCGTAGCTATATTGCTCGACTTGCACAGCATGCCGCCGATCCGTGGCGCAGCTTCGGGACCAGCGCCTCAATTTGTCGTGGGTGACCGTTTCGGAAAAAGTGCAGCGTCGCGATATGCCGAACTATTAATGACGCGGTTGCAAGCCCAAGGGTTTGATGCCGCGCTGAACCATCCTTATGCGGGCGCGTATATTCTCCGCCGCCACGCGCGGCCTCGTGCGAACATCCATGCTATTCAGTTGGAAGTAGACCGTTCTCTGTATCTCGACCCTGATTTGCGCCATCCTGGGGCTGGTTTTGACCGCATGAATATTATGATCTCTGCTCTCGTGTCGGCGCTTGCCGACGAAGCATTGGGTTCCGCCACCCTAATTGCCGCGGAATGACGGTGAAAAATACCACCCCGGATCGTTCCGGGGTGGCCTAGGTTCAGGGAGTTGATGCCTTTACAGACATCAGTGGACGGAAACGGGAGGGGATGAATCCATCCATAGCCAAGGATGGGGTGCTGGCATTACGGTTTCAAGACACACGTCAAAAACAAGTGAAGTTTGCCGACCAATCGCCCCATGGTTGCGAGGAATTGCGCAAAACCTTGGCTACACCCGCGTCAGGGCCACATGCGCTGAATTAAAGGCATGCCGTCACTTCCCCCAAATAGGTGGCGTGACGGCATGAAGCATTCATTTGGATTAATTCGAAGGCAGTTCCGTCACTTGCGGAACCTTACCTTGAGCGACCTGAACTGCAAAGATTTCCCGCATCAATTGCAAAGAGAATAAATGTGCATGGATCAGAGCAAGGATGCCGTTCTGGTTCAACTTGCGAACCGTGTCACCACGAAGCTCGCGCAATTTGTTTTCGTCGATCATTTTAAAACCGCGATAGATGAAGGGCTGCTCCTGACCTTCTTGCTGAATGGACACTTCACCGTCCATCAGTAGGTCTAACTTTTTGATTTCCTCAATAAAAGCGTGCGTTTGCGCCCCAGCATTTTCAAAGTCTTCGCAGAACTTCAAAATTGCTTTCGTATTCTCGCTTGGTGTGCCGTCTTCAAACAAAGGCATGCCTTCTTCGAATTCGCCAACTGCTCCTGACGTTGGATCAAAGCACAACGACAATTCATCCGTGTCCGGACGTAGTTTCGCCAACAGGAAGGGATAGCGCCGGACATAAGCGGGGATGTAAACGGGGCGTTCAAAATGCCCTTCGTCATTCATGAAAGTGTTTACGCCTTCATTCATGCCCATCAAGACGAGCGGCACTGGGTTTTCCGATGCGGAAAAGATGATTGGATAAGTACGCGACGCTGGCACAAATTCTTCAATCGTCAACGGAATGGCATGTTGGCCCTCAAGGAATTTGGCATTTTCGAGCATGCGTGACTTCCACGTTGCATGATCGTTGCTGCTCAACGGCACCAGGTCGTTGTACAATAGCGGGAGGTTGGCGGCTTGGGGCGCGGTGGCCATATGTAACTCCATCGTTGAATTATATTAAAAAAATTTTGAAGGCGCCGTTTAAGCGGATAGCCTTGTTTACGCAAGCGGAACAAGTTTGCCGGGGTTCATAATTCCCAGCGGATCAAGCGCATTTTTAATGGCCCGCAATGCGGCAAGCCGCGCCGGTTCGGAGAGACGCTCGAACTCGGCGATTTTTGCCTGTCCAATACCATGTTCAGCGGAAAGCGACCCGCCATACGCGCGCACGCGGTCGTAGACGTGCGACGTAATCGCTTTGCCGTCGCTGGCATACCAAGATGTCATATCTATTCCGTCCGGGGCCTTGACATGAAAATGGATATTGCCGTCCCCTAAATGTCCAAAGGCCAGCGTTTTGGTGCCGGGATAGGTTCTTTCAATCACCGGGGATTCATCCTCAATGAAACGGGCCATCGCAGACACGGGAACACTGATATCATGCTGCAGCGCAGGCCCTGCTGCGCGCTCGGCCTCAGCAATGGAATCGCGTATTTTCCAGAATGCTTCCGCTTGCGCGTCGCTGCTCGCAATAGTTGCATTGCCGAGTAGATTTTCATTCATGGCCTTTTCCAACAGGTGCGTCGCAAGTTCGACGGGGGACATCTGTTCCGGGTCATCCTGCACAAATTCCATCAGCGCGTGCCAGCGATGCGCGGTATCCAGCGGTGGCCGTGTCCCTGCGATATGCGTTGTTACGGCGTCCAACGCCCGCTGTGGTAGAATTTCGAAGCCTTCCAAGCGTTCTCGGCCATGCCGTTGCATGAACAACAGTAAATCATATGCTTGGGCGGGGTTGTCGACACCGGCCCATGCGACGCATCGATCTATCAGGGCCGGGACTGTATGTAACACGGCCTTGGTGACGATACCAATTGTCCCTTCCGCGCCAATCAAAAGATGTTTCAGATCATAGCCGCGATTGTCCTTTTTTAACGGCGCCATCGCGTCATAGATGGATCCATCGGGCAAGACCGCCTCAAGGCCGGCCACGAGCATCCGCATCGTGCCATGGCGGAGCACTTGCGTTCCGCCGGCATTGGTTGAAATGAGCCCGCCGATGGTGGCCGACCCTTTTCCACCCAAGGTAAGCGGAAAGCGGCGTCCAACCGCTGCTGCGGTCTCATGCAAATTCTGAAGAATAACCCCCGCATCACAGCATATCAGGCCATCTTCTGCGTCCATAACGGTCATGTGGTTCATTCGCCGCAAAGACAGGATCACCTGCTGACCGCTTGTGTCCGGCGTTGCGCCAGCGACCATCCCGCTATTGCCGCCTTGGGGAACCAGCGAAATCCGGTGTTTGGCCGCTAGTTTCACCACTGCAGCCACTTCCTGCGTATTGGCCGGCGAAAGCAGGGCAGGGGCTGAACCTGTAAATCGGCCGCGCCAGTCGGTCAGCCAAGGCGCGATTACGTCGATTTCGTCCGAATAGCCCTTCGGTCCCAATATGGCACGAAATTCGGATAAAATCTTTACATCTGGCACAGTATTTTCCATTGTCTGCAACGGCCTTGGCTTGCAATTCATGATAGGTTCAACCTTATCGGGTAAAGCGATCCGAACATCAACTTCATACCGGAATGTTTCTTGCGCGCACTATTGGTAATCGTCCTTTTTGCAGTCGCATGGACAACATTGTCGGATAAGGCATTGGCGCACTTCAACGTCGCCGCAGTTGATCGTTCGTTCATGCCCTTGTTGGGGTTAAAGACTGAATTTCATCAGGTCCGTGTCGACCAACGTGTCATTGTTCGATTTCCTGCCCCCAACTCAGTTCCGGCAACAGTGGCCGGCCAAAGACAGTCCGTTGGCAATATCAAGTATAGAGAGAAAAAGATCGGCAAATGCCTGTTGGTCAACAGGCTCGGTGGTTCGCGCCCTGGTCCTGACCGCAGCTTGGATTTGCTGACGCGGGACGGCATTCTCATTCGTGCGTATCTAGGTGACGGGTGCCTCGCCCGCGAATTCTACGCCGGCGCCTATATGGAACGGTCGTATGACGGTAAATTATGCGTCAATCGGGATATTTTGCACGCGCGCACGGGCGCCAAATGCGACATTGATAAGTTCAGGTTGCTGATCGCGCGCTAGCACCTGCTCCAGCGGGCATCTATCTTGACTTTATTTGCGGTAGCGACCATTGCCCACGCTCGTCCCCGTGAATTTGTCGCCGGTGGCGCTGCGCCATCTTTTTTCCGGAACACCATATGCGTTTTGCCGACATCGGCCTGTCTGACGAGTTATTGAGAGCCTTGAACGAGGCTGGCTATGACGCGCCGACCCCGATCCAAGCTGCGGCCATCCCGCAAGTCCAAATGATGCGCGACATCATTGCCATTGCACAAACGGGGACTGGCAAGACCGCAAGTTTTGTTCTTCCCATGATTGACGTGCTCGCCAATGGTCGTGCGCGCGCACGGATGCCGCGCAGCTTGATATTGGAGCCAACGCGCGAATTGGCTGCGCAAGTAGCTGAGAATTTTGAAAAATACGGAAAATATCATAAGTTGTCTATGGCGCTTCTAATTGGTGGCGTGCAAATGGGGGATCAGGTCAAGGCGCTTGAAAAGGGCGTTGATGTTTTGATCGCTACCCCGGGCCGGTTGATGGACTTGTTTGAGCGAGGCAAGATTTTGCTGACCGGCTGCGAAATGTTGGTCATCGACGAGGCGGACCGGATGCTCGACATGGGCTTTATTCCAGATATCGAAAACATCTGCACAAAACTGCCAACAACGCGCCAGACATTATTGTTTTCTGCAACGATGCCGCCACCGATTAAAAAGCTGGCGGACAAATTCTTGTCCAACCCGAAATATATCGAAGTGGCGCGCCCTGCGACTGCGAATGTCAACATTGAACAGTTTTTGGTCAACGTGACCCAAATGAAAAAGCGCGACGTTCTGCGCGACCTTTTGCGCACTGAAAAAGTGTCGAACGCAATCGTCTTCTGTAATCGTAAGACGACGGTGCGCGAATTGAACGCCAGTCTTCAACGCCACGGCTTTCGGTCTGGTGAAATTCACGGTGATATTGACCAAGCATCGCGCCAGAAGCAGTTAGAAGCCTTCAAGAATGGCGACATTAACCTGCTCGTGGCATCAGATGTAGCTGCGCGGGGGCTTGACGTTAAGGGTGTCAGTCACGTGTTTAACTTTGACGCGCCATGGCATCCCGATGACTATGTTCACCGCATTGGCAGAACGGGCCGAGCTGGGGCCAAGGGCAAGGCATTTACATTTGTTACCAAGGGCGACGAAGAAGCGATTGAAAGCATTGAAAAGCTAATCGGCAATAAGATCGATCGTCTGGGCAAAATCGAAGCGCCCGCCGAGGGTGAAGAGCTTGTGCCTGCAAAACGCGTCCGTAAGGCTCCCGCCAGTAAGGCAACGCAACCGCGGTCTGAAGCCTATGAGGCTTCAACTAAAGGACCAGAGTCAAAGGCGCTCCGTGAGAAAGCGGTCGCTAAGCCAGCACCTAAAGCGGAAATGGCAAAGCCAGATCAGTCAAGCGGTACTGCGACGTCAGGCGATGATGGCTGGAACGGGCCATTGCCCGGATTCTTGAGCGTGGGTTTCGGCGGCTAAACAACGCTTGCGGCACGATTGATTGGTCAATTTCAAAATTTTTTGCTTCTTCAACCACAAAAAAGGGCCCGCATGCTGCGAGCCCTTTTCTGTTTTGCTAAGCTAAGTTCTTAGAACTTACCGCGTAATGTGATGCCATAGGTCCGCGGTTCGGCAAGGAACTGGGACATCAGCTGGCGGCCACCTGGATATTGTGGATCTACAAATGGTGCTGAAGTTGCACCCGCCTGGAATGGCGAGTTAAAGGCGACCTGAGCATAATCCTGATTGAAGATGTTCTGGCCCCAAAGCTCAATGCCCCAGGATTCGTCAGGACCGCGCAGACCAATACGCGCGTTGAATACGGCGAAACTGTCTTGCTCCTTCTGCGGGAACAGGTCGGAACCTGTGTTGTAATCGCTGGTCATACGACCGTCGATGTACACCAGACCGCTCATGCCGTTGCTGCCAATGTCCGGCGTCCATGTGATGCTTGATGTGGCAACGAATTCAGGTGCGTTCGACAGATTGTCACCTGGCAACTTACGCAGCGCGGGGTCAAGTGGTGCGCCGGTACTGCTGCCGACCAGATTGTCACGGTAGCTGGTTTTTGCATATGTCAGACCTGCAGCCATGCGGAAGTTACGTGCGGGCACCAAGGATGCTTCAAGCTCGACGCCTTGTGCGCGAACACCGTAGCCGACATCGCTTGCCGCACAGGCACCCGTTGTTGCCGCTGCTGCATTGAAGTTGGTTCCGGCTGCCGACAAGTTTTGGTCACGGTCAGCACCACCCAAATCCGTGCCGCAACCGTTGATCGATTGAACAAGGAACACGGTGCCGTTGAACGTATTCAGCTGGAAATTGCTGAAGTCCGAACGGAAGGCAGAAACGCTCAGGCCAAATGGACCGTTTGAGAATTTCGCACCTAGTTCATAGCTGTCCACCAGTTCGGGGTCGAATTGGAGTCTGCCCGTCAACGCCTGCGCGCCGCCGGATGCTGCAAATGTGCCAATTGGTGACTTCAGCGCAGAACGGTCGAGGTTGAAACCACCAGCCTTATAGCCACGTGCAAAACTGCCGTAGACCAGCAGATCGTCAGTTGCTTTCCACGAGAGGATCGCGGTGCCAGTGAATTCATCTTCGCTGCGCTTGTCGTTAATCGAGACGCCGTTCAGTTCTGCTGTCGAGTTGCCTTGGCAAGCCAGACCAATCAACGAGCCCGCAAGCGCACGTGCCGTTGCGGTTGTGAGCGGGTTGCCTAAATCGTCGGTCACAAGGCCTTGGATTGCTGTACACGCTGTGTTGTCATTGCCGAAGGTCGCGTTGAACTTCTTCTTGTCGCTAGTGTAGCGAAGGCCAAGTGTCAGATCGAGCGCATCGGTAATGTGCAGGATGTTGTGCGTGAACGCCGCGAAGTTCGTGCCGTTCTGGAAATAACGGTCGTTGGTGGTGCCCAGATTGTTGAGGTTATCAAGCCGCGTAAACGCCGCCAATATATCCGGAGCGGATATACCCGAAGCGCCACCGATGGTTGCGGTGCCAACACCAGGGATTACGCATAATGGGCTGGTAGGCGAATAAAGTCCAGCCAAACCGCCACCTGAAATGATGCGGCATGTTGCAAAGCGGCCATATTGATTGCCGAAGCGCAGATTATCGCGCACCGTCAGCTTTTCATTCGCGAAGAAGCCGCCGACTAGCCAATCAAGCTTGCCGCCAAATGCTTCACCCTGCAAACGCAGTTCCTGTGTGAAGGTGTGGAACTGACGATAGGCGTCATCGCTTGGCGCACGATACAGAATGTCGACCTCACCATAATCGGTGTCGGATGCCTGACCCGAACGATATTGGCGGTAAGCCGTAATCGAAGTCAAAGTTGCACCGCCAAAGTCATAATCAACCTGACCAGAGAAACCATAATCTTTAGTTTTACCGCTGAATTCGCGGTTCGGGCTAACCGAAACCGTGCGACCAAAACCTTGGTTGAACGCAGCCAATGGCTGACCCAAGTCACGCAACACATTGATGATGTTGTTTGATGTCGCGGTTGACGCGACCCCAACCGCGCTTGGCGTGTTTAGGTCACCAATAAATTGATTGACGGTCCGGTCGACATAAGTTGCTGCGCAGCATTCTTCCGTGCGGAAGGTGTAGTCAGCAATCAATCGGACAGACAATGCGTCGGTGGGTTGGAACAGAAACTGTCCGCGCAAGAAGTAACGGTCACGATTGTTGATATCGCGGCCATTTTGGTCATCGCGATAGAAACCGTCGCGCTTCACGTAAACGCCATCAACGCGGAATGCCAATTGATCCGAAATTGGGCCAGTGACGCTGCTTGCGGCGCGCATGAAATCATAATTGCCGTAGGTCAGCTCGCCGCTGCCACCAAAGGTGAAGCTTGGCTTTTTCGAATAGATGCTGATCAGACCTGCTGACGAGTTACGACCACCCAACGTGCCTTGGGGGCCACGCTGCACTTCGACGCGATCAATTTCGCCTAACTCGTTCAGGCCAATGCCCGAACGCGAACGGTAAACGCCGTCGATGAAAACGGGAACTGAGCTTTCAAGGCCTGGGTTATCGCCTACGGTGCCAATACCGCGAATACGGGCTGAGCCATTTGCTTCTGATCCGGTTGAGGAGACGAGCAAAGATGGTGCGACTTGGTTCAGTTGGCGAATGTCGTTCGCGCCGCTGTTTTGCAGCGTTTCGGCGTTAACAGCAGAAATGGCGACAGGGACGTCGGAAAGTACCTGGCTACGGCCTTGCGCCGTCACAACAATTTCTGCGTCGGAAGTGTCTTCGCCTTGAGGTGCTTCTTGTGCGAATGCCATGCTGGGCACAGCAAGTGCGAGGCAGGCAGCTGACAGCTTCAAGGTCCGGCTAAGGGGGTTGTCACGTCGTAACATATGTTTTCTCCTAAATGACACAGTGTTTGACAATCTAGCGAAGGGGCGGTTGAATGTCATTGCCCTAAATTATTGTCCGCTTTGAAATTTTGCTGGTGCGTCAATATTGCAACAATGCCAGCATTAACGCCGCGGGACGCAGCATTTCACCGTGAAAAACATTCACGTTTTCACGTTAAAATGCTGCGCAGCATTTTGTGTTAGAGCTTAACTAACATTTTGCCGGTGTTTTCGCCGCTGAATAGTCCTATGAAAGCTTCAGGTGTTTTTTCCAGCCCGTTCTTCACGGTTTCGCGGCCCTTGACGGCACCCGATTGGATAAGGGCGGCCATGTCGGCATTGAACTCTGGCACCTGCGCATAAAAATCAGGGTAGAGGAAGCCTTTAATCATGATCCTTTTGCCAATGATCATGGGCAGATATTGCATCGGCTGCGCCTTGAAGTCATTATAGACGTCAATCATGCCGCAAATCGCAAAACGCGCCCATTCCTTTGACGTTGCGAGCGCAGCATCAAAATGCTCGCCGCCGACATTGTCGAAATACACATCAATGCCAGTTTCGCCTATATCCTTCAGCGCAGCCATCAATTGTGGCAACACCTTACCGGATTTATAATCAATCACCGCGTCGGCCCCGAGTTCTTTGACCCAAGCACATTTGTCTGCGCCGCCAGCGGAGCCGATGACTTTCATGCCCTTCGCTTTGGCAATTTGTGTCACTGTGGAGCCTACGGCGCCAGCCGCAGCTGACACGAAGATGACTTCGCTGGCCTTGGCTTCAGCAACTTTCAGCAGGCCGAACCATGCGGTGCCGCCGGGCATGCCGATGATGCTCAACCAATGTTGGTCGGGCACACCTAGATCGGGCAGTTTCACTGGCGGCATTCCGGCAGGGGGCATCTTGTCGCCGCCAAAAACGACCGTGTCGCGCCAGCCCGCCATATGCAGCACCTTTGCACCAACGGGAAACTCTGCGTTATTGCTTTCGGTAACAGTGCCAACGGCGCCGCCAGTCATGGGTTCACCCAACATGAACGGATCCGCATAGCTTTTTGCATCATTCATGCGTCCACGCATATAGGGATCGACCGAGAGCCAGCTATTGGTTACGCGAAACTCGTCTGCGCCAAGTGGGGCGTCGGGATGTTCAACAATCGCAAAATTGCTGTCGTTCGGAAGCCCAACCGGGCGGCTAGCCAATGTCCATGCGCGCATTATCGTTTATCTCCATTCGTTTTTTCTTCCGCAGCATTTGCTGCAGCATTTTTATAAACGGGCCGACCTGCGACCCATGTTTCCTTGACGATTGCATTACGCAATTCGCGGGGGCTTGCAAGCAATGGGTCGACATCAATCAAGATGAAGTCGGCATAATGCCCGGGGGTTAATGAACCAAATTTGCCTTCCGCAAAGGCCGCATAAGCCGCACCCGTCGTAAAACCAGAAAGCGCCTGTTCGCGTGTGACGCGTTCTTCCGGTCGCCAGCCACCAAAGGGTTGCCCTTCGGCATCTTCGCGCGTCATCGCGGCGGCAAGGCCAGCAAAGGGATCAGCTGATTCCACCGGTACGTCCGAACCAAAGGCCAGTTTGCCACCGGCGCGTGCAATGGACTGCCACGCATATGCACCATTTAGCCGGTCGGGGCCAAGCCGAGCCTCAGCCATCAAGCGATCAGATGTCTGGTGCACAGGCTGCATCGAGGAAATAATACCGTGCTTGCCAAGCTTTTGCAGATCGACTGGGTCAACGATCTGGACATGCTCAATTCGCCAACGTTGATCGCCCTTGTAGGTTTCGGACAATTCTTCGATGGCGCTGATGACCTCTGCATTGGCGGCGTCACCAATAGCATGAATAGCGGTTTGGAAGCCGTCCATGGACGCGCGGACCATGAGGTTGCGGATTTCTGCGCTTGCCAGAAATTGGAGACCCGTTTGCCCAGCGGCGTCAGCATAAGGTTTTTTCAACCACGCGCCGCGGCTGCCCAAGGCTCCGTCGAGATATAGCTTCACCCCGCCAAGTCGGAGCTTGTCATTATACAACCAGGGGCTTGGTCGAGGCCCAGCGATTGCGACCATGTTATCGATACCGCCAGCATAAGCGATAATCCTGAGCGTCAACCAACCCGCATCGCCTGCCCTTCGATAGCTTTGCCAGTCATCCATCGATGTGCCCATATCGGCAATGGCGGTGATGCCTAAGCTGTGCAGCTTTTTTTGTGCCTCACCCAAGGCAATGTCACGTTCCAAGGGCTTGGGTGTTGGTACAAATTTGCCAATCAAATTCGACGCGGCGTCAACAAATATACCGCTTGGCTTTCCCGCGGCCAGTTCAATGCGTCCACCTGGGGGAGATTTTGATGTTGTATTTACCCCAGCGATTTCCATCGCGCGGCTGTTTGCCCAGCCCGCATGGCCATCGACCCGTTCAAGCCAGACGGGGCGATCGCTGACAGCCGCGTCAAGGTCTTGTGCTGTCGGGAAGCGTCCAAGCCCCCACTTTTCTTGGTTCCAACCGCGACCAATAATCCAGCGACGTTCGGGATATTTTGCGGCATATGCCTTTATCGCAGCTTGCGCTTCCGCAAGGCTATTGGTGGCGGATAGGTCTAGCGTCAGGAGTTGGAAGCCCAGGCCCATGACATGGCCATGAGCGTCAATCATGCCCGGCAATAATGTCGCGCCGCGTCCGTCCAAGCGGAAATCAAGTTGCTTGGGCAAATTGTCCTTTTTGGTGAGTAGTTCAGTCACCTTTCCATCTCTGCCCACGAGCATGGCGTTAAAGCGGATGACCTTGCCATCTTTGTCCAGCGTTATGCCGTTCACATTTTCGACGAGCCCGTCGGCGAATGCTGGCGAAGCGGCGGTGCTCGTGAACAAAGCGAGCGCGCATAACTTCAAAAACAGCCCATTTCTTTTTGACATGAACAGACCTTGGAACGGGGAGAGAATGCGGAAACGGAACACCAGTGGCAATGCGGGTTTCTTCATCCTTTAGGTAACCTTTTTACAATCGCGCTGGTATCCAGTCGGCCTCCGCCCATATGCTGCACATCGGCGTAAAACTGATCAATGATCGCAGTAATCGGCAAAGTCGCGCCCACCGCGCGGGCTTCTTCGAATGCCAATCCAAGGTCCTTGCGCATCCAATCGACCGCAAAACCAAAATCGAACTTGTCCTCAGCCATCGTGGCCCAACGATTATCCATTTGCCAGCTTTGCGCCGCGCCGCCGGAAATGGCTTCGTATACCTTTTCTACGTCTAGTTCAGCAGACTGCGCAAAGCGCAACGCCTCTGACAAAGACTGGATAACGCCAGCAAAGGCGATTTGATTGCACATCTTCGTTATCTGACCCGTGCCGGGGCCACCGACATGCACAATACGTTTGGAATAAGCGGTTATAATGGGCGATGCTGCCGCAACAGAGGCTTCCGTTCCGCCGCACATGATGGACAAGGTGCCGTTTTCTGCTCCCGCCTGCCCGCCGGTTACGGGTGCGTCAACGATTAGCAAGCCGCGCGATTTAGCCTCAACACCCAGCTGCCGAGCAATGCGTGCGGAAACGGTTGTATGATCTATATAAAGGCTACCTTTCGCCATCGCGGCGAACGCCCCTTCGCGGCCAAGCGTCACGCCCGACAGGTCATCATCCGTGCCAACGCAGCTAATAACAACCTCGGCATCTTTCGCCGCATCTGCTGGAGAAGTGGCCAGCGTGCCGCCATAAGCCTCGACCCATTTTTCAGCCTTAGCGCGTGAACGGTTATACACCGTCAAGTCATGCCCCGCCTGTTTGAGATGCCGTGCAATCGGGCCGCCCATGACGCCCAATCCAATAAAAGCAATTTTGGTCATCCCTTGGTCTTAATGCCTGTTTTCACTTAACACCAGATGCGTTAGGGCCAATTTATATGTCTGACCTATTGACCTTGGACCATGTCCGCGCCGCCCATGACCGTATTCGCGATTCCATCGTGGCGACGCCGACCTTGCATAGCCATACTTTATCGAAGCTGACGGGCGCAAATATTTACCTAAAGTTCGAAAACCTGCAGTTCACGGCAGCCTATAAGGAGCGCGGTGCGTTGAACGCGATCCTTCTGCTTTCGGAAGAACAACGCAGTAAAGGCGTGATCGCAGCGTCGGCCGGCAACCATGCGCAGGGGCTGAGCTATCATGGTACCCGTCTTGGCATTCCAGTGACCATCGTCATGCCAGTGCCAACGCCAACGGTAAAGGTCATGCAGACTGAGAGTGTTGGCGGCAAAGTCGTTTTGTTTGGCGAGACTTTTGACGATGCCTATGAACATGCGCGGCAGCTAGAGGCCGAACAGGGATTGACCTTTGTCCATCCTTTTGACGACCCGAATGTCGCCGCAGGGCAGGGTACTGTGGCGCTTGAAATGCTCGAGAGCATTCCGTCCCTAGATATGTTGGTCGTACCTATCGGCGGCGGCGGCTTACTTTCCGGCATGGGGACGGTTGCGCGCGCGTTGAAGCCTGATATCGGGCTCATTGGGGTTCAAGCCGAACTTTACCCCTCAATGTATGCTTTGCTGAACAATCTGCAGATGCCCTGCGAAGGCGACACTTTGGCAGAGGGCATAGCAGTCAAAATGCCCGGCGCATTCACTAGCGAAGTCATCCGCGAACTGGTCGACGAAATTGTCCTGGTGAATGAGGCGCAATTGGAAACCGCCGTTAGCCTGCTGCTGCAGATAGAAAAGACAGTTGTCGAAGGTGCAGGTGCAGCGGGTCTTGCTGCAGTGATGGCTCATCCTGAGAAATTTGCAGGCAAGAATGTTGGTGTCGTCCTATGCGGCGGCAACATCGATACGCGTTTGCTGGCGAATGTCCTTCTGCGTGACCTTGCGCGATCGGGTCGTTTGGCACGCCTGCGTTTGACGCTGCAGGACCGCCCCGGTGCGCTGTATAAAGTGATGCGCTTATTCAACGAGCATAATGTCAACATTATCGAAATCTATCATCAGCGGATTTTTACTACCTTGCCAGCCAAGGGATTGATCACCGACATTGAATGCGAGGCGCGTGATGCAAAACAGCTACAAGGACTGGTTGATGGTTTGCATGTTGCTGGTTACAAAGTCGAACGGGTAGAGCTTAACAAATAGGCAGGCACCCCAAGCAAGATCGGTAATACGCTTTTCAGCATAGAATGAGCGGTGCATTATACGGTAAATAATGCATTTAAAGCCAATGCGGCCCAGCGGAGAGAATATGAGCGCACCAGTCCGTTTTCCGCGATTTTTTGTAACCAGCCCTGGCCCTTGTCCTTACTTGCCGGGCAAAATTGAACGGAAAGTCTTTACCGAACTCAACGGCGATCATGCCGATGAATTGAACGAAGCACTTGGTCGCATTGGTTTTCGCCGTAGCCAGAATGTCGCTTACCGGCCAAGTTGCCTGGATTGTAAGGCATGCGTTTCGGTGCGTGTGCGAACGTCCGAATTCCTGCCTAACGCCACACAACGCCGTATTTTGCGGCGCAATGCCGATTTGGTGGTGAGCGCTTGCCGCCCTTGGTCAACGACCGAGCAATATGAGTTGCTAAGCCGATACCTTATAGCGCGCCATCCCGATGGTGGCATGGTGAATATGGACGACATGGATTATGCCGACATGGTTGAACAATCGCCTGTGCGTAGCCAGGTGATTGAATACCGAACCCCGACGCGCTTCGGACAGAGAGGCAAGTTGGTCGGCGCGTGCCTGACCGATCAGCAGAGCGACGGCATGTCGATGATCTACAGCTTTTACGATACGGAGATTGAGGGGCGTTCTGGTCTCGGCAACTTTATCATCATGGACCATATCATGCGCGCCAAGGCCGCAGGTCTTCCTTATGTCTATTTGGGCTATTGGGTGAATGGTGCGGCACGGATGCATTATAAGACCCGTTACCGGCCATTGGAGCGCCTTGGACCTAATGGGTGGGAATGTTTCGATCCCGATGCTGAGGCGGTTTAGACTGGGCCTCTAGGCCATTCAAATTCTGCCAGCGATCATCCGTGCAAGCTGCTCAACGCCTTTTGCGTCTTCGGAATCAAAGCGGTTTAGTGTAGGGCTATCGAGGTCAATGACCGCGATAAGCTTGCCATTATGCTGCACAGGCACGACCAGTTCGGATGCGCTATTGGCATCGCAGGCAATATGCCCTGGGAAAGCATGCACATCTGCCACTAGCTGCGTCTCGCCTGTTTGCGCGGCCGTCCCACATACGCCCTTGCCAAATGGAATGCGAATACAGGCTGCCTTGCCTTGAAAAGGCCCCAAGACAAGTTCGCCATCGATCACGCGGTAAAAACCTGTCCAGTTAACGTCCGGCAGAAATTCCCAAAGTAATGCCGCGATATTTGCCATATTGGCAACGGCATCGGGTTCGCCTCTAGTGAGCGCATCTGCAGCCCGTTCCAATTCGGCATATAGGTCGGCTTTGGGTGCTGAGGCATCAATTTCAAAAGTATACATCGTCTTGCTTTATCAATCGAAGCTGACCTTGCCACGGTTTTTCTTGATCGTGGACCGGCCTTTTTTGGCATCAACCCGCCGTGCCTTGGCGGCTTTACTTGGCTTGGTGGCCACGCGGCGGGGTTGGCGGATATGTGCGCGGTCGATCAACTCGATTATCCGCGCGCGGGCGTCCTGCCGATTGGCTTCCCGCGTGCGATGGCTGCGCGCCGTGACGATCAACTCGCCCGAAATTGTCATCTTGCTCCCCGCCAGAATTTTTAGTTGGCGAAAGGCATAAGGTTGCAGACCTAGTGCATAGACATCGACACGCAATTGGCAGGCGGTCGCGACCTTGTTGACATTTTGCCCACCTGGCCCGGTTGAAGCCAAGAAGGTTTCTTCAAGATATTCTTCGGGAAGGTCAAAGGCCATAATGACGGTTGTAACAGCCAACGCCACATTTTGCCAATGTCACAACCGCTGGGCTAACGCTGAGGTGAATTACTGTGAGTCTACCAGAACGATTTCGGCGTCCTCAACTGCGGTGATGGTGATCACGCCTTCGCCAAGCGCCACGCCATCGCGGGCCTGCGCACGCTGCCCATCAATTTCAATCGCGCCAGTTGCTGGCACCATATAGGCATGACGATTTGCGCCAACGGCATATTCCAGACTGTCGCCCGCTTTGACCGTCGCACCAAGCACGCGGGCGTCGGTACGGATGGGCAGCGCGTCATCATCTTCGTCAAAGCCGCTAGCAAGGATCTGCCATGCGCCCGCGCGGTCACTCTTGGGGAATGGCTTTGCGCCCCAACTTGGCTCGCCGCCGGTCTGATTTGGCATGATCCAGATTTGGAATAAGGTGGTTGGCTCATTCTCCAGATTATATTCTGCGTGTCGGATGCCGCTGCCTGCGCTCATGACTTGGACGTCGCCAGCCGCCGTGCGACCTTCATTGCCAAGGCTGTCTTTGTGCGTGATGGCGCCAGTGCGGACATATGTGATGATCTCCATGTCGGCATGGGGATGCGGCGGAAAGCCCGACTGCGGCGCAATCACGTCGTCATTCCAGACACGGATTGCACCCCAGTTCATCCGTGCAGCGTCGTGATAGTTACCGAATGAAAAATGGTGATGTGCGTCAAGCCAGCCATGGTTCGCTGCGCCCAGCGTTGCAAAAGGGCGAATTTCAAATTTAGTTTTTGCGTCGGTCATATCGCGCACTCCTTTAGCAGGGTGTTTTTCATATAGCTAAGATAGTGCATGATATTGGTATTTAAATGGAAAAGTTAAGAAACATACTGAGTGCCTTACGGCCGATTTTTGGTCCGCCCAACTGGGCGGTGATTATATTGACTTCCGTTAAGCTTTCGCCGCCGCAAATATATTTTTTAGCTTCCGAGGCTAATTTCCATAAATGTTACAAATTATGTGAAAAAATTTACATTTCTGTGAAATCTGTAACCCTTGGAAAATAGTCATTTTTTGTTACAAAAATATCATAAGTCATCAAAATTAAAGCATTAATTCAAAATTCATCTTTTAAGATGAGTGCCCTTATGGTTAATAAAGTTCCAAGCACTGTTGGATTAATTCGCGCGGATTTGGGAGTTTGAAAAAGGGGTTTGCCCATGCGTGTTCTATTGATTGAAGATGAACCTACCACGGCGAAGGCCATTGAAATGATGCTCGTGGCGGAAAGGTTCAATGTTTACACGACGGCCTCGGGTGACGAAGGTCTCGATTTAGGTATGCTCTATGATTATGACGTTATATTGCTCGATTTGAACTTGCCCGACATGCATGGCTATGACGTTTTGAAAAAGCTACGCGTTGCCAAAGTGTCAACGCCAGTGTTGGTTCTTTCAGGCATCAGTGAGATGGATAGCAAGATCCGTTCCTTCGGCTTTGGGGCCGATGATTATGTCACAAAGCCATTTCATTGCGGAGAATTGCTCGCGCGTATCCACGCAGTTGTGCGTCGCTCTAAGGGCCATTCGCAGTCCGTCATCCGCACGGGTAAATTGTCAGTGAACCTCGAGGGCAAAACCGTTGAAGTCGATGACAGCCGCGTACATCTTACGGGCAAGGAATATGCGATGCTTGAATTGTTGAGCCTGCGTAAAGGTACGACGCTGACCAAGGATATGTTCCTGAACCATTTATATGGTGGCAGGGACGAACCTGAACTGAAAATCATCGACGTCTTCATCTGCAAGCTGCGCAAGAAATTGGCGCTGGCCACTGGCGGCGAAAACTATATCGAAACGGTGTGGGGCCGTGGCTATGCCTTGCGCGATCTGGACAATGCGGAACAGCCGCTCGTCGCCTGAACCGACCTCATTTATAACTGATGGCTGCAGCCATGGCTTTTGTGGCTTAACGTCGTGGCGGTAGGCCAGCGAAAGTAATCGTGCTTTCCGCGCCTTTCGCACTTAACGCACTTACACCAACAAAATGATCATCAACGATCACGCCTTCCAGCACCATTTCGGTCCCCAACACGTCGCGGACAAAGGTCCAATCCTGCGCGTCGGCGCGGCGCTGATAAATGCGATAAAGTTGCGCGCCGGGGCTCGCATCCCATTTGACTATGGTGTTGGAGGTGACCGCACCGCCCAACATCGCAGACGCAGGCGCTGGCGGGGCGTCGGCCAATGCCGTGGCCGTCAGGATGTTTAACATGGTCACCTTGGTCAAATAGTCAAAGTCCATTTTGTCTACGGTATCGCCATATTCGATGCCATTTTCGGTGCGCACATCCTGATGCTGGTGATGATAATTCTCGACGCCCACGGTGTAACGGATTGCCGGAAAGCCAAGCTCGAGCGCGGGCAAATGATCGCCGCCGCGCGCAAAGCGGTCAGGGCGGCGGACGCCAAAGACATCCAGTGTCACATCAGGATAAGCCTCAGCCGCAACCTTGTCAGCGTAACGCATCAGCGAACGACTTGGGCCATCGTCTTCGCCGCCACTATTGCGCCGGGCCATCTGCCCAACCAGATCTTCGGAGGCACGAATGCCTTCGCTGAAGACCCTTACGACATTTTCAACCTTGCGTCCGTCGGTACCAAGCGTGCCGCCGACAATATCATTGTTCAACATGGCGCTAACTTTCCAGCCACGTTCCTTGGCTGTTTCAGCGAGCAGCCGTCCACCCATCAGGCCCTGTTCTTCTCCCGACAGCAAAGCAAAGACGATGGTCGCCTCATTCTGTGGCTGCTGAGACATGATACGCGCCGCCTCAATCACCAATGCGCTGCCCGAACCGTCGTCATTCGCGCCCGGTGCGTCTTTAGTGAAATCCATCACGTCGGAAACGCGGCTGTCGATATGTCCGGCAATAATGATGACATGGTCCCAGCCCATTTTGCCGGGCTTGATAGCGAGCACATCAACAATATTGACGCCGTTGGGAATGCGCGGGCCCGACATGTTACGTTCAAGCAATTCGGTTTGCAGGCAACCGTTGCACGCTTTGGCGATTTTCTGAAATTCGTTGTGCGCCCATTTGCGGGCGGCGCCGATGCCGCGTTTTGGGTCAGTAGCCGATGACAAAGTATGGCGCGTGCCAAAGCTGACAAGTTTTTCAACGTCAGCTTTCAGACGCTCTTGCTGGGGCTTGCCTTGCGAATGGGTGTGGGCAATTGCCGGAGAAGCCAAACCAATCGCGATTATGCCTGCCAGCGCGTTTAATTTTTTCATTATCGTTCCTGTCCCATCCCGTCCGGCTCTGTATGGACCTGTTTAGCTTTCCACAGCGAACGTCAATCCAGCATTTTTTTGCAACCGGTCCACAAGGTGCTCGCCTAATGCCGCCCCGGGTGTTGTCACGCCGCCTGGACCATCATGTGCGCATAAGGCAATCGCGGTTTCGCTGATCATCTTGCTGGTAGAGCCATAGCCAGGGTCACGGTCGCCCTTGACGCTGAAACGCGCCGTGCGACCATCGGGATATTCTGCGACGAATAGCACATCATAAAAACCGGTATCACGTTCTTCTTTGGTGGGACCTTCGCCTGGCTTCGGATCATCAGCGCCGCCCATCATAGGGGTGGAGGCGACATGCTTGGCAATCGCCTCACCCTGTTCGCCGGGGCCCGTCAGCATCATTTCATCATAGACAAAATCGGCGCCATAAGCATGCCCGAGTAAATGGTTGGTGCGATGGACATTTTTCGTGTTGATCGGAGCCATGACGAAATTGGTCGCCCAGCTACCCAGGCTTTCGTCATATTCGGGCTTATTGCCCGCAGGCTGCGGCGGGCCAGCAAAATCGGCGGACAGGCTGAACGGATTGGTCAGATAGCCGATGACCGCAGGGTCCTTGGCAGCGGCGGCCATCGTCGCTTTCAAGCTGGCTGCAGTGCCGCCCGAAAAGGTGCCCTTCATCGCCCGCACACGACCCTTCACACGAGGCGCAGGTGCGCCAAATGTTGCAACGCAATGCTTTTGCAGCATCAACACGCCCAAGTCGAAGGGGATGGAATCAAAGCCCGCGGAAAACACTATCCGTGCACCTGACGCCTTTGCCGCTTGGTCATGCTGGTCGATTTTCTGGCGCATCCATGCCGGCTCGCCACATAGATCGGTATAATCGGTGCCATTGGCCACACAGGCGGCGACAAGTTCATTACCATATAGCTGATAAGGGCCAACCGTCGTCAAAACGACTTTCGTGCTCTTGACCATTGCATCGAGCGAAACGGGGTCAGACGCATCAGCCACGATCATTGGCGTGTCTGCCGCCGCACCAATCAGGTCGCGTACTTCCGCCAGCTTATCCGCGCTGCGTCCTGCCATAGCCCATTTCAGGCCATTTTTGTCCTTCAGATATTCGGCGACCAAACGACCTGTATAGCCTGTCGCGCCATAGACAATGATATCGAATTCGCGTTGGGTGCTGGGCATGAATAATCCTCTCTTTGGGCGTGACGGCATTATAAGTTTACAAATATATATGCATGCACGGCCTTTTTTGTAAACTTAGGAAGGCGTGCCGCTACCTTGGCAGTGCGGCGCTGCGGGGGCAAGCGTAACTGTTTCAGGATCTGTTTGGTGTCGGTGCCCATTTGGATTTCAAAGGCACCGTCCAGCCGCATCTTTATCGTGGTGACACCGTGGATGGCGCGTTCCATGGCATAATCGAGCATTATGGCCCGCCCGAACCCCACCGCCCGATCCCATTCATTGGCAAAGCTGCGCGCGTCGGCACGTTTTTTTCAGGTTATACGTCGCAATCCGCGACATCCCCACCGCCTGCGCCGCCGCATCGATCGTGCCCATCGCCGCCAGCGCAATTAACAACAACCGCTGCCGCTCCGGCGTCCAACCATCATAGCGCACGCGATCGAGTGCGACGGGGGTGAATTCGGGTTCATAGTCTAATATGGTTGGCAAGAAGAAATATATTAACCTAATTGGATAATATAGTTAATGGATTGGTTTTCCGAATTTGACTGCTTCTCATGCAATTGCTGACATTGCGTTGGAAATGCTTTACACTTGGGCAATGGGTAATTTTGAAGATTTTGACCACGCCGAAGCGGCGCAATATGCCAAGAGGCTAAATATCGTTCCGATCGCGTTATTCTGCGTTTGGTTAGGCTCGACGGTGATGTTCTGGTTGCAGGCGTTCGGCCCCTTGCGGACGTTTAATCGTGCTTTGCCAGATGAGGCGCCGTTTTGGTGGTTCCTCGGATCTTTGTTGGCGAGCTACGCAATAAGCTTTTTGCCTCAATCTTGGTATAGCGTCCGCCGATTTGAGGCGAACGGTCGGATTTATGAAGGCCTTGGTGTCAAGGCCATCCGCGCGCTGGTGAGCAACGGTGACCTGGTTAATCGTTTCGTTCGCCGCCGCTTTCCCGGCTATCGGGTGCACGCTTTCGCGGGGCGGATTGAAAAAGTATCCAAGGACGGACGGAGCGGTGAGCTGTCTCACCTAATTGCATTCGGGGGTGGAATTATCGTCGCAGTCTACGCTTGGCGGATAGGCTGGACCGATTGGGCGGCGTGGCTGACGCTGACAAACCTTCTGGCCAACCTGTATCCCGTCTTGGTTCAACGCTACACCCGCGCTCGGTTAGAACAAATCACCACGCGTCGCCGCCAAGCATGAGTTTCAAGAGGCTAACGTCCGACCCCAAAAATTCTCAACCCTTCAGGTCGTCAAACCCCCATCACAATTTCGGCAAAGTCACCCCGCGCTGGCCCATATATTTGCCTGCGCGGTCGGCGTAGCTGGTTTCGCAGGGCTGCTCACCTTTTAGGAACAGGAACTGGCACGCGCCTTCATTGGCATAGATTTTGGCGGGCAAGGGGGTGGTGTTGCTGAACTCCAACGTCACATGGCCTTCCCAGCCGGGTTCAAGCGGCGTCACGTTGACGATGATGCCGCAGCGGGCATAGGTGCTCTTGCCGAGACATATGACCAGCACATCGCGCGGTATACGGAAATATTCAACCGTGCGCGCCAAAGCAAAGCTGTTGGGCGGAATGATGCAGACATCGGTCTTACGATCCACGAAGCTTTTCGGGTCAAATTCCTTGGGGTCGACGATGGAGCTATCCACATTGGTGAAAATCTTGAACTCGTCTGCCACGCGCGCGTCATAGCCATAAGAGGAGAGGCCATAGCTGATGCAGCCATCACGGCGCTGGGCCTCAACAAAGGGCTCAATCATACCGGTCGCTTGAGCTTGCTCGCGGATCCAGATGTCGGACAAGATGGACATATTCTCTCCCTGTTATAAGGATCGCTTTTGCCGTTTTGCGATAGGCATGCAAGTGGCGGGCATGAAAAAATTGTGCGTATCTTGGCGATCAGATACCCGAATTATTTTAAGTTTGCGGGGCCAAAGCCGTGCGGCAGCAATTCGGACAAACGGAATGTCGCATAACCCGTCGCATGCGCGCAGTGCACCGGAATGTCGGTCTGATTAAGGTCCGCCACTTCCTTTATAATCTGACGGCAGCGGCCGCATGGCGTGATGGGTTCCGCCCCTGTGCCGACATGTCCGGCCAAGCCGCCCGCAACCGCAATCTCGCGGATCGCCTGCAATTGGCCGTCACTATTGGCTTTAGAAATGGCGACGGTTTCGGCGCATAATGTCATGCCATAGCTTGCATTTTCAAAGTTGCTGCCGGTCACAATCTGGCCATTGTCGAGCAACAAAGCCGCGCCCACATGAAAATTGGAATAAGGCGCATAAGCCGTCTTTGCGGCGTCTATTGCGGCGTCGACCAAGCGTTGTGTCATCGCGCTCATTTGCGCACCACGACCCAGCGCACAGCGCCATCGATACCGCTGACGCGGCGCTGCGAGTTGGCGGTCCACATCACCCACGGCCTTGCGGAATAATCGGGCGAAATACCGTTACCCTCTAACCAGATGTTGCGGTCAATCGACTTGCTCACTTGATACTCCTTTTCGAAGTCGGGTGTTAGCAACAGGATTGCTGGGGTCCCGCTATGCGCCTCAATCTGGTTTAGGAAAGTCCCCAATTCGGCCAAAATCAAAGCCCGGTTCGGGCGGCTTTTGCAGCCTTCGGAAAAATCCATTTGCACCGCCGGTGGCAATGCGCGGTCGTTGCGGGGCACGCTGGTGATAAACATCGTTGCTTGCTCGGATGCCGAACGGCACAGGTCAAAATGATGCAGGGCGCCAAAGCGAATGCCGGCCTCCTGCACCGCAGCTAGATTGGCCTGAAACTGCGGATCGCGGCCGCGCGCGCCTTCAACAGCTGTAATATAGGCGAAATCAACACCCGTTGCGCCCAATTCCGACCATCGGGGTTGACCGTTGCTTTCATTTGCAACGATGCCCTGCACGGGAAAATTATCGCGCGATGGCGCCCAGCCGGTGACATAGTCCCACGCCGCATAGCTCAACAAAGCTACACCGAGTAGGGGAAAGCCCCAGCGGATCAATTTGCGATTTCTCCCTAGCATGCGACCCCGTTTATGCCTTTTGATTCGGCTTTATTACTAGGCCCTCCGGCCTTGCGAAGTCGAGGGCTGATGTGATGATTCGGACGCTATGCCTTGATGTGCAATACGCAAATGAGCGTAAACAGTCGGCGGGCAGTGGGAAAATCCACTTCCACTTTACCGTCCAGCCGCTCCATCAACAATTCAGCGGCCTCATTATGTACCCCGCGCCTTGCCATATCGATGGTCTCAATTTCCGCTGCGCTGGCCTTGCGAATGGCCTGATAATAGCTATCGCAGATGGCGAAATAATCCTTCACCGTACGCCGAAAACGCCCGAGTCCAAGCACCAAGGTTTCGTGCGGTGTCCCATCTTCACGGCGGATATCGAGGATGAGGCGCCCCTCTGCGACGCTGATGCACAGATGATACGGTCCTGCATAGCCATCGCCCATGTCACGCAGCGGTTTGAAAAAATTATCTTCAATTAGGTCGAAAATGGCGACACGGCGTTCCTGTTCAATATCGGCGTTACGCCGCAGGATCGTTGCTTCGTCCAGTTCAACTTTGATGATGCGCGGGTCCGCCATGACGCTGTGTTAGCTTCAGATATTTTTGGGGCAAGGGGTTAACGAGATACGAGCGACTGGGTTGTGCATAATATTGTCCACAGCCATATCCCCGCACTTCTTTTTCTGCCCCCTTGCAGCGCGGGACGTGGTAAAGGATAGGGAGTTATGGCCGAATTGATCAGACTTGCCGCAGCGAATGAAGCTGACCCCCAACGCTTACCGCGCAATATTGAGGCGGAGGCTGCGTTTTTGGGCGCTATACTCATCGACAATCGCGTCATCGAGGATGTCGTGATCAATTTGCAGCCGGACCATTTTTTTGAACCACTGCATGGGCGGATCTTTGAACAAATCAAGCGCCTCATGGACCGCAACATGTTGGTCACGCCGGTTACGCTGAAGCCATTTTTCGAAGCTGATGAGGCGATGCGGGAACTTGGTGGGCCAGGGTATCTTATCAAACTCACGGCCGATGGCGCAGGCTTGATTGGCGCGCGCGACTTTGCCCAGCAAATTTACGATCTGGCATTGCTACGGGAGCTGGTGACCGTGGGCCGGACCTTGGTCGACAATGCGCTCGACACCAGCGAAAGCGTAGATCCCAAAGGGCAGATTGAGGCCGCCGAAAGCGCGCTATACAAAGTGGCCGAGGGCGAGGGTGAAACCGGCTCTATGAAGAGCTTTTTGCAAGCGTCGACAGAGGCGATCAAAAATGTCGCAAAGGCGCTTAACTCGGGTGGTAGCCTGTCCGGTATCACCACTGGCCTTAGCAGCATCAATTCCAAATGCGGCGGTTTGCACAATTCCGACCTTGTGATCTTGGCTGGACGTCCCGGCATGGGCAAGACATCGCTGGCCACCAATATCGCGTTTAACGCCGCGCGGCGCTGGGTACGCGAACGGGAAGACGGTATCGAAGAATCCAAGGGATCGGGCGCGAAAGTTGCGTTTTTTAGCCTTGAAATGTCCGCAGACCAGTTGGCGACACGTATCTTGGCCGAGCAATCGGGGATTAGTTCCGAATTGCTGCGTATGGGTAAAATTTCCCGTGATGATTTTCGGGAGCTTTCGCGCGCGTCGCGCGAATTGCAGGAATTGCCGCTCTACATCGATGACACGCCGGCGTTGACGATCGCTGCCTTGCGCGCCCGTGCTCGGCGATTACAGCGTAGGCATGGCATTGGCCTGATCATTGTTGATTATTTGCAGCTACTGCAGGGCACAAGCCGCGCGAGCGACAACCGCGTTAATGAGATTTCCGAGATTAGCCGGGGTTTGAAGACGCTTGCGAAAGAATTGAGCATTCCTGTAGTTGCACTGTCGCAGCTAAGTCGTGCGGTCGAGCAGCGCGAAGACAAGACACCGATGTTGTCCGATTTGCGTGAATCGGGTTCAATCGAGCAGGACGCCGATATGGTCTGGTTCGTCTACCGCGAAGATTATTATGAGTTGATGAAGAAACCCGATGAGGGCACGCCTGCATTCGAGGCTTGGAACGAAAAAATGGAGCGGATCCACGGCATCGCGGAACTTATCATCTCCAAACAACGCCATGGTTCGACAGGGCGTGTCCGGATGAAGTTCGAAGCGAAGATCACGCGTTTTAGCGACTTGGCCGATGATCAATATGCCAATGCGGGATATGATTGAGGCGGGTTTTAGAACCAATATCACCTTACCTAAAAAGTCATCCCGAACTTGTTTCGGGATAACGCGCTGCCGTTGCTTGTTATCCTGAAACAAGTTCAGGATGACGAAGTAAGGCGTTCAGGATCTCGAAGTAAGATGTTCAGGATGTCGAATTAGGAGGTAATTACCCCCGCAGCCGTGCACTCAATATGTAATTCAGCGCCAAATTGTCGCTTAAATGTAGCCCCGACATCGGCGAAAAGGCGATACCCTGCATGTCGACCACTTCGAGTCCTGCATCTGCCAGTAAAGCGGTCAATTCTTCCGGCGTCAGGAATTTGTCCCAATCATGCGTGCCGCGTGGGACCTGACCAAGGCGTTCGGCAGCCTCCACCAGAAATAGGCGCGACGCCGCTGTGCGGTTCGGCGTCGACAATAGCAACAGCCCATCGGGCCGGAGGTGCCGGACCAATTCAGCCACAAAGGCCGCGGGGTCCATGACATGTTCAATGACCTCCATACAGGTCACAAGATCAAACTGACCAAGGCCCTGTGCGGCAATTTCGCCAGCGCGATAGTTTATGGATAGGCCAGACAAAGCTGCATGTGCCTTTGCCGCATCAATATTTTCAGGCGCGGCATCAACGCCTGTCACGGCCCCGCCAAGCCGTGCGAGTGGCTCGCACAGCAAACCAGCGCCACAACCGACGTCTAGCGCGGTTTTGCCGGACAGCGGATAGCGTGACTTGGAATCGCTGCCAAAATGCGCATCGATTGCTGACCGGATGAAGCGCAACCGCACAGGGTTCAGCTTATGCAGCATCGCCGAGCTGCCCTTCGGGTCCCACCATTCGGCGGCGAGGGCTCCAAAATGCGCGGCTTCCGCAGCGTTAATTGTCGTGGGCAAGCTTGCGTTTGTCATATCCTATCCCTATCAGGACCCGCGATTGTAATATAGCGATTATTGAAGGTTTTCATGGCGCGCATTGTAATGAAATTTGGCGGCACGTCGATGGCCGGCACCGAACGCATCCGCCGCGTTGCCCAATTGGTCAAACGTCAGGCCGAACGCGGTGACGAAGTGGCGGTCGTCGTTTCCGCCATGGCGGGCGACACGGACCGACTTGTAAATTTCTGTCGCGAAGCAAATGCGCTCTATGATCCAGCCGAATATGATGTGGTTGTGGCTGCGGGTGAACAGATTACCGCTGGCTTGCTGGCGATAACGCTGCAAGCGCTTGGCTGCGAAGCGCGCAGTTGGTTGGGCTGGCAAATGCCGATCCATACCGATGGTGCCCACGCAAAGGCACGCATTGGGTCGATTGATACCGACGATTTGCTTGCGTCGATGCAGGCAGGTAATATCGCTGTTATTCCGGGGTTTCAGGGGCTTACCGATGACAACCGCATCACCACTTTGGGTCGTGGTGGGTCGGATACGTCGGCCGTTGCCGTTGCCGCCGCCGTAAAGGCCGACCGCTGCGATATTTATACCGATGTTGACGGCGTCTACACCACCGACCCTCGCATCGTTGCCCGCGCGCGCAAGCTCAAGGCCGTCACCTATGAAGAAATGCTTGAACTGGCTTCGGTTGGCTCGAAAGTATTGCAAACCCGCTCCGTCGGACTTGCAATGAAGGAAGGCGTGCGGGTTCAAGTCCTGTCCTCCTTCGTTGACGACAGTGCACCCGACGCCGACAGCATCCCCGGCACGATGATCGTGACCGACGCAGAATTGGAGAATAGCCAAGTGGAACGCCAACTGATCACCGGCATCGCCCATGACAAGAATGAGGCGAAAATTACGCTCACCCGCGTCCCTGACCGTCCCGGCGCCGTGGCCAATATTTTCACGCCTCTGGCCGATGCCAACATCAACGTCGATATGATCATTCAAAATGTGGGCCGCGATAAGGGCGAAACTGATGTGACCTTCACATGCCCGCAAGCTGACCTTGTGCGTTGCACCGACATTCTCGAAAATCGCCGCGATGCCATTGGCTATAATCGCCTTATTCCGGATACCAAGGTTGCGAAAATCTCGGTCGTTGGCGTCGGCATGAAAAGCCATGCCGGCGTTGCATCGACCATGTTCAGCAGCCTCGCCGACCGCAAAATCAACATTCAGGCTATTTCAACGTCCGAAATCAAGGTTAGCGTTCTCATCGACGAGGATGAGACCGAATTGGCCGTTCGCGTGCTGCATACGGCTTATGGGTTGGATGCTGAGTGAAGAAAAACTGGGCTAACATATGACTAAACTCCAACATCTCATGCAACGCGGCGCCGACTTTTTGGGCTGCGACGTGGCGATTATGTGCGGCGCCATGTCGTGGGTGTCGGAACGCAATCTTGTGTCGGCAATCTCCAATGCGGGTGGCTTTGGCGTGATTGCCTGTGGCGCCATGACACCGGAGTTATTGGATACAGAAATTGCAGCGACGAAAGCGCTTACAGCTAAGCCATTTGGCGTGAACCTGATCACTATGCATCCGCAGATCATGGAGCTGATTGCGATATGCGCGCGCCATCGGGTGAGCCATGTGGTGTTGGCAGGGGGGCTACCGCCCAAGGGCAGCATTGAGGCCATTAAGGATTTTGGTGCGAAGGTGATTTGCTTTGCGCCCGCGTTAACGCTTGCGAAGAAATTTGCGCGCTCTGGCGTCGATGCGTTGGTGATTGAGGGCAGCGAGGCGGGCGGCCATATTGGGCCAGTGGCAACGTCAGTGTTGGCGCAAGAAATCTTACCAGAGCTGGGTGAACAATTGCCGATTTTCGTTGCGGGCGGCATTGCCCGTGGTGGCGCGATTGCAAGCTATCTGGAAATGGGCGCCGCTGGGGTGCAATTGGGCACGCGCTTTGTCTGCGCCCATGAAAGCATCGCACATCCCAATTTCAAGGCTGCGTTCCTGCGCGCCAATGCGCGCGATGCGGTCGCCAGCGTGCAGATTGACCCGCGCTTACCTGTCATACCCGTGCGGGCGTTGAAGAATAAGGGTACCGAAGAGTTCACCAAGAAACAGGTGGAAATTGCGGCCATGCTCGATCGCGGCGAAATTGACATGGAAACAGCGCAGCTGGAGATCGAAAAATATTGGGCAGGGGCGCTTCGCCGTGCGGTGATTGACGGTGATGTCGAATATGGTTCAGTCATGGCCGGGCAGTCGGTTGGCATGGTCCATGTTGAACGACCTGTCGTGGATATCATCGCCAAGTTGGTTGATGAAGCCAACGTCGCTTTGGCGCGATAAAATCCCCGCCCGCCAGAGGAAGGGCAGATAAACCGTCTTGTCAACACAACACAGTGTGCGCATATCTGCGGTATGACCGATGATGCCCCGCCGGAACTAACGCCACTTGATCCCGCATTTATAACGACAAGCCGGATAGCCACCGCACTTGGCTTGTTGCCATTTGTGATTGGGGCGGGGGTGTTGGAGACTGCAAAGTTGCTGCCGCCCGGTACCTTTCTTGTCCCCATGCTTTTGGTCTACGCGTTTGTCGCCTTTACGGTGCCCGCCCGTAAATATCGTCATTGGGGCTATGATATGGGAACAGGCCGATTGCGCGTCGTGCGGGGCTATATGTTTTATCGTGATACCTTTGTCCCCTTTGGACGGATCCAGCATATTGATGTGGACCAAGGCCCGATCGACCGGCGCTATGGCCTTGCGACGCTGACGGTGCACACCGCCGGCAATCACAACAGCACCGTGGCGTTGCCGGGTTTGGCATATGCCGACGCTTTGGCGATGCGTGAGGCCATGCGCGCCGCCATCCGGCAAGAAACATTGTGAACCAAGCCATAGACGGCCCTATTGATGTAACCGGGCAGGATGGCGCGCGGCTGCATATTAGCGGTCTGTTCATCGCTTTTGTTTCGGGGCTGCCGCAACTGCTGTTCCCCTTGCTTGCTGCCGTTTTTGGCGCGCGGAAATCCGACAATCCTGCGCTCATCCCCATCATGGTGGCAGCTGTGCTGGCGCTCAGCCTTTTCTATCGATGGCTAATATGGCTGCGTTTTCGCTATCATGTCGGAGACGATGATATCCGCGTTGAAAAAGGCATATTAAACCGTACTGCCCGCTCTATTCCATATGAACGCATTCAGGATGTGAGCATACAGCAAAAGCCGCTGGCGCGTATCATGGGGCTCAGCGAGGTTAAGTTTGAAACCGGTGGCGGGGATGGTGACGATGCTAAGTTAAGTTTCGTTACTTTGGACGAAGCGAACCGGTTGCGCGCATTGGTACGTTCGCGCAAGGCGGGCGTTGCGTTGGTGCAAAATATTTCAGGGACGGTCGTGTCCGAGGATGCTGAAACCCTTTTCGCGATGGACGGTAAACGCGTCTTTATCCTTGGCCTCTATTCCTTCTCACTCGTTATATTTGCGGTTCTAGGCGGCTTTGCCCAGCAGTTTGATTTTCTGCTGCCGTTTGATTTTTGGGATTTGAAACGCTGGGTTGGTCTTGCAGAAGACAGCGGCGTGCGCGTCAGCACTATCAATGGCGTCGGGATGGCGGGACAATTGATCTTGGTCTTTGGGGCTTTCACCAGCCTGATCTTCATTGGCTTTGCTACGGGTGTTGTGCGCACTTTCTTACGCGAGCATGGGTTTCGCCTGACCCAAACGTCAAAGGGTTTCCGGCGGCGGCGCGGTCTTTTCACCCTAACCGATGTCGTTATGCCCGCGCACCGGGTGCAGGCGGCGGTTGTACAGACTGGACCAATTCGAAAACGGTCCGGTTGGCACAGCCTAAAATTTGTGAGCCTTGCTCAGGATAGCAAGGAGGAAAGCAATTATGTCGCCGCGCCATTGGCCACATTGGATGAGCTGTGGCGCATTGCGAAGGCTGCGGGGATTGACGCACCGAATGGCGAAGAAGGGCTGCACACAGGGGCAAAGCTGCACTGGATAATCCAGTTGGCTCTGCTTGTCCCGCCGTTACTGATTGCGATGGCGGCGCTGCTCATATTCGCAGATAGGTACTTGGCGCCCATACTCTTTTTGTCGCTGTTGTTGGGTATCGCCGCATGCCTGTTTTGGTGTGACTGGCGCAGATATCGGTTCGGGCTAGATGCGCAGCAGCTTTACCTTCGGCGTGGCTGGTGGCGGCAGCAACTGACGCTTGCGCCGCAAATAAAGGTGCAAAGCATGGAGATTGCGCAAGGGCCATTGGCGCGGCGTTATGGCCTCGCGTCGCTTAAATTCGGAATTGCAGGCGGCACGCTGGAAATGGTCGCCCTGCCGCTGTCGACGGCGCAGGCCATTCGCGCGGCGGTTATGGAAAAGGTCGCAGACGTCGATTATTCAGCGATCAATCAATCGCGTTAGCCACCTGCGTTTCAATCACGCTGCCATCGTCCTTGCGCAGCGTCATCGTCACCTTTTTTGTCGCCCAATCAATGTCGATTTGCCCAAAGTTGGGGATGCCCCAGAACCCGCCTGTCCGGCGCGGGTCAGGTTCCCGTTCACTACCATCCCCTTTGCCAAAGGCAAAATTGAGCGAGCTGGATGTAAAATCCCATAATGGCTTGGACAGGCCGGGGGCATTGGTCTTGTAGAAACCGCCGCTATGCCGGTCACCGGTTAGGAAAATGGCGTTGTTCACGCCTTTCTGGCCAAGCAAGGCGTATAGGCGATCGCGTTCCTTGGGAAAATTGGTCCAACCTTCGAAATTATGCGCGTCGGTAATCACCTGTGTTGATGAAATGATGAAGCGGACATCGGCTGGTTTTTCAAGTTCCTGCGCCAGCCAATCCCATTGCGCTTGGCCCAATATCGTCGCTTTGGGGTCCATGTTGGGAATGTACCAACCCAGCGTCGGGCCGGGGTCGCGATAGGTCATGGTTGCAAGGTTTGATCGGAAAAAGCGGCCATCGAGCATGATGAACTGCACGCGCTTGCCCTTCGGCCCCACGATGCGGCTTTCATACACGCCGGGGCGGGACTTTACTTCGTCTGAGGAACCCCAATAGGTTTCATAGACTTTCTCTGCCCATTCCTTGAACGCAAAAGCGCCGCCGGCGTCATTGGCGCCATAATCATGATCATCCCATGCCGTCATCATGGGCACGTTGCGGCGGAACCGGTCGAATTCGACACGGCTGCTGAGCTTTTTATAGCTTGCGGCCAATGTCGGGATATCGGCGCCGTTTGTCGGCCTTGTATCGCCATAGACATTGTCGCCAATCAGCAAGAAAGCTTGTGGATTTTGCGCGGCAATGACGTCCCAGATTTTCATGTCGCGGTTTTCGTTCAGGCAACTGCCAAAGGCGAAGCGCGTAATGACCGTATCGTCCGCCAGAGCGGGGTTGGGGGCTGCCTTGGGCAATTTGGTGTCCAAGGTAGCATAATAAGGCCGAAGTGCCTCCTGCGCGCTCTGTGGGGCAATGGGGGCCATATTAGAGGTCGACGTGACATTGATGGCGCAACCGGAGAGCGAGAGCGCGATAATCGGGAGGGCATATTTCATATTCTGACCTTGCCTTTAATGAATAACTGGCCGGCCCCTTCCTCGTCGTTGAAGAGATTCGCGTCAATCCCGTATACATGCGCCAAGTTAGCAGGCGTGATGACATCATCGACGCTGCCCTGCGCGAATAACTGGCCCTCATGCAGCAGCACAAGATGGTCGGCAAAGCGCACTGCATGGTGCAAATCATGCAGCACCGCAACGACGCCTTTCCCGGCTTCTGCCTGCCGTCGCAGCAAGTTCAGTATGTCGAGTTGAAAGCCGGGATCAAGGTTCGCGAGCGGTTCATCCGCCAATATCCATTCTGGTTCGCCCGCGAGCACGCGCGCCAGCAGAACACGGGCGCGCTCGCCACCCGAAAGCTGTGTGACTGGACGATCTGCGAAGCCTTCGGTGGCGGTCGCCGACATCGCCATC
This sequence comes from Sphingomonadales bacterium, assembly GCA_027488785.1. Lineage (GTDB taxonomy): Bacteria > Pseudomonadota > Alphaproteobacteria > Sphingomonadales > Sphingomonadaceae > Sphingorhabdus_B. The sequence continues at coordinate 46,839 of JAIYAY010000018.1, read as the reverse complement.
GCTATGGCCCTGCGGTCGTCTGTGGATGTCCCTGCGCCGCGCATATGGGGAATGCGGCCAAGCGCAACCAAAGCCTCTGCTGTGATCGCCCAATGCGTTTCTGCGCCTTGCGGCAAAAGGCCGATTTGGCGGGCGCGTGCGGTTGGGGCCATGTTGGTGATGTCTATGTCATGCAGGCTGGCGGTACCGGTTTGCGGTTTCAAAAGGCCTGCGAGACATGCGAGCAAGGTGGATTTGCCGGCACCATTGGGGCCCAGAATGACGGTGAGTTTTCCGACCTCAAATGTCGCGTCAATCCCATCCAAAATGGGCTGACGCGCACGGGCAAAGCCAAGATTGCGAACGGTCAAAGTCATGCGGCACTCTTGCGATAGCGCAGCAACAGCAACAGGAAAAATGGCGCGCCCAGCACGGCCATGGCAATGCCCAGCCGCACTTCGCTGGGACCGGGGACCAATCGGACCATGCTATCGGCGGTCAGCGTCAGGATCGCGCCGCCCAAGGCCGAGGGCAACAATAATTTCGACGGCTGCTCGCCGTATAGAGCGCGGATAAGATGCGGGACGATGAGCCCGACGAAGCCAACCACACCCGATACCGCGACCGATGCACCAACAGCCAGGCCAACGCCCAGTACGATAAACCACTGCAGCTGAAACAGGTTAATCCCAAGGCTTTTTGCTCCATTTTCGCCCAAGGTCAGCGCATCCAGAGCGCGGCCAGTGGGCAGCAATAAAGCAACGCCCAGCGCCATGAACGGTAAGGCGGTCCATACATCAGCCATCATCCGGTCGGTCAGCGCGCCCATCAGCCAGTTGATGATTTCACTGGCGGCAAACGGGTTTGGCGCGATGCTGATGACAAAGGCGGTCAGTGCACCCGCCAAAGTCGACAGCACCATGCCGCCCAAGATAAAGCCAACTGGCCCGCCGTTCCGCGAAATTGCAAGTAATAACAATATGCTAAGTCCTGCACCTAGCATCGCGCAGCCGAACAAGCCGAAGGGCAGCAAATTGATTCCAAGGTAAATCGCACCGACGCCGCCCAATGCCGCGCTAGCCGACACGCCCAATACCGTTGGGTCCGCCAGCGGATTACGCAGATAGCCCTGTAGCACCGCGCCCGAAAGCCCCAGAACCGCGCCAATGCAAAGGCCAAGTACCGCGCGAGGCAGGCGTAATTCTAGGAATATCCAGCCATCGGCATTGTCTGCCGCCCAAGACATTGGCCAAATCCAGACCTTGCCCGCGATCAATGACAGCAGGAACGCCGCGACTGTAAGTAGCAGGAGGAGCGATGTTAGCGAACGTGGCTTCATGGCGTGCTTTTCTGGAATGCGGCGCGTGTCTTGGACAAGATCGCCGACACTTTGATAATCGTCGGACCGCCGCAGAATAACAGCCTGTCTGGGAAGTCCACAATGCGGGTGCGCCCGCCCAAATAGCTGAGCAATTCCTGCCTTGCGCGCACTTCACGGGCGTCGGAGCCGCGGGCATTGGTGGGCATGAAGATTACCTGTGGCGGGTTACGCATCAGGGTCTCTAACGGCAGCACGCCCCATGAAGAAAGGCCATAATGCGCGCTGGCGTTGCGAAAGCCGTGACGCGCCAGTAACTCGTCCTGCAACGTGCCTTTCCCCGCGACAAATCCGCCATTTTGCCAGATAATCGCCGACACAAATGGACCGGAAAATGGGGTGCTGGGTAGCGATTCCTGAATGTCGGAAATCAGCGCTTCTCCGGCATCTGCCCTGTCGAGTACGGCAGCGATGGTTCGGATCTGCTGCATGTCGTCGGCGATCGTTGGCGCGACACCCAATGCGACGCTTTTAATACCCGCGCGCGCAAGCACCGCGTTGGCACCGGACGATGCAAGATTGCCCGTCAAAACCAATTTGGGCTGTGCCAACAATAATTCCTCCGCGCTCATGCCAATAGCGGGCAATTGGCGCGCCCATGCCAAAGGTGCGGACGCGCTATCGGCGTCATGCGAATAGATGCTAACTGCGCTGACTTGTCCGGGCAATGCGATTTCGGCCAGCACGGCATCAATGCACGGATTGTTCGAGACGACACCATGCGGCGCAATGACCGGCTGGCGAGCGCAACCGGCCAAGGCAAAAGCGGCAAGAAGGTACCAAGCCAAGCGCATCAGAATTTGGCCCGCACACCCATCGTCGCGTTTCGGCCAAAGCTGTTATAGCCCGCAACCACCGTATAATCGGCGTCGAACAGATTATCGATGCGGCTATACAGCTCCAGCGCGTCGGTTAGTGGTATCGATGCCCGCAGCCCAAATAAGGCATAGCCGTTGAGGCGCAGTTTGTTCGCGGCATCGTCGAAGCTGTTGCCGACCCAATATAAACTGCTGCCGACCGATAGGCCGAAAGGCGTCTGCCAATCGGCGGTCAGGCTGGCACTATGCTGCGGGCGTAATGTCTGACGCTTGCCGAAATTTGCGCCTGCGCTGCGGTTGATAGCGTCCACCCAACTGTAGCTTGCTTGTATGTGGAAGTTCTCAATGGGGGTCAGGACCAAGCCAGCCTCAAGCCCCTTTGCCGCCACCTTATCGATGTTTTCGGACTGGAAGGTGACCGATGAAAAAGCAATCAAGTCGTTGCTGCGGCGGTTGAAATAGGTCGCGAAGATTTGGGCTTTGTTGCCCAAAAATTGATGCTCCACACCCAGATCGAAATTGCGGGCGGTTTCCGGTTTGAGGTCAGGATTGCCATATGGCGGTTGGCCTTCGGTCAAAGTGGGGGCGCGAAACCCTTCGCCATAGGTCGCGCGGAACATTGTCCGTCCATCATTGGGGGTAAAGGCCGCGTTGCCGCCGAAGGTCGTTTGTCCGCCATAATCATCATAGGCATCATGTCGCACGCCCGCCGTCAGCGTCAGCCCAGTCAGTGGACGCAGGATCATTTGGCCAAAGCCGCTGCCCAGTTGGTTGCGGGCGATATCCGGCATTGCGCCCTCAAACGAGGTGCTGGCGAAGCTGCTTTCATATTCTGCGCCCGCGACCAAGGTCAGCGCCTCGCTCAGGTCAAACGCCGTGTGCAGTTCGGCCCTGTCAATTGCGCCGCGCACGTTGAAATTGTTGAAACTGAATACCACCGGATCGGTGCCAATCCGCTTTATGTCGGTACGGGTATAAGCAATGCGGTTTTGCAAGCGGCCATCGAGCAAGTCGAACTCAGCGCCGACATAGCCGACAAACTGGCGATTGCGCGACACGGGCAAGCCATTGGCCCCAATGCCAAAGGCCGAGTCATAGGCAACCGTCGCGCGGTTGTAATAGCTGCGGAAATCAAGGCTGAAGCCGTCATGGACGTTCACCTTCAATCGCGCGTTGCCCGTCAGATTGTCATAACCATCGCGTTCGGTGCCACCGGCCAGCGCCGAAATGCCGTCACTGTGCACGAAAGAACCGCCGACACTACCTTCCAAAACGCCGCTGCTGCCCGCAATATTGGCGTTTACTCTTTGGGTATCGTAACTTCCATATTCAGCCCCCATGCGAGCTTCGAAACCATCCACCGGCGCAATCGATTTGACATTCACGACGCCGCCAAACGCTTGGCTGCCCCATATGACCGAATTTGGCCCGCGTAAGATTTCGACACGGCCGATATTGCCGGTCATCAACGCGCCAAAATCGAATGCGCCATTGGGGCTGGTGAGATCGTTGATCCGCACGCCGTCGATAAGAACCAATGTCTGCGCGCTGCTACCGCCGCGAATGAAGGCACTGCTCTGGCTACCCAGCCCGCCGCGCGTCGATATGCTGACGCCCGGCACGGTCTTTAAGGCGTCGGCGATAGTGGCGCTCTGTAATTGGTCAAGCCGGTCGCGATCGATAATATCGATGGCTTGTCCGGTTTCAGAGCGCGGCTGTTCAAAGCCGCTGGCGGTGACGATGATTTCATCCTCTGTCGTTTGCGCAAAGGCAGCGACGGGCAGCATCGCAAGCGCGGCTGCCGTATATCTTAACAGGGTCATGGATATATCTCCTTCGCATGACGTCCAACAATATGTCGTCACGCGGAGGAAAACCCCGATTGCGCCAGTGTCCCGCAAGCACAAAGGACAAACCGCATTCAGGCAGGTCTCCTGGCTTCCGGGTCAATGCTTTTGCCCCGCCTTCCCAGTTGCACGGTCACCCGTTTTTCCAGTGGCATATGGAGCAAAAGCTCGCCGGTTACAGTTGCGGGAACAGCGCCGGATTTCCGCCGGCTTCCCTATTATCCACGCTCTCGCGCAGACCTGGTGCGTAGGGCGAGATTAGGCGGCTTTTGGTTGGAGGGCAAGGGGCGGTAGGATAGCCCGCTTAATGCCGGGTTTTGCCGGGGCGCTGCATGCCCCAAAATTGGGGACCTTCGGGCACTTGCCAACTATGTTTGATGGCGAAGCCAAAGCTTTGGTACAATGGGATATTATGTTCGTCGGCGGTTTCGAGATAGGCCGGCAGGCCATCTTGATCTGCGCGCTCTAGCCCTGCGCGGATCGCCGCACCGCCAAATCCCTTGCCCTGAAAAGCAGGGTCGCAACCAGCAAAGTGCAAATACCAGACAGGTTCTTTCGGCAGATGCTTGTTAATCAGGTCGGAAACCTCAAGTCCACGCAGCATTGAGAAGCGCAGTTGTTGTACAAAAGGGATAAACAGCCGCGCGGTGTCGAATAAGGAATCGCGCGCTTGGCCGGGACCACGCCATAAAGTGACGGCTTCTATACCGTCGGTGCCGAAGACTGCGCCTTTGCGATGTTCATCACGCAGGAAAACATGAAATGCACCCACCAACCGCCGTGCACGCAATGCCGGGTCGGGTATGACATAACTCCAACCGGACTCATTCTGGAATGCGCGCGCCAAAGTCTCGGCGATTTCCAGATTGTCGGTGGGCTTAAGTAGCTTTGCGTGTGGCAAGATTATCCCTTTGCCTGCGTCATGATCGGCAAATTGCGGATGCGCTTGCCGGTTGCTGCGAACAAGGCGTTGGCCAAAGCGGGCGCGGCGGGCGGAACGCCAGGCTCGCCAATGCCGCCCATTGGTGCGCCGCTGTTCAGGAAATGGATATCCTGCACCAGCGGTGATTGCGCCATGGTCATCATCGGATAATCGCTGAGATTGCTTTGCTGCACCGCGCCTTTTTCCAGCGTGATAGCCTCGCCAATCGCCGCGGACAGACCCATGATTGTGCCGCCCTCAATCTGCGCCATCGCAGCGTCGGGATTTACGATGCTGCCTGCGTCCACGACTGTAGTGACCTTATGCACCTTGGGCATGCCGTCTTCGCCAACCGAAGCCTCAACGACTTGGGCGACGATGGTTTTGAAGCTTTCAACCAAAGCCACGCCGCGTCCGCGTCCAGCAGGCAAGGGCGTGCCCCATCCACTGCGCGCCGCGGCTTCATCCAAGACGCGCAAATGCCGTGAATCTGCGGTCAGGTGATTGCGGCGGAAAATGACGGGATCCTCGCCTGCGGCATGCGCCAATTCGTCCATGAAGCTTTCATTGTAAAAGCCTTGTTGCGTCGAATTGACCGAGCGCCATGCGCCTGTATTCTGGTTCGAAACATGTGCAAAATGCCGGCGTGATACGGCGGGCAGTCTGTACGGAAATACGGTCTCGCTCTCGGCGCTTTCAGGCTGGGCATAATCATTGCGGTACGCCGCGATGCGTTTCTTGTCGGTCAGTGAGGCCTGCAAAACCGCAGAGCTTTGCGGGCGATAGGCGCCTTGTGCGACCTCTTCCTCCCGGCTCCAGATCAGCTTCACAGGATAAGGTAATTGCATCGCAAGCTGCGTCACTTGGTCGACAATTTCCATATACATGGGCAAGCGGCGGCCAAAGCTGCCGCCGATGATCATGGGGTGGAATGTAACATCATCGGCATCAAGGCCCGACACCTCGACCGCCATCATCTTGGTTGCCAAAGGATCCTGCATCCCGCCCCAAATGTCGAGCTTACCGTCCTTGAAATGCGCGGTGAGTGCGAAGGGCTCCATCATCGCATGATGCAGGAACGGCACTTGATATTTGGCTTCTATCGGCTTGGCGCCAAGCCCTGCCTGCACATCGCCTTCACCCGCTTCGCCGTCGGCCTCGCCCTTGGCGATGATCGCGTCATGCGCTTGGAATATTGATGCGGTGGACACATCAGCATGGCCACCGTCGCTAAAGCTGGGTGCCAAGGCGCGCAGACCGGAAATTGCGGGCCAATATCCCTTGGCCACGACGGCCACGGCATTATCGAGCTTGATGACCTTCTCCACGCCCTTGATCGCAAAGGCAGGTGCGGTGTCGACAGATGTCAGCTTGCCGCCGCGCACGGGCGCCGCTTGAATGGTGGCGACGCGCATGTTGGGTATCACAAAATCCATGCCATATTGTGCGCTGCCGTCGACCTTGGCGGGAATATCAAGCCGCTGCATCGATTGCCGCATCAGGCGATATTGTGTGGGGTCTTTTAGCTTGGGTTCGTTGTCCAAAGACAAGGTCGCTGCTTCTTCTGCAAGCTCACCATAACGCAAGGACTGGCTTGATTTTGCATGAATGACGCGGCTGTCCTGCGTGGTCAGTTCGCCAACCGGTACATTCAGACGTTTCGCGGCGGTTTCCATCAATGCAAGCCGCGTGGCCGCACCAACCTTTTGAAAGGTTACTTGGCCCGTGAACCGCAAAGCGGTGGAACCACCCGTAATCTGCAGATTCATTTGCCGCGCGATGAACGACAAAAAGGATTGCGGAATGCCGTTGATGATTGCTGGCTTGCCAGTCATCTCGGCGAGAAATCCGCGACCCAAGCCCACATTGGCAAAGGACGGTTCCGCAGGCGCCGAGACAATACGCACTTGCTCCCATGCTGCGTCAAGCTCTTCAGCCAGCATTTGCGCAAGACCGGTGTTCGCCCCCTGACCAATGTCGGTGTGCGGCGAATAAATGGTGATGACGTCATCTTCGCTGATTTTCAGCCAAGTCGCAAAACTATGTTCGCCTTCGCCTGTTATGCGCGCCTTGGCGTCCTTGGCGGCGTTGCTGTCCGCAATCGAGATACCAAACAAGCCAGCGCCGACGATGGCGACGCCGCCGATCAGGAAAGCGCGGCGCTTGACGCCTTTGCGCTTAATGGGGGTTTCGGCTGTAGTTTCGGCTATCGGAGTATCGGCCATTATACGGCTCCTTCAACGGCTTGTGCGGCCTGTCCAGTGGCGGCGCGAATAGCCTTGCGGATGCGTGGATAGGTACCGCAGCGGCAAAGGTTGGTCATCGCTGCGTCAATTTGTGCATCGCTTGGGCGTCCGGTTTTTTCGATCAGCGCGACGGCGGCCATGATTTGTCCGGACTGACAATAGCCGCATTGCGGCACTTGCGCTGCAATCCAAGCCTTTTGGACCGCGTGCAGCGTGCCATCGGCGGATTTTAGTCCTTCAATCGTGGTAATCGATTTGCCCGCAACCTCGCTCACCGGCACGCTGCACGAACGGGTGGGTTCGCCATCGACATGGACGGTGCACGCCCCGCACGCGGCGATGCCGCAACCGAATTTTGTGCCGGTCAGGCCAAGTTCTTCCCGAATGACCCACAATAATGGCGTATCTGGTTCGGCGGACAGCGCGACTGCTTTGCCGTTAATTGACGTCTGAATTGCCATGCGAAGAAGCTCCTGTCCTTAGTTGCGTTTCATATAGCAACGCTGCTGTCACTTTGCTAGCGGGTAGCCATGCAAACGGGCAGTGCCAATCATGATCGCATTCTTGCCGCCGCGCTTGATTGGGCGGGCGCGCCAATGGCGATTGCGACGGTGGTCGAAACGTGGAAGTCTGCGCCTTGTCCGACGGGTACGCATATGCTGGTCCATGCCGATGGGCGGTTCGTGGGTTCGGTTTCGGGCGGCTGTGTCGAGGCCGATGTTCTGGAACGCGCGCAGATGGTGCTGGCGGGCGCGCCAGCGGTGCTCAGGCGTTACGGCGTGGCCGATGATGCGGCATGGGACGTTGGCCTTCCGTGTGGCGGCGATATTGTGGTGCTGGTGCAGCCGGTATCGGCGGAAGGCTTCCCCGAAAGTCTGTTTGCGGACATCGTCAGCGCGCGGGGCAATGGGGCGACATTGTCCGTTGTGACGAACCTCGCCACGGGCCGCAGCGCCGTATTGCAGGATGCAGCGGCGGATGGCTTTGTAAATGTCTATTATCCGCCCCGCCGTTTGTTGATTGTCGGCGCGGTGGAGATTGCGGCGGCATTATCGGCGATTGCGGTGTCGCAAGGCATAGATGTGACCTTATGCGACCCGCGCGGGCGGTTTTTGACGGCAGATCGCTTTCCTGGCGTCCGTCTTGATGATCGCTGGCCGGACGAAGCGGTGACGGCCTTCGCACCCGATAGCCGCAGCGCGATTGTCACCTTGAGCCATGATCCGAAGATTGACGATCCCGCTTTGATTACCGCATTGGCAAGTCCTGCGGCCTATGTGGCGGCTTTGGGTTCAATTCGGTCGCATCAGGCGCGGCTGTCGCGGCTGTCTGCGGCGGGTGTCAGCGCGGAACAATGCGCGCGGATAGAGGGGCCAGCGGGCGTTGCGATTAACGCGATCAGCGCGCCGGAAATCGCGCTGTCAATTGCGGGCGGGATGATCCGCGCATTTAATCACGGCCTGCGTTAATGGAAGCTAAGAAGGTCGCAATTGTCGTTCTTGCTGCGGGACATGCACGGCGTTTTGGTTCGGATAAGTTGATGGTGAATTTGGACGGCGTGCCGCTCGGTGTGCGGGCTGCAGTTGCCTTGGCTGGCATCGACGCCGCAGCGCATTTTGCGGTGTGTAAGCCGGGGGCAGCGATAGCGCGGCATTATGCAGATCTGGGCTATGATATCGTTGAAAATCCAAATGCCGATCTTGGCTTATCGTCCTCACTCCACTTGGCAGTCGGGGCGGCTGCGAAGACGCAGGCGCAGGCCTTGCTCATTGCGCTGGCGGATATGCCGTTCCTTGTCGCATCGCATATCAACGCGCTGATGTCGGCGTGCGATGATGACATCATCGCATCGACGGATGGAACCCAAGCCATGCCGCCTGCGATATTCCCGCGCTCCACTTGGTCCTTGCTCTTGGACACAAAGGGCGATGCCGGCGCGCGGCAAATCTTGTCACAGGCCCGCAGTTTGGCCGCACCCATGGGCAGTTTGCGCGACATCGACACGCCAGATGATTTGGCCGCTTCAAAATCGCTGCTGCTTGGCATAGACCACGCATTATGAACCAACATTCCGCTCGCCCCGCGATTGAAGCCGCCTTGCGCAACCCCAACCTCATGGCGGCAGCGGCGGCTTTGTCGGAAAATCGGCTGGAGGACGCAGAGCCGTTATTGCGCGGCCATTTGCGCGATGCGCCAAAGGATGTGGCGGCGATCCGCATGATGGCTGAACTGGCCGCGCGCGTTGGCCGGTTAAAAGATAGCGAGGCGTTGTTGCGCCGCGCATTGGAACTGACGCCCGATTTCGGCGCAGCGCGCGCCAATTTGGCGACGGTATTGTATAAACAAAACCGCTTTCCAGAAGCGCTGGAGCATCTCAACGCCGTTTTGGCGGAAGGCGGTGACAATCCCGTCCAACAAAATCTGAAAGCCGCAGCCCTGGGCCGGATTGGCGGCTATGAGGAGGCTGTCGCGCTGTATCAGGAGCTGACCGCGCGTTTCCCCGACCATGCGAAATTATGGATGAGCTATGGCCATATGCTCAAGACCGTGGGCAAGCAGGATGAAAGCATTGCCGCCTATCGGCGCGCTCTTGCGGTGGAGCCCACTTTGGGTGAAGTCTATTGGAGTCTCGCCAATTTAAAGACATTAAGCTTCTCTGAGGATGACGTCGCTGCAATGGACAGGGCTTTGACAACGCCAGGGCTGGACATGGAGGATGCCTATCACCTTCATTTTGCACTGGGCAAGGCAATGGAGGAGCGCGCCGATCATGACGCGGCCTTCGCGCATTATGCCAAAGCGAACGCGCTGCGCAGTGCCGAGCTAGATTATGATCCGCAGTCGGTGCGCACGCAGGTTGATAATGTCATCGCTTCATGCACGCCTGAATTTTGGAGTGCCCGCTTTGGGCAGGGGCATGATTCACCTGATCCGATTTTCATCATTGGTATGCCGCGCGCGGGTTCCACGCTGATTGAGCAAATCCTTGCCAGCCATTCGATGGTAGAAGGCACGATGGAGTTACCGGACATTCCGGCTATGGCCATACGCGAAGGCCGCAACACGGGCTGGGTTGACGCGCTGCGTGGTTTTAGCGCGCAGGACGCCGCGCGGCTGGGTGCTGAATTTATCGAACGCACTCGCATCCAGCGTAAAACCGCCAAGCCGTTTTTCATCGATAAGCTGCCTAATAACTGGAATTATCTCGCTTTCATCCGCTTAATCTTGCCTCATGCCAAGATTATCGATGCGCGGCGGCATCCGCTCGATTGCTGTTTTTCCAACTATCGGCAGCATTTCGCCAAGGGGCAGGCGTTTAGTTATGATCTGGCTCATATGGGGCAATATTATGCCGATTATGTGCGGTTGATGGCGCATTTTGACGCGGTTCAGCCGGGCTATGTCTACCGCGTCATTCATGAAGAGTTATTGGAAAATCCGGAACGTGAAATTCGCGGGCTGTTGGATTTCTTGGGCCTTCCATTTGAAGATAATTGCTTGAATTTCCATAAAAACACCCGCGCGGTTCGGACGGCATCCAGTGAGCAAGTGCGGCGGCCGATCAATCGGGACGGTGTCGATCAATGGAAGCCCTATGCCGCGCATCTCGAGCCATTGAAGCGCGCATTAGGCGCGTTGTGGGAGACCTATCCGGCCATATCATAGTTGCCGCCGTGCAACACAAAGACGCAAATTGTCTTTCAATTAGCTATTTAGGCGAAAATATATTGCGTGGCTGCGCGTTTAGGCGCCTATTTATATCAAGTTAATCAAGAGGGGGTAATTATGCTTAACCTAAATCATCGGACCAAGGTTCGGACGGCCATGGCCGCATTGCTGACATCAACCGCTTTTGGCGTTGTTGTTCCGGCAATGGCGCAGGAAGCCGCGAATGAGGACAGCAATGTCATCGTCGTGACCGCGCAAAAGCGCGAACAGAATTTGCAGGACGTGCCAATCGCGATCAACGCCATCGGCAATGAAAAGCTGGACCAATTGCAGGTCAGTGAATTGCAGGATGTTGTGAAATTCCTGCCATCGGTGACCATTCAACAAGGCGGACCCGGCTTCGCGCAGGTCTATTTCCGCGGCGTAGCCTCTGGCGAAAACGCCAACCACTCGGCTTCGCTGCCAACGGTCGGTACCTATCTTGACGAAATGCCGATCACGACCATTCAGGGTGCGCTCGATCTGCATGCTTATGATTTGGCGCGCGTTGAGGCGCTCGCTGGACCACAGGGCACATTATATGGTGCAAGTTCGATGGCCGGTACGTTGAAGCTGGTGACCAATGCGCCAGATACATCGGGCTTTTATGGCAGCGCTGGCGTTGAGCTGAACACTGTTGCCCATGGCGATTTCGGATCGATTTACGAAGGCTTTGTCAACGTGCCGATCTCCGAAGGTGCGGCGGCGCGTCTGGTTGGCTGGTATCGCGACGATGGCGGCTATATCGACAATATTGCGGGTAGCCGGACATATGCGTCGTCACGCATCCGGCAGAGCAACGCAGCGTTGGTCGAAGAAAACTATAATGACGCCGAAACTTATGGCGCGCGTTTGGCGCTGGGCATTGACCTTGATGACAATTGGACGATCAAACCAACAGTCATGGGACAAGTACAGAATACGCAAGGAAGCTATTCACAAGAACGTTCGGGGCAGACCAAGAAGGAACTTCAGACCGTTCAGTACAACCCAGAAGGCAGCCGTGATAAATGGATTCAGGCAGCGCTGACGGTTGAAGGTACAATCGGTAATTGGGATGTGACCGCGACAGGTGGCCATTTGCGCCGCAAGACCGAAACGCAGTCGGATTATTCGGATTATGCGTATTTCTATGATGCTTTGTCCGGTTACGGTGCTTATTTCACCGATAATGCCGGGAATATGGTGAACCCGAACCAGTATATTCAAGGCACTGACCGCTATAAGAGAAGCTTTGGCGAATTGCGGGTTGCAAGCCCAACCGATGCGCCTTTGCGCTTCATCGGTGGTGTGTTTGCGCAGCGCCAGTCGCACAATATTGAGCAAAATTACATCATCGACAATATTGCCGATTCCATCACAGTCACGGGAACCGCTAGCAATATCTGGTTGACCAAGCAGTTGCGAGTGGACCGCGATTATGCGGCATTCGGTGAATTGACGTATGATTTAACCGAGAAGCTCTCGCTGACTGGCGGTATGCGTTATTATAAGTTCGATAACTCGCTTCAGGGCTTCTTCGGATTTTCTAGCGGCTATTCGAGCAGGACTGGTGAAGCTGCTTGCCTTAACACCAATGGAACAACGCGGCGCGCAAATCCGGCGGGAACGCCTGTGCCAATCATCGTTGATGGCAGCCCTTGCACAAATGTGGACAAATCCACGTCGGACACGGGCGTCATTCACAAGTTGAACGCCACATATAAAATCTCCGATGATGCGCTCGTTTACGCGACATGGTCGCGCGGTTTCCGTCCAGGCGGGATCAACCGTCGTGGTACCTTGCCTCCTTATGGTTCGGACAAGCTCGACAATTATGAATTGGGCTGGAAAACGACATTTGGTGCGTTCCGTTGGAATGGCGCGGTGTTCCAGGAAGATTGGAACAATATCCAGCTTTCGTTCTTGGGGGCGAACGGCCTAACGGAAAGCCGCAATGCGGGCGTGTCGCGCATCCGCGGTCTCGAGATGGACGCTGGCTACCGTGCTGGTGGGTTTAGCCTGAACGCTGGCTTTAGCTATACTGACGGCGAAATTCGGCGAGATTTTTGTAAGATCGCCAATGCAACTTTTGATTGCACCACCGCTGGAAATGAGTTGCTGGCAGAGTCCGGATCGCGTTTGCCGGTGACCGCTAAGTTTAAGGGCAATGCCGTTGCACGTTACCAATTCCCGGTCGCCGATTGGGATGGGCATGTGCAATTTGCGGTCAATCACACCGGCAGCCGCCGGAGCGATTTGCGGCCTGCGCAAAATGCGATCAAGGGCGATCTTGATGCCTATACCACCGCTGACTTCTCCATTGGCGTGAAGAACGACGCATGGGCGATTGAGGCGTTTGCCACCAACCTGTTCGATACCCGCGGCGTGGTGAACACCGGCGTCCAGTGTCTTGAAACGGTTTGCGGAACGGGTGTTACGGCGTCCACGCCAACCGGCGGCGCGTTTTACGATGTGGTCATCAAACCACGCGTCATCGGTCTGAAGTTCTCGCGCGATTTTTAACGATTGTTCACTTTTCTTCGCGCAGAATATTTGTAGAAAGAAAAGTGTAATTTCGTCACGAAGCGCGTGACACATAGTTTGTCGCTAAAAGCGACAGGGGGAGGAAGCCGGATCTGAAAAGGTCCGGCTTTTTCATTACCCTTAAGCGAATATCCGTTTGAACAGGCTGCGGTCGGCGAGCACCTCTGCCGCGCAATTATGCCCCGGAGCGCCGGTCACACCGCCGCCGGGATGGCTTCCTGCGCCGCACATATACAGCCCTTTTAACGGCCCGCGATACGCGCCATGGCCCAAGATCGGACGTGCCGACCATAATTGGTCAAGGCTCATATTGCCGTGCATGATGTCGCCGCCGACCAGTCCGAATTTCCGCTCGAGCCCCTTGGGGCTGAGGATTTGGCGGCCCAAAACAGACGCGCGGAAGCCGGGCGCATAGGCCTCAACCGTGCTGATGATATCGTCGGCGGCCTTGCCTTCTTCGGCGTCCCAATCGCGTGCTGTGCCATCGGCATTATTGGGCAGTTCCGGTGCAAATTGCTGACAGAACAGGCTCGCAACATGCTGCCCTGCGGGCGCAAGGCTGTCATCGACGGTCGAGGGGATAAGGATTTCGACGATGGGCTTTTGCGACCAGCCATCGCGTTTCGCATCCAAAAATGCGCGGTCCATATATTCGAGTGTTGGCGCAATGATGATACCCGATTGATGGTGCTCGCCAGCTTCGGGCAAGCAGGTAAATTTGGGCAGTTCGGACAAAGCCACATTCATCCGGAACGTGCCGCTACCGGCCTTGAAGCCCTTCACGCGGCGTTTGAACTCTGGTTTCAGGTCGGCATCGTCGAACATGCGTTCGTAGAGCAGCTTCGGCCCGACGTTGGAAATCACGCGATCGGCGACGATTTCCTCGCCGCTTTCCAAGCGAACGCCCGCAACTTTTTCGCCATCAACTAACACGCGCGATACGGGCGCTTCCAAGCTGATTTCGACACCCAAATCGCGGCATACCTTGGCCATGATCTGCGTGATTGCGCCCATGCCGCCGATGCTGTGGCCCCAAGCGCCTTTGTTACCGTTCACTTCGCCAAAGACATGGTGCAGCAAGACATAAGCGCTGCCTGGCGTATCGGGGCTGGCATAATTGCCCACAACCGCATCGAAGCCGAACGCAGCCTTGACGGCTTCGCTTTCAAACCAACTATCCAAGAAGCTGCGCGCCGATTTGGTAAACAGTTCGAGCACATCACGTTGCTGCGACAGGTTGAGTTTCATCAGCCCGCGGCCCTGCACGGCGGCGTCGATGAGCGTCTTTAGGCCATCGCCGACATTGGGTGGGGAGCGCAACGCAAGATCGCGCAAGACGTCGGCAACACCTTCCAGCATATCATAATATTGCGGCAAGACCGCCGCGTCATGTTTTGAAAAGCGCGCAAATTCGGCTTGCGTGCGTTCCAACCCGCCGCCGAGTTTCAAATATCCACCATCTTCTTGCGGCAAGAAATTGGAGATGGGGCGTTCAATGACGCGGTAGCCATGGTCCACCAGCTTCATGTCGGCAATGACTTTGGGTTGCAGCAGGCTAACGGTGTAGCTGGCGACCGAATTGCGGAAACCGGGGTGGAATTCTTCGGTAACCGCCGCGCCACCGACGACATCGCGGCGCTCGACGATGCGGACCTTCAGACCAGCACGCGCGAGATAAAAAGCGCAGACCAAGCCGTTATGGCCAGCACCGATGATGAGGGCGTCATATTTTTGTGTCATTTTTTGCTCCAACCCGATGCCGGGCGTTGTTCGAGGCGGGCCTCGGGAATGATGTTGCGGATTTGGCGGCAGAAGCTTTTCAGGCAGACTTCCTTGTCGGACAGCGGCCCCATGGAAAAACTGCGGCTCGCCATGCCTTGCTGCACGCGGGTGATGAGGACGGTGTCCTCGGCATTGACTTGCCGGTTGATCCGCCAGTTGAGGTAACGCGCGGCGCGCATTTCGCGGCGCCATTCATAATCGGGGGCGTCAGGAAGGATATAGCTGATCTCTCGGATGACACAGCTATCGGGCCCCGTGGGCAACCATTGCATGAAGTCCACTTGGTCCGGATAAATGTCAAAGGCAACCGAAGGCCACAGCTTGAAATAGAGCCAGCGTTTCTGATTGGCTTCGGGCAAATGCGTCACCGGCGGCAGCAGATTTTGATACGCGCGTTCCGACCAGTTGGTCGATGGCCGGTCGACAAGGTCACCCCACATGCGGTCGACATGTGGCTCCGCTTCAACGCCATAGCTTTTGCCGAACAAGCGCGTCAGGCCGGGATGCGCGACGGGGATGTGCAGGCCGTCGGAATAATTATCGCCCACATTTTTCCAATTCACCGCGCGCGGACGCATGGTGACGCGGCCCAGCGCCTTCAATTCCTCAAACCGATAGGGCGCGACCTGCGCTTCATAAGGCGTCATCATTTCTGCAACCGAAGGCCCGCCGCTTTCCAGACGGACAAACACAAACCCGCGCCAGATTTCCATGTCGACGTGCACAAGGCTGGCCTTATCCTTATCGAGCGTCGGGTAAGAGGCGCTGTCGGGGACGCCGGTTAAACGGCCATCGAGATCATAGGTCCATGCATGATAGGGGCAGACCAATTTCTTGGCACAACCGCCGGAACCATCGACCAAACGGCTACCCCGGTGGCGGCAGACATTGGTGAAGGCGCGCAGCACTTGGTCTGTTCCGCGCACGACAATGACGCTTTCGCCGATATAATCGAGGCTGTGCCAGTCACCCACATTCGGAACATCGCTGATATGGCACACCACTTGCCAGGACGGGCGGAAAATGCGGTCTACCTCAAGCGCAGCGAATTCGGGATCATCATAGGTCCAGGCTGGTAGGCTCCACCCTTCCAAATGATCATGCGATGTATCTAAGCCTGATTCGGACATCTTGCTCTCCTTATTATACGAGTGTATAACAAGGTCATGCCATTGCGACAAGTCTTCACCCGAAAAAGCGCCGACACGCGCCGCGATGCGTTGATTGCGGCGACGGCGCGCTGCCTATCCACGCGGGGGGCACATGGGACGTCGGTGCGCGCAATTTGCGTGGAGGCGGGTGTTTCGGCGGGTTTGCTGCGGCATTATTTCGACGGCATTGATGCGCTGGTGGCCGCAACCTATCGCGCAACCGGCGCGCGGGTCGCAGCCGCATTGCATGCGGCGGTGGATGCCGTGCCCGCTGATAATCCGCGTGGCCGGTTGCTCGCCTTTGTCACCGCAAGCTTCCGCGCGCCGATTGCGGATCCGGAGCTGCTCGCGACATGGCTGGCTTTTTGGAGCCTGTCGCGGACGGTGCCTGCGATTGGCGCAATCCATGATGAGATTTATGCGGAAAACCGGCAGGATATGGAGCGCCTGATCCTCGCTTGTCCGAATGCGCCAGCCGATGCCCGATTGGCCGCCGTGGCGCTAACGGCCTTGGTCGATGGTCTGTGGCTTGAGCTCAGCTTGGGCAATGCGCCTTTCAGCGTCGATGAGGCCGAGGCTCTGGCAGAAAAATGGCTGGATAGTTTCATTTAAGGCAGCGCGCGCGCCTGTCACAGCGCTGCAACAGCATTTTATTAGCGCATATTGGGCAGCGTCGTTACGATATGCCGCAGGGATTGCTGGAAACGCAAAAGGGGAAGCCGATAATGTCATTTATAGTTGATCGCCGCCAACTGCTGGCCACCGCGGGATTTGGTCTGGGCGGACTGATGCTGCCGGGTGGCGCCGCTATGGCGCAAACGCTTTTGGGCCTCACGGGATTTACGCATAATGTCGCGAGCGGCGAGCCAGGTCCCGATTCGGTGCTATTGTGGACGCGCTATGTGAACCCCACGGGCAGCGCTTCAAAAGTGCGCGTCGAGATTTCTGAAAGTCAGGATTTTACCAAAATTGCAGGCGGCGGCGAAATGGTTACGGGGCCATGGCGCGACCATACGGTTAAAATCACCGTGGACAGTCTTGCGCCGGGCAAATGGCACTGGTTCCGTTTCATCGCGCCCGATGGCAGCATCTCGCCTATTGGACGCACCAAGACGTTGCCCGTGGGCAAAGCGGCAAAATTTAATATCGCGATATTCTCCTGCTCCAATCTAGGCTTCGGTGAATTCAACGCTTATGGCCATGCCGCCGCGCGCAATGACATAGATCTTGTCCTGCACATGGGTGATTATATCTACGAATATGGCCGTGGCGGCTATGATGGCGGCGCGAAATTTGCCGCGCGTATTTTCCCCGCCGATGAAATCCTGACGCTGGCGGATTATCGTTTGCGTTACGCCAGCTATCGTTCGGATAAGCAGTTGCAGGCGCTGCACGCCAATTTTCCGATGATCGCCAATACCGACGATCATGAAAGCGCCAATGATAGTTGGGAAGGCGGCGCGCAAAACCACAGCGTGGATGAAGGTGACTGGAATTCTCGGCGCAACGCCGCAATGCAGGTGTGGCGCGAATGGTTGCCTGTTGGTGAGCAGCCGTGGAAGGAATATCCGATTGGCGATCTTGCCACTTATTACCGCACCGACTCGCGCGCGGTCGCCCGATCCAAGCCTTATGCTTATGCTGACCTGCTACGGTCGGGTGATCCGGCAAAGGCACTTTCCGAATTTCGCGATGGTGCATGGCGTGATCCGTCCATGACGATGTTGGGAAGCGAACAAGAGGCATGGTTGTCACGCGCGATTGGCCGTAATCGTGCTACCTGGACGGTGCTGGGTTCCGCCACCAATATGGGTTATAACTACACGCCGGAGAGCGCGATGGATTGGGTCCCCCCATTTGGCCCTGAACGTGCGCGCAATTATGTGCGGCAGGGCATCGCTGCGACAAAGGCAGGCTTGCCATACAATCTCGACAATTGGGGCGGTTACCCTGCAGCACGGTCGCGTTTGCTGGCGGCGGCCCAGCGCGCAGACGCAAACTTGGTTGTTGTAACGGGCGATAGCCATAATGGCTGGGCCTATGACTTGCCCGAAGGCGGCAAACCTGCAGGCGTTGAATTTGGGGGTCACAGCGTCTCGTCGCCTGGCTTTGAAAACGCAATTCCGTTCACCGCCCCGTCTGACGTCGCGCGCAGCTTGCTTGAAACCAGTAAACAGGAATTGCGCTGGGTCGATACATCCAACCGTGGTTACATGCATTTGTCGCTCACGCCGCAGGCGGCAACCAATGAATGGGTGTTTATGCAGACAATCAAGGATGTGTCGCTCGCCACCAAGACGGGCCATAAAATGAAAGTGCGGCCGGGTCGGAAGATATTGGAGCAAGCATAAGCTTTGCTTTTAACCGATCAGTTAAATCGCCTTGATTTCTTGCCATCCCTCACGCCATAGATAAGATAATGGCGTGAGGAGAGAATGACATGCAAATGGCCGGGCTTGGATATAGCGAAGAACAGATCGAGCTGCTGGATGTAGCCACGAGCTTTTGCCGCGACAAATCGCCCATCGACCGCGTCCGCAAGCTGATGGACAGCGATTTGGGCTATGACGCCGATGTCTGGGCCGAAATGGCGGCCTTAGGTTGGACCGCAATATCGATACCGGAGGCCCATGGAGGCGTCGGCCTGACCCTCGCGGAGGTTGTGCCGGTAGTGGAACAAATGGGCCGGCACCTGATGGCATCGCCCTTGGCATCATCGACCTTGGCGGCGCAGGCACTGATTATGGGGGGCAGCGCGCAGCAAACGTCCGCTTGGTTGCCCAAGCTTGCCGAGGGGGCAATTGGCACGCTGGCTTTGTCCGAAGCGCATGGCGACTGGGACCTGCAGAATATCACCGCGACGGCAAAGCTAGAGGGTGACGCGGTGCATCTGTCTGGTGAAAAGCTATTTGTCTTATGGGCCGAGAGCGCCGATATTGTCATTGCGTCGGTGCAGTTGGATGGCAAGCCAGCCTTGGTTCTGCTGACTGCCGAAGACGTCAAAGGACGTTTGCGCCGCGAAGCGATTATCGACGAAACCAAACGCAGTTTTGCATTGTCGCTGGATGGTTTGGCCGTATCGCGCGCGGCATTGTTAGAGATCGACCGTGCGACATCCACCTTGGCGCATATCGAACAGGTTGCCAATCTCCTCCAAAGCGCGGAAATGTGCGGTGGGTCACAAAGCGTGATCGATTATACCGTCAGCTATCTGCAAACGCGTAAGCAGTTTGGAAAGCTTATCGGTGAATATCAGGCGCTGAAGCATCCCACGGTTGACGCTTATGTCGAATATGAAAAAGCGCGGTCGCATTTATATAGCGCAGCCAACAGTTTCAGTGACCAAGGCGTTGGCGAAATCGCCGTGCGCATGGCAAAGGCCGCGGCAGACGCAACCTATAGCTTCGCCGCCGATCGGGCGATCCAATTTCATGGCGGCTTTGGCTTTACCCATGATTGCGATGCCGGCCTCCACCGCCGTGCCGCGATATTTCATGCGTCGCAATTTGGTGATGCGGCATGGCAACGCGCAAAGCTTGCCCCTTTGCTGCTTGGGTGAATGGGCGTTAGGATATTTTCATGAGCGGACTGCAGGAGCTTGATGCTAAGGCGTTGCATGACATTATGCAGCCCTTGAACATCATCCGGCTTTCATGTGGGAATATCCGTGCGCGCATGGCTGGCTATTCGACCGACGATGCAGAATATCTGATCGCGAAGCTGATACGTATAGAGGAACAGGTGGTCCGAGCTACCGAGCTTTTGCAGGATTTGAAGAAGCGCAATGCAGATGGCACGCCAGTTGAAGACGCCTAACGGGACATTTGCATGTACGGCATGATCCATCGCGCCATGCGGCAGATGGTGCATGAGGAGTTGGGCGAGGAGGCTTGGCTTGCGCTTGAACAAAAATTAGAAATAGGCCCCACTGAGTTGTTGACTGGCATGGTCTATGACGATGCGCTTACGCTGGAAATTGTTGCAGAAGCGGCGGCCAGGTTAAACCTCTCGGTAGACCAAACTCTGGAGGCATTCGGCCAGTATTGGGTGCGCTTTGCCGGACAAGGATCCTTGTCCTCGATTATGAAATTTACGGGCCAAAATCTGGCAAGTTTCATTGCCAATCTTGATCGTCTGCACCTTGCTGTGGGGGCTGCTATGCCAGGCGCCCGGCTACCTGCCTTTACCACGCTGGAAAGCGCGCCCGGCCATCTTGTCGTCGAATATCGTTCCGACCGTGTGGGTATGGAGCCCTTTGTGAAGGGATTGCTGCAAGGGTTAATGGATCGCTTTCATGCCTGCGGCGAAATCGCCGTCGTGCATCGGGGAGAGAAGTCCATCCTTTTCGATATCCGATATCAGGACAAAGACTGAACCATGCTCCTTAGCTTTTCCGAAAAGCAAATTGGCGCGCTGTTACCTGCGTTCCTGCACATTGATAAGCAGTTGAATATATCAGCCATGGGACCAGGCATATTGCGGCACTTGCCGCATGTCCGTGTCGGGATGCCGTGCGCTGAAGCCTTCACTATCGTGAACTATGACACCACGCAGTTTTTTCAGGAGGGCGTGAACGTCCAACCGGTTAGCTTGATTGCGCGGGACAGTGATCTGCATTTAAACGGCGCCGCCATTTTCCATGAAGCGGGGTGCTTGCTTGCGGTTCGATTTGCCATAACTGAGGAAATGTTCGCCGATAGTTCGATGGATCTGAGCGACTTTGGTCATGCTGATCCGGTGATCCTCAGCACCATGTTGATTGTGCTGCAACGGGCCATGTTGGAAGAATCGCAAGCCAATGCCATCGAGCTTGCGCATGAACGCCAACGCAGTGCCGAATTGTTGGAACGCACGAGCCGGGTCGCGGGATATATGGCGCATGATTTCAACAATCTCTTGTCGGTAATCCGTTTGAATACGGATCGCCTGTCGCGTCAGTTCGGCAAGGACGAAAAAATTGGCAAGCTTGCCGAAATCATTCAGGAAATGGCCGCGCGTGGATCAGAGATAACCCAATCGCTGATGACCCTCTCGCTTCAGCGCACCGATACGCGGCAACCCTTATCGGTAGATCAAGTCATCCAGGACAATATGGGAATATTGGACAGTGTGGTGGGGTCAAATATCACATTGAAGCTCAATCTCGATGCCGATGGCCACAAATCTGTTGTCAGTTACAGTGACTTTCTGAATGCCCTTATCAATCTGTTGATTAATGCGCGTGAAGCCATGCCTATGGGCGGACAAATTGCATTGTCTAGTTCGGTCGGGTTTGGTCTTATCAAAGGCGACGGCGATGCGGATGCAGACGTGACGCAGTCCGGTTCCTATATCGCCATTCAAATAGCGGACACGGGTGTTGGCATGAGTGATGCGTTGCTATCGCGTGCCTTTGAACCGCAATTTTCGTCAAAGCCGAATGGGACGGGCCTTGGCCTTGCCTCCGTGCGCAATTTTGCCGTCGAAATGGGCGGTGATGTCTGGTTGGAGTCTGTTGAGGGTAAGGGAAGCACGGCCTATCTTCATCTGCCCGTTGCTCGCACCGTTGCGCCGTTGGTTGCGGCTGGCTCTGGGGCCCCGAATACAGGTGCGCCGGCTGTGCTGGACAAGCAAAGGATATTGCTGGTCGAAGATGAACCTTACGCACTTGAGGCGTTGGTCGAAATGTTGGAAGCGGAGGGCTATGCCGTGACGGCCTGTTCATCGGGTGAGGAGGCGTTGATTGCCTTAGGGCAAGATGCATATGATGTCTTGCTCACCGATGTCGTCATGCCGGGGCAAAATGGCACCGAAGTTGCGCGGGATGCCTGCATCGTGCAACCGTCAATGAAGGTCATTTTGATGAGTGGCTATGTGCCGGATTCAGCCGCGTTCCAGCCGGGGTGGCTATTCTTACACAAACCCATAGAGAGCGCCAAATTGCTTCAACTCATTGCCGCCTAACGCGCCCTGATGTGCGGGCGCGCAGCATAGCGTCAGCGCGGTTGGCTCCTTTCGGGCGGAATGGCTTGCGCACCAGGCCGGCGAGGGTCTGCGGCACCCAAGAAAAGACCGTTTTCGATCATGATGGATTGTGCGCTGCCCATCGTTTCGTCGGAGGTGATGGTATGGCCCATGGATTTCAGGATGTTGACCGTATCGGGATTGAAATTTGGCTCAACCCGCAACTTATCGCTGGTGTCTTGGTAGATACGCGGCTGGTGAGTGGCCTCTTCAACATTGAGGTTGAAATCGACGACGTTGACGATCACTTGCATCACGGTGTTGATGATCGTGCTTCCTCCGGGCGTGCCGGTGATGAGCCAAGGCTTCCCATTTTTCATGACAATTGTCGGCATCATCGTCGAAAGCATCCGTTTGCCTGGCGCCATCGCATTTGGCGGTGGTGGCAAGCCTTCTCGTAGCGCTTTTGCAGCTTGTGCGTGCGAGAAGTTATTCATCTGATTGTTGAGCAACACCCCAGTTCCAGCGATCATCACACCTGAACCGAAATCGGCGCCCAAAGTGTAGGTCGTTGACACCACATTGCCTTGCGCGTCAGCCACCGAGAAATGGGTGGTAGATGGGCTTTCAAATTTAAATGGGTCACCCACGCCCATTTGTGCGACGGGCTTGGCCTTATCTGGATCGATACGTTCAGCACGTGAGCGCGCATAAGCTTTTGAAATAAAGCCTTGGACTGGTACGGTTACGAAATCGGTATCTCCTAAAAGGACAAATCGATCAGAATATCCCAGCTTCATAGCTTCGGCCATGATGTGCAGAGACTTTGCCGAACCAGCGCCGTTCCGTTTCAGGTCAAAATTTTCAACGATGTTCAGCATGTTGAGCAACGTCGCGCCACCTGCACTTGCCGGTGGTGCCGTTACAATATCTAGGCCGCGATATGTCCCGCGCAATGGCTTGCGTTCAACCGCGCGATAGGCGGCTAAATCATCCATGGTAATCAACCCGCCATTGGCTTTCATATCGGCGACAAAACGTTCCGCAACCGGCCCTTTGTAAAAGCCATCCGCCCCGTGCTTGGCGATTTGGGTGAGTGTCCATGCAAGGTCTGGCTGTTTCAATCTTTCCCCCGCGCGATACAGAGTGCCATCGGGCTTATAATAAGCGGCTTTGGCGGCCGCGCTGGTCGACAAGCGCTCTTTGCCCCAACCAAAAACAAAGGCTTCGTCTGGGGTCAGGATTACGCCGTCGCGGGCAAGCGCGATTGCGGGTGCAACGACCTGTGACCAACGCAGCTTGCCGAACTTTTTATGCGCCATATGGAGTCCCGCAACGGTTCCGGGGACCGATGGCGCGAGATAGCCGCGGCTGGCGATTTGAGATTCCTGCCCTTGATTATCGACAAACATGGCAAGGGTAGCTGCCTTTGGTGCGACCGAACGGAAATCGAGAAAAACTTGCTCTCCGCTCTTGGCGTCATGCACGAGCATGAAGCCATCGCCGCCGATATTTCCCGCCCGCGGGAGTGTGACAGCTAAGGCAAAGCCAATGGCGACAGCCGCATCCACGGCATTGCCGCCGCGGCGCAATATGTTCGCGCCGACTTCTGACGCCATTGCATTTTGCGACACCACCATGCCTTGTTCGCCAACTACGGGTGAATGGATGCTGGGATATTCGAGCAGTTGCTTTTTCTGCGCAACGACGGGGGATGCCGCAAACGCAACCATAGACAATAATAGGATGCCCGTGCGTGACCATTTTCCGATAATCTTGACCATCAAACTTCTCCCATCAATCGTGCAGCGCGTTCGGCTTTGGAATGACCCCGCATAATCAGCCACGCGCAGCAGTACGACCGCTGCGGAGACTGAAGGCAACTGTTCCGGCGATATCGGTTATGCTCACCTGAGGTGAATCTTCAATCTGCCTCAGTATCATCGGGGCAAGTTAGCGGCGCATTTGCTGCGCCGCTACATGCAAAGCGGATTTTAGGTTAGACCGCTTTATCAAAACTCTCTCGATAGCTCGAAATAGACGAACCGGCCAACGGCATCGTGCAACGACCCGAGGAAACCATAGTTCGTCGATGCCAGCGGAGGCTGCTTATCGAACAAGTTACGCGCACCTACGCGGAACCGTGTGCCCGAAAATGCACCCTGATCTTTACCCGCACGATATTGCACATAGGTGTTTACCGTGGTGACGCTGGGTAACTTGAAAAACTGGTTGTTTACCTGCAACGTTCCTGTGTCGAAAACAGGGCCGACATAATTAACCAAGACGCCTGCGCTCACAGGGCCCGATTTCCACGTCAGATTTCCGCTCAGGCGCCACTCGGGGTTGCCGTTAACCTGTATTTGGCTTCCGGCTTGGGTAATCGTCACGCCGGTTCCCAATGTGCCCGCTGCGTTTGCTGCGATCAATTGCGCCTGCATTTCAGATGCGGATTGTTCATATGTCAGCAGTTTTGACGCGTTGATGTCGATGTTGAAACTGCCCAGCAGTGTATTGCGCACATCATAGCTGAAGCCGAAATCTAGACCTTCCAACTCGCGCAGTCCAAGATTGAAATAATCATCCTTAACAGAATCGATTGTCCCGATGACTTGCGTACCAACCGGAGCCAGGCGCACCACATTCGGATTGCTGCGCCCGCCCAGTCGTTCGAGAAGATCAAACAAAATCTGGTTTTGCGCGCCTTGGAGGCCGATTACGCCTTTGGAGCGCAGCGACCAAAAATCCGCGGTGAAAGTGAGGTTATTGAAAGGCTGTACAATGATACCCGCGGACAAGGTTTCCCCATTTTCAGGTGTCAGGTTCTGATTGCCTGAGCGAATTTCAAGTGTGCTAACACCGCTACAGCTTGTCGCCGGGTTCAGGCGGCAAGCGGCAAAGTCGGTACGGGTATTTGCGACCTGTGTTCCAGCGCTATAAAATTGCGCAAGATTGGGTGCGCGGAAATTCTGCGACCATGCTGAACGGAATTTGATGCCGTCTATCAAGGTCCATGCACCTGCAACCTTGGTCTTGAACACATTGCCAAAGTCCGAATAATGCTCATCGCGTGCCGCAAATTGCAGGTCAATCGATTGCACCAATGGGATTTCCATATCTTCGGAAATCACAGGTACGGCGAGCTCGGCATAGGCCGATACAACAGTACGTCGCGCCTTGACATCAGGCGCAGGACTGGCGCCCATGATGTCGGTGCCATAACGGATGCCTGAAACGCTGTCTGTGTAGGTTGTGGTGCCATCCAGGCGGGCATCCCGGTTATCCGAATATGTCTCGCGCCGTGCTTCGACGCCGCTAGCAAAACCTACACCACCTGCGGGAAGGCTAAAGATATCGCTGTTGGAAATGCGGAAATCCAAGGTGCCAAGCGATGTCGTGCTGATGCGGTGTGCATCGACCAAGAACGACTGAATGGTTGCCGTGCTATTAGGGGTACCATCGCCAATCGAGAAATCGAGCTGATTTCCGCCGTTGAATGGGTTGTATGCATCGGGGGTTGACCGTGCGAGCGCCGCTTGAAACAGCGTGTTGCTGATGGCATTTTTTGTATTATCATCGGTGCGCGCCCAAGAATAAGACACTGCAGAATCCCATTTGAAATTGCCCCATTCGCCGCGCACGCCGATCAACGAGCGAATGCTGTCATCGGTTACGACGAACGTACGTGGGCCGGTATCCACCGGACGATAGTTTGTGATACGCAGCGCAAGACCAGTTGTTGGCACGCCAACAAGGTTAGGCAGACGATTGGGGTTAGCAACGCCGTTGAACGTTGTTGGACCAAAGGGATTGTAAAAATTGGTGGTCGGGATTGTAATAACTGCACTGGAAATCGGCGCGGATTGTTCGCGCTGACCTTCCAACTTTGCATTATAATAGCCCAGTTCGCCGAACAGTTCGACCGATCCGATTTCTTGACGGAAGGTGCTGAAAAGATTGATCCGGTCAAGGCCGCCACGGATAGTGCGATCGGGATTTTCATCATAGCGCAGAACGCGGCTTGTCGCACCGGTAATACCACCGCTGCGCAGACATAGGTTGCCGTTGTAGACCGTGCTTGAACAGCCCGCCGCGGTGTTTGCGATCGGCTCGATGTGGAAAGCGCCCGAAGTCGTCAATGTCGGCAACGTCGTCGACGTTCCTTGACGGATGGTTGGTGATGGAGTGGCGACAACCGTAAATGCACCCCAAGGCGATGACGTGGAACGGTTGTCGAAGCCAGTGTCGGCTTCCCAAGGTGTCCCGACCAGCTTTGGCATATGGTTTTCACTTGCCGAAAATGGACGTTCGCTTGCGAATAAAGGCGTCCGCTTTGTCATGCTGCCAAAAAATGTGAAGCGCCCGCCGGAATTGGTTTTGAAACCGGCCTTGATTGCGCCGGTTCTTTCACTCGTTCCGTCTGCAGAGCCATAACGCATGTCAAAGCGCAGTCCTTGGTATCTATCGTCAGTGACGACATTGACCACACCGGCCACCGCGTCCGCGCCATAAACGGCGGCTGCACCGTCCCGCAAAACTTCGATCCGGCGCGTCGCGCCAACAGGAAGCGAGTTGGTGTTTGCTGTCTGCACCGGAACAAAATTTTCGGTCTGCGTACCTGGTGTCAAGATCATGCGTCGGCCGTTTACCAGGACCAAAGTGTTGCCAGTGCCAACGCTGCGCAGGTTGATCGATGCGTTGTCACCGCGTGCATCATTGAGGTTACCGGTCGTCCGGGCCTCTTGGAACTGAACATCACCGGCTTGCGGGATGGACCGGAATAGATCGTCACCGGAAACACTTCCTGTGGCGGCGATACGGTCTTCGCTGAGTACCGAGACCGGCAGAGTTTCAGCAATTTTCGAACCTTCAATGCGGCTGCCGACAACGACGATGGCTTCTTTCGTTTCGGATTCTGCTTCGGGCTGGCCGGGCTGATCGGATGGGGTCGCAGATTGTGCGAACAATGGCGCGGATACGAAAATGGAACAGCCGATTAACAAACCGGCGCGCATTGAATTTTTGGACATTGTGAACTGCCTCCCTTGACCGCCCCTGTGCGGTATGTGAATTTACATCCGAATTGCAGCAAATTCTGACATTGACAAGCCATAGTTGTTACAAATTTGTGTTTAATCCATTCCGCAAGGCTATGGATTCAGCACAATTAATGTATGGGAAGACGTGTATATTTTTGATTTTAACACAGGCTGGTGCGTCATCCCCTAAACTGTCGTTGATCTAACTCCCTCACCCCCATGGATCGTCATCCTGAACTTGTTTCAGGATAACAGGCAGCGGTAATATGTTATCCTGAAACAAGTGCAGGATGACGAGAGAGTGGCGTTGTTCATGTTAATATGCTGACAGCGGCTAAGGTACATGGCGACCACTAAAAGCCCGCCAACACTCCCATCAACGCAGTCTCGACTTTGCCCCTTACAAACGGCTATGGCGTAGGCATGGATACACAAACCAAATCTGCAATCGTCCTTTTGTCCGGCGGTTTTTTTACCAACAAGCTGACGCGCGCGCAGCATGGGGTCGCGGCCATGGAACCAATCGATGCCCCCTATTGAGACCGCAGATTATATCATCGTCGGCGCAGGGTCGGCGGGGTGCGTGCTGGCGGACCGGTTGAGCGCCGATGGCACGCATCAGGTCGTATTGTTGGAATATGGCGGCAGTGATCGTTCGGTCTTGATCCAGATGCCCGCCGCGCTTGCTTACCCCATGAACACCAAGCGTTGGAATTGGGGCTATGAAAGCGAGCCGGAGCCGCATTTGAATAACCGCCGCCTGAACTGCCCGCGCGGCAAGGGGCTGGGCGGCTCATCCTCCATCAACGGGCTTGTCTATGTGCGCGGCAACGCGCTCGATTTTGAACGCTGGAAAGAAGAAGAAGGCGCAACCGGATGGGGCTATGCCGATGTGCTGCCCTATTTTAAACGCGCCGAAGGCCGGGCCGAGGGCGGCGATACCTATCGGGGCGGCGATGGTCCGCTCTCGACCAGCTATGGCCCGCTCGACAATCCGCTGCATCAGGCGTGGCTCGATGCAGCGCAACAGGCCGGCTATAGCCTGACCGAAGATTATAACGGCTATGCCCAAGAAGGCTTTGGCCGGATGGACATGACCGTGCGGGACGGCACACGCTGTTCGGCGGCGAAGGCCTATCTCTATGAAGCCCGCAAGCGACCCAATCTGAAAGTCATAGAAAAGGCGCTTGTCACGCGCATCCTGTTTGAAGGCACGCGCGCCATTGGGGTCGAGTATGAACGTGCGGGGCAGATGCATCAGTTGCGCGCGGCCCGCGAAGTCATCCTGTCGGGCGGCCCCATCAATTCCGTGCAGTTGCTGAAGCTTTCGGGCATTGGCCCCGCAGAGGAGTTAAAAGCCCATGGGATAGACGTGCGCGCTGACCGTCCCGGTGTCGGCGCGAACCTGCAAGATCATCTGGAATTTTATTTCCAAATGGCCTGCACCCAACCCATTACTTTGTTCGGCAAGGCCAATCTTTTCGGCAAATTTATGGTCGGTGCGCAATGGCTATTGGGGCGGTCGGGATTGGGGGCGTCCAACCAGTTTGAAAGCTGCGGCTTCATCCGCAGCCGCGCCGGTATCAAATATCCGGATATCCAATATCATTTCTTTCCAATGGCGATCAATTATGATGGATCGTCGCTTGCATCCGAACATGGCTTTCAGGCCCATGTCGGCCCCATGCGCTCAAAAAGTCGGGGAACAGTGACGCTGAAAAGCGCCGACCCGCACGACAAGCCCAAAATCTTGTTCAATTATATGAGCCATCCCGACGATTGGACTGAAATGCGTGCGTGCGTGCGGTTGACGCGTGAGATTTTTCAACAGCCGGCCTTTGCGCCATTTCGCGGACGTGAAATTCAACCGGGCGCGGACTGTGTAACCGATGCGCAGATTGATGCCTTCATTGCCGAACATGTTGAAAGCGCGCTGCACCCCAGTTGCACATGCAAGATGGGCAGCCCGCGAGATCCGATGGCCGTGGTCGATCCCGAATTGCGGGTGATTGGTGTCCAAGGGTTACGCGTCGTGGATAGCGGCGTGATGCCGAGTATCACCACCGGCAATCTGAATGCGCCGACGATCATGATCGGTGAAAAGGCGGCCGATCATATTCTTGGCAAGCCCATGCTCGCCCCGTCGAATGCGCCATTTTACGTCGCGCCAAATTGGAATGATGCCCAAAGATGATAGAAACGATAGTTGAGCCCGCCCGCAATATTGATGTGATCCGCCAAACCGATGTTCTCGTCGTTGGCTCCGGCCCCGGTGGCCTTGCCGCAGCTTTGGCATCGGCGCGGGCGGGCGTCGAGACGACGTTGCTGGAACGATATGGTTGCTTCGGCGGCAATATCACGCAGGTCGGCGTGGAGGGCTTTGCATGGTATCGGCACCCAGCCACGATTGATAGCGAAGGCATTGGCCGTGAGTTTGAAGAGCGCGCCAAGTCGATGGGTGCCGCCATGCCCGAGCCGCAATCAATCAGCCACAGTCTGGATGCCGAAGCCTTCAAATTTGTTGCCGATACGCTTGTCGAGGAAGCGGGCGTCATCCCGATGCTGCACCGATTATGTGTCGCCCCCATCATGGATGGCAACACGATCCGCGGCGTGATTGTGGAGAGCAAGGCAGGCCGCGAAGCGATACTTGCCAAACGTGTGATTGACGCAACAGGAGACGCCGACATTGCCCACCGCGCGGGTGCACCAACGCATATGCACCCCGTGGACGAAATGATGTCGGTCTCGGTCATGTTTTCGATGAGCGGCGTGAACAAGACACGGTTCATCGATGCGGTGAAGGCGGATCCGCAAACCTATGGCGACTGGGCTGTGGGCGGGGAGTGGGAAGTGATCACCAGCGGCAAAGAGGATGAAATGTTCTCGCCCTTTTTGCGCAAGCCCTTTCAAAAGGCGTTGGAGGCTGGCCTGATACCAGACAGCGTTAAGACAATGGCCGGCACTTGGGGTACCGTGTCGGATCAGGGGGATTTGACCTATTTGAACATGTGTCATTTGTATCTGGACGGCACAGACCCCGATGCGTTGACACATGGGGAAATGGCAGGGCGTAAGCAGGCGATGCATGCCATCGCAGCGTTGCAGGCGTTTATGCCTGGCTGTGAGGAGGCAAAGCTGCGCAATTTCGGCATGACTTTGGGCATTCGCGATACGCGCAAAATTGATGCGGTCTATAACATGACCGCAGATGATGTGATGGAGCAGGGCCGCTTTGACGATAGCATCGGTATCTTTCCGGAATTTATCGACGGCTATGGCTATCTTATTTTGCCGACGACAGGGCGCTATTTCCACCTGCCTTATCGGTCGATGTTACCCAAAAATGTTCGGCATTTGATTACCGCTGGCCGCGTGATTGGTGGCGACAAGGTCAGCCATGCCGCCGTTCGCAACATGATGTGTTGCGCCGTTGCGGGGCAAGGTGCCGGCGTTGCTGCGGCGCTTGCCGTCAAATCGGATAAGGATTTCAACGAAGTCGACATCGGCGCCGTGCAAAAAGAATTGCTCCGCCAAGGCGCGCGTATTTCGTAACTTTTGGGTCTGTTGGCGCTATTTGGAAGCGAGATCAGCTTCCAATGCGGCTTGGAGACGTTTGCGGAACAGCAGAATGATTATGCCCCCTGCAAGCGCGATGGCGGAATCCATAACCCAAAAAACCGACGGATGCATTTGGTCAAAATAACTACCGATCCACCCCGCCAGCACATGCCCGATAAAGGGAGAAAGAAAGGCAACCCCCATCAAAATAGAGGCCATGCCCGCTGGGGCGGCCCTGCTGACGATGGCTAAGGTTGTCGGCCAATAATACATCCAGGCAAGCCCCATGATCAGCCAGCCAGCGATGGCCCATCCAGCGTTCACGCTATCGGGCGCGCTCAGGCCCATATTGCCAAAAGCAAAAAGAAGTGCGGCAACCGCAATGATGACTGTACCAATACCCACCTTTGTGACGCTGCTGGGTTCGCTGCCGCGTTTTGCCTGCCATGCCCAAAACATGACCAGCGCGGGCGCCGCCAATATGGCGCCAATGGAATCCATTGATGCGAACCAACTTGATGGCACCTCGCCCAGCGATGTCGCCAAATTCACATATTGATCGACCCATAATATGCCGATGCTCCACACCATGGGATACGCAATTTCAGCCGGAATGGTGAGGGCAATCACCAATAAGAGGACCGCCAAGCGTTTCTTTTCTGCCCGTGTCAACGGCGGCCGGCTCTCCCGCTTGCGTGCCACCGGACGATCATCGGGCAAATGGCGCTGGCCCAACATATAGGCGACCAACGCAATCAGCATCAGTGCCGCTGCAACCGCGAACCCGGCATGCCAACCATAAAGCGCGGCAACCAGCCCAGTCACAATCGGACCGCTCGCTGCCCCAATGCAAATCCCGGTCGAAAAAATGGTAAAGCCGCGTGACCGCATGGACTCATCTGACTGCGGGTAAAGTGCGCCGACCTGCGCAGAAATATTGCCCTTCAAAAACCCCGACCCAAGGATCAGCAATATGAGCGCGACCAGAAAGGTGGAATAAAAGGACATAGCCAGATGCCCCGCACTCATTAAGAGGACACCAATCATCACGGTGCGCTTTGCCCCCAATATCCGGTCGGCAACCCAACCGCCGACGATAGGCGTGAAGTAGACAAGGCCCGCATACCAACCATAAATGATTGCCGAAAAAGCTACATCGCTCATGGGCCCCCGAAATTCGAACATATTGCGGAGTGCGGCGAGCCCTATAACCTGTGCCGCATTTTCAGGCATCAGTAGCTCTTTCACCATGTAAAGCGTGAGCAGCGCAGACATTCCGTAAAAGGAAAAGCGTTCCCACATCTCTGTGAAAGATAAATAATACAGGCCTTTGGGGTGACCGGATGGCTGACCATTCGCGGTGTGTTCAATCTTACCCACGCCTACTTCCCCCGACATATTGTGCAGCCCTAATCGCGTCGATATCTATGCCTTCTTAGGAGCGAGTTGCAAAATGTTTTGACGATGGCGAATGTTGATGCTGATGGGGACACAGTCCTTGTTTCAAATTTGCGTAGGAATCGGTGTCGTGAAAATTCCAATTAGCAGACATTTTCAGCCGTCCTGGGCTTGGTTTTGCGCAACCCTTCTTCTGTTCTTCATGCTCGGGGCGACAGATGCTTTTGCCCATGGCGTTGCCGAGGGCGACCAAGGCTATGTGCAGGAAGTAAGCGGGGTCCAATTCCTGCCGTTCATGTATCTGGGCGCGAAGCATATGGTGACGGGCTATGACCATTTGCTGTTTTTATGCGGCGTCATTTTCTTTCTCTACAAGCTCAAAGATATCGCAATTTATGTGACATTATTTGCGGTCGGCCACTCCGCTACAATGCTGTTCGGCGTACTCGCAGGCATTAGCGCTAACGCTTATATGATTGATGCGATCATTGGCTTATCGGTGGTCTACAAAGCGCTTGATAATTTGGGCGCTTACCGACGCTGGTTTGGTGTGCAACCTGATACAAAAGTGGCGACTTTTGTGTTCGGCCTTTTCCATGGCTTTGGGTTGGCCACTAAGATCCAAGAATTCGAACTGTCTAAGGACGGATTGTTGCCCAACCTCATTGCGTTCAACATCGGGGTAGAGATCGGGCAATTGATGGCCCTTTCCGTCATCTTGATTGCCATGGGGTTTTGGCGAAGAACGCACAGTTTTGCCGGCTATGCTTATGGCGCCAATGTTTTGTTGATGATGGCCGGGTTTATGCTCGTGGGATATCAACTGACTGGCCTTGTTTTAGCGTAAGGATATTTTTATGTTCAATTCTCAAATACCTGACATATCTGAGCTACCTACATCGCGCCAACTTGTGCGTTCGACACTGATCGCATTGATGGGCGCAGGCGCGCTGCTTGTGACGGTTGTCCTTCCTTCTGAATACGGCATTGATCCCACCGGAGCAGGGCGCATTCTCGGCTTAACCGAGATGGGTGAAATCAAGATGCAACTTGCTGAAGAAGCTGCGGCTGATCTGGTGTCGGAACCCCAGTTCGATGATATGCCATCTGTTGAAGCGGCATCAACTCCACCAATGGCTGTAGCTAATCGAAGTGACCGTAAGGAGATCACCCTTGCCCCAGGAGAAGGCGCAGAGATCAAGTTGAGCGCACGTAAAGGCGTCAGCATTACCTATAGCTGGAGCGTATCGGGCGGCGCCGTCAATTACGATACCCACGGTGATCCAAGCGTTAAACGTCGCGGATTCTATCATGGCTATGGCAAGGGCAAAGCGTCAGTCGGCCAAAAAGGCGCAATTGTAACCGCTTTTGATGGGACGCATGGTTGGTTTTGGCGCAATCGGTCTGAACGAAGCGTTATCATCACGTTGCAAACAAGCGGGGCCTACACAGATATTCGGCGCGTTGTTTAAGTCGCAATCCGCACATCACTGCGTCTAAATATTTCTATATATCAATAATTTGAATAGCGATCCCAAGAGGATTAGAACCTCTGGTCTCTGTCGGATCGGATAACGACAGTTATCGATTATACAACGGCTGGCTGGTCAGTATCCTAAATGCGCGTGGACATGCAAAGCTAGATCAGAATTGAAGCTTAAACGCGCAGGCAAGCGTCGTTTCGCATACTGTCATTCTTTGACTATTGCTGACTGTTGCGGAATGCAAAGCGCAAAAAATAGTACCAAAGTGGCTTTGGGTAACGCACGATTTGATTCAGCCGTCGTCTTGTGCCCCGTGTCGGGACGACTGCTACATGGTGGTACATGCGCAAAATTGCGGTCATTATGCTGCCTTTCGTTTTTCTAAGATGGCGTCTGCGTATGTCTGGAACAGTTCAACAAAATGATCGTCGAGTGTCCGTGCGGTGGCGGCCGCGCGCTGGGCGGCTGATCGGAGTTGATCTTGATCGCGATCCATTAGGCGCTCAATCGCCAACGCAGCGTCATGCGCATTGCCTGGGGTATAGGTTTCGCTAAAATCTGGATGGGCAATATCTGCAACAGCGCCCGCATTAGGGAGTGCCAAAGGTAAGCCAGATGCCAGCGCTTCTGATGCGACAAGGCCAAAAGTCTCTGCCGACGACCCGTGCACCAGAGCGTCGCAGCTTGCCATTATGGTCGCCAGCGCTGTGCGATTGCGAACAGGTTCAAGCAACTGGATATGCGGGTTGCCATTTACATGTTCAATGACGGAAGCCTGCTGATGGCCGTTTCCGATTAATATCAAGCCCATAGGCCGTTTTGCTGCTACCCGAGCCACCGCATCAATGACGCAGGGCCAGCGTTTTTCAGGTGTATGGCGACCAATACCTAACAACAAGGTCGCCGTATTGGGTAAGTTGCAACGGGCCAACAAGTCCCTTCGAACGGACATATGTCGTCTTGCAGGCGAAAAGACCCCCGCATCTACGCCCATGGGGATGTTGACGGCACCATAGATACCGCCACTGGCGAGCCTATGCTGAAGGCTGGGTGATGCACATACGGTGTAGTCAAAACTGTTACACATGCGCCTGAGATAACGCCAGAACCACTCAAACTGCCGATCAATGGCGTCGTGCGAGGCAACGCCATCGAACCAGCGATAGGCCCAAGCCGACATTGGGTCATGATGCATGAATATCGATCGAAGAGCCTTGCCTCGCCAGCTTCGCGCAATCCATGCACCGCGCCATGGGGAGGATGCCTCCAGCACATCGGGTTGTTCTGCATCCAGTATGGCGTGCACTGGAGCCGCATCCCAGAACATCCCGTATTTCTTGTCAAAGGGCAGAGGGGGCGCTTTTACATAGATGATACTGCACCCGTTTCCGTATTCGACAACCTCATTTTTAGGGCCGGGCGCTATCACGGTTATGGCATGGCCAAGCCGGGCACCAAAGGCGAGCTTTGCATGAATATATGTCCGCACGCCGCCACCTTCTGGCGCATAAAATTCGCAGACATCGACTATTTTCACGGCTGGCCTCCAGCCGTTTGATTTTTGATTGGCCCAACGCCAATACCTTGGCGGTAATTCATGATGATTGAGATGGGGCGAACACCCGATCCAAGCGCAAGAGAAACTGTCGTTGCTTTTGGCTTACGAAAGCCAAGCTTAGGGTTGTTCGCAAAACCGACGCCATCACTTGATAGACCAAATTTCCCGTTGTCATCACGATCATGCAGCAGCACGAGTGCATATCGTCCCGGACCTGGTGCACGAATACATATCGAAACGGGGCCAGTGTTCGGGAGAGCCATCGGCACCCGGCGAAAGGGCTTGCCCGCCGAAATTAAAATCTTGTCGCTTTGCAGGAAATCAGCATCATTGTCGGGGTAAAGCTCCAGAATGAGCTTACCTTTTCGGTCCTTTAAGCCGACAACATTTACATTTACCGCAGGACCAGTTTCTGCTGCGCGGCAATCCGCACCATTTCGTCCGCGTTCCGCCTTAGGTGGCACATTAGCGTGCGCAGAGACAGGCATGGTAAGGAGTATGAGCGCGATAATATATTTCATGACGATTTGCCCATTTCGGGAAATATGTCTCGATTTGGGAAAAGCAGCGCCAGCGCTCCCAACATTGCTGCAACGATGACATGCAATGCCAAGATTGTCGTGGCGGTAAGCGTTATCAGCGTTGAAACCGCACTGTCTTGGCCGACTAAGAATACAGCGATGACCGCAAACAAGGCTTCCTTATTTGGCAAAAATGGTAAACGTCCAACCAGTAGCCGTATCATTGACAGGACCAGCCAAAAGCCAAAATGCGGTCCTGGCAATATAATGAACCATAACAAGGCACATAAAAGCACACCTGCCGATAATCGCAGAATGTGGATTCCAAAAATCCACCATAATTGCGTCCGATCAAGCGTGAATACACGGCGGGAAAAAAGCAATATCACGAATGACATCGATAAAATGGCGGCCGCGCAAATGACGGACGCATCGGTATAGGCGCCAAGATTTAGTTGCGACACAAATGGATATGTCAGAGCCAATAGCAGCAACGCGACAAGATTAGCCGCCAAGGCAGAGAGAATGTTGACATCCTTTATGGCGCCAAAAGGCGCCGCGGTTAAATCCGAACGCTTACGCGCCCACAGATAAAAATAAACCTCGCCTGAATAGGATATGAGCACTTCATTGCCGATGCGTTTGGCAAGAAGAATGAAAAAGCCTGTTGCGGGCAGCGCCCAAAGTCGCCGAAAAATAATCCAATCAGCAACAGGAAGCGTAAAATATAAGGCGAGCAAAACCGGAAGAAACCATAAGTTTTGCGGCAGTGCATTGTGCAGCTGCTGGGCGTCAATCTGGCCAAGTTGAAGGACAATGGCGATCAGAAACGCTCCGGACAGGATACGCGACAGCCAAGTCGACCATAGCTTTCGCTCGGCCTTTAAAGCTGGCAAATCGAGATGCACAAAGGGCGTAGTGGCCACTGTCATATAACAGCCCAGTTGCGTTCACGAAGAACAGTATCGCGCTGCCCACGGGCATCGAACCTGTTAGCCAAAAACCGGTAGAAAAAGTCATGCTGCTGTGACCGGGGGGTTAAATGGTACATCAGACGTTCCGCCAGCGTCCAACGTACATTGCGGCGGTCAGCTCGGCGTTCTGATGTCGTGCACCAAAAATCAGCATGATATATTTGGCGTCCGCGTTTCAGCACGCGGTGCATCAGCTCATGATCCTTTAAAACATAAGGCCATAAAGCAGGATCGTAACCTCCTGCGGCTTGTAATGCTGATGTCCGGAATGTCTGCGCGGCGCCGCTGGTATGGTTTTGATGCGGCAAAATGCGTGCAGCCAGGAGCCTGTGCATCATGCTTCTCAAGCCCTTAAATAATCCTTCGCGGCGGAGATAGGCACATGCCGCGACATACGTCGCGCCTTTTGCGTCAAACAGTGAAGTAGCGGCAGCCAGATAATGCGGTGGATAAAAAGTGTCTGCGTCACAAATCGCGGTGAATTCCGTATCGACCGCTGCAATTCCCGTCTGCAAGGCGTAAACTTGACCGGGCCGAGGTTCATGCAAAAAGGTTACTTTACCCAGGTACTCAGAAAGTTGCTTGCGGGCATTATCGATGCAACCGTCGGTTGAGCCATTGTCGACGATAATCAAATGAAACGCTGTCGTTTGGGCAATAAGCGACGTCAGCGTCTGCGGCAAAAAACCTGCCTCATTATAAACTGGTATGACAATTGACCAACGCACAAGCTACCCTCGGATAATCCAAGGAGCCATTGCATTCATTTGCCAAAGTGCAGTGTCAGAACAGCGTCAGTTTTATGATAAAGAAATGAACATTCTGTAACATATGCTTACTGAGGGCTATTCCGTTTGTTGAGAATGACCCGCCCGTCACCATTTTCTGAATGACGACAACTGGGTGGGGTCCGGAACGTCTGCTTTTCTTTAGTGGCGTTTAAAGCAACCGTATCATAGCACATCGCTGCTCTATTGGCAGGCCAGCCTGTCGCTCAGCCTCGAGCGTCGACTGCAGCACCGAATAAAAGTGAGGATCAACATCCTGAAAGCCACAGGACGCGTAGAACGGAGCATTCCAAGGTACATCGCGAAACGTGGTGAGGCTCATCGCAACTAGCTGTTTAGCCCTTGCCCAATTTTCGGCTGCCTGGATTAGATTTCGCCCAATCCCTTTTCTCTGCTGGTCGGACCGCACCGACATCTGCCAGATATGAAGTACGTCTTCCCGAACTTCAGCTGTCAGGAAACCTGTGAGCTTATTGCTGGCATCGCGCGAGACCCATGCTGCACCAAGTCGAATGAGCGCCGCATGGCGCTCCTGTGATGTCACTTTGTCATCTGCAATCCATGCAAGATTGGGAATTTTGCGAAACGCCTCACCGCTCGAGCGCTCAATGTCCGGCATAGCTGCGGCATCTTGTTGCGTAGCGAGTCTGATTGTCTGCATATCGAGTAGCTATACGCGCAGGCGAATTTCAGCAATTGGGTCGTAACCGGAGCGGCAGCATTTTAAAATATTTGCTAAATATCGGACACGCGGAGTTATATGTAAGAAGGAACTGTGGTTCCCATCAGCCAGAATAACCTGATTGGAAATTGGCTTGGCCAATGCTCCGCTAATCTTCGCAGCAGTTAGTGCAAATGTTCTGACGACAGACAAGCAAAGCTAAGAAGTTGAGATTGAAGCTATTGCGACAAACTAAGTGTCGGAGCAGTGATTATTAGCCTATTCTGCGGTCACAGACTGGCTCACGAGTTCCAGAACTCTTCTATCATTATAAGGTTCACTTCCGATCGGAACAGCCATGCCCTGTGGCAGGCTGCCTATCCAATTTGAATTATTGATATCATTAGGTCTGAATTTATATATCCTCTC
Source organism: Sphingomonadales bacterium (assembly GCA_027488785.1). Lineage (GTDB taxonomy): Bacteria > Pseudomonadota > Alphaproteobacteria > Sphingomonadales > Sphingomonadaceae > Sphingorhabdus_B. The sequence goes on along the minus strand of JAIYAY010000018.1, from coordinate 8,126 downwards.
ATCTGATGCGTTAAAAATCGGGTGGTATAAACTCATCCTAACAACAATGATGTTTCGGGCTATATCCACTGCAATCGTCTGGCCATCAAAACCTTGGGCTGCAATAAAGCGGCGCCCGTTAGCAAGGGGAAACCAAAATTGTGATGCGTAAACTGCGTTCGGTGCCGTGGATGCCTGAATTATTGAGTCAATATATGCTCGCGAAACAATCTGCTGATTAGAAACAACCCCTCGGTTAAGAAGCAGTTCGCCTAGTCTTGCGAAGTCACGGGGTGTCGCATCGATGCAGCAATAACCCAGAACATTGCCACCTTGAGGTCGGGAGTTATCCTTCCACCAGTAGGCTTTCATACCCATCTTGTGAAACAGGCTGTCTTGAGACCACTTCAAGAAGTCTTCCGAACGACTATTCACTAGTACCTTTAAAAGGACCATAGTGTCACAATTAGAATATAGAAATGACGGGCCAGGGTAGGCGCTGCGCCCCCCGTTCCACCAACCGTAGCTCATGCCTGCAATAGCCTTAGGTCGGGATATACAAGGTGTCATTTGATCGTCGGCGTAGACTAAATCACCGCCAGCCCTAGGAGTGGTCTGGCACTCCTCTAACTGATTTGTTCCTGATTTTGCACAGATTGGGACCAATCCAGAACGCATATCAAGCACCTCTTTAAGTGTGATTGTTGATCTTGCGTCGGAAGCCCATTCACTGAGGTATCGGCTAACGTTATCCTGTGGTGAGGCTATTGAGCCTTGATCAACTGCGATGCCGAGCAGGATCGAAGTGAAGGATTTGGCTACAGACCAAGATGTAGCTAGGCTATCTCTGTTTCGAGTTCCGTATTTTTCAAAGATTGCGCTTTGGGATAGCTGGGGATTGAAATTGCTTACGGATTGCAATTCTAAATCAGAGATACCTCTATACCGCTCAAAAACAATCTTGCCGTTACGTATTACTAAAAAGGCCTGCCCGAAAGTTCCGTCACGCAGGGCCATAGCCGCTGCCTCCTCTAACTTTTGCTCCGACATACCTTGGCTTTGCGCGCTTGCTTCGGGCCAGGCTAAAGAAGGGGCTAAAGGCGGAGTGCTAGGCGCTCCACTGGAAGCAACTGGAGGTTGTACAATGGTAACAATTGGAGGTTGTTCTGGACTAACTTCAGTCCCGCCACATGCGTTCAAAAATGTAAACATGAGGAATATTAGGCAGTACCTAAGGCTATCTAGAGACATTTGTACCCTTCCCTGGATTACCGCCCGTAGTTAGAAGCTTTGACGCTAATACCTAATTCTGCAGATTACAAATCACCATTAAGCAACACGAATGAGTGAACCAATTGATGAGGCCAGCGCTCCGTTAAGTTACCTAGCCATCAACTTTACATGTTCTGACGATGGAGGGCAGTTCAGCACCTTACCGGGCAGTCCTCGCTTTAAATATCCAGCGGTACACCGAGGGCGACAGCGAGGTTAAAAAGCGGGCAGGTGATGTGGTTTAAATTCAACGGCGGCGTGCATTGCGGCTCGCCGAATAGGCGACCCACGCCGTTGAGGTTAAGGCTACGAATGCTACGCCCAATCCCGGAAAAATTTGACCTATCGCAAATGCAATCAACGCTATGGCGCAGGCAACCGTCAAATAGACCCAGACTGGGAACATACCAAAACTCCTAACGCTGCTTATAACTCTAATTCAGAGCGTCGAATTTGTCGAGGCAGCCTCGCCCTAGCGGATGGACCTTTGCGTTCCCATCCTATGTTCAATAAAGTTATCGGATGAAGTAGCCGACAATCTTCCATTGTTCACCGTCACGGGCGAGAACGACGGTCTCGACCGCACTCGCCTTATTCGTAAACGCTGTACCGTATGTTAAAACTCCGTATTCGCCATCGGGGGCACCCGGCAATGTCGTCGTTTTTGTAACGCCAAGGATATGTCGAGAGATGATTGTTCCAAGGGGCTCACGAACGGCTTGGGCTGTTTTTACCCATTGCTCCTGCGTTAAGTTTGATTGGAATAATTTCCCTGTGCCCTTCCAGTTTTCATTCCAGCTTTTGGCATCTAATTGTTCAAGCCAGACGTTCGCTGTCGCCACTTCAGGCGTTACCGTATCAGGAGACGCTATCGCTGGAGCACTTAGGGCCACTAGGGCTAAGGCGGCTGCGTTTATCATTTGGCTTCCTGAATTTTGGCGAATATTTTGTTTGGCTGCTCTGACATTAATATAGTTCTCACGAAAGAAGCAACCCGTCACCCCGCAGATCAATCCGAATATCACCGTCTTTAGCCATAGACTGCATTCCTTCGACTCTCTCAGCCTAATCAGGAAGTTGGCGAATGAACACAGAAATTTGTGCACGATTTGTGCATAGCTAAAATGCGCACTTTAAGCCGCAACTGGCACATCGCTGCGTTTAAATATTGTTATATATCAATGGTTTGAATGGCGCACCGTGCAGGATATAACTGATAACAGTTATCATATTGATATAATTTTGTAATTTCTAACATCAAACCAAACCCTATGTTGTTTCAGACTTGACGAACAGATCCGCTTAGTCAATTCGTTTTGCGCTCTACCAGAGCTGCATCTCTCGATGAACCTCTGAGCGCGGCGTAAACCTGTCTAATCAACGACAGGATAGTATGGTCTGCCCCACTCATGGCCAGGATTGTCCATCAGGATGTCGATAAAAATCGGCAGCAAAACACCCAAGAGCGCCGCCCCGTCTTTTACCTGTGACCTGTTGACACTGCTGTTCCATGTCGCGCCGCCGTGAATCAGTTGGTTCCGCAAGACATATAGTCGATCAAAAAGGACCGACAGTATCTTCGCCGTGTCTTTGCCGGCGATCGCAACATTAATTGCACGCTGACTTGTAAACATGCGATCAGCCCAATCTTCATATCCAGGCACACCGTTCTGGTGTTTCCAAAAAGCCAAGAAGATGTGACGGTTTGCAATTAGAAGTCTGATTTCTTGAGGAAATCTTTGCCAGACTGCTCGGTAGACCCTATCGTCAGTATCAAGCCGAACAACCGCTTCGAAAAAGGTCTGAAAGACGCTTCGCTCGCTTTCGCCGTCACGCTCAATCTCCGCAGCGTATGCGGCGTTGAAGCCGATCCAAAGCAGAATGAATCGTATGTCAGGATCGTTGTTTTCAGCCTCCGCGCGGCCTAGCCAGCTGAGCGCTCTATGGACACGCAGACCCAAACCCTCAGGAAAAATGCCGCGAATGGCCCTTTGTTTTCCCTTTAGTGCAGTAAAGTTACCTTCGGAGGGGATTTCTGGCTTGTGAATTTTAGTCATTGTTAAACTCAACCTCTCCCATCACGGTTCCCCCATCTCCACCACTCTATCAATTTAAGCAAGCCGCTGGGCCGTCAGCGAGACACAATGACTTCAGCCCCTTCCTTGAGCTACAAAACCGCTCTAATGCTAGTTTGACAGATTTAGTTTAATTCAGATTTTTTGAATAGTCCTTGGGGTGATTAAGCTCTCCATTCTGGCCAGTTCTCATTGAGGTACTGACCAGCAGCTCGTTCATCTGCAAATGCTTCAAGAACTTCGAATAGCGGGCCACCATCGCAATATGGAATATTTTGTATGAAAAGGGCCCAGCCGCGAGTGCCAGACGTGTCTATCAGCGGCGCAGACAATAGCCAGTCTGGTTCGATTTCGAACGCTTCCGCCCACGCTTCTAATTCGAACGTTGTAGGTGTGTCCTCTCCATCTATAATTAACCTAAGGCGGTCCTCACCCCAGCCATTCCAGTTAGCTAGCCCTTCGAAAAAATCTGCACCCTCTGAGGCAAGACATTCATAGAATTGGAGAGTGAGTTCACCCTTTGCAAACCGCGGTCCGAGCAAGATATCTCCCCACTCGATTTCGCCGGAATTAACTTTCTCCGCCATTCGCTCCGCCATCTTTCGAAGAGAGGCATGCATAATCAATACTCCACAACGCGATATAAAATTCAGGCCGATATTTTAATTCCACAAAAGCCCATCAAATATATGTTTCTAAGATCTTCCTCAAACCAGACCACTCGCCTCGCATGCTTGCAATTTTTGCGTGCAATGCAACTTTATCCTCTACTCTTAGTTCGGATATCCCGTCCGTTATTGGTATCTCTGAGAGGGGATAGGCATATAACGGCAGCGGCCATTCAGTTATAATTGCCGTAGCGCGCTCCAAAGCAGACATAGATTTGAACTTCGCAATGAGTTCAGATCGTTGATTATTAGCTTGACCAGACCGCATTTGATGCATCCGGATGCTCTCCCGCCGTGCATCTCCTGAGCTGATTTCCCTCTGCTGGCGAAGGGCACGCTCTTTCCGATCTCTCTGAATCCCCGCCTGAGCTTCCTTCCATTCTTCAGATAGCAGCTGAGCACCAATGAGGGTTTCTAGCGAGATGCGGCCAAGGTTAGCCTGCGCATACGGTAGTTCAAGATAAAAGCTGCCAATGCGGCGCCTGCTCTGAGGCTCACTGCAAATTTTTAGATAGAAATAATCAGGCAATCCAGTGCTATATGGGCCATGGTAGTTCTGATAGATTATATGATTTAGCGCCAACGGCTTCTCACCACCGCACCTCTCACATTTCCCGTCATTCATTGCGGGTAGTTGTGGTAAAGCTTCTGATGCGCCGGCCTTCGATGTTGGATGCCACCCTCGCCATCGTTCTACTGCCCATTCAGCGCAATCCCGGCAGGTAATCATATCGGCACTTTGCACGCCTAACAGCCTCCCCATGATTGGAATAATTGAGATAGCTTTTTGCTCATATCGCGAAAATTAATCGCTTCGAAGCTATCGCCTAGACCAATAACTATCTCGCAAAAAATTCGACCTTCTTCATTGATTTCGCATGCTGCAATCAACCCTTCAAAAACGCGATCGTAAACTAGAACCTTATAGTGTTCAAAATCCTCAGACATCCATTCTGCAAATGGGTTGCAGGGATCATTCTGGAAAACCCAGTATCGCGCGCCCTTATACAGCGGCTTGTATTGACTAAGCTCGTTGGGCAGCGGCGAAGCGGCTAATTTAATCTGCTTCACTGGCACGCCAGCCCTTTCATGGTTCTTCACTATTTCGCATCTTGCAAGTTATCTTAACAAGGTGGATTAAAATTATAAAATTCAAATTATATAATTAAAGGCCTGTTCAGGATTTGTGGGGGCAGCACTAGACTTGTGACGGTTTTACGCTGAGCTGCTTGCTGGCCTAGCATTGAATTGATACTCTCACATAATGAACATCGTCATTCTCACGGGAGCAGGCATATCAGCCGAAAGCGGGCTTGCAACATTCACGGCGGCTGACGGTCTTTGGAATGGCCACCGTATTGAAGGTGTGTGCACCCCAGATGCCCTTGAGCGCAATCCAGATGCAGTCTGCGCCTTCTATGACGAACGAAAATCGGAGGCGGCGTCAGCAGAACCCAACCCTGCGCACATAGCATTAGCTAAGCTTGAGCGGTTTTGGCAGGAAACAGGCAAAGGCGAATTCCTGCTGGTCACGCAAAATGTGGATGATCTGCACGAGCGCTCGGGGTCAATAAACTTAATCCACATGCACGGCGTGCTAAATTCTGCGTTCTGCATGGAGTGCGGCTGGCAAGGGCCAAGGCACGGACGACTGGAAGGTAATAGAGAGTGCCCAGCCTGCGAGCGTGACGCGCTCCGTCCCGACATAGTTCTGTTTGGGGAGGCGCCTCGACATCTGCGTCAGATTGAGGCGGCACTAGAGCAATGTGACCTGTTCGTGGCCATTGGCACATCGGGGACGGTTTATCCCGCGGCAGGCTTTGTTGAAATCGCGAATACTAAAGGTGCTGAGACGCATCGATTTGACACGCGGTTAGCTGATGGCAGTCAACACTTTGATAATTGCTATGTTGGTGAAGCAGGGCAGACGCTACCAAACTGGGTTAACGAGATGATGGGCGACAAGCACTTAGGCTGGAACCTGACACCGGAACAGAAAGCTGGCTTCATCAGGGAGATGGAGGAATGTGGAGCGCATGTGACTTTCTATTGTGAAGACATGGTTAGATACCTCACAAATATCGGCTTGGATGCTGAAGAAATGCCTGATGGTTCGCTTCGCCTTTACGACCAGACGATAGAACCAACCCAGCCGGAGTGGGGCGTACCGGGTATTTACGCGCCTGACGTTTTAAGTGCTGCTATCGAAGCATATGGTTTAGACCTAAAAACAGAGATGCTCGGCCGTGGGTTTGGGCATCGTGATCGGTTGAATCAATTGGCACGAAGTTGGAACGATGCTTAAACTCAATATCTCGATAGAATTTTACAAGTCTAAATGTGCGCCCCTGCTGCTTTACAGAACTCCATCAAAGCAATAATAATGGCTTGGTTTTCGGTTTTAGGCGTCATATTTTTTGTCAGTCTAGCATCGCCTACGGCATAAGCGAATTAAGATAGGAGGAGCGAAAATGAGCGTTGTTGCAATAATCGTATCTTTAATATGTATGTTTTGCGTAGGCCTTATTGCGAGATTTTTTTATTTTAGACGGAAGTTATTTTCCGCCTTGGTAGACCTAGGTATAACAAAAGAAATAGCTGATGTTATTTATACTGAAAAAAGGGAAATTATAAACAAACTCAACTTAGAAAAAGGTCTAACTCCTGCGCAGATCGCTCGCCTGATAATTGAAAATAAAATATAAGTCTTGTTAATATTTTATCTTTTTTTCATGTAAACGGAATATTATGTACTTATTGTTATAAATTTTCCCCGTACAAACGGATATATTGGCCGATTAATGGTTTTAGTAATATGTCATAATTTTAATTATTTAATAGCTCTATTAGCATGGCTTGGGGGCGGATGGGAAATAGGAAGTAATGCTTAAATTAATTGGGCTAATAATTCTATGGCCAGTTGTAACGACGCTCTTAGTGATGATATTTAACACGATACGCGTGAAAGCGGGTGCAGATATTAATGACAGCCTATCTCATATGTTTACTGGTCTAATTTGGGGACCAGTGGGTATCTTATTAGGCCTGCTTCCATTCTTCCACTTTTCGCGTTTCATCGGTGGCATTGCCGGTACGTATTGGGGATACCAACTATATCAAGTCCTTTAGGGCGCCAAGATTACACCAATAGCCCCCCATCCCAGTTTTAAGTGCCTAGATGCAAGCTCTTACTAAGTAAACTTGCACCTTGAGTAGCGTCTTAAGGTTATTCGACCGTCACCCAATCCAGCTTTGTCCGAGCGAGGCTGATCTGGTGGTATTCGTAGAAATACTCTGCGGCAGTGGCCCGCCGCTTAACCATGAATTCGACGACGGCGTCCTCGTGCAAGTCATTTAGGTAGGTATAAAGGGCGTTAAGCTCACTGAACCGGCGCCCATCAATGCTAACAATGTAATCTGCAACGGCAATGCCAGAGAGCGATGCCTCCTCGGCTGATTCAACCCATTCAACAATCAAATGCTTGTCCGAGTTTACATCAAAGTCGTCGAGCATCCACGGACGGCCGATTATTAGCCCTGAAATGTTGATGCTGCGGACCTTGAGTGGGTCTGGAGCTACGTTGAGCGGTGACCTGACGTCGACCACCTTCCCATTGCGCTCGACGGATATCACAACCTCCTTTTCTAGCCCACGTAGGTTGGTAAGCAGTTCTGGTAACGTCCCTACCTCTCCACCGCCTTTTACGGCCGTAATTATGTCGCCTGACTGAAACTGCAGCCCAGACTGAAACACCTTAGCCACACGTGGCCGCAGGTCATCACCTGCCGTTGCAACGGCAATGGGGAGCAGTCTAAGCCTTGCATCTTTACCCCCTTTGAGAAGATCAACGATCTTACAAATACCGGGTATCGGCTCGGCTAAGCTAATAGCCGTAGCCCCTTCGTCCTTTTCTTCTGGCTGATATGTAGCCGTGTTTATTCCAACGACCCGTCCGTCGTTCAAACTGATAAGAGGACCACCTGAGTTGCCGCTGTTGATGACAGCATCAGTTTGAATGAATTGGCTTGGGTACATCCATGCAAGGCCGGCCACGATGCCCCTCGATGCCGTGTAGGACATCCCCCATGGGTGCCCGTAAGCCAAAACCGATGTACCGGCGGCAGGCACGCT
>JAIYAY010000032.1 GCA_027488785.1 Sphingomonadales bacterium | reverse complement strand
GTTGCTGCCAATGCGCGAACGGCCCGTAACAATTGATCACGTGCCGCGATGGCAATGGCCACATGCATCGCTGTAGGAAAGCTGTCGTTGGACGATTGGCTCATATTCACATGATCATTAGGATGCACGGGCGATTTACCGCCACGCTTTCCGGTCAATGCTGCATTGGCAATTCCGGCGATAACCTCATTCACGTTCATATTGGATTGCGTGCCGCTGCCGGTTTGCCAGATGCTCAGCGGGAATTGATCGTCATGCTTTCCGGCTATCACTTCCGCGGCGGCTGCCTCAATCGCGTCTGCAAGTCCTGCATCCAGCCCATATTTGCGGTTCACCCGCGACGCGGCTTGTTTTACCAATGCCAAAGCATGCACAATCCCCATAGGCATGCGTTCATGCGCCGGGAAAGGGAAATTCGCGATACTCCGCTGCGTCTGCGCCCCCCAATAAGCGCTTGCTGGGACCTCAATGGGTCCAAAACTGTCTGTTTCCGTGCGGGTTTCCCCCGTCACTTCTTCCTTCCGAAATCCACGCTGACAACGTTGGAGCCATCCTCGACGACGACCGAGGGGCCATCATTACCGGCTTCTTCATGCTGTTCGGGCGCGCCTTCGCCTGCGTCCACATGGAATTGCAGTGCAAAGTCGACGGCAGGGTCCACAAAGGCGGTGATTGCGGAATAAGGGATGAACAGATGCGACGGAATTTGGCTAAACGACAGGCCAACTTCGAAATGCTCTGCCTCCACCTTCAGGTCCCAATATTTGTGCTGGAGCACAATGGTCATCTCATCAGGGAAGCGTTCATGGAGATGTTGCGGAATGGAAACGCCGGCGGCTTGCGTCTTGAATGTAATGTAGAAATGATGATCGCCAGGCAGGCCTTCACGCGCAACATTGCCAAGCACACGGCCCACCACGGCGCGCAATGCCTCTTGCACAACATCATCATAAGGAATCAGGCTATCAACATGCTCTTCGGTCATGGGCTCTAGGTGGACTGCAAGGACCCCGAAATCAAGACGCTTATTACCGTAAGCAAACTTGCCAAATGCGCGCGTGCGGTTATAGCGGCGGCCATGCGTACAGGCTCTATCAGTCGCAAGACGAACGAAACGTCCATTGATGTTGAGGTCAACCTCGACGGCAATGGTGTGTATGACGTGTCCACAGGCATTGGCTTTTTGGACCATATGCTGGAGCAATTGTCGCGTCATTCTCTTATCGATTTGAAGGTCAAGGCGATAGGCGATCTGCATATCGACCAGCATCATACCACCGAAGATACCGGCATCGCCATTGGCGAGGCGGTTTTGCAGGCGTTGGGCGATAAACGCGGCATTACCCGTTATGGCACGGCTTATGCGCCGATGGACGAAACCTTGACGCGCTGTGCGCTCGACATTTCGGGGCGGCCCTATTTTGTGTGGAAAGTGTCGCTTGGCATGCCGCGCTTGGGTGAATGGGATACCGAGCTGATTGAACATTGGTTCCACAGCTTCGCGACCAGCGCGGGCATCACGCTGCATGTCGAAAATCTATATGGTTCGAACAACCATCATATTGTTGAGAGCTGTTATAAGGCTTTGGCCCGCGCCTTGCGGCAAGCGGTTGAGATCGACCCGCGCAAGGCCGATGCGATTCCGTCGACTAAAGGCATGTTGTAGGCCGTGTCACTGGCGCTGATTGATTATGGCGCTGGCAATCTGCATTCGGTGCATAATGCGTTGAAGGCGGCGGGCGCAGGCGACATTCGCGTGACCGCTGATCCTGCTGTTGTTGCCAAAGCTGACCGTATCGTTTTGCCCGGCGTAGGCGCCTTTGCGCATTGTATGGAGGCCTTGTCTGCCATTGACGGCATGACGGCCGCGATGGAGCAGCGTGTTCGCGTAGAAGCGGCGCCATTTCTGGGCATTTGCGTCGGTATGCAGTTACTCGCCGATGAAGGCGTTGAGCATGGAAGCACAAGCGGACTGGGTTGGATTGCCGGCACGGTGCGGGCGATTGCACCAGCGACGGACCTGAAAATCCCGCATATGGGCTGGAATGATGTGCTGCCCCATGATGGCGCGCCATTGATAGAGCGCGGCGAAGCTTATTTCCTGCATGGCTATCATTTCGATGCTGCAGATGCGGCCGATGTTCTGGCGACCACAGACCATGGTGGTGCATTGGTTGCGGCGGTTGGGCGTGACAATGTGATGGGTGTGCAATTCCATCCGGAAAAGAGCCAGGCTTATGGCATTGAATTCCTCAAGCGTTTTTTGGAGTGGATGCCGTGATTGTCTTCCCCGCGATTGATCTGAAAGGTGGCGAAGTCGTGCGCTTGGCCGAGGGCGATATGAACCGCGCGACGGTTTATGCCGACGATCCCGCGGCGCAGGCGCTGCTGTTTGCCGAACAAGGCGCGCAGTTTTTGCATGTGGTCGATCTGGATGGCGCTTTTGCTGGACGGCCGGAAAATGCGGAAGCGGTAGAGGGGATTATCGAAAATTTCCCCGGCTATATCCAATTGGGCGGCGGTATTCGCAATGCGCAGACGGTGGAGCGTTGGTTTGACATGGGCGTTGCGCGGCTGGTGATTGGTACGGCTGCCCTGAAAGACCCGCAGTTCGTCAAGGACATGGCGCACGAATTTACAGATGGCATTGTCGTTGCTGTCGACGCGCGCGACGGGTTTGTCGCGACTGAGGGCTGGGCGGAAAAATCCGACATGCCCGTGATCGATCTGGCGCGCCGGTTCGAAGATGCGGGCGTCGCATCTATCCTGTTCACCGATGTTGGCCGCGACGGGATGCTGACCGGCTGTAATATCGACGCCACGGTTGATTTGGCGCGGCGGGTGAACATTCCGGTAATCGCGAGCGGCGGGGTGAAGGGCATTGAAGACATTCACAATCTCGCGCGGCATGCCAAAGACGGCATTGAAGGCGTGATTACGGGCCGTGCGATTTATGACGGGCGGTTGGACCTAGCGACGGCGATTAAAGCGGCGGAACGGGCGTGACCGTTCGCGTTCGCGTCATCCCTTGCCTCGACGTATCCAATGGCCGCGTGGTCAAGGGCGTCAATTTCGTTGACCTGCGCGATGCGGGCGATCCGGTGGAACAAGCCCAAGCCTATGATGCGGCGGGCGCGGATGAGCTATGCTTTTTGGACATTGGCGCGAGTCATGAAGGGCGCGGCACCATTATTGACGTCGTGCGGCGCACCGCAGAAGTGTGTTTCATGCCGCTGACCGTAGGCGGCGGCGTGCGTAGCGCGGAAGATGCGCGGGCGTTATTGCTGGCGGGCGCAGACAAGGTCGCGGTCAACAGTGCCGCCGTGGCGCGGCCAGAGGTAGTCGCCGACATCGCCGCCCGTTTCGGCAGCCAGTGCGTGGTGGCATCGGTAGATGCGCGGCGGATGGGCAATCGCTGGGAAATTTTCACCCATGGCGGACGTAATCCAACCGGCATTGATGCGCTGGAACATGCCGTCCGGCTCGCGGCATTAGGCGCAGGCGAATTATTGGTGACGAGCATGGACCGCGATGGCACGCGGGACGGCTATGATCTCGCGCTCACCCGTGCGATTGCCGATACGGTCCATATTCCGGTGGTCGCGAGCGGCGGGGTGGGCAATCTCGACCATCTGGTCGCTGGCGTCCGTGAAGGTCATGCCAGCGCCGTTTTGGCGGCATCTATATTCCATTTCGGCCAATATAGCATCGCAGAAGCCCATGCCGCGCTTCGGGCTGCAGGCTTGCCAGCGCGGAAGTAAAAAAGTTTCGTTATCCTAAGCCCCATTCTTCCTCATCCTGCCCCCATCCTTAGTCATGCTGCTCCCCATCCTTCGTCATCCTGAACTTGTTTCAGGATCACAAACGACGGTAGCCTGTTATCCTGAAACAAGTTCAGGATGACGCGGTTTGGACCTCAGAGGTTAGACTGGTAATTTGCAGTTGCGCTATGAATTCGTAGAACGGGGTTTCGGGTACATCATTCGTAAAAAAATCGCGCCCCGAGTCCTTGACCTGTCACAAAAACACCCTATCTGGGCTCCGTTAGCACTCGCCTTGTATGAGTGCTAACGTATATTCATTGCCGTCCTCTGCTTCATGCAGAAGTGGCGGGATGGCGAAACAGAAAAAAGGATAGTTCAACATGGCATTTCGTCCATTGCATGATCGCGTTCTCGTCCGTCGGGTCGAGGCCGAAGCAAAAACCGCTGGCGGGATCATCATCCCTGATACAGCTCAGGAAAAGCCACAAGAAGGCGAAGTCGTCTCGGTTGGCACAGGCACCCGCGCTGACGATGGCACGGTAACGGCGCTTGACGTTAAGGCTGGTGACAAGATTTTGTTCGGCAAATGGTCGGGCACCGAAGTCAAGATCGATGGTGAAGACCTGCTGATCATGAAGGAATCGGATATCTTGGGAATCGTTTCCTAAGCGCACTCAGCCATCGTCATCCCGAACTTGTTTCGGGATAACACACTACGTTGGCGCGTTATCCTGAAACAAGTTCAGGATGACGAGAATATAGAGATTAACTCACAAAAGGAAAAATATCATGGCTGCTAAAGACGTGAAATTCGGCCGCGATGCGCGTGAACGCATCCTGCGCGGCGTAGACATCCTCGCCGATGCGGTGAAGGTGACTTTGGGTCCAAAAGGACGCAATGTTGTTATCGACAAAAGCTTTGGCGCACCGCGCATCACCAAGGACGGCGTTACCGTCGCCAAGGAAATCGAACTGAAGGACAAGTTCGAAAATATGGGTGCGCAAATGCTGCGCGAAGTGGCCAGCAAGGCTAATGATGCTGCTGGTGACGGCACGACCACTGCAACAGTATTGGCGCAAGCCATCGTGCGCGAAGGCATGAAGTCGGTTGCAGCGGGCATGAACCCAATGGACCTGAAGCGCGGCATCGACACAGCCGTAAACACGGTTGTTGCTGATCTTGTTAAGCGTTCGAAGCCTGTTGCGGGTTCTGCAGAAATCGCACAGGTCGGCACAATCTCTGCCAATGGTGAAGCTGAAATCGGTAAGATGATTGCAGACGCCATGGAGAAGGTTGGCAAAGAAGGCGTTATCACCGTCGAAGAAGCTAAGGGCCGTGAAAGCGAGCTCGAAGTTGTCGAAGGTATGCAGTTCGACCGTGGCTATCTGTCGCCATATTTCATCACCAACACCGAGAAAATGTCGGTCGAGTTGGACAACCCATATATCCTCATCCACGAAAAGAAGCTCGGCAACTTGCAAGCCATGTTGCCAATCCTCGAAGCTGTGGTGCAGTCGGGCCGTCCATTGCTCATCATCGCTGAAGACGTTGAAGGCGAAGCGCTTGCAACTTTGGTCGTCAACAAGCTGCGTGGCGGCTTGAAGATTGCTGCGGTGAAGGCACCTGGCTTTGGCGATCGTCGCAAGGCGATGTTGGAAGATATCGCGATCCTCACCAAGGGTGAAATGATCAGCGAAGATCTCGGCATCAAGCTTGAAACCGTCACCTTGGGTATGCTTGGCCAAGCCAAGCGCGTCACCATCGACAAGGACAACACCATCATCGTCGACGGTGCTGGCGAAACCGATGCGATCAAGGGCCGGGTAGAAGCGATCCGTGCGCAAATCGAAAACACCACGTCGGATTACGACAAGGAAAAGCTGCAAGAGCGTTTGGCGAAGCTCGCCGGCGGTGTTGCCGTGATCAAGGTTGGTGGTTCGACCGAAGTTGAAGTGAAAGAGCGCAAGGACCGCGTTGACGATGCGCTGCACGCAACCCGCGCAGCCGTTGAAGAAGGCATCGTCCCCGGCGGCGGTACAGCACTTCTTTACGCTACCAAGGCTCTCGAAGGCCTCAAGGGCGCCAATGACGACCAGACACGCGGTGTCGACATCATCCGTAAGGCGATTGTCGCTCCCTTGCGTCAAATCGCAGCCAACGCCGGATATGACGGCGCGGTTGTTTCGGGCAACTTGTTGCGCGAAAATGACGAGACCATGGGCTTCAACGCATCAACCGATGTGTATGAAAACCTCGTGGTTGCGGGCGTTATCGACCCAACCAAGGTTGTCCGCACCGCATTGCAAGATGCGGCATCGGTTGCTGGTCTGTTGATCACCACCGAAGCTGCTATCTCCGACGCGCCAGAAGACAAGCCTGCGGGTGCCGGCGGTATGCCAGGCGGCATGGGCGGCATGGGCGGTATGGGCGGTATGGACTTCTAAGTCCAAACCCTCAGCGCACGCTGAAACAAAATGGGCCGGAGGGGAAACCTTCCGGCCTTTTTTGTTGTGCGATGACGATGAGGGGGGCGAACACTTTGTCGCGTGTCATCCCGGGGCCGAAGGCGTGCAGCGCACAAACACCTTCGGGATGACGATATGGATTTACGTTTTGGCCAAATAAAGTAGCAGCCTAGCCAATCAGCCCGTCATCTGCTGCAGCATTTCGCCCATTTTCTGGTGCAGCATGTTCATGCCTTTTAACGGGCGGACCATGACTTTGAAATGGGTGATCAGGCCGTCATTATCGCACGTAATCATGTCGATGCCATTGATCGCGATGCCGTCGATAACGGTCTGAAATTCCAGAATCGCACTATTCTCACGGTGCCATTCGCCGACATATTTGAATTCCGCATTACCCAAAGTATGGCCTGCGGCGGCGAGATATTTGGCGGTAATGGCCTTGCCCCTTTGGGGGGAGTGCACAACCGGGCTTTCGAAAACACAATCATCATGCAGGACGGCGGAAATCGCCTTTGCATCGCGGGAAAGGGCAACTGTGTGCCAGATTTCTGCGGGGTTTGGCATGTTCAATATCCCAGATCTAGGTTGACCATTGGCGCAAGTGCCTCGCCCTTGCGATAACGTTCGAGATTTTCAAAGAAGCGCGTGGCGGAGCGAACGAACATCTTATCTTGCGCGCGGCCCGACAAATGCATCGTGACATGGGCATTATCAAGCGTCCACAAGACATGGTCGGCGGGCAGCGGCTCCGGCGTGGTGACGTCCAGAAACGCGTTGGCGATTTGCTTGGCTTGCAATACGGTGACCAAGGCATCCTGATCGACCACTGATCCGCGTGCGATGTTGATGAGCGTCGCGCTTGGCTTCATCGCGGCGAGCTCATCCGCGCCAATCATATTGTCGGTTTCCGGCGTTGCGGGCACGGCGAGGATAACCCAGTCATATTCGCCCAACTGCGTGCGCCATTGGTCAGGCGTCAGCGTATTTGGCCCGGCCGAGCGGCGCACCACCGTCACATCGACGCCAAAGGGCTTCAGTCGCTCTTCAATCAGCTTGCCGATCGCACCATAGCCCAGCAGCAACGCCTTGGACCCGAAAAGCTCAATTTTGCCCGGCGAATCCAGCAACCATTCGCGCCGCTCTTGCGCACGCACGACTTCACGATAGTTTTTGGCGACGGTCAGCATGCCCATTACAACATATTCGGCGATGGTGATGGCGTTGATGCCCGCGCCATTGGTGACGACGCAGCCTTGCGCTTTCAACTGTGCGAGCGGCATGCCGTCGACGCCGGCATAAATGCTGTTCAGCCATTTCATGTGGGTAGCGGCACCGATGACCGTGGCCATGTCGCCCTTGTCATACATGTCGAACCAGCCAATTTCCGCCTGTGGAGCCAGCTCTAGCGCTTCTTCCTTGGACATGAAGAAATGCGGTTCAATCCAGTCGGGCAAGCGCGGTTCGATGAGAGGACGCACAAGGCCCGACATTACGAGTTTCGTTTTGGTCATGCGGCAAAAGCCTTCCAAGTGACAAAGAGTAAAAACGGGATGCCGACAAGATCGGTCATTGCGATGGTTTTTAGTGCAGGCGGAGAGCCCGCAGACCAATAGAGGATCAAGAAGGAGATCATGCTGACGCCGACGCCAATGCTGGCAATACGGCGGCTCGCAGGGTCAAACGCAGCCCAGACAGCGAGTAGGAAGATAACGAGGAACAGCGCAGCGCGATGATGCAGCAAGAGAAATAAGGGATTATCGTTTGCGACGCGGTAAAGCTGCCCAATCATTGCCGGACGGAACAGCGCCAGCGCGGGCAGGGCGTGGATAGCCGCAAGGATGAGCCAGGCAATTTTGAGCATCATATGTCGAGCTTCCAATCCCAACCTAGCGGGTCGCCGTCCATCACTTCAACGCCTTTGGCGATGAGGTCGTCGCGGATCGCGTCGGACTTGGCAAAGTCCTTAGCGGCACGAGCTTCTTTGCGGGCGGCGAGGGCGTTTTCGATGTCCTCTTCGGTGATGGTTGCGGCTTTGGGGCGGACGCGGAGGTCTTGGCGGGTGAGGGTCATCAGATTTAAGCCGAGGACCTTGTCCATATCTGCGATGGTAGCAAGCTGTTGTGCAACATCGACTTTTTTGAGGCCAAGGACGGTTTCCAGCGCAGTGATAGCGATGGCAGTGTTGAGGTCGTCCGTTGCTGCCGCGACAAAGTCTTTCAGTGGAGCCGAAAGTATCGGAGCCACGTTACCCTGAACTTGTTTCAGGGTCCATGTATCAGCTTGCACCATCGGTGCTTTAGGCACGATGGATTCCGGAACAAGTTCAGCATGACGGGACTTGAGGTTGGCCACCCCCATCACCATCCGCTTCAACCGCACAAACGCCGCCTGCAGCCCCTCCCAGCTAAACTCCAGCTCGCTCCGATAATGCGCTTGCAAGCACATCAGGCGGTAGGCGAGGGGGTGGAAGCCTTTATCGATGAGCAATTGCACGCGCAGGAATTCGCACGATGATTTGGACATTTTGCCGCTGCGTTCAATTAGGAAATTATTGTGCATCCAAAAACGCGCGCCGCTATGGTTGCTGCCGCAGCGCGCCTGGTTTTGCGCGATTTCATTGGGGTGGTGAATCTCACGATGGTCGATGCCGCCGGTGTGGATGTCAAATGGCAGGCCAAGCAACGCCTCTGACATGACCGAGCATTCCAGATGCCAGCCCGGCGCGCCTTTGCCCCAGGGGCTATCCCACTCCATCTGCCGCGTTTCGCCGGCGGGGGTCTTACGCCAAATCGCAAAGTCCGCAGCGTTGCGTTTGCCCTCCACCTCTTCGATACGGCCTTCACCATCTTCGGTTTTGGCACGGGCCAGTGCGCCATAATGGGCGACGGTGGAAGTATCGAAATACAGGCCGCTTTCCAGCTCATAACAATGCTTGTCGGCGATGCTTTTGGCATAATCGATCATCTGCGGCACATAATCGGTGGCGATGGACCAATGCGCGGGCTGACGAATGTTTAGCGCCTTGATATCGGCCCAATAAGCTTCGGTATAATGGCGCGCGATGTCCCAAATCGATTGCGCTTTCTCCGCGGCCATTTTCTCCATCTTGTCTTCACCCGCATCCGCATCGTCGGTCAAATGTCCGACATCGGTGATGTTGATGACATGGGTGAGCTTATAGCCCTCGTACGACAGAACGCGGCCCAACGTGTCGGCAAAGACATAAGCGCGCATATTGCCGATATGTGGGTAATTATACACCGTCGGCCCGCAGGTATAGATCCGCGCTTCGCCCGCGTGAACAGGGGTGAAGGTTTCCAGTTGCCGGGTCAGGCTGTTGAAGAGGCGCAATTCGGTCATAGCGCCGCGATGCTGGAAATGGTTGCAGAGGTCAAGTCACCTCCAACTGCCACCCTAAACTTGTTCACGGCCACTTGTCCGTCGCACCAGCACAGGCTGGGGCGACGGTTTGAGGCTTTCTAAAATCCGTCCCAGCGTATCGCCTGATCAATCTCCACGCGCGGCACCGTGAAGTTGTTCACCGCGGCGTCTGCGTCGCGATAGCCAATCGCCATGCCGCAGAAGAAGATATGGTCATCATCAATGTTCAGCAGTTCGCGCATCGTCGTGCCGTACATGGCCCAGATTTCTTGTGCGCAGCTGTCTAGGCCCTCTTCGCGCAGCAACAGCATCACCGTTTGCAACCACATGCCCATGTCCGACCATTGTGGCGGGCCCATATATTTGCGGGTGTAGGTGAACAGTTGCACGGGCGCGCCAAAGCTGTCCCAGTTCTTCATCATCTGCGCAACGCGGCCAGCGCCGTCTTCGCGCGCGAGGCCAAGCGCATCGAACATCGCCTTGCCCACACCACGCCGTTGCTCTTCATAACGGCCTTCTAAGTCTTTGGGGTAGATGTCATATTCATGGCCATCTCCCATCGGCGCCGTGGCGGCTTTCGCCTTAATCTTGGCGGTCAAATCCGCCAACGGCGCGCCGGTCAGGATGACCGCATTCCAAGGCTGCGTATTGCCGCCCGAGGGCGCACGCTGCGCCTTGGCCAGCACGCGTTCGAGGATCGCTTTGTCGACGGGTGTATCCAGAAATTGCCGGACAGAGCGCCGTGAGGCAACGGCTTCAGTAACGTTCATCTATAATTCCCCGCAGGTTTAATCGTTTGATTAAATCATATAATGCGGCGTGCGAAAGGCAAGCTTATTCCTCGTCAAACAATCCGGCCAGTTGTTCAATCATCGTGCCGCCAAGCTGTTCAACGTCCATGATTGTTACTGCGCGTTTATAGTAACGCGTCACGTCATGGCCGATGCCGATGGCGACCAGTTGCACAGGGCTGCGCGTTTCGATCATTTCGATAACCTTGCGCAAATGCTGTTCCAGATAGCCGCCATGATTGACCGACAAGGTGCTGTCGTCCACAGGGGCGCCGTCCGAGATGACCATCAATATGCGACGGTCTTCGGCGCGGGCGATCAGGCGGTTATGCGCCCAGAGCAATGCCTCGCCATCGATATTCTCCTTCAGTAGCCCTTCGCGCATCATCAGGCCCAGATTGCGTTTGGCATGACGCCATGGCTCATCGGCTTTTTTGTAAAGAATATGGCGCAGATCGTTAAGGCGACCGGGCATGGGCTGCCGTCCGGCGGCGAGCCAGTCTTCACGCGCTTGCCCGCCTTTCCACGCGCGGGTGGTGAAGCCCAATATTTCGGTTTTGACGCCGCAGCGTTCCAAGGTGCGCGCCAATATGTCTGCGCTGATCGCGGCGATGCTGATGGGCCGCCCACGCATCGAGCCTGAATTATCGATAAGCAAAGTCACCACCGTGTCGCGGAAATCGGTTTCGCGTTCGATTTTGTAAGACAAAGAGCTGCCGGGAGACACCACGACACGGGCAAGCCGCGCGGCGTCGAGCATGCCTTCTTCTTGGTCGAAATCCCAACTGCGGTTTTGTTGCGCCATCAGGCGGCGTTGCAAGCGGTTGGCAAGCTTTGTCACCACTGATTGCAGGTTTGACAATTGTTGGTCGAGATACGCGCGCAGCCGGTTCAGTTCTTCTTCGTCGGCAAGTTCGGTCGCGGTGATTGTCTCGTCATATTTGGTCGACCAGATTTTATAGTCGCTCTGTGGCAAATGGTCCCAATTGCGACGCTGCGGGGTGACGGGCTGCATGCCGTCATCACCCATTTCGCCATCGGCGCCGTCTTGGTCGTCCATATCTTCGCCGTCATAATCGGCCTCAGTCTCTTCGCCTTCGCCCTGTTGCGGTTCCGCGCGGGCTTCGGCTTGGCCAGCTTCGCCATCGCCGTCGTCTTCGCTATCGCCGTCTTGGTCTTGTGCATCCTCCGCATCATCGCCGCCTTCGTCGGCATCGGACGGATCGACATCACCTTCGGTGAGGTTCAAATGCTCCAGCATGGATTGCGTTATCGCAGCAAAGGCACTTTGATCGTCGAGCGCCAGCGCAAGCGCATCCAAGTCGCTACCGGCATTTTCTTCGATCCAACCGCGCAGCATATCGACGCCCGCGGCGGCGGCGGCAGGCACGGGTGCGCCGGTCAGGCGTTCGCGCACGATCAGCGATAAGGCCGTGGAGATCGGCACTTCGTCAGGGGCTTGCGCGCGGGCAATCGGGTCAGTGCGCATTTTGAGTTCAAGCGCATGGCCAAGGTTTGCGGCAATCCCGGCCATATTGCGCGAACCTAGCGCCTCAACCCGCGCATTTTCCACCGCGTCAAATGCCGCGCCCGCAATGACTTCTGATGGGCGCAAAGCGGCATGCCGAGCTGGATCATGATGTTTCAACTTCAATGCAAAGCTGTCGGCGAAACCGCGTGCCTCGGCCACTTGGTCGGGCGGCAGCAGGCGACCCGGCATGGGAACTTTGAAATTCTTGCCCGCTTGGCTTGGCGCGTCGGCGGTGAAGGCCAATTCCACCTCCGGCTCATGCGCGAGCGCGCGCGCGGTGCCGGTCAGGACCTGTTTGAATTGTTCAAGAGGGCTTTCATTTGACATTAATCGGACAACCTCTTGCACATAGCTGCAATGTCTTCTTTTGTCGGTTTCACAGGCGCGCGTAGGGTGAATACATGCGCGTCCTTGGTCGCCACACGGTCCTCGGTCGTGCGTGCACCGTTCACAACGGCCGCAAAATCTTTGCATACGGCAAAGCTACGCAAATAATCGCTATGGCCTGCACCTCCGCCGGAAACATCGGTGGTATCGATAATAGTGAAGCCGGTTTTGGCGGGCTCGGTCTGGTATTTCGTCTTGGTCGCAAAGCAGCGTTGCGGCAGGCCCTTTGCCTTTAATTCCTGCGCCTCAAATGGGTTGAAACAATAAGGCGAGCCCAAACGCGGATAGCCATGCACCGCGCGCGATACCGCGAGCGCCCGGTCGCTAAGTGAGGCATAGACCGTCACCCTCCGGTCATTATTGACGCGCCGCGCGGAGAGAACTTCTTCCGCAATATCACGTTCAAAATCTTCACGATCCACATCGGGGGAAGCCAATATGATATTGGAAATATTGCTCGAATCTGCGTTGGTGGACGTGCGATCAACATATTCAACAGCCGGAATAACAAGCCGTGCGCCAAGCGAGTGGGAGACAAGAACGATTTCCTTGACCCACTCCGTCCGCGCCAATTTGGTCAGAAAATTGCGAAAATTGCGTTGATCCCAATACATGTTGGTTTCATCTACGGCGTAGCTGAGCAAATTACCTTGTGAGGGCCAGCTATAATGGATGATTGGTCCGTCAAAATTGCTCATTGCGCCAATCTGCACCGCGTCGCGCGCTGTAGTTTGCAGAGTTTCGCGATAGCCATGGACATATATCAGCACGCGGCCCTTACGCAGGTTCGCCGCATCGCGCAGGCCATCCCACCATGCATCCTCGGGTTGGAATGCAAGTGGCACAACCATCTGCGTATCGCCCTTAGCAGGCTTTATCTTTTGCGGTGGCGCAAAGCGGGCGTAGCGCACGCGATCAGCCCTGTGATTGGTCAGTAGGATAGTGTCGCCGCGGCAGTCAGGCAGGCGGCTGGTAACAATGAAATGGTCTTTTCCGGCAATCGCGGCGCTATCATTCTGCGATGGATTGCACCGTGGGTTTTCCACCAGCTTACTGTGCAGCACATCGCCATATTTGACGGCCACGGTGCAACCGGACAGCAATATAGGCAAAAGCAAGAGGGTGGTTTTACGCATTATTTCCGCTTAGGGTTCGCCGCATGCCATGTCTTGACCGCTTTCAGCGCGCCGGAAACATGGCCTTTCACCCCCAACTGCGAATAAGCGAACAATATCTTACCATCGGGTGCGATGACATAGGTCGTACGGTTGGTGCCGCCCATCATCGGCAGGCCGACCTTGTAATTTTTAATCATGGGCTTGGTCGCAATGCCAACCATGAATTTGTTGCGGCAGGCCTCAACAGAAAAACGCTTTAGCGTCTCCAAATTATCCGCCGACATACCAACA
Organism: Sphingomonadales bacterium; assembly: GCA_027488785.1. GTDB lineage: Bacteria > Pseudomonadota > Alphaproteobacteria > Sphingomonadales > Sphingomonadaceae > Sphingorhabdus_B. The sequence continues at coordinate 36,352 of JAIYAY010000032.1, read as the reverse complement.
ATGGACGCGCCATAAGTGGCAAAATCATCGGCAGCTTCGGAAAATTCATGCGCTTCAACGGTGCAGCCTGACGTGAACGCTTTGGGATAAAAATACAGCACCACGGGCCCGTTTTTCAGAGCCTTGTTCAGGTTGAAGGTGTCCGCTTTGCCGGCCAACACGGCTTGCGTTGTGAAATCGGTTGCACGTGTCCCGGGTTTTAATGCGGCAAATGCGGGTGATGCCGACAGTATGAGGGCGAGAGCCAATGCGAAGCGTTTCATAATGCGTTCCTTCAACTGAAGTGGCGAGATAGCCCGTACTTACTTTGCTTTGCCAACGACGCTTTCCGGCAAATCTTGGCCAAAAACGCGTTGATAATATTCGGCGACCAAGGCGCGTTCTGCGTCATCGCATTTGTTGAGGAATGACAGGCGGAAGGCAAAGCCGACATTTTTGAAAATCGCGGTGTTTTGGGCCCAGGTGATGACCGTGCGTGGGCTCATCACTGTTGAAATGTCGCCGTTGATGAAACCCTGACGGGTCATTTCAGCAACCTTCACCATATTGGCAACGGTGGCGGCATCAGTGCCCGAGGCTTTGGCCAAAACGATTTCGCTTTCAACCTGCGCTGGTAGATAGTTCAGGCCAACGACAATGTTCCAGCGGTCCATCTGGCCTTGGTTAATCGCTTGTGTGCCATGATATAGGCCGCTTGTGTCGCCAAGCCCTACAGTGTTGGCGGTAGCGAACAGGCGGAAATAAGGGTTCGGACGAATGACACGATTTTGGTCGAGCAGTGTCAGCTTGCCTTCGGTTTCCAAAACGCGCTGGATCACGAACATCACATCCGGTCGACCCGCGTCATATTCGTCGAACACCAATGCCGTTGGCGTCTGCAACGCCCAAGGCAATAGGCCTTCACGGAACTCGGTCACTTGCTGCCCATCGCGCAAGACGATGGCATCGCGTCCGATAAGGTCGATACGGCTGATATGCGCGTCCAAGTTGATGCGGATGCAGGGCCATTTCAGGCGCGCTGCAACCTGTTCGATGTGCGTGGATTTACCCGTGCCATGATAACCCTGCACCATGACGCGGCGGTTATGGGCAAAACCAGCAAGGATCGCGAGGGTAGTGTCGGGGTCAAAGACATAGGTATCATCTGTGTCAGGGACGCGCTCGTCCGCAACGGAGAAAGCGGGGCATTCCATATCCACATCAATGCCGAACAATTCGCGCACGCTGACCATTTTGTCAGGGGCGGCGAGGATTGTCGCGTCGCGGCTGTCGGCTTGGATATTTGGAATGTTCGTCATGTTATTCTCGTCAAATGAAAGCGGGCGAAGTTTTAAGGTGCGTATAGGCAGCAATCACGTCTTGCAAAGCCTTTTCATAAGAGCGGTTGCCGCCATTTTTGTCCGGATGATAAGCGCGCACCTTTGCCGAATAGGCGCTGCGCAAGGCGCGGCGGTCGGCATCCTCGCCAAGCCCTAGCGTCCGCAGGGCTTTGCGATCTTCCGGTGATAGAAATTGGCCGTCGGCGCGCTCTTTGGGCAGGCGTGACCGGAACCGAGAGGAGATAGCATCCAGCGGGTCTTTAAAGTCCGCCCATTTAGGTGGCGAATCGACATTGCCATTGGCGCGAAATGCGCGTGTCTCGCTTGGCCAGAATTGCACCGGGCTTTGCGCCATGGAAATTTCATCGGCGGTCATGCCGGCAAACCAGTTATAGCCTGCGTTAAACTGCCGCACATGGTCAAGGCAGAGATATTGATAATCGCCCGGGCCGTTCGCCGATGGTGCCTGTCCCTGTGGGTCAGGCGCACGAAATTCCCCCGCTTCGCCGCAGTGCGGATAAGCGCATTGCCGTCCTGACGCGTGAACGCGGCCGTGAAATCGGTCAGTGGAACGGTCGGAGCCCATGATTTTCCTTGGCGAAAAACCCGCCATATGGGAAGAGCAGGTCATGAAAAAAGGTCCTGCACAAATTGAAATGGAAATGCTGCTTGAAGCAGCCTTCGCGCCAACCCGCCTTGCCGTTATCAACGACAGCGCCAAACATCACGGCCATAGCGGCGATGACGGGTCCGGCGAATCCCACTTCACTATTGAAATTGAAAGCGCCGCTTTTGTCGGCGTTTCCCGCCTAATGCGGCAGCGAATGGTGAACAAGGCGCTGGGCGATATTCCCGGAACGCGCGTCCATGCGCTTGCGATCAAAGCTAGTGCACCCGACGAGATTTAGTTAATCCACGACACCAGAAACGCGGCCGATAGCGGAGATGACTATATGCCTAAATTGACTCAAGCTGTTCTTTTGGCTGCTTTATGCGCTTCGCCGGCCTTTGCCGCCGATACACAGACGAACCGACCGAAGGCGTACAACGACATCCTCGCTTGTCGGGCTTTGGCCGACGCTGCCGCGCGTCTTACCTGCTTCGACACGGCAAGCAAGGCATTGGAAGATGCCACCGACAATCGCCAGATTGTGATGCTGGATCAAGATGATGTGCGCAAAACTAAGAAGTCTTTGTTTGGTTTTTCCTTACCAAAAATTCCGTTTTTTGGCGAAAGCGAAGATGAGCAAGAAGCAGAATTCAAACAAGTCGAGGGCCAACTGGCGGGCGTTCAATCAATAGGTGCCGGCAAATACCAATTCACCGTCAAAGACGCAGGGATCTGGCAGACCATGGAAGCAACACCTGTGCTTTTAAAGGATGGCAAGCCCTTTGTTATTAAGCGTGGCGCACTCGGTAGCTTTATGCTGGTGATGAATGGCCGGGGCATCCGCGTGAAGCGGGTCAATTAAGCAATAGGGGCAAATGACATGATCGAACTATCGTCCCACCGCCTTTCGCTATCGACGGGCATAGAAATGGATGCGTTTACGGCGGGTGATCCCAAAAATCCGGCGATTATTTTCCTGCATGGCTTTCCTGAATCGCACCGCACATGGCGGCACCAGATTGCGCATTTTGCCGACCGTTTTTATTGCATCGCGCCCGATCAACGCGGCTATCGCGGGACGTCAAAGCCGCAGGCGGTCGACGCTTATACCGCGGATAAGTTGACCGCCGATATCTTCGCGCTGGCCGATGCGTTGGATGTCGCGCAATTTATCATTGCGGGCCATGATTGGGGCGGTGCAATCGCGTGGAGCGTTGCGTTAAATGGGCAAGCCGGCGCGCTTAATCCCGCTTGGGCGGGGCGTGTGCCGCGCGCCATTATCGCCAATGCGCCGCATCCCTATATTTTTCAGCGCTTGTTGATCACGGACATGAACCAGCGTGAATCCAGCCAATATATTCGTGCTTTTCGCGATCCGGCAAATGACGCCTTGGTGCAGGAACAGGGCCTGACAGGTCTATTGTTGAAGACGATCAAATGGGACAAGCCAAATGCGATGGAGCCAGAGGAACGCGCCGCATTGTTGGCCGATTGGAGCGATCGCGATACTTGTTTTGGCATGCTCAATTGGTATCGTGCGTCGGCTTTATATGTACCAGCAATGGACGAGGATGCCGAAATCCCGGCCTTTGCCGCTGGCGCATTTCCGCAGCTGATGATCCCGACCTTATTGGTATGGGCGATGGATGACTTGGCTTTGCCACCGAGCAATATCGACGGCATCGAAAAACTGGTGCCAGACGTCACCATCGTGCCCGTAGCGGATTGTGGACATTTTGTGATTTGGGAACGGCCCGATGCCGTGAACGCTGCGATGGATAGGTTTTTGGCCTAGGTCGCGAAGGCGATATTTATGCGGTCACGGCCTAATCGCCGTGCCACATTATCCACGCGCCATGGGCATGTGCTTCGGCCAACAAATGCCATTTATCGGGGCCTGGCCAATATTTGACCAATAGCTCATGCTTAAAAGTCTCGCGATTGGTTTCCAACATGACCCAGGCGAGCGGACGTTCCGGCGTTGCCTTTTGACCAGCAATTTCTATCGCCGCGCGGATTTTTTGTCGACTATCTTCGGGAATATATTGCCACACAATCGAATGGTTGAATATGCGAACAATATGTGGGGCTTGCGGCGCTGATAGGCGCTGCAATACCCAATCGAGCGCGTCGGCTTTCACAACATGGGGCGGCTGCTCGGCGGCAAGGGCAATTGCGGCGTCCATGCGTGCCAGTCGGTCGAGATTTTCAGGCCAAACATAGCTTTTTACGCGCAATGCGGACTCCGGATCGGATAAATCAATGGGAGCCTGATCACAGCCAAGGATCCGGGCAATTTTTACAGACGAATCCGGTGGCGGCGGTCCGCGCCAATCGGGCTTAATGCGCATCAGGGAATCGTCTGGCCCGACGCTGACGCCACCTAAGTCATAATGATATCGCTCCATCATGCTATTGATGCCCGCGCTGGCGCCCAGTTCATTCAATTCAAACTGCGCCCCGATTTTGGGCGACAGCCAAAGCAAAGCGGCCATGAAGTTGGCGGAGCGCCCAGCTTCATTAGTTTGCGGCGGACCATCGAGCCATGTCAATAATCGCGCATCATGGTCATGCGTAATTGCGGCGATGATGGCGTCGACTTTGGCTTGATCCGTCACTTCGCCGCGATAAATTGGCCCTAAGCGATGATCCGCGCCCGTCAGGTGCAGATGGTGAAGCCCGCCTGCCAGCCGCAATGGCAGCGCGTCTTCCAACGGCAGTCCGGGCCAATGGGCGATGCGTTTTCCGACGGCGGTACCGCCTTGCATGAGACTAAGCTGGGCCCTGACGATTCTTTCGGTAATGGGTGCGTCGTTGCGGCGGCAATGCTCGGCCTGAACCATTATGCCCTCTGCTATACGCGCGTCATCCATAACGCCGCGCCCAAATTCATCCGATGCTATATTTTCTGCCATATTGCCCTTTCCGGCTGCGGCCCGTAAAGCGCGGTCATTGTGACCGAACCAATTATCTTTGCAATCCCTAAGGGACGGATACTCGACGAGGCGTTGCCGTTGATGCAAGCGGCGGGCATAGTGCCTGAAGCGGCCTTTTTTGACGAGGCCAGCCGTGCGCTTTTGTTCGCGACCAACGATCCGGCGATCAGCATCATTCGCGTCCGCGCGTTCGATGTGGCGACCTTTGTCGCACATGGCGCGGCGCATATTGGTATTGTCGGTTCGGATGTCATCGACGAATTTGATTATTCGGAACTTTACGCGCCTGTAGACTTGGGCATTGGCCGTTGCCGCATATCTGTGGCGATGCCGCAGGGCGTCCCCGATGATGTAACTGGCGGGCATATCCGCGTGGCCACCAAATATCCCGGCACAACCAGCCGTTATTATCATGCGCGCGGTATTCAGGCTGAGTGCGTGAAGTTGAATGGCGCGATGGAGCTTGCGCCTTCGCTGGGGCTTTCGGGGCGGATTGTGGATCTGGTGTCATCGGGTAAGACCTTGGCCGAAAATGGCCTTGTTGAAACAGCTGTGATTAGCGAAGTGTCGGCGCGGCTGATCGTTAACCGCGCGGCGTATAAGATGATGAGCGGGACTATTCCGGTTATGGTGCAGCGTTTCAGGGAATTGACGGGCGCACGTGCAGCGGCTTGATTCTTCTGACATTGGCTTTGCGGATGCATTTGATGCGTTGGTCAATGGCCGGCGTGAGGCCGATGCCGATGTGACGAGCGCCGTGGCGCAGATCATAAAAGATGTGCGCGCACATGGCGATGTGACGCTGGCGGAAATGACGCAGCGCTTTGACGGTTTCGATCTAAACAATGCTGGTTGGCAGATTGACGCTGCGCAGTGCAAGGCGGCTTATGACGCGCTGCAGCCTGATTTGCGTGCTGCATTGACGCTCGCGGCGCAGCGGATTGAGGCCTATCATGCCGCGCAATTGCCCGAAGACCGGGATTATCGTGACAGCGACAATGTGCGGCTTGGCGCGCGCTGGTCGGCGGTCGATGCCGCGGGGGTCTATGTTCCGGGTGGTCGTGCGGCCTATCCATCGTCGGTATTGATGAATGCTATTCCGGCTAAGGTGGCGGGCGTGGCGCGTATTGTCATGGTCACGCCAACACCAAAAGGCGAAACAAACCAGACCGTGATGGCCGCCGCTTATGTAGCGGGTGTCGACGAAATCTGGCGCGTGGGCGGGGCGCAGGCGATTGCGGCTTTGGCTTATGGAACCGAACGCATCCGTCCAGTCGACGTCATTACCGGCCCTGGCAATGCTTGGGTGGCAGAGGCAAAGCGGCAGCTTTATGGTGTGGTTGGTATCGACATGGTGGCAGGACCATCAGAAATTGTTGTGGTAGCCGACGCCCAAAACGATCCCGCATGGATTGCAGCGGACCTGTTAAGTCAGGCCGAACATGATCCAACGAGCCAGTCGATATTGATCACGGACAATGCCGAATTCGCGGACCAAGTTGCAGCGGCGGTGGATGTGCAAATTGCGACATTGTCTACAGAAGCGGTTGCGCGGGCCAGTTGGACGGATTGTGGCGCGATTATTGTGGTCGATGATCTGGAAGCCGCAATGCCTTTGGTCAACCGGTTGGCGGCGGAGCATTTGGAGCTCGCCGTCGATGATGACCGCGCTGAAAAGTTATTTGGCCTCGTCCGTCACGCAGGGTCGGTATTTTTGGGCCGTATGACGCCCGAGGCTATTGGTGACTATGTCGCTGGACCAAATCATGTATTGCCCACCGGACGGCGCGCGCGTTTTGCGTCTGGACTATCGGTGCTCGATTTCATGAAGCGGACCAGCTTCATCGGGCTCGATCAACATGCTATTAATAAAATTGGTCCGGCGGCGGCGACGCTCGCCGATGCCGAAGGTTTACCCGCCCATGCGGCGAGTGTCAGGAAAAGATTATGAGTGCCAATAACGCCAGTGCAAAGTCCAAATCTCGTTCGGCAGCCCGTCTGGCGTCGGTGCAGGCGCTGTATCAAATGGATATGGAAGACATCGGCATTGCCCGCCTGTTGAATGAATTTCACGCGCACCGTCTGGGTCAGGAAATCGAAGACGCGCAATATGCCGATGCCGACCCCGATTTTTTCGATGATGTGGTTTCGGGCGTGGATGCGCGGCGTGCGGAAATCGACGGGCTGGTCGATGGCAAGCTTGGCGAGAAATGGAAGATGGATCGTTTGGACAAGACGATGCTCCAGATTTTGCGTTGTGGCACTTATGAATTAATCGCGCGGCCCGATGTGCCAACGGCGACTGTCATCGACGAATATCTCGACGTTGCCCACGCGTTTTTTGACAATAAGGACGCGAAGTTCGTCAATGGCTTGCTGGATGCCGTCGCGAAGGACGTTCGCGCCCGCTGAACGCCGCTGTCCGGAATAGGGTTCTGCATGCCCTCGCAATGCGTTAACGTTGCGCCATGACCACCGAATCCAGCTTCATCAACCTTTTGCGTGGTTTTGCCACTGACCCTGCGGCGCGTGGCTTGCTGGACGATGTTGCGGTCGTCGATATGAGCGATGCGGCGTTGATTATCACACATGATATGATGGCGGAAGGCGTGCATTTCCGGTCGAATGCCAATCCCGCCGATGTTGCGTGGAAATTATTGGCGTCCAACCTGTCCGATTTGGCGGCAAAGGGCGCGGCGCCCGTCGGTGTGCTGCTGGGCTTCATGCTCGGCGACGATGCGTGGGACAGGGCGTTTGCCGATGGTCTGGAAAAGGCGCTGTCGCATTACAACGTTGCTTTGCTTGGCGGAGATACAGTTGCCAACCGCGGCGATAAGCGCGCGCTTGGGCTGACGGCCTTGGGCATGGCAACGCATCGTCCGGTGCCATCACGATCAGGCGCGCAAATTGGCGACATATTATATGTAACGGGAACGCTCGGCGATGCCTTGGCTGGATTTGAGCTCATGGACGCGGGCTTTGACGAAGTAGGGCCTTTGGCCGATGCGTTTAACCGACCCGTTGCGCGGCTGGCCGACGGGCAGGCACTTGCGCCTTTTGTCACCGCGATGATGGATGTATCGGATGGCTTGCTACTCGATGCCGAACGCTTGGCGAGCGCCAGTCATATTGGCATAGAAATTGACCTGGCCTGCGTGCCTTTATCGCCGCTTTATATAAGCTATCGCACCGACAGTCTTGAAAGCCGTATGCAGGCGGCAAGCTGGGGCGATGACTATCAATTGCTGTTCACCGCATCGCCCAAAGCCGCGATATCCGTGCCTGCAACGGCTGTTGGCCGTGTGGTCTCTGGCGGCGGTCTGACATTAAAAAATGGCGGGAGTCCGGTTAAGCTTCCGCCCACCCTTGGTTATCAACATCAATGATGCAAACAAGGACGCTGGCGGCGACGCTGGCGGCTTTTATGGGTTGCCATAGCTTATAAGCGCGCCTTATAGCCTCTGGGCTTGTGCTTCTCGGGAGGAGAAGTGGCATCGATTGTTGTTTTTAAAACAGGAGGGGAGAGATAATTTCATGTCTCTGACAATTATCGCAATATTATGCGGGTTACTGGCCGTTGTGTACGGTTTTGTAACCAGCCGCCAGGTGCTGAGTGCACCTGCTGGCAATGACAAAATGCAGGAAATCGCCGCGGCTATTCAAGAAGGTGCAAAAGCCTATCTTGGCCGTCAATATCGGACCATCGCTATCGTAGGCGTCGTGGTTGCGGTGTTGGTAGCGTTTTTCTTGGGCGTCATTCCAACCATTGGTTTCGTCATTGGCGCGGTGCTTTCGGGCGTTGCGGGCTATATCGGGATGAACATTTCGGTGCGTTCAAACGTGCGGACGGCCGCTGCGGCACAAACTGGGCTTCAGGCCGGCTTGACCATGGCGTTCCGCGCAGGCGCGATTACCGGCATGCTCGTTGCTGGCCTAGCCTTGCTCGCGATTGCCGTGTTCTTTTGGTATCTGACGGATGTTGCCATGATGGCCCCGAACAGCCGCCCAGTGATCGATGCGCTTGTTGCATTGGCATTCGGCGCGTCGCTGATCTCCATCTTCGCACGCTTGGGTGGCGGTATCTTTACCAAGGCTGCTGACGTCGGCGCTGACCTTGTCGGCAAGGTTGAGGCGGGTATTCCCGAAGACGATCCACGCAACCCAGCGGTTATCGCGGATAACGTTGGCGACAATGTCGGCGATTGCGCTGGTATGGCCGCAGACTTGTTCGAAACCTATGTCGTAACCGTTGGTGCAACGATGGTGTTGATCGCATTGCTGGTGCAGGGCGTGACAGACACTGGGTTGTTCATGAACCTCATGAGCTTGCCATTGTTGATTGGCGGCGTTTGCGTCATCACTTCAATCATTGGCACCTATTTCGTCCGTCTTGGTGGCGGAAAAAATATCATGGGTGCGATGTATAAGGGCTTTTTGGTTACGGCCATATTGTCGGTTCCGGCAATCTGGTTTGCTATCGACTTCGCACTTGGCGGCATGTCAAATGATGTTGGCGGTTTCACCGGTCTGACATTATTCTATTGCTCGTTGCTTGGTCTTATCATCACTGGCCTGATCATCTGGATCACCGAATATTATACCGGCACCAATTACCGTCCGGTCCGTTCGATCGCGAAGGCATCGGAAACGGGTCACGGCACCAACGTTATTCAAGGTCTGGCAATCAGCCTTGAATCCACCGCGATGCCAACGATTGTAATCTGCGCAGGTATCATCATTGCCTATCAATTGGCTGGCGTTATCGGCATTGCCTTTGCCGCAACGGCCATGTTGGCTTTGGCGGGTATGGTCGTGGCGCTCGATGCTTATGGCCCAGTTACCGACAATGCCGGTGGTATTGCCGAAATGGCTGGCCTCGACGATTCCGTCCGTGAAAAGACCGATGCGTTGGATGCCGTAGGCAACACGACAAAGGCTGTGACTAAGGGCTATGCCATTGGTTCGGCAGGTCTTGCCGCATTGGTGCTGTTCGCCAGCTACACCGCCGACCTTCGGGAATATTTCCCTGAGCTTGCGGTGAATTTCAGTCTTGAAAACCCATATGTCATCGTCGGGCTTCTGCTCGGTGCACTTTTGCCCTATTTGTTCGGGGCAATGGGTATGACGGCTGTGGGCCGTGCCGCGGGTGAAGTGGTGAAGGACGTGCGTGACCAGTTCGCAAACGACCCCGGCATCATGACCTACAAGTCCAAGCCAAATTATGCACGTACCGTCGATTTGGTTACTAAGGCAGCGATTAAGGAAATGATTATCCCGTCCTTGCTGCCCGTGTTGACGCCAATTGCGGTCTATTTCGTAATCACGGCCGTTGCAGGTCAGGCGGAGGGCTTTGCTGCTCTCGGCGCGCTCCTGCTGGGTGTGATTGTGGGCGGTCTGTTCGTTGCTATCTCGATGACATCGGGTGGCGGTGCATGGGACAATGCCAAGAAATATATCGAAGACGGCAACCATGGTGGTAAAGGTTCGGAGGCCCATAAGGCAGCCGTAACTGGCGACACCGTGGGTGACCCATATAAGGACACTGCTGGACCTGCTGTGAACCCAATGATCAAGATCACGAACATCGTGGCCTTGCTCCTTTTGGCAGCACTGGCCCATGGCGGCATGTAACGCATAAAGAATATTAAGCTTAGAAACCCCGCTGGAAGCAATTCCGGCGGGGTTTTTTATGCGCTGATCCGGATGGTCAGAAACGCTTTCTGAAGCTCAATTCAAATACCCGGCCTCGCGGGTCGATATAGCCGGGCTGATAGCCCAGCGGCACATTGCCATTCTGGTCGCGGACATCGACAATATCGTTTAGGATATTATCAATCCGGAAGGAAATGCGGCTACCTTTCAGCAATGGCACAGCCTTTATGACGCTGGCTTGTTGGTCCAAGTTGACGAACAAGAACGCGCTGATGGCGGCAATGTCGCTAAACCGCAGGTCATTGCTACCGGCAAGACCAGTGCCGTCGGCGGTGGTACCGCTCTTATAGGTCCCTTGTAGCCGGAAGCCATAACCCTTGTGAAACAGACCGCCCGAAAGCTCGACCTCATGCCGCGATGCCCCGCCGTTGCTGCTGGTGGCTGAACCATTGAGCAAATCGAGCACAGGCACGCCGGGACGGATAAGGATTTCATCTTCTATACGGTAGCTATGGTATAAAGCGATGTTCCAACGGCTGGGCTGGCCGCCGCCGGGTGCGCCAAAACGGGGACCGCCACCGCCAAAGCCGCCACCGAAGCCGCGACCACCAAAGCCGCCGCCTGCGGCCCGCGGCGCGCCGGGAGCGCCTGCGGCAGCAGCAGGAGGGCCACCGGCTGGTCCACGCCAAGGCGCGGCCGCGGTCGTGCCAATATTGCCCGATATGTTAAAGCCCCAGCGGATACGCTGTGACGTTTCACGGTCGAAATTCACCGGACGTTGGTCGATGCTCACCAAGCGGCCATTCACATCGCGTACGACGCGGCTGGCAAAGGCGGCTTCAATCTCTGGCGTGAGCAAGGGGAATGCCGCCGTTGTATTCCGACTGTTGTTTTTGAAATAGTTGAATTGCAGCGCGAAATCCTTGATGAAATCGGGGTTCCAGTTCGCGTTCAATATCAGATCGCGGCGCTTTTCTCCGATGAGGGCAGGGTTGCCGCCGGTAATGACGTTGATGAACAGGCTTTCGCCGCGCGTAAAATCATAGGTTGCCACATTGGGTGTGACTAAAGTGGGATTACCTAATTGGCCGATGCCTGGCGCGTTTTCATCGCCCGTGATCGATGCTTGGAAGGTCAGATTGCGTGCCGGCGCCCAGCGTAGGCCAGCGCCATATTCCATCAGCTTTCCGAAATCGGACAGGTCGCTATAACCGATATTGCCATTGATCGACCATTCGCCAATCACGGCGCCAAGGCCGAAATCGCGGCCCGTCAGCGGCAATTCCGCGTTGACCGAATGGCTCATGATGTTCCGACGCAAGGATATGTCGGTTGTGACGCCCGAACGCCAGGTTTCGCTGTCGAGCATTTGGCGGGTAAAGCCAGATGCGAACGTCATTTGCACATCGCCCGTGGGTAATTTGAGCGCCGTCCCCGCAAGCGTGCTGCGCATGTCCATATTCTGGTTCAGACTGCTGGCGAGATCAGGGGCGAGGAACAATAAATTTGCACCAAAGTCAGCGGCAAAGGGGTTTGTCGTCCCTGCCAAAACGCCGGCGCGTAATGCGGTGAAATCTGCGTTGCGCGTGGTGCGAGTGTCATTGGCGTTGCGTGCATAATTGCCCGTAACTGTCCAACGCCATCCGCCCAGCGCATGGTTAAACGTGCTGCCCGTCTGAAACACATGCGTTTCGCTTTCCCGTTCAAGCGGGCGCGGGCTGTCGAAATAGCGGCTGAGCGTCACATCCTGGCCGAAGGGTGAAAATCGGCTGCTGCCGGGCAGAACAAAGCTTGTGCCAGGCAAGCCTAGCAAGGATTCGTTGCCCGTCAGCGCGTAGTTCGCGTTCAGTGACAAGATTGTTTGCGGGCCAAGCGACTTGCTCCATGTGCCATTCACCTCAAGCCGTTCGGTGCGGGGCAGTAAAGTCCGTACATCGCCAATATCCCCGTCATTCAGGCGGTTTGCCGTGCTGGCAAATTGCGCCAAACTTGGGTTAGATATACCCAATGGAACGCCAGCCTTGGTCACATTGCTTCCGGCAAGCGCGCTTAAGGCAGGTGAAATCGCGCCATTGACGCCAAGGCCGCTGATATTGCCGCCACGCGCCAATAACGAACCACCCGAAGATATCAGGTCGCGTTCGGATTCGGTCAGCGCGGTCGACCGCTCCAGCTCAATATCCAAATTAAACCGCGTGTTTTTGCCAATGCGGGTTAGCGTCGTTTCAAATTCATTGCGGGCAAAGCCGCCATCCTGCGGCTGGGCACGTTCGATTTCGGAAGCGAAGGAGGCAAAATTGTCCTTCAAGATGAAGTTGATCACCCGTTGGTCGGGGCGGAAACCATATTTTAGCGCGACTTCTTCTGGGAAAATCTGAACCTGACGGATGGCTTCTGGCGGTAAATCACGCAGCTCACGGAAACCCGAAACGCGCTGGCCGTTCAGCAAAATGATCGGCATACCGCCGCCGCGTCCACGCCCGGAATTGGCTTGCGGTGCGACCGCCGCGACAACATCGGTCAAGGATGATGCGCCCAAAGAGGCAATATCGGCCTCGTTCAACTGCTCCACTGGGGGGACGTCGGTGTCCACCGATCCCCTAATCCGTTCAGCCGTCACGACGATTTCGCGCGACGGTGCGTCCTGAGCAGCATCTTCAATGTTGTCACTGGCGATTGCGACGGTGCTGCCTGTGCTTTGGAGGTCGTCCATCGCCATTACGGGAACGGCAGTTGATGCCAACAAAATCGCACTCAAACGGGATATGTTCATGGGGAGTAACTCATTTTACATCTTGTTACGTCGGAAGTTTAACGCGATTTTCAAGGCCGCGCGTCTAAACTGCGCCGCATTTTGCGGCAATAGGGCGATTACACTGTAGCGCTTCCCTTTTTCAAACATTAGGTTTACAGGCGCAGCAACGTTGGATTTTTGAAGATATAAGGGGCCGAATGGCAAAAGAAGAATTACTCGAAATGCGTGGGACAGTCCGTGAATTGCTGCCCAATGCTATGTTCCGTGTCGAGCTTGAAAATGGTCATGAAGTTTTGGGCCATACTGCCGGAAAGATGCGCAAAAACCGTATCCGCGTTCTCGTGGGTGACGAAGTGCTGTGCGAACTGACTCCTTATGATCTGACCAAAGGCCGGATCACGTACCGCTTTAAATAAGGGCGGCAGACCTTGAGTCTGAACCCCTCGCTTATATTGGCCTCATCCAGCCCGCGCCGTCGTGATCTTCTCGCGCGGTTAGGTGTAGCGCCTGCACGCATCGCGTCCCCAGATATTGACGAAACACCCCGCAAGGGAGAGGCTCCGCGTGTCTATGCGCTACGCATGGCCGAGGAAAAGGCCGTTGCGGTTCCACGTGATGCCGGAGAGATAGTCGTCGCAGGGGACACCACCGTCGCCGTTGGCCGCAGGATATTGCCGCCAGCTGCCGATGCCGACTTGCAGCGCGGGTTCCTGAACCTACTCAGCGGCCGCCGCCACCATGTCCTCAGCGCCGTGGCTGTGATTGACGGAAATGGCAGGATGCGCAGTCGGATTTGTGACAGCATCGTGCGTTTCAAACGTCTGTCGGCAGAAGAAATTGAAAGTTATATCGATAGCGGCGAAGGGCTGGGTAAGGCCGGTGGCTATGCCATTCAGGGCAGGGCAGAGGCGTTGATTGATTGGATGGCGGGCAGCCATTCGGGCGTGATTGGTTTGCCCTTATATGAAACGCGCGCTTTATTGCGTGCTTCGGGCTATCCGCTTGACTGAAATATGGCGCGATGATGCCCCGGGCGAGCGCCGCGCGGCTTTTGTCGAAAACGGGAACATCGTTGAAATCCATATCCAGCGCGATGCTTTATGGGCCTTGGGCGAATGTGGTGCGGGCCGCATTGACCGCAAAACGCCATCGGGTGCCTATGTCGTGGCCGACGACGGCAGTGAGCTTTTGCTACGCAGCAAAATGGGTGTGCCAGATGGCGCGCGGATAATGTTCGAAGTCACGCGTGAAGCTATCGCTGAGCCCGGCCGTAATAAGCCACCAGAGGTCATATTGCGGGAGGGTGCATACGAACACCTGATTGGCAAAGACGTGCTGTGGGACGCCCGTATGGCGTCTCTGGGTCAATCTATCATCAAGGCGCCAATCGCCGAGGGCTTTGACATCGCCATTGCGGGGCAATCACGTGTCGGCGATGTCACCATAAGCTTTCAGCGGACCAAGGCAGGGCTGGTGTTTGACGTTGACGGTATCGGCGATGCCTTTGCCATCAATATGGTCGCTGCGACCGAGATTGCGCGTCTGTTGCGCCTGTATCAAGTTGGCGCGATGGTCCTGATCGATTTTGTGTCGATGGAGTCCAAAACACAGCGCACGCAGATTGCCGAAGCCTTTGATGCCGCGTCCTTGGCTGACCCGCGTCCGTTCGAACGCACCGCCATTAACGGCTATGGCATGATGCAAGTCGTGCGTGCACGGCCAAGGCCGTCTGTCCTTGACCATTTGTTCGGCACGCGCATAGCGGCGCTTTCGGACGAGACGCAGGCTTATTGGCTGTTGCGCGCGGTTGCCGAGTCACGCGGTTTCGGCGTGCGCAGCGTGACGGCGCGTCCAGAAGTTGCAATCTTACTAGATTCACCGAAATGGGCGGGTTGGCGCGCAGAGGCTGTCCGTCTTGCCGGCGCCGATATGGTCGTGGTTGCGGATGAAAAGGTGACGGGCTATGGGCATGTCCATGTCGCGCAAAGCTAATGCATGCCCGCTCTGCGGTAAGCCGGTAGTGGCTGAATCCAAACCTTTTTGTAGTCAGGGTTGCAAGGATCGTGACCTGCTGAAATGGTTGGATGAAGGCTATCGCGTGCCCGGGCCGCCGGCCGATTATGAAGATAGTATCGGTTCCGACGGCGCGGACTGATTTTGCGCTTGCCAAGAGGCGCATCGCCTCTCTATAGGCTGCGCTCCCACGCGGTTTTCACTGCGTAGCCCGAGTAGCTCAGGGGTAGAGCAGCGGATTGAAAATCCGCGTGTCGGTGGTTCAAATCCGCCCTCGGGCACCATTTTTCCGGTAAAGATATTCGCCGACGTTGGTGCGTTATCCCGAAACGATCTCGGGATGACGATATCGTTATTTTTTGGATTGTTGCGTGCCTTATAGTTCCTGCGCCATCCTGAATTTATTTCAGGATAACAGGCGGCGGCATTGCATCATTCACGAGGCAAAAGCGTATTAGGACAAACGCGCTCGAGATAATGCGCGAGCATATACTGCCCCTAAAGAAAAAGCCGGAGCAGCGATGGCTGCCCCGGCTCCTTTTTTCCTGAGAAATTCAGGATATTAGAATTTGTACTTAACCGAAGCGCCGTAGGTGCGCGGTTGGTTTGGATAGCCCGAAAGCGAACCGGACTGCACAACACTTGGGAAGATGACGGTGAGATATTGCGCATTCGTCAAGTTGCGGCCCCAAAGCGAGAATTGCAGACCGCTATCCAAACGGAATGTTGCCGAAGCACCCAGATCCTTCACTTCGCGCGTATACTGGCGTGTTGCTGGGTCATCGAGGATCTGCGTGTTGGACTCCATGTGATAGTCCGCATTCAGGATCAGTGCATTACCACCACTCAATTCTGCCGTATAGGTAGCGCCAATGGTAGTCGACCATTTAGGAATACCCGCCGGACGCCGTCCGGAAAGATCGCCAAATGCCGAAGCGACATAGCTGTCATATTTGGGGTCAAGATAGGTAACCGCAGCGCGTAACTGCAACGCATCTATCGGATTGATTGAGCTGTCAAATTCGACACCACGCGTAGACTGCTTACCGGCATTGGTCAGAACGAAGCCTGTACCGATGAAGCTGTTACCTTGGAAGTTTTTGATCGCTTGATCAAAAACAGCCAGGTTGAATGCAACTCGGTCCCATTTTGCTTTCATGCCGAATTCCATAACCGTCGCCTCTTCTGGAAGCGCATAACGCGTTCCGCTGGTGAGGTTAGCAGTTGCAAGGCCAGCCGTCCGAATGGCAGACGACGCTAATGGTGCACCTTGTGCAGGTGAGCCAGGAACGAAGTCGGCACGGAATGGACGGGAGTCAATCGACATGTTCCATGACGTTGCCTTAAACCCTGTGCCATAGCTGGCATAGAGGTTGAGATTGTCGGTCGCTTCCCATGCCAAACGTGCCGAATAGGTCAGCTTGCCATCACTGGTTTTGCCATCTTCAACCGCATTCGGGATGTTCAAGAATGGCGGCAAGAATTGCAATGCCGCAAGACCAAGGAACGGGTTACAGGTGCCCGAACGCGTTGGGTTTGGCGTTGATGCCGCAGGCGCATTGGTTACGGTGGCGCAACTGTTGATACGTGGGAACAGTCCGGCGGAGAGTGCTGTACCACCTGGCGGAACAAAGCCCGCTGGAAGTGATGCAGGTAAACCTGCATTGGCACCAACTTGAACCAGATCGATTGCTGAGAACACGTCGGTAATCCGAATGTCACTGGCCACGTTCTTCTTATCTTTGGTGTAGTTGAAACCGCCGGTCAAAACGAGACCATCGGTCAATTCCAAGTCTGCCGTACCGAAGATTGAATAAGCTTTGTTCTTATAATCCCAATCTTCAAAACGTCCTTGGCCTTGGCCACCAAATGGAGCTGCAGTCGAAGGGACGCCACCGGCCGCCCGAATGGTGGGCTCAAGTGAAACATATGCACCGGCGGTGAGAGCGCTTGCATAATTGCGGAAATCACGGCCCAGCGTCAACGCTTGCTTGTTGTTGATGCTTTCATCAAAATAATATGCACCCAACAAGAAGTTGAATGGACCATCAAAATCCGACGCCAAACGCAATTCCTGCGTTTTTGTGGTGATGTCGACATCACCACGGTTCTGGCCGATCAAATCTGCACTGGTGAAATCGCTGTCTGCGTTCGTTTTGGCACGTGACTCACGATATGCGGTGATGGAAGTGAGGCTCAACGAACCCATTTCATAGTCCGCCTGCATCGAAATGCCGCCATTGGTGATGTCATTTTCCGAATTAAAGTTCTGATATTCGGTATAGCTGAAGATGCCGCGCGAGTTTACCTTGCCGCCGATGGCGCGAATGGCATTCCCAGTTGGACCATCCAGAACGTTGCCGACGAAGCAGCAATTTTCGTTAATCTTGTCATAGTCAGCGATCAAGCGGAGCTTGAAGCTTTCCGAAGGCTCGATCAGCAATTGTGCGCGGCTGTACCAGCGGTTACGTTCACTTGTTTTTGATCCGTTGGTCAGGTTGGTGCCGTAACCGTCGGCCTTGTTAACACCGCCAGCAAGGCTGAAAGCGATATTTTCAGCGATGGGGCCAGTTACATCGGCCTTCGCTACGATTGCGTTGCGATTGCCATAGCTTAGTTCAGCAGATCCGCCGAATTCATAGCTTGGTGCAGCGGTAACAATCGAGATAACGCCAGCCGAGGCGTTCTTACCGAACAAAGTTGATTGCGGTCCGCGCAATACTTCGACGCGTTGCAGATTGGGAAGGTCGCTGATCGCAGCAGCGGAACGCGAACGGTAAACACCGTCAATGAATACGCCGACGGAACCTTCAATACCAGGGTTGTTCGCGCCGTTACCGAAGCCGCGAATGATGAAGTTTGTGTTGGCCGAGCTTTGCAGCTGGCTAACACGCAGCGATGGAACCAGTGTCTGCAAGTCTCTCAGATCGCGAACTTGGGCGCGTTCAATGGATGCAGCGGATGTTACGGATACGGCGACAGGCACTTCTTCCAGCGTTTGTTCGCGCTTCGTAGCGGTTACGATGATGACATTTTCATCAGCTGCGTCGCTAGCCTGAGGTGTATTGTCTTGTGCAAAGGCAGCTGAACCAACGCTCAGCGAAGCGATGCTAATCGTCGACAGCATGGCTGCCTTCAGCATATGATTACCCATTTTCATATTCACTCTCCTGTTGTTCATTCGATCCCGGTTTACCCGGCTTTTATTGGGGATGAGATTTTAAATTGCCCCCAGCATCCCCCTGAGCCGCTATGAAGCATATGGCGGTATTAACGACACAAATGCTGCGCAGCAATTGCTTAGTGTCATTCGCAAAAATATAGTCGCATATGCGATAAAAATGTAACGAAACATTTCACGGCTCATAAAGATTTGGATAGCAAATGCCTAAGATGGTTAAGAAGTCCGAACTTCCGTCGAAAATGTGCGCGGCCTGTGCAAAGCCGTTCGCTTGGCGCAAGAAATGGGCAAAGGATTGGGATAATGTGCAATATTGTTCCGACCGCTGCCGCAGGGCGCGATAGTCGCGCCTCGACAGAAGACTGCCGAAAGGTCTGAAAATAGGTGCTTTTAATGGAAATGGTGCCGGCTACAAGGTTCGAACTCGTGACCCCCTGATTACAAATCAGGTGCTCTACCAACTGAGCTAAGCCGGCACTCGGCGCGTCCCATAGCGTCAAATGACGCCAAAGGTCCAGCCCTCAGTTGCAGCAATTTCAAATTTTAGTGCATTGGGTGCCCAAAATTCCGGATTTTCGGCAATTTTGCGGAGCCATGCGGCGGTAATCAGAGCATCGGTAGCGTGGTCTGTGTAGCGGTTTAACGGCATATGGGGCTTCGATCCAAGCGCTTGCAACGCCACATCAAGACCGATCGCATCGCGTATCTTGCTGCGGCCCTTTGCCACGCCAGCCGCGCGGGCGGCGATCGTGGTGTAAATCTCTACTGCGACCTTGCCGCGCTCTGGAAGCGGATCGAAGGGCCAAATGGCCACAGCATCGCGCAGTTGGTTTAGGAGACGCATGCCGGCAAAACTGGCTTTGGCGACCTGCGACGCGCCAATCGCGTCATAAACCGTGGACGCCTTGCCGCTGCTATTTTTGTTCAACAACTCGCATTGCCGCCAAAACTGATAGTCCGATTTTGTGCCATCGGCTGCACCGAAATAGAAATGGCGGCGGTGATGTTGCTCAAGGAAGGACGCTGCCCCCAAATCGGCGTCGTCGCAGACATGGTCGACATAGGCCCAGAAAGCCTTCGCGGAAGTAGGCACGTCATCACCCGGCAGGTAACTGCCGCGTTCCATAAAGGGCGGCGCGAAGCTGAAGTCGAAACCGATGAGCAAATCATCATCCTGCGCCAACAGCCAGTCTGCGATGCCTTGGCGGGACCAGGCTTTTTCGGGCGGGGGTATCAGGCGCGGGGGTTCATTACCTGCTGCAGAGACCGCAAGCGCGATGCCCGGGTGTCGGCTACCTTTAGCGCCGGACCAATCGACGCACGCGAAACGCGTAAAGCGCTGCATTATTACGTTTCTGGCCCGGCTTTACGGGCGCGCAGCCGATCCCAATATTGCAGCCGTTCTATGATCTTGCGTTCAAAGCCGCGTTCTACAGGCTGATAAAGTGCCGTAGGCGTCACCGCATCTGGCCAATAATTCGCACCCGAAAACCCGTCCGCTTTATCATGATCATAGGCATAGCCTGCGCCATAGCCAATGTCCTTCATTAGCTTCGTCGGCGCATTCAGAATGTGCGCCGGTGGCATCAGTGATCCTGTATCCTGCGCCATTTTCCATGCAGATTTTTGCGCTTTGTACGCGGCATTCGATTTCGGCGCGGTCGCGAGATAGAGGCATGCCTGCACAATCGCGACTTCGCCCTCTGGACTGCCCAAAAATTCATAAGCCTGCTTGGCGGCAAGGCATTGGACCAAAGCCTGCGGGTCGGCGAGGCCGATATCCTCACTGGCGAACCGGACCAAGCGGCGCAGCACATATAAGGGCTCTTCGCCCGCCACCAACATACGCGCCATCCAATATAAAGCGGCCTGCGGATCGGAACCGCGCAAGCTTTTATGCAGCGCGGATATCAGGTTATAATGTCCCTCCCGATCCTTGTCATAAACGGGCATCCGGCGCTGCAACAACGCGGCCATGGCTTGCGGGTCAAGCGGGTTTTCTAGGTGAATGGCGAAAAAAGTCTCCGCCTGATTAAGCAAAAAGCGGCCATCGCCGTCAGCGCTGGAGATCAAGGCGGACCGCGCATCGTCAGTGACAGGTAAAGGGCGTTTCATGACGGCTTCTGCGCGGGTCAGTAGCGTCGCCAATGCCCCTTCATCCAAACGCTGCAGCACCATCACTTGCGTGCGCGACAGCAAGGCCGCGTTCAATTCAAACGACGGGTTTTCGGTTGTGGCGCCGACGAGCGTGACCACGCCGCTTTCGACAAAAGGCAGAAACCCATCCTGTTGCGCGCGATTGAAGCGGTGGATTTCATCCACAAACAACAATGTCTGCTTGCCCGTTCTTGCGATGGCCTCTGCCTCGGCAAAGGCTTTTTTAAGATCGGCCACGCCGGAGAATACCGCTGAAATCGGTTTATAATGCATGTCCACTGCATCGGCCAGTAATCGAGCGATGCTGGTTTTGCCCGTGCCTGGTGGCCCCCAAAGGATCATCGAAGATAATTTACCCGCAGCGACCATACGGCCAATCGCGCCATCGGGACCGGTCAGATGTTCCTGACCAATCACTTCATCCAATTTTGTGGGCCGAAGCTTGTCCGCAAGCGGGGCATTTTCCGGCGTAGATGCCGTAACAGGTGCGGTGTCGCCAAAAAGGTCGCTCATGGGAGACGCCCGTTCCTCTGTACTTTACGACATAAGCATAGGCGCATCGAACAATTTCCGAAACGCGCCCTCCCGCTTGGCATAAGTTTAACGTTCCGCAGCCGCACGCGCAGCACGTTGGCGGATGAGGCGGATATAGGTGTCTGCGACGGTCTGATTAATCGCATCCCAGCTGAAATCGAGTGACCGTTTCTCGCCAGTAGCGCCATGCCGCGCGCGCAAATCAGCGTCGGTGCAATAGAGTTGCAAACTGTCGGCAAATTTTTGAATTGCGCCGGGCGTGATGAGGCGGCCTGACACATTGTCCTCTACTAAGCTTTGGCTTCCGGTGGCCTTGGCTGCAACAACGGGCAGGCCACAGGCCATAGCCTCCAACGTGACATTGCCAAAGGTTTCGGTAACGCTTGGATTGAATAACAGATCCATGCAGGCCACAGCTCGGCCGAGATCCTCCCCTCCTTGGAAACCCACAAAGCGGGCATGGGGCAGGCGGCTTTCAAACCAGCCACGTGCCGGGCCTTCGCCAATGACCATGACCTGATGCGGGACATTGCGGCGGCGCAACTGGTCAATCGCGTCCGAAAAGACGTCTAGGCCTTTTTCCATAACCAAGCGGCCTAGAAAGCCAATGACGACAGGTTCGTCGGTCACGCCTTGCGCGCGTCGCCATGCCAGGTCCCGGCGGCCAGAGTTAAAAATATCCCGGTCAACGCCGCGTGACCAGATGTCGATGTCATAATTCATCCGTTGCTCACGCAGCACCTGCGCAAAGCTCTCCGATGGGGCGACCAATGCGTCGCATTTGCGATACAATCGGCGCAGCCACGCCTCCACCAAGGGTTCAGCGAAGGACATGTTGTAATAGCGGAAATAGGTTTCGAAGCGTGTGTGCACCGATGACAGCACCGGCAGGTTGCGCCGGCGCGCCCATTTAACCGCCTGACGCGCGACCCGGTCTGGACTGGCGATATGAACCACGTTGGGGGCAAATGCCTCCAGATCACGCCTGACTTTTGCCGACAAGGATAAAGGCAGGCGATATTCCGGACGAAAGGGTATGGAGACTGAAGGTACGCTCACCAAGTCGCCTGTCGCAACAAAAGCAGGCTCCGCAACCGTTGGGGAATAAATCCGCACCGATGCGCCTTGGCTCAAAAGATAGCCGACAAGCCGATTTAAAGCCTGATTTGCGCCATCACGGACATAATTATAATTGCCGCTGAATAGCGCAATGCGAAGGTCGCTGGTCTGCATCAGTCGGCTTTTATCGGCGGCAACGCAAAATGCCAATGGGAATGCTGCATTTGGTGCGATATGTGCTCGATATGATAATCAGTCAGATCGATGTTTTGCTGATAGGGCAGCCCAAACCATTTCACGCCGACGGCACGATGAGCGCTATGGCGCGCGCACCGGTGGATCGTCCGATCTTCTTAGGCAAGCATGGCTTTGCGGGGGACCAAGTTGCCGACCCGACGGTGCATGGCGGCGCGGACAAGGCGGTGCATTTTTATCCCGCGGAACATTATCCCAAATGGATTGCGCATTTTGCGGCGGAGAATTTTGTTCATCCGCTGCTAGACCAAGCGGGCGCATTTGGCGAGAATATCAGCGCATGCGGGCTATTGGAGGACAATTTGTGTATTGGCGACCAGTTTCGCCTTGGGCGCGCAATTGTTGAAGTCGCGCAAGGCCGGCAACCCTGCTGGAAGCTCGATCATCATTTCGGTGTGCATGGCCTGTCAGGCGCAGTCATAAAAAGTGGCCGTTGCGGTGGCTATTTCCGCGTGATTGAAGAAGGCGAAGTGGCGCCTGGGGACCACATAGAACAGGTGCACGCGGCAGGGCATGACTGGACCGTCGCCCGAAGCTTCAACCTTCTTATCGGCGGCGGGCATCGCGCAGCGGACGCCAAATCAGCTTTGCGGGCGCTTGCAGCGCTGGAGACTTTGGCGGAAAGCTGGCGGAGCAGGGCGGCTAAATTGGCTGGGTGATCATGTGTCGACAGGGGTTGCCCCTGCCTACAAATTTCCCGACGCTTATTCGCTGATCTCGTCTCTGTCGGACGCGGGGGCGTAAAGGCGTATACGCGTTACGCGTTTTTCGTCGGCTTCCAATATTTCCAAAGTCCAGCCGCTGGCCTCATGTATAAGAATTTGGCCAATGTCGGGGACTTGGCCGGCTATGACAAAGGCGAGCCCGCCAAGTGTATCAACGTCTTCATCCACTTCCGCCAGCTTTGGGTCAATCGCCTCGGCGAGATCGTCCAGCTGTGTACGGGCGTCGGCTTCCCACAAATCGGAGGCCATCTGTACGAACGGCAGTTCAGGTTCGTCGTCATGCTCGTCTTCGATTTCGCCGACGATTTCTTCGACCAAATCCTCAATAGTTACCAAGCCCTCGGTTCCCGAATATTCATCCAGAACAATAGCCAAATGCGTGCGTGTACGCCGCATTTCATCCAGCAGTGCAAGCACGCTCATATTTTGCGGCACAAAACGTGGCTGGCGAATGAAGGATTCGAGGCTGTGCGGACGTTCCTGATCTAAGGCCAGAACAGCGAACACATCCTTGATATGGATCATGCCAATTACGCTGTCCAACGTATCGCGGTACACAGGTAGGCGACTGTGGCCATGCTCGGCAAAGGCAGCGATGCAATCGGCAAAGCCAGCACTTTCTTCAATTGCAATAATGTCGCTGCGTGGCACCATGACGTCATCAACACGGTGTTCGCTAAAGTGAAGCAAATTGCGCAGCATCGTGCGCTCGACGGCGGTCAAGTCGCCATCGGCGTCTGATTGACCGTTGTCGTCGCTATCTTCCTCATGCTCGGCAATTGCTTCTTCAAGCTGCTCGCGCAAAGTCGGCCCGTGATCGCGGCCAAAGAACATAGTCTTCAGCCGCTGCCATATTCGTCCGTCGTTATCGTCGTCGGTTGCGGTTTTCGAACCGCTAAAACTGTCACCCTCAGGCATAATGGAAGCGTACTGGCCTCTTAATGATCGATTTCATCCTTATATGGATTGTGAAGGCCCATAGATGCAAGCGCTTTTACTTCAAGTGCCTCCATCAATTCAGCTTCGTCATCCTCGATATGGTCATGGCCAAGCAAATGTAGCATCCCGTGGATGACCAGGTGCGTCGCATGATGGGCGATAGGAACATTTTTTTCTTTTGCCTCCGCCGCGCAGGTTTCATGGGCCAAAATGATGTCACCGAGCATGATTTCAGGCGCATTATAGGTGCCGTTGAGCAAGGCGTCCAATTCCTCGTCATCGAGCATTGGAAAGGACAGCACATTCGTTGGCTTGTCCTTGTCGCGCCATTCCCGGTTCAGCGCATGGACTTCTGCATTGTCGGAAAGCTTGATGCTGACGCTTATCGGAACGACGGGATCAGCTAGCTCAGCAATGGCCGCAAAACGCACAGCCGCGTCTACGGCCTTTTCAACTTCGCTCTGTCCGAAATCGCTATTGCTCCACACCACGCCCATGTCGAGTTCGACATCAATCATGCCCGCCCTCATAAGCGTCGACGATGCGACCGACGAGCGGGTGACGGACAACGTCACTGCTGTTGAATCGGATGGTCTGGATACCTTCGACGCCTTCGAGGCGCTGCACCGCATCGTTTAGGCCCGACATGCGCTCGCCGCCGGGAATATCGACCTGATGCGGGTCACCGCAAATGACCATGCGGCTGTTCATACCGAAGCGGGTAAGAAACATCTTCATCTGTGCTGCAGTGGTATTCTGCGCCTCATCCAAAATGATGAACGAATCCGCCAGTGTACGTCCGCGCATAAACGCGATGGGGGCGATTTCGATTTCGCCTGAGGCAATCCGCCGCTCCACCTGTTCGGCTGGCAAGCAGTCATATAAGGCGTCGTATATAGGCCGCAGATAGGGGTCGACCTTTTCCTTCATATCGCCGGGTAAAAAACCCAGCCGCTCGCCCGCCTCAACCGCGGGACGCGAAAGAATAAGCCGCTGCACCGCGCCGGTAATCAGCATGGCCACAGCCTGCGCCACGGCTAGATAGGTTTTGCCCGTGCCTGCTGGCCCAAGCGCGAAGATAATCTCGTCGCGGGCCAGTGCCTCCATATACGGAATCTGTGTGGCGGAGCGCGGCACGAGCGTTTTCTTGCGCGTGCGGATCATGATACCCGGCGCGTCGGTCGCGTCCTTGCGGACGATACCTTCTAAAGTGGGTTCAGCGGTCATGGCGATGATGGATTGCACAGCTTCGCTGTCGATTTCCTGTCCGCGCGATAGGCGGGAATAAATGTCGTTGAGAACATCGCGGGCGCGGCCAATGGCCCCAGCCTCACCTTCAATCTGTACGCGGTTTCCACGGGCCGAGATATAGACCCCGAGGCGGTTCTCAATCGTCACCAGATTGCGGTCAAATTCGCCAAAAACCGCGTTAATCAGATGCGGTTTGTCGAAGCTCATTTCCAGCCGGGATAAGTCACCGGCTTGCGCTTGGGCTTTTTTGGCCATTCAGGCGGCTGCTCTCATCGTTGGTTCACCTTTCAGGCTAAGCGGTCCAGAATCGGTAATCTGCACAGTAACGATATCGCCGATTGACAGGTCGGGCGCAAGCACATGCACCGACTGAAGCCAAGGCGATTTACCAATTAACTGGCCATCAAATTTTCCAGGCCGTTCCAGCAGGACATCGGTGGTGTGTCCAACGGTGCGATCATTGAACGCCGTCTGGTCCGCCACAATCTGCGCCTGAAGCCGCTGCAGCCGTTCGTCCATGACCGCCATCGGTATCTGGTCGGCCATGTCGGCGGCAGGCGTGCCCGGGCGGGGGCTATATTTGAAGGAATAAGCTTGCGCATGGCCGACTTCGCGCACGAGGCTTAATGTGTCTTCGAAATCGGCATCGCTTTCACCGGGGAAGCCGACGATGAAGTCACCCGAAAAGGCGATATCGGGCCGCACAGCACGAACGCGGTCAAGAATTCGCATATAGCTGTCGCGGCTGTGGCTGCGGTTCATGGCCTTTAAGATACGGTCTGAACCGGACTGAACGGGCAGATGGAGGAAAGGCATCAGCTTTTCAACATCACCATGCGCGGCAATCAACCCCTCGGTCATGTCGTTGGGGTGGCTAGTCATGTAACGGATGCGGCGAAGCTCAGGAATTTTATCGAGAGCGCGGATGAGGCCGTCTAAACCTTGAAGCTTGCCTGTGTCATCTTCACCATCCCATGCGTTGACATTTTGCCCAAGCAACGTGATTTCGCGAGCGCCAGCATCGACGATTGCCTTTGCTTCATTAATCAAATCGGCCCAGCCGCGCGAAATTTCTGCGCCTCTGGTGTAAGGCACGACGCAATAGGTGCAGAATTTAT
Source organism: Sphingomonadales bacterium (assembly GCA_027488785.1). Classification (GTDB taxonomy): domain Bacteria; phylum Pseudomonadota; class Alphaproteobacteria; order Sphingomonadales; family Sphingomonadaceae; genus Sphingorhabdus_B. The sequence goes on along the minus strand of JAIYAY010000032.1, from coordinate 9,848 downwards.
CGCAACCTTCCTGTACCGTCAGAAACGCTGATGGCGGCTGCTTGCGGCGGGCTGGTAGCTTGCCAAATTTGTCGAGGCCGGGCAGGTCGAGATCAACGACACGTTCGCCGCGTCCGACTGCCGCTAATATGTCGGGTAGGTTGTGATAAGCTTGCGGGCCAACGACGATGTCAACCTCGGGGGCACGGCGGCTAATTTCACCGCCCTCTGCCTGCGCGACGCAACCCGCGACGGCGATGACGGGGCTGGTTCCATCCTTACGGCGCAGGCGGCCAATTTCGGAATAGACCTTCTCCGCTGCCTTTTCGCGGATATGGCAGGTGTTGAGCACGACCAAGTCGGCATTCGCCTTATCATCCGCAGGCGACATGCCTTGGCTTTCAAACATTTCAGCCATGCGCTCGCCATCATAGACGTTCATCTGACAGCCGTAATTTTTGATCGAATAGGTTTTTGGGGAATCCATGCTCATAACGCGCGCCTATACTATGCGCGCCGCATTGCCGCCACCCTCCATCGCAGCGCCAATACGCGCCCGCACTTCGGCAGAAATCGCCTTGCGGTCCGGATAATGGAGCGGATCAAATGGCTCCAGAAAATGCAGGGTCGCGGTTATGGGTTTGAGATGAGATAAAAGGCGCCAGAAATTCTCGGTTACCTTTTCCTCGCCTACCCAGGCGACGCGCGGCGTGTGAAGCCCATAACTGAGATAAACAGGCTGAACGAGCATACCAGCGGGCGGCGGCACTAAAGCGGCAAACAATGACGGTTTGAACGGCAAAAGGCCCGACCCATCATGCGTCGTGCCTTCGGGAAAAATGGTCACGGGCTGGTCGCCAGTAATCGCCGCGCGCAAATCATCGACTTGATTGCTGACGCTGGCGCGGTTTTCGCGGTTGACGAAAATGGTATTGTTGATCTTGCAAAGCCAGCCAATCAGCGGCCAGCTTTCGATGCCGTCATTGGCGACGAACGTGCAGCCCGTAACGCCAGACATTACGGGAATATCAATCCAGCTATGGTGGTTTGCGGCATAGAACACATTTTGGCGTATGCGGGTCCCTGTGGTTGCGGTTGCAATGCCGCTGGTCCAGCTGATCGAGAGCAAAAACAAGCGCGGCCAAGGCGAAGGTTTGCGGATGATCCGCCAGACATTATGCAATAACAGGCTTGCGGACAGGCTTACAGCCATCAGCAGCAGCCGTGTCAAAAACAAGAACTGCCCCGTGACAAAAACCGCCGGGTTGCGTCGTTCAATCCTTGCGGTCGATGGCGACGCCATAAAGCTCCATACGATGGTCGACCAAACGATAGCCCAGCCGTTCCGCAATGATTTTCTGCAATGCCTCAAGCTCAGGGTCGACAAATTCAACGACCTTGCCGGTTTCGACATCAATCAAATGGTCATGATGTGCCTCGGGCGATGCCTCATAACGCGCTCGGCCATCGCCGAAATCATGCCGATCTAATATGCCTGCTTCTTCAAACAAGCGCACAGTACGATATACGGTGGCAATCGAGATTTTGGGATCAATGGCGGAAGAGCGGCGATACAGCTCCTCAACATCGGGGTGATCGGTCGCATCGGAAATGACGCGCGCGATGACGCGACGTTGATCGGTTATGCGCAGGCCCCGTTCGTTGCAGAGCGCCTCAATGTCAATTTTGATATCCATTGAATGAGACTTTTAGTGTCGCTCTGTGATTCGTCAAAGAAAAAGGCCGGGGGTGTCCCGGCCTTAAATTCTTGCGGATAAGCGAAAAGCTTATTTTGCTTTCTTTTTGCGGCCCGAACCCGGTGCGCGTCCAAGGCCAATAGCCTTGGCCAATTCGCGGCGCTGCTCCGCATAAGCGGGCGCGACCATTGGATAATCAGCAGGCAATCCCCACTTGGCGCGATAATCTTCCGGTGTCATGCCATAATGGGTCATAAGGTGACGCTTGAGCATTTTCAGCTTCTTACCGTCGTCCAAGCAGACGATGAAGTCACGCTTTACAGAATTACGGATAGGAACGGCTGGTTCTAAAGTTGTTTCTGCGACAACTGCGGGGCCGGAAATTCCAGACAGAGCCGCGTGCACGTTAGAGATTAAGGTGGAGACGTCAGAGACGGCAACGCTGTTGTTGCTAACATGTGCTGCCACAATATCGGCAGTTAACGTAATTAACAATTCTGTGACATCGTTACTTTCTTGTGACATTTTATGAACTCCAAAGCAATTCACTATAAATTTGATAGTGTAGATTCGCGTACATTAACAAAGAAAAATGGTCAACTATTAGTCTAGCATAGACGTTCTATTATAGTTCTAATAGCATAGTAATTGCATCGGGACTTATGCCTTCGGCATTTTTATAGTAATTTTTTCGGCGTCCAATAGATGTAAATCCATGTTTCTGGTAAAAACCATGCGCCTTGTTACCATCGCGAACTTCAAGGAAGATTTTGGACCGTCCCCCCTGACGCGCCCGGTGAATTGTTTCTGACAATAACAGCTGCCCGAAATGTTGGCCCTGAAGTCGTCGGGCAACCCCAATCATCAACAATTCTTGATGATCAAGAACCCAGCGGCTCATGGCAAAGCCACAAATGGCATCACTGTCTTTCGCCAGCAATAACTCGCAATCGGGCATCACCAAGCTGGATAGGCATTGTGCGGCGGTCCATGCCTCCCCAAATCTAGGGTCGAAAGCATCGTGCATGATCGTCATCATGCCCGCAATGTCTCCGGCGCCCCCTTCGACGACCCGGATCATTGGGGCAGGGTTGCGGGCTTTGCGTCCGGCGCCCTGCCGTAGATTGGCGTCGCTGCAAGCGGAGGCATTGCAGACAGAAGCGGCCAATGGCGCGCATTGGGTAACAGCTCCAGCCATTGCCGGTCGGCGCGTTCGGGGTCAATATCGCCTGCCACAATATTGGCCGTGGCAAGGCTCATTAGATCATCAGGCAGGATAGAGCGGACAGGCGCACGCGAATGTCCCTGCGCATCAAATGCCTCAAAGAAATACTCGCCATGGCCACCAGTCATGACAACGTCGATGGCCGTGGCTTCGGACAGTGTCGAACGCCCCATCGCCGCCACCAAAGCGAGGCAAGCATAGCCATATACATTAATGTGCCATGCCAAGCCCAAAGCTTTTGCGGCCGCGACGCCCACACGAATACCTGTAAAACTACCGGGCCCGACATTGACCATCACTTGGTCCGCCTTGCCGTTGTCGGGCAATGCGGCGATCAGAGGAAGCAAGCGTTCGGCATGGCCGCGGCCAATGATTTCATGCGCCGCAGCTATAACATGATTGTCATCGCACAAAGCGACCGAGCAAGCCCGCGTCGCTGTATCGATGACCAATGTCCGCATAACCGTTCGTTGGCCGATTGCTTATAGAATGCTGTTAAAGCGGTCGAAAGCTGGCCTTGGGCTGCGTTCGAAAATGCTCGCTTTGTCGCCATAGCCTAAGGTGCAAATGAAGTTGGATTGCACTTTAGTGCCTGCAAAAAACGCCTCGTCCACCGCGGCATTGTCGAATCCTGACATCGCGCCCGTGTCCAGCCCGAGGGCGCGCGCCGCGAGCATGAAATAGGCACCCTGCAAGCTGCTGTTGCGGAAAGCAGTTTTCTCGATCAACGCATCATTGCCGATAAACCAGCTCCGCGCGTCGGTATGCGGGAATAGTTCAGGCAGATTCTCGTAAAATTCGAGGTCCATGCCGATAATCGCGGTCACCGGCGCCTGCAGGATTTTTTCGCCATTGGCTGGCATGGAACAGGCAGCAAGCTTTTGCTTTGCATCGTCGCTACGGCACCAAATGATCCGTGCAGGCAGACAATTGGCCGATGTCGGACCAAATTTCATCAAGTCCCAAATCTGCTCCAACTGCTCCTGCGTTACGGGCGTATCCAGATAGCCATTGTAGCTACGCGCTTCACGAAAAAGCTGATCTAGGGCAGCATCATTCAGGGGATGTGACATGATATCTACTTTCAGAATAAGGGAAATTTAAGCTGCACGTACTTCTGTGACTTCGGGTACATAATGCTTCAGCAATTGTTCTATACCGTTTTTCAACGTGGCGGACGAAGACGGGCAACCGGCACAGGCGCCTTGCATTTGCAAGAACACGACGCCTTTCTGGAAACCACGATAGATGATGTCACCACCATCATTGGCAACAGCAGGGCGAACGCGGGTTTCGATCAGTTCCTTAATTTGGTCCACGATATCGGCATCGGCAGGGTCATCCAATGGATAGTCAGCGTCACCGGATGGCACCGAGAAGCCAGCGGCTGCCGGCTTAAACAGAGGCATGTTGGCGCTGAAATGGTCCAACAATATGCCGAGCACGTCAGGTTTCAGGCTTGCCCATTCAACGCCGGGCGCTGCGGTGACCGAAATAAAGGAATGCCCAAAAAACACGCCCGTTACATCGCCAAGTGCGAAAAGTGCTTCGGCTAAGGGTGAGGCCTCTGCCTCTTCCGGCGAAGCAAAGTCACGTGTTCCTGTATCCATGACCACACGGCCGGGCAGGAATTTGATGGTCGAAGGGTTGGGTGTCAGTTCAGTTTCTATCAGCATTTCCCGCATGTGGTGCTGTCGTTGCCAAAGTGCAAGCCAGAATGTCTTGACAGCGGCCAAGCCTGCGTTGACGGAATGGAGCATAAGGAGAGCAAAATTGACAGATCACCTAAACAAAACCGCGTGGATCACGGGAGCATCGTCGGGCATTGGCGAAGCTTTGGCTAAGGCTTTTGTTGCCAGCGGCGGATATGCGATATTGTCCGGACGCAATGTCGCCGAACTGCAACGCGTCGCAACGGAAACGGGTGCGGCGGAACGCTGTTTGATTTTGCCATTTGATACAGTGGATTATGCCAGCTTGGCCGACAAAGTGGCCGAAGCCATCGCGTTTCAGGGCCATGTCGACATTCTGGTCAATAATGCCGGTATCTCGCAACGGTCGCCCGCATTTGATACGGATTTGTCGGTCTATCAAAGGATTGTCGATGTCGACTTGCTCGCGCCTATTGCGCTGACGCAAGCCTTGCTATCGCATATGGTTTCGCGTGGCAGTGGGCAGATTGTGATGATCTCCAGCGTGGCAGGCAAGGCGGGAGTTCCCATGCGCACCGCTTATTGCGCGGCAAAACATGGCTTGATTGGCTATGCCGATGCGCTGCGCAGTGAAGTTGCGGGGCAGGGAGTGAAAGTCCTTGTCGTTGCCCCGGGGTCCGTCAAAACCAACGTCTCACGCAATGCGCTTAACGCCGATGGTTCTGTGCGCGGCATCAGTGACGCGGCTATCGACAATGGTATTGATCCAAATAAGGTCGCCAGCCTCATTTGGGAGGCGGTCAGCGCGGGCAAACGCGAAATCGTTATCGCCGAAGGCATGGAGGCCAGCATTCCCGTTCTGCGGGCGCAGGATCCGGAAAAGCTGTTTGATATGGTCGAAGCGATGGTCGCGGCTGGCTATGCGCAGAAGATATCCGCGCAATGAAGGGCCTGAACCTATATTCTGCCTGCACGTAAAGCTGCGCCCGCTGCAAAAGGCGACAGCGCCGTAATCGCCAGCGACGTCGCCGCGAGCAACTGCATGGCGTTACCGGGATCTTCGGCCAAAGTCCCCGCGCCAAAGATCAGCAGCGGGATGGTGATCGGGACAAGCAAAAGCCCGCCAAGTGCGCTTGCGCCGTTCAGGCCAGCGGTCAAGGCTGCGATCATCACTGACAGTCCAGACAAAGCAGGCAAAGCCATCGCAAGACCAATGAGCAAGGTGCCCAATTGCGCCTCAGGCAAGCCGATCAGCGCGGCGCCAACCACCGTTGCCAAAAGCAGGGGCAGGGCAAAAGCGACAATCTGCCCTGCAATCTTGGCCGTTGCGACAAGTTCGTCCGACCAACCCCGCACAGCAAGCTGATCGAGTACGCCGGACTGGCGGTCAGGCAGGATAAGGCGTTCAATGGGAAGGAGCGTCGCCAGCAACGCCGCTATCCACAATATGCCGCCGCCTGTGCGCGCCAGCAGGGCCTTGTCGGGCCCTGTTACAAAAGGAAATAATGTGGCGACAGCGAGATAAAAGACCACCGGGAGCCATAGGCCACCGCCAGTCCATGCAAGACGCACTTCGCGCGCTACTAGAGCTACAAACGACTTCATGTCGCTGCACCTTGCTTGTCGAGCAATAGGCTATGCGCGACGTTAATGGAGGGCGGTTGATGCGCGGCGACAAGGACGATTCCGCCCGAGGCCGTATGGGCAAGCATCGCTTGGTCAAGTCGCGCACAGCTTGCGCTGTCGAGGCCATTATAGGGCTCATCCATCAACCAAATGTCCGCCTGCGAGGTAAGGACGCGCGCGATGCTGGCGCGCTTACGTTGCCCCGTGGAGAGAAAGCGGACGGGGATGTGGGCCAAGTCTTGCAAATCCATATCCGTTAAGGCCGCGTCACGTGCATCGGCGGATGCGCCGTCCATGTCTGCCCAGAAGCGGAGTGCAGCCTCCAAGGTCACATTGGCATCCAACGCCAGATTTTCGTCCGCAAGCGCGATGCGACCTTCGGCATGAATTGCACCCGATGTCACTGCCAGCAATCCGGCCACAAGGCGCAGAAATGTGGATTTTCCGCAGCCATTGGCGCCCCTGATCCAGATGATGTCGCCAGACCGAGCTGCTACCGACAGGTCGCGTAGCACCATGCGGTTGCCGCGCATGACCGCAACATTATCAAGATTGAGCGATGGCAGGGATGCTTGACGCGGGGACATAACGCGACTTAGGCAGATATTCGTTCAATTGCAAAAGCAGGATGAGAATATGCATATTTCACGACTGGATGACGCCGCCCGCGACGCCGCCCTGCAACAACTACCGCAATGGACATACGACGTGGATGCCAAGGGCATCCGCCGCAATCTGCGCTTTGCCGACTTTGCCGAGGCGTTCGGGTTCATGACTCGCGTGGCGATTCTGGCCGAAAAAGCCGACCATCATCCCGAATGGTTTAATGTGTATAACCGCGTCGAAATTTTGTTGACCACGCATGATGCCGATGGCCTATCGCAACGCGATATTGACCTTGCCTCCAAAATCGACGCTATTGCGACTTAGTCTGCACAACGTCGCCAAGGCCGCCCAATAGGCCCAGTTGCTTACGCAAACGGTTCGGGAACCAGCGTGCCGAAAAGGCCAATTGCTTCGCCATTTTGTTGACGGTTGTATGCACCTTCTCGCCGTGAATGGCTTCCCACGCCGCAGGCCCAATGATCGATACGGGGCTGACTTCAACGCCTGCCGATTGCAGCCTTTCCTTACCAGACATGTTGCTACCAGCGTCGACATTACTGATGATGTTGGTGTCGATGAATCCGGGCATCAGGCTGCGGGATTTAATGCCGTACGGACGCCATTCAATGTCATGCGCTTCGGCAAGCCCACGGACCGCAAATTTGGTGGCGCTATAGACGCTCAAGCCCGCCGACCCGTATATGCCCGCAGCGGAACTGGTGTAGAGCACGCATGCGTCATCGGTGTTCTTCAGTAGATCGAAGCAAGCTCGTGTGCCGCTGATGACGCCCGTCAGGTTGATCGCGATCATGCGGTCAATATCATCGTCGGTCATATCTTGAATGGGGCCGCCAGAACCGATCCCCGCATTATTGAACAACACGGTCATATGGCCGTTGGTGTGCTTGGCAAAGTCGGCAACAGCCTTTTTCCATTGCGCGCGGTCCGTCACATCCAATTTGTGGCGCGAATATTCGCCCTTGGGTAACAAGGCCGCGGTTTCGTCCAAACCTTTTTCATCAATGTCGGCAAGACCGACAAACCAGCCTACATTTGCAAAATAGCGTGCGACTTCGCGGCCAAGGCCGGACGCGGCGCCCGTTATGAAAATGCTTTTTTGTGCTGTCGACATGATGATGATTCCTCTCTTACTCACATGGTTTTCAGCGACATCAATTTGCCCAAAACGTCAACTGATTATTGCAGACCCTAAATTGCCTGAAATCCTTTAGCATAGATATGCCACGTAAAAATCGCTGCGGCGCCGCGATACGGACGCCAGCGTTCGGCGATGACACGAATTTCCTTTTCCGATGGCCGCGCGTCAAGCTTTAGCAAACGGCCAACGCCTTCCTGCACCGCAAGATCCCCTGCGGGCCAAATATCGGGACGGCCTTCGGCAAAGAGCAAATAAATCTCGGCTGACCAGCGGCCAATGCCATTCACTTGCGTGAGATAGGCAATCGCCTCCTCATCGTCATCGGGTAGGGCATCCAGCGGCAAGGCACCCGACAGAACCAACTCCGCCAATGAACGTGCATAGCCCTGCTTCTGCCGGCTTAAGCCGCAGGCCCGCAATGCATCGAAATCTTGCGCCAGCAACTGTTCCGGCGGGCATCCCGTCCCCAGCAGGGACTCTAGCTTGTTCCAGACCGAGGCCGCCGCAGCGACGCTGACTTGTTGCCCAACAATCGTTCGCAATAAGGTGGCGTAACCGGGCGCACGAATCCGCGCCTCGGGATAGCCGGTGACGGCAAGCGCTGTCGCAATACCCGGCTCAATCGCGGCCAGCGCATCAAGCGCTTTATGCAGCTGCTGTGTCGTTATGCCCATAGGGCTTAGGCGCTCCGACGCACGGTGGCGGCGTATAAGGCGATTGCTGCCGCATTGGATACGTTCAGCGACTCCATCTGTGCGCTGATCGGCAATTTCGCCAATTGGTCGCAATGCTCCTCAATATTACGGCGCATACCATCCCCTTCTGCGCCCAAAACAAGTGCATTGCGCCCCGGTGTCAGTGCTTGGTCTAGCGTGACCTCTGCATGGCCGGAAAGGCCGATTCGCCAATATCCAGCCTCGGCAATCTCCTCCAGCGCGCGCGCCAGATTAACGACCCGCACCCATGGCGTGACCTCCAGCCCTCCAGACGCGGCCTTTGCCAATGCACCAGATTCGGGTGGCGCATGCCGGTCTTGCGTCACAACTGCCACCGCATCAAAGGCAGCCGCTGTGCGGAATATCGCGCCGACATTGTGTGGATCGGTGACTTGGTCGAGAATCAGCAACGGCCGGTTATCGTCACTGGCAAGCGCAAGTGCATCAGTCAGCCAGACATCCTCCAGCGGCGCAACCTCAAGCACAAGGCCCTGATGCGGCGCGTCTTTAGGTACAAAACGCGCCAGATCATTCACTTCGGCATATTGCACCGTCAGGCCGTCAGGTATGACAATCTTACTGATTTCTTCCCGCGTACCCAATAATTTGATGAGGCGGCGTTCGGGATTGTCGAGCGCGGCATAGACGGCGTGCCGCCCATAAAATTTGGGATTGCCGTTGGTAACGGCGGCGCCACGGCGTCGATGGCTCTTATGTGAAGACATTATTTGTACCTGTGTATGAAAAAGAGATGGTTCTAGTGCCCTTTCCCACTTGAGGCATTGACAGGCAAGGGCCGTTTCGCCATTGGGCTGCTTCTTCTGCGGGAGCGGCCCTCATGCAAACACATGATGCCCCGCGTGAAGATGTGGACAGGTGGCCGAGTGGTTAAAGGCAGCAGACTGTAAATCTGCCCGGTTTTCCGTACGCTGGTTCGAATCCAGCCCTGTCCACCACTTATGCTTCTAAGCATATCATTTTATGATAATTTATTTGAATTATAGTTATTCGATGTATCAAGGTTAGCCATTGCATCTTATCGATTGAACGCCCAGTCGGTCTTTTCACCGCTAATGGCGCGATATTTGCTTACGCGGCTAATGCTTCGGAACTAGTAGCTTTTGTAATACCATTTACGAATTGATCAGTGCAGATATTCCAGCAGAATTGGGCGCCATATTCTGCAGC
>JAIYAY010000003.1 GCA_027488785.1 Sphingomonadales bacterium | reverse complement strand
TCGCTGTCCGTATTGGCGATATAATACATCGCTTCTTTTGCGGGCAGAGCCATGATCCCGTGCAATGCCACTTTGGCGCGAATCAACGCGGTCGCTTTCTCCGTCCCCTGAATGGTATTGGCGTTCCAGGGGCCATTGCTGATCTGCTTAGCGGTGTAATCACCGCGCACTTGCGAAATGGCATATCCGCAGCCACCAGCTGCTCCCAGCAATATGCATATCGCATAGCGTAACCATGGTTTCATAAAGCCCCTCCCTTTGGCATAGACTATAAAATGCTTACGCCTTGCGCAATGCCGCTTGCGCCGCCGCAAGCCTTGCGATGGGCACACGATATGGCGACGCACTGACATAATCGAGGCCAACCTGTTCGCAGAAGGTGATTGATGCTGGGTCGCCGCCATGTTCGCCGCAAATGCCCAACTTGATCTCAGGACGGGTTGCGCGGCCTTTGTTGGCGGCAATCTCAATCAATTGGCCGACGCCTTCGACGTCGAGGCTGACAAAGGGATCGCGCGCGTAAATGCCCTTGTCGACATAATGGGTCAGGAAGCGGGCGGCATCATCGCGGCTGACGCCCAAGGTGGTCTGCGTCAGGTCGTTGGTGCCAAAGCTGAAGAAGCTGCCGACTTCGGCGATTTCATCGGCCATCAATGCGGCGCGCGGCAGTTCGATCATCGTGCCGACAAGATATTCAATCCGCTTGCCCTGTTCGGCGAAGACAGCTTCGGCAGCCTTGTCCACGACATCCTTCATCAATTCCAGTTCGCGGCGCGTGCCAACAAGCGGGATCATGATTTCCGGCACAGGTGCGACGGCGAGGCTGCACGCGGCCTCAAAAATGGCCCGCGCCTGCATCTCGTAAATTTCCGGATAGGTCACGCCCAAACGGCATCCACGATGGCCAAGCATCGGGTTGAATTCATGCAGTTCCGACGCGCGTTGTTTCAACACCTCCACGCCCACGCCTGCTGCTTCTGCAACCTCAGCAAATTCGCTTTCCTGATGCGGCAGAAATTCATGCAAGGGCGGGTCAAGCAAGCGAATAGTGACGGGAAGGCCTGCCATCACTTCGAAAATCGCGGCAAAATCCTTGCGCTGTTCGGGCAGTAATTTGTCGAGCGCAACACGGCGGCCCTTTTCATCGTCGGCCAAGATCATCTGGCGCACGGCAGTGATGCGGCCTGCGTCAAAGAACATATGCTCCGTCCGGCACAGGCCAATGCCCTCCGCGCCGAAATCGCGTGCGGTTTGTGCGTCAAGTGGGGTTTCCGCATTGGCGCGAACCTTCATTCGGCGCCCCGCGTCGGCCCACACCATTAACGTTCCGAAATCACCCACCAATTCGGGTTGGATTGTCGGAACTTCGCCCGCCATCACTTCGCCCGTTGAACCATCGAGCGTAATGATATCGCCCTCATTGAGCGTACGCCCAGCGATGCGTAAAACTTTGGCAGCAGCATCGATTTGCAAGCTGCCTGCGCCCGATACGCAAGGGCGCCCCATGCCGCGTGCGACAACGGCAGCATGGCTGGTCATCCCGCCGCGCGCGGTCAATATGCCCTTGGCTGCGTGCATGCCGTGAATATCCTCGGGGCTGGTTTCGATACGAACCAAAATAACCGCCTTGCCCAATTCGTTGAACCGTTCGGCGGTATCGGCATCAAAGACAATCTCCCCCGATGCCGCGCCCGGAGACGCTGGCAGGCCAGAGGTCAGCACATCGCGCGAAGCTTGCGGATCTAGCGTCGGGTGCAAAAGCTGATCCAACGCCATCGGATCAATACGCAGAACAGCCTCATCAGTCGTGATCATGCCTGCTTGGGCCATATCGACGGCAATTTTCAAAGCGGCCTTGGCGGTGCGCTTGCCCGAGCGGGTTTGCAGCATCCACAATTTTTCCCGCTCAACGGTGAATTCAATATCCTGCATATCGCGATAATGCGTTTCCAGGATTTCAAACACGCGCGCCAACTCAGCATATACTGTTGGCATTGCCTCTTCCATCGACAGCGGCTTTGCACCGGCGCGTTCGCGGGCGGCCTTGGTCAGATATTGCGGGGTGCGTATCCCTGCGACAACATCCTCCCCCTGCGCATTGATCAGATATTCCCCATAAAAGGCATTCTCGCCCGTTGCCGGGTCACGGGTGAAAGCAACACCCGTCGCCGACGTTTCGCCCATATTGCCAAAGACCATCGCCTGCACATTGACCGCAGTGCCCCAGTCACCCGGAATATTGTTCAGGCGGCGATAGACCTTTGCCCTGTCTGATTCCCATGATCCAAACACCGCGCCGACTGCGCCCCATAATTGGTCGTGCACATCTTGCGGAAATGGCTTGCCCCATTCGGCAGCGACAAGGCGCTTATATTCGGCCACCAACGCTTTCAAGTCATCGGCAGAAAGCTCTGTATCGAGATAGAAGCCGCGATCTTCCTTGGCGATTTCTAGCGCCTCTTCAAACGCGCCATGATCCAGTTCCAACACCACATCGGCATACATTTGGATGAAACGGCGATAGCTATCCCATGCAAAGCGTGCATCACCCGAGGAAGTTGCAAGCCCTTCTACAGTTTGGTCATTAAGACCCAGATTCAAAACAGTATCCATCATCCCCGGCATCGACACGCGCGCGCCCGAACGCACCGACACCAACAAGGGATTGGCTGGATCGCCAAAGGATTTACCCGTTACCTGTTCGATATGCGCAAGGCCGTTGGCGACTTCGGCGCGGACGCTGTCGGGGAAGCTTTGGCCATTGGCATAATATGCCGTACACATTTCGGTGGTGATTGTGAAACCGGGGGGGACAGGCAAGCCAATCGAGGCCATGCCATCCAAATTCGCGCCCTTGCCGCCCAATATATTTTTATTGCCGCGAACGGTTTCGTCGCCATCCGAAACGCCGCCACCGAACCGATATACATATTGGGTCATTTTTTGCTCCTCTACCCCCTCCCGCTTGCGGGCTGGGAGCTACCCCTCAATCTTGGAAAAATCGGCCACTTGCGTGACCGCATCGCGGAACCGCGTGAGTAATCCCAAACGAAACGCACGCTTATCTTGATCAGGGTCGTTGACCATCACACCTTCAAAAAAGGCATCAATGGGCGCGCGTAAAGTCGCCAATGCGGCCATGGCGCCTTCAAAATCTTCGACCGACAAGGCAGCAGCGGCCTTAGGCTCAGCAGCGTCCAGCGCGGCGCGGAGGGCCAACTCTTCGCCCACCAAATCAGCTGAAGCAGGGGCAGCCGAGTCAACGCCGTCAGCCGCCTTCAATATGTTCGCAGCACGCTTATACGCCGCCAACAAGTTTGCACCTTCGGCGGTCGTTACATAGGCCTGCAATGCCTTCACCCGCGCCAGCAGCCGGACAAGATCATCCTCACCGCCAAGGCTAAACACCGCATCAATCAAATCATGCCTTACACCCGCTTCGCGTTGTTGGACTTTGAGGCGGTCGATAAAAAATTCTTCCAGCGTATCGAAGCTGTTTCCTGCTCCGGTCGCAACAAGCATGTCCTTCAACGAACAGCGTAAATCATTCTGTAGTAGCAGAGACAAGAACCCTATAGCAGCGCGACGTAATGCAAACGGATCCTTCGAACCCGTAGGCGGCATACCCGCGGCGAAGAACTGCGCTAGCGTATCCAACTTATCCGCCAAGCTTACCGCCACGGTGACCGGTGCATTGGAGACATTATCGCCCTGTCCAACGGGTTTATAATGGTCGCGAATGGCATCGGCGACGGCGTCGCTCTCGCCTTGCGCGCGGGCGTAATAACCGCCCATGATACCCTGCAATTCGGGGAACTCGCCCACCATGCCGGTGACGAGATCCGCCTTGCACAGACGCGCCGCGCGTTCGGCGGCGTCTGCATTCGCGCCAGTGACGATACCTTTGGTTACCAACCAACGCGCAAGCTTTGCCACGCGTTCAACCTTATCGGCAACGCTGCCCAATTTTTCATGGAATGTAATCTGCGCCAATTTCTGCGCTTGGGTACCCAGCGCGACCTTCAAATCCTGTTCCCAGAAGAATTTCGCATCGGACAGACGCGCGGCCAAAACCTTTTCATTGCCCGCAACAATCGCTGCCCCGCGGTCATGCGCATCAATATTCGCGGTGCAGACAAAGGCATTGGCAAGTTTGCCTGCGCTGTCATGGCAGACAAAATATTTCTGGTTCACGCGCGCGGTCAACTGAATGACCTCTTGCGGCACGTCTAGAAATGCTGGGTTGAAGCGGCCAAGCATCGGCACCGGCCATTCGGTCAGGCCCGCATTTTCAATGACCAGGCCTTCATCTTCGACCAAATTTAGGCCAGCAGCCTCTGCCGCCGCCTTCGCGCCGTCACGGATGATACGGCAGCGTTCGGAAAAATGAACGAGGACGTGGGCCGCGCGCAGCTTCTCAATATAATCCCCTGCATTACCGATGGTAATCGGGCCGCTATGGTGAAAACGATGGCCCATCGTCTCCGCACCGCTCACGATGCCGTCAATTTCGCAGTGCACGACCGCGTCGCTTAACAAAGCCACGATACCCTGCAACGGGCGCACCCAGCGCAAACTCTCGGTTGAGACCGATGCCGCACCCCAGCGCTGCGATTTCGGCCATGGGAAGGCACGGATGATCGCGGGGATCGCCTCTGCCAAAACATCTGCCGTCTGACGCCCTGCCTTTTCAACGATAGCATAATAGACGCCGTCACGTTCGACCAATTGGTCTTGCGAAAGGCCGCTTTTGCGGAGAAACCCTTCCATTGCCTGTGGCGGCGCGCCGACCTTTGGTCCTTTGGTTTCTTCAGACACCGCTTCGGTCGCCACTGGCAGTCCAGTCGCAATCAACGCAAGGCGGCGCGGCGTGGCAAAAACTTCGACCGATGCCGCGGTAAGCCCAGACTTAGCCAACGCGTCATTAAACAGGCGGGCCAAGTCTTCCTTTGCCTTCACCTGCATCCGCGCAGGGATTTCTTCGGAGCGCAATTCAAGAAGGAAGTCGGTCATACTGCCCACCCATTCTTTTCCATCCATGCCTGGCAACTGCCTTTGGCAAGGTCGCGGACGCGGCCCATATAGCTGGCGCGTTCCTGCACAGAAATGACGCCGCGCGCTTGCAATATGTTAAAGATATGGCTCGCCTTAATCGCCTGCTCATAAGCGGGAATGGGCAAAGCATGTTGTAGGCAGCTTTCACATTCTGCCGTCGCCTTTTTAAAAGCATCAAACAGCATGTCGGTGTCGGCAACTTCGAAATGATAGGTGCTCATCTGCCGTTCGTTTTCGCGGAAAATGTCGCCATAGGTTACCGCCGGACGATCCGCCGTTGCGTTGTTGTACACGAGGTCGAAAATGCTGTCCTTATTCTGGATATACATCGCCAGACGTTCCAGACCATAAGTCAGCTCGCCCGAAACGGGCTTGCAGTCAAAGCCGCCCATTTGTTGAAAATAGGTGAACTGCGTCACCTCCATGCCGTCACACCACACTTCCCAGCCAAGGCCCCATGCGCCCAGCGTAGGGCTTTCCCAGTCGTCTTCGACGAAACGGATGTCGTGCAACAACGGATCAATGCCAATGGCTTTCAACGAGCCCAAATATAGTTCCTGTAAATCGGGCGGGCTTGGCTTCAAGATCACCTGATATTGATAATAAGCGCCCAGCCGATTGGGGTTTTCACCATAACGGCCATCGGTTGGCCGGCGCGATGGCTGCACAAATGCGGCGTTCCATGGGTCAGGCCCCAGCGCACGCAGGGTGGTGGCCGTGTGGAAAGTGCCAGCTCCCATTTCCATGTCATAAGGCTGCAAAATGGCACAACCCTGCTTGCCCCAATAATCATGAAGCGTGAGGATCAGATCCTGAAAACTAAGTGGAACAATGTCGGACATGACCAGCCATTGGCGGAGATAGGCGGCTAAATCAAGATTATGAATAAGAGCGCCGGATTTTGTCATTGCTGCATAGCATTATGTAAGGTGTAGTTGACATCATCAGCGAAACGCATTAGTAAGGTTTACATGACACAAAGACACCGAAACCTGACATGAAAAATCAGCTCAAAGTGCTGCGTGCGATACGCAACTGGAGCCAGGCCGATTTGGGCGAACATCTCGATGTCTCGCGCCAAGCGGTCAATGCGATTGAAACGGGCAAATATGACCCCTCGCTGCCACTGGCATTCAAGATTTCACGGCTGTTTGATTTGCCCATCGAACAGATTTTTGATGACGAATACACCGGAGAGCAAGATGTTTGACGCAGATGAAAATACGGGCAGCAATGGCCTACGCATATTGTGGATGATATTGTGCGGCTTTGGCATAGTCCTGCTTTCAGGAGTCATTACGGGATTTCTGTCCGTACATATGGCGGAAGGCGGCAGCGCGTTAAATACGACTGATTATGCTATTTTAGCGGCGTTCATAAGCCTCACGCTCGCGCTTGCGTTCGCCATCTGGAGATTGTTTCGGCAAATGAAGCGCAGCGACCAAAAAGTGCCGCAACGTGAAAAAGTTTACAATCGTTTCTTAATTGGCAGCTTTTTATTTGGCGGCGTCACCGGCATCGTCCTGGCCCTTACCGGCAGTTTTGACGCAACAGAAGCAAGCCTGATTTCGAATAACGCCATGTCGCCAATGCTCGCGATCATTCTTTCCATCTCCATCGGGATCATTGTCCCTGCCATCACTTTCTACTGGCATAAAAATGTCGTCGATGAACAAGAAGAGGCCGCCTACCGATTGGGCGCGCTCATCGCGATGTACGCTTTTTGGTTCATTGCGCCCGTCTGGTGGTTTCTGTGGCGCGGGGGCATGTTGCCCGCAATAGACGGCATAGCATTGTATTTCATAACAATTTTTGTTGCCCTAATTGTCTGGTTCTGGAAAAAATACCTCTAACGACCGGTCCAATTTCGTCGAAATAGTTTCCTATCTTTCGTACATGGAGAATATCGATGCGTATTACTTTGAAGTCCTTATTAGCCGCCACCGCAACATGCGCCTTGGCATGGGCAGCACCCGTCGCGGCACAAAACACACCGACTGAGGCACCGGCATCGGTGGAAGCGCTTGACCCCGTCAAGGCCCCGCCTGCCTTAAAGGACGTCGATCCCGCTTTGTGGGTCATCAAAGACGCCGACACCACCATTTACCTGTTTGGAAGCATCCATATTTTAAAACCAGGTCTTGGCTGGTTTGATGATGGCGTAAAGACTGCTTTTGACAGTTCGGACCAATTGATACTCGAACTGGTCGAGCCACCCGCAGCAGAGGCGCAAGCCTTGTTTGGTAAGCTCGCAATGGATCAACAGGGCAAGACATTGCGGTCCAAAATGAATGACGCCGACCGTGCAGCGTATGACGCGGCGATGGGCAAGCTTGGCATTCCAGCGGCCGCTTTCGACCCTTTCGAGCCATGGGCGGCAGGTATTACCATGTCCCTGCTGGCAATGCAGAAATCGGGCTTTGATCCCAATAGTGGCGTTGAAAAGCAGCTCACGGCTGCAGCGAAAGTCAGCAACAAGCCAATCGGTGGACTTGAAACGATGGAGTTTCAACTCGGCGTGTTCGATACCTTGCCAGAGGCCGAGCAAATCGCTTTCTTGGTCGAAACGGCAAAGATGATTGATGATACTAACAGCATGATGGATAAAATGGTCGATATGTGGGGATTGGCGGACACCGAAAGCCTTGCCCAACTTATGAACGAAGGGATGACCAGCCGGGCATTATACGATGCGCTACTGACCAAGCGGAATGCCAATTGGGCGAAATGGATTTCGGCGCAAATGAAAAAGCCGGGCGTGACATTCATGGCGGTTGGCGCAGGCCATCTGGCTGGCCCGACAAGCGTTCAGGCATTGCTTCCAGCCTATGGCCTCACTGCAACACGGGTGGCCTATTAAGCTTTGATGTGTAAACAGGGAAAGGTCGGGCCGAGAACGCCCGGCCTTTTCGTTTTATACAGGGTCGATATGGGAAAAATACAAATGCGTGATCCTGCGATGACCGCGATGGAGCGAGAGCCTTTTCCCGCGTTGTTGCCGACCTTAGGCTTCATTTTGTTATACTTCGCCCTGCAAGGGGTAAGCACAGCGGTCATCATCGCCGCGACGCAAAGCACATCGACCACGCCAGAGCCCATTTCGATTATCTGGGGACTGCTTGCATCCGCTGTGATTCAATTGTCCCTTATGGGACTATATCTGCGCAAAGACGGACGGGCGGAGGCATTGGGCCTTCATGATTTTGGTAAGATCCCGCTGCATAAGGCAACCGGGCTCGCCATCCTGTTGGTGGCCGTCGCCATGGCCTTCAACTTTGTCTATGCGACCTACGTTATTCCGGGCGTAGACATGCAAGCGGACATGGCCAAAATCCTTGCCAGCATAGCCCGGACGCCGCTGAACATGGCAGCCATGTTCTTCGCCATCGCCATTGCGGCGCCAGTGGTCGAGGAACTGCTGTTTCGCGGATTGTTACAAAATGCACTGACGAAATATGTGCCCGTTTGGGGCGCGATAATATTATCGTCATTCCTGTTCGCATTGGTGCATTTGCAACCTTATGCGATCCCCGGCCTCATGTCGTTGAGCATTGCCTTTGGTTATCTTTATCACCGCACGGGGTCGCTACGCACCAACATCATCCTGCACATGGCCAACAACGCTTTTGCATTGGTGATGACGCAATTTACGGCCTAAACGACGACAGGCTCCAGCAAGCGCAGCGTCCCGGCATCTGCATCGATTTCGGCCATTCCGCCCACAGGCAGGGTGAACTGGTCGGTAATATGCCCAAAAAAGGCACCTTGATATGCAGGGATGCCTAAGCCGCCCAGATGCTGCGTCAATACGTCGTTCAACGTGAATGCGCCGTAGCTCGTGCCTTTGTTGACACAGTCTGTGCACTGGCCAAAAACAACGCCTTTCAGGTTCTTCAATACGCCCGCCTGCCCCAATTGCGTGAGCATACGGTCAATGCGATATTCGGCTTCGTCCACATCTTCGAGGAACAGTATCGCGCCGTCGAAACTGGGAAGATAGGGCGTGCCGACCAACGCGGTCAGTACCGTCAGGTTTCCGCCGAGCAACTTGCCTTGCGCCTTACCCTTGCCCGAGCCCAACACCCGCGTGCGCCATCGGCGCTGCGCCATGCGGTCTTCGTCGCCAACCGGGTTGGTAAACAACGGCGTCCCCGCATCAAATGCAATCTCGCGATATATGTCCCAGGATGCCTTGCCCCATGCGCTGCCCGCGTTCGGGCCGTGCAAAGTCACAAAATCGCCCTTGGCCGCAATCGCCATGTGCAAAGCAGTGATATCGCTGAAACCCGTCAGTAATTTTGGATTTGCCCGAATGATGCTCCAGTCGAGAAAAGGCAAAAGCCGCGCGCTGCCCCACCCGCCGCGCACAGCAAAAATAGCCTTCACATCCTTGTCCGCGAACATGGCGTTGATGTCGGATGCACGATCTTTGTCTTGGCCAGCCAGATAGCCATAGCGGTCCAGCAAATGCGCTGCGCGTTTGGGTTTGAGGCCCATGGCGACAATCGCTTCTTCTACCAATTGGATTTGAAAGGGCTCGTCGCTAGCGGACGCTGGCTCAATCAAGCCAACGGTATCGCCGACACGCAGCCGCGAAGGCTTCCGCACGGCCTTACCTTCAGGCCCGCTTGCTGCCAAAAGCGGAGGGGCCGACAGCATTGCCGCCAGCCCCGCCATAATCTGACGCCGAGTTGCATTCATATCCATACCCGGCAATCCCTTAGTTTAGAACTTCGCTTCCACCGACAGCGTGAACGACCGTCCGCGTGGATCCGCTACGCGCGGCTCCCAGCTTGAACCAGCGCCAGTGTTGCTGTCATAGGTAATCGCAAATGGCGGATCGGTATCGAACACGTTACGCACGCCTAAGGTCAAGCGCAGTTTCTCGTTCATGTCCATAGCGGCCGACAAATTGTATGTGACATAGGCCTTTACCCGCTCATTATAATCAGGCCGGCTTGCAGACGCTGGAAGCGCGTTATTCTTATAGCCGTTGCGATAAATCTGCGAGAAGCTGAGCATCACATCGTCGACCGCATAGTTGATAAACGCGCTATGTTTCCATTTCAGGCCTAGATCGCCCGCATAAGTAAACACACCGATCAGGCTCGAACCAAATGGCGCAGTCGGCAAGAATTTCTCCCGCTTTTTGACCAGATATGTACCATCAAGCCCGGCAGTGAGTACGCCACCCAAGGCGTCGACACCGCCACGCAGCGAGACTTCAAGTCCTTGCGTACGCCGCGAACCGATATTGTCCGCCCGCAAATCCAACTGCGTAATCACGTTGCTTGTTCGTATCACACGGTCTGGAAAGGACGATTGGTTCGCCAATAGCTGGGCAATGGTCAGCGCACCGATGGTGTTGTCGACGGCGATGGACCAAAAATCGACAGATGCACTAAATTGCGGCGCGGGCGTGAACACAATACCGGCCGAATATTGCTCGGACGTTTCAGGCCCCAGATTCAAGTTACCGCCGCTCAATGACGTTGGCGTGATCGCACCGCAACCTGCCGTAACGTTCACAACACCTCCCGCCGGACATGTGCTTGGATCTGTCAGGTTGTTTCCAGGATTGGGCGATTCGGTTACGCCGTTAAATATCTGGTTGAAGCTCGGGACGCGGAACCCAGTATTATAGGAGGCGCGGAACATAACCCAGTCAGACGGCGAGAACTTTGCCGTAAACTTTGGATTAACCGTTGATCCAAAGCCTGTATAATCGTCAAGTCGAACGGCACCGGTCAGTTCGAGTATTTCCAACACAGGCACCGACATTTCGGCATAGACCGCCTTAACATTACGGTTTTTCGGCGTCAGCGCATTCACATTGTCGAACGCCACGTTAAAAATTTCAGCCTGCCCTGCGACAGCCGCAGGAGAACCGTTGAAGCTGTAGGTTTCACGACGGTAATCCGCGCCGAGCGCCACTTGCACTGCCCCTGCCGGCAAATCAAACAAGGAACCGGAAACCGAGGCGTCGAATTGCTTCACCTCATATTGGCCGCCATATAAGGTCGTACCTTCTGCCGAAATAGCATCAAGCGCGGCAAGCGCCGCATCCGTTTGGGTCACTGAGAATGGGTTAAGGATACCGCTGTTCAGCAGGCCCACAATGCCCGGACGCGTTGCACCTGGTGCGGTAGGCGCGCGAGGATCAATGCCGCCGAGAACGGCCCCTGTCACGCCCGACGCGTTTACGTTGGCCGTAGAACGGAATATCCCTGCATAATGGAAACCTGTCCCCAGCAAAGACGATGCCTCGCTCTTTGCGTAAGATCCACCAGCGCGATAATCCCATGTGCCACCAAGCGGACCTTCGGCGGTTAACGCTCCACGGATTGTTTTGGTGTTCGTTGTATATTCGCGATTGCCACCGGGGATATTGCGCCAACGATAGGCAATGGGTTTTCCATAATTGCCAACAGCGTCAACGGTGCGGTCACCTACCGCGCCTACCGCTGGGAATGTGCCTGCAATCGCATCATACACGCTGTTATAGGTTGCCGCTGTGGTCGCGTTCAGCGGGTAATAAAGCGGCATGGTTGTTGCGTTGATGGAGTATTGGTTGTTTGAAAACCGCTTCTTCGAGTCCGCATCGGAACCCGTTATTTCTGCTGCCAAGCGATGGTCGCCCAATGCGAGCGTAGCCTTACCATAAAAGGTCAGTGTTTGCAGCGGCTGTTGCAGCACCGCGGCACGGCCTGTATCCCATGAACAGGCAAAGCGCGCACCCGGCACGGACCAGAGCACTTCGTCATATGCCATCCCGCCATTGACGGAGTCGCAGCCTGCGCCGCCTGGCAAATCAAGCGGGTTGATACCGCCATCAGCGCGCGTCGTCGTTCCGGGGATTAACAACCCGGGCAGGAAAAAGTTTGCCGCACTATTCGTGGTCCCACCAAGCAACGACCCATTGGGTGCGAACAAGCTATTTGGGTTGGCTGGGAAGGCTGTTGCAATGGGCGTACCACGGGTATCGACCGAAAGTCCGCGTTCGGGTTGGTTGCCGTTCACAAAATCGCGATCTTGGCCAAGCAGCGCAGAATTCCAGCTTTTGCTTACCGCGCCCATGATGTTGAAACCTTGGGTACCCAGGTCACCATAGCCAGCGGTCCCCGACAGGCGGTAAATCGCGCTGTCATTACGTTGCGTAATGTCGGTAAAGCCGTTGATTACCACACCTTGAAAATTTGATTTCGTAATGAAGTTGATAACGCCGCCAATCGCGTCGGTACCGTAAATGGCGGACGCGCCATCTTTCAGCACTTCAACACGCTCAAGCGCCGCAAACGGAACCTGGTTCACGTCAACAGCACCACCGGTCAGGCCATGTGCCGCAACCCGGCGACCATTGAGCAATACAAGCGTCGCAGCCGCACCCTGCCCACGCAGGTTAGCAGCCGATAAGCCATTCGTGCCGCGTTGCGCGCCCGACGTTACGTCACTATTCGACGCCAAATTGTCTGCGCCATTCCCGTTGGTGGAGAGGAATGAAATCAACTGTTCTGGGCCATTGATGCCCTCACGCGACAAATCCGACGGCGTAATCACCTGCAATGGTGCTGCACTCTTCGTCGGGTCTTGCTTGATGCGCGATCCGGTAACGATAATGGCCGCGCCCGCATCTTCAGCCGTTTCTGCAGAAGCAGGCGGCGATGTGTCTTGCGCAAAAGCTGGCGTTGTTAGGCAACTTGCCAACAACAAAATTGCCGTTTTTGAAGTTTTCATAAATTTTCCCCTTCTCGTTCTGGCTCGCCCCAGAGCCTTTTATGGTCTCTCGCTATTCCGGCCAATCGAGCAATGCAACCGTGTTTGCATGTATTTACACCTTATGCACAAAGAAACTGAGTGAGATTTAACCTTGTTTGACAGTTTGTCTACTTGGCGGGTTGAAAATTGGCCGCATCAGGCGCAAAGAAAGCCTATGCTGTCTCAGAAAACCCGCTACGCCATCCGCGCCATGCAGCATCTTGCCGACCATTATGGTAAAGGCCCTGTTCAGCTCGCCGATATTGCCGAAGCGCAAAAAATTCCGCCAAAATTTCTGACCGTCATATTGTCCGAACTATCGCGTTCCGGCTTAGTAGCTTCGCAGCGCGGCAAAGACGGTGGCTATTGGCTGGGGGTATCGCCGATTGACATCAGCTATGGCGACCTTATCCGCATCATGCGGGGTTCGCTGGCATTGGTTCCCTGCGCCAGCCGCTACGCGCACGAAACATGCAAAAATTGCGTCGAGGAAGAAAATTGCCGCACCCGCGCGCTAATGCTTCAGGTGCGCGACAAAACTGCCAATCTGCTCGATAGCATCAATTTGACCGATATCGTCGATGCCGACATTTATCTGCAGGCAGCCGAATAGAGTTTTTAGCCGCGCCATTTGCCGTCGCCGCTAAACCGCTTCTTTAGAGCTGCCAACAAAATAGAAATGTGCATCTCTATGGCACATCGTGTAAGGCTCATTATGCTTTTTACAGCTTAGGCCCATTCCGTGCGAGATTTGGATGATTGAATTTATTGCCAATGTCGATTGGGCGTCAGTTGCGCCTTTCATCGCCGTCGGCTTTGCCGCGCAATTGGTCGATGGCGCGCTGGGCATGGCCTTTGGCGTGATTTGCAGCACTTTGTTGGTCAGCGTCATGGGCGTCGCCCCTGCCCGCGCATCAGCAGGTGTCCATGTTGTCGAAATGTTTACGACCGGCGCATCGGGCATTAGCCATGTTCTGCACAAAAATATCGATTGGAAATTGTTCGCGCGCATCGCCATTCCCGGCGTCATTGGCGGCTGCACGGGTGCCTATTTGTTGGCCAGCGTCCACACCGATGCAGCACGGCCGTTCGTTATGGGATATTTGACGCTCATTGGCTTCTACCTTCTGTATAAAGCGTGGGGTTTCTCGCATGAACATAAACCGCGTGATCCTAAGGTGACCATGCCACTTGGCCTGATTGGTGGCTTTCTCGACGCCTCTGGCGGCGGTGGCTGGGGCCCCGTGGTCACCTCCAACCTGCTGATCCAAGGCGCGGACCCACGCAAAACCATCGGCACGGTGAACACAGCGGAGTTTTTCCTGACTGTTGCAGTGTCGCTGACCTTCATTCTGACAATCGGCTTGGAAGCCTTTACCGTGGTAACCGGCGGCCTGTTGATTGGGGGATTGCTGGCCGCCCCCTTCGGCGCCTTGATCGCCAAACGTATTCAGCCGCGTGTATTGCTATTCGCAGTCAGCATTGTCTTGATCGCGACCAGCCTGTTTAGCCTTTACAAAGCGCTCACCTAAGCTTGCTTTTAGTGGGCAACCCGCATATAGGCCCGCGCTTGCCGTGCATGGTCATCCCTGGAGGCGTGGCGGCAAGGTAACTTTTTTGGAGAAACAACATGAGCGATCAGCTGACATTGTCGGCAGAGACGCGCGATCGGGCAGGCAAGGGAGCCTCCCGCGAATTGCGTCGTCAAAACCGAGTACCCGCCGTCATTTACGGCAACAAACAAGAACCCGAACTTATCCACGTTGAGGAAAAGGCGCTCGTCAAATTGTTGATGACTGGTCATTTTTTCGACAGCGTTGTTGAGATCGACCTTGGCGGTAAAAAACAGATCACGATTCCAAAGGATGTTGCATTTCATCCTGTCAGCGATCGTCCCATACATGTTGACTTCCTGCGCACCGTTAAAGGCGCGTAAGCAGAAGGCTAAACTTAAGTAAATCTCCGGGGTTGGGTTTTGCCCACCCCGGATATTCCCCCAAGGGACACGGACGATGCAATTATGGGTAGGTCTCGGTAATCCAGGCGCCACCTATGCGATGCACCGGCACAATATCGGCTTCATGGCGATTGATGCGTTGGCCGAAATTCACGAACTGCCCCTGCCCGCCAAAAAATTTCAAGGCTGGGTACAGGAGCTGCGCATTGGTTCTGAAAAAATCATCCTTCTAAAACCCGCAACGTTCATGAACGAAAGCGGCCGTAGCGTGCGCGCTGCCATGGATTTCTACAAGCTAGAGCCCAAGGATGTTACAGTCTTTTACGACGAACTCGACCTCGCCCCGTTTAAGGTAAAGGTTAAAACGGGCGGCGGTGCGGCTGGTCATAATGGCATCCGTTCGATCACCGACCATATCGGCGCAGAATTCCGCCGTGTCCGTTTGGGCATTGGCCATCCGGGCAACAAAGACCGCGTGACGGGCTATGTCCTCGGTAATTTTCACAAGAGCGAGATTGACGATCTGGCCGATTTGTTAGGCGCTATATCGGCCGAATCCGATTGGCTGGCGAAGAGCGATGACGTCCGCTTCATGAACGACGTCGCCATGCGGTTACAACAGGACTGAAGCCGTTTAACGATGGTTGCGCCATCGCATTGGATGGACTTGCTGCCGAACGTCGCCTAGGGCCGCATCATATTATTAATGACGAGGACATTATGGGTTTCAAATGCGGTATTGTGGGCCTTCCCAATGTAGGCAAGTCCACCCTGTTCAATGCGTTGACCGAAACGGCGGCAGCGCAGGCAGCAAATTATCCCTTCTGCACGATTGAACCCAATATCGGCAATGTCGCCGTGCCAGACCGACGTTTACAAACCATCGCCAAAATCGGCGGCAGTCAAAAGATTATTGAAACGCAATTAGGCTTTGTCGACATTGCGGGCCTCGTGCGCGGCGCGTCCAAGGGCGAAGGCCTTGGTAACCAATTCCTTGGCAACATCCGCGAAGTAGATGCCATCGTTCACGTCTTGCGCTGTTTCGAAGATGACGACATTCAACATGTCGATAACAAGATCGACCCGATTTCTGACGCAGAGACCGTGGAAACCGAACTGATGCTGTCCGACTTGGAAAGCCTTGAAAAACGAGTCCCCAACCTCATCAAAAAAGGCACGCAGGGCGACAAGGAAGCCAAAATCAGTGCGCTTGTGCTGGGCCGTGCGCTCGACCTGCTGCGCGACGGCAAGCCAGCGCGCCTCACCAAACGCGACGATGCCGAGGAAGAACGCCATTTCCAAATGGCGCAGCTTTTGACCGCGAAGCCTGTGCTCTATGTCTGCAATGTCGAAGAGGCGAGCGCCGCCAATGGCAATGCCTTGTCCGCGCGCGTTTTTGAAAAGGCAAAGGCTGAAGGCGCAGAAGCCGTAGTTGTTTCCGCCGCGATTGAGGCGGAAATATCAACGATGCCGACCGAAGACCGCGAAGTTTTCCTCGAAGACTTAGGCCTCACCGAAACCGGCCTCGCCCGCGTCATCCGCGCTGGCTATGAACTGCTTGACCTTATCACCTTCTTCACCGTCGGCCCCAAAGAGGCGCGGGCATGGACCGTGACCAAAGGCGCAACGGCACCGAATGCGGCAGGGGCGATCCACAGCGATTTCGAAAAAGGATTCATCCGCGCCGAAACCATGGCCTATGACGATTATGTCCAATATAATGGCGAAGCCGGCGCGAAAGAAGCCGGCAAATGGCGTTCAGAAGGCAAAGAGTATCTCGTCAAAGACGGCGATATCATGCTGTTTAGGTTTAATGTTTGAGGTGATTGACGCTGGCCTGTCGTTATCCTGAAACAAGTTCAGGATAACGAATTGGGTTTAATGTCAAAACACCCCCATCACCCTCCGTCACACTGAACTTATTTCAAGGTCTTACTTCGGCTCCAGCATCTGACTTCCGCACTCTACTTCCGCCCAAACAGCTTCTCCACATCCCCCAAGGCCAATTTCACCCAAGTCGGCCGTCTATGATTACATTGCCCACTATGCGGGGTGATTTCCATTTCGCGGAGTAACGCGTTCATCTCGGTCACCGACAGCACGCGGCCCGCGCGGACGGAGCCGTGGCAGGCCATGGTGGCGGCAACATGGTCGATGCGTTCTTTTAAGGACAGCGCGTCGTCATAAGCGGCAAGATCGTCGGCCAAGTCCTCCAATAACCCTTTGGCGTCGCCATCGCCGAGCACGGCTGGCGTCGCGCGCACGAGCATCGCGCCGGGGCCGAAGCGCTCGACATCCAAACCGAAGGCCGAAAGCTCCTCCGCCCGTGCCTCAAGCCGATCGCAAGCGGGTTCTTCCAACTCCACGACAATGGGCAACAACAAGGCTTGCGATGGCACTGCACCGCCCGCTGCCGCCATCGCCTTACGCATACGTTCGAGCACCAGCCGTTCATGCGCCGCGTGTTGATCAACGATGACAAGGCCGTCCTCTGCCTCTGCAACAATATAGGTGTTGGCGACCTGCCCGCGCGCAACCCCCAGCGGGTGGCGCGCGCGATCGGGGACGGGTTCATGCGCTTCGGCGGCCCTGCCCCATAAGGGGGCGAGGTCTTCGCCGGGAATTGCCCCCATATCGGCAAAGCTGCTGCGGCTTTCCTGCGCCGACGGGTAAGCGGGACGTTGGCCATAATTGCCCTGATAAGCGGTTGCTCCAAGCGCCGCCGGTCGCGCAAATATGTCGCCTTGCGCGGTTTGTATCGGCTCTTGCTGCCATGCAGCAAGCGCATCGGCGCTTGGCCGTTGCAGGCTGCGAAAGCCGGATTGATCCAGCGCATGGCGCAAGCCCGAGACGATCATCCCGCGTATGAGCGCGGGATCACGAAAACGCACCTCGGTCTTAGCCGGATGAACGTTCACATCCACTAAAGTGGGCGGCAGGTCTAAAAACAGCGCCACCACCGCATGCCGGTCCCGCGCCAGCATTTCGGCATAAGCCCCGCGCACGGCGCCGATGAGCAGCCGGTCCTTCACAGGGCGGCCATTGACGAAAAGGAATTGATGGTCGGCAACGCCGCGATTGTAGGTGGGTAGGCTGGCCACACCGCCAAGGCGGACGCCCTCGCGTTCAAAATCGAGCGCGACGCTGTTATCGATCAGTTCGGCACTGGTCAGTGCCGCCACGCGTTCGGGGCGCGCAGATGTCGGCTGCACTGCCAAGACGCGGCGCCCGTCATGTTCGACAACAAAGCCAATGTCCGGCCGCGCCATGGCAAGCCGCTTCATCGTGTCGAGTGCTGCTGCATATTCGGCGCGCGCGCTGCGCAGGAATTTGCGGCGGGCCGGCACATTGCCGAACAGATTTTCGACGCGTACTCTTGTGCCCTGCGGCAAAGCGGCAGGTCCTTCGCCCGTCACCACCCCATGGTCCACCGTCCGCGTCCAGCCCTCCGCACCTGCGGGTCGGCTTTCCAGCGTCATTTTAGACACGCTGGCAATAGACGGCAGAGCCTCCCCCCGGAAACCTAGCGTCGAGACCATTTCAATATCTTCATCAGGCAGTTTGGACGTCGCATGGCGCTCTAGTGCCAGAGCCATGTCCGATGGGGACATGCCGCAACCATCGTCAGTGACTTCCACCAGATCGATACCGCCCGCACCCATCCGCACCGATATATTTCGCGCACCCGAATCGATGGCGTTTTCTACCAGCTCTTTCAACGCGCTGGCTGGTCTTTCTACCACTTCACCAGCGGCAATACGGTTGACCAGATTTTCGGGGAGCCTTCTTATTGACATAAGCAAGTTCCTAGCCCAAGCGGACGGTTCAGGCGACTCCTTAATCGTTCGCAATCCTGCCAAATATCTGTTTTTTAAAACAGCAAATTCCGCTAGGACTGTGCGCATATTTGGGCGCGCTCCAAAGGACTCGAACCAAACCGGACTGGGTGGATATTACATGATATTTGGTAAGTTTTTCCGTTTCGCATCACAGGACATGGCAATTGACCTCGGCACCGCCAACACGGTTGTCTATGTCCGCGGCCAGGGAATTGTCCTCAACGAACCGTCTGTCGTGGCGATTGAAACCATAAACGGTATCAAGCGCGTTAAGGCCGTTGGCGATGATGCAAAGCTGATGATGGGTAAGACGCCCGACAGCATTGAGGCCATTCGCCCCTTACGCGATGGCGTGATTGCGGACATTGATGTTGCCGAACAAATGATCAAGCACTTCATCCACAAAGTGCACGGTAAGCGCCGTATGTTTAGCTATCCCGAAATCGTTATCTGCGTTCCATCGGGTTCGACCTCGGTCGAACGGCGCGCGATTCGCGATGCTGCATCGAACGCGGGTGCATCGGAAGTGTTCCTGATCGAAGAGCCGATGGCAGCCGCGATTGGCGCAGACATGCCCGTTACGGAACCTATTGGGTCCATGGTCGTCGATATTGGCGGCGGTACCACTGAAGTTGCTATTCTATCCTTGCGTGGCCTTGCGTACACAACCTCCGTTCGCACCGGTGGTGACAAGATGGACGAGGCGATTGTGTCTTATGTTCGACGACATCATAACCTGCTGATTGGTGAAGCAACCGCCGAGCGGATCAAAAAGGATTTTGGAACCGCCCGTCCACCCGCCGACGGCGTTGGCGAGACGTTGCACATCAAGGGCCGTGATCTTGTAAATGGCGTGCCGAAGGAAATTTCGATCAATCAGGCCCAGATTGCCGAAGCTTTGTCCGAACCAATCGGCACCATCCTAGAAGGTGTGCGCGTTGCGCTGGAAAACACCGCCCCCGAACTCGCGGCCGATATCGTCGACCAGGGTATCGTTCTCACAGGTGGCGGCGCGTTGATGGCGGGCCTTGACGAATATCTGCGCGATGAAACCGGCCTTCCAGTCACCGTTGCCGAAGATCCGCTGACCTGCGTTGCTATCGGCACTGGCAGGGCCATGGAAGACCCGATCTTCCGCGGCGTCCTGCTCACCGCTTAAGGCGAGATAAGGATGGCGCCGCCGCCACATCGGCGCCCCGGATTTTCCCGGAAGGCGCAATATGGCCTGTTCGCAACCTATGTGGTTGCGATTGCAGGAACGATCGTGGCTGCGCTGCTTCTGACGATTTCGGTGGTCGATCCAACAGGATTTTCTGCCTTACGAACCTTTGGCTCTGAAGTCACCGCTCCAGTCGCGCGCGTGGTCAATGATGCGCGGCAATCCACGCAAGCGATAACGCACAATGTGTCAGCCTATATCGACGCAGCATCGAGAAATGTAACGCTTGAAAAAGAATTGAAAGCGAACCGCACCGCATTAATCGAGGCACGCGCCCTGCGTGTCGAAAACGCCCGGCTTCGCGGCTTACTAAAGATATCGGATGATGATGCACAACAAGTGGCCGTTGGCCGCTTGATCAGTTCGACTGCATCCAGCACAAGGCAGGTCGCGACCTTGTCCATCGGACGTAATTTCGGGGTTGAACGCGCACAGCCTGTGCGTGGGCCAGCCGGACTTATCGGCCGCGTTATCGAAACAGGTCCAACAACCGCCCGCGTATTGTTGGTGACGGACAGCGAAAACCTGGTTCCCGTCATGCGGGCCAGCGATGGTCTTCCGGCATTTTCGTCGGGCCTTGGCAACGGGCTCGTCCTGATCAAGCCGCTGAACCTTGGCGAAAGTCCTTTCAAGGTCGGTGACATCATCATCACCTCGGGCAATGGTGGACTATATGGCGCGAATATTCCGTTTGCGCGGATCATTCGCAAAACCAGTGACGGTGCGCTTGGTCTGCCTTTTGCCGACCCTGCCAACACGCCCTATGCTATTGTGATGAAACCTTATCTGGGTGAGGCGCGCGCTGCGCAGCAAGCTTTAGCGCCCGATGGCGAAACCAAAGAGGTTGCGGAGTGAAAATTCCGGTCAGCGCCATTCGACTGCCAACACGGCCGAGCCGCGAATATGAAAGTCGTTTTGACCGCGAGCAATCGATGCTCAAAATGTTGGCGATACCGATTACCTCGGTGATTTTGGCGTCGATGGTCACCACATTACCCGTTTTTAGCGCCGGACCACTGTTACCACCATTCGGGCTGCTCATGTTCCTAAGCTGGCGTCTGATGCGGCCGGGATTACTACCTATATGGTCAGGCGTTCCATTTGGATTGATGGATGATCTTTTCAGCGGCCAACCTTTTGGCAGCGCGGGCCTGCTCTGGTCTCTCGCAATGCTTGTTGTCGAAATTATCGATTCTCGCGCCATATGGCGCGATTATCTCCAGGATTGGTTGATTGCCGCGTTGCTCATCACGGCGGTGTTGCTGGGTGGTTGGTGGATTTCCGGGCTCGCCCATGCCACGCCGAAGCCGGAGATTTTATTCCCGCAGATCCTTTTGTCCATATTGCTATATCCACTCATCGTGCGAATATGTGCGCGGCTCGACAGCTGGCGATTGGCAACATGAAAGTCGAAAAACAGGTCACATCAGGACAGCTTGACTTCACCTTCACACGCCGCGCTGCTTTTGTTGGCGGCGTGCAAGCGGCGATTGGCATCACCGTTGCCGCGCGCATGTCCTATATCGCTGTCGCCGATAATGAAAAATACAAGCTGCTTGCCGAAAGCAATCGCGTCAACCTGACTATCATTCCGCCCCGTAGAGGGTGGTTCATTGACCGATTTGGTAAGCCAATCGCAACCAACCGGGCCGATTTTCGCGTCGACATCATTCCGGACCGGCTGGTGCGGAAAGATGAGACAATTCAGACGCTGACCGAGTTGCTGGCGCTTTCAACAGACGATGTCGACCGCATCCATCGCGATTTGAAAAATGCACAAGGGTTTCAACCGGTGCAAGTCGCCGACGGCCTGGATTATGACCGATTCGCAGCGGTCAGTGTACGCTTACCAGACCTTCCAGGCGTCAGTCCACGCCAAGGCTATTCGCGCTTTTACCCCAGCGGCGCAGCGGTCGGGCATCTCATTGGCTATGTTGGCACGGTGTCGGCAGAGGAATATCAGAAAAACAAAAATCCACTACTAATTACGCCAGGGTTTAAGGTTGGCAAGGATGGCCTCGAGAAGACGCTCGAGGACAGGCTACAGGGCGAACCCGGTGCCAAGCGGACCGAAGTCACCGCGCGCGGCAAGATCGTGCGTGAACTGACCACAAGGCCGGATATACCGGGCAAGCCCGTTCAACTTACCATCGACATTGATCTGCATAATTACGCCGCACGGCGGCTCGGCCTTGAATCGGGATCCGTAGTTATATTCGATTGTCTGACGGGCGACATCGTTACCATGGCATCCATGCCCTGTTACGACCCCAACAGCTTTTCCGACGGCATTGGCCGCGTCGAATGGAAAATGCTGAACAGCGACGACCATATTCCTATGTTGAACAAAGCGCTTCAGGGGCTTTATCCACCGGGCTCGACGCTAAAACCCATGGCTGGGCTTGCCATGATGCGTCACGGCATCGATCCTGAGGAAACCGTAAATTGCAACGGCGGTTACCGGCTTGGCAATCGTGTTTTCAGATGTCTGGGGCGGCATGGTCCGGTAAATATGAGCACCGCGATCATGAAGAGCTGCAATACCTATTTCTACGCAATGGGGCATCGGATTGGCTTTGACAATATTGCCCCTGTCGCGCGCGAACTTGGGCTGGGGCAAGAATTTTCTCTGCCCTTTCCTTCACAGCGTTATGGCACTGTTCCAGACAGCACATGGAAAATGCGCAAATATGATCAGAAATGGACGGATTCTGATACGCTCAATGCCGTCATTGGGCAGGGTTATATTATCGCCAGTCCGTTCCAACTTGGTCTCATGGCGGCGCGCATAGCCTCTGGATTAAGCGTTGAACCTGAAATCCTGAAGCAGAAACGCGCTGCGCCTAAGCCTTTGTCCTTTCCCAAAGAACATCTCGCTATTGTACGTGAAGGCATGAATTTGGTGGTCAATGGCGACGGGACCGCCGTGCGCAGCAGGCTGTCGCTCGAAAACATCGCGATGGCGGGAAAAACCGGAACGGCACAGGTTCGCCGTATCGCAGGTTCGCAACGTGGACAGTCCGGCGAATGGAAATATCGCGATCATGGCCTGTTCGTCTGCTTTGCTCCGGTTGATCAGCCACGTTACGGAGCAGCGGTGGTGATCGAACATGGTATGGGCGGCGCGCGCGCAGCGGCCCCTATTGCCAAGGATGTGCTGACGTTCATCTATGATCGTGAACAGGCAATGGCGTCACTGGAGGCACTTGAGGCTGGCTGGGGCGGCAATATTGAACAGCGCATGGCGGCCAAATATGCCGCATATCAGGGGCAAGCAGCCCCGCCCCCGCCATTGGATCCGACGGCATGAACCGCATTGTCCCTGCCTCCATCGCCGCCTTGCCCTGGCGTGTCATCTTTATCCTGATGGCATTGGTGGGATTTGGCGCTGCTGTGCTTTATTCCGCTGCGGGTGGGCATTTTGACCCATGGGCGGGCAAGCATATCCTCCGCTTTTTGGTACTTCTTGGCATGATCATTGTCATGTCGCGCATGAAGCTGGAATTCTGGAAATCGATAACTTTTCCGCTCTATCTGCTTTTGTTACTCATGCTTGTGGTGGTCGAACTGATGGGGTTTGTAGGGGGCGGCAGCCAGCGATGGATCAACTTGGGCATCATCACACTGCAACCATCCGAGTTGATGAAGCCAGTGATGGTCCTTGCCGCAGCCTGGTTTTTTGACCGACTGCCGCCCAACCGCATATATGGCATTGATGCCGTTTGGCCGCTGGGCGCTTTGTTGCTGCTGCCAAGCGTTTTGGTCATTATCCAGCCTGATTTCGATGCTGCCATCGCTTATGCCTTTGGCTTGGGCGTGGTGGGTTTTATGGCCGGGCTACCCCTGATCTATTTTTGGGGCGCGGGCGCGGCCATCGCCATTTTTGCCCCCTTGGTCTATTTCTTTGGCCTCAAACCCTATCAGCAAGACCGCGTTCTCATTTTCCTCAACCCCGAAAATGATCCTTTGGGCGCTGGCTATCATATCACCCAGTCCAAAATCGCCATTGGTTCGGGCGGAATCTTTGGCAAGGGTTTTGGCAATGGCACGCAAAGCCATTTGGATTATCTGCCCGAAGGTCACACCGACTTCGTTTTTGCCACCATGGCCGAAGAATGGGGCATCGTCGGCGGCTTCTTCATCTTGTTTCTCTATTTCTTGCTCATGCGCTGGGGCTTGACCGTCGCGATGGAGAGCAAGACCCGCTACGGCCAATTGGTTGCGGCAGGCCTGACCTGCACCATTTTCTTTTACATTATGATCAACTTGTTGATGGTCGTAGGCCTTGCGCCCGTTGCCGGCATACCCTTGCCGTTCGTCAGCCACGGCGGATCATCGATGCTGACCATGATGCTGTGCGTAGGCATTATCATGTCCATCGAACGCCACCCCGGCGCAAAGCGCGGCCAATTCCAATAAATCCCGCAGGCGCGCTTGACAAAGCGTGCTAAACCCATCAAAGGCGGCGCTCCAAACGGGCCTGCGCATCTGGCCAGCCCGAAATGGGGACGCTTAGCTCAGTTGGTAGAGCAGCTGACTCTTAATCAGCGGGTCGTGGGTTCGAACCCCTCAGCGTCTACCATTTCTTTCAGCTACTTACGTGCTAACTATTACTCGCCCTGCGCGTGCATTTAATTCCTAGCAAGCACATAGCAATCACCAGAAGGGGGCGACGCTGGGTGCTCGGCTAACTTTATTTGAGTTCAGGAATGCCGCACGAAGACAATCAGACCCTGCCTCGCCCGCGTGAGCAGGGCAGGATAGGCGTTCAGGAGCGCTTTCGGCCAATGGCCGGAATTGGGCCGAGGGCGGACTGTTAGGATTTGTCTGCTAAGTATATAAAATCTGCTATCCTGCTACCGCCATTTTGGAAACCCAATGATTGACGCGCGCCAGGTCTTTGTCGCTCGCTTCCCAATATTGGGCAAATTGCCCGCCATTGCCAAATAAAGCGGATGCAATATGTCTCTCTCCGGCCGTTTGCCATAAGCTTTGGAAGGTATCGCGCATGGGGTCATCGACGAAATGTTTGACCCCGCGGATATGGACTATCCAAGCGGC
Organism: Sphingomonadales bacterium; assembly: GCA_027488785.1. GTDB lineage: Bacteria > Pseudomonadota > Alphaproteobacteria > Sphingomonadales > Sphingomonadaceae > Sphingorhabdus_B. Next base: position 104,963 of record JAIYAY010000003.1, on the reverse strand, counting down.
TATGGCTTCAAGAATGGCAGGGCATTCCTGGCCCTGACGTTGATGATAGGCCAATGTTTCTAACCAGCGCTGCGGTATCTTCTGGCTCCCATCCATGGCAATTTGGATAAGCCGGTGATTGAGTGCTGGATTGGCGAAGCGGGCAATCAAGGCATCGGCATAAGTCGCCAGATTTTGTCCCGCTACGGGTTGCAGACTATTGGCCGCCTCATCGCGCATGAGTGTGTGCACAAGCGCCAGAATGTGCGGATCGGCGATGACTTGGTGGACATATTCATGGCCCTTTTGAAGCCCGATATAAGCCAGCGCCGAGTGCGCGCCATTCAACATTCGCAGCTTGGCAGTTTCGAACGGGGCGACATCTTTTGTAAACTGCGCGCCGCCGACATCCCAGCAGGGGCGTTTGCCCACAAAATGATCTTGAATCACCCATTGAGTAAATGGTTCGGTAACGACCGCAGCCTGATCCACGCTGCCCAAGATAGCGGCGACGGATTCGCGGTCGTAGTCCGTCGTTGCTGGAACGATGCGATCTACCATTGTGGATGGACAGCTGCACTGATCCTCAAACCAATTGACCAGATCGGGCGCGCAACGCTCTAGATAGGCGCGCATCAGCTCGGCAAGTTGTGCACCATTACCCGCTAGATTATCACAACTGAGCAGCGTCAAGCCGCCCAACTTTGCTGTGTGCCGTTGCCGCATAGCAGCAGCGAGATACGCATAAGCCGACCTTTCATCCGCTTGGGTAAAATCCAAACTTCCGTCAGGTGCGCGGCAATAGCCTTTTTCGGTGATCGTAAAACTGACGATATGGGTGTTCTCTGAGGCCAATGCAGCTATGACGGCATCTGGTGCATCGGCGGCGACCAACACCTTTTGAACTGCGCCAATGATACGGCTTTTGTCGCCATTTTCAGATCGTTCGGTAACCGAATATAGCCCATCTTGCGGGTTCAATTGCTCTGCCACCGCAGGGCTGCGTAACGACACGCCAATGATGCCCCAATCACGTTCACCGGCGTTCATGGCGTCGTCGGTGTACACCGCCTGATGTGCACGATGAAATGCACCTATCCCGAAATGCACGATGCCGGCTTTTTGAGTTCTTCGGTCATATTCTGGAAGCAAGAGATTTGCTGGCAAAACGGAATTTGGACCAAGCCTCATAATTTATAGGCCTGCTTGGCAAGATTATAGCTGAGGTCTGCGGCAAGCTCGGCGGCTTCCCATTCCTCCATACGGTGTTCGGCGACAAGCTGCGCCAAGAAACCGCAATCGATCCGTCGCGCGACGTCGTGTCGCGCAGGTATCGACAGAAACGCTCGCGTATCGTCGTTGAAACCGACAGTGTTATAAAATCCTGCGGTTTCGGTCATATTTGTTCGGAACCGGCGCATACCCTCTGGGCTATCGTGGAACCACCAGGCTGGCCCAAGCTTGAGAGCAGGATAATGCCCTGCAAGTGGCGCAAGCTCTCGGGCGTAGGTGCTTTCATCCAAGGTAAAGAGGATGATTGTTAGATCTGCATGGTTGCCAAATCGCGAAAGCAACGGTCGAAGCTGTTCGACATAGCCGGTACGCGTTGGAATATCCGCGCCTTTATCTCTGCCAAAGCGTTCAAAGAGCATTGGGTTATGATTGCGGAACGCGCCTGGGTGAATTTGCATGACGAGGCCGTCATCGATGCTCATACGCGCCATCTCGGTCAACATTTGGGCACGGAACAGTTCGGCATCTTGCGGCGTAACATGCGCTGATATCACACGTTTAAAAAGCGCTTCTGCCTCATGTGTGCTCAGGTCAGCGGTTTGTGCCGTCGGGTGTCCATGGTCGGTTGAGGTTGCGCCCATGGATGCAAAAAAGGCCCGACGCTTGCGATGGGCGTTCAGATAACCCTGCCAATTGAAGCAATCTTCGCCTGTTAACTGCGCCAGCATAGCCAGATTTTTATGGAAACCCTCAAAGTCGGGGTCGACAACGGGGTCAGGGCGGTAGGCCGTGATGACTCGTCCGTTCCAGCCGCTATCGCGAATAGCCTGATGATGGCGTAAGTCATCAAGCGGGCTTTCGGTGGTGGCAATCACTTCGATGTTATAGCGTTCAAATAAAGCGCGCGGGCGGAAGGCATCGGTTGCCAGCGCCGCGGTGATATGGTTATAATAATGGTCCGAAGTCTCCGCCGACAACAGCACATCAATTTCAAAAGTCGCGCTGAAAACCCAATCGAGCCACATACGCGTCGGTGTGCCACGAAAAAGATGATATCTTTCGGCAAATAATCGCCAACTTTCGCGCGGATCAGCATCGGGATTCCTTATGCCAAGCGCTTCAAGAGGGACGCCTTGCGAATAGAGCATGCGGAACACATAATGGTCAGGATGCAGCAGCAGTTCGGTTGCGTTTCCGAATAGATCGTCGGTCGCCCACCATCGGGGATCTGTATGGCCATGCGGGCTGATGATCGGCAAATCAGCGACAGCATCATAGAGCCTGCGGGCGATAGCGCGAACATCTCGTTCCGTTGGAAAAAGCCGGTCAGCGTGGAGCGTCAAAATGCGCGACATTTTTAAAATCCTTGGGTGCGAGCAAAGTTGAGGAAAAGTTCTGGCCAAATCTCGACGGGCTTACCGATGGCTTTGCGTAAGCCAAATCCGTGGCCGCCATGCGCAAAGATATGTGTTTCGACGATGATTTTTTTGGCGCGCAGCGCCGCCCGCAAAAGCAGGGCATTTTCGACCGGAACGACATCGTCATCTTCGGCATGCAATACAAAAAATGGTGGGGCATTGTCGGGCACATGTAAATGCGGACTATGCTTTTGTTCTTCTGCCGCCACGGGGTTCGAACCCAAAAGTTTTTCCCGGCTTCCCGGGTGGGCGTCGGGTGTGCGCATGGAAATGACGGGATAAATGGGCGCTGCAAGCGCCGGACGCGCTGACAATTTATCAACTTCATCGACGGGTTCATAGGTTTTGACCGCGAACCTTGTCCCAAGATCGGCACACAGATGGCCGCCTGCGGAAAAACCCATGGCGCCGACCCGCTCTGGATCAATACCATAGGTTTTCGCGCGCGACCGGATGATGCGCATTGCGCGTTGGGCGTCCGACAATCCAACATTTGGTCCAGCGGCCCAGCCTTCGCCCGGTAAGCGATAGAATAAGACAAAGGCCGTATATCCCCGCGCCGCAAGCCAGCGCCCCATTTCATAGCCTTCTTTGTCGACCACTACCCAGCGATAGCCGCCACCGGGCGTAATGAGGATAGCCGCGCCATTCGGCTGGGCTGGCCTGAACACGACCATGCGCGGGTGGCTAATTCCAAAAACGGCGCGGTCAGTAAGTTGCGGATCGGTGGAGCGTTCATTGACTGTCTCTACGAGCGCAGGCGCAGGCGCTCCCGGCGCCCCTTCCGGCCAAAGGTCGATGGTTTCGGTAGGCTGATACAATCCCGTTGGCACTGCCGATTTTGCACTGGGCGGCGGCGTTTGCCCAAAGGCGGATCCGGCGATGCTGGCCGCGCCAAGCGCCATCAATGTACGCCGATCAATTGTCATAAAGCCTCATATGTGAAATTGCGGAAGCGCGCTTCGCCTTCCCCAGCGGCATAAATCGCCGGACGCAAGGACAGGAAATCATAAGCGACATTGTGGTGATAACCGGAAACTTCCATCTGCACATCGAACTTACGCCATGTCTGCCGGTCATCATTGCTTGTGTGGATCGTCAGGATATTGCGATCATTGGTCAGCCGGATCGATAGCTTGCCCGCATTGTCCTTTGCGGAATTAGCACCGCGTGACCGTTGCAAGCCATAGCGGTGCATCATAAGCGCCCCATTCCCGAACCCAAGCCCTGCATAGAGACGGCGGTTGTAAAATAACAACAAGCCTGCCTCTGTTCCTGCATCGACGTCTATGTCCACCGTAACGCGATAGGCTTGGTCGCCCGCGATGCAGCATAAGGGCGCACAATCGGAAGGTGTTTTGCCCTTTGCCGCCATATATAATGTTCCGTTCAAACGCCGCAGGCGGGACACTTCATTGGGCGCAGGGTCATAGAAGGCCCAGGCCGTTCCCATGCGGTCGGTTTTGAAATCATCCGACAAGGCCATGCCATGTTGCTGCGCACCGGCTTCAATCGGTTTTTTGATCGGGCGCGATAAGTCACCGCCCAATGGTCTGGGCCAACCATCTTCGGCCCATTCGACCGGTTCCAGCAAGGCCTGTCGGCCCAATGTCCAATAGCCATTTTCATAGCCATGATACATCATCCACCAGCCACCATCCGGGCCCTCGAACAATGTAGCGTGGCCGCGCGACCACCATTTTTCGCGCGCCGATTGCGTTCGGATTAAGGGATTGCGGGGACAATCTTCCCATGGCCCAGCGAGTGTACGACTGCGTGCCATGATGACCATATGCCCTGTTGGAGGCCCAGCCGTTCCGCCTACCGCTGTTGTCATATAATAATAGGCGCCGCGCTTAACGATTTTGGGGCCTTCAGGCGCGAAAGTCTCGACGACCCAGTCTTCAGGATATCGCCACGGATCGTATATATGCTCAACCTTGCCAATGGTCGACAAGCCGTCAGCAGCAAGGCGTACACGATCTCCGCCGGATAGAAACAGCCAGCGCTGGCCTTTTTCGTCGGCAACATGTGTCGGGTCGATATGCAAAGGTAAGTTCAAGTCAACCGGCTCGCTCCATGGTCCGCGGATGTCATCGGCGAATATGACATAGATTGACCTTTTTTGAGCTGTGCGCGCAGGAATGTAGCAAAAATAGCGGCCTTTATGCTTAGCCAGATCCGGTGCCCAAACCGAGCCGATAGGCGTTTTGAGCGCGGCAGTGACCGGCTGCCAATTCACAAGGTCGCGACTATGCCAAATCACAATGCCGGGATAGGCATCAAAACTGGAAAAGGTCAGATAATAATCATCGCCGTCGCGTAACAGCGCTGGGTCCGGATGGTCGCCAGCGAATATAGGGTTCAGATAGTTGCCATCGCCGAGGTCAGCCTTGCGTTGTCCCTCAATACCCTTTGCCCATTGCATCGCGGCATGTGGGTCGAGACTTGATGTCGCGGCTGCGCCCTGTCCCAAAGCCGGACTGGAAATCAGGGGTAAACTTCCGATTAGGGCAAGACTTGTCCGGCGATCACATTCCATATCCACACCTTTGCACAAAAAAGGACTGGCCACTTTATCCGATGACCAGTCCCCTTTTTACCTTTTAGACAATCCGCAGATCACATTTTGAAGCGTGCACCAAATAGGATTGTACGACCGAAATGGTTGTTCTCGTAATTGCGGTCCGCATCAAAGTCGGTGAAGCGGTAGCGATAGGTATCCAGCAAGTTATTGCCTTCTACAGATACTTCCAGCCAATCAGTGAACTTGTAACGGATAGAGGCGTCAAAGTTGGTGGTAGCGCCATAGCCTTCCAGAATATTGCCCGTACCGCTTGCGCCTTCATGATAACGGCCACGATAGCTCAGCATCCCACGGGCGCTGAACTTACCGTCATCATAATAGAGCGTGCCGTTAAATGCCTTTTTGGTGACATTGCCCAGCGTATTGCTGACCACAGCATTCTGCAAAGCACCACCTGGGGCAATTGCAGGGCCTTGGACATTGAAGCTGGCATTCGAATCAATGAACGTGGCGTTTGCAAGGATGCCGAAATTGGCAAACATGCCATCTGTGAACGCGCTGAATGGAATTTGTCCGGCGAGTTCGATACCCTTCAGTTTTGCACCCGAACCATTGACAGTCGTAACCAGCGTCCAACGTGGTTCAGCCTGTTGAGCTGGGTTCAATGCTGCTGGCGATGCTGGGCTGAGCACGGATGCTGGCAAGCCAGTCTGTGCAAATGTCGCTCCGGTAATCGACGCCGATTGCGTGAATGTGCCTACATCCTTTTGGAACATGGCGACCGACAGCACAGCCTGAGGCGCGAAATACCATTCCAGCGACAGGTCGTAATTTGTAGCGCGGAATGGAGCAAGGAACGGGTTACCGCTGGTTACACGATAGTTGAAACCATCTGCTGAACCACCTGGGGTCAACGAACCCAAGGTTGGACGCGTCATCACATCTGCAACCGCAAAACGCACAATCGTGCTTTCTGTTGGGTACAATGCCAAGTTCGCCGAAGGCAGCCAGTCATCATAGCTGCGGGTCACAGTCGCGTTTACGCCGCTGACAAGTCCGTAGGACGATTGGTCGGTCTTTGCGTAGCGGATGCCGGCATTGGCGGCATATTCCAGTCCGAAAAGTTCACCCTTGGCGTCAGCTTGCAGATAAGCGCCTTTTGTAGTTTCCTGAACGCCGCGAATGTTACCCGCGTCATTTACAAGCGCCCGGTTATAAAGTCCGGTGAAAGCTGTCGTCGCGGCCAGATTTGGAACTATCCAGCCGTTGGTATTGCCGGCAGGCTGGCCAGCTTTGCCCAGATTGAAACCCTGCGACAGCGCCGGTGTGACTGCGAAACCATAAATCGCGGTTGGACCGAACAAGCTGCTTGCCGAACATGTGATGGTCCCAGCTGTGCTGGTGACAAGGCTAGTACCGCCATTACCGCATACAGCCGTGTCACGCGTGAACGCTTCGGTATCGAAGTTGAAGCGACGCCAGACTGCGCCCGCCTTCAATGTAATGCTTTCGCTGACATCCCATTCGGTTCGGAACTGCGCAGTTTTGAAGCGATTGACCACGCTGGATGGGCGGTCGCGAATTTCTGCCAATTGGAAATTCGCCGGATCCGTCACGCTGGTTCCAAACGTCAACCTTGGTGAAGCCATGTTGGTATAGTCATAGCTGTAGCCTTGGGCATCGCGGTCGTCAAAAATGACGGTTGTCTCAACGGGGATACCCGCAGTCGACTTCGATACGCCACCAAGAGCGGTGAAGCGGAGATTGTCGGTCACGTCCTGATCCCATGTTCCGCCGACTTGGTAGAACTCGGTTTGCGATTGACGGAGATAATGCTCTGTACGAACCCAGGCATCGTTCAGTGTAGCAGAAATCATGTTATTCTTAGCGTCATAAACAGGATTTACGACGTTAATCGAGCGCTCGTTGGAGCGCAGCAATACTTCGCCCCATTGTTCTTCACGCGAAGCATCATATTTCGAATATAATGCATCAATCGACAACTGCGTGGTGTCACTTGGCGAAAATTGTACAGATCCGGTTACGCCTAAGCGTTCACGATCATGGGCAACCTCACCATAACGGGGGATACGTGGGTGAAATGTCAACGCAGCTTTATCGCATCCAGCGCTTGGAACATAGGTTCCGCCGCTATTGGCTGTTGTGAAGCAGTTTACTCCGTCGACATTGTCAAAGCGCGCTTGTGCCCAGCGTACCGTGTTGTTGCCAAGTTCAAGTGTGCTTGTTTTTGAGTAAGCAGCGGAAATAGAGGCCCCCAAGGTGCCTGCGTCGTTCCGCCAGCTGAGCAAGCCCGCGAAACGTGGACCAAGGTCTTTGGACAGATCATTATAGGATCCGACAACGGACATAGCACCATTCAGTCCTGAACGGCCGGCCAAGGGATTGCCGGTATTCAGGTCGACGACGGCACCCAGTGAACCTTCGTCAAGAGAAGCTTCAGCTGTTTTACGGACAACGAGGCTGCTGAAAAGTTCGGACGCAAACACGTTGAAATCGAACGCGCGGTCGCGGTTGGCGGATGCGCCATCCGTCGACGTAGCGATAGTTTCCATGCCGTTGACACGCACGCGCGTAAACTGTGACGAAAGACCACGCACTGTGATTGAGCGACCTTCGCCGCCATCGCGCGTGATGGAAATCCCTGGAATACGCTGAAGCGATTCCGCTAGGTTCTGGTCTGGAAACTTCGCGATATCCTCAGCCACAATTGCATCAACCGCCGCAACAGAGTCACGCTTAAGGTTCAACGCAGCTTCCAATGAAGCGCGGAAACCGGTCACCACAATAGCATCGCCTGCGTCAGCAGGGACTTCTTCAGCGGCGGCATCTTGGCCCGCAGTGCTTTGTGCGTGCGCCGTTCCAACCGCCAATACGCTGAGCGATACCGCCGACAAAAATTTTGCGGCAGACATGTTCAACTCGCGAGATCCAGACTTAATCATTTCCTCTTCCCTTCGCATTTTTCCGGGATTGATACCGGTGTCTTTTTGATTCGCGATGCGATGGAAACCAGCGCATCCTCCCCATTTTGGGCCCGCATTTTTGCGCATTTGCCCATATTATTGATATATTGGCACCTTTGCAGTGCTCTGAATTCTCATGCCAATCGGTTAAGGTAACCGGTGTCATTTAGACATTGATGACAACTTCGCTTCATGTCAAGATGGCTTCCGAGGAGATCAAAATGCTTATTCGGATATTGTTGTTTTTAAGTCTCACTTGCGCATCGTTCCCGGCTGCAACTCAAACGCTTGCCTTTCCCGGCGCTGTCGGCTGGGCGAAAGAAACAACCGGCGGACGCGGCGGGAAAATAATCCGCGTAACCAGCCTAGCGGCGGATGGTCCGGGCACGTTAAAGGCCGCGATTGAGGCAAAAGGACCACGTATCGTGGTGTTCGAGGTCGGTGGCGTGATTGATCTCCAGCGCACGTCGCTAGAAATCAAAGAGCCTTTTCTCACCATCGCCGGGCAAACTGCACCATCGCCTGGCATTACGATTATTAAAGGCGGCATCGACGTACGCAGCCATGACATTATCATCCGCCATATCCGCGTCAAAACAGGCGCCGACGGGCAAGCCAAGCGCAGCGGATGGGAAGCGGACTCAATATCGACCGTTGGCGCGCGCAATGTCATCATCGACCATTGCAGCCTCACTTGGGGCATTGATGAGAATATGTCCGCAAGTGGCCCGCGCTTCACCGGCAAAACCGTCGAAGAATGGCGCAACGGCACGAGCCGCAATATAAGCTTTTCTTACAATCTTGCTGCAGAAGGGCTGGCGGATTCAAGCCATCCGAAGGGGGAACATAGCAAAGGATCGCTGATCCACGACAATGCAACTGGGATATTGTTTTACCGCAATGTGTGGGCGCATAATGTCGAACGTAGCCCTTTGATCAAAGGCGGTGCGCAAGCCGCGATGATTAACAATCTGATTTACGATCCGGGTAAGCGCGCGATGCATTATAATCTGATGGCGCTGGAATGGGCTGGGCAGCCTTATGTAACCGGGGAAATGACCGCCGTTGGGAACGTGCTGCGCGGCGGACCATCAACGGATGAGGGCTTGCCATTTCTGATGCTCGGGGGCGATGGAGATTTGCGCTATCATGCCCACGACAACATAGCCGTAGACAAATTCGGTAAACCGCTGCCCATGTTTGGTCGCTATGGGGAAACGCGCGCGCGCCTGATTGAAGTGAAAAAGCCGGTTATCTGGCCTCAGGGCATTGCAGTATTGCCGTCACGCGATGTCGAAACCCATGTTCTGGCTAATGCCGGCGCTCGGCCGTGGGATCGTGACGCGGACGATATCCGTGTATTGTTCTTCATTGCCGAAGGGCGTGGAAAGATCATTGATGACGAGACAGAGGTGAGCGCCTACCCATCACCAAAACCGACATCGGCGCCTTTTGTCGAAGCTGACTGGGACCTTGCAACCATGGAACCGAAGTCCGGCCTTTATCCCGGCCAAAAGACACCATTACAGGAAAACATGTCCGCACGTGACCGTGCCATGCGACAGTGAGTACATCGATATGATGGCTCTACTTCTCATGCTGGCTGCGCCGCCAATGGTTGTTATTGACGAACGTGATGTCGTTCGCGAAGAAGCGCCCCCGCACGGCGCAATTGGCATGAGCACAGCCTATCGGATCAGTGACATTGTGCCGCAGCCGCGGACGATGGAATTTCGCAAGCGCGTGTTACATAAAGGGGCGGCCATCGGCCTTCATCCCATTGCGCATGACGAGGTTTATTATGTCCTGTCAGGCGAAGGCGAGGTAACCTCTGACGGGGTCTCTCGCCATCTGCGTCCGGGAATGGCGGCTTATTTATATGACGGGGCAGTGGTCGGGATTAAACAAATCGGCCGCAAACCGCTGACCCTCATCATCAGCTATCCGGTGGCGCCGAAATAGCCGATTAGGTCCCCGGCTGAATATAAGGAATGCGCGCAAATAATTCGCGCTCCCAGCCACGTGGATTGTTTTCGAGACGACTTTCATGATCGAAAATCATCGTCTCTCTTTTGTCCAAGCTATAGGGCGGCCATCCTGGATCACCTGTGCGGGCAAAGCGGATAAACCTATCCATCATATGCAAACTCATGGCATTCTGCGCGGCGGTTGGATTGGGCACCGTGCCAAATGACAAGCCGATATCATCGGTATGCTTGGCCTGTTCAAAATCCAGCTGATACACAAAGGCGGGCGCCCCTGCTTTTGCTCGCTCTTCGGCTTGAATGACTTGGCCACGCCAGCTGCGTGCCGCGGTCACAATGCGGTGAAACAGTTCCAGCGGCGCTGCGTCGGGGAATTTGGATCTAAATGCCTGCACCACCCAATCAGACTGCGCATCAATCCGCATTTCAGGTGCAATGCGTTTCGCCAAATTGGTAAAGTCCAGACCGGTCAGTTGCTTGGAATCAGGCGCATAAAAAGCCCGCGTTTCCATCACGGTATTGCCCATCATCATGGGTATATCGCGCGATTGCGGTGCCGCGTCCGGCCAAAAGGGATGGCGGTGCAAATTGCGCATATCCAGAACTGGTCCCATATAGACGCCACCGCCCAATATCGGGTCCTGCGCCGAAAGCGCCGCAACTAGCTCCGCTGGTGGAATGATCGCTGGGTCGGCACCCTTGAGTTGCGCGAGCAGCGTCTGCGTGCGCCGTGCCGCGTTTAATGGGCCGGATGCCGTCACCTGCTGCCCGCTCATCGTGATCGCTTTGTGGAACAGCCCTTTGGCAGCGGGCATCGCCATCAATGTCGCGATCTTTGCGCCGCCACCCGACTGGCCAAAGACCGTTACATTATCCGGATCACCACCAAAAGCCGCGATATGTACCTGCACCCATTGCAGCGCGAGAATGAGATCAAGCTGCCCAGCATTGCCACTATCGGGAAACTGCTCCGGCATATAGAGATAGCCAAAGGCATTTAGCCGGTGATTGACTGTCACAACAACAACATCACCATATTCCGCTAACGCAGCACCGTCGTTGAGTGGGTCTGTCACGCTTCCGGTGGAATAAGCGCCGCCGTGGAAATACACCATGACCGGACGGGGTTGAGTTGCCTTGGCCTTGGGTGCCCACAGGTTGAGGTAGAGACAGTCTTCGCTCGACGGGAGATATCGGCCACCCGGTTGCGGGCAAGTAGGACCAAATGACTGGACTCTGCCTATGGCAATCGTATCAAAGGGCACTGCGCGCGGGGCACAGAAACGCTTTGCTGTTCCATAGCGGATGCCCTTCAATATGCGTAAATTGCTGTGCAGTTTCGAAGCATTAGCGGGAACCGCCACCATTGCCAACGCGCTGCCCAAGACAGCGCGGCGACTGATCCTGCTATCGCCGGACGTCAAGATTTCCATCCATAAAGGCATCTATATCGGCCTGGCCAAACAAGCTCGCATCACCCGGTAGGGAGTGTTTGAGGCAAGTAAGGGCAAGCCCTGTTTTGGCCATAACTTCGGCATTTCCGCCGGCAAAATGTGCATGTAACACGCCCGATGCAAAAGCGTCACCGGCGCCAATTCGGTCAATTATGCCTGTGACATCGACGTCTGCAGTCTGGGCAAAGCTGTCCCGCATATCGACACGGGCCGACAATTGGTGATGGTCGGCACTCACTAAATGCCGCGCCGTCGAAGCAATCAGCTTCAATGCCGGAAATGCAGCAAATGCCGCCAGCGCCGCGTCGCGTCTGCGGTCGCCACCATCGCCAGAAAAATCCTTACCCAGCACTAATGAAATGTCGCGGTGGTTCCCGAACAATATATCCGCATACCCAATCAGCTCGCTTAAAATGGCGCGCGGATTACTGTCCCATCTGTCCCAAAGCATGGCGCGGTAATTGCCGTCGAATGAGATGGGTATACCCAAGCGAGCTGCCACCTTGGCCGCCGCCAGCGCCGCTTCGGCCGATTGGGGGCCCAAAGCAGGCGTGATACCCGATAAGTGCAACATCTTAGCATCGCCAAGCAACATATCCCAATCGAAATCCGCAGCATTCACTTGTGAGAAGCTTGAGCCCAAACGGTCATAGACGACTTCAGATGCGCGCAGGCCAGCGCCTTGCGCCAGAAAATACAGGCCCATGCGGCCATCGCGTACTTGGACGTTTCTGCAATCAACATTATGCGCGCGGATGGCCGACACCGCCCCGCGACCCAGCGCACTGTCGGGAACGGCACTGACCATCGTCGTATCATGGCCCAAATGGGCCAGGCCAACCGCGACATTTGCCTCGGCTCCGCCCACATGCACATCAAAACTAGGCGATTGCATAAGCAGCTCGCGCCCTGGGGCCGTCAGCCGGATAAGCAATTCCCCAAAAAAGACGATCGGCTGTGCCATGACGCAGCCTTAACGGGCTAACCAGCCGCCGTCGACGGCCAGAATATGGCCATTGACATAATCGGCTGCAGAAGACGCGAGAAAGACGGCAGCGCCGCCGATATCTTCTGCTTTGCCCCAGCGACCCGCGGGAATGCGTTCCATGATTTGACGGTTGCGGTTTTCGTCCGCTTGCAAGGCAGCTGTATTGTTGGTTTCAATATAGCCTGGCGCAATCGCGTTTACATTAATGCCCTTTGCCGCCCATTCATTCGCCATCGCTTTCGTCAGGCCACCCACACCCGATTTCGACGCTGTGTAGCTTGGCACTCGGATTCCGCCTTGAAACGTCAGCATTGAGGCAATGTTAATAATTTTGCCTGCACCTTGGGCAATCATGCTTTTGGCAGCGGCCTGTGACAGAAAAAACAGGGTTTTGAGATTGGTGTCGATAACCGCATCCCAATCTTCTTCTGTAAAATCGACGGCATCATTCCGACGAATGATCCCGGCGTTATTCACTAAGATATCAAGCCGGCCCAAGGCAGACAGAGTTTCATCCACTATGCGTGCAACGGGCTCTGTGGATGACAAGTCAGCGGTAATGTTCACCGCCTTGCGACCGCTTGCTTCAATAAGAGCAAGCGTCTCTGTCGGTGCGGAACGGCCTGCAACAGCGACGTCCGCTCCCGCCTTGGACAAGGCCACCGCAATGGCTTGCCCGATGCCTGTATTGGCACCGGTAACGAGCGCTGTCTTGCCGCTAAGGTCAAATGGCGTGGTCATTTCAGGCAGCCAAGCTCCACAGATAAGCCGACATTTCTTCATCCTGGGAATTGGCAAAGAAATAATCGGCAAAACGTTCCCCAGCAATCGCAGCCTTGAGGAGGTCCTGATCTACAGTTTTGAGGATGGTCAGCATGTCCCGGCAGGAAGCCGCTTTTACATCCTTTAATATGCTTCGATTGGCAGCCATGAAATGCGCGCGCTCCTTGGGGTAACCCGCACCGCCTTCATTTTCGAAAATCTTGCGGTAGCAATCCTGCAGGTTCAGTTCGGCTGCCCAGCCAAAGCCTTTTGCATAAGGCATCGACATCGCATTGCCATCGTTGATCTGGCTGAACAGAAAGGCATCGGTCGGGTCGATTACGAGGCCACAAAACACGCCTGGCATTGCGTTGCACGCCAACATTGAACCCATTCCGGTACCGCAACCCGTAACGACAAAATCAGCAGCTTTGGAGTTCAGCAAAATTCCGGCGAGCAAGCCGTTCATCACATAAGTCAGCGAAGCCTTATCCTCTGCGGTATACATGCCATAATTGAAGACCTGATGGCCAAGCGGCTCGGCGACCGCCGTGAGCGCGTCATGGATGACGCTATTCTTCGCCGCTTGGCTGTTTTCCGTGATGAGCGCGATTTTCATAAATGCCCTTTCGCATCAAATTAAATGTATCTATTGCCTTGAAGGTAACCGGTGTCATTCACAAGTGCAAGACGGTCATTTCATGGGTGGCGCAACGGATCCGCGCCGAACCAACGTCGAGACAAATGTCGATGGCTCTTGATCATCTAGTGAAGCAGAAGATGTGCTGCGGATGATCTTCAACGCAGCGGAACGGCCCATCGCCACGATGGGCCATCTCACGGTTGTCAATGGTGGCCAGACCCTTGCCGCGATTGGTGTGTCATCAAATCCGATGATAGATAATTCCTCGGGCACGGCTATGCCGCGTGACCGTGCCGCGAACAAGACTCCAGCGGCCATCTCGTCGTTACACGCAAAAATGGCCGATGGCCGAGGTTGCAAATCAAAAAGGCTTTCGGCGGCCGCAATGCCGGACTCAAAGGTATATTGCCCATCCGCAATCAGGCTGCGTGGTAATGTGATGCCAGCCTCTTTGAGCGCAAATTCAAAACCGTCGCGCCGGACTTGCGCTGAATTGAAACCATGCGGGCCCGAAATCAGACCAATGCGTCGGTGTCCTTGCGCAATCAAATGGCGGGTTGCCTCAATCACGGCGTCCCGATCATTCGAAGCCACCATATGAGCGGGGTCATCCAAAACGGAGGAGCCCATACGCACATATTTGCAATTCACTTCATCGCATAATCGCGCAAGCGCATCGATTTCTGAAATCGGGGGAAGTAGGACCACGCCATATAAACGTTGCCGGACAAGCAAGCTGCGTACATCGTCGAGCATCTCAGGCGAGCTTCTGTCCACAGGACGAACAACCAGTTCAAATTCGGTATCGCGCAATGCTTCCAATATGCCCTGCTGCATGTTTAAAATCATCTGCGCATTGGGGTTGTCGTGGACGAGGCCAATAAGAAAATTCCGGCCAAGTGCGAGCGCCCGTGCCTGTGGGTTTGGGACATATCCCGTTTCGCGAATGACCGCTTCGATTTTTTCCCGCGTATCGTCGTTCAGCGCGCCTGAGCGGTTAATTACGCGGCTTACGGTTTTTTTAGACACCCCTGCAAGCCGAGCAATATCATTGATCGTCGGCTTTGCTGCGTTGGTTGGTCGCGGTTTCGGGGAGCCCTTCATAACGGTTGCATAGCAATTAATGGAGAAGGTTACAGCAAAAGTTACAGACAATTTTCGGCGCATCCTTGCAAATGACACCGGTTTCCCATATCGGCGGATTCGAGAATTTTGAGGAGGCATGGACAATTCATGCAAGATCGGCGTCAATGACCGCAGCAGAAATTGCCAAACATTTTGTTTCAGCGCGGCAGCGCGGCCAACATCTGGCGCATTATCCAGGCACAGCGCCAGACACTCTGGCGTCAGCTTATGCCGTGCAAGATGCCGCAATCGCAGCGTCTGACCGGCCCGTGATTGGATGGAAAGTCGGGCGCATTTTTCCGCCTTTGTCAGATCGCTTTGGTGCCAACCGCCTGTCCGGTCCCATTTTTACAGCGACCACATATTCGGACACACAGCCAGTAATAGGACAAGTTTTCATTGGTGGCTTTGGCGCTGCAGAGGCTGAATTTCTGATAAAAATTGCTTCTGACCTGCCCATCGGCAAGCAGGATTACACGTTGGAAGAGGTCGAACGACTGATCGCTGCCGTGCACATAGGTATCGAAATCGCAAGTTCACCCTTGCCCACCATCAATGAGTTGGGGCCGGCTGTGACCATATCCGACTTTGGCAATAACAACGGACTCATCATCGGTGCACCCATCAAAAATTGGCAAACAAGCAATTTTGCCGACTGGACGGTAGCCTTGCAAATCGACGGCAGTATCGCCGGCGAAGGTGCGGCGAACAGCTTCCCTGATGGTCCGATTGGCTCCATGCGGTTTTTGCTCAATAATTTGGGTGCACGCGGTATTCCTATCCACGCTGGAACATGGATTTCATCTGGCGCTGTGACAGGTGTGCATCAGGTGACCCCGGGCCAGTCCGTACGCGCCACATTTGGCGACACGCTCTCGGTGAATTGCACGATAGAGGCAGCCCCGATTATCTAATGTAAAGGAAATGAGAGGATGAGTGACATGGCAACCACGCACATACCCGAACGGACCGGCGGTTATCGCTGGGCCATCATCGCACTTTTGTTCTTTGCAACCACGGTCAATTATATCGACCGGACGATGCTCGGGCTTTTGGCGCCAAGCTTGCAGACTGAACTGAATTGGAATGAAGATGATTACGGCAATATCGTAACCGCATTCCAGGCAGCTTATGCTCTTGGCTTTTTGTTCATGGGCTATGTTATTGACAGATTTGGTCCGAAGATTGGTTATTCGATTGCCATTACAATCTGGACGGTTGGCCACGTCGCTCACGGCTTTGGCGGATCAGTTGCATCCTTCATGGCTGCCCGTGCGGTTCTCGGCGTGGGTGAGGCCGGCCATTTTCCAGCCGTTGTCCGAGCCAGCAGCGAGTGGTTCCCGCAAAAGGAACGCGCGTATGCGATTGGCTGGGTCAACTCCGGCACCACCATCGGCGTCATCCTGACGGCGCCAACCTTATGGCTTTTCATGCAGGCCTTTGGGTTCGGCTGGCGCGAGACCTTTATTTATTCGGGCTTATTCGGTGTTGTGCTGCTTGGGCTTTGGCTGTGGTTATACAGCAACCCGCGCGAAAGTGGGAAAGTTAGCGAAGGCGAGCTGAAATGGATTGAGCATGATCCGCCTGAGCAAATTGAGAAGATTGGCTGGAGTCGTATTGTGCGTAAGCGCGAAGCTTGGGCTTTTGCGACCGCGAAGTTTCTCACTGACCCTGTTTGGTTCCTCATGCTATTCTGGTTGCCGAAATATTTTAGCACCACATATGACGTAGACCTCAAGGTCGTTTTATTGCCAATGATCGTGATGTATTTAGTGTCAGACGTGGGTAGCATTGCAGGCGGCTGGTTCTCCTCAAAGCTTATCCAGAAAGGCCATACGCCCAACTTCGCACGCAAGATTACCATGATTTTGGCTGGGTTGTGCGTGCTTCCGCTGCTGTTCGTGACCGGCGTCAGCAATATGTGGCTTGCTGTCATCCTCATCGGCATCGCGCTGGCAGGGCATCAGGCTTTCTCGACCAACCTCCTGTCCATTCCACCGGACATGTTCCCGAAACGAGCTGTCGGCAGTGTCATTGGTCTTGGCGGGTTTGCCGGCGGCGTTGGCGGTATGATTATGGCGAAGTCGACTGGGCTGGTGCTCGATGCGACGCAGGGCAATTACACCATTATCTTTGCCATCTGCACGACGGTATATTTCCTCGCCGTCGCCGCCATTCATGTGCTGTCGCCGCGGCTTGCCAAGGTCGAAGTGGAGTAAACAATGCCCCCGCGCTTTATCATTGCTGATGCGCGGGATAATGTAGCGGTTGCCGTCACTAACTTGTCGGCTGGCGCGGTATTGCGTGATGGCTTGACCACCAGCGCAGCAATACCCGCCGGTCATAAGATTGCCTTACAGGCGATAAAGCGTGGCGACCGAGTTATAAAGCTGGGCCAACCTATTGGTATCGCAACCGATGCCATTCCTCTTGGTGGGCATGTGCATAGCCATAATTTGGACTTCTCCCGTGACGATGTTGCAGGGGAAATCGGCATTGACCTACGTCAACCAGAACCGATTGCGACCACATTTGAAGGCTTCGTCCGCGCGGATGGGCGAGTGGGTACGCGTAATTATGTCGGCATCCTCACCTCGGTAAATTGTTCAGCAACTGTGGCAAAGCGGATTGCCGCGCATTTCACACCGGAGCGCCTTGCCGCCTTCCCTCATGTTGATGGCGTGGTGGCATTCAACCATCTCTCTGGTTGCGGCATGGCCAAAGAAGGGCGCGGGATAGATAATTTACGCCGGACATTGACTGGCTATGCATCGCATCCAAATTTTGGCGCAATCCTGATTGTCGGACTGGGATGCGAAGTCAATCAAATCGATCCGCTGCTGGCCTCAGCCGGCCTTGCGGAATCCGATGAGTTGCGGACCTTGGGCATTCAGGGCGCGGGCGGAACGATGGCGGCGATTGAAGCTGGCATCGCGATTGTCCAATCCATGCTCCCGCATGCGGATCGCCACCGGCGGCAAACGCTTTCCGCAGAGCATCTCACGATTGGGCTGCAATGCGGCGCATCCGATGGCTATTCGGCTTTGACAGCAAACCCCGCTTTGGGAGAAGCCGTCGATTTGCTCGTTGCGGCTGGCGGGCGCGCGATATTATCGGAAACACCCGAAATTTATGGTGCAGAAAATCTTCTCTTGCGCCGCGCCGCTTCCTCCCAAATCGCACAAGACCTCATCGCCCGCCTGAAATGGTGGGAAGATTATGCAGCCCGTGATGGCGCTAGCCTCGATAATAATCCGTCGCCGGGAAACAAGGCTGGCGGTATAACAACAATATTGGAAAAGTCCTTAGGCGCGGTTGCAAAGGCTGGCTCGACACCGCTGAACGCCGTGGTCGATTATGCGCAGGCTGTTACCGCACCCGGTCTCAGCTTCATGGACTCCCCCGGCTACGATCCTTGCTCGGCGACGGGGCAAGTCGCGGCAGGAGCGAACTTAATCCTGTTCACAACCGGCCGCGGCTCCGTATTCGGTTCCCTTCCTGCCCCCACCATTAAATTGGCTTCCAACGCCGCATTGGCCAAAGCCATGGCCGACGATATCGATGTGGATTGCAGCAAAATCCTGAATGGTGTTACGGGAGCAGATATGGGCGCCGAGGTTTTTCAAGCCATTTTGGCAACAGCCAGTGGCCGAAAAACAGCATCTGAGAGCTTTGACATGGGGGAGAGCGAAATGGTGCCCTGGATTCCAGGCGCCGTTTTCTAGATATTTTTATGATTTAAACCTGATAGCATCGGGTTCCATTTAAGACGTTGATTTTCAATAAAGCGGCAGCTTTCGGAGTACCCACATAAAAGTTAAATGACCGCAACTGGGCGCAAAGCGGAGATGGCGATGCCAAAGGGTTAAGGCTTTAAACGCTGTATCAAAACACCTGCTGCACTATCTTGACGAACATGCACTGCCATATGGCAGGGAGCGTTGGTTCGCATTGTGCCCGCGAACAGGCCGGAGAAGCGCCGCGCTGATGCTGCCGCCGAGTAATGCAGTGTCGCTGCAGCATGCCGAGTTGGTTTAGATGCGAGAGGTTGATGCGTAGGCAGTCATAAGTGGTCCAACGGTAGCTGCGCCTTCCAGATTTAAAGCCGCACATGCTACTTACGCAGATTAATCGAAATACTCTGATTAATTAGCATTTTTGATCGCTTTGTCGATTATTTGGCGACTGTTCAAAGCCCATTTGCAGTTTTTTAGGGCATGCCAAAACGGCGTAGTCATCGAATCGATAAACGGCTTCGAACCCCTCAGCGTCTACCATTTCTCTCAGATATCACCGCTTAGGCACTTATTTCAACCTAAGCGAGCTTCTCAAATGTTAGCCCTGCATGTGCCTTCAGCCGCTCGATAAGCTTGTCGCCTAAAATCGTTGCGGGTGTCCAGAATCCCCCCGGGACCGCATTAGGCACATCTTTGGCGAGGCAGGCGGCAGCCTGTGACAACATTTTTGCCGTGGATCCATAGCCCGGATCTCGGTCTCCTGTCACACGGCATCGGATCGTTTCACCCTTTGCAGTTGAACCGTGGAAAACAAGTTCAAACATTCCCTCAAGTTGCGCTTTTTCGCTTGGCCCCTCGCCCGGCTTAGGCAAAACAGCCGTTTCGAGCAGCCAACGGATCGGCGGCACCGCGAGACCAATCATAAGGGCATTTACACCCCAATGTGCCGCTTGCGCCTTCCGCTTGCCGGAACCCCCTTGGCCCGTCAGGACAGCCTCCGCATACTTAAATTCAACACCATAGCTATTATTGCTCAAAGCGTTGGACCGATGCACGACCCGCGTGTTGATGCCCGCCATGATAAATGGCGCAATCCAGCCACCGGCGACCGCGTCATACGCGACCTTGACATCAGCCTGTGGGATAGAGAAGCCATGCTTTGGCGGGCACAGGCTGTAAGGGTCTTTCAGTTCGCGCCGTAGATCGGCGTCTTTGACTGCTTCCTTCACCATATTGATCATGCTGGCGATGGTGCCGCCTGACGCCCCGCCTTTCATGCTGACCACACGCATGTCGATCCGCTCACAACTGTGGCCGAATTGTTCCAATGCGTTGCGTTGAAGGAAGTGGACACCCAGATCGGACGGGATGCTGTCAAAGCCACAACAATGTACGATCCTCGCACCGCTTTTGATGGCGTCGGCTTCATGCCGTAGCTGCATTTTACGGATCCACTGAGGCTCGCCTGTAAGGTCGCAGTAATGCGTCCCCGTTGTGGCACATACCTTTAATAGTAAGTCGCCATAAAGCGCATAGGGACCAACCGTTGACATGACGACAGTGGTCTGCGCACACATTTGCCTTAAGGCATCTTCGTCCGCCGCATCCGCAACGATGATCTCAACACCTGACAATCCAATCGCGTCGCTGACAACTTGAAGCTTGCTATATGAGCGGCCTGCGATGGCCCAGCGGATGGATCCATCTGCAAACTGCGCATGCATGTAACGCGTGATAATCTGGCCGACAAAGCTGGTGGCCCCATATACGATTATATCAAATTTTTTATCGGCCATTTTATCCCCACCGCGCAAAGAAACTTCGAATAACTGTCCATCTCGACACATCAATGAAGCATTGGCCTCATCGTTAAAATTTACGTTAGGCGGTGCGCATGCGGTGTTGCAAGCGCCGATGTTTAACTGCCTGCGGACAGCAGCGAGCAATGCCGACCCCATAGATAATCTCTCTCTGTCGCTGCGATGCGTGACATGCTAATTTGCCGTTAATGACTGACACACTTTTAATTCTTGATGGCGGCACTGGCCGTGAGCTTGCGCGGCGTGGCGCGCCCTTTCGTCAGCCCGAATGGTCGGCGCTAGCGCTGATTGAGGGTCCGCAGTTCGTCACAGAAGTCCACCACGCTTATGTCGATGCTGGTGCGGACGTCATTACCACCAATTCTTATGCCCTTGTGCCCTTTCACATCGGCGCGGAACGCTTTGCTGCGGAAGGTGGTGCACTTGCGGCGCGCGCGGGGCAATTGGCGCGCGACGTGGCGGATGCATCGCCGCGTGAAATAAGGGTGGCTGGCTCGCTGCCACCTGTTTGCGGCTCCTACCGCCCGGATCTTGTCGATCTAGATCGCGCGCGTCCGATCCTTGAGATCCTGATTGGCGCACTGGCTCCGACCATTGACCATTGGCTTGCCGAAACGCTGTCCTCACTGGCGGAAGCGCGCCTTTGCGCCACGCTCACCGCCCCGACAAATAAAGCATTATGGCTTTCTTTCACACTGGAGGACGAGGCGGCCACGGATGAACCCACCCTCCGCTCAGGCGAAAGCGTGGCCGAGGCTGCCCGTCTTGCACAAGAGGTTGGCGCCGCTGCCCTGCTTTTCAATTGCAGCCAGCCTGAAGTGATGGAAGCCGCCGTACGCATCGCGCAAGCGCAACTCGGGGGGGACAGCGCGATCCGCATCGGCGTCTATGCCAATGCCTTCCCACCCATGGCCGCCGATGCCGAAGCGAATTCAGGACTCAGCCCGATCCGCGCGGATTTAACGCCCGAAGGCTATGCCCGCTTTGCTGCGGCCTGGCACGCAGCAGGCGCCTCTATATTGGGCGGCTGTTGCGGGATTGGCCCTGAACATATTGCAGCGCTGGGTGCAGACGTGGCGGGTTAAGTCTGCTTATCCGGATCAATATGAAGCCAATCGGCATGGCGCGGTGCTTTTTTGGTCTCGCTCCATTCCTGCAGCATTAAAGGCGCGACGCGTTTCAGTTCCGCATGTTGTTCGGCCGTGCCAATGTTGCAGGCCAGCTCCAGTCGGTGGCCATTAGGGTCAAAGAAATAGATCGACCGGAATATGCCGTGAAAGGTCGGGCCGACCACATCTATACCTTGTGCCTCTATATGCGCCTTTGCCGCGTGCAGCGCATCCATGTCTGCAACTTCAAATGCGATATGTTGGACCCAGGCTGGGGTATTGGGGTCTTTGCCCATTTCGGGCTGGTTGGGCAGTTCGAAGAAGGCGAGGACATTGCCGCCGCCGCAATCCAAGAAGATATGCATATAGGGGTCATATTCGCCCGTGGATGGCACATGATCCTCAGCAAAGGCCGTGGTGAATTCCATGCCCAGAACTTGCGCATACCATTCCGCCGTCACTTTGGCGTCCTTACACCGATAGGCGACGTGATGAATCCGGTTCAGCAAGATGGGCGCGGTCATGTCGCGGGCTCCGCTACCGTCAACGCACCACGTTCAATTTGGTCGCGCTCAATGCTTTTGAACAAAGCCGTGAAATTGCCTTCACCAAAACCTTCGTCCTTTTTGCGCTGAATGAATTCGAAGAACACAGGTCCAATCATGGTCTGCGAAAATATCTGCAGCAAGAGCCGCGGGTCGCCATCTTCGGTAGAACCATCGAGCAAGATACCGCGCGATTGCAGTTCCGCAACGGGCTCGCCATGCCCCGGCAAGCGTTCCTCAAGCATGTCATAATAAGCCTTGGGCGGTGGCGGCGCGAAAGGTGTGCCCAACGTTTTCAACCTGTCCCAGCACGCCGGCAAATCATCGCAGGAAAAGGCGATATGTTGAATGCCTTCCCCATTATAAGCGCGCAAATATTCCTCAATCTGTCCGCCGCCGGCCTTACCCTCTTCATTCAACGGAATGCGGATTTTGCCATCGGGCGCGGTCATCGCGCGGCTGGTAAGGCCAGTATATTCGCCTTTAATGTCGAAATAGCGGATTTCGCGGAAGTTGAAGACGCGCTCGTAAAAACTTGCCCAATGCGCCATGCGACCGCCATAGACATTGTGGGTAAGGTGATCGATAATCTTGAAACCAGCCCCCACGGGATTGCGGTCAACATCAGGCAGATAGTCGAAATCGATGTCGTAAATGGACAGTGCATCCCCATAGCGATCCACAAGGTAAATCATCGCGCCGCCAATGCCGCGAATGGCGGGCAAGCGCAGCTCCATCGGGCCAGTGCGCGTTTCAACGGGTTCCGCGCCACGCGCAATGGCTTCTTCATACGCAATACGTGCGTTCTTCACGCGAAATCCCATGCCGCATGCCGAAGGGCCATGCTCCGCCGCAAAATAGGCGGCAGGGCTTTTGGGCTCGTAATTGGCGATCAGGTTAATCTCACCCTGGCGCCACAGGTCGACATCCTTCGACCGGTGGCGCGCAATGCGGCTAAAACCCATGCGTTCAAATACAGGCTCCAGCAGGCCTTTTTCCGGCGCAGAAAATTCGATGAATTCGAACCCATCAAGTCCCAAAGGGTTTTCGAACAAATCGGCCATAGCCACTCCTGACAAACTGGTTACATTTGCAACCAGTTTAGGTCATCGGTGACCGTAAGTCAACGCAAGCAGGTCTCAGGTAAAGTGCAAGCGCCGGTATTTGCCACGGAAGTAGAGCAAAGGATCACGGCGCGGTTCAAAGCTCGCTTTTTCGACGCGGCCCACCAGAATGAAATGGTCACCAGCCTCATGCAAGGCATCGCGTTTGCATTCGAATATGCCAAGCGAGCTGGGTAAAATCGGTGCGCCATATTCGCCCACTTCCCAGCGCGTTCCGGCAAAGCGATCCTCGCTTTTTCCAGCGAACAGGTTGGAGACAGGTTGCTGCCCGATTTGCAGAACATTGACGGCGAAGTCGTCAATCCCGCGCAAAACCTCTGCGCTTCCGGAGTTATTGGCGATGCACACCAATAATAATGGCGGGTCGAGTGACACGCTGGTGAAGCTATTGGCGGTCAAACCAACAGGGCGGCCATCGGACGCATGCGCCGTAATGATGGTAACTCCTGTCGCAAAACACCCCATCGCATCCCGCAAAGTCCGCGCGTCGGAGCCGGAACGATATTCGGGAATGAAGCGCGGTTGCTTGCGCTCCAAAAAGTCGATGAGCAGGCCATTAAAGGCCTCTGCCCGTTCGGCTACGATCAACAAGCCGCCGCCATCGACGTCAATGGCCTCAACATTTGGAAGGCTGTCCACAAATCCCGGTTGCGCGGCATCAGGGTCGATTTGACCCAAGGCGCCGCGAATGACGAGCGACGGCAAGCCAATATGCGCCGCGGCTTCGGTAAGTGCTTCACCGATGTCATGGGCGTCGAACGCGGCAAATATAGCTGTGTCATAATCCGCGCGATTCAAATCCTGCCCAAGAGCCGCCGACATACGCTCTGTCGCCGCGCGCATGGATCCAGCCGCATGGTCCGCAGGTGGATTGACAAAGATCAAGCCTGACGCCAAGGTCGCGGCATCTTCGGCCAAGGCCATCGTCGCGATCCACGCGCTGTGGGAAGCGGCAACAACAACGGGACGTGTGCGCATTTGGCCCAGAACGGCCCGCAAATCTTCGACATAAGCGGTAAAGTCATAGCGCGCGTCGGACGGCCATTCACTGCCGCCATGACCGCGCAGGTCGACATTGATGACATGGCGCCCAGCCTGTTCCAGGCCAATGGCGACATCTTCCCACACTTTGCGGGTCTGGCCAAAGCCATGCAGCAGGACAATCGATGGATCATCCGCCGAACCAATGTCGTCGGCCTCAATCCTTATGCCTGCAAAGCCCTTAAATTCTCTTACATAACGCAGCGACATTCGCCTCAACCCCAAATTCTGTCTAACGGTGTCATATTCTGACCATCCGTGCCCGCTTACTCTCTTTTACGCAATAATTTATGCGCGGTCGGTGGAAATAACCGCCATCGTAATACGTGAGATGCAGACCAGCTTTCCAGCCTCATCCTCAATCCGGATTGACCAAATTTGTGTGGTGCGGCCAATCGATTCCGACGTCGCCGTGGCAAAAACAAAGCCGTCCTTAACGGGCCGAATATGATTTGCGTTGATTTCCATACCGACCGTCGCAAACTTGCTGGGATCAACTGTCATTGCCGCCGCCGTGGAACCCACTGTTTCCGCCAAGACCACCGATGCACCGCCATGGAGCCGCCCATAAGGCTGCTTCGTGCGTTCATCGACGGGCATGCGCGCCGTGATCCAATTGTCACCATAATCGACAAATTCAATACCGACAAAACCGGGCATGCAATGCGCGCTACCCGCGGTCAACGCAGCGAGATCAATCTTTTCGTGAAACCATATAGACATGCCATCTCCATGCGCGAAGCAACAGAAACTGTCTAGGGCAAGTTACGTTTATAAACCAAGTGCGCGTTTGATTTCGGCCCAGTCAACCAGCTTGAAATTCTGTGTCGCTGGGCGGTTATCGCCATCTTGCACAACAAAAATACCATCCTGAAAGTCAGGGCCAAAGTCACCAAGCATCAACTCAATACCATCGGTTTCCTGAACGCCGTCAATGGCGCTGTCGTTGATGCGAAAACGCCCCATATAATTGGCCTCAGGCAATTTATAGACGGCATACGCATTGTCGCCTTGGCTCGACACGATGACATAGCCGCCATCTGTACCGGATGGCGCCAAAGCCACGCCTTCGGCATCCATCACGATTTCTTTGCCATCGGCCTTAGCAATCGCCATGGGAACAGTCGCGCCATCGGGTGCGGCATCGAATTTCCAAAGGCCAATATCTTCTTCGGCTACATATAAAATTCCGGTGCGGTCATCGACAACGCAGCCTTCGGACTGCGTACCCAATTTCATGCTGCGGACAACTTTACCGCTTGGTATCGCGCCGTTGGTATCAATTGCGACCTGATCAATGCGACCATCTTTCAAGACTATAAAGCCGAACAGCGCCCTGTCACTCGCTCGCTGCCATAAGCACATGCCATAGGCCTCTCCAGGCCCCACAGCGAGTGTCACCAGAGGCAAAAGTTTTCTGGCGTCAGTGTCCAAGCGGAATAACGCCATTTGCGCCTGAGCGAGGTTCTGACGATCGCTAGCGGCCACTAGGACACCGATGCTACCCCCGACATCGCGCAGATCAACATTGTTCAGGCGTGGCGATGGCGTAAAACTGACCTGACGACCTTGCAAGTCATAGACATGAATGCCCGCGCGTTTGTCGGTGCCGATAATCAGGCTTTGCGCCGGATTAGCGGCGTTACGCCAAATCGCTGGGTCATCGGCTGCATCCTCCACCGTAACTACAGGCTGTGTCTCAACCTTGGCCGAGACTGAAGCCGTGGGCAGCGGGCTCATCACCGGCTGCGTCGAGGCGCAACCGGCGAGGAACAATGGCAAAAGGAGCAGCGGCTTAAGCATTAGAAGTTAACGCGAATGCCCCCGGAGTAGCGGCGACCAAAGCGCTCCCATTCAATGGTATAACCACTGGTGAATGGCGTCGTAATGCCTTGTGCATTCAAAATGTTCGAAGGGTCGGAATAGCGACGACCGGGATTATTGAGCAAGTTCGATGCGTCGAAATAGACTTCAAAGCCATTGGATATTTCATATCGCACCGAAAAATCGAGCTCATCATCATCGGCCCAATAGGTATCACCGGCGCTGTCAAGATTGTCTGCAAAGCCGTCAGCCCATGTTGTACGGTTTTGATACTGCAACCGCAGCGATAAGCCGTATTTTTCATAATAAGCGCCGATATTGTATACGACCTCTGATGTGCCGGGCAGTGGCACCTTACGTTCGGGCGAAAGGACAACACCGGCGGCGTCAAGTATCGCAGGCTTGGTAACTTCGCTGTCATTATAGGTTGCGTTGGCCGTGATACCAAAGCCACCCATCCAATCAGGCAAACCAAGATCGGAGACATAGGGGTCCAGCTGCATCTGGGCTGCCGCTTCAACGCCAAACACCCGGCCCGAGCCGCCATTTGTGATCCCGCTAAAGGCGTAACCCGAACGGTCTATGCCATTGGTGTCGAGCGCATTTGAGTCAAATGTGCGACGCGACGTGTAAAGTACGTCTTCTACCTTTTTGTAGAATGCACCCAGCATGAAATAACCCTGCGGTTGGACATAATACTCATAATAAGCGTCCAAACCATAAGAGCGCTCCGGCTTTACAGCCGGGTTGCCGCCAGAGATCCGCTGATTACTGTCATCAACAACAACATTCGGGCGGAGCTGATCGTAATCTGCGCGCGCCGCACCGCTGGTAAAGCCAATGCGCAATTTCTTATCGGTATCGACGTCGAAATTGAGGTGCATGCTCGGGAATATTAGGGTCCCGGAGCTCTCGGCGGTCACAGGCCCGCTAACGTTGCCAATCGTCGCCACCGCAGTTCCGCTGTTTTTCACGCGCTCGATCCGCGCCCCGCCGATGGCGGAACCCCAGTCGTAGCGCACTGTCCCCATCAGATAGCCCGCAAGTACCTCTTCGCGCACATCATAAATATTGCCGGTCACCGGTGAAAAAGTGAAAGCACTGCGTGCAGCTTCGCTGGCTGCGCGCATCTTATCAGCATCGAAATAACGGAAAGTGTAGCCCATCGGTATCTCGCCCTTGAACGGTGTATCAAGGCTGAAACCATTATAGGTTGTGGAGATACCAATCGTCGCAAATTGGGCTGCACTGTTGAGGGAAATATTGCTTTCATCAACAGTCTTAGTGCGCTGGTCATATTGGAAACCAGCCTTCAGTACAGCGTCACCACCCAAAAATTCTGTTTCGCGCGAAACAACAAACTTTGCGGTATATGCCTTGGTTGTATCCACTGCATCCAGCACGCTGAAGCCAGAAAGGGGCTTTGTAAAGCTGTCAACATCGGTAACCAGCGCACCCGCCTGATAACGTGTGGGGCTGCTCAGCTGGATTGTGTTGAACAAGGATAAGCGGCCAAAATTGGGGTCGCTAAAATCATAGGCTACCGTTGGGCGCAAATTGCGTGTGCTTGGGCTATCCCAAGTTGTTTCGCCCACGACCGAACGGTCGTCTTTAGATTCGGTAACGTTGCCCAGCCAGTTGATTCTCCAGCCGTCGCCGAATTCATGGTTGCCTTCGATCGTATTGGTGAAAATCGATTGTTCAAAAGCACGCAATGTTGAACGCTGACGAATGTCGATACCATAGACCGTACCTTTAAACGGGGTGTTCCCGATGCAGACATCGGCGTAGCCTGTCGTGGTTGGCGTTGGGTTTAACGCAGTTCCGCAAGCGGCCGTGTTGGCCACCAGCTCACTTTGACGATCATCAAGGTCAAAGCGGTAATTGTCACGCATTTCATCATCGGTGAACGTTGTGAAAATCGAGCGCAGCGAAATCATATTATCCGGATTCGGCTTCCAATCCAAACGCCCCGAAACCGACCAGTTGCGGCGCGTCAGACGATACAGCTTATTTTCTGATTCATGCGCCCAAAAACGCGTCAGCGCATCGGGGCGCTGGTCCTGCGAGACCCGTTCATAATCGGTCTCAAAATTGTCGGTAATCATATCGCGCTGATAATAGCTGCCTGAAACGAGAACACCGATTTCGCCTTCACCAGCAGGAACGCGCGTCGACACGACAGCTGAGCCTTCATATTGGGGGCGGTTGCCGAGTTCGGCAACGCCATAGCCAGCCTTACCGGCAAAGTGCAGGCCGCTATAATCAAAGGCAGAGCGGGTAATAACGTTGACATTGCCCGACACCGTTTCGCCCGGCATATCTGGCGTTACCGCTTTGGAAACTATGATCTGCGCCGCGATAGCCGATGGGATAGAGTCGAAACGCGCATCACGGCCTTCGGGGCTGACAACGTTGATGCCGTCGAATGACAATGTCGTCCAATAATTTGGCGCGCCGCGGATGCTGATATAACGCGCCTGCCCCTGATCGCGCTCTACGGCCACGCCAGGAAGGCGGCCCGTTGCCTGGGCGATGTTCTGATCTGGCAAACGGCCGACTGAGTCAGATGCAACAACGGTTACCAACGAATCCGAATTTTTCTGAACTTGCAGGGCGGCCGCCTCTGATTCAGCGATTGGCCGTGAACCCGTGACAACGATGGCTTCGTCTTCCGCCGCATTCGCCGTTTGGGCCATCAATGATGAAGGCAGGATCGCCAGCAAAGCCGTGCCGCACAGCATCGCGCTTCTTGAAATTGTCCGTGAGTTTGTACAACGCGCTTGCATATCAATAACCCCTAAATACACCAAATGTGATGATTGCCCTTAGGCAGGGGTTGTGACTCGTCGGTATATCAACGATGACAATTTGGCGACAATGCTGTTACAGTTGACATTTCTGCTGCCGTAAATTTGCAATGTTTCCATGGCACCGAGCCTGAAATGAAGAAAAAGGAATGAGTTTCGTGAAGCCCGTGTCCGGTACTAGCAAGTTAAAAGCCCGAAAAACGCCAACCGATGCGCGCTATTTTAACCGCGAGCTGTCTTGGCTGAAATTTAATGAGCGGGTGTTGGAAGAAGCGTCAAACCCGGCACATCCTTTGTTGGAGCGCCTGCGTTTTCTGTCGATTTCGGGCACGAACCTTGATGAGTTTTTCATGGTCCGCGTGGCGGGCTTACGCGGGCAGCAGCAGCGGAAGATTGAAGAACTGTCGATTGATGGCCGCACGCCCTCCGAGCAGCTCGCCGACACCGTTGCGGCCGCGGATCGGTTGATGATCCAG
The DNA here is from genome assembly GCA_027488785.1 of Sphingomonadales bacterium. Lineage (GTDB taxonomy): Bacteria > Pseudomonadota > Alphaproteobacteria > Sphingomonadales > Sphingomonadaceae > Sphingorhabdus_B. Next base: position 75,379 of record JAIYAY010000003.1, on the reverse strand, counting down.
CAACAGAAATTGTGGCGCAAGTTGATGCCGGAATTGGCCGGCAAAGGCATTAAGATCATTCAACCATCCGCGATGGGAAAGACCCTGCAGACGCAAGTGGGCAAATATTTCCGCGAGCAAATCTTGCCGGTCCTCACCCCGCAAGCCTTAGACCCAGCGCATCCCTTCCCCTTCATTCCCAATCAAGGGCTTAGCCTCATTTTCGATATGCGCCGCAAGGATAATAATGAAGTTGTCAGGCAATTGGTGCTGATCCCTCAATCGCTGGCCCGCTTTGTCCGCTTGCCCGGCCCTGGCACGCGTTTTGTCACCATTGAGGCGTTGATTAAGCATTTCGTCGGTCAAATGTTTCCGGATTATCGGCTAATCGCGGCTGGCGCCTTCCGTATTATCCGCGACAGCGACATCGAGGTGGAAGAAGAGGCCGAAGACCTCGTCCGTTATTTCCGCAGCGCCATCAAACGCCGCCGTCGCGGGCGCATCATCCGACTAAAGCTCGAAAAAGGGCTACCCAGTGAACTAGCGACGTTGATCCGCGCCGAACTCGGCGCGGGCGCATCGATCGTTGTTGAAACCGTCGGCTTTTTAGGCATTGGCGACTTAAGCCAGTTGGTGGATGAAGACCGCCCATCATTAAAATTCCCGCCTTATTCGCCGCGTTTCCCCGAACGCATCTTGGAGCATGACGGCGATTGTTTTTCGGCGATCGGCCAAAAAGACATTGTCATTCACCACCCATATGAAAGCTTCGACGTGGTGCTCGCCTTCCTGCAACAGGCTGCGCTTGATCCCGACGTCGTCGCCATCAAGCAAACGCTTTATCGCGCTGGTAAGCAGTCCGCTGTTATCCGTGCCTTATGCGAGGCGGCAGAGGCCGGAAAATCTGTCACAGCCATTGTTGAGCTGAAGGCGCGGTTTGACGAAGAGCAAAATCTCCATTGGGCATCGCAGTTGGAAAATTCCGGCGTTCAGGTGGTCTACGGCTTTGTCGACATGAAAACCCACGCCAAAATTTCGCTGGTTGTCCGGCGTGAGGCGGATGGTTTCCGCACATATTGTCACTTGGGTACGGGCAATTATCACCCGATCACGGCCAAAGTGTATACCGACATCAGTTTCTTCACCGCGGACCCGCGCGTCGGCCATGATGCTGGTCAAATTTTCAATTATATCACCGGCTATATCCCGCCAACCGGGCTCAAGCTTTTGACGATGAGCCCGCTTGGCTTGCGCGAAAAAATCATGTCGTTGATTGACGATGAAATCGCCCATGTTGCTGCTGGTCGGCCCGGTGCGGTTTGGGCAAAGCTCAACTCGTTGGTGGATAAAGCCGTTATCGACAAATTATATGAGGCAAGCGAAGCCGGGGTGGAAATCGACCTTGTGGTGCGCGGTATTTGTTGTTTGCGGCCCGGTGTGAAAGGCATGTCGTCGCGTATTCGGGTAAAATCGGTTGTCGGACGTTTTCTGGAGCATAGCCGCATCTGGGCAATGGGTAATGGCGCGGATCTGCCCAATCGGGAGGCGAAGGTGTTCATCTCCTCAGCCGACTGGATGTCGCGCAATTTCGACCGCCGCGTCGAATATATGCTGCCAATTGAGAACCCGACGGTGCATGACCAGATCTTGGATCAGGTTATGGTTGCAAACCTGCTCGACAACCAGCAAAGCTGGATGCTGCGTTCCGACGGTCGCTATGAAAGGGTAAAAGCGGGTAGCATGCCATTTAATCTGCATCATTATTTCATGACAAATGCGTCGCTTTCGGGACGCGGCGGCGCGCTCGCAGATGACAAGAAGGTTCCAACTTTGAGCCTTGTCCGACAAAGATGAGGGCGGTGCGTCAGGCCGTCATTGATATTGGCTCCAACACTGTCCGGCTCGTGGTCTATGCAGGGTCGCCGCGCGCGCCTTTGCCCATTTACAATGAAAAAAGCCGCGTAAAACTGGGCGCCTGCCTTGCGGGCGACGGCGAAATTGACAAGGCGACGATGAAAAAGGCGCTGGCCGCATTGGCCCGCTTTGAAACACTCGCCCGGACGATGCAGGTCGACAGCTTGCGCGTGGTCGCCACCGCCGCGACGCGAGAGGCGAAGAATGGACAGGAGTTGGTTGAAAAGGCCGCCGCCTTGGGCATCCGCATCGACGTGCTCGACGGCGATGCCGAAGCCACAGCGGCGGGTTATGGCGTGCTCAGCGACAATCCCTTTGCCAATGGCTATGTCGGCGATCTCGGCGGCGGCAGCCTTGAGCTTATCCGCATATCCGATGGCAAATTGGGCGCGCGCGTGTCGCTACCGCTGGGGACATTGCGGCATGACATATTGGCGGGCAAATCGGCCAAGCAAATCACGCAGATGCTACGCAATGATATTGCCAAAACTATGGGCAAGGGCAGCTTTCCAATGGAAACTGGCCTCCCCTTTTACATGATTGGCGGTTCGTGGCGTAGCTTCGCGCGGTTGCACATGCATGCAACTGGTTATCCGCTGACCATATTGTCGAATTATGAAATGCCGCCTGAAGCACCGGAATTACTCGCGCCGCTGGTGCAAGACCGCGACGCCCTCACGCAGTCTAATGTCGTCGCTGCGGGCCGTATCGCTGAGCTGCCCGGGGCTGCGGCATTATTGGGCGGTATTGTGGGCCTATTAAAGCCCAAAAAGCTTGTAACGAGCATCTATGGCCTGCGTGAAGGCTTGTTATACGAACAACTGACACCGGCCGAGCGAAAGCAAGACCCATTAATTGCCTCGGCGCGTTTTGAAGGCGAAAGGCTGGGGCGTTTTCCCTTTCATGGCGATGCCTTGGCCGATTGGATTGCGCCAGTATTCGCCGGGCAAAGCGATGATGACGCACGATTGTGCCGCGCGGCATGCTTACTGTCCGACAGCGTGTGGAACGTGAACCCCGAATATCGCGCCGACCACGCGCTTGACCTTGCGCTGGACGGCAGTTGGCCAGGTGCCAACGCCAGCGACCGCGCCGTCATCGCCGCTGCGCTTTGGACGGTGCATGCCGGAAAACGGACCTTGCCCGAAATGCTACCGGCTTTGGCCAAGCCCGGCGCGCTGGCGCAAGCCGTGATCTGGGGCCTCGCTATCCGTCTGGCCCACCGCCTCGACGGCGGCACTGGCGGCGCATTGGCCGACAGCCGCATCGACGGCGACGGCGCGACGTTACGACTGCACTTGCGCGGCGCGGCCGTCCGCTTGCAGTCGAATAGCGTTCAGCGCCGTTTACAAGCGCTTGGCGAAGCGCTGGGTTATGCGCAGGCGGAGATTATGAGTTGATGGGGGAGGTATGGCCATATTCCTTCGTCAACCTGCGCTCTCACCAGTAATCGTCATCCTGAACTTGTTTCAGGATAACGAACAACCATCGCATGTTATCCTAAAACAAGTTCAGGATGACGAAAGGGAGGGGAACAAGCGGGATTTTTGAAGACATTGGAATAGTCCCCTCACCCCATCGGGTACAATATCTCTTTCGTCACCTTATGCACCGCGGTCATCACTTCGGCGCTTAACTTCAAGTCAATCGCCGCAAAGATATCGTCGAGCTGGTCTTCTTTGCTTACGCCCACAATCGTCGACGCGACAAAGTCATGCTGCTTCGACCAAGCCGTTGCCAGCGTAACCGGCGACATACCAGCTTCCTTGGCAATCGCAACAATCCGCATCGTGCTCTCCAAGGCGCGGGGCCCAGCAAAACGCTGCGCCATGTCGACCTGACGCGACCCGGCCATTTCGAGATAGCGGGAGAAACGCGCGCCTTCGGGGCGGGCGCCGTCGAGATATTTGCCCGACAACACGCCGCCACCCAAAGGCGAGTAAGGCAGCAACGACACGCCTTCCTGACGACAGACCTGTTTCAACTCATCTTCAAACCGGCGGTTGTTGATCGAAAAATTATTCTGGATACTGTGATAGCGCGCCGTGCCCAACCGCTCTGACGTCGCCAACGACTTCATCAGGCCATAGCTTGTCTCGTTCGAACAACCCAAGACGCGGACCTTGCCGGAGCGCACCAATTCGTCGAGTACCTCCATCGTCTCGTCATAGGCAAGACCATGGTCGGGCCAATGCGTCTGGTACAGGTCGATATAATCGGTCTGCAAACGGCGCAGGCTTTCCTCAACCGCGGTAATGATATTGTGCCGGTCCAGCGTGGTCATGCCGCCGCGCTTAGGCGATTTGAACCAAGTGTGGCTTGGGCCCGAAACCTTCGTTGCCATGATGATGGTGTCGCGGTTCTTGCCCTTCATCCAGCGGCCGACAATATCCTCCGTGCGGCCAACCCATTTGATGTCGGGCGGCACGGGATAGCCTTCTGCTGTGTCAAAGAAGTTGATACCTGCGTCTAGACATTTGTCGAGAATGCGGTGCGCCTCCGCCTCATCGGTTTGCGACCCGAAGGTCATGGTGCCCATGCAGATGTCGGACACATAAATGGCGCTTTTGCCGATGCGACGATGTTCCATAACCTTCTCCTTAATACTGACCAGCTGCGCCAACGACCAAAAAGGCAAGCGCGGCCAGTAACCCTGCCACGCGGTTTGAGCGGAAATGACCAAGCGCGTTGCTGCCATCGGATTTCATTGAAATGACTTGCATCCCCAAATGAAAAGCGACCGGAAGCAAGGCAATAAGCGCCTGCTTTTCCGGCCGGACACTCCAGATCGCCATGCCCCAGCCCAAGATCGTCAAAAAGTAGAATGCCGTCACGCCAAGCCGGACGCTGCCGCCAAGTCGCAAGGCGCTCGATTTAATTCCGACCAAAGCATCATCCTCGCGGTCCTGCATCGCGTATATGGTGTCATAGCCAACGACCCAGAATATCGTGCCGGCATAAAGCCAGAACATCGCCGCATTGCCCTGCCCATTGATGGCTACCCAGCCGACCAATGCGCCCCAGCTAAACACCAGTCCGAGCCATAATTGCGGCCACCACGTAATGCGTTTCATAAACGGATATGCCGCGACCAGAAATATGCTGCTTACAGCGACAATCTGCGCCTCCCACCGAAGTTGCAAGAGGACCAGCAACCCGATGGCACATAAACCAATCAGGAACGTCCAAGCGCCGCGCACGCTTACATCGCCGCGCGGCAAGGGCCGCGATGCCGTGCGCGCCACTTGCGCGTCCAGATTGCGGTCGACAATATCATTGTAGACGCACCCTGCCCCGCGCATCACAATCGCGCCGAGCAGCATCCACAAGGCTAGGTCCCATCGCGGAACAAGCCCGCCCGAGAGCGCCAAACCATATACGCATGGCCAGAACAAAAGCCACCAGCCAATAGGACGGTCCAACCGCGCCAAAAGCACAAAGGCGCGCAGCTTCACCGGCAGCAGGGCAATGATACCAGTATATTCGCTGTCAGGTACAATTTTCGAGGTCATAGGAGCGGCCCTGCCAAAATTTATCCGGCGCGTCATCTGCGAAGTTTAAGGCGCTTAACTTGATAGATGACGCCGCCTGCTTTTGCGGTTAGACGCAGGGCCATGCCCGCAACACCCGCCTGGCCCCCAAAATCAACACCGCGCTTGTTTGTGGAACAGCCGCTGGAACTTGGTGCGACCCTCAACATCGCAGGCAATAGCGCACATTATCTGTTGGGTGTGATGCGCCTGAAAGAAGGCGCACCGGTCAAATTGTTCGATGACATTTCGGGCGAATATCTCGCGACCGTTGCACGCATCAGCAAACGTGATCTTGATCTTACGGTTGAAACAAAATTGCGCGCACGCGAAACCACACCCGATCTATGGATCGCCCAAGCGCTGATCAAAAAGGATCGCTTTGACTGGATAGCGGAAAAAGCATGCGAATTGGGCGTCGCGCGCTTTGCGCCCGTGCTGACCGCGCGCTGCGTTGTCGACAAGGTCAAGGATGACCGCTTGCGTGCCCATATGATTGAAGCAGCCGAGCAATGTGAACGCACCGCCTTGCCACAGATATCGCCGTTGACGAAACTTGAAGCGCTGTTGAAAGATTGGCCAGCCGAACGCAGTTTATATTTCTGCGACGAACGCGGTGGCGAACCGTTTTTGGAAACGATAAAAGCAGGGCCAGCCGCCATATTGATAGGCCCCGAAGGTGGCTTCACCGATAGCGAAAATGCCTATATTCGCGCGCATCCGAATGCCCGTCCCGTTTCACTTGGCCCAAGAATATTGCGGGCTGACACCGCCGCCATATCCGCGATTTCCATCTGGATGGCAAAGAATGGCGATTGGTGCGCTTAGCTGACGCCGCGACCAATCCATTCAATAGTGCATAACGGGATAACATTAATCTACTGGCAATATCGCCACGACATTTCTAAACCCCCGCAATGAGCACAAAAACCGTTTCAAACCGCATAGACCCCGTGATCGAAACGCGCGATCAATTGGTCGCTGCCATTGCCAAGGGCGAAAAGCCCAAGGACAGCTGGCGTATTGGCACTGAGCACGAAAAATTCGTGTATAATCGCGCCGACCATCATGCCCCGTCTTATGATGAACCGGGCGGTATCCATGACCTTTTAATGGCGCTGACCGAATTCGGTTGGGAACCGATATATGAAAATGGCAAGGTTATCGCGATGAGCGGCGCCGACGGCACCGTCAGCCTTGAACCCGCCGGGCAACTTGAACTGTCTGGCGCGCCGTTGGAAAATCTGCACCAAACCTGTGCCGAAACTGGGCGGCATTTGAAACAGGTCAAGGCCATTGGTGACAAGACCAACACCAGTTTTCTGGGCCTTGGCCTCTGGCCCGACAAGACGCGCGCGGAATTGCCAATCATGCCCAAGGGCCGTTATGACATCATGCTGCGCCATATGCCGCGCGTCGGCAGCATGGGCCTTGATATGATGCTGCGTACTTGCACGATTCAGGTCAATCTCGATTATGCGAGCGAAGCCGACATGGCGCATAAATTCCGGGCATCGCTGGCGCTGCAGCCGCTTGCCACCGCATTGTTTGCCAATTCGCCCTTTTTGGAAGGCAAGCCAAACGGCTTCTTGTCCTACCGCAGCCATATCTGGTCCGACACCGATCCGCAGCGCACGGGCATGTTGCCTTTCGTATTCGATGCCAATTTCGGCTATGAGCAATATGTCGATTATATGCTGAAAGTGCCGATGTATTTCGTCTATCGCGACGGTAAATATATCGATGCTTCGGGCCTGGATTTCCGCGACTTCCTAAAGGGTGAATTGTCGGTATTGCCGGGCGAAAAGCCGACGGTGAGCGACTGGGAAGACCATATGTCCACCGCCTTTCCCGAGGTTCGGTTGAAAAGCTTCCTCGAAATGCGCGGTGCCGACGGTGGCCCGTGGAACCGCATTTGCGCATTGCCTGCTTTTTGGGTCGGCTTGCTCTACGACCAAAATGCGCTCGATGCCGCATGGGACGAGGTAAAGCATTGGACGATGGAGGAACGCGAGGCGCTGCGCAACGCCGTGCCGGCGCAAGGCCTGAACGCCGCGATACCCGGCGGCGGTAAGCTGCTGGATTTGGCCGGACGCATCCTCGACATATCCTCATCGGGCTTGGCCGCGCGCAACTGCTTGAACGCCAGCGGCGATAATGAAACCGGATATCTCGACCCGTTGCGCGAAATCGTCGCCAGCGGCAAAACCGTTTCAGAGGTTTTGCTTGAGAAATATCACGGCGAATGGGGCGGCGATGTCTCACGCGTCTATGACGAGATGAGTTTCTAACGCCACAGTGCCTAACTGCAACAGTTTCGGCAAAATTTCGCTTTTGCTGCAACGCTATGTTGATTCTATGTCAGAGCATTGTAAACGCGCAGCGGAATAAAAGGAGCACGACATAGATCCCGCCTCCTGCATTCATCACATCAAGGAGAAGTTTATGCGTTCGATACGCTCACTGTTGACATCCAGCGCCGCTATCGCGGTTGCTACTACTAGCATTTTCATTGCACCTGCCGCTTATGCGCAGGACGAAACCGCACAAAACAGTGCAGCTTTGGGTGAAATCGTCGTTACTGCACAGCGTCGCGAAGAAAATCTGCAGGATGTGCCATTGTCCGTTACCGCTGTCAGCGGGGACCAGCTTGGTGCACTTACCGCAGGTGGCGTCGATATTCGCGGCATGTCAGGTCGCGTACCCAGCCTGTTGGTGGAATCCTCCTTTGGTCGCACCTTCCCGCGTTTCTATATTCGCGGCCTTGGCAACACCGATTTTGACTTCAACGCATCGCAACCTGTCAGCTTGATCTATGATGATGTCGTGCTGGAAAACCCTATCCTTAAGGGCTTCCCTATTTTTGACATGGAGCGTGTCGAAGTATTGCGTGGACCACAAGGCACCTTGTTTGGCCGCAACACCACCGCTGGTATCGTCAAGTTCGACAGCGTGAAGCCAAGCGATGTTGCTGGTGGCTACGGCAAAATTTCCTATGGCCGCTTCAACGCAGTAAACGTTGAAGGCGCTTTTGGCGGTCCTTTGGGCGAAAAAGTGAGTGTCCGCGTGTCGGGCATGTACCAACGCCAGGACGATTATGTCGACAATGTCCTCCCCGCTAAGACCACAAAGGACGCCTTTGAAGGCTATAAGGAATATGCCGCGCGCGTGCAGTTCCTGATCAAGCCAAGCGATGATTTCGACATTTTGATGACTGGCCAGTTCCGCTCGTTGGATGGCACGGCACGTGTATTCCGTGCCAATGTGTTCACTCGCGGCAAAGAAGGTCTGAACGCGAACTTTAACCGGTATCGCATATCCACCGACGGGAAGAACCAACAACGCGTCGACACGCAAAATATGTCCGCACGCATGACCTATGATGCTGGCCCTGTGTCGCTCATTTCGGTCACCAGCTATTGGGAGGGGGATGCAACCTCGGTTGGTGACGTCGACGGCGGCTTTGGTGCAAACTTCTTGCCACGCAACCTTTATGGTCCAGGCGAAATTCCGTTTACTGCCGAAACACGTGACAGCGTGCCAAATCTGACGCAGTTCACACAAGAATTCCGCATCGCGAGCAACAATGACGGCCCCTTGAGCTATCAGGCCGGCGTCTTCTATTTTGACGAAGAACTCGAGATCGTTTCGGAAAACTACTCAACGCTAGGTGACCCGAGCAACGCCGCCGATGGCGTCAACATTCTTGTCTCGCAGGTTCAGAACAGCAAGGCTTATGGCCTGTTCGGTTCGATGACCTACCAACTGAATGATCAGTTCAGCGTCACCGGTGGCTTACGTTACAATGATGACAAGCGTGACTTTGTCGCCGTGCGTAGCAAGGACAGCCAGTTCCCCGGCTTCCTTCGAAACCCGCTTGGCACGGTGCGCCGTGATGTCAGCGACAACAACCTGACGTGGGATCTGAGCGGAACTTATGCGGCCTCCGATGATGTAAATCTCTATGCCCGTGTGGCCCGTGGCTACCGCGCGCCATCGATTCAGGGCCGCATCCTGTTCCCGCCAGCAACTGCTACTCCGTTGGAAAGCGGCGTAACCGTTGGCAAGTCGGAAACGATCACCTCCTATGAAAGCGGCATCAAGTCGACCTTGCTCGATGGACGTGCCCGTTTCAACGTAAACGGCTTCTATTATGAGTTGAAAGATGCGCAATTGACGGCAGTCGGAGGCGGCGTAAACGCCAATCGCTTGATCAATGCCGACATGGTCCGTGGCTATGGTTTTGAAGCTGATGTAGAATTCAAGCCTGTGCCGCAATTATTGCTGACCGCTGGCTTGAGCTACAACAACACCAGCATTCAGGACACGGGCCTGACCACCGCAGCCTGCGGCGCAACGCGCGTTGATACGTTCCCGAACGTATCCTTGTGCACCCCGCTTGACCCAATCGTCGTTGCCGCAGCGCCTTTCTCCGCTGCTATCGTCAACATCGATGGCAACAGCCTGCCGCAGAGCCCCAAATGGATCGCCAACTGGACCGCACGCTATGGCGTTCCTGTTGGAAATGGCGAAGTCTATGCCTTCACCGATTGGGCCTATCGTTCGAAGATCAACTTCTTCTTGTATGAATCGGTTGAATTCCAAGACAAGCATATGCTCGAAGGCGGCTTACGCGTTGGCTATAAAACCGACGCATTCGATATTTCGGCTTTCGTCCGCAATATCACCAAGGACACGTCGGCTGTCGGCGGTATCGACTTCAACAACCTGACCGGCTTCGTCAACGAACCCCGCGTCTGGGGCATTGAAGCTGGGTTCAAGTTCTAAATTCAAAGAATATGCGCTAAGAACGGGGCGGGTTTGCGAAAGCAGACTTGCCCCGTTCGCATATCGGGGTTAAGGGCACCCTTCTTCGCTGAAAAACGAAGTGCAGGAGTTTAGCTCAGTTGGTAGAGCATCGGTCTCCAAAACCGAGGGTCGTGGGTTCGAGTCCCCCAACTCCTGCCATTTTCTTAAATTGTTAGAAATGGTGAGTGGGTTCGATCAATGCGCCTTGCGCTTGGTAACTATGTGATACACCCACACAATCACCGCGCCGATGGCAAGACCGGCAACCCCGCTCAATGTTGCATCTGCGACCCATGCCAAAGCGCCTTCATAGAGGCCGAGAAACTCCGCTGGATGGATGCCAAAGCCGTGGACGATGATCTGGCCGCCGACCCATAGCATGGCCGCAGTGCCGATGGTGGACAAGGCCGCAAGCAATTTAGGCATGCCCTTTACCAGTCCGCGACCAATGGCTTGTGCCGCGCCATTTTCGCGTCCGGCCATCTTCAGGCCGATATCGTCCATTTTGACGATCAGGCCAACCACGCCATAGACCCCAATGGTGACCGCGATAGCGACAAAGGCCAGGGTACCCGCCTCCAACCAAATCGATGTTTCCGCAAGACTTTTTACTTCATTGAGGGCAATCGCCATGATTTCGGCGGACAAGATGAAATCGGTACGCACGGCGCCTTTTACCATTGCGGCCTCATGTTCGGTGCTTGTCAGCTCTGCGAGTTCCTCAAGCAGATTCTCTTCTTCATGCGGGGCAATTTTTTCCCACACTTTTTCCGCGCCTTCAAAGCAAAGATAAGCGCCACCGAGCATCAGAATCGGCGTGATCGCCCATGGCAGGAACAAGCTCAAAAGCAGCGCCACAGGCAAGATGATCACCAGCTTGTTGAAGAATGACCCCTTGGCAATGCGCCAGATGATCGGCAATTCGCGATCGGGGGTAAAGCCTGTGACATATTGCGGCGTCACGGCTGTATCGTCGATGACGACCCCTGCGGCTTTGCTTCCCGCCTTACCCGCTGCGGCAGCAACATCATCCACAGAAGCGGCCGCCACTTTTGCAATGGTAGCGATATCGTCGAGTAAAGCAGCGAGACCGGATGGCATTTGGGGTGTTTCCTTGGCAAGATTGAGCTTGAGGGAGATAACCCAAAAGCCCGATAGTTCAAGGCACTTCAATATCGTTCCTGTGGCCAACGGGCTTTCCTAAACATACTTGCCTCAGGCCGAATCCATCGCTAAAGGCCTAGTCTTTCCGAAACAGGAACCTATATCGCTCTCGACCCGCCGGTCGGAGCGCTGGCGGCTATCCTCGGGATCGAACAGGAAGAAACGATATGGCAAAGAATAGCCCCGGTGAATTCATCCGTCAGGTGCGGACCGAAATCGGCAAGGTAGTATGGCCGACAAGGCAGGAAACCGTGCAGACCGCGATCATGGTGTTGATCATGACGATCATCCTTGCCATCTTCTTTTTAGGCGTCGACGCGGTATTTGCCGCAATCGTAAAGGGACTGCTCTCGCTCGCCGAAGGCTAAAATAAGCCGCTACAGAGAGTTTTTGGGAAAAGAAATAATTATGGCACGCTGGTACATCATTCACGCTTATTCGGGCTTTGAAAACAAGGTCCGTGACCAGATTTTGGCAGAGGCGGAGCGCATCGGCCTTTCGCAATTGGTCGAGGCTGTCGAGGTTCCGACTGAACAGGTTACCGAAGTGCGTCGCGGCAAGAAGATCAAGGCAGAGCGGAAATTCTTCCCTGGTTATGTTCTGGCAAAGCTGAACATGAACGATGATGTGTATCACTTGGTGAAGAACACACCAAAGGTCACTGGATTCCTGGGCGCGGGTAATAAGCCACAGCCCATCACCGAAGCCGAAGCCGCCCGCATCCTTAACACGAAGCAGGAACTCGAAGCCGCACCCAAAAAGCGCGTTTCGGTCGACTATGAAATTGGCGATCAGGTCAAGGTTCTTGGCGGACCATTTGCAAGCTTCAACGGCTTGGTCGAAGAACTCGACTTCGACAAGAACCGCGTGAAGGTATCGGTCAGCATCTTCGGCCGCGCAACGCCGGTAGAGCTCGACTTTGAAGAAGTTGAATTGATGAAGTGATGGTCCAAACAACCATCACCCTGAACTTGTTTCAGGGTCCATTTCTCGTTTCTAATGTTCGGTCTGCTTAGCACGATAGACTCTGAACCAAGTTCAGGGTGACGAGATTGTTGATTTAAGCGTCGCGTTAGACTATTCGCCCCCCTCTCCTGATGAGAATCAGAAGAACCCGTGCGGGAGGTTGCTACCAAAGCTATTTGGACGCGACTGTTTGACCGCTTAATTTGACCCGTTGTTGTTCCGGCAATTTCGGGGAAAGAATGAAAGGACGCCATATATGGCAAAGAAAATTGACGGCTATATCGGCCTGCAAGTTCCTGCAGGTTCAGCCACACCATCCCCGCCAATCGGCCCTGCTTTGGGTCAGCGCGGCGTGAACATCATGGAATTCTGCAAGCAGTTCAATGCGGCGACCGCCGACATGGAAAAAGGCACGCCCATTCCAACGAAGATCACGGTATTTGCTGATAAGAGCTTTACCTTCGTCATGAAGTCACCGCCTGCAACCTATCTGATCAAGAAGGTTCTCGGTTTGAAGTCCGGTTCGAAGGAGCCAGGCAAATTGTCGGCTGGTAAGATTACCCGCAAGCAACTGGAAGAAGTCGCAACCCTTAAAATGGCCGACCTCAACGCGAACGACATGGACGCGGCAGTAAAAATCATCGCAGGCTCGGCTATCGCCATGGGCCTCGAAGTCGTGGAGGGTTGAGAACATGGGCAAACTAACCAAAAAAGCAAAGTCGCTCGCGCATCTCGATGCTGAAAAGTTGTACAGCGTTGATGAAGCGCTGAAGACCATCAAGGAATTGGCGACCGCCAAATTTGACGAAACCATCGAAGTCGCGATGAACTTGGGCGTTGACCCACGTCATGCTGACCAAATGGTGCGCGGCATGGTTTCGCTTCCTGCTGGTACCGGTAAGGAAATGAAGGTTGCTGTGTTCGCACGTGGCGACAAGGCGACTGCAGCAACCGCTGCTGGTGCTGACAAGGTCGGCGCGGAAGACCTGATGGAAGACATGCTGGCTGGCAATCTCGATTATGACCGCGTCATTGCAACGCCGGACATGATGGGCATCGTTGGCCGCTTGGGTAAGACCTTGGGTCCAAAGGGCCTGATGCCGAATCCAAAGCTTGGAACCGTCACCATCGACGTCGCTGAAGCCGTTAAGGCGGCAAAAGCCGGTCAGGTTGAGTTCCGCGTTGAAAAGCAAGGCATCATCCACAGCGGCATCGGTAAGAAGAGCTTCTCCGATTCCGACCTGCGCAAGAATTTCGACGCATTGGTCGATGCCGTCATCAAGAACAAGCCAAGCGGTTCAAAGGGCAAATATGTCCGCCGCGTGGCGATCAGTTCGTCGATGGGCCCAGGCCTCAAGATCGATCTGGCAGACGTCGCTGGCGTATAAGCCAAGTGATTTGCGAATTACGAGAGGGCCGGGGGCAACCCTGGCCCTTTTGTTTTGCCTAACTGGCACACACAAAACGCAACCACCGTCCCGATACATAACTGCCATGGGAAGGCCAGCGCCTTCCACGCCGTTGGCAGACCAAGACTGTCCACGACATAATGCTGCTGCAGCAGGATTGTGACAAAGCCGGCCAGCAGCGCGGCGATCACCGACCATGTCGCCCCACGTTTCGTAAACACCACGGTGCCATAGACCCCCAGCAAGCCCGAATATGCAAAGACCATGACGCCGAGCACAAATTCGAGCAAAGGCGTGTCGCTATAACGCTGCCAGTAGAAGCACAATATCGACATCGCGAACAACGCTAAAGCCAGCAATATCATTGTCATGCGTCCGGCGTTGACAATATGCTGCTCGGTTGAAGGGGCGCCACGCCGCTCAAGCCACGGCCGGTAAAAATCGTTCACGACCACCGCCGACATCGAGATCAGTCCGGAATTGATGGCAGCCGCGGCGATGACGCCGACAGTGACCAACCCGCGCAAACCGGGCGGGATTTCGGATAGAATGAACGACATGAAGACGGTGATTTTTTCGCCGGCGAACGCGTTGGTCGCGCCAACACTCACGCCCATCAGGTCGGGACGGTTGTAGAAGATGTGGAGCAGCGATCCTATCGCCATGAATAAAGCTACCACAGGTATTGCCGCCCACATGCTCGCATAAAGCGCGCGTTTGCCCGATGCCGCATTTTCGCAGGCCAGGAAGCGCTGCGTTGTGTCCTGATCGAGCCCAGCATTACCGATATTGAGCAGCACCAGCCCGGTCAGGATCGCCCAAACAGTAAACGGCTTGCTAAAGTCGAACGACCAGTCAAACAAACGGAGCTTGTCCATTCCGTCCGGAGCAGATTGCAGCGCTGCCCAGATTTCGGGCGCGGGTGCGGGGATCTTCACCAGCAAAAAAATGAGCACCAGTAGCGCACCGCCGAGATAGAGCACGACCTGCACCAGATCGCTCCAGATGACGGCATTCAGCCCGCCGAACAGTGTGAAGGCAATGCCGAAGACGACAAGCACCGCAGACGCGATAATGATTTGTTGAGGCTGGACATCCAGGAAGATGATCATCGAAACCGCAATAGCGGCAAGATACAGCCGCGCGCCGCTCGCCAAGATCCGGCCGACAAGATACATTCCCGCCGCTGCGCGTCTTGCCGTCGCATCGAAACGTGTTTCCAGCAGCTCATACACGGTGGTTGCACCGATTGCGTAAAATCGAGGGATCAGGAAACGGGCGACAAGAAAAGCCGCAATGATCGCGGCGAAGTTACTTGTGAGATAGCTATAATCGCCGCGATAGCTGTTATCGGGAGCGCCAAGAAATGTTGCCGCAGACTGCATCGTCGATAGAACCGAGACCGCAACCAGCCAGACCGGCGCATGATGGCCAGCAAGGAAATAGTCATCCGCCGTTTTGGTCCGCCGTGTCGCCTGATAGCCGGCCAAAGCCAGCAAGGCGACATAAGCCAACAATATGCCCCAGTCGTAAATGGTAAATGCTAATGGCATGTATGCTCCCTTGAGACGCTGCCACTAACCAAACATGCCTGTGTGTTCAAATCTGCTAAGTCGCCTTATCCATATAGCGATCTAGCGTCTCGTGATAATGGCGGATGCGGCTTTCCTGATAGCGTGCAAGGGTAACGCCCGGCTTTTTCGATGCCCGAAGACCCCGTTGAATACGCATCAGATTATCGGTGTCCTGATCCGCGACCATCGCTGCTGATCCCAGTTCCGGCGCATCAGCCCATTTCTGATCCGGTCCGAGCATCGTCATTTTTGCCGGTTCCGGATGCGAACCATCGGGCGCTTTGGAAAATAGGAACATGATTTCCATGATCGAGCTTTCCGGATCGTCGCCATTCGGGCGGAAGCGATAGGTAATCGGTAACGCTTGCCCACCCCAAGGCACCATATTGGGGAACAGCATATATTCGATGAGATCGAGAGATTCAGAATCCGAAAGCCCAGACATGTCGCGGCCAATCGAACGGGAAATCTTCTCGCGCGCGCGTTCGGCCAGCTTGCCGCGGGCGGTTTCGCCTGCATGCACTTCAATGGGCTTGCCTGCAAAAAAAGGCACGTCTCGGCGCATTTCCTCAATCGTCTGTTCGGGCGTCGTCGCGGGCTTTGATGGGCTGGCGACACCTTGGACGCTAATCATCCGGCTGACATGGCGCACGCCTGGCCAAACGTCATATTGGGTGTTGCTGTCGCCATAATAACCAAGCACTTGCGGGTGCGCGAAGGGCACATGATAGGCCTCGACAAATGCCTCCATCGCCAGCTTCCAGTTACAGGGCATAATCTTGGCTACATGCGCCGCGACGTAGCGATCCTCTAGATTGAAGGGTGCAAAATGTTCGGGCAAATTTTCCAGATAGGATTCCAATGGCTCGGCATCGGCATCAAAATTGATGAAAACAAAGCCGCCCCAAATGCCAACCCGCGCTTCGGGAAGGTTCATCTTGTCTTTGTCGACATGGGGAAAATCCCATTGCCCCGGAATGACGGATAACGCGCCATCCAACTTCCACGTCCAGCCATGAAAGGGGCAGCGGAATTGTTTCACACATCCGCCTTCGGTGCGCAGCATCGTGCCACGATGCAGGCAGGCGTTGATATAAGCCTTAATCTCGTCAGGCCCTGTGCGCACGACAATCAAGGAATCATGGACGATGTCATACACGACATGATCGCCGACATTGGGGATATGCTCCAACCGGCACGCAAGTTGCCAGGTCTTGCGCCAGACTTGTTCCACTTCCCGATCATGCCAGTCTTTTGAAAAATAACGCTCAATCGACACATCTGCGCTGCTTTGCCCGATGGCAGGTGATTCTACGCGCATGATTTCTGGCGCGGCGTTCGTATCGCTATCCAATATCTCCTGCACAGATGGCCCTGGACGGCGCGCAATTATGTTATCCAACTCACTCTCCCTAATTTGTCTTGCACCATCCTGCCGTCATGATAGCAACTGCGCAATGAACAATTTACAGCATCGCCACCTCATACAAATGACGTTGACCGTTGATTTTGCAGGGATGGTCAGCATTGGCCAGACCCCAGCCGGTGTGCGCCGCATCGCGCCGGTCACCGGTGGCCACTTCACCGGCGAACGGCTGAAAGGCAAGGTACTGCCCGGTGGAAATGATTGGGTCGTCAACCGGAATGACGGCGTTATGGCCATTGACGTTCGTCTGACGCTCCAAACCGACGACGGCGCGCTGATATATCTGACCTATCAAGGACGTTTCCTCGCCAACGCCGATGCCATGGCCCGCTTTGCCAAAGGCGAGGCACTGGATACCTCCGAATATTCCTTGGCTATCTCGGCAAAGTTTGAATGTGGTGATGCCCGCTATAACTGGCTCAACAATGTGGTTGCGGTCGGCACGGGTGAACGCACGGCAACCGGTCCGATTTATTCCATTTTCGAAATAGGTTGAACATATCGCCGCGATAAAGGGCTTAGGACTTAATCTAGCGCGATGATGTCCACGGCTAGATCATCAGCTTTTGCCCCGCGATATTGTTCGGGCCAGTGCGCAAACGGGCGCACTGCGCCGGCGCTGCGCCATCGTTCGACGCGGGCAACATCCACATCCGCAAAGACCCATTCCCCTTGCCCTTCGGTTCCAATAGCCAAAACGCCGTCATCGGGGCTATCGCCATCGGGTGGAACGAAAACACCCGCCGCGCCGTAATTTTCATCGAGCGCAGGTGACCAGGGCGCCATGCCGACCGTTGGTGCCTGCACAACAAAAATTTGGTTTTCCAATGCCCGTGCCTGCGCGCCAATGCGGACCCGATAATAGCCTTGTAAACTGTCGGTACAGGACGGACAGAGGATGACCTGTGCACCTGCGGCGGCCTGCGTCCGCGCGATCATGGGGAATTCGACATCATAGCAAGTCGAAATGCTAAGCATGCCCAAAGGCGTTCGAAAAACGCGCAAGTCGGTCCCGCCCTGAATATCCCAGGATTCCCGTTCGAAGCGCGTCATCATGATCTTGTCCTGATGCCCGTTTTGCCCGTCGGGAAGATATAAGCTTGCCCGATTAACAACCCGTCCGTCATCCAAAGCATGCGGGCGTGTTCCGCCCAGCACCGCAACACCAAAAAGCCGCGCCAAATCGGCATAATGGTCATCAATCTGCGGCCCCAGGGCCACCACAGCGCGCAATGAGGCGTGCAGATCGCTGGCGGTAGCGGTGTCGATTGCCGCCAGTTCCATCGCCGCATATTCGGGAAACACCAAAAGCTGTGCGCGCTGCTCTAATGCGTCGACAGCCCACGCCGCGACTTTGCCTTGCCAGTCGGCAAAGCTCTCCGGCTGCCCGATGGGATATTGGGCGGCGGCAATGCGAACAGGCGCGGTCATAGGTCGCGCATCCAAAATTGCATCGGATGCGGGCTTTCGTCAGCATCGCCGACATCCTGCCAATGCAGCATCGTTGTCAATCCCTCGACCGGCGCATAGCCCCGCGCGCGCCAAAAGGGTGCCAAGTCGCGGGGCGCTTGTGGTCGCATAGGATGGTCGTCCGGACGTATCACGGCACAAAAGCTGGCATGGACAGCGCCTGCCGCCCGCGCCGCCGCCTCGCGCGCGTCGAAAAATTGATGGCCAATACCCTGCCCTTGATACTGCGGAAGCAATACAGACTCCCCGAAATAGAAAATCCGCGCGACATCCAGTCCGCGTTTCCGCAAGGGCGCCTGAAATTCCGGCTTCTGACCCGCCATTGGGGACGCTGTTGCCGCACCGACAACCGCAGCACCATCCGTTGCTACCACCAGCACCGAGCCGGGCTCATCGATAAATTCAGCAAGATATTCCGCTTCATAGTCCGTCGTCCCATCATATAGATAGGGCCATCCCCGAAAGACGCGGATTCGCAGATCGGACAAAGCCGGAATCGCCGCTTGGCGTTCCTGCTTATCTGTCAAACTGCGGACGCGGATCGTCATGAAACTTGGGCGATCCAGTCGGTTAAGTTATAATAGACCGACACGCGCGCAATCTTTCCATCGACGATTTCAAAAAAGCCACCCGCCGGCAAAACATAGCTTTGTCCATGCGCGGGCGGAAAGCCTTCGTCGGCGACCTTATATACGCCGTGCACCATGAATTCGGCCGCAGCGCGCGCGCCGTCCGTGCTGGTCATGATGACGATATCCCGTAACTGTTCGCTATAGGCATGGTCCATGCGTCCCAGAAACGCGCGGAACGCATCCTTGCCGGTTTCGCGTTCACCTTGATTAATGTCATGCGCCACATCATCGGTCAGGCAAGCCAATATAGCGTCAATGTCCATGGCGTTAAACGCGGCATAATAGCGCTCTATCAGGGCCATAGTATTTTCACGGACATCCGGCATATTTGCTCCTATCTTGCCTGGGATCATGAGGACGACCTGATTAAGTCAGTGCAGCAAAGCTTGTCCAGTAAGATAAATTGTCCAAAGCTACACAAGTTTTCGAACAAACAGCGACCTTGTAAAGCGCAGATTTCCGCAACGCGCTTGACTCTCTCCTCAACCCTGCTAGTGGCACCCCTGTTCGGTGGAGCGACGGCTTCACCGGCAACCGTCCGAGACAGTTGGTGAACGGAATTTGCCGTTCTTAATGTCCAGCCTAGACGGGGATAGAGATTTCAGGATTGGCTTTGCCATCCTTCGCCACTGCTTCGACAATCTGTCGTGTGCGTTCGGCATGAAACTTCCCCACGGACTAAGTCAGCGCAAGGGCCCATCCGGGCGCTTCGCTTTTCGTGTTGGGCTTGCCCGGTTCGCCGGGACGGCCCAAATAAGGAGTAATGCATGAACCGTTCTGAAAAGACCGAAACAGTTGCATCGCTGAACGCCACTTTTAATGAAGCGGCGGTTGTTGTTGTTACCCGTAATCTCGGGCTGACAGTTGCACAATCGACCGACCTTCGTTTGAAGATGCGCGATGCGGGCGCAACATATAAGGTTGCCAAGAACCGTCTTGCCAAAATCGCCCTTGAGGGAACGCAATATGGCGCGGTAGCAGAATTGCTTACCGGACCTACGGCGCTCGCCACATCGTCGGACCCGGTCGCCGCTGCAAAGATTGCGGTCGAGTTCGCCAAGACCAATGACAAACTTGAAATTGTCGGCGGCGCGATGGGTGACACGTTCCTCGATGTAAACGGTGTAAAGGCGTTGGCTTCCATGCCATCGCTCGACGAACTGCGCGCGAAGCTTATCGGTCTTGTACAAGCACCGGCAACGAAAATCGCTCAGCTTTCGACCGCACCGGCAGCGAAATTGGCACGGGTATTTGGTGCCTATGCTGACCAAAAGGCAGCGTAACTTTTTACATGAAACCGGCTGCGTCCATTTGGGCGGGCCCTACAGATATGACAGAAAATCGGAGTGTTATTTAAATGGCTGATATTGAAAAGCTCGTAGACCAACTTTCGGCTTTGACCGTTCTTGAAGCGGCTGACCTTGCAAAGGCTTTGGAAGAAAAGTGGGGCGTTAGCGCCGCTGCTGCTGTTGCTGTTGCTGGCCCTGCTGCCGCTGCTGCACCAGCTGCTGAAGAGCAGACTGAATTCGACGTTATCCTGACCGGCGACGGCGGAAACAAGATTGCCGTCATCAAGGAAGTACGCGCAATCACTAACTTGGGTCTGACCGAAGCAAAGGCGCTTGTTGAGGCCGCACCAAAGGCGCTCAAGGAAGGCGTAAACAAGGCAGAAGCCGAAGACATCAAGGCGAAGATCCTTGCTGCAGGCGGAACCGTAGAACTGAAGTAATTCAGTCTCCCTTTCGGGATATACAAAAGGGGCGGTCTAGCAATAGGCCGCCCTTTTTTGTGCAGAAAGCGCGCGAGCAAAATATCCTTTTCGGCGCCTTCATTGGGTTTGACGGGGAATGAGAAACCTCAGCTTTGCGGATAGAGGCTTGCGCAGCTCCGTATGGCCGATGGCTCGGGCCGTTCGCCGCTAACTTCAAACCGCGCAATATAGCCACCAAGCTTCAGTTGCTCGGTAAAGCCGGTTAGGCGGTAGCCGACGGCTTCAAATTCACAGAAGAGCAATTTTGGCGGAATGCCATGCTGGTGCGTCACCCGATCGCGGTCGACGACAATCACCTGCCCGCCCTTCGCCAGTGCCGGCCGCATCCGCCACAGAAACGCATAAGGCTCTTCAATCTCATGGTACATATGCACCATGAATATCCGGTCAAAGCTGTTCCTCGGCAGGCGTGGATCGTCGACCGCACCTTCCTTAATCGCAACATTATCGAGCTGCTCGCGGGTCACACGCTCCCCAAGCCGGTTCAGCGCGCCGCGATTAATGTCCTGCGCCAAAACGCGGCCTTTAGGGCCAACACGATCGGCAAGGCGGATGGTGTAATAGCCCTCTCCTGCGCCAATGTCCGCTACGGTGGCCCCCAACTGAACGCCTGCCCAATCCATGACATATTCGGCTTCGCCCAGCTCATCACGAGCAGCCTCTGTCGAAAATTCCGTGTCGCCAATCGCCGATACCGTGCGATCCGGGCGCGGAAATTCCATCATGGTTGCATTTTGCTCTTCCGTTGCACTTTGTTGGCAGCCGCTGACGAACACTAGCGCCAGCGTTAGTGCCATCATCTTAGCGGTCATGACATGTCGGGCCAACGTCTCAAGCCTCGGCCAGAGACGACTGCATATTGGTTGCTTGGCTGTCAAACGCCGTAAAAACGCCCTTCACCCAATCGGGCAACGGGATGGGACGATGCACGTCGAGATCCACATGCACGCTGACCAAATCCACCGTCGCACGCAAATCGTCCGATCTATCTTCGGTGAGGCCATGAATTTCAACGAGCTGCGTCATGCTTGTGCGCCCCGTTGCGATGGTCCGCGCCATGACTTCAATCATTTCATCCGGCTTAATCGGTGCAAACCATGTTACGGTCGCTTTTTTGACATGAAATTCCATCGGCGCGTTATCGGCATAATCGCGAAACTTTACCGCACGCCAATATTCTGTAATCGCGATATCCGCATAATCGAGATATCGGGCGTTGAAGACAACGCCTTGCGCATCGGTTTCTGACCAGCGCACGCGCAAGCCATGATGAAACGCAAAGTCACCCCGAGCCATGTCAAATCGCCTTGGACTGCGCTGGGGTGTTGACACCCATGGATTGCAGATAGCGTTTCACATTGCGCGCCGCCTGCCGCAACCGGTGTTCATTTTCGACCATAGCAATGCGGACATAGCCCTCGCCGTCTTCGCCATAGCCCACGCCCGGCGCGACCGCGACCTTTGCCTCGGTCAGCAA
The DNA here is from genome assembly GCA_027488785.1 of Sphingomonadales bacterium. GTDB lineage: Bacteria > Pseudomonadota > Alphaproteobacteria > Sphingomonadales > Sphingomonadaceae > Sphingorhabdus_B. Next base: position 53,258 of record JAIYAY010000003.1, on the reverse strand, counting down.
CTGCTTGGAAAATTCAAGGCTGCCCAAATGCGCGAGCGCCGGCGGCAAGGGTGCCCAAGCAAACATCGATGCCCGCGGCGGCGGAATGTCCCAGCCGGCCCGCCCGAAGGCCTCGACAAGGATATCGCGGCGCTTGTGATACAATTGCCGGTTTTGTTCAACAATGTCCTGCGGCCCGTTGAGCGCAGCGCAGGCCGCTGCCTGAATGGGCGTAAAGGCACCATAATCCAGATAGCTTTTTACCCGCGTCATCGCTGCAATCAGGTCGCGGTTGCCAACGGCAAAACCAACGCGCCATCCCGCCATAGAATAGGTTTTGGACAAGGACGTAAATTCAACCGCAACATCCTTGCCGCCTTTGACCTGCAAAATCGATGGTGTCGGGTTGCCGTCAAAATATAATTCGGAATAAGCTAGGTCGGACAATATCCAGACCTTGTTTTCCTTCGCCCATGCGACGAGCCGCTCGTAAAAGGCCAGATCAACGGTCTCAGCCGTCGGGTTGGATGGATAATTGACCACCAATATCGACGGGCGCGGTACGGTAAAGGCCATGGCGCGTTCCAACGAACGGAAGTAATTTTCATCAGGCGTGGTAGGCACCGAACGAATGGTCGCGCCCGCAATGATAAAACCAAAGGTATGGATGGGGTAGCTGGGGTTGGGCGCAAGCACTACGTCGCCCGGCGCAGTGATCGCTGTCGCAAGACTCGCCAGCCCTTCCTTCGAACCCATGGTCACAACAACTTCTTTTTCAGGATCAACATCGACCCCGAAACGCCGCCCATAATAATTAGCCTGCGCCTTGCGCAGCCCGGGGATGCCCTTGGATGCGGAATAGCCATGGGCATCAGGTTTCTGCGCGACTTCGCACAATTTTTCGATCACATGCGGCGGCGGCGGCAAATCTGGATTGCCCATGCCGAGATCGATAATGTCCTCACCCGCGCCGCGCGCCGCCGCACGCATCGCATTGACCTCTGCGATGACATAAGGTGGCAAGCGTTTGATGCGGTAGAATTCTTCGGACATAAGCTCCCGTTTCGGGTTGGTTTACTCAAGACCGCCCTCATGCGCGAAGTTTCAGCGCATTTCCAGAAAAACTATCTCAAGCCGTTTCCGGCCTAACATCCATTAACGCGGGCGGTTGCCCTTGGCCTTGTGTTTGACACCATGCTTTGACGGTGGTGGACCATCCTTGCGGAAAGGACGTGCGCCATCGCGGCCTGAACCGCCGCCACGGGGTCTGTCGCCGCGAGAATTGCTTCCCCGTGGCGACCCATCGCCGCGTGGATTGACGCCAAGCTTGGCACGCTGCGGACGATCACCATCGCGGGCCATACGCTTATTTTCGCGCGCTGCTTCCCGAGGCGGGCCACTGGCCTGCACGATTTCGACGTCATTGTCTTCGTCATGCCCCGGTTGCGCAATTGCTTTGGCAAATTTGGCGACTGCAGCCGCCGCAATGCCGACATGCGTTTCATTGGCGGCAATGCGGATGGCACCAATGTCATTCTTGGTCACGCCGCCACGACGGCACAATAATGGCAATATCCATTTGGGGTCTGCATTGTTGCGGCGACCAACGTTCAGTTTGAACCAGACCGAATCGTCAAATCCGGCGCGACGGTCGTCGCGTTGACGTTCGCGGCTGCCGTCATCCAGCAAATCTTCAGCTTGCGGCATCTTGGCACGATGCACACGGACCAAGGCGGCAGCAATATCTTCGGCCGACATGGTTTCGAGCAAACGGGCGCCCAGCGCGCGGTCTTCGTCCTCAACATCCACAGGTGTGAGAAGCGTTTCAAGCAGGCGTTCATGGTCCTTGGCACGGATATCCGCAGCGGTTGGAACCTTGATCCAATCGGCCTCAATCTTGGCGCCGCGCAGCATGGATTCCACGCGCTTGCGGCGTTGATAGGGCACGATCAAGACAGCGGTACCCTTGCGGCCTGCGCGGCCAGTCCGCCCTGATCTGTGCTGAAGTCCTTCGGCATCGCGTGGCAGTTCGACATGCACAACCAGCGACAGGTTCGGCAAATCGATACCGCGTGCGGCAACGTCAGTGGCCACACAGACGCGGGCACGGCGGTCACGCAAAGCCTGTAGAGCATGGTTACGTTCGGACTGCGAATGCTCACCCGACAAAGCGACAACGTTAAAACCGCGCTCCGTTAAGCTGGCATGCAAGCGGCGAACATTTTCACGGGTTGCGCAAAACAAGATAGCCGTTTCCGCCTCATGCAATCGTAGCAGGTTAACGACAGCGTTTTCGATGTCCGGTGGCGCGACCGTCACCACTTGATAGCTGATGTCGCCATGGCCGCGGTCTTCACCAACGGTTGAAATGCGCAAAGCATCGCGCTGATACCGTTTGGCCAGTGATACAATCGGTTTCGGCATAGTGGCCGAGAACAACAATGTCCGCCGGCCTTCCGGCGTAGCGTTCAATATCTCTTCCAGCTCTTCGCGGAAGCCCATGTCGAGCATTTCGTCCGCTTCGTCCAAGATCGCGACCTTCAACGCCGACAGGTCAAGCGCGCCACGTTCCAAATGGTCGCGCAGCCGTCCGGGGGTGCCGACAACAATCTGCGCGCCTTGGTTCAAGTTACGCCGCTCTTTCGACGCGTCCATCCCGCCAACGCAGGTCGCAATACGCACGCCTGCTTTGCCATAGAGCCACATTAATTCGCGGCTCACCTGCAAGGCAAGCTCACGGGTCGGCGCGATGATGAGCGCCGCAGGCTCGCGTGCAAGGCTAACTAGACCGCCATCAAGGATTTGGGGGGCCATAGCGAGGCCAAAGGCCACGGTCTTCCCCGAGCCGGTTTGTGCCGACACGACGAGGTCGCGTCCGATGACCTCATCAGCAATTACAGCGTTTTGAACGGGCGTTAACGTAGTATATCCACGCGCGGTGAGCGCTTCATCGAGAAGCGAAGGTATATTTTCAAATGTCATTATGGCGCGCCTTTGCGCTCTTTTTAATAGAATGTCCATGCTGCGCCGCACAACAAAACAATCTTCGACAATTTCATTTGCTTTGATATGCCTATCGATATGGCCGACTCATCCGAAATACCGCCCTTCATGGACCCGACGCAGTTCATGAAGTTGTTCGCGCAATCCGGCGCGGCCACGACTGACCCACTAACGGCCTATCGGGCGGCATTGGATGCTTGGGGCCCCGTGTTGGAACCGCTGGCTAAAGCTGGCCGTGACAAGGTCGACGCGACAGATCGCCGTTTTGCCGCCCCGCAATGGGAGCATCCCGTATTCGACTTAGTCCGTCAAAGCTATCAACTCATGTCCGAATATATGTTGGCTGCGGCGGACCAATTGGATGGTGTGCCCGAAACTGATAAAGCAAAAATGGGCTTTGCCTTGCGCAGCATAATCGACGCGATGAGCCCCGCCAACTCCCCTTTCACCAACCCCGTCGCGCTGGAACGCGCTATCGAGACCAAGGGCGCAAGCCTGATGTCAGGTATGCAGCATATGATGCAGGACATGCAGCGCGGACAATTGACGCACACCGATTCTAGCGCGTTCACACTTGGCGAAAACATCGCATCGACACCGGGCAAGGTCGTGCACCAAACGCCATTGTATCAGCTCATACAATATGACCCGTCCACGGAAAATGTTCTGAAAACCCCGCTCATCATTTTCCCGCCTTGGATCAATCGTTTTTATATTCTCGACCTCACGGCAGAAAAAAGCTTCATCAAATATTGCGTCGACCAAGGCATCACGGTTTTTGTCGTGTCATGGAAATCAGCAGATGCTTCGATGAAGGACGTTATCTGGGATGATTATATCGCGGCGCAGATAGACGCTATTGATACTGTGTGCAGCGCGCTTGATGTGCCGGATGTCCATGCGATAGGCTATTGTGTTGCGGGTACGACCTTGGCGGCAACGCTTGCGGTCCTCGCGGCAACCGACGCTGCGGACAAAGTGCGTAGCGCAACCTTTTTTACAGCGCAGGTCGATTTCAGTTCGAGCGGCGAACTTTTGCATTTTATCGATGATCAGCAGATTGCGATGACGGAAGCGCTGAGCGCACCGCAGGGGTATTTGGATGGCCGTTTCCTCGCACTGACCTTCAACATGCTACGCGGCAAGGATTTGATATGGTCCACCGTCGTCAAAAATTATCTTCTGGGTGAAGACTATCCTGCCTTCGATTTGCTGCACTGGAATGGCGACGTCACCAACCTACCCGCAAAATGGCACCGAAACTATCTCGTCGACCTTTATCGCGATAACCGGCTCGTGAAGCCAAATGATTTGTCGGTACTCGGCACCCCAATTGACCTGCGCTGGGTGAAAACGCCGACCTATATTCAGGCTGGCCGCGAGGATCATATTGCGCCCGCCGAAAGCGTCTGGAAACTGCAGGAGCATTTCACTGGTCCCATCAAATTCGTGCTGGCGGGCAGCGGTCATATTGCAGGTGTCGTCAACCCGCCTGCGCAGATGAAATATCAATATTGGACCAACGACGCCGTGCCGTCCTCATATGCGGCGTTCATTGAGGGCGCCACAGAGACAAAGGGTAGCTGGTGGCCCGATTGGCTCAACTGGCTGACAGAGAAGGGCAATACACGCGTGTCAGCGACTGGCCCGCGTCAACCAGGCCAAGGCATGCTGAAGGCGCTAGAATCGGCTCCAGGCAGCTATGTGAAGGCACGATGAGATTCAATTGACGTTTACGTAAACGTCGACTAGTTCGAAATTAGCTTTTTAGGAGAATCGTGATGCAACTGGAATTCAGCCCCGCAGAAATCGCCTTCCAGAAGGAAGTACGCACATTCATCGCCGAAAATTACCCACAGAATCTCCGTTCGGTGCAGGACGAGGGACATGATCTTTCGAAGGAAGATTTCCTGTCATGGCACCGTATTCTCGCCAAAAAGGGCTGGATTGCGCCGGCATGGCCCGTTGAATATGGCGGCACTGGCTGGACAGCAACCGAGCGTTTCATTTGGTCAGAAGAACTGGCGGCTGCAGACTGCGTTGGTACGATGCCCTTCGGTCTGTCGATGGTCGGCCCTGTCATTTACACATTTGGGACGCCTGAGCAGAAAGCCAAATTCCTTCCCGGTATCTTGTCGGGTGATGATTGGTGGTGCCAGGGATATTCGGAACCCGGCGCTGGTTCCGACCTTGCATCGCTGCGCACCAAGGCCGTTCGTGACGGTGACCATTATGTCGTCAATGGTCAAAAAACCTGGACAACCATGGCACAGCATGCCGACTGGGGCTTCTTCTTGGTTCGCACCGATCCCGACGCCAAGGCGCAAGAGGGCATCAGCTTCCTGTTAATCGATATGAAGTCACCGGGTGTAACTGTCCGCCCGATCATCACCTTGGGCGGCGAGCATGAAGTCAACGAAGTTTGGCTCGAAGACGTCCGCGTGCCAGTCGCAAACCGCGTATATGAGGAGAATAAGGGTTGGACATGCGCCAAGTTCCTGTTGGCGCATGAACGTACCGGCATTGCTGCCGTTGCCCGCTCAAAGCGCGGCGTGGAGAAGATCAAGGCTATTGCCCGCACCGAACAGGATGGCGACCGCCCGTTGATTGCCAATCCGTTTTTCAAACGCAAGATTTCGGAGCTTGAAATTGACCTTACTGCGCTTGAATTTACCGAGTTGCGTAGCCTTGCCGGTGAAGCAGCGGGCAAGGGCCCTGGTCCGGAATCCAGTCTGTTGAAGATCAAAGGTTCAGAAATCCAGCAACGGATTACCGAACTCGCGTTGGAAGCGGTCGGCCATTATGGCGCGCCATATTTCCGTGGCTTTGGCGAAGGCGACAATGAGCACCCAATCGGTCCGGATTATGCACATCGCGCTGCGCCGACCTATTTCAACACCCGCAAGACGACGATTTACGGTGGATCGAACGAAATCCAACGCAACATCATCGCCAAGATGGTGCTGGGGATTTAATCCCGCTTAGAAACAAAAACTGTGTCACCCCTGACTTGATCGGGGGTCCATGGTCTGAGCTTTTGTTCCATCACATCAGTCAGGCCATAGATTCCGGCTTTCGCGGGAATGAGACCAAAATGTGAGAGAGGCCTATAATGGATTTCAGCTACACCGAAACGCAGGACATGATCCGCGACACATTGAGCCGCTTTTTAGCGGACACATATGACTTCGATAGCCGCAGCAAGATGATTGCCAGCGGCACGGGGCGTGACCCGGCTATTTGGAAGGCTTTGGCCCAGGATCTCGGCATGTTGGGCGCCTCATTCAGCGAAGAGCATGGTGGCCTTGGCGGTGGCTATCTCGAAAACGCTCTGATCATGGAAGAGCTGGGCAAGGTCATCGCTGTCGAGCCTTATCTCCAGACCGTCGTGCTTGGCGGTGGTGCATTAAAGGCGGTTGGCGGCGCGGTGGCGGATGCCGTCATTCCCGAAATCATCAACGGCAATGTCATTATTGCCTTTGCCTATGCCGAGCCACAGGGCCGCTACAACTTGGCCAATATCCGCACGACCGCAAAGAAGGACGGCGCGGGCTATGTACTGAACGGCCACAAGGGTGTCGTATACGCCGCGCCATGGGCAACGCATTTGCTCGTTACCGCGCGCACGGGCGGTGCTACCACCGATGTGAACGGCGTGTCGTTGTTCCTCATCGATGCCAATGCAAAGGGCATTGTACGCCGCGATTACCCAACCGTGGATGGTTTCCAGGCGTCTGAAATCTATTTCGAAAACGTTGCAATTCCCGCAGACGCTTTGTTGGGTGATGAAGGCGTAGGCTTGCCGCTCATCGAACGGATTGTGGACGAAGCAACCGTCGCAGTCTGTGCAGAATCGTGCGGGGTAACAGCGAAGCTACATCAGGGCACGTTGGAATATGCGCGTCAGCGCAACCAATTTGGACAGCCTATCTCGCGTTTCCAAGTACTTCAGCATCGCATGGTCGACATGTTCATGGAGGTTGAGCAATCAAAGTCCATGACCACTATGGCGACGCTTAAGCTCGATCTGCCAGCGGCAGAACGTATGGCGGCAGTATCGGCATGCAAGGCGAAGGTATCGCGGTCAGCAAAATTTGTCGGACAAAGCGCCATTCAAACGCATGGCGGCATTGGCATCACGCAAGAGTTGGCCATCGGTCACTTCTTCAAGCGGGCGACGATGATCGAGAATCAATTCGGTTCGGCCGATCACCATTATGAACGCTTTGAACGGCTGACTTTGGCGGATTAACCTGACCCAAGGGATTTTTGTGCACTGCACCATTTTTTGTTGACATAGTTTGCATTTGTATTTATTGTGCAGTGCAACACAACAGAAATGGTGCTTTCACATGACAAGCAAAACAGAAACTAATGCCTCGGCAAAATCTGCAAAAGTTGCAGCGCCAAAGCGCGTATCTGTAAAAACGGCTCCAAGCACCGTCGCGAAGACTAAGGTAGCAACACCTACCACTTCGTCGCGCCCCAAATCCGTGTCTGTTGAAACAACACCCTTTACGCAAGGACTATCCAACATGACTGAAACAGTTAAAGCCACTGCAGAAAAGACCGCTGAAAAAGCGACTGAATTTTTCGCCGACGTTCGTGAAAAGGCAAGCGAAGCTACTGAAAAAGGTAAGAAGTTTGCTGCTGAAGCCGTTGAATTCAACAAAGCCAATGTTGAAGCTGTTGTCGAAGCTGGCAAGATCGTTGCCAAGGGCGCTCAGGAAATCGGCAAGACCAACATCGAATTCGCCAAGAAGAATTTCGAAGAGGTACAGGTTGCCGTCAAGGAATTGACTTCGGTCAAGTCGCCAACAGACTTCGTTAAGCTTCAAGGTGAACTGGTGCGTAAGGGCTTCGATACCGCTGTTGCGCAGGGTTCAAAGAACACGGAAGCGATGGTCAAGCTGGCCAGCGAAATGTTCCAGCCAATCTCAAACCGCATTGCGGCGACGACTGAACTTTTCAAGAAAGCTGCATAAGCTCTCGCAAGATATTGCGCCGGTGGGTCATGCACCTGCCACCCTCTCTCTCCTCCTTTTGGCGGTAGGACGTCGAGATCGACCGGTGCAATTCCATGAAACAACCGTCCTTTCCGTCAAGGAAAGGGCGGTTTCTTTTTGGTACAACCGATTAGATGATGAACGGGGCTTGCGGAGACCCCCTCCTCTGCCCTATTTTAGGCTGATGCAGATTTCCATGGCGCAAGATGACGATGACAAAAATGATGGCAGACCCGGTGTCGGCCTCGCCACGCGTACGCGCCCGAAAACGCAAAAGCCAAGCCTCTATAAAGTGTTGCTGCTGAACGATGATTATACGCCGATGGAATTTGTCATCCATGTCCTTAAGGCGTTTTTTCAGATGGACACCGATCAAGCGACCCGGGTGATGCTGCATGTCCACCAAAAGGGTGTCGGCGTCTGCGGCATTTTTACCTATGAAGTTGCGGAAACCAAAGTCACGCAGGTGATGGACTTCGCGCAGAAGAACCAGCATCCACTGCAATGCACGCTTGAGAAAGATTGAATAAGGCAGCCCTCATCGTCGGCGCAGGTGACGCCACAGGCGGGGCCATTGCTAAAGCTTTTGCACGCGAAGGCTATGTCGCTTGCGTCAATCGCCGTGCGCGTAACGCTGATCAGTTGGAAGCACTGGTGCAATCGATACACGCCGAAGGTTATGAAGCTCGCGCTTACCCAGCAGACGCGCGTATCGAAGACGAAGTCGTGGCGATGGTCGATGCAATTGAGCGCGACGTAGGACCAATTGAGGTTGCCGTTTTCAATATCGGCGCGAACGTCAATTTTTCGATCCTAGATATGACCGCGCAAGTGTATCGCAAGGTATGGGAAATGGCCGCGTTCGCTGGCTTTCTCATGGGACGTGAGGCCGCGCGCCGCATGGTCGCGCGCCAATCGGGCACCATCATCTTCACAGGTGCAACAGCAAGCATGCGTGGCGGCAAAGGCTTCTCCGCCTTTTCCGGTGCAAAGGGCGCGTTGCGGATGCTGGCGCAGTCTATGGCGCGTGAGTTGGGTCCGCAAAACATTCATGTCGCGCATGTGATCATAGATGGCGGCATCGACACCGCCTTCATCCGCGGTATCCACCCGGATTTCGAAGCAGCAAAGGCAGCAGACGGCATTTTATCGCCCGACGCGATTGCGCTGCAATATGTCGCCTTGCACAAGCAACACCGCAGTGCATGGACGCATGAAATGGATTTACGTCCCTGGACGGAGAGTTTTTAAATGAGCAAAAATCTAGAATTTCTTTTCGATTTTGGCGGCCCGAATAGCTATTTGGCGTACAAAATGCTGCCAGAGCTTTGTGCCCGAACCGGCGCGCAAGTTGTGTATGTGCCTATCTTGCTCGGTGGCTTATTCAAGCTCACCAATAATCAGGCGCCACTGATGCGCTATGCCGAAACGCCCGCCAAACAAAAATATGAAATGCTGGAATTTCAACGCTTTGTAAAAGCGCACGCGATACCGTTCAAGATGAACCCACGTTTTCCTCTCAACACGCTATATGTGATGCGCGGTGCAATTGCGGCACAGCGGCTTGGCTGCTTTACGCCTTATATGGACGCAGTCATGGCGGCGATGTGGCAGGACGGGGCGGACATGGGCGATCTCGATGTTGTGCGCGATGTCTTGGACAGGGCCGGCCTCGACAGCACCGCCTTGCTTGCTCTGGCCGAGGATCCGGAGGTGAAAGCAGAGCTTATCGCCAATACCGAAGCTGCCGCAAAACGCGGTGCATTTGGCGTACCCACCTTCTTTGTGGATGAAGAGATGTTCTGGGGCAAAGAACGGCTTGGGCAGGTTGAGGCGGCGCTCACCAAATCCTAAGTTGCGCCACACCCAATTCCCGCTAAATACGGTGCGATGGATCAGATAATCGTACGTGGCGGCAACGCACTCAAAGGCAAAATTCCTATTTCAGGTGCAAAGAACAGCGCATTGACGCTGATCCCCTGCGCGCTGCTTACAGATGAGCCACTGACTTTGCGTAATTTACCGCGCTTGGCCGACATTGATGGCTTTCAGCATCTGATGAACCAGTTCGGCATTTCAACGACGGTTGCCGGATCACGTCCCGAAGATTTCGGCCGTGTGATGACGTTGGAAGCTACGCGGATTACCAGCAACGTCGCACCTTATGATCTAGTGCGCAAAATGCGCGCCTCCATCCTGGTCCTAGGTCCGATGCTAGCGCGCGCTGGTGAAGCAACAGTTTCGCTTCCGGGCGGATGCGCAATCGGTAACCGGCCAATTGACCTTCACCTCAAAGCGCTGGAGGCCTTTGGCGTCGAAATTGAGTTAGCCGCAGGCTATGTAAAAGCGATTGCGAAAAAGGGCATTCCAGGCGGAACCTACACATTTCCCGTCGTATCCGTCGGTGCGACCGAAAACGCCCTAATGGCGGCTAGCCTAGCTAAGGGCACATGTGTGCTTCACAATGCAGCGCGCGAACCAGAAATTGTCGACTTGAGCAATTTGCTCGTCGCAATGGGGGCGCACATTGAAGGTATCGGAACATCCGATTTAATTATTCAAGGCCGAGACCGCCTGCATGGCGCGACCTACCGCGTAATGAGCGATCGCATCGAGGCGGGTAGTTACGCCTGCGCTGCTGCTATGACTGGCGGCGACGTCGAGCTCGTTGGCGCAAAAGCCAATGAAATGGATGCGACACTGGACGCGTTGCGTCAGGCAGGCGTGAAGGTCGAAGATACGGGAACCGGTATTCGCGTATCTTCGGACGGCAAGTTAAAGCCGCTTACCATTTCCACAGCGCCCTATCCCGGTTTTGCCACCGACATGCAGGCGCAGTTCATGGCTATGCTCTGCATGGCAGATGGCGCTAGCGTGCTTACCGAGACCATATTTGAAAATCGCTATATGCATGTACCCGAGCTCAATCGGATGGGTGCGCATATCGAGACCAAGGGCCGCACGGCAATTGTCCATGGTGTCAAAAAGCTTACTGGCGCGCCGGTCATGGCAACTGACCTGCGGGCGTCGATGAGCCTTGTCATCGCTGGATTGGTCGCAGAAGGCGAAACGCATGTCAGCCGCCTCTATCATCTTGACCGTGGTTATGAGCGCCTTGAAGAAAAACTTCAGTTGGTTGGTGCAGACGTCGAGCGCGTAGGCGCGGAGTAATACATAACGCATCATATTGACGCATGATAAGAGGCAATAGTTGCCAGCTGTAATTTTATACAGTATTAATCCCTAAGTGACAAAAAAACTTTTCTCAAAAAACAGACGCTCTAATCGTCATCCCGTGCTGGATTCGATTCGTTTTAGTCCGATTGCAACGGTCGTCAGCGACCCTACCCAGGCCGATAATCCCCTGATTGCTGTTAACGCCGCCTTCTGCGCGCTGACCGGATATACTGAGGCAGAAGTGATTGGCCGCAATTGCCGATTTTTGCGCGGCCCAGATACGGAAAATGGCCAGACCGACAAATTGCGCACGGCGGTTTATGGGCAGCATTCCGCTTTGGCCGAATTAATCAATTATCGCAAAGACGGGTCACCCTTTCGTAACGCTGTGATGATTGCGCCATTGTTCGATGATGACGGAAAGCTAGAGCTTTTCGTTGGGTCGCAAATTGAGGTTCTACCGGAAGAAGGCAGCATTGGCCTCGTACGGCAACAACAAGCAGCTCAAATTGTTGATCGTCTATCGCCGCGCCAACGCGAAATATTGCAGCAAATGGCGCGCGGTTTTCGTACAAAGCAAATAGCCTACCGGCTTTCACTGAGCGAAAAAACGGTTCAAATGCACCGCATGTTGATGTTTAAAAAGCTTTCAACTTCAAACGCCGCAGACGCGGTGAGAATTGCTGTCGAAGCAGGTCTTTGATCCGACGTGACGGGTGCAAACTAAAAAACGCAGCATATCCCAAACCGTCACATTACGTATGTGGCGATTCTTTATGCCCGTGCCATGAGCCAAAGACGAATGGCACTTGCAAGGCCACAGGGCGTTCGAGATTCAAGCCGCGCGACATCAATCTGCGCAACCAAAGCGTTGACCGGCAAGCCATCCGCCTCCGCCGCCGCCCGAAGTCGGTCCCAATATAATGGTTCAAGACTTATTGAAGTCTGATGCCCGGCTACGGTCATGCTGCGTTTCACGGGGGGGTGATACAACTCGTTCAAGTTCAAATAGCCATCAATACATGTGCTGCCCACCGTTGATCGACAAGGTCGATCCGGTGATAAACCCGGCATTATCGCTCGTGAGAAATTCGACGCCGCGCGCAATTTCCTCGGGCTGTCCAAGACGGCCAACGGGAATTTGTGCGACAATCTTCTCCATGACATTTTCAGGAATAGTCGACAACATTTCCGTGCCAATATATCCGGGCGCGATAGCATTGGCAGTGACGCCATGGCGCGCCCCCTCCGCCGCAAGGGATTTTGTAAAGCCATGAATGCCTGATTTGGCAGCGGCATAGTTCACCTGGCCGATTTGTCCGCCTTGGCCGTTGACGGAACCAATGTTGACAATGCGGCCCCATTTGCGCTCACGCATGCCTGTAAACACGGCCTTGGCCATGTTGAAACACCCTGTAAGATCAACCCGGATAACCTCATCCCATTGTTCAAAAGTCATCTTAACCATCGTGGCGTCCCGCGTAATGCCTGCGTTGTTAACCATGATATCAATCTGGCCATATTCAGCCTCAATAGCAGCGCAGGCATCCATGCAACTTTTGTGATCGCCTACGTCCCATTTCCGAACGGCGATGCCAGTTCGCTCTGCAAAGGCGTGGGCCGCAGCGTCGTTGCCGCCATAATTTGCAATGACCAAGCGTCCTTTTTCTTGCAGCTTTAAGCTAATCGCTTCGCCAATGCCTCTGGTTCCGCCGGTAACCACTGCCACTCTTGTCATACGCCGCTCTCCTCCCGCAATTCTTGACGATGATTACCGCGCGCGTCAGCAAGCGCAAGTTGCCGTTAACGTTAGTCGAGAAAATTCATAAGTCGCTGTATCAGATACTAAATCCAGCCAGCAAGTTCGCAACGGATGATGCGTTCTACCATGTCCATCCCGACATCACTGTCGTTCAAGCAGGGAAAATACGCGTAATGGGTACCGCCAGCTTCTTCGAACTGCTCATGGCCCTGCATCGCCAATTCTTCGAGCGTTTCGAGGCAATCGACGGAAAAGCCTGGCGCAAATATTGCCACCTTTTTGGTGCCATCGCGCGCCAACCGCATAAGTGTCTCGTCGGTTGCAGGTTCCAGCCATTTTGCGCGACCAAAGCGTGACTGGAAGCTGACAACCAATTCGCGCCCCATAGCCTCAGACAGCAAACGCGCCGTTTTCTGGCAATGGCAATGATAGGGATCCCCTAATTGCAAGGTGCGTTCGGGCATACCGTGGAAGCTGATGACAATAGCTTCGGGTTCAAAATCAAGGCCGGCCAACGAAGCCTCAATCGACGTCTTCAGTGCCCCAATATAGGCCGCGTCATCATGATAGGCCGGCAATGTGCGTATCGCAGGGTGCCAGCGCATCGCGGACAGCGTGGCATAGGCCTCATCCAACACAGTCCCGGTCGTTGCCCCCGAATATTGCGGATACATGGGCGCAATCAAAATACGGTTGCAACCAGCTGTCTTCATAGCGGCAAGTTGATCAGCCACCGACGGGTTGCCATAACGCATGGCATAGCGGACATCGGCACTCTCGCCTATGCGCGCCTGAAGCGCATCGGCTTGCCCAGCGGTGAAAAACGCCAGAGGCGAACCCTTGTCAGTCCAAACTTTTGCATAAGCCTTCGCAGATTTCTGCGGACGCGTATTCAAAATGATGCCGCGCAAGATCGGCTGCCAGATGATCTGCGGAATTTCAACCACGCGGTGATCGGAGAGAAACTGCTTGAGGTAGCGTTTCACAGCAGACTTCGTTGGCGCTTCCGGCGTTCCCAAATTTACAAGCAACACGCCAATTTTCGGTGTTGCTACCGGCGGGTGGTTAATCGGTAATGTCATCATAGTCCTCTGGACAATAAGGGTAATTCGCGAAGCCTAATACCAGTTGCGGAGAAAATGGCGTTGGCAATCGCGGGCGCAACGGCGGGAACACCTAATTCGGACACGCCGCCTGGCGCTTCATCATTGCGCGCAAGTTCCACATTTATTTCGGGCATGTCAGCCAATTTGGGTAGATCGATATCGCGCAATCGCCGTGCGGTAGGAAGCCCGCGTTCAAAATTCGTAGCGGATCCCAAGGCTTGCGCCAACCCAAACACGATACCGCCTTCAATCTGCTGGCGCGCAAGGTCAGGATTAATCAAGCGGCCACAGTCGGCCATTGCGTCAATGCGGTCCACGCGTACGCCACTCTCGCTATTACGGGCAGTCACAATGATGGCAATATGGCTGTCGCGCATACTGTGACAGGCGATACCACGCCCGCTGCCTCCCCCGCCGCCATCCGAGCCTGCCATGGTCGCCACACCTTTCAGGCATCGCGCCAAACGTGCCTGGTCAGCTAGCATCTGCATACGGAACGACAATGGTTCAACCCCTGCCTTATGCGCCAACTCATCGATAAAGCCTTCAACGAAGAAGCAATTATAGCTGTTTGCAAGGCCGCGCCACGGCCCCGTCGGCATAGGCATGGACACAGGGAAATGGTCGATACTAATATTTGGTATGGCGTAAGGAATTTGCGCGCCTTCCAGCGCCAGCACATCATATTGGCCGGATGCCGATTTGCGCGCCGTATCGGCGTTCTGCCCGTCCATCCGATTGGCCAACTCACGCATACTGGACGCTGCGGCGACACGAACCGTTAGGCCTGTCACAGCGCCCTTCGCATTCATGGAAGCCGAAAGCCTGCCTAAAGCAGGGCTACGAACATGGTCCCGGACGAAGTCTTCTGGGCGAGACCATGTCAATTGCACAGGTCTGCCTACTGCCTTGGCGATCACCGCCACTTGCGCAGCAATGCTGTTGTCGAAATTGCGGTCAAAGCTGCCACCCGCCATCACGGGATAATGCACAACATCGTCGACATTAATCCCAATGGCTTTCGCAGCAGCCAGACACGCGGAATGCGGCGCTTGGGTCGCGAGCCACAATTGTAAGCGCCCATCTCGAAAATCTGCGGTTGCCGAGCGCGTCTCAATCGGTGCGTGTACGGCAGCGGCCACGGTGTAATCCGCCTTGAATATCCGCGCACCCGCTTCCGGCGCCATGGCGGCATCAACATCCCCGATTTTGGTGGCACGAAAACCGGGGCCTTTGGCAATTGCACTGGACAAAGATTGAGCCATTTCGGTGCTATCTGCCATCTGCCCCTTGGTGCGGAACACGGGCGCCATGGCATCTAGGGCATTGTTGGCCGCCCACCAATTGCTTGCGACCGCCGCGACCCATTTGTTGGTCTTTACCACCTGCAGAACGCCGCGCATGTTCAGCGCAGCCTTCTCATCCGCCGCCGACAGACGGGTGTTTCCGGCTGGACCAGCGCGAACCGCAGCAAACAACATGTCTGGCAAACGGATATCGCCTGCAAAACTTACGCTGCCGTCAACCTTGGCCGACAGGTCAAGGCGCGGTGCATCGCGCCCTGAAAGCCGGTTGCGCGCCGACGGGTTGAGCGGGATCGGAGACGGCACATCAAGCGCTGATGCTTCCACGACCAATTCTGCAAAAGACAACCGCCGCTGACCAGCAATGACAAAGCCACGATCGGTCCGGCATTGCTCCCATGCGATGCCCCAGCGCGCCGCAGCTGCCTGACACAATACAGTCCGCGCCGCAGCGCCTGCTTCGCGGCACGGTCTTTCGAACTGCCGGATCGAGGACGACCCACCTGTCGCAACGAACATGCCGCGGCGGGCGATTTCGTCGATGCTGTTGGCAACAGGGCCAACATCCAAATCGAGCGCGATGTTTTCTGGTAAGAAAGCCGTTGCCCACGCGCGCGCCAAAAGTGTGTTGGCAAAACTTGGGCTGGCGGAAACCGGCTGCACCGCAACGGAGCGCCAATCGGCCCCCAATTCGCCGGCCACGATCTGCGCCAGCGCTGTACATACGCCTTGACCAGACTCGCTTTGCGGGATGGCGACGATAACTTTGCCATCTTCTGCAATTTTCAGCCATGGGCCGAAAAGATGCTCACCATCGACCGCACGCATGTTTGGCGTATATCGGCGCGGCCATAGGCCCCATGCGACGAAGAGACCTATACCTGCGCCGCCGCCAACTAGCAGTTTTCGGCGGCTTATGCCGTCCTTTGCTGCTGGCACTTCATTCATGCGGCAGGATCTTTCGGGCTATCAATCCAAGCCGCAACCTTATCAGCAATCGCACTATAAGCGTCGCTGATTGGTCCTTCACCCAGTGCAGGCGGCGTACCCGCATCGCTTTCCATGCGAATTTTGATGTCGAGTGGTATCCGGCCCAAGAATGGGATGCCCAGTTCCTTGGCAGCAGCCTGTGCGCCACCGGAACCAAAAGGATCGCTCATTTCCCCACAATGCGGGCACAGATATCCGGCCATGTTTTCAACCAGGCCAATGATCGGCACTTTTGCCGTATCGAAAAAGCTAATGGCACGCATCGCGTCAATAAGGGCAAGGTCCTGTGGTGTAGATATGATTACGGCACCGATGGGCTTATGCTTCTGGATCATCGACAACTGAATATCACCCGTACCGGGCGGCATATCCACGACGATATCCCGAACATTGTTCCATTTGGCATCAACAAGTTGCGACAGCGCATTACCCGCCATGGGCCCACGCCACGCAATGGCTTGCCCCGGATTGACCAACTGCCCCATCGACAGAAACGGAACACCGCCAGCACCCATGACAGGAATCATCATCTTGCCTTCCGCTTCGGGCTTCACGCCCTCCACACCCATCAACCTTGGCTGCGACGGACCATAAATATCTGCGTCCACCAGACCAACCGAACGGCCAGCGCGCGACATAGCAATGGCAAGGTTTGTCGACAGCGTAGATTTGCCCACGCCGCCTTTACCGCTCGCTACCGCAATCAGGCGGGGCGTGATGCGTTCGGCGGTCAACATGACACGCACAGATTGCGCGCCGGCCTGCATAGCCGCAGCGCGGACATCGGCTTCGATCTCAGCGCGCTGCGCGGGATTTAAACCTGACACGTCAAGCATCAGTGAGACCCCATTATCGGCGACCTTCAAACCACTCGCGCGGCTCCCCACGACAGCAAAAATGGCATCGGAAATTATAGCAAAATCGGACATGATTTGCCGAATAGATTCAGAATTGCGGGATTGACACTGTTTTTCTGAAAAACCGTTCCTATAAAGGTTTTATGAGCACCAAATTTGATAGTCAGGGACCCGTAATTTTGGCAACAGATGGCAAAGGACCTTGGGATTCACCCGATTCTGGGGAACCAGGCGGCGCAAGCAACGCAACCGAACGTGGAGGCGGATCGAAAGCCGACCCCGTCAATCCATGGGACCCAACACCCGAACCCGGCGGGCGGGGACGCTCACGGGGTCCATCGCTTGAAGAACTGCTGCGCAGAAAAGGCGGTGGATTTGGTGGCTTGCCACAACGCCCCGACGGCAAAAGCTGGTTCCCGGTGATCATTGGCGCCCTCGTGGCGCTGTGGATCGTCTGGACAAGCATTCATCGCATTGGCCCCGAGCAAGAGGGCGTTGTCACGCAATTGGGCAAATATTCCCGCACAGTGTCGCCTGGGATTCAGTTCACTTTGCCTGCCCCACTACAAAGCATCACGAAAATTGATACGCAGCAGATTCAGACGACATCCGTAGGCTCGCCAAAGGCAAGCAGCGAGAATTTGGTTCTGACCAAGGACCAAAGCATCATCGACATGGCTTATGATGTTCGTTGGTCAATTAAAGAGCCGGAGCTTTTCCTGTTCCAACTCGATAGCCCGCAGGAAACGGTTAAAGAAGTTGCCGAGAGCGCTATGCGCGCCGCAGTAGCCAATTTTGATCTGACACAAGCCATCGGCCCCGGCCGTGGCGCTATCGAACTTGAAGTGCGTCGCCGAATGCAACAGGTACTCGACGAATATCGCGCGGGTGTGCTGATCCAAAGCATCTCGATCCGTCAATCGGACCCGCCTGCCGAGGTCAATGACGCTTTCCGTGAAGTGAACGCGGCGCAGCAACGGCGCGAAAGCTATCTGAACGATGCCCGTGCTTATGCAAGCCGCGTGACCGAGCTTGCCTTAGGTGAAACTGCCGAGTTCGACAAAATCTATGTTCAATATCGTGCCGCACCTGAGGTTACCAAGCGTCGGTTATATTATGAAACCATGGAACAAGTGCTGGGTAAGGTCGACAAAACCATTGTCGAAACCGGCGGCGTGACGCCTTATCTTCCCATACCTGAATTCCAGAAAAGAACGGCTCCAAAGGCCCAACCAGTGACCGTTACAGGGACCAAGCAATGACCAGCAGCATTCTTCGCAACCCGGTTTATCTCGCGATTGGCACGATCGGTGCGCTTATCCTGATGAGCATGTCGGTGAATGTCGTTCCCGAAACGCAGCAGGCCATTATCAGCAGCTATGGTAAGGTCGACCGGATCGTAAACCCATATAAGCCCGGCGAAAAATTCGGCGAAACACGTGCTGGACTTACCTTCCGGATACCCTTTGTCGAACAGATCCAGATGATCGACAAGCGCGTCTTAAGCGTTCAGATGGAACAGCAGGAAGTGCTTTCCACCGACCAATTGCGCTTGCAGGTTGATGCCTTTGCCCGGTTCCGGATTACCCAGCCCGCAGTGATGTATCGCACAATCCGCACCGAAGATCGCTTGCGTGACCAATTGCGGACGATTTTAGGTTCATCGCTGCGCAACGAGCTTGGTAAGCGGACTTTTGCTGCATTGTTGAGCGCCGAACGCGGCGAAGTTATGGAGAATATCCAAACCGCGTTAAACCGTGAAGCGCGCAAATATGGCGCCGAAGTCATTGACGTGCGCATCAAGCGTGCCGACTTGCCCGCCGCTACCTTGCAGTCGGCTTATAACCGCATGCGCAGCGCCCGAAATCAGGAAGCCATTGCCATTGACGCCGAGGGCCAGAAGGAAGCGCAAATCATCCGCGCAGACGCTGAGGCCGAAGCCGCCCGCATTTACGCCATAAGCTATGGCAAGGATCCGGCTTTCTACGATTTCTACCGTGCGATGCAGAGTTATCGTCAAACGTTCCAAAATGGTGAAGGTGCAAGCAATATCATCTTGTCACCGCAAAACGCCTATCTGGAAAAATTCCGCAAAGGGATTTAATCGACGGACATTTAGTGTTGGCCGGTTGGATCGCACCCATTCAATCGCCGTTCAGCTTTACCGCGCCAATGATGAACAGATTTTTAGGCTATTTGCCCAATTGAATAGACGAGAGGAATGAAATCCGTGCGTTACGCTTATGCAGTTACCACCGCTTTATTGATGGCTGGCGGCACAGTTGCTTTAGTCAACGGCAACCCAGTCACCGCGCAAACCGGACTATCGGTTTCGGAACAGGTCAACCTCGCTCCCGGCGGCGCGCCGTCGAGCTTTGCGGATCTTGCTGCGCAATTACAGCCAGCGGTGGTCAATATCGCCACACGTCAAAAGGTGCAGGTAGCCACCAGCTTCAACCCGATGACGGGCGAACGCCGCCCCGTGACGCAGGAACAAGCCAGTGGCGGCTCAGGCTTTCTGATCTCATCCGACGGTTACATCGTCACCAACAATCATGTCGTTGCCGGTGGACCAGCTGGCGATGCTGTAGACCGCGTGACGGTAACGCTTTTCGACGGCAAGGAATATCAGGCGGAAATAGTTGGCCGCGACCCATCATCAGATATCGCCTTGCTCAAGATCCGCGCATCAGGTCTCCCTTTTGTGAAAATGGTAGAATCGCAGAAAAGCCGCGTGGGTGATTGGGTGATTGCCATTGGCAACCCGCTTGGCCTTGGCAACACGGTAACAGCAGGGATCATCTCGGCGCTTCAGCGTAACATCGGCGCCGGCGGTGCTTATGACCGCTTCATTCAAACCGACGCCGCAATTAACCCTGGCAATTCGGGTGGCCCATTGTTCAACCTAAAGGGTGAAGTGGTCGGCATTAACAACCGCCTAATTTCGCCAGTCGGCGCGAATATTGGCGTTGGTTTTGCAATCCCCGCCGAAGAAGCCATTCCGGTTGTTGAGTCCCTGAAAAAGGGCGTTCGGCCAGAGCGTGGCTATTTGGGCATCAGCATCCAGCCAGTGAGCGAAGACCTTGCTGACGCGCTTGGCCTTGAAAAGAACCGTGGCGAATTTGTTGCACGTATTGTTGCCGGTGAGGCAGCAGACAAGGCTGGCTTGAAAGAGGGTGACATTGTGCTTCGCGTCAATAACCGCGAAGTGACGCCCGATGTGACCTTGTCCTACATTGTGGCGAACATCAAACCCGGCACGCGCATACCACTCGACATTTTGCGCGAAGGTAAGCCCATGAAACTGTCCGCTACAGTTGGTGCGCGTCCACCAGAAGAGAAGCTGGCCCAGCGCAATTTCAACCCGGAAGAAAATAAAGACTTCGACAAGCAAACCGATACGCCCGATTCCAAGGTCATTCGTGATGCGCTTGGCCTCAGCGTCATTCCGTTGGATGCCGAAATCGCAAGAGCGCTTGGCATGACCTCCGATGTAAAGGGCGTTGTCATCGATGTTTCAGGCGCTGGCACAGCTGCGCAGGTCGGTTTGCGGCGCGGTGATGTCATCGTGTCAGCCAATTACCGGGATTTGAGCACAGCATCCGCTCTTGCTGCTGCCATTAAGGATGCACAAGCGGCTGGTCGCGGCGCAATCCTGCTTGGCGTCAAACGGCGCGGTGCGGCGACACAATATGTGACGGTGCGTTTGGAAGATTAAAGACGGTTGTCGGTCGCGTTCGGCTGGTGCTAGTTAAGCTATGGACTTAATCAGCACCGACTGGCGCGCCGACGCCGAACATATCCTTCCCGAACTAATTGACCTACGTCGGGCGATACATGCCGAGCCGGAATTGGGTCTGCAAAACCCCAAGACATTAGCAAAGATAAAGGCTGCACTTGCTGGCCTTCCGCTGGAGTTGCGTGAGGGACCATCGACCACTGGCCTTATTGCGACCCTCAAAGGCCCGGCAAATGGCCGTAATGTGCTTCTGCGTGGCGATATGGACGCCTTACCGCTCCATGAAGATACCGGACTTGATTATAGCTCGCTAACCGACGGCGCGATGCATGCGTGCGGACATGACACCCATGTCGCGATGCTCGTCGGTGCGGCAAAGATGCTATGCGCCAAGCGTGACCAATTGGCGGGTACGGTCCAGTTTATGTTTCAACCGGGCGAAGAGGGCCATCATGGCGCTCGCTTCATGCTCGACGACGGTTTGCTTGACCCCCTGCCCGATGCGGCCTTTGCCTTGCACATCATGCCTAACGCACCACGTGGGGTGTTCAGTGGGCGCAGTGGTCCATTACTGGCATCGTCCGATGTGCTGAACATTACCGTCAAGGGCGCTGGTGGCCATGCCTCCATGCCGCATGACGCGATTGATCCCATCCCCGTCGCTTGCGAAATCGTATCCGCTATCCAAACGATGGTGACGCGCAAGATTTCGGTATTCAATCCGGCGGTCATCACCATTGCCAAGATATCGGCGGGGACGACCAACAATATCATTCCTGAAACCGCACATTTGCTGGGCACCATCCGCACGCTTTCGCCGCAGTCACGCGCGCGGGTCGCCGAAGAGCTGCGCCGCCTCGCCCCCGGCATCGCCGCCGCCCATGGCTGCAGCGCGGAGGTTCATATCGAACAAGGCTTTCCAGTCACCGTCTGCGACGACCGCGCCGTCCAATTCGGCAAATCGGTCGTCGAGGATATGTTCGGTCCCGAAAGCTGGATCACACTCGACACGCCTATTATGGGTGCGGAGGACTTTGCCTATGTCCTCGAAAAAGTCCCCGGCGCGATGTTCTTCTTAGGCGCATCACATGAAGGCGACGACTGGCGCACCTGCTGCGGCTTACACTCCAACCGCATGGTCCTCGACGACAGCGTCATGGCCCGAGGCGCAGCCTTGCACGCCGCCATCGCCGAACGATATCTCACTGAGGGCTTTGCGTCCTAAATTATTTCCGCGCGGCCTTCTCCACAGCACGCATCACGCGCAGCACATTGCCTTGCGCGATTTTGGTCAGATCAGCCTTTGAATAGCCACGGCGGACAAGTTCGGCGAACAAGGCGGGATAGGTTGAAACATTTTCCAGGCCAACTGGCAATTCATCGACGCCTCCAAAATCACCGCCAATGCCGATATGGTCAATGCCTGCAACCTTGCGGATATGGTCGATATGGTCGGCAACTTGCGCTAGCGTTGCCTTTGGTTGAGGATTGGCAGCAATCCACGCGTCAACAGCGGCCTTTTCGCCAACAGGATTACCGGAAAATTCAGTCTTGGCGCGCCCTGCAACGGCGGAGCGTTCATATTCCCATTGCCGCCGTTCCGCCGACGTAAAGCCGGGGACAAAGGTTACCATCACCACACCACCATTTTGCGGCAGGCGCTGAAGCACTGAATCGGGCACATTACGAGGATGTGGCGTGATCGCGCGGGCGTTGCTGTGTGTGAACAAGACCGGCGCATTACTCTTGTCCAGCACATCGTGCATGGTTGCCTCTGACACATGGCTGATATCGGCAATCATCCCCAATTGGTTCATTTCGGCAAGCACTTCAAAACCAAAAGGCGACAACCCGTCATGCCTTGGCGTGTCAGTAGCGCTATCCGCCCAATCGGTGGTCAGGCTGTGCGTAAGGGTCATGTAACGCGCGCCAAGCGCATAAGTCTGCCGCAGGATTTCCAGCGAACTACCGATGGAGTGCCCGCCTTCCATGCCAATAAGCGACGCAATCTTGCCCTTTTTCATCGCCGCTTCGACATCTGCTGCCGTTGCCGCATACGTGAATGTTTCCGGATATCGCGCCATCATCTGGCGGACGACATCGATCTGTTGGATCGTTCGGGTCACGGCCTCATGCTTGGGCAAAGCGGCATTGACGTAGACCGACCAATATTGTCCCCCCAAATATCCGGCACGCGCAGTTTTTATATCGGTGTGGGTTTTAGCAAGCACCTCCGCAGGCAAAGCAGCCAAGTCGAACTTGGAAAAGTCCCGGTCAAACAACTCAGCAATCTGATGCGGTGTGTCATTATGGCCGTCGATGATGGGCGATTTGGCCAGTACTTCGCGTGCGGTCTCCTCAGGCGTTGCGGAGGCGGCAGGCATCGGCATCGCTGCCAGCAGCGCCAGGACAGGCAGATGCAAAACTTTGCGCATGTGAAAAGCTGTAATTTGATTTCGCACGTCCATAATTGCCTCCAAATAACCAGATGTGACCCTGCATGAGTTTGCCATCTTTAGAAAAGCATTTTGTGCCTATGGCATCAAAATCGTATCGCGCGCTTCGTCTGCCATGTCGGGATAATCAAGCGTGAAGTGCAGTCCCCGGCTCTCGTGCCGCACGAGCGCCGACCGGATGATTAAAGCGGCAACCTCGACTAGGTTTCGTAGTTCAATTAGGTCAGGCGTCACACGGAAATGGCTATAATAATCCTCGACCTCGCTACGCAGCAAATCGATGCGATGCTGCGCGCGCTCCAGTCTTTTGGTCGTGCGGACGATACCCACAAAGTTCCACATGAACTGCCGAATTTCGCGCCAACATTGGGCGATCACGACCTCTTCGTCACTGTCGATCACCCGGCTCTCATCCCACTGCCGAATCGGCGGAGGAGGAGGTAGGCTGCCCCAATTGGCGTCGATATGGCGCGCGCAAGCATCACCAAAAACAAAACATTCCAGCAAGGAATTCGACGCTAGACGGTTTGCACCATGCAGGCCGCTTTGCGTCACTTCGCCCGCGGCATACAGGCCAGGCGCATCGGTTCGGCCGTCCAAATCGACAATCACGCCGCCGCAGGTATAATGCTGTGCTGGTACCACAGGGATTGGTTCGCGCGTAATATCGATGCCAAGACCCAGCAGCTTTTCATAAATGTTCGGAAAATGCGCTTTCACAAATTCCGGCGACTTGTGGCTGATGTCGAGATGGACATAATCCAGACCATCGCGCTTGATTTCGGCGTCATTGGCACGAGCGACAATGTCACGCGGCGCAAGCTCTGCGCGGTCGTCATAATCGGGCATATAACGATGCCCGGTTTTCGGGTTTATCAGGATACCGCCCTCGCCGCGGACCGCCTCCGTAATCAGGAAATTTTTGACCTCCAGATTGTAGAGGCAAGTCGGGTGAAATTGCATAAACTCCATATTTGACACGCGACATCCTGCGCGCCACGCCATGGCAATACCGTCACCAGTCGCACCACGTGGAGCTGTGGAATAAAGATAAGTCCGGCCAGCGCCGCCGCTCGCGAGAATGGTCGCGCGCGCGGTGAAGGTCTCGACTTGGCCCGTTTTGCGGTTGAGCGCATAGACGCCGTGGATGCGCCCTGACGTTGAAAAACGTTCCTGATGCCGACCGAGGATCAGGTCGACGGCGACCATGTCCGGAACCAAACTGATATTGGGATGTTCTCTGGCCGCCGCTTCCAAAGCTTGCTGCACAGCCCAGCCCGTGGCGTCGTCAACATGGACGATACGCCGGTGGCTATGCCCCCCTTCACGCGTCAGATGCCAGTCATTACCCTCCAGATTGAACGGCACGCCAAGCTTTGCCAGCCGTTCAATCGCAAGCGGCGCATTCTCCACGACAAATTCAACTGTGGCGCGGTTATTCAACCCAGCGCCTGCAACCATCGTATCTTCGATATGGTTAGCAAAATTGTCACCGGGTTCAAGCACCGCGGCAATTCCGCCCTGCGCCCATGCTGTTGCGCCGTCAGAAATGGAACCCTTGGCGAGCACCACGACTTTACGTGAAGATGCCAATTGCAACGCAGCTGTTAACCCCGCTGCGCCCGACCCAATGATCAGAACATCCGTTTCCATCAAGCAGGGCTTGTCAGGCGGAGGAAGACGTCTTCGAGATCGGCTTCCTTCGTTGTTACATCAACGATGCCCAACCCCAGGCCTTGGATGACGGAAAGCACTTCGCCTGCGTTCATACGGTCTTTGTTGTAGGTAATCTCTACCGTGCGGTCGCCAACCAGCTCCGCCTTTTCAAAGGCTTTATGCGTGGGCGCACTGGTTACATCGCGGTCCAGCGTTAACAAAACTGCCTTTTCACGCGCCATGCCGACCAGTTCGCGCGTCGGTTTGTTGGCAATCAACTGCCCATGGTTGATAATCGCGATCCGGTCGCACAACTGCTCGGCTTCTTCGAGATAATGGGTGGTGAGCACAACCGTTACGCCTTGGCGGTTCAATTCCTGCACATAATCCCATAATTGCTGACGCAATTCGATATCGACACCAGCTGTCGGTTCATCGAGCACGATGACTGGCGGCGCATGCACCATGGCTTTAGCTACCAATAAACGGCGTTTCATCCCGCCTGATAGCGTCCGCGCATAGGCATCGGCCTTGTCCTCTAACCGCACAGCTTTCAGCAATTCCATCGTCCGGCGCTTCGACTTAGGCACACCATATAAACCCGCTTGCAACTCAAGCGCCTCTTTTGGTGTAAAGAACGGGTCGAACATAATCTCCTGTGGTACAATGCCGATGGACGCCTTCGCATTGCGTGGGTGGGCATCAATGTCGAAACCCCAGATAGATGCGCTACCCGACGTTTTCATCACCAGCCCGGCCAGGATGTTAATCAACGTCGACTTGCCCGCGCCATTGGGCCCAAGAAGGCCGAAAATCGACCCTTGCGCGACGTCAAAACTGACATCGTTTAACGCTTGTTTCCCTCCCGCATATTTTTTGGAGAGGTTTTGGATCGAGATAGCTTGTTCGGACATGTTGTTGCGATAGCGAACGCATGGTGTCAGCGCAATCACATGGAATCCAGACACTGGAATTTCGTCACCGCGCGATTATCGTTAGTTCACTATTTCTGAGCCGTTGCAGCCACGTTGTGGCTTTGCTAAGCGGCCCACATGAACAACAACACCCCCGAAACAATCCGAGTCCGCGAACCGCGTGTCGCTTGCGACGGCAGTGGAGATATTCCAGCCGCATTGGGCCATCCCCGAGTCTGGCTTCAAATTGATGAAAAAGGCTATGTCGACTGTGGCTATTGCGATCGGCATTTTGTGCTCATCGGCGGTCCGGCGGACAAAATTCCAAGCTAAGCCACCGCGAACGCGTTTTTTAACTAATATTCAGTAAGCAGCCGAAAGATCCTGAAGCCGCGCGCGGTCGCGTATAGAAACGGTTCGGCGGTCTGGTAGATGGATAACACCGTCGGCTTTTAACTTCGAAAACTGACGGCTTACGGTTTCAATTGTTAGCCCCAAAACGTCGCCAATTTGCTGACGATCAAGCGGCAATTCAAATGTGTCCAATGCACCTTTGTCAATCGTGCAGCCTGTTTCGCCAAGACGAGCAGACATTTCGAGCAACAAAGTCGCGATCCGTTCCATCGCGGTTTTCTTTCCGAGTAGCAGCATCCATGCATGCGCACGATCAAGTTCATCCAAAGTCCGGCACAGCAGCTTATGCTCCAGCTCGGGGTGTTGCCGCGCGAAGCTATCAAAGGTGGATCGCGAAAATATGCACAGTTCGGCATCGGTCAGCGCGGTTACGCTATACGGGCTTTGTTGCCCAAAAGGCCGGCCAAGAAAATCAGACGAAAAAACAATCCCGACAATTTGTTCCCGGCCATCGGACATGCTCATCGAAACCTTCAACACGCCTTGGATGACATTGGCGACGACAACGGCGTCATCACCCTCCCAAAATACGGTTTGGCCCTTGGAAACTTTTTGCTTACGGCCCAGCCGACCCAACACCTCAAGCTCGTCTGTTTCGAGCCCGGCGCAGATTGCACGATTTCGTACAATGCATTGGGTGCAATCTTTCATGCATTGAGTGTAGCCCACGCAGAAAAGTGCAGCAACCGTTCAAAATGGGGCTTTGCATAGCGTCAGCCCGTCTGATCGGTTTATAATGTGCAGAATGCGCTGCTACCGGTGCTAAATCCCAATTGCGCAGAAAAAAGATGGTAGCGAAGGAGGGACTTGAACCCCCGACCTATGGATTATGATTCCACCGCTCTAACCAGCTGAGCTACTTCGCCATCCAAGCGTGAATCCCTGCATTTGCGGGAAAGCACGCGGCGCTATAAGCGTGGGGTGGTAGCGGGTCAAGCATTGTCAGCCGCGAAATGACCATCTTCCTATAGGCTCCCATGGCCCTTCGCGATAATAATGCGCGGATAGACCGGAAATGGCGAGCGGACGAGGTCGAAACGACTCCAAAAGATGCGCGTGGAGCGCCTTGGCAACTAGCGGCTCGACCTTGTTCTGGATCGTTATATGCAATTTGGGCGTGGCCTGATCCTGTGGAATCAATAGACCATGAAACGCATCGGCCAGTTCGTCCCGCAGGCTAAGCAATTCAGGACTTTCCACGCGAAACGCTACCGCTTTACCGAGCAATATCACATCGCTGAGATCAGCCACTGGCGCCGGATAGTCCTTAACCAATACCGCCAACCGCGATTTTATCTCTGGTAAATGGCTTGGCGGCAAATGGTGGAACAAGGTGATATGCGCATCAACGCGGTTGCGATCTGCGGGAAAATGCGCGCGACGTAAGCCATTGGCCCATGCTTGGTCGGTCTTGCCCATGTCGGCGGTGATAATGATGGGCGCGGTCATGGGGTTGGTTTAGGATGATTGATGCACGGGCGCTACAACCAGCGCATCATTTTTCTTATCGTCACCCAGAACTTGTTTCAGGATAACATGCAGTAGGGACACAAAAAAACCGCCCTGCTTTGCAACAAGGCGGTTTTTTGTATGCAGCAATCGAACGCTTTATGCGTCGTCGCTTGCCTCAGCTGAAAGGCCAGCGGCTTCCGCAGCAGCCTTGGCGGCAGCTTGCTCTTCACGGCGCTTTGCGTTGGCAGCAGCTTCAGCAGCTTCGGCTGCATCAGCGGCCACTTCGGCTTCAACCTGCGCTTCAATGGCTTCGGCAGCGATCTCGGCCTGTTCGTCTTCGAACATTTGCTCGAGAACGTTGACGCCGTCCTTCTGCAACTCAGCTTCGTCGTCCGAACGGGCGACATTGACCTCTACATTAACGGTCACTTCGGGGTGCAGAACAACCTTAACGCCAAATACGCCAAGCGTTTTGATCGGGCGCTCAAGCACTATCATGCTCTTGGAAACCTTTGCGCCCTGGGCGACCAGGCCGTCAACGATATCCTTGACCGAAACCGAACCGTAAAGCTGGCCAGTTTGCGAAGCTGCGCGGATCAACACGATCTGCTTGCCTTCAACACTACCCGAAGCCTTTTGGGCTTCATCACGACGATTTGCGTTATCGCTTTCAATTTTCGCGCGGTTGGCTTCGAAAACCTTGCGGTTAGCTTCGTTTGCACGGAGCGCTTTTTTGTTTGGCAGCAAGAAGTTACGGGCATAGCCGTCCTTCACGGTGACAACGTCACCAATTGCACCCAGCTTTTCAACGCGTTCGAGAAGTATGATATCCATGTTTCGGCTCCTTACTTCACGATGTACGGCAGAAGGCCGATGTGACGGGCGCGCTTGATCGCTTGGCCCAGCTCACGCTGCTTCTTTGCCGAAACGGCGGTGATGCGCGATGGGACAATCTTGCCGCGCTCTGAAATGTAACCTTGAAGCAGGCGTACATCTTTATAGTCGATTTGCGGCGCATCTTTACCCTGGAATGGGCAGGACTTGCGGCGACGGAAAAACGGACGTGCCATGATTTAAGCCTCCTGCTCTGCGCGATACGCGCGGTCTGGACGAGGTGCACCGCGATCACGGTCGGCGCCACCAAAACCGCCACGCTCAGCGCGTTCGCTGCGCTCAGGACGGTCGCTCTTACGCATCATAACCGATGGGCCCTTTTCATGCGCGTCCACGCGGACGGTCATATAACGAATCACATCTTCGTTCATGCGTGTCTGACGCTCAAGCTCGGCGATGGTGTCGCCCGAAGCTTCAATGTCGAGCATCACAAAATGCGCTTTGCGGTTCTTTTGAATTTTGTAGGTCAATGTACGAAGACCCCAGGTTTCGGTCTTTACGACCTTGCCCTTATTGTCTTCTACAATCTTGGTGGCAGTTTCTGCCAGCGCATCAACCTGGGCCTGTGAAAGGTCCTGACGCGCCAAAAATACATGCTCGTATAGCGGCATGGGCGTTTCCTTGTTCCTACCGATCGCTGACGCAGCACCATGCATACGCCCCTCCGGCCTTCTTCGATTTCGGTCAGGCGGACCTGAGCGAATTGGCGCGCTTAGGGGGGATTGGTGCGGAATGCAAGCGATTCGCGGGATTGCGGAAATGTGTAGTCTATCCTTAACGCTGTAGCCGTGCCAAAATATCCGCTGCAAATGCACTCAGCGTATCATCCCTTGCTCCCATGATGACAATCCGGTCGCCGGGCCTCGCCACCTCGACGATGCGATTGCCGCAGTCTTCGCGGGTCGGGATATAGTCGGCGTTGCGACCCACTTTGGCCACTGCGTCGGTGATGCTTTCGCTGCCAATGCTTTTGTCCACGGTGCCGCCGAAATAGACAGGGTCGCAGAGGATAAGATGGTCCTCCTTGCCCAGCATATCCGCAAACACGCCCGCCAGTTCAGCGCCCATGACGCGAATCGGGCCGTAGCCATGGGGTTGGAAGAAGGCGATGATCCGTCCGGGAAACGCCTTCAACGTCGCCAGAGTCGCGGCAATTTTGTCCGGGTTGTGACCGAAATCGTCGATGACTGTGATGTCATTCGCTGCGCCGACAATGTCGAAACGACGGGCAAGGCCATTAAAATGTTCGACGCTGCGTACGGCTTGCACCACGGACACGCCAAGCGCGACACTTGCGGCAATAGCGGCAAGCGCGTTCGCGATATTGTGTCGGCCCGGGACAATCAAGGTAACAGGATAAACGCCGCCCATTGCTTGCAGGGTGAAGTGGCTACCGAGCGGGAGGTCAGTGATGTCTGTTGCGCGGAAATGTGCGTCAGCGGAGAAGCCGAAGCTAATCGCGCCCGGCAATGCCATGGGCGCGATCAATGCGGCAGTCTCGATATCATCGGCGTTCCAGACGCAGGCTTTCGCTTTGCCTGCAAAGTCCCCGAATAACTGCCGCAATTCTTCTAAGCTTTTATGATCAAGGCTGACATTATTGAGGACAGCCACCTCCGGCGTGAACAGGGCGATGGAACCATCGCTTTCGTCGACCTCGGAAACGAAAACTTCTCCTTGTCCGACACGCGCGCTGGCGAAGGGCGCATCATCGGCGACGAAATTTTTCATCACCGCGCCATTCATGATCGTCGGGTCACGTCCAGTATCGGTCAATATCCATCCGATCATGCCCGTAACGGTCGATTTGCCACTAGTTCCACCGACAGCAACGCTGCGCGGGGCGGCGTTGAACAGGTCGGCAAGGAGTTCGGCGCGCGTCATGCGGGCGCAGCCAAGCGCGTTGGCCTTTGCGATGTCCGGTACGCTGTCTTCAATCGCGGCGGAAGCGATAAGAATTTGGTCGCCTTTCTTAAGGCCACTGCCGTCTTGCGGAAACAAGTTGATGCCAAGGCTTTGCAGCCATTCAAATTTCGGCCCCAACCGGCCTTGGTCGAGTGCGCGGTCGGAACCCGCAACGCTCGCGCCTGCATCACGGACGATATTGGCCAAGGGCAACATACCAGAACCACCGATGCCGCAGAAGAAATAGGATTTGTTTTTGTGCATGATTGGCGGTTATGCGTTAGTGTGAGTTTTTGCAATGGAACGCTGAACGCTCTGTTCGAAAACCAAGTCGCACCAGCTTTGACTGGTGTCTATTACATCTATCCGCTTAAACCGACAGGCGCGATAGCCCCCAGCCAAAGCTGGGGTGACAATGAGGGGAAGAGTAAAATATGCGTATCGGAATTTGCGCGCCGTCCACCCCGTTCACTCACGAAGACGCCGCGCGTGTTTCTGCACTTGCCGCCAACACCCACCCGACCGCTAAACTCGTCTTTCATAAGCAATGCTTTGCCGAGGCTGGTCATTTCGCCGGATCCGATGCCGAGCGGCTGGAGGCTTTTGTTAACCTCGCCAATGACCCAGATTTCGATGCGGTCTGGTTCGTGCGCGGTGGCTATGGGGCTTGCAGGATTGCTCAAGACGCCGTTGCGGCCCTTAAATCATCGGCGGGCGATAAAATCTATATGGGCTATAGCGACGCCGGCAACCTGCTGGGCGCGCTTTATGGCGCCCAAATTGGTCGTGTCTGCCATGGGCCGATGCCAGCCGATATTCGGCGTGACGGCGGTGAGGCCGCCGTCCTGCGCGCACTCGATTGGATACTGCATACGTCGCCGCAATCGCTTGAACCACAAATGCAGGGCGGCACAAAATATGCGGCTTTCAATCTGATGACCTTAGCGATGATGGTCGGCACACCGTTGATGCCTGATCTGAAAGACCATGTGTTGATATTGGAGGAAGTCAGCGAATATCTCTATGGTTATGACCGCGCTTTTTTCCATGTCACCAGCCATTTGCAAGCCGTAGGGCTGGCCGGATTGCGGCTTGGCCGCGTCAGCGATGTGCCCGAAAATGACCGCCCCTTCGGCGAAGATGCCGAGGAAATCGCGCAACGCTGGTGTGCAAAAACAGGCATCGACTATCTGGGCCGCGCAGATATTGGCCATGACGCCGATAACCGGATTGTGCCGTTCGGGCTTGCAACATTCAACGCTGCGCCATAGGCGATTTTGCACGAACACCGACCAACAGGAGCAGATATGCGCGCATTTATTTTCCCCGGGCAAGGCAGCCAGGCAGTTGGTATGGGCAAAATGCTCGCCGAAGCCAGCCCCATCGCGCGCGCGGTGTTTGAAGAAGTCGATGAAGCGCTTGGCCAGCATCTGTTCCGCCTGATGTGCGAGGGCCCAGAAAGCGAGCTGACGCTCACCGAAAATGCACAACCGGCAATCATGGCAAACGCCATTGCAACCTTGCGTGTTTTGGAAAAAGAAGGCGGCGTGCGCCTATCGGAAAAATGCAATTTCGTCGCTGGCCATTCCTTGGGTGAATATACGGCGCTGTGCGCTGCTGGCGCATTACCGCTCTCGGTGACGGCTGCGCTGCTGAAGCTGCGCGGGCGCGCCATGCAGGCCGCCGTGCCCGTTGGCGTGGGTGCAATGGCTGCTTTGCTTGGCGCGGATATAGAAAAAGCGGAAAGCTTGGCAGCCGCGGCTGCAGAAGGGGAAACCTGCACCGTCGCTAATGACAATGACCCGTCGCAGGTCGTTATTTCGGGCCATAAAGGTGCAATTGACCGCGCAATTTTGCTGGCAAAGGACCATGATATCAAACGGGGCATATTGCTGCCCGTGTCCGCACCTTTTCACTGCCCATTGATGCAACCCGCCGCCGATGACATGGCAAGCGCGCTTGCGACGACGACCATCCACGCGCCATTTGTGCCCTTGTTCGCCAATGTGACGGCTGCGCCGGTGTCCGACCCGGCGACCATATCGGCTCAATTGGTGGAGCAAGTCACTGGCCGTGTGCGCTGGCGCGAGTCGGCAATTGCCATGGCGGAGGCCGGCGTTACCCATTTCGCCGAGTTTGGCGGCAAGGTGCTATCGCCGATGGTAAAGCGCAGCGCGGGTGAAGACATTACAACATCAACTGTCATCAGCATGGATGACATCGAAGCCTTGTTGAAAGATATCTAATGACGGACCAAATTCTCCAGTCGCGCGATGGCAGCATACTGACCATCACGTTGAATATGCCCGAAAAGCGAAACCCGATTTCCGATGTGTCGGTCGTTGAACAAATATGCGCCGCATTCATGACGGCTGATGAGGATATGTCGGTGCGCTGCGTTATCCTAACAGGCGCGGGAAGCGTGTTTTCCTCCGGCGGCGACCTAAAACAAATGCGTCCAGATAGCGGTGGCTTGCGGGCCGGGTTGCCTGCAGAAACCCGTCGCAATTACAAATATGGTATCCAGCGTCTGCCGTTGATGTTTCAAGCGCTTGAGGTTCCGGTCATCGCGGCGGTCAACGGCGCGGCCATTGGTGCGGGGCTTGACCTTACTACGATGTGCGACATTCGCATCGCCGCGGCTTCGGCTAAATTTGCCGAAAGCTTCGTGCGGTTGGGTATTACGCCGGGCGATGGCGGGGCATGGCTTTTGCCGCGCATCGTCGGTTTTTCCAAAGCGACCGAACTGGCTCTGACGGGCGAGACCATCGATGCGGCCGAAGCCTTGCGTATCGGGCTGGTTACGCAAGTGGTGGATGATGCCGACCTGATGGCCGCCGCGCGGATAGTTGCCGAAAAAATCGCCGCAAATCCACCACATGCCGTCCGCATGACCAAGCGGCTTTTGCGCGAAGGGCAGACAGCGGACCTGAAAAATATCCTCGAAATGTCAGCCGCAATGCAAAGCCTTGCACATGCCACTGCAGACAATGACGAAGCCATCACCGCGTTCCTGGAAAAGCGCGCACCCGAATTTAAGGGAGAATGATATGTTTGATCTAACCGGCATGACGGCGCTCGTCACAGGCGCATCGGGCGGGATTGGCAGTGCCATTTGCCACGCGCTGGCGGCACAAGGCGCGCGCCTTGCAGTGTCCGGCTCCAACGTTGAAAAACTGGAATCATTTAGGGCATCCTTAAGCGGCGACCATGTTGCGGTTCCCTGCAATCTCGGCGACAAAGACAGCGTTGAGGCGTTGATCCCTGCTGCGCTAGAAAAACTCGGTCAGATCGACATTCTAGTAAACAACGCCGGCGTTACCCGCGACAATTTGACGATGCGCATGAAGGATGAGGAATGGGATGATGTCATCCGCGTCAATCTTGAGGCCACATTTCGCCTGATGCGCGCCGCGACGAAACCCATGATGAAGGCGCGATTTGGCCGCATCATCACGATCACCAGCGTCGTCGGTACCACGGGCAACCCCGGTCAAGCCAATTACGCCGCGTCCAAAGGCGGCCTGACGGCGATGACCAAAGCGATTGCGCAGGAACTCGCCAGCCGCAATGTAACCGCCAATTGCGTGGCACCAGGCTTCATCGCCACAGCCATGACTGAAAGCCTACCTGAAGCCCAAAAAGAAGCGCTGAATGCGCGTATTCCGATGGGGCGCATGGGCGAAGGCGCGGACATTGGTGCCGCCGTTGCCTATCTCGCCTCACGGGAAGCCGGTTATGTTACGGGCCAAACAATCCATGTAAATGGCGGGATGGCGATGCTTTGATGCACAAGCGTCGCTTGCCACTTGCCAGCAGCTAATCTGCACATTAGGGCGATAGCTGAAATTCATCATCCCAACCAATAAGGGGCATAAATATGAGCGATACCGCGGAACGGGTCAAAAAGATCGTAGTAGAACATCTGGGCGTTGAAGCCGACAAGGTGAATGAAGCTGCAAGCTTCATTGATGATCTGGGCGCCGACAGCCTTGACATCGTTGAACTGGTTATGGCGTTTGAAGAAGAATTCAACGTTGAAATCCCTGACGATGCTGCTGAAAAGATTGCTACCGTCAAAGACGCGATCGATTTCATCAATAGCAACGGCTAAGCCGTGACGCGCGATGATGCGCGGCTAGATAAAAATTCAAACGGCTTTCCGACCAGCGTTACGTGCGCTTTCGTCGGAAAGCCGTTTGCTTTTTGGCCCGTGTTCGCAGTAATGGGCCGTAAAGATTAGATTTTGGAGATAACGCAATGCGTCGTGTCGTGGTCACTGGATTAGGTCTGGTTACACCCTTGGGTGCAGATGTTGAAACCACTTGGTCCAACCTGATTGCCGGAAAGTCTGGCGCGGGCATGATTACACATTTCGACGCCAGCGATCAAAAATGCCTAATCGCATGCGAAGTGAAGGGAAAGGATCACCCTTGGGGTTTTGACCCAGACAAGCGCGTGGACCATAAGGTGCAGCGTCAGGTTGACCCCTTTATCATTTACGGCATTGATGCCGCTGGCCAAGCTTTGGAAGATGCTGGCCTCTCCGAATTGACCGAAGAACAAAAGCTGCGCGCAGGTTGTTCGATTGGCTCAGGGATCGGCGGATTGCCCGGCATTGAAAGCGAAGCGTTATTGTTGGCAGAAAAAGGTCCCGGCCGCGTCAGCCCGCATTTCGTGCATGGCCGCTTAATTAACCTCATCTCGGGTCAAGTCAGCATCAAATATGGCCTAAAAGGCCCTAACCACGCCGTCGTCACCGCCTGCTCCACAGGCGCGCACTCGATTGGCGATGCCGCCCGCATGATCCGCGACGATGACGCTGACATCATGGTGGCAGGTGGTGCAGAAAGCACTGTAAACCCGCTGGGTATCGCAGGCTTTGCGCAGGCCCGCGCGCTGAATATGAGCTATAACGACCGTCCAGAGGCCGCCAGCCGACCTTATGACAAGGACCGCGACGGTTTCGTAATGGGCGAAGGCGCAGGCGTTGTTGTTTTGGAAGAATATGAACACGCTAAAGCGCGCGGTGCGAAAATCTATGCCGAAGTGGTTGGTTACGGCTTATCGGGCGATGCCTATCACGTCACCGCCCCGCATCCCGAAGGTGATGGCGCATTGCGATCCATGCAGATGGCGCTGAAAAAGGCCGGCATGGCACCCACCGATATTGATTATATCAATGCGCATGGCACATCCACCATGGCCGATACGATTGAGCTGGGTGCGGTTAAGCGCTTATTTGGTGATGCGATAGCAAATGTGTCGATGAGCTCGACCAAGTCCGCCATCGGCCATTTGCTGGGTGGCGCTGGTGCGGTGGAGAGCATTTTCTGTATTCTTGCGCTGCGTGACCAAATTGTGCCGCCAACGCTCAATCTCGACAATCCAGACGAAGGTACCGAAGGCGTTGACCTTGTTCCGCATTTCGCCAAGAAACGTAAAGTGAAGGCTGCTTTGAACAACAGCTTCGGTTTTGGCGGGACGAACGCAAGTCTCATCATGAAATTGGTTGAATAACCGAACGTGGCGCCAGCACCATCGCATATCTTCCAGCTTGTCATTCCAGCACATGTTGGAACCGACAGCAAAAATGAAAAAGGTTAATTGTGGCAAAGCGATCAGCTACACCGCCAAAGCAACGCATCGCCAAATGGGTGGTCATGGTAGCCGCGCTACTGTTGGCAGTAATCGCTGGTACCTTCATTTATGGATGGACTGCGCCTGGGCCGCTGGAACGCGCAGCAACTGTTATCATTAAGCCAGGTTCAAGCATGATGTCGGCTGCGCGTCAGCTTGAAAAAAGCGGTGCGATTAAATCTGCTGATGCATTTGTTAGCCGGGCAAAGATTTTTGGTGCGTCTAACACCATCAAGGCAGGCGAATTTGTCATACCAGCACAGGCGTCCAATTCCGATATATTGTCCATCCTGACAGATGGGAAAACCGTGCAACGCATGGTCACCATTCCCGAAGGCATGCCGTCGATCATGGTGTACGAACGCCTTATGGCTAATGACCAGCTCACCGGCACCATTTCCGTACCCGCCGAGGGCTCGGTTTTGCCAGACAGCTATGCCTTTGATAAAAACGAACCGCGCGCTGCTGTCCTGAAACGCATGCAGGATGCCATGACAAAAACTATGGCCGAGTTGTGGCCGGAGCGCAGCGCGAACGCGATGGTCAAAACGCCCTTAGAGGCGCTGACGCTCGCATCCATTGTCGAAAAGGAAACAGCTCTTAAATCGGAATTGCGCATCGTTTCCGGCGTGTACTCCAATCGCTTACGCACGGGCATGCGGCTACAGGCCGATCCGACGATCATTTATCCTATCACCAAGGGCAAGTCGCTTGGCCGGCGCATTCGCAAATCCGAAATCCGGGATGTTAACGATTATAATACCTACGCTATGTCTGGCCTACCAAAAGGGCCCATCGCCAACCCGTCACGCGCCGCTATTGCCGCCGTCCTAAACCCGCAGAAGACTAGCGCCTTTTATTTCGTCGCGGACGGAAAGGGCGGCCATATTTTTGCTGACACGTTGCAAGAACACAACGCCAACGTAGCAAAATGGTACGCCATCCGCCGCCAGCGCGGGGAAATGTAGTCCCTTCAGGGTCAGGGCCACTTACTATCCACCTTCGCGGTTTGAGGCCATTTTGTTCAGTGCAAGGCGGCAAAGCACTGGATGAGTGCTTCTTACCCTAAGGCTCCACAATGTTGAATGCGCCTGGCATTGGGTCAAGCGCCGCCTGAAGCTTTTCAAGCACCGCCCTGTCGCCCTCAATCTTCAATCCCGCAGCCTGCAACTGCGCTGCCGGCATTTTCAGGAACAATAAGGCCAGAAACAATTGGCGTGGGCCAGTAACCGTAACGCTAGGCGCTGCGTGGGCCGCATTCATTTCGCTGAACATCACCGAATTGCCGACAGTGACTTTCGCAGTCTCTTTTCGATCAGAAATCACGAAATTCAGCGCCAGCGCGGCACTGCCAATGATCTTCGGGTCAAGTCGGGTCGATACAGAATCTAACAACAAACCGGTTGGTATCGCCGAAATCATGTCGATGCTTTGCGAATTAATACCTGCCTTCATGCCTGCGCGCAGTTCCCGCGCGCCGGTTAAGAACATGTTGCGCCAGATTGCAGATTCCGACTGATAGCCTTGTTGTTCATAGCTGTCGGCAAGCAACGCCCGCCCTTCAACATTTTTGGGCTCAGCAAAGACGAGTTGATTCAACAAGTCGGATGACCAGCGATAGTCCCCAGCCTTCATCGCCTTTTTCGCCTCTGCCAACACCTTCTTTGCGCCACCCAACGCCGCGACCATTTTGGCCGCGCGGACTTCTGGCGGATGCGGATTAAGGTTAGCGGGTACGGCATCATACCAACCCAGATAATATTGATAAATCGCCTTCGAATTATGGCTGTAGGTGCCGTAATAGCCCTTGTTAAACCATTGATCACCGATTGCGGGCGGGGCCTTCAACGCCTCGGCTATTTCTGCCTGAGTCATGCCCTTGTTCATCATGCGCACCGTTTGGTCGTGCAAATACCGATAATTGTCGCGCTGCCCCGCTAGCCATCCCTTGACTTCGGATGGACCAAAGCGCGGCCAGCAATGGCTAGACGCGATAACATCACTCCGATCGCCATAGAGGTTGACGGCTTCATTCAAAAACCCGGACCAGCTTAACGCATCGCGCACTTTCGCCCCACGCGGGGTCAGAATATTGTGCAGACTGCAGGTCGCAATTTCAGCGGCCAGGAACGTACGCGCGGCAGGCAAATAGACATTCATTTCGGCTGGTGCTTCCGTTTCCGGCACCATTTGGAACTCCAACATAACGCCATCGACTTCGCGCTGTTCGCCCGTTTTGCGAATGTCGATTGTAGGCGGGATCAACGTAATGTCGCCTCCGCCAATGCCTTTGCCGATACCGCTACCCATTTGCTCTTGCGGGCCAGGCGTCAGGTTACTGCCAAATTGAAACGTGGCACGGCGGCCCATCGCAGGACCAGCCATGACATTTTCAGAAGCGGTCTCGGCGAGAAAATGCTCCGGCGCAATGATCGCAACCTTGCCTGCTTTCACGTCGGCCTCATTGATAATCCCGCGCACACCGCCAAAATGATCGCCATGGCTGTGACTGTAAATGACCGCAGTGACCGGCCGTGTGCCCAGTTTTTCATTCACGAGCTTCAGCGCCGCCGCCGCGGTATCCCGGCTGGTCAACGGGTCGATGATGATCCAGCCCGTTTGGCCTTTAATCACCGTCATGTTCGACACATCAAAGCCGCGCACTTGCCAAACATTGTCTGTCAACGCATACAAACCATGTTTGCGCAACAGGCCCATATGCCGCCAAAGGCTTGGGTTTACCGTGTCGGGTGATTGGCCGTTGGCCATCCAGTCATAAGCCCCAAGGTTCCATACAGGTTTGCCATCCTTGTTAGTGATGATGGGGTCGGACAAAGTGCCAATAAAGCCCCTGTCTGCAAAATCGAGATCACGGCCATCTTCGGCGGGAAGCTGCGCCGCGACGCTGCGTTGCGCGGCGACCGTCGCATCAGATGCTGGCTTGGCATCTTGAGCCCAAACGCTCGTTGCTGACGCGGTGCTCAATAACGCCGCCCATAAAATTTTGTGCATCTTGTCCTCCCGAAATATTTTGAGGGCACGATGCAACATTCGATGCATTAGGTAAATCCGCTATTTCAGAGTCTAACGCCGCATCAAAGAAAACTGTAAGGATCTACGTCGATTCCTATCCGCACGCCGCGTGGGAATTGCAGGCCGCCAAGCCATTCACGGATGACATTCTGCACCTCGACCGAGCGCTGGGCATGAACCAAAAGGCGTTGTCGATAGCGGCCACGCAACAAGGCGAGCGGTGCTGGCGCGGGGCCATAGACATGCATGCCGTTCACCTGCGGCGCAGCACCCCCCACGGCGCGCGCGGCCTCAATGGCTTCGCGCTCATCTTCGGACGAAATAATGATAGCAGCAAAACGTCCGAACGGTGGCGCACCTGCGGATTTGCGTTGCTCGGTCTCGGCATCATAAAATGCATCGCGGTCACCAGCAACCAAGGCTGCAATGACGGGATGATTAGGATTGCGTGTCTGGATGAACACCTCACCGGGTTTCTCACCGCGCCCTGCCCGACCAGCGGCCTGCGCAATTTGCTGGAAGGTGCGTTCGGCAGCGCGCAAATCCCCTCCCTCAAGTCCCAGATCGGCATCGATCACCCCAACCAAAGTCAATTCGGGGAAATGATAGCCTTTCGTCACCAATTGCGTGCCGATGATGATGTCAACCGCCTTGTTTTCAACGCGCGACACAAACTCTGCCGCTTTCTCTGGCGACCATAAGGTGTCCGATGTCGCAACGATGGTCCGCGCATGGGGCAGCAATCGATTCACCTCGTCACTGATGCGCTCTACACCCGGGCCGCAGGCAACCAGCGTATCGCATTCGCCGCATTCGGGACATTGCTCGGGCGGTGGCATGACATGGCCGCAATGGTGGCAGGCAAGCCGACGCACAAGGCGATGTTCCACCATCCAACTTGTGCAATTGGGACATTGGAACCGGTGGCCACAGGTCCGGCACAAGGTCAAAGGCGCATAGCCACGCCGGTTGAGGAACAAAAGGCTCTGTTCGCCGCGTTCGACCCGTTCTTCCAACGCCTTGAGCAATGTCGGCGCTATCCAATGCTGGGCTTCGGGCGCGTCGAGCGTCAGGTCGATAGCCTTGATCTCGGGCATCTTGGCCGCGCCAAAGCGCGACGGAATTTCAAGGCCTTTGTAGCGGCCAATGGCTACCATATGCCGCGATTCCAAAGCGGGCGTTGCCGATGCCAACACCACCGAAAATCCTTCAAAATGGCCACGCATGACGGCAACGTCGCGCGCATGATAGCGCACGCCATCTTCTTGTTTAAAACTGGTCTCATGCGCCTCATCGACAATAATCAGACGCAAATTGGCAAAGGGCAGGAACAACGCCGAGCGTGCGCCCACAAGCACCTTCGCAGAGCCATCGGCAACGGCGCGCCAGACACGACGGCGTTGAGTCGAGCGAAGGTTACTGTGCCAGACCGCCGGCTCGACGCCAAAGCGGGCTTCAAAGCGGGCAAGGAACGGCGCGGTCAGCGCGATTTCGGGGAGGAGCACCAGAACCTGCTTGTCCTGCCGTATCGCCTCAGCCACGGCTTCAAAATAGGTTTCGGTTTTGCCGGAACCTGTCACGCCATCCAGCACGAAGGTGTCAAAGCCGCCCGTGCGAACAGCCTCGACCATGCTGTTTGCCGCTAACTGCTGCGCCTCGTTCAATTTGGGCGTGTCAAAGTCCGCCAGCGGTTCGGGCAATGGCGAATCGACGCTGATGGTAACCGGTTCAAATGCGCCCACTTTGATGAGCCCGCGAATAACGGCGTCACTGACACCAGCTTCTGCCGCTAGCTCGCGCACAAGCCCTTGGGCGCCCTCCAAGGCGTCAAGCGCGGCGGCGCGTTGCGGGGTCAACCGTGCAGGCTCAATACTTGTACGGCGATATTCGATGATGGTTCCCGTCGCGATGAAGGCAGCCGAAGACGACAATACCATGCGCAAAACCGCCGCATGGCTCGTAAGGTAATAATCCGCGACCCAGTTGATTAGTCGCCGCAAGCCCGGCCCCAGCGGTGGACAATCAAGAACTTCCAGCACAGCGCGAAGTTTTTTGGCATCTATTGCTTCATCGCCGAAAACATCATCATCCCAAATGACGCCAGGCAATTTGCGTGGACCAAGCGGCACCATCACCACGCTACCCGGTCCTGCGACCATATCATCAGGCAGCCGGTAATCGAGCGGACCAATCGCTTGTGTCAACAAGACAACGCGGACGCGGTTGGTGGGCAAGCTCATGACGCGCGTATAGGCAATGATGCGGCGAACGTCACCATCTGGATGATGATCCCGCAGCATCGTAGATTTGGTGCCAATAGGTCTGTTGTTTTGGCCGATATTTTGCCAAGAGACATGAAATCGAATCTCCAATCAGGAAATAATCCCATGAAATTCTTTGCCGATACCGCTGACATTGCCGATATTAAGGATCTGGCGGCGACTGGTTTGCTTGACGGCGTGACCACCAACCCATCGTTGATCGCCAAATCCGGCCGGGATTTCATCGAAGTCACCCGTGAAATCTGCGCCCTGACCGATGGCCCAGTGTCGGCAGAGGTCGTTGCACTCGATCATGAAACGATGATGAAGGAAGCCGAAATCCTTCGGAAAATTGCCGACAATGTCTGCATCAAAGTACCATTGACCATCGATGGTCTAAAGACGTGCAAGGCACTTACCTCTGAAGGCACATTGGTCAATGTGACCTTATGTTTCTCGGCTAATCAGGCGCTGTTGGCGGCCAAGGCTGGTGCGACATTCGTATCGCCGTTCGTTGGCCGCCATGACGACAATGGCTTTGACGGTATGCAGCTTATCAGTGACATTCGCCTAATCTACGACAATTACGCTTTTGATACCGAAATACTCGTCGCCAGCGTTCGTCACGGCGTCCATGTGCTTGAAGCCGCAAAAATTGGTGCTGACGTCATGACTGCACCGCCTTCGGTCATCAAAGGCCTTTTCAAGCATATCCTGACAGACAAGGGCATTGAAGGATTTTTGGCCGATTGGGCCAAAACCGGTCAGGCGATAGGCTGATTTTTCAGCAACAAAATGTTATTGCGACTTCTGGGGCTTTATCGTGATATATTGCGATACAGCCGCTATGGGCTATTGTCCGTATAGTGTTCAATAACGGGTGGACATATCTCTAGTCGCGAAAATGCGGGCACGTCGCCTGCCGGAGCCTAGAGATGAACAAGCCCGAGAAGGTATTTCCCATCGCCCATATCCATTATGAAGACGAAATCGGTCCGAATGGCAAAGTTGTCGTTCCTGATGAAGTCCAAGATGCTATTCGCACACTGATCCGCTGGTCAGGCGATAATCCGGAGCGCGAAGGGCTGCTCGACACGCCCGCACGCGTTGGGCGCGCTTGGCGCGAATATTGCGCTGGATACGCCGAAAATCCTGCCACCCATTTATCGCGTACGTTTCAGGAAGTTGGCGGCTATCATGAACTGGTGTTGCTTAAGGACATCCCTTTCCAGTCGCATTGTGAGCATCACATGGCACCCATCATCGGTAAGGCATCGATTGCCTATATGCCAACTGACAAGGTTGTCGGCATTTCGAAACTTGCGCGTGTCTTGCACGGCTTTGCCCAGCGTCTTCAGGTGCAGGAACGTCTGACAGCCGAAGTTGCGAACTGCATTTGGGAAAATCTGAAACCAGAGGGTGTTGCTGTTGTGATTGAGGCGCAGCATGGTTGCATGACCGGACGCGGCGTGAAGGTGCATGGCGTTGGCATGGTGACATCAAAACTCATTGGCTGCTTCCTCGACGATCAATCGAGCCGCAAAGAAGTCATGAGCCTGATGGGCTATTAACCCTTCTACAAAAGATTTTCAGCAATTGCTGGCGATAGCGAACTGACCTATGGATGGGGCCTAGTCCCCCAATATGTTCAGGCCGGATAACAGCAATATGCCTTTTCACATTCCCGCATTCGATATAGACGCTTTCGTCCGGGCGACGCTGGCCGAAGATTTGGGTCCAACGGGCAGAGATGTGACATCTGAAAGCGTTATTCCGGCAGATGTCCGTTTCAACGGCGTCATGGACAGCCGCGATGCCATAACCGTAGCTGGCCTACCCATTGCAGTCGCATTTTTTCATGCCCTCGACCCGTTGATGGAGATAGAATTGTTGGTTGAGGAAGGCGCGCAAGTGCCCGCGGGCACAGACCTCATGCGCTTAAAGGGCGATGCACGGGCCATGCTCACCGCGGAACGTTCGGCGCTGAATACTGTGCAGCATCTGTCGGGCATTGCGACAATGACACGGCAATATGTCGATGCCATCGCGGGAACGGGTTGCATCTTGTTGGACACCCGCAAAACCATTCCTGGCCTTCGGCTACTCGAAAAATACGCGACGCGCATGGGCGGGGCAACAAATCATCGCATGGGATTGTGGGACGCGGCCATGATCAAGGACAATCATGTCGCGGTCGCGGGCGGCGTAAGTGAAGCTGTTGCCCGGGCGAAAAATGCAGGGGTTGAACGCATCATTCTTGAGGTGGACAGCATCGCCCAGATCGAGCCTGGCCTTGCCGCAGGCGCAAGCCATTTGCTGCTCGACAATATGGATGCCGATACGCTGCGTGCGGCGGTCAAGCTGATCGCTGGCCGCGTGCCAACTGAGGCATCGGGCGGCGTGACCTTGGAAACGATCCGCGCCAAGGCGGAAACCGGCGTCACCTATATCTCAGTTGGACGCCTAACCCAAAGCGCGCCGGCTGCCGATATCGGGCTGGATTTTGCGCAGACTTAATCTTTTCATATGTTTAGGCGCCGCGGCGGCGTGCCAACCTGCCGCGACCATGGCGCAAGCGTGGCAATGCCAGCCACCAAAATTTCTGCCGCGCCCGGCCTTGGAATTACCCCCATCCAGTGGAGTAAGGCGCACGGCAATAGACGGCTATGTGCTGGCGCTCAGTTGGAGCCCGGAATATTGCCGTGCGCGGATGCGCGATCCTGCAGCACGGTTCCAATGTTCGGGTGAAATTGGCGACTTCGGTTTTGTCCTTCATGGGTTGTGGCCGGAGGCCAAAGGGACCAATTACCCACAATATTGCCACGCGGTGGGCGTTCTGCCCAAGCGGACAGTCAAGGACAATATCTGCCTCAGCCCGTCTCCCCAATTGCAGCAGCATCAATGGGCAAAGCATGGCAGTTGCATGGCCAAAACGCCGGGCGCCTATTTCGGGGCCGCGCGTTTGCTATTTAACGCGATTGAATTTCCCGACATGGCGCGACTGTCCCGCGAACCCGAACGCGGAACAGTTTTGACGGCGCAAGTGCTGGCTGAGAGATTTGCTGATCTGAACGATGG
The DNA here is from genome assembly GCA_027488785.1 of Sphingomonadales bacterium. GTDB lineage: Bacteria > Pseudomonadota > Alphaproteobacteria > Sphingomonadales > Sphingomonadaceae > Sphingorhabdus_B. Next base: position 8,632 of record JAIYAY010000003.1, on the reverse strand, counting down.
CCTATCCGCCAATGCGGTCGTGGTGAAGACCAACCGCAAAGGCTGGCTTCAAGAAATACACATCTGCCTATGTCGGGATTTCAAACCTCGACAGTGTCCCGCATTTACGCGCAGCGCGCCGGCCAACGCCCACATCAAAATCTGGCGCGGGCGTTAGCCTTCAATAATCCGCGTGGCGGGATGATGTTTGTCGAGATGTTTTTTGATAATCCGCAAATTCTTGCTGTTCGAACGCCAAACAAGGTCGAACGCGTCACCTACAAATGGGATTGCGCCGATGGCAGTATCCACAGCGATATTGGCGGTCATGCGGGTGAGCTGCCATTTCGACATGCCCAAATTGCGCGCTTCCCACACCATATATGCGCCCATAAAAGTAGTCACGAGATCACCCAGCACCGGCACAAGACCAATCACGCTATCCAAACCTAAGGGAATTTTGGTGCCCGGAATGACAAAAGCACGCTCCAATATTTTTTCAAGCGCTTCCACACGGGCACGCACAGCGTGCGGGTCATTGCCCATTCCCGGCAAACCCTTGGCAATATGTGCAAATTGTTCCTGCGAAATGGGCACTGCAGCTACTCCTTTGTGCCTATGTCGGGTCACGCCCGAGATATTGCAACAGGTGCCACCCTCGACCATTGGCGAAATGCCCCAAAAGGCCTGGTCGGACAACCGACCAGCGCAAAGGATTTGCGATGGGGATGAAGGCAGCGCTGGCCTGCAATTCGGCCTCTGCCTCACCTAATAATTGCGCGCGGATTGCGCTATCGCTCGTTCGGCGCGCTTCAGCCACAATCTCGTCCGCCCGGGGGCTACAAATTGTAGAAAATTTGCAGGACAGCTGATCCAGATACCATGCCGGACTTGATTGTTGGGCTGTGCGGTCAACAAGCAGCAAGTCATGCGGCCGATCCACGGTCACACGCTCAATATCAATGCCCACTGTCGCAAGATCCACCCGCAAGCGTGCAAAGAAAATCCGCGCACCGTAACCACGCGGCAACGCCACGCGTAATGGCCGAAGCGCGCCATTGGCATTTTCCCAATTGGCAACCGTATCCCGCGCTATCGCTCTGCGTTCTTCCATCGATGGCACTGACCATGCCGGCCGCTTTATGTCCGCGCGATTTGGCAAGCTTTCGGGAACTAAGGTAACCGTTTCCTGCCACGCCACAATGTCAAACGCTGTCAGTAATTTGGGGCGATCAATAGCCATGGCTATCGCCGTTCGATTGGCCGTGTCGGACAAAAATGAACCGCCATTGACCACGTGCAAACCGAATAATCCCGGAACCGCGTCAAACCGGATTTGATCAGCCCGTATATTTGCCGCATCGAGCAAAGGAAAGCTGTCAAACCGCCCGCCTTCAACCAGATCACTTTGTCCAAGTGCGTAACGAGCAATCGCCGTGGACGCCGTACCACGCCACAATGTTACCATCGCATTACCTAGGAACTGCGCGCCGTCGTCGTCAGTTTCATTGCGTCGCAACTGCATAATCTGTCCAAATTTTTTGGCTTGCATCGGGCCTGATCCCGCGCCTTTGCTGAGCAACCCAAACTCGGGCAAGGCCAGCAATTCCAAAAGATACGGCATAGGGGCCTTCAGCCTGATTTCCACCACCTTGCCCGTCATGGCAACCACACGGTCAATGACGCCCAGTTCGGCACCAAGGCGCCCCTTGCGTAACTCCCGAATGCGAGCCGTCAAAAGACGAGCAACTTCCCTTGATTCGACCTCACGCCCGTCATTCCAGCGCCCTTTATTGAGGCGGAAGATATAACTCATGCCGTCGTCGGTAACGATCCAGCGATTGGCGAGACCGGGCGCGACCCGTCCCTTTTCATCGAAGGTGACCAACCCTTGCGCCGTTGCTGCGCGCAGATAAGCCGACGCCAACGGCAGTGGGGTTGCAGATACATTCAGAGGCCGGGGTCGTTCTTCGATAACGTCAACGCGGACACGGTCATTGTCGACGCCTTCGGAGCATCCGGCAAGTGTTGCGGACAATAGCAATAGCAAAATCGACAGCGACCGGATCATGCCGCCACCATAAGCCCTAAGTCCAGACGCACAATCCAAGATTCAACGGTCAGAGCATGTGAACAATAATATCTCGTTGGGCGCGGGCGGCAATTGCGCCAATATGGTCTTGTTCATATTTTCGATGTTGGTCAGTTGTGCTGGGTCCGCGGTGCAGGTTTTGACGTCATAAAGTTTCCGTGCCGCACGTGCGGATTGCATGACGTCATTGCCCGGCAGGAATCGTTCAATTCGGTATATATCGGTTTCTGGAGCATAGCTGATGACCGAAATCTGAGCATCATTGTTGGGTACAAAGCTGCGCACCCAACGGCCACCGCTTTCGACATATTGCGTGCGTTCGTTTACACACCCATCGGGCCGCCATGTGAATTCGACGTCTGCTGTGTCGGACATAGTGACGCGGCTACGTTGGGGCTGCAAAATGCAGATTTTCGCTTTCGGTTCGGTAGCAACAGTATCTTTTTCGGCAACGGCATCGTTTGGCATATCCGCCGTCAATGCAGCGCGGACCCGATCATCGACTTCGTCGAATGATGGACGGGCCGCAAAAATTCCCACCGATATCACAAAAAGCACCGCGCCGGCTGCGGTTGCAGCTTTAAATCGATCCCGCCGTTCACGTTCGGAAAACTGCCACGCAGCACCCCCTGCAACGGCGCTTAGCACCAATAGTAGCCCGGCCAGTGCCAGATGGTTTTCCCGTTCGCCAATGACGGCATGTTCGGCGTCGCTGCGCACTTTGCCTTCACGGCTGCGTTGCAGTTCGGCGGCAACACGCGCCTCTTGCTCTATCTTGGCGCGGGTGGATGCCTCCAACTCCGCCTCAGCGCGCGTCAGTTCGGCGACGGATCGGCAATCGCCCTGCACAGCGCGAAACACGACATCGCGATTGGCAAGAAATGCTGACAACTCGCGCGCCGATATGGCAAAATAAAATTCCGCGCCACCATCTGTGGCCACGGATCCAAAACTGTTGATACCCAAAACCCTTCCGCAGGCATCGACAATCGGACCGCCGCTGTTGCCCGGTGCAATGGGTGCCGTATGTAAAAGCGATTCTACCGACTTCGATGTCCGTCCGGATGATACCGTTCCGCGCGTTTTGACGGGTTGCTGCGGACGAAGCACATCTGTTTCGCTCTGCTCCAAGGCGACATCGACGCTAGCGGGATAGCCAATGGCAAAGACGTCCGCGCCATCCTCTGGCACGCCTGCGAAAATACTTGCAGGAACAAGCGCACCTGAGGTCAACTGCAGCAAGGCAAGGTCTTTTTTCGGCAGGCTCGCAGTCACTCGGGCGCGATAGCTTTGTGTGCCGTCTGAAGGTACGATGACAATCTGCACACTGTTATCAAAACTTGCCATCTCAACGACATGAGCATTAGTGACGATTTGATCGCGCGCGACAGCCACGCCGGATCCGATGCTGACGATGCTCTGCTGTCCTTCGGCGGAACTGTAGACGATGACCCGCACTACGCTGCGTGATGCGGCACTGATGTCACTTGCATCGGCGTTTGCGGGGGCAACCAGTAACGGCGACAGAAACAAGCATAGAGCCGCAAAAAATCGCATGAATTTAGTCATGGCAGAGAATGGAAACATCAGCGCGGTTCTGGCACGGGACGTTCTGCCGACGAGGCAGGCTGAATATTGGCGCCATCCCGGTCAAGCTTGATTTCCAACGGAACGCCGTTGACATCTGTGTTCACTGTAACGCCCTGTCCCTGATCCACGCGGATTTCCGAATTACCAATATCGATTGGCAATTCTTGCAATTCCAGCAGATCAAGTGGCTCAACCGGACCTTCCGGATCTGGTGTCTTCGGGGTTTTTGGTCTGTTGACCGGCGCGGCGTTGCGGATAGACTGCGACATGAAATCGCGCCAGATCCGCGCGGGCAATCCGCCGCCGTTAATGCCCTGTAGCGGACTATTGTCGTCATTGCCGATCCACACGCCAACCACCAAATTACCTGCAAAGCCGACAAATAAGGCATCGCGATTATCCTGACTGGTACCGGTTTTTCCATAGGCAGGTATCGAGAGCCGCGCGGCGCGTCCCGTGCCTTGCTTCACCGAAGCCCCCAGTAATTCGAGCAACATGCGGTGCATGCGCCCACTGAAAGAACGCGGCCCGGAGAACAACCACTCAATCCAGCCTTGTTCCTCTTGCTTAAAAGCATGCGGCTCAACAGGCCATTGGTTACCCGCCACGCCCGCATATGCCGCGGTCAATTCCAACAAGGTGACGCCGGAGCTGCCAAGCGCAAGGCTCTGGTCCAAAGTAAGCGGGCTACGGATACCCAAATCTTGCGCCGCTTTCTCCACCTCTTTGCCATCTACTTTTTGGTAAAGGCGCACGGCAGCGACGTTGCTCGATTGGGCAAAGGCCTTCTCCAACGTAATATCGCCCCGGTAACGCAATCCGGAGTTTTTCGGGCGATAACTGCCTTCATTTATCGGAGTATCGGCAATCATCGACTGCGGCGTCATGCCCGAACGGAGCGCAGCCAAATAGACAAACAGCTTGAAGGTCGATCCGGGCTGTCTTTTGGCCTGCGTTGCGCGGTTAAACGCTGATTGTTTATAGCTTTTGCCACCAACCATGGCGACGACCTCGCCATTTGGACGCATAGCGACCAACGCGATTTGGGCGTTACCAACGCCCGCGCGGGCAACAACCTTGCGGGCAATATTCTGCAAACGAGCGTCTAGCGTTGTGGTAATCCGCACGTCGGAATATCCGCTTTCAGTCAGTAGCCGCGCCTGCGGAATAGCCCAGTCGGCGAAATATGTACCTGTAGGCAATGTCTCACGGACACGCACATCGAGCCGCGCCACGGGCGTGGCATCCGCTTTGGCTTGCGTAATAGCCTTATTCGCCACCATGGCCCTGAGGACGAGCCCAGCGCGCTTTGCGGCACGTTCGGGGTTCTTAGTGGGGGCCAGACGTGACGGCGCTTGCACAAGGCCAGCGAGCATGGCGGCTTGGCTCAACGTTAAACGTTCCGGCTGGCGATAAAAATAATGCAGTGATGCGGCGCGCAGGCCGTAGACATTGTCTCCAAAATAGACGTTCGACAGATAACGGCCAAGGATTTCGTCCTTTGTGAGGCGTCCCTCAAGCCAAAAGGCGATGAGCATTTCACGCGCCTTGCGGGTAAGGCTGCGTTCGGGCGTTAAAAAGGTGAATTTGGCAAGCTGCTGCGTAATCGTGCTACCGCCTTGGGTAATGCCGCTGCCAAAGGCGTTCGACCATGCGGCGCGCGCGAGCCCGCGTGGATCGATACCCCAATGTGAATAGAAACGGCGATCCTCGATCGACAAAAAAGCCTGCACCACATGCGGGGGCAATTTGGTGACGTCGACGGGCCGATCGACGATGGCCCCGTTGCGCGCGATCGGTGTGCCGTCGGATGCCAGCAATGTAATCCGCGGCGGCGCAATCGGCTGAAGCGATTTTGACAAGGGCGCCGTGACCGCGAGCCAAAGCAATAGGAGAACGAACAGCGCGATCAGACCCGCGATTGTTCGTCCGAACCACCACCAGCGCGTTTTACCTAAAAACAGGCGTTTAGCTTTGCCCGGAGCAGCATCATTTCCTGGTTGCGGATCGTCTGGAAAACGCTGCGCATATTTTTCATCGAAAGCGGCAAGCCGACTGTCGATATCACTATTTTTAGCAGAAGAAGATCGCCAGAAAAGCATCGCGTGGCTGTATTATATCGATATAACGGTGAAGGCGAGGATATATTTAATGCGCCTCGTCATCGCCCGATCAAGCCCTACCGAGATCGTCCTTACCGATGGTTCCACTCGCCATCTCCAACATCCGGTCGAGGCTCTTCTTTGCACCCAAGCGCACCGTTTCATCAAGCGCGATCTGCGGCGTCAAATCGCGCAAAGCGAGGTAGAGTTTCTCCATCGTATTGAGCGCCATATACGGGCAGATATTGCACGCGCAGTTGCCGTCTGCGCCGGGGGCACCGATAAATGTCTTGCTCGGCTCCGCTTTTTCCATCTGGTGAATGATGTGCGGTTCAGTCGCGACGATCAGAGTATCCCCCTCCATCGTCTGCGCATATTGCAATATGCCACTAGTGCTGCCGACATAATCCGAATGGTCGATAATATGCGGCGGACATTCGGGGTGGGCGGCAACGGGAACGCCTGGATATTGGGCCTTAAGTTTCAAAAGTTCGGTTTCCGAAAATGCCTCATGCACAATACACACGCCCGGCCACAAGAGCATTTCACGATTGAACTTGCGGGCAAGATAGCCGCCTAAATGCCGGTCAGGACCAAAAATGATTTTCTGCTCTGGCGGAATTTGGCTCAGGATCGTTTCAGCGCTGCTACTGGTCACGATAATATCGGACAGCGCCTTCACTTCGGCGGAACAGTTGATGTATGTGAGCGCAATATGGTCAGGATGGGCGTCACGAAACGCCTTGAACTTACCGGGCGGGCACGCATCTTCTAAGGAACAGCCAGCGGCCATGTCCGGCAGTATGACGGTTTTCTGCGGACTTAAAATCTTTGCGGTTTCCGCCATGAATTTGACGCCGCAAAAGGCGATGACGTCGGCGTCGGTCTCTGCTGCGCGCTTGCTCAATTCAAGGCTATCGCCCACGAAGTCTGCCAAATCCTGTATCTCGGGCTTTTGATAATAATGCGCGAGAATGACGGCATTCCGTTCTTTTTTAAGGCGTTTGATTTCTGCGAGCAAATCAAGACCTTGCAAGTTTTCGCGGGGCGTTGGGGCGTTCATGCTGTCATACCTTTGCCATGCCGAACCTATTCCGGCAGCTGAATTAAACGCCTATGTGGTCGATTTAGATGCCCGAGACAAGGCTAGCTTCAGGCTCATATCGGTTTTTTTCGCCTATCGGGCACAAGGCCTAATCATGCCGATTGTGGGCTTCACGCTTCCGTCACGAGATGCCAGCCATCACCTTGCGCCGCCACACGCCCCTGATTTTGCAAATCGATAAGATGCGCAAGAACCGAGCGACCTGCGGCGCCAATAAGACGCGGGTCCAAGCCTTTATACATTGCGGCCACCATATTGGGAATGTGACCCTCACCACTCTCCAGCAAGGTCACAATCTGGCGTTCACGTTGCCGGCGATGGCCAATCATCCCGCGCACAAGCTGGCGCGGATTTTCAACCGCTGGGCCATGCGCCGGAAAATAAATACGGTCGTCGCGTTCATATAATTTTTGCAAGCTTGCCAGATAGTCGCTCATATCACCATCGGGCGGACTGACAACGCTGGTCGACCATTTCATCACATGGTCGCCAGTAAACAAAGCGCCACTCTCCCGCAAAGCGAAGCAGAGATGGTTGCTGGTGTGTCCCGGCGTAGCCACGGCCTCTAGCGTCCAACCATCCCCTGAAATGGCCTCTGCGTCCTTTAGGATGCGATCTGGACGGTAATCAGGGTCAAAGGCACTGTCGGCGCGCGGGCCATCATCGCGCAGCATCAAAGGAGCGCAGCCAATGATCAATGCTCCGGTTGCGGCTTTTAACGGAGCCGCCGCAGGTGAGTGATCACGATGGGTATGTGTGCACAGGATCGCGGTGATTTTTGCATCGCCCACAGCGCGCAAGATCGCCTCGACATGGCCCTCGCCATGAATGTCTGCGGGATCACCTATGCTTTGTCCGCTCCCAACGGGGCCTGGATCGATAACGGCAACGTCTTTGCCATTTCCGACAATCCACGTCTGCGTACCCGTATAGGTATAAGGCGAAGCATTGGGCGCTAGAACGCGCCGCACCAGCGGCTCATGCTGCTCAGTCTCACCTGCTTTGATGGTATCGGGCCATTTCATTTCGACGATATGGCGCATAACGGACAAAAGAAAAAGGGGCGGTCCGTAAAAACCGCCCCTTCAGAACCGGAATGGGCATCTAATAGTTTCTGCCCTTCAGTTTACTTGTCGGTTTGCGCCTCAAGCTTGCGGATCTCTTGATCGAGCTTTTCGATCACATCTTTACGAACAGCTTTGGGCATGTCTTTTTCCGAAGCAATCTCATCGCGTGCTTCGCGCAAACCCTTTAGCGCTTCAATCCGAGCAATCTTTGCCTGCCCTTTGCCGCACATCACAAGGCGAACGCGTGCCTTTTTCGTACCATCAGAGCCTTCCACATCGGTGGTAACGGGTTGCTCGGTGGCAGAGCAGTTTTCAGTCATTTCTTGAATGTCGATCTCGGGTATATTGACGGCTGACTTTATCACAATCCGCTTAGTCTCCGCCGTTCCGCGCGCGCCGTCGGCTGCCGCACCATCGGCCGCTTTGCTGGATGCTTCCGCATCACCGATCATTTTTTCAACTTCATCTTCAGTCAGCCTCTTGTCCGTCCGGAAGATGAAGACTTTACCGTCACGCTCGACCTTGGTGACATCGTCGCCATCGCCGTCATGGCCGACGATATCGACCGTTTTGCTATCGCGTTTAATCTTGATGATCCGGACATCGCGCTTGACCGCTTCGGGTTTGCTATCGGTGGCGGCCTGATCCTGCGCGACAACGGCAGGCACGACCGTGGCGGTCAATGGCAGGACAGTTA
>JAIYAY010000004.1 GCA_027488785.1 Sphingomonadales bacterium | reverse complement strand
TCAGGTAGCGATGCGAAGCGTAAAGCCGTATTTGTTGCTGAACCGCTTGAGCGAGGCTTTGGCTTGACGCTCGGCAACGCGCTGCGTCGCGTATTGCTCTCATCGTTGCAGGGCGCAGCAATTACGTCGATCAAGATCGAGAATGTGTTACACGAATTCTCGTCGCTTGCTGGCGTACGTGAAGATGTCACCGACATCGTTTTGAATATCAAACAGGTCGCGCTGAAGATGGAAGGCGAAGGCCCCAAGCGTCTTCAGCTTTCGGCCACCGGGCCTGGCGCTGTAACCGCTGGCGACATTGCCGTGTCGGGCGACATCCAAGTGATGAACCCTGATCTCGTCATCTGTCATCTGGACGATGGTGCGACGTTAAACATGGAAATCACTGCCGACAGCGGCAAGGGCTATGTCCCTGCAGTCGCAAACCGTCCTGCAGATGCCCCCATCGGACTTATCCCGGTCGATAGCCTGTATTCGCCTGTGCGTCAGGTTGCGTATAAGGTCGACAACGCCCGCATCGGTCAAGAACTGGACTATGACAAGCTGTCGCTGACCATCGAAACCGATGGTACTGTCACTCCAGAAGATGCCGTGGCCTATGCCGCTCGTATCCTTCAGGACCAGTTGCAAGTGTTCGTCCACTTCGAAGACTCGATGGCCGCATCGTCACCAATGGCGGGCATGTCTGCGCCGTCGGCTTCTTCTGAAGAATCGGACGCAAATCAGCTTAACCGTTATCTTCTTAAGAAGGTGGATGAGTTGGAACTGTCGGTCCGCAGCGCAAACTGCCTCAAAAACGACAACATCATCTACATTGGCGACCTTGTTCAAAAGAGCGAAGCCGAAATGTTGCGTACACCTAATTTCGGTCGCAAGTCGCTGAACGAAATTAAGGAAGTATTGTCGTCGATGGGCTTACGCCTTGGCATGGACATCCCCGGATGGCCGCCAGAGAATATCGAAGAAATGGCCAAGAAGCTCGAACAAGAACTGCTTGGTTAAATTATCTGGGCCAAGGCAGTTCCTTGGCCCATTATACAGGGAAATGGCCGCCCTTAACTGGCCAGGATCGGGGTACCTGATACGGCCCCCCTACGAACGAAGGAATGAAATATGCGCCATAAAGTTGGCCACCGTAAGCTGCAGCGTACTACGTCGCACCGTACCGCGATGCTTCGCAACATGGCAGCGTCGCTGATTAAGCACGAGCAAATCAAGACGACTTTGCCAAAGGCGAAGGAACTGCGTCCTTATATCGAAAAGCTTATTACGCTTGCGAAAAAGGGTGGGCTGTCCAACCGCCGTCTCGCGATGAGCCGTTTGATGGACGACGCGCAATTGGTGAAATTGTTTGACGAGCTGGCAACACGCTATGCTGATCGTAACGGCGGTTATAGCCGTGTGATTAAGGCGGGCTTCCGTGGTTCGGATGCAGCGCCAATGGGCGTCATCGAACTGGTTGACCGCAATGTCGATGCCAAGGGTCAAGATAGCGGACCAGTGGAAGTGCTGGACGACAGCGAGTAAACGCGTCTCACCAGAGAATTTCAAAAGGGCGGTATCCGAGAGGGTGCCGCCCTTTTTCTTTGATTTAGGCTCGGGCTGCGACCTTACGATTGTGACATGCCGACGAAGTTGCTTTAACGCGGACGGGGCGCAATATGGTTGGCGTTCATGGGCCAACGTTATAGTCCTAAAAAAATGATATCTGAGAGTTGGGGAAATGAGATTATGCGAAGTGCACTTTTGCTTGGGGCTGCGTTCATGATGGCGCCAATTTCGACTATGGCAGTGGCCAAGGACACAGCAACTGCAGACGTGACTACCAAGCTGACTTATCCGAAGACTAAGACTGTAAATGTCGTTGATGAACAATTCGGGATAAAGGTTGCTGACCCCTATCGCTGGCTTGAGGATGATGTTCGCGTCAACGCAGAAGTCGCAGATTGGGTGAAATCGCAAAATGCTGTCACAGACGCTTATTTGGAAACATTACCCGGTAAAAAAATCCTCGCCGACCGGATGAAGAAGCTGTTCGATTATGAACGCTTTGGTCTACCTGAAAAGGCAGGCGGCTATTATTTTTTTAACAAGAATGACGGGCTACAGAACCAGTCGGTTTTGTATGTGCGTAAAGGGCTGACGGGTGCTGACCGCGTGTTGCTTGATCCAAATGGCTGGTCAAAGGATGGCGCAACAGCGCTGGATAGCTGGGTACCCTCGCAAAATGGCAAGCTGCTCGCTTATTCGATTCAGGATGGCGGTTCCGACTGGCGCACGATTAAGGTGCTCGATACCGCGACTGGTAAGGTTTTGCCCGACGAAATCAAATGGGCCAAATTCACAAATATAAGCTGGGTGGGGAATGAAGGATTTCTCTATTCCCGTTTCGCCGAACCACAAGAAGGCGCTGCATTTCAGCAGCTGAATTATAACCAGACGGTTTACTATCACAAAATCGGCACGCCACAGTCGGAAGACAAAGCGATTTATGCCACGCCCGATAAGCCCGAATATGGGCATAGCGCGCAGGTGACGCATGATGGCAAATGGGCGTTGATTACCACCTCGTCCGGTACAGATGAGAAATATGAACTGCACATCATGCCGCTTGGCAAAAACCCGACTTGGAAAGCACAGCCTTTGGTCAAGGGGCTAGAGCATGACTGGGGTCTTATTGAAGGGGTGGGCAACATATTGTGGTTCACCACCAACAAGGATGCGCCAAGGCTGAAGGTGGTGCGCGTAGACCTTGGAGCGAAGGTGCCCGTATTTACCGATGTTATTCCAGAGCGTGCAGAAACGCTATCGCGGGCGCAAATCGTCGGCAATCGTATGATCTTATCGTACATAAAGGACGCCAAATCGATGGCGCTGATGACGAACCTTGCCGGTCAGCCTGTTAAGGAAATTCAACTCAACGCGATTGGCACTGCCAGCGGCTTTTCCGGCACACCAGGCGACGCAGAAACATTTTATGGTTTCTCCAGCTTTAATCAGCCAGGCGCCGTCTACCGATTTGACAGCAATAACGGAGCATCGACGCCATTTGCGGAACCGAAGTTGAGCTTCAACCCGCAAGACTTCAGCGTCAGCCAGGTATTTTACCCGTCAAAGGACGTCACGAAGATTCCAATGTTCATCGTGCATAAGAAGGATATTGATCTGTCCCAAGGCGCGCCGACCTTGTTGTATGCTTATGGCGGGTTCAACATTTCGCAGACGCCGACATATTCGGCAACGCGGATGGCATGGCTTCAGTCCGGTGGCGTTTTTGCGCTGGCGAACATTCGCGGCGGTGGCGAATATGGCAAACCATGGCATGATGCTGGGCGCCTCATGAACAAGCAAAACGTTTTTGACGATTTTGCAGCGGCGGCGGAATATCTCATCGCCAGCGGCATTTCTGCCAAAGGCAAGATTGCAATCGAGGGGCGGTCCAATGGCGGCTTGCTGGTTGGTGCATCGTTGAACCAGCGCCCTGATCTTTTTGCAGCGGGACATGCTGCTGTGGGCGTTATGGACATGGTCCGCTTTGACCGGTTTACTGCGGGTCGCTATTGGGTCGATGATTATGGCTATCCCAGCAAAGAAGCCGATTTTAAGATGCAGATGACCTATTCGCCCTATCACAACATCAAATCAGGCGTCGAATATCCGGCTGTGATCGTGTCGACCGCTGACACCGACGATCGGGTGGTCCCAGGGCATAGCTTCAAATATATCGCCGCTCTTCAGGCTGCAGAGACCGGAAGCAAGCCGAAAATCATCCGTATTGAAAGCCGTGCGGGTCACGGTTCGGGCAAGCCAACCGACAAGGTGATCGACGAATATTCCGATATTTACGCATTTCTTGCAAAATGGACAGGTCTGAAGCTGACTGAATAATCGGTCATCCAAAGCGGCTCGGCCATGGACCCATGGAGGCAAGGCGGCTTGGTCTAGAGAGGCTGAGCCGCATTGGCCGTCGCTTTGGCTTTTGTTAAAGCGCTTTACTTGCCACGGCACCCAAAAACCGCCACAGTTAAGTCATGGCAAATATCATCGCGTTTTTTCTGGGCCTCATTGCCCTTATCTTGGCTTTCATAGGGTTCATCCCGCTGCTGGGTTGGATGAACTGGCTGATCATCCTGATTGCAGCTATGGGCGCAGGATTAGGGTTCATTTCGGATAAAAAGGGCGGTCGTAATTTCTGTCTTGTGGTGATGGCGATTTGCGCCTTCCGTTTGTGGATCGGCGGCGGGATCATCTGACCCTGATTTTTAGGGCGGGGGCTAAAACTATGGCAGACAACGACCAAGCCCGGCAACCAAGCGGTCTGCCTTATGCGATATCGGCCTATATGATCTGGGGATTTGTCCCCGTATATTTTAAGCTTTTGAGCCATGTGCCGCCAATCGCCGTCGTGGCGCAGCGGATTTTATGGTCGATCCCTTTGTTGTTAGTCATCATGGCGTTTCGCAAACAGTTGCACGAATATGGCGCCATTTTCCGCCACAAAGTGCACTTACGCAACCTGCTCGCCTCGGCAACACTGATTGCGATCAACTGGCTCATTTATATTTGGGCGGTGTCTACCGATCATATTTTGGCGGCCAGTCTCGGCTATTATCTAAATCCTTTGGTGAATGTGCTTTTGGGCCGCCTGTTTCTGGGTGAGCGGCTGCGGCCACTTCAAATGGTGGCAGTTGCGGTCGCCGCTATTGGCGTTGCGATCCTCATTGGCGATGCGCTTGACACATTGTGGGTGTCGATATCCTTGGCCGTCAGCTTTGGCCTATATGGCCTTATCCGTAAGATAACGCCCGTCGGCTCTGTGCCTGGCCTTGCAATTGAAACGACTTTGCTTGCGCCCTTATCGCTGGGCGCAGTGATCTGGTATGCGCAGGCGGGCACGGGCGGCTTCGGCGATGATTTCACGACGTCAGGGCTATTGATACTTGCAGGTGCTGTGACCGCTATCCCGCTGTTGATGTTTGCAACGGCGGCGCGGCGGATGAGTTATGCCAGCCTAGGGTTCGTGCAATATATCGCGCCGTCCATTGCGTTCTTGCTGGGCGTCTATGTTTATGGCGAGCCGTTAAGCACAACCAAGCTGGCGTGCTTCATCCTGATCTGGGCCAGTATCGCGATATTCTGCGCCGATGCGATCAAAACCTACCGAGCTGTGAAGGCCTAAACCTTATACCGCCAGCGCAAAGTTTCGCCCGCGTGGAAGGGCACAACCGAAACGCCGTCCAGTTCAAGCAGCTCTGGCACTGGTGTATCAACACGCTCCAACGTTACGCGATCTTCATTCAGCGGCAGGCGGTAAAAATGCGGACCGTTTTCTGATGCAAATGCCTCGAGCTTATCCAACGCACCCTCTTCTTCAAAAACCGCAGCATAGCTTTCCATAGCAAAGGGTGCGTTGAAGATCCCGGCGCAGCCACATGCGCTTTCCTTGGCGGATTTGTCATGCGGCGCGCTGTCGGTGCCAAGGAAATATTTGGCGCTGCCCGATGTCGCAGCCTTACGCAGGGCAAGCCGGTGCACTTCGCGCTTAGCCACGGGCAGGCAATACGCATGCGGACGGATGCCACCTTCGAACATGGCGTTGCGATTTATATGCAAATGCTGCGGCGTGATTGTGGCGGCGATATTGTCGCCGGCATCATCGACGAAGGCGACCGCATCTGCCGTGGTTATATGTTCAAAAACGATGCGTAGCTCAGGCAAGTCGCGCACGAGCTTTGAGAGAGTTCTTTCGATAAACACGGCCTCCCGGTCGAATATATCGACATGTGAATCGGTGACTTCTCCATGAATCAACAATGGCATTCCGATGCGCGCCATATGCTCAAGCGCGGGCATGATGTTAGCGACGTTGGTCACGCCATGGGCGCTTCCGGTCGTTGCGTGCGCCGGGTATAATTTTGCTGCGGTAAACACACCTTCGGTAAAGCCACGGGCCAGTTCTTCTCCTTCCGTTGCGTCGGTCAGATAGGCTGTTATCAAAGGGGTGAAGCTAACCCCTTGTGGCACAGCAGCCAAAATTCGTTCGCGATAGGCTGCGCCTGCTTCCACCGTTGTTATGGGCGGCGACAGATTGGGCATGACTATAGCCCGCGCGAATTGTAAGGCGGTATAAGGCACCACGCTGCGCATCACTGCATTATCGCGCAAATGGACATGCCAGTCATCGGGACGGCGGATAGAAAGAATCGTTTGGTCGGTCATGGCTTCCCTTTAAGCGTTCATCCCCCTATCTGTCACCTATGCGAAACACCCGTCTATATGACCGTCATGTCGTTCGTTTATCGCCCACCGAAGCAGGCGAAGATGTGCGTCAATTCCTGCAAGGGCTGGTGACGCAAGATACCGCAGCCGTGATGCCCTTATGGGCAGGGCTGTTGAGCCCGCAAGGCAAGGCGTTGTTCGATTTCCTGTTATGGGCAGATGGTGACGATGTGCTTATCGATTGTGAGGGTACACAGGCAGAGGCGCTTGTGCGGCGGCTGTCAATCTACCGGTTGCGGCGCAAAATTACGATTGCAGTTGACCCGGGCATCGCGGTCTTTTGGAATGCAGACGGCAATAGCGACCCACGTCATCCCGGCATGGGTGAGAGGTGGCTTGGAACACCCGCAGAAGATGATGTAGACGTCAGCAGCGCATATCTGGCGCATCGACTGACCTTGGGGATTACTGAAGGCATAAAGGAGCTTGGGAGCGAGCAAACCTTATGGCTTGAGGCAAACGCCGTGGAGCTTAATGGCGTATCGTTTAACAAGGGCTGCTATGTCGGGCAGGAAAATACCGCGCGCATGAACTGGCGGCAAAAGGTCAATCGGCGGCTGGTGGTCGTACCGTCGGAGCAGGCCGATATCAGCCGTCAACGCTCCGGCTATCCGGAACTTGGCCTGTCTGTAGAATTGCGCCGTGTGGATGATATGCAGGCGTTGCAGCTGCCGGAATGGCAGCGTGTTGCCATTGTTTAAGTGGTCCTGACCTTAATTTAGCAGTTCGAGCTTAACTTTAGCCGTACCGCTGCGGTGCATACCTAGTTGCTTGGCTGCGGCGTAGGACACATCCACAATGCGCGATTTACCCCAAGGGCCGCGGTCGTTGATGCGGACGATGACTTCTTGCCCATTGGCTAAGTTTGTAACGGCAACGCGGCTACCGAATGCCAAAGTGCGGTGGGCGGCGGTCATTGCGTTCGGGTCAAAGCGTTCGCCGCTCGCCGTGCGGCGCCCACCCAATTCGACGCCATAATAGCTGGCCACGCCAGTGCCGATTTCGACACGGTTGTCACCGGCCTGCGCTAAGACCGGCAATACCAGCAACGCCATCATGAAAAAACCGCTTCTGCGCATAATGCCTCCACAATCAGGGGCAGCACATATACAAACCATTTCAATATTCGAACGGCCTAGCGTTATGCTGCCCGAAGCTTGCGGCGATCCGAACGCTTAAGGTTCTGACCCTAAACGTCCAGATTGGCGACATTGAGCGCATTTTCGACAATGAAATCGCGCCGTGGTTCAACAACTTCACCCATCAGCTTAGTAAAAATGTCGTCGGCAAGGTCGGCCTGATCAATCTCCACGCGCAGTAACGAGCGATGATCGGGGTCAAGCGTGGTTTCCCACAATTGTTCCGCATTCATTTCGCCAAGACCCTTGTACCGCGAAATCGACAGCCCTTTGCGACCGGCAATCAATATCGCCTCCAGCAATTCGGACGGACGCGTAATCGCGCCCTTGTTACCGACGCTTACCGCTGTCGTTGCGCGCTTTGCTTGATCGCCAATAGCGTCGCCAGCCTCTTCATCGCTCTCTATCTCGTCTACCGCTTCGGCAACCGAAGCGGAGACTTTGATAAGGCGCGCTGGGGTTTCGTAGCTAGCGGTTTCTTCGCTCGCCAACTTGTGCAGTTTTCGGGCTTCGGCGGACATCAGGAATGCGGCCTCAATGATGTGATGATCGGTCACCCCGCGCCAGAGGCGTTCGAAATGATAGCCGCCATCTTCGGACACCCGGCCTGACCATTTGCCCTCCACATCTTGTGCAGCCATCCACGCGGCAGCCTTGGAAACTGCGGCGGTGCGATCGGTGGCATCGGGGTCCAATGCGCCCGTCAGCGCCATAGCCTCCACGATCGTTGGGTCATAACGGCGCGGTACAAACGCCATCAGGCTGCGCATACGGCGTGCATGGTCTACCAAAGCGCCTAAATCGGCACCGGCGCGTTGTCCGCCTGCGCCTTCCAAAACAACGCCGTTCAGGCCAAGCTCGGCGAGGTGGTCGTCCAGAGCCTTGTCGTCTTTCACATAGATTTCGCTGCGGCCCTTCGCCACCTTGTATAAGGGTGGCTGCGCAATGAAGAGATGCCCATTTTCGATTATCTCGGGCATCTGGCGGTAGAAAAACGTAAGCAACAATGTGCGAATATGCGAACCGTCAACGTCAGCGTCGGTCATGATTACGATTTTGTGATAACGCAATTTCTCAATGTTGAAATCTTCGCGGCCAATGCCCGTGCCCATGGCCTGTATCAGCGTGCCGACTTCCTTTGATGACAGCATTCGGTCAAAACGTGCACGTTCCACGTTCAGGATCTTACCCTTGAGTGGTAAAATCGCCTGATAATGGCGATCGCGACCTTGCTTGGCTGATCCGCCTGCCGAGTCACCCTCGACCAGGAACAGTTCGGACTTGGCAGGATCCTTCTCCTGACAATCGGCGAGCTTGCCGGGCAGGGACGCGACGCTCATCACCGATTTACGGCTTGCCTCACGTGCTTTACGAGCTGCCTCGCGGGCGGCGGCGGCGTCGATTACTTTTTGAATGACGGTACGCGCATGGCCGGGATTTTCTTCCAACCACTCGCTCATCCGGTCTGCCATCAGGCTTTCCAGCGGCTGACGCACTTCGGAAGAGACCAATTTATCCTTCGTTTGTGACGAGAATTTTGGATCAGGCAGCTTGACCGAGACAATGGCTGTCAGCCCTTCACGCATGTCATCGCCGGTCAGCGTGACTTTCTCTTTCTTTAACACGCCTGATTTTTCGGCATAATTGTTCAAAGTGCGCGTCAGCGCGGAACGGAACGCTGCCAAATGGGTGCCACCGTCGCGTTGCGGAATGTTGTTGGTGAAGCACAACACGTTTTCATAGTAGCTGTCGTTCCACTCCAACGCGACGTCAATACCAATACCGTCGCGGTTGGATGTGATCGTGATGGGGTCGGCCAGCAATGCCGTTTTGTTGCGATCCAGATATTTTACGAACGCGCCAATGCCGCCTTCATAAAAGAGGTCATGTTCTTTGACATCGGAATGGCGGTTGTCGCGCAGCAATATGCGGACACCGGAGTTCAAGAATGCGAGCTCGCGATACCGATGCTCAAGCTTGTCAAAGTCAAATTCTAGAACGTTTTTGAACGTGTCGGTTGACGCCATGAAGGTCACCCGCGTGCCCTTTTTGGGCTTGCCATCGACCATGGGCGCGTCACCGCGTACAACCAAAGGACCTACGGCATCGCCATGCTCAAAACGCATCCAATGCTCTTTACCCTCACGCCAGATGGTAAGTTCCAAAAATTCGGACAGTGCATTCACCACCGAAACGCCGACGCCATGCAAGCCGCCTGACACCTTATAAGCATTGTCGTCAGAGGTATTCTCGAATTTACCGCCAGCGTGCAGCTGAGTCATGATGACCTCAGCCGCTGAAACACCTTCTTCCTTGTGCATGCCCGTTGGGATGCCGCGACCATTATCTTCGACGGAAACCGAACCATCGGGGTTCAGTTCGATCAGCACAAGGTCGCAATGCCCCGCCAGCGCCTCGTCGATGGCATTGTCAGAAACTTCAAACACCATATGATGCAGACCACTGCCGTCATCCGTGTCGCCAATATACATACCAGGGCGCTTGCGAACCGCATCGAGGCCCTTCAGAACTTTGATGCTGTCGGCACCATATTCATTCTGATTGGGGTTGGCCGCGCTGTCCGCAGAGGCGTTGAATTGCGGGGTTTCCGTTGTTTCTTCAGTCATCTGGCCACTGTAGGCCTAATGCCCAAGAAACCCAAGGAAAAGTGGCCCAAAATCGTCGTTTTTCCACAGTCTTTTCTGGTTGACGCTGACGAGAATCTTTACTCCGAAATTGCTGTCGAAAATTAGGCGATGAAACTTTTGCATAACGCGCTAAGTCTGCAGACAAAGCGGCGAACGGGAGACGGGAATTTACATGCTTATCGACACCGAACTGGAAAAATCATTTGGTGATTTCGGCGCACTTATTGGTGCCTGGAGCAAGGAGAAGCCTAATGCATGCGCGCTTGCTGATAGCAGTTCCGAACTGACGTGGCAGGAAGTTGCGCAAGCAACAACGCGGATCGCCGCACAGTTGCAGCGCGACGGCCTTCAGCGGGGTCAGGCGGTTGCCATATTGGGGACCAGCAATATTCCATATGCGTTGGTTTATCTTGCCGTCGTGCGCGCCGGGGGCTGCGCTGCGCCGTTGACCACATCGGCAACGCCTACGCAGTTGGCCGCAATGTTCAAAGATTCTGGCGCGATGCATTTGTTCGTTGATGCTACGAAACTAGCTGACATTGAAGGCGTCTCCCTGGGCGATGTCAAAATAATCATGCTCGACAAGCCGGTTGGCGACCATCCGGCACTGACCGACTGGATGGCAGAGGCAGACGCGACATTTGACGCGCAACCGCCCGTTGCATCGGATCCGTTTAACATCATTTATTCGAGTGGCACCACCGGAACGCCCAAGGGCATTATTCATTCGCACGGCATGCGTTGGCACCAAATGGCAGGTGGATTCAAGTCAATCTACAGCCGTGATACACGGTCTTTGGTTTCAACGCCTTTATACTCGAACACCACATTGGCGGTATTTCTACCCACGATTTGCCATGGCGGATTTGCGCGGATCATGGAGAAATTTGATACGCTGACCTATCTTGAACATGCGCAGACCGATCAGACCACGCATACCATGCTTGTGCCGGTGCAATACCAACGGTTAATGGCACATGCCAATTTCGGCGACTATGATCTCAGCAACTTCATCGTCAAATTTTGCACCAGCGCGCCCTTTGGAGCGGAGTTGAAGGCGGATGTGCTTAAACGCTGGCCGGGCGGTCTTGTGGAGATTTACGGCATGACCGAAGGTGGTGTGGTTTGCATGTTACAGGCTCATCACCACCCCCATAAATTGCATACGGTGGGGCAGCCCGTCACGGGTCATGAACTGATCGTATTGGATGAGGACGACAATCGCCTGCCCGCCGGTTCCAAAGGCGTGCTGACCGGACGGTCGCCGACCATGATGTCTGGTTACAAAAACCAGCCAGAAAAAACGCGGGAGATGGAGTGGCGCGACGAAGAGGGCAATATTTGGTTAAAAACCGGAGATATTGGCATTGTGGACGAGGATGGATTCGTCTCGATCGTAGGTCGCGCCAAGGACATGATCATTTCTGGTGGGTTCAACATTTACCCCAAAGACCTCGAGGAATTGTTGGAGTCGCAGCCCGAAGTGGCCGAAGCTGCGGTTGTGGGCGTGCCTTCCGACAAGTGGGGCGAAACGCCCGTTGGTTTTGTGCGGTTGAGGGATACGGCGGCTTCGCCTGACTCGATACTTGCGCGTGTGAACGGACAGCTTGGCAAGACACAGCGGATTTCAGTGCTCTACACAATCGACGAAATGCCGCGCAGCCATATTGGCAAATTGCTGAAGACTGATTTGCGGGCCTTGGCGCTAGAGAAGCAAAATGGACGGTAAATTTGGCCCCGAGCTTGCCGCCGTCATTTCTGTTTTACAGACGGCGCTGACGCCTGCCTTTCTGTTGGTTGCGGTTGGAAGCCTGCTCAATGTTTTGACCGGCCGGTTGTCACGCATAGTGGATCGTTCACGTGACCTGCAGCGTCAATATACTGAAACCCAGGGCACTGCGCATGACCGCGTGGTGCGTGAATTGCGCATCACCGAAAAGCGCATGCGCGTTGTTGGTTCGTCGATATTATTTGCGGTGCTTTCTGCCATTTCGGTATGTGTCATGATTGTCGCGCTATTTGTGTTAGGGCTTACCAACACGCATGCTGCTTGGGTCGCTGTGGCGTTGTTTATGCTGGCGCTGGCGTTGTTGTCGGCATGCCTGTTCCAGTTCGTGCGTGAAATCCGGCTGGCGACCTATGCCATTTATGTACCGGAGGAATATCTTGAACTACCACCATCCCCAAAATCTGTGGAACGCAAGCGACGCAAAACAATTTAGTGTTTAACTGTCTTTTTTGCCCAACTTTTGTACGCGCGCAACGACCTCTGCTCGAATAGCGGGTGTCACAAATTTTCCAATTTCGCCGCCATAAATCGCAATTTCCTTCACAAGTCGCGAGGCAATGGGTTGGAGCGATACATCGGCCATTAAAAACACTGTTTCGACGCGGTCGTTCAACTGGCGGTTCATGCCAGTGAGCTGATATTCATATTCGAAATCCGTAACGCCGCGAATGCCGCGAATGACGGTGCTGGCACCTTGCACTTCGGCAAAATCCATAAGCAGCGAATTGAACCCGACAACGCGAATATGTGCCGAACCGATGCTGGCGACTTCCCGCTTGACCATTGCAATCCGTTCATCGTCGGAAAACATGGGGGATTTGGCCGCGTTTGTTGTTACGCCGATAATCAATTCATCCACCAGCTTCGCGCCGCGGCGGATGATGTCCATATGGCCCAAGGTGATGGGGTCAAATGTGCCGGGATATACGCCAATCCGGTGTGTCATTCAGCGATCCCTTTCGGTGATATAATTTGCAATGGCGCGCAAAAGATCGGCTTCGGCACCATAATTTGACAGGTGTTCATTGGCCTGCTGCACAAGCATTTCCGCTTGCTGCTTGGCGCGTTCGAGGCCCATCAGAGATACAAATGTGCCTTTATTGGCCGCTGCGTCCTTTTGAAGTGCTTTGCCAGCCAGTTCCGGATCACCTTCAACATCCATGATGTCATCGGCAATCTGAAAGGCGAGGCCAATATCGCGGGCATATCCTCGCAAATTTGCCCGGCCTTCGGCGGGGATATGCCCCAATATTGCTCCCATTTCGACGCTGGCAGCAATAAGAGCGCCTGTCTTTAGCGCTTGCAGGCGCATGACGGTTTGCAAATCAACAACCGATTTCTCGGCCTCGATATCCATCATTTGCCCGCCGGCCATGCCTTCAGGTCCGCTTGCTAATGCCAGTGTTGCGATCAGTTCACCGCGCACAAACGGGTCACTATGAGTTTGCGAACTCGCAAGTATTTCGAATGCCAAAGCATGCAGGGAATCACCGGCCAAAACTGCGGTTGCCTCATCAAACGCCCGGTGCACTGTCGGCTTGCCCCGTCGCATGTCGTCATCATCCATACAGGGCAAATCGTCATGCACCAAAGAGTAAACATGAATGGCTTCGACAGCCGTGCCAACGCGCAATGCAACCGCACGCTCCACATGGAACAGAGCAGCAGTTGCGGTCACAAGCAACGGACGGAGTCGCTTGCCGCCGCCAATCGCGGCGTGGCGCATGGCGGAATATAGGCGGTCCCTTGGGTCTCCAGGCAGCGTTAGAAGCGTGTCAAATTCGTGATCAATGTCCGCTGCAATTTGTGCGAGTGAGTCCTGTAACAAGGATGGTTGCGCAGCCATGGTGCTCATCCGGCATCGAATGCTGTTGTACCCATTGGCGTGCCGTCAGGCCCTTGCACAATAGCCTCAATACGCGCCTTCGCCGCATCGAGCCGCTGTTGGCACAAGGCCCGCAACGCGTTGCCGCGTTCGTACAGCGCTATGGACTCATCGAGCGGCGCTTCACCGCTTTCCAACTTATGGACGATGTCTTCTAGCGCCCGCAGCGCGGTTTCAAAATTCATGTCGGCTACGTCTTGAGTCATGCACCTGCAATGACGTCCACCGCCGACTGGGTCAAGTACTTCGCTCCATCTCCATCGGTTGATGATGAAGGTTGCCAGTCCGGAAGTACAAATCAATTCCGTGCTAAACGGGCTGGGAGAGCCAGAAACGCGTTTACGGTCACGAACAGCTGTTAAGGGAACGCGCGCATTTATACGCCTGACTTCAACAACCAGTCATGAAAGATTTTCACAGCTCTTTGTTTTAGCGCACGTGGGCGGCACACGAAGTAATAGCTATAGGGGCTTTCTACTTCTGTATTGAAAAGCCGTGTGAGCCGCGGGTCGCGCGCGTCGGAGAAGTGGCTTCCGTGCATGATAGCAACGCCAAGACCATTTGCGGCCGCCTCCAGCATCAATGCGCCACTATCCAGGCTATCGATCGCCGCGGGCTTCAGGCGGGGAACCCCCATGGCCTGTCGCCATGCGTCAAATATCATAGGCATGTCACTGTGAACCATGACGGTATGCTTTGCGAGGTCCTCAGGCTTTTCGACATTATGCTCATTCGCCCATTTTTCAGAGGCTATGGCGTAAACAAGGTTGCGGTCTAACCGGACACTGTAAAGCTTGGGGTCGACGTCTGCTGAGATGATGATGGCGGCGTCGACGACATCACCCAGCAGATTTTCGGCATGGCCAGATGTGTCCACATCGATATGAAGCTTTGGAAACGCCTTACGCAGTTCCGGTAAGCGCGGAATAAGCCTTTGCGAGCCAAAAAGTGGCAAGAGACCCAAACGCAATCGATATTCTCCGCCACGGCCAGCCAGCTCGTCAACCGCCTCAGCCATTGCGTCCATCGCTGGTTCAACGGCCGCCAGAAGTGCCTCACCATCCGCATTAATGACCATCGCTTGTGCGCGGCGGTCAAACAGGGATTTGCCGATAAAGTCTTCCAGCGCCTTGATGCGACGGCTTAGCGCAGGTGGAGATAATGCGAGTTCGCTCGCGGCCGCTTTTGCGGAACCGAGTTTAGCGACGCGTAAAAAAGCTTCCAGTGAGCGTAAGGGGGGCAATCTGCGCATGTCGTCTCCTAATTTTGTCGCACTGCAACAAAAAAATTATGATCCCGCAATCGTATAAATGTCGCGAAATTCAGCTTAAACTTATAAATATCAGTTGCATCATTTGCAACAGCTATTGCAGTGTTCGCACTTGCACAAAAAATAAACCCTAACTATACAGGAAAAGCCTTATAGGCATCCTCTCCTAAAGACTTTTTCAGGGTCGACTTCGGTCGGCCCTTTTTTTATCCAAATTCGGTATCGGCTTTATCGCACCCAGAATGATGATAGCCGTCGGCGGTTCCGGACCCTATATTTCCGGTACTATCAATGCGCGCCGTCCCCAAATGATCAGGAACAACAGCGACGCAGAGATCAGGATGAATGTGGCGGGTTCCCAGAAATTGAACAACGCGACGCCAACTGCAGGAGCGACAATATAGGCTGCACCGTTGATCGATGCGATTTTGCCCGCAACGTCCCCTTGTTCATGCCGATGGACCGCCAAGGATGCGCCTGCGGTAAAGCCCGGGCGGAACAGCCCAAAGCCAAGCGAGGCAATAGCAAAGCCAGTGCTAATGCCATAAAAATCATGGCTGACGCCTGTTAAGATAGTGCCTAGTAACGCAAGAATCGCACCCAAGAGTACGGAACTTCTTGCAGCAAGTGAGAGCATAGGGATGAGGCCCCACTGAGCCAACAAGGTCGCCATTGCGCCTATGAGCATAACTGAGCCGCCGGCTTGCACGGCCTCCCACGGACGATCATGCAAGCCGAGCCGATCACGCACGAGAAAACCCACCACACCCAAAATGATTGCCTGCGCATGGCCACCGATCAGACCTGCAATCAGCCAGGGTGCCATGCGTTCATCGCGCCATGGCAGACGGACCTCGCTGGTAGGCAACACTGACCCCAAAGCATCACCATCAACTTCTTCAGCATCCGGCGAATTCATGGAAGCAGAATTTGGGTAAGCTGCAATGGCGCCGCGTGCCTCAAACCGCGGTGTATCATTGGGTAATTGAACATGTAACGCAATCAATACAGCCACCCCAAAGGCAGCAAACATGATGAGTGGTCCGGCCAAGCCAAACGGCGGGAACAGGAAATAATGCGCGGTTGCAGGGCCAATCACAGTGCCAACGCCAAACGATGATGCCAGCATTGATAGTGCCTTGGTGCGCTCGGCGCGTTCGGTTCGTGCCGCGACATAGGCCTGCACAGCGGGTGGCGCAGCCGAGCCAAAACCACCGTAAAGGCTGCGAAACAACGCAAACAGAATAAACGTCACAACGGGGCCTATGAGGCCCGCCAGCCCAAGCCAGAGTACCAATCCGCACAAGCCCATTGATGCAGCGAAGCCGATCACGCCAACGCTCATCAGTTGCTTACGGCCTCGGCGATCCGACAGGCGTGCCCATTTGGGAGCAGTAATAACCCATAATAACGCAGACCAGCTAAAGGCCAGACTGACCCATACGTCCGGCATATCCAATTCGCTGGCGATCGCGGGAAGCGCCGACTGCATTGCGGTATTGCCAGCCGCGGCAACGAGCATCACGAGGAATAACACGACAACACGGCTACTGGGAATTGTTTGAACCGCGCTCATGGCTTCTTCCAATCATAACTGCGCATCACTTGCGCCACATGCAGGCTGTAATCCAAATACCATAGGTTCCGGCCCGCGTCGCGCATTGCGACGTGATCGGGATGATCGCGCCACGCTTTTGCGCGTGTTTCGTCCGCCCAATAGCTTACGGTGATGCCAAGTCCATCTGCGCCACGCACCGAATCTATGCCTATATAACCATCTTGCTGCGCAGCAAGTTCATCCATCATGGCAGCGGCCCTTGCGTAACCATCGGCGTCTAGTTCCGTGCGCTGTGCCACAAAAATAACCGAAATAGTGCCGTCGCTTAGCTTTGCCATATGGCTGCATAGGGCCGATACATAATATATTGCAAGCTGGGGGGAACAGATTGTTAGGGAACATGGGTCCGGACCCTAAGGGTTGCGGATCAGGCGGAATTTGATCCGGCGACCAATCGTATAATCGACTGTATTAACCAGAAAATAGGCAAGGCCGGACTTAATCCGGCTCCAAATGGTGTCCCGCCTCTTTAACAAAATCCGTGTCTGCTCTTCTGACTGAGAGGCAAGCCCGTCAATCAGTGCGCGCATATGCAGCGCTAGCGCCGTATCCTTGATGCGCACCATAATCTCTAAATTGATGAACATGCTGCGGACATCCAGATTGGCTGAACCGATATAGACCATGTCATCAATGACCATTAGCTTCATATGAAGCGGATGTGGTTGATATTCGTAAATCCCAGTTTTGCGACGTATCAGATAGCGATAAAGTACGCGTGCGGCAGAAATCGTTGCCCCATTATCGGTCTTGCCAGCCAATATGAGGCGGGATCCTTTGTTGCGTTTCGCGGTCTTTGCCAGGCGACGCAATATGGATTGGGACGGCGAAAAATAGGCGGAAACAATGTCAAATCTCTTGCCCGTATCCAATGATCGCTTGAAGGTGAGCGCCCATGGCGAAATTCGGTTGGTTGGCCCACCCAGTAGCCATTGCACTTGACCAATGCCCGGTCGCCATTGACGAATGATATTGCGGATCTGCCGGAAGCTGACGTCGCCGTCATTCGACGCTTGCGCCATATCTTTGAAATAATCGCTCAGCCGTTGCGCCTGCGGGCCAGACACGATCATGCCGAGATCTTCCCAGCTATCACCGCCTGCGCGCCCGAAATAGGCATCGGCGATATTGAAACCACCTACAAGCGCATGTGCGCCGTCGATAATCAGCATCTTTTGATGATTGCGGATGAGGTAACCAAGGCCCTTGCGGGTGCTGAAACTGTGATAATCGCCGCCAGCTTCAAGCAAAGCGTCGAAGAATCGATTGCTCACCTGCGTTGATCCAAAACTGTCTATAATCAATTGTACATGTACGCCGCGTGTCGCCGCTGCAATGAGCGCGTCGCGCACTTGTCGACCGGTTTCATCGGCACAAAACATGTAGAAAAACATCTGTATCGATTTTTGCGCCCCTGCGATGAGTTGCAAAAGGGCGTTGAGTCGATCCTGCGGCTTATGAACTAAGTGTAAGTCATGGCCCGCGACCTGAAAGTGCGTTCCGGGGAAACCGGGCTTGCCTGGTTGCACTGTCATGTTGCTAGCAATACCGCTTTGCGCAGCGCGCGGCAAGCGACCCGCCCTTTTCATTGACATTTTGGCCTATTATCTCTAGGCGCGGGCAACTTTCCGAAAAATACGAAGAATCAGGAGCCAATATGGCACGCGTTACTGTTGAAGATTGCATCGACAAGATCACCAATCGGTTCGACCTTGTATTACTCGCCGCCGAGCGTGCGCGTGAAATCTCTGGTGGCGCTGAACTGACCATTGATCGTGATCGGGATAAAAATCCAGTCGTTGCTTTGCGCGAAATCGCTGAGGAAACGGTTCGCCCTGATCAGCTGAAAGAAGGCCTCGTGCAGTCGCTTCAGAAGGTGCAGGTTGACGAGGATGAAGAAGCAGATGAAGTCGGTTCCATCAGCCTGTCCGCCGAAGCCCTGCGTTTGACCGCCGCTGCCCCAGCCCGCGGGGCAGGCATGCAGCGCGATTACGACCGGTAAAATCCCAGTTATCGTGGAATGAATCAGGCCCGGCTTGTCCGGGCCTTTTCTTTTGGCTTTCGCCTATCCTGCTGATAAGAAACTAGTATGAGCGGGGATTTGGCGGGAGCAGCAGATATCGTCACCGGGGTGGTAGTCGCCCAGGTGGTAGAACCGTCAGCAGGCGAGGGACGTGCCCAATTGGGATCATGTCTGAATTGCGGCACTAATCTGCTTGGGGCGCATTGCCATGCCTGCGGACAAAAGGCGTCTGTTAACAGGACGATTGGCGCGTTTTTGCATGATATTTTACACAGCGTGCTGCACTTCGATGGCAAGATTTGGCGGACCTTGCCGCTATTGTTTTGGAATCCTGGTGAATTGACGCGCCGTTATGCCCATGGTGAACGGGCGAAATTTGTATCTCCACTGGCGTTGTTTCTGTTTACTGTTTTCCTTACCTTTGCAGTAGTAAACCAGCTGGTGCCAGATGATGCGAGCGTTAGCGGTGCAGATCGCGGATCCATTCAGGCGACCATTGATAGCCCCGATTTCGGGCGGGAACAGCAACAACTGCAAGCAAAAATTGCGCGTTTGGAAAACGAAATTGTTGAGGCGCGTAAAGCGGGCAAGCCAACCGCCGCACTTGAGGAAGAACTTAACTCCGATAAGCTCGGTTTGCGGTTTATGGGAACGGCGGCCAGCACATTTGGCAAGGGTAATGGAAATGCTGACAGCCCAAGCCTCTCTGACAGCGACTTTCCAGGTGCCTCAGCACTAAAAAAAGCGGCTGAAACCGCGACTAAGAACCCGCAATTGCTGCTCTACAAAATGCAGTCCAATGCATATAAATATAGTTGGGCTTTAATTCCTATTTCGGTTCCCTTTGTTTGGCTGCTTTTTTTCTGGCGCAGGCAATATAAGATGTTCGACCATGCCGTATTTGTGACCTATTCGCTAACGTTCATTATGCAATTGGGTGTGATTTGCGCGTTGCTCATGAGTTTTCCGCAGACAGAGGTCATAGGCGGATTGCTGCTTACCTTTTATCCGCCCATCCACATGTATCAGCAGTTGCGAGGGGCGTATCAGACATCGCGACTTGGTGCATTCTGGCGTATGTGCTTGCTGTCTGTTTTTGCGATTACGGCGCTTACCCTATTTGCCGTTCTCGTCGTCACCCTTGGCGTTACTTGAGAGCATATATAGTGTTATATCTTCCACGCCCAAATTTGGCTCGATATCAGCAAGCTTACTGAACTGCGCAATTGCCTGTACCTCATTTTGATCTGTCCCTTTAGCAGGGAAAGCGGCGGATCACTATTTCGCGCCACGCATCACGAACGGACTGGGTTTGCCTGCGTTCTTTGGGGATGCGACTAAATTCGCCAATGAACTGCTCTGCGTTCAGGCGGTATTTCTTGGGCGCGCAGAATAAAGGGGATCCTGCGGCGCGCGCGGCTTCATTTTCGGCTTTGACTGACTTCGCTGCTTCTTCGAAAACGCGGATCATGGGCTTCAGGTCTTTTGCAAAGACGGCGCCCATACCCTTTTTTTGTAATGCGACAGCTTTCACAAAAAAGGTCTCAGCGTCCATGGCGTTTGCAGGAACGGCGCACAACAGGGCTCCCATTACCACAAGAACGTCAAATTTCATTTTCCGACCTCAACTCTCTCTCCATAAGGGATAGTGCGTTGAGGCCGCGAATAAAAGCTGAAAACTAAGCGCCTTGTGGCGTTGCGCCTCCGACGGATGCAGACTTGCCGCGTCCCGCCTTTGGTATGGCTGTACCTACTGTTGGAATGGATGAAGGCTTAACGACCTTGCCGTCGTCGCGTTCGAATTTACCAGATTCCAAAAGTTGTTTGATTTCGTCACCCGAAAGCGTTTCAAATTCCAGAAGTGCGTTGGCCAGCAGGTGTAATTGTTCGTTATGCGTCGTCAGTAACTCGGTCGCCCGCTTATGCCCGCCTTCAACCAACTTGCGGATTTCGGCATCAATCTTTCGTGCTGTTTCATCCGACATAGCCGAACGCTGCGACATGCCGTAGCCAAGATAGCCTTCTTGACGCTCTTCATATTGCAGCGGGCCCATCGCATCCGACATGCCCCATTGGGTGACCATGTCGCGCGCCAGACTGGTTGCATATTGGATATCGCTGGATGCGCCTGAACTGACCTTGTCATAGCCGAAGATCAATTCTTCCGCCACACGTCCGCCCATGGAAACGGATAGGTTGGCGTGCATTTTATCGCGATGATAGCTGTAATTATCTCGCTCTGGCAGGCGCATGACCATGCCCAAGGCGCGGCCACGGGGAATGATCGTTGCCTTGTGAATCGGGTCAGATGCGGCTTCATAGATCGATACGATTGCATGGCCAGCCTCATGATAGGCCGTCATTTTCTTTTCATCTTCGGTCATGACCATCGACTTGCGTTCGGTGCCCATCATAACCTTGTCTTTGGCATCCTCGAATTCTTGCATAGCGACTAATCGTTTGCCACGACGTGCGGCAAGCAAGGCAGCTTCGTTCACAAGGTTGGCAAGGTCAGCACCCGAGAAACCGGGCGTTCCGCGCGCGATAACTCTGCCATCGACATCGGGTGCCAAAGGCACTTTCTTCATGTGTACAGCGAGGATCTTGACGCGCCCATCAATATCCGGGCGCGGCACAACAACCTGACGGTCGAAGCGACCGGGACGCAGCAATGCTGGATCTAAGACATCAGGGCGGTTGGTCGCTGCAACGATGATGATGCCTTCATTAGCCTCAAAGCCGTCCATTTCGACCAACAGTTGGTTCAACGTCTGTTCGCGCTCATCATTTTGATTGCCAAGGCCAGCGCCACGGCTGCGGCCCACTGCGTCGATTTCATCGATGAAGACGATGCAAGGTGCATTTTTCTTTGCTTGCTCAAACATGTCGCGTACGCGGCTTGCACCAACACCCACAAACATTTCGACAAAGTCAGAACCAGAGATTGAGAAGAACGGTACGCCAGCCTCGCCAGCAATTGCGCGTGCGAGCAAAGTCTTACCGGTACCTGGTGAACCAACAAGCAATGCGCCCTTGGGAATTTTACCACCAAGGCGGCTGAACTTTTGTGGGTCTTTCAAAAATTCGACGATTTCCTGAAGCTCTTCACGAGCCTCGTCAATGCCGGCGACATCATCGAACGTTACCTTGCCATGCTTTTCAGTTAGCAACTTTGCCTTCGACTTGCCAAAGCCCATGGCTCCACCCGCGCCGCCGCCTTTTTGCATTTGCCGCAAAACGAAGAATGCGATCCCAAGGATAAGCAAGAACGGCAGCGCTTGATACAAAAGGATCAGAATGAGGCTCGGTTGTTCTTCGGCCTTGCCTTGAACATCGACGCCTTTCTCATCAAGCAAAGGATATAGGCTATTGTCGCCAGGAATTGGGACGGTGACAAATGCTTCGTCATTTTGCAGCTTGCCACTGATACGCTCGGGCGCAATCGCAACGGATTTTACTTCGCCTGCCTCAACCTTGTCGCGGAACGATGAATAACTGATGCCCTTCGCAGATTCTGACGAACCGCCGAATATGGAGGCGACGAGCAAAAGCGCCACAATGATGGCGGACCAAATGGCTAAGTTGCGAAGCATCGGGTTGCTTTTTGGTCCTTGTTCGTCGTTCATCATCACTGCCTTACTCTGTGCCCGCACTCAATACGCGGAGATACGCAGCTAATGTAGGGTCGAATGCGTGAATGACAATATAGGGATTGGGAAAATTGCAGGCTGTTTTTCTTAGCCACGCCGAGGCGGCGCTTTGAAAAACTGCCAATCAGCTCCGCCTAGGCATTTGATATTGCCGATCATCGCGGTCCGCGCATTTTCTAGGTCGGTTAACAAGCGGTCGATTGCGCCACCACGCGGAGCTAAATTGGCGTCCATCGTCCTGAGGCAGCGGATTAAAAGGCGCCGTTTCAATTCACTAGGCAGGTCACTAGCTTTACAGATGATAACGTCATGTTCTTGGCGTATCCTCTGTAAGGCCAGCGTGTCCGTCATCCAGACCAGTGCATCGGATGCGTCGGCCAATGCGCTTGCCGAACGCAGCGCGCGGTTTGCGGGAAATGGATGTTGCGTGCTGGCTAACCAGCGCCGCATTGCGACCCGATCAAAATCGATGTTTGCGTTACTGGGGTCATTTACCGATTGAATGCCCGCGCTGGAACAGATCTCGATAAGCTCCGCCTTTGTGAATTCCAAAAGCGGCCGGACCACTCGTCCATTGCGTGCGCGAATGCCGGACAACCCATCGACGCCGCTGCCGCGCGCCAATCGCATCAGCAGGGTTTCCAATTGGTCATCGGCATGATGCGCTGTGGCAATGTGTTGGCAGTTTTGTTCATCGGCTGCACGTTCCAGTAAGGCGTAACGGGCTGTGCGCGCCGACGATTGGAGATTGCCTGCTATCTTCGCTTCGGGTGTCAAAATGATATGCGGCACGCCAAGGTCGTGGCAGATTTTTTCTACAACCTGCGCTTCGTTGGCGGACTCGGATCGCAATTGATGGTCTACCGTTGCGGCAACCAATTTGCCGGGCAAAATTTGTTGTGCCAACAGCAAAAGGGCAAGGCTATCTGGGCCACCAGATACGGCGCATAATAAGCGATCATCGGCACAGTCGAGCCTGCAAAGTGCAGCCCTAAAACGGTCGAGAACGACCGGCTTCAGCGTTACTTGCACTTCGCCCTTGTTTTGCTTGAAGTAAGGCGATCGGCCAAGCGGCCGGTTGCCGCATCAGGATAGGCCTTTGTCAACTCGCCAAAGGCTTCGCATGCCTCAGCCGTCTTTCCAAGGTCGGTTAAAGCAGATCCCAAGAAAAGTAAGCTATCTGGCGCGCGGTCACCACGTGGGTCGGCTTTATAATTTTCGTAAAATACCTTCACAGCGGTGGCTGGTTTTTTGTCATCCAACCATGCCCGGCCCAGCAAATTGCGAGCATAGCTGGCGCGTTTGTGTTTTGGAAATTTCGCTACGATTTCTTCAAGTATTGCTTGGGATTCTGGATAGAATTTGGCCTCCCATAAGCGGAAGCCATAATTGTAGCCATCTTCGAACGCATCGCCACTTGCAGGGCGTTCGATTGCGGCAACGGCGGCGACGCGGGCTGGGTTTGGCTTAGCGTTTGTAACAGGCTTTGTCGGAACGCCGCCGCTTTTGGATTTCGGCGCTGCCGCTGCTGGCGTTGCGTTTGGCACAATTGTTTCAACGGGCGATGCGGCGCGGGCTGCCAGTTGTGCTTCGATGGCCTTTAGTCTGCCTTCAAGCCCGCGCATATTATTGCCTTGCAATTCAACCTGCCCGGTCAGGGCCGCAAGCTGCGCCTCTAACGCATCTACACGCGCAGTCAGATCGACCGTTGCAGTGGTCGAACTGGTCGTCGTGCTTGTCGCTGTGGGTGACTGGATATCAGGCTCGATAAATTTGCCGGCGCCATTGGGAAACACCTGGCGCTGAACCGCCCGCATTTCCTTCTCAAGTTTGCCAACTCTTCCATCGATATTGGCGTCTTGTGCAATTGCGGGGACGCTGAGTGCGATAGCTGCGCTGCCAAGGATAATGCGCCGAAAATACATTGGGTTACTTCCCCTTACTAAGCTCTAGGGACGGGTATAGCTTACTCTAATCCCGCGATAAAGGCCAACGCGGCCTTTGGGTGTAAAAAAGTTGAAATAAATCGGGATATCGGTCCGTAATGATAGGGCTCACGGATTTGGGGTGGCTGCCAAAGTTGCGGGGGGCTGAGGAGCTTGTTCGTTCATACCGGCATTCTCAGCGGATTTTTCATCGTTCACAGTGGCCACAGGATTGGCCGCGGTTGGTGTCGGCGCTGTTATTGCTACTGACGTTGGCGTTTGCGGCATTGCGGTTGGCGTTAATGCGTAGCTCCTGAAAATCAAATAACCGGCCAGAAGCAGCGCCGCAAGTGCTGCAGCCGTCCACGCCAAAGTCTTGGAAGGAACACGTGCGGGGTCGGTTGGGTCGTAATTCTGGAGCGGTGCCTCATATCTTTCATGCCCGCCGCTAGATAATTCCGCGCGTAACGCGTTCACGATCGCAACCTCGTCTAGAGCAAGCGCGCGGGCGTAAGATCGAACAAAACCGACAGTATATGTTTGTCCCGGTAACGCACTGAATTCGGATTGCTCAATGGATTCCAAATGTCGCATGGGCACGCGTGTCGTGGCGGCAAGCTCAGACAGGGTCATGCCCATTCGTGCACGCGCGGCCTTGAGTTCTTCACCTACAGTCATAGGCTCCGTTTCCACAAAAGACATTTCGTCCACTGCAATCTCCACGACCCGCTCCCCAACATCTGCGTGCAGTTGCGCGGATAATGAGCGCCAATTGAATAATGTCAATGTTAATTGCGGATAATCAAATGATTAAGGTGTATTGATTTATCCGATTTCTATGCCTTGACTGATTGCCCAACTTGTCAATTCCTCGCGCAAATTCTCTGAAGGATTATTGAGCAACTCTTCCATTTTTGCACGAATATCAAAATGGTTGGCGGAACGGATCATGGCCTTGATGGGCCCCACGGCTGCTGGTGTGATCGATAATCTACCAATGCCGACGCCCATGAGGGCAAGCGCCTCAAGTGTCCGACCACCCATTTCCCCGCACACAGCGACGTCGACGTCGTGGCCCTCGGTAGCCTTAACGACCCGCCGAATGAACCGCAGAATAGCAGGGCTCAGCCAGTCGTAGCGTTCTGCCAAGCGGGGATCAGCGCGGTCTGCAGCAAAAAGGAACTGGGTCAGGTCGTTGGTACCGATGGAGAGAAAGTTAATCTTGGGCAGAAGGATGTCGAGCGTCTCGGCCAGAGCTGGGACCTCAAGCATTGCTCCATAACGTATTTTGTTGGGTAGTATCTTTTTCTGCCGCCCTAAAAATTCAATCTGGCCTTCAAAAATGGCCTTCGCGGCATCAAACTCCCATGGTTCGGAGACCATAGGGAACATGACGTTCAAAGTGCGACCGGCCGCCGCCTCAATCAACGCGCGCGCCTGCGCCTTCATTAATCCCGCGTGATCGAGCGACAGCCGCAGTGCACGCCAGCCCAATGCAGGGTTTTCCTCCTCGTTCGTTTCGTCCTTAAGATAGGGTAGCGCCTTGTCGCCGCCGATATCCAGAGTACGGAAAATGACTGGCTTGTCGCCGGCGGCATCTAAAACATCGCGGTAAAAACGCTGCTGCCGCTCACGTTGCGGCAAGGTTGCCGAAATCAGAAACTGGAATTCTGTTCGGAAAAGGCCGACGCCTTCTGCACCAGTGGTCGCCAAAGCCGACATGTCATCGCGCAAGCCGGCGTTCATCATCAGCGTAACGGGCACTCCATCTTTAGTGACGGATGCTTCATCGCGCATCGCGGCATAGCGCGCCTTTTTCTTCTGCCGATCAACAAGATCATGTTGAAATATTTCTTCTGCCACAGACGACGGGCGCACGATAACGCTTTTGTCGTCAGCGTTCAGCAACAGCATATCGCCGTCGCGTACCTTGTGGCGAATGCCGCGAACGCGGCCAAGAACCGGAATACCCATGGCACGGGCCACGATCACCACATGCGCGGTCAACGAGCCTTCCTCTAGTACCACACCGCGCAGGCGCCTTTTGTCATATTCCAGAAGTTCTGCGGGACCCAAATTGCGCGCGATCAGGATGGAATCTTTTTTGAGCCCAAGCTGCGCCGCGGTACTCATTTGCCCGGAAACGATGCGCAGCAAACGGTTCGACAGATCCTCCAAATCATGCATGCGATCGGCAAGGAGCGCGTCGTCGATCTGCCGCATACGCATGCGCGTACGTTGCTGAACGCGTTCAATGGCTGCTTCTGCGGTTAGGCCACTGTCAATGGCTTCGTTGATCCGGCGGCTCCAGCCCTCATCATATGCGAACATTTTGTATGTCGCGATGACCTCTTCATGTTCGCCGCCTGTGCCAAACTCTATCTGGCTCGTCATGCGGTCGATTTGCTCACGCATTTTATCGAAGGCGGAGTACACACGCTGGCGTTCGGCTTCGATATCCTCTGCAACCGTGTGCTCAATGCGGACATTCGGCTGGTGAAAAATAGCTACGCCAGCCGCTGCGCCCTTAACAAGCGGCAATCCTGTGAGGCTAATCGTGCCCGTGTCATTGCCGCCTCGGGTGCTTGGTTCGTCAATTAAGCCGGCGTTGGCAATGAGTTCTGATAACACCATGGCGACGGTCTGAAGTGCCTCAATTTCGACCTCTTCATATTTACGCGGCTCAACATGCTGGACCGCGAGTACGCCGACGGCCCGTTCGGACCGGACAATAGGCACACCAGCAAAGCTATGAAAGCGCTCTTCACCCGTTTCAGGAACGTACCGGAAATTCGGATGTGCTGCCGCCTGATCCAGGTTCAGCGTTTCGACATTCTCAGCAATTGTTCCAACGAGACCCTCGCCTAGGCCCAAGCGCGTAATGTGCACGGCAGCTTGGTTCAACCCGCGCGTGGCAAACAACTCAAGTGCGCCATCGCGCAATAAGTAAATTGAGCACACCTCGCTCGAAAGCGCTTCACCGATAATGTTGACTACATGATTCAGCTTACCCTGAGCATGGTTCTTCGAGGCCATCACCTCGTGCAGACCAGTCAGGATATTACGGGCAGAACGTGTAGCGCTTTCCATAGGCTGCACTTAGCAGAGACCGAAGGGGCAAGCGATACCCCGTATCAAATTATTCGTAGTCAACCAGTTAAAGCCGATTCATGCAGTATAACGTCTTTAAGATGTAACTTTTGCTTTTTTAGATTGAGAATGGTTCTGCTGTCGGGGAACGGTCTATTTTCTTCACGCTCCAGCTTTTGTTCGAGTTTGGCATGCTTGTTACGAAGCGCGGACAGATGATTATTATGCACATCATTCTCCTTCAATCTGAGACTCGTCTCTCCAACCCAAGAAGTAAATCACGAATACTGACAGGAGTCTTGTCGATAATGATCGTCCGGTCGCTGACAAAGATTCGCTCTCGCCCCAGCGCCCATTTTTAACGATGACTTGTTCGTCCCAGTCTGTTTAGAAAGGTGTATGAACGACGATGGCTATCAGCAGCAACTGGAACAACTGAAGATTGAGCATCGGGATCTCGACGATTCCATCCGGGCGCTTTCGGCTCAGACGTTGGTCGACCAACTTCAAATCGCCCGTCTGAAAAAGAAAAAGCTGGTTTTGAAGGACCGTATCATGCGTCTGGAGGACCAATTGATACCTGATATTATTGCTTAAATCGTCGAAACGGATGCATGCATCTTTTTAAGCATCGAATTGCAGGCTGGCCAGGCGGGAATATAGTCCGCCCGCGGCGCTCAGCGTCGCATGATTGCCCTCTTCAACAATTTTGCCTTGGTCCATTACAATGATCCGGTCGGCAGAACGCACTGTCGCGAGCCGGTGTGCAATCACAATTGTGGTGCGGTTCACCATCAGGCGCTCCAGCGCGTCCTGAACGAGCTTCTCACTTTCGGCGTCCAACGCGCTTGTGGCCTCATCGAGCAACAAGATTGGCGAATCGCGCAACAAAGCGCGGGCAATCGCCAAACGCTGGCGTTGACCACCGGAAAGGCGCGCGCCGCCTTCGCCCAAATAGGTTTCCAGACCCTCCGGCAGTTCACGCAAAAAGCCTGCCGCATTGGCCTTTTCCGCCGCCGCCCAGATCGCCGCGTCGCTGGCATCCCATTGTCCATAACGCAAATTGTCGCGCGCGGAGGCCGCGAACAACACAGTGTCCTGCGGCACCAACGATATACGGCGTCGGAATTCTGCGGGGTCCGCGCTGGTCAGCGCAACACCATCAATGCGCACGGTGCCAATTTCGGGGTCGTAAAAACGTTCTGCCAGTTGGAATAAAGTTGATTTGCCCGCACCTGAAGGACCTACAACCGCAACGGTTTCCCCCGGCGATACTTTCAAGCTGAAATCATCAAGCGCCGCGACCTCAGGCCGCGTGGGATAACGGAAGCGGACATGTTGGAATTCCAACTGCCCGCGCGCGGGCGGCATGACGACGGGGTTAGCGGGCGGTGCAATTTCGGGCATTTCGTTCAGCAATTCGGCGAGCCGCGACGCAGCGCCGGAGGCGCGCACAAGGTCGCCATAGACTTCCGTCAGCGCGCCAAATGACCCGGCTACCAATGCCCCATACAAGACGACCGCGAACAATGTTCCCGAGGATATGATACCTTCCTTAACTTGGTCCGTGCCTTCCCAAACCAGCAATGTGATACCGCCGAATATCAAAGCCATGACGAGCGCGGTGAGAAACGCCCGCAACCGGATACGTTTTTTCGCGGCATTGAACGTGCCTTCGACAGCATCAGCAAATCGCACGCCTTCGCGGACTTCCTGCCCAAAAGCCTGAACAATTTTGATGGCGCCAAGTGCTTCTGAAATGATCGTACCAACGCTGGCAACATTGTCCTGGCTTTTGCGTGAGGCTTTTTCCAGCCGCCGTCCCAGA
Source organism: Sphingomonadales bacterium (assembly GCA_027488785.1). Taxonomy (GTDB): domain Bacteria; phylum Pseudomonadota; class Alphaproteobacteria; order Sphingomonadales; family Sphingomonadaceae; genus Sphingorhabdus_B. Next base: position 57,165 of record JAIYAY010000004.1, on the reverse strand, counting down.
AATACAATTGGTAAGACGACGACCGGTATGCCTGCGAGCAACCATATAGTCAGGCTTGGAGCGAGGCCGAAGAGCAAGGACACGCCGCCCACGCCAATAAAGATATTACGCAAAGCAACGGACACTGTGGTGCCGACAATTTGTTCGATAATCGCTGTATCGGCGGTCATTCTGCTGGCAATTTCCCCAGGACGATTTTCTTCGAAAAAGCGCGGCGCCAAACGCAATAGATTTTGTTGCACCGCAACACGAATATCGCCCACTACGCGCTCGCCAAGCCAGCTCACGAAGTAAAAACGGAAAGCCGTCGAAACGCCAATGATAACCACGATGCCGAGCAGCAAATAGAAATAAGGCGCAGGATCCCCGCCATTTTTGACAAAGCCTTCATCGATGATCAGGCGCAGGCCATAAGGGATGGCAAGCGTGGACGCGGCCGCTGCAACCAGCGCCAGCAGCGCAAACATGATCTGGCGCGGATAGCGGATGGTAAAGTGGCCGATCATGCGCAAACTGCCAAAGTTAAGCTTGGGCTTGGCGGCCGGCGCTACTTCGGATGTTGTTATGGCTTGCGCTTCGGAAATATCGTTTGTCATCGCGCTCGCCTAGCAGTGCGCCGGACGGGTAACAATCCGCTACGGAGGATGTAAACGTTTTTCCTATGGTGCAATGCACAATAAATGCGTAAACTGTCAGTCGATTGTGGTAGAGAATTGCCGCTCCGAAAATTAAAGGCCTGAATATGCTTTATACGGGATATGACCTTCAACGCGGTTGGCTTGCTGGCGCTGGTTGGGTTGCGCAAAAACAGGCTGAATGGCTTAATGCGCTGCCTTCGCCGTTCAATTATGGAGGAATGGCCCCGGTGGCGGCTTCGGCGCTTGAGGTTTTTGCCCATTCGGTTTTGCCCCGTGGAAAGCCAGCGTTTGGATTGAATGAAGTGGTCATCAACGGCAAGACCTTGGGCGTTCATGAAGAAAATGTTGCGCGTAAGCCATTCGGCCAGTTGAAGCGTTTCGTTTACGAAGGCAGTGTTGAAAAGCCGCGACTTCTCATCTGTGCGCCTATGTCCGGGCATTTTGCTACCTTACTGCGTGGCACAGTCGAACGGATGATGGGCACGCATGACGTTTACATCACCGACTGGAAAGACGCGCGCGATGTGCCGTTGACGGGCGGCGGGTTCGACCTTGAAACCTATATTGATTATCTCATCGAATGGCTGGAATTTCTTGGCCCAGACACCGGTGGGCGCGGCGCGCATATGCTGGCCGTCTGTCAGCCATCGGTTCCGGCTTATGCCGCTGCTGCGGTTATGGCTGCGAAGGATCACCCGCTGCGTCCGCGCACGCTGACAATGATGGGCGGGCCGATCGATACGCGCGAAGCGCCAACGGCGGTGAACAACCACGCGACCCAGCGTCCGCATGAATGGTTCGTGCAAAATGTGATTGCGACTGTCCCGCCTTATTACAAGGGCGCTGGTCGCCGCGTATACCCCGGTTTTCTGCAGCTTTCGGGTTTTATGTCGATGAACTTGGGCAATCATATGATGAGCCATTGGTCGATGTTCTCCGACCTCGTCAAAGGCGATGGTGAAAGTGCGGATCGGCACAAGGAATTTTACGACGAATATCGCGCGGTGTGCGATATGACGGCGGAATTCTACCTGCAAACCGTCGATACGGTTTTCCAGCGCCATTTGCTGCCCAAGGGCGAATTCAATTATCGTGGCCATTTGGTTGATCCTGCCGCCATCACCGATATTGGTTTGTTGGCGATTGAGGGCGAACGCGATGACATTAGCGGATTGGGCCAGACAAAGGCCGCGTTGAACATTGCGACAAGCTTGCCTGCGGCATTCAAGAAATATCACATGGCGCCAGAAGTCGGCCATTATGGCATTTTCAACGGCAGCAAATGGCGCGAAAAAATCGCACCTATCGTGGAAGACTGGATAGCCAAGCACAATTGAGTGACGATATCTTGCCCGCTTTTTGGACCTGCTTAATAGCATTTTGCGAAGCACGGATTTCTGTGGGTTTTCAGCGATGACCTTGCATATTAGCGCCTCACTCGAACGCTGGCCGGTGGATGGCCAATTTACCATCGCGCGCGGTGCAAAGAAGTTTGTCGACTTGATCGTAGTCGCCGTCAGCGATGGCACGCATATCGGGCAGGGCGAGGGCACGGCGATTTATTATCTCGGCGAGACCGCCGAAGAATGTCTACGCCAGATCGCGCGCGTCACGGACACAATCGCTGCTTTCAATGTCCCCATGGCCCGAGTGCTTTTGCAATCCGAACTACCACCTGGCGCGGCGCGGAATGCACTGGACTGTGCGCTCTGGGATTTGGAGGCGAAACAGAATGGACAGGCATTATGGGAATTGATCGGCATGACATCGCCGCCCGTGCCATTGGAGACGGCCTTCACCATATCGCTGGGAACGCCCGATGCGATGCATGCCGATGCGCGCGGCGCGGCGGCCAATGGTTATAAGCTGCTGAAACTGAAATTGAACGGCGATGCCGATCGAGATCGTGTCGCGGCCGTGCGCGCTGGTGCTCCCAGTGCGCGTATCATTGTGGACGCCAATGAAAGCTGGGGCGCAGTGGATATTGTGGCGGAAGCAGAAAGCCTCAAAACGCTGGGCGTGGCCATGATTGAGCAGCCCTTGCCCGCGGGACAAGACGCCGCGCTTGGCAACATATCCGCACCGCTTCCCATTTTCGCGGACGAAAGCTGCCATGTGGCGGCGGACGTCCCGCGCCTCTCCGGATTATATCAGGGCGTGAATATCAAACTCGATAAAGCCGGCGGCCTGACCGAGGCTCTGGCGCTCTGTAAAGCCGCTGAGAGCGCAAAGATGGACGTCATGGTTGGTTGTATGCTGTCGACCAGCCTTGCCATTCAGGCGGCGTTTCTGGTGGCGCAGACGGCATCTTGGGTTGACCTTGATGGACCTGCGTTATTGCAAAAGGATCGGCCGGGCGGATTCCGCTTTGCACACGGATGCCTGTCCCCAGCCTAATACAGATTTTAAGTCTTAAAGAGCGTCGAGATATTCAATATCCGGTGCGCCCGCGAGGCATGCGCCAAGCTTGGGACCAGCGGCCTTGAAATAGTCGCTGGCGCCATGTGCTGTCAGCGCGTCCTGATCAACATATTGTTCCAGCACTTTGTAAACTTGCGGGTTAGACCGTGACCGGGTGAGCGTATAAAATACATTCCCCGGTTCATTAGCCCGAACCGCCGCAGACAGTTCTGCAAAAACAGCCTCAAAATCTTCGTTCTTGCCTTCGGCAACGGTGAGCGTCGCGATAACACCAATGGCGGACATGAGGCTGTTCCTTATTTGCGATTAAAAGATTTCGAAGAGGCCAGCGGCGCCCATGCCACCGCCAACGCACATGGTAACAACACCATATTTCGCACCGCGACGCTTGCCTTCGATCAAGGCGTGGCCGGTGCAACGTGCGCCCGTCATACCATAAGGATGGCCAATCGAGATTGACCCGCCATTGACGTTGAGCAGTTCGTTTGGAATACCCAATTTGTCACGGCAATAGAGGACCTGCACCGCAAATGCTTCGTTCAGTTCCCAGATGCCGATATCGTCCATCTTGAGACCAAAACGCTGCAGCAATTTGGGAATTGCAAATACGGGACCAATGCCCATTTCGTCAGGCTCTGTGCCTGCAACCGCCATACCGACATAACGGCCAAGCGGATTGAGACCCTTTTTCTCAGCCAATTTTGCTTCCATCAGGATGGAGGCGGATGAACCGTCGGACAACTGGCTTGCGTTGCCAGCGGTGATGGTCATGTCAGGGCCAAGCACAGGCTGAAGCGCTTGCAGACCGGCAAGCTGCGTATCTGCGCGATTGCCTTCGTCCTTGGCGATGGTCACTTCTTTCTGGCTGACTTCGCCGGTTTCCTTGTTCACGACGTTCATGGTCGTGGTCACGGGCACGATTTCCGCATCAAAATAGCCAGCGGCTTGTGCAGCGGCGGTGCGCTGCTGCGATTGCAGGGCGTATTCGTCCATCGCATCGCGGCTGATATTGTAACGCTTAGCCACGACTTCGGCGGTCTGCAGCATCGGCATGTAAATGGCATTGTGCATTTCGACCAGTTCACGGTCTGGCTGCACGCGCATTTCCTTCGTTTGCACCAGCGAGATCGATTCTTGTCCGCCAGCGGCCATGATATCGACATTGTCGACGATGATCTGCTTGGCCGCAGTCGCAATCGACATCAGGCCAGAGGAACATTGACGATCCATCGTCATGCCCGATACCGAAACGGGCAGGCCAGCGCGCAGCCCAACCTGGCGTGCAAGGTTGCCGCCTTGTGTGCCCTGCTGCAGCGCGGAACCCCAGAGAACGTCGTCGATTTCGCCGCCTTCGATGCCAGCGCGCGCAACAGCGGCCTTCAACGAATAGCTGCCGAGCGTTGCGCCCGATGTTGCGTTGAACCCGCCGCGATAGGCTTTGCCAATGGCGGTACGGGCGGTGGATACGATTACTGCGTCACGCATGTGAGTGGTTCCTTAAAATGAAAATTATACGAAAAACTGGCTGATCCATTCCGCCTGAAGTGCGGGCTTTTCCTCGCCCTCAATCTCGACAGTGAACTCAAGCGTTTGCTGCCACTGGCCAGGGCGCTTTTCGGCAAGCTCAAGCAATTTGAAATGGCCGCGCACGCGCTTGCCCGAACGGACAGGCGCGAGAAAACGGGTTTTGTTGCCACCATAGTTGACGCCCATTTTGACGCCCGCAACCTTGGGGCAGTCGGACTTGGCGCTCATCACCGGGAACAAAGACAAGGTCAGAAAGCCGTGGGCAATTGTGCCACCGAACGGCGTCTGCTTGGCCATTTCTTCGTTGATGTGAATGAACTGATGGTCGCCGGTTGCATCGGCAAATTTATTGATCATCTCCTGATCCACCAAAATCCATTCTGATACGCCAATATTTTGGCCGACTTTGGTTGCGAGTTCAGCGGGTGTAATTGCGGTCATACGGAGTCTCCTGCTTCCTAATTTGGACGTATCGTGGCGGTTTAAAGCGCGCAATACAAGCCCCGCTTATTTGCCGTTACGGCATGCTAGCGGCGCTTTGACCTGTAAACGGCGAATCAGCATTTTAAAGGCGTCTAGGCTGTTTTGGGTGGCGCGGCATAAGGCATCACCATCGTGCCATCTGGCGCGGCGGTGAAAGTCGTCTGCGTCGGATAGGCAAAAGAGATCCCTTCGCGGGAAAAGCTATCGATAATCGCGATGCCAATATTGTGGCGGGCTTGAAACATCTCTTCCACATCATCGCTTTCAATATCGAACACCAAATGGAAATCGAGCGAGCTTGGAGCAAAATTGTTGAAACCAGCGCGGATGAATTGCGCATTGTTCGCTTCAACTGCTTGGCGCAGAATGTCGGGCACACGGCGGGCAAGAGCAGGGGGTGTTTGATACACAAGGGTGAGTACGAAAGTGACCCGCCGATACAAGGTCATCGTGTTATTGGTGATTTCCTTTTCCAGCAATTTGCTGTTGGAAATAATTTTCTCTTCGCCCGTCAGCGCGCGTAGCCTTGTGCTTTTCATGCCGATGACTTCAACCCGTGCAACGGTGCTGTCATAGGACACGGTGTCGCCGCGCCGGAATGGCTTGTCGAAAATGATGGAGATAGCCGCAAATAGGTCAGAGAAAATGCCTTGTGCGGCAAGGCCAATGGCAATGCCGCCAACGCCAAGACCGGCCACGAGACCCGTGACATTGACGCCCAGATTGTCGAGCACCACAATGGCGGCGATGGCAAATAGGGCAAAACTGACCAGCAGCCGGATCAACACCATCGCGCTTTGCAGCGTGTCATGTTCATGAACGCCTTCACCTGCGCGCCGCTCTATCAAGCCCAAGATGATTTCACGCAGCCAAATGGCGACTTGAATGACAATCGCGATCGTGAACAATATATCAATGAAGTGCGCCAGTGCCGCCGGCGCATTGGCAATCTGGTTGACCAATTCAATCGATACCATGACGCGGAAAAATTTGCTCGTCCGCGCCAAGGTTCGGGCGATGATGGATTTCAAATGCGCGCGGTGCTCGCTAGCGCGGGCAATGTTTGCGGCGATTCTTTTCAACCAGCTAAGGCCAATGAACACGATAATGGCCGCCGCCACAGCAATGCCCAATTCGACATAATTGGTCTGCACCCACATATTGAGGGCATCCCAATAGCTTTGCAGGCGGGGGGCAATGGCTTCCGGGGCGATGCGGGGTAAGGTCGGTGCGGTTTGTGTGGTCATGCACACTGTTTACGGTCGATGGCGACGGTGCACAAGTTCTGCGGTGCGTCAGCTGTCGAGCAGCAACGCATCGATGATCAGACATTGGGCGCCTTTGCCAATAACCGCCCGCGTTACGCCAATGTCGGCGACGATCTGGCCCGGCAAGTCAAATTCATGTTCGGACAAAAGCTGCGATAGCGTCTCTATGTCGCGATGCCTTGTTCCATCCGAATATTGCACCGACAGGCCAATTTGCGTCCCAGAAAAGGTGAGGCTGTGCCATGGCCGTTCCTGCAATATGCGAATGTCATCAGTGGGGATGATTGCGCGCAACGCGTTTATGAGGGCGCCCGATTGTGTCCGCATGCTCATATCGCTTTCCGGTCCTGAATTTGGACGTGTTGGCCATAATGGGACATGAAATGGCGAAGTTTTACCTCCATTTCGGGTCGGATTTCTCGTCCCATGCGGATATCAAGCACTAGGCGCGGATCGCCAGCTGCCAAGCGCCCGAATTTGGTCGGTGGCAGGTCCTGTTCCCGGAGAAACCGCTCAATAAGGCGCGTGATGTGCATGATGTCTCCTCCACGGTCGACCCGGATTGGCTTGCCCGAATCGGCAAGAACAAATATAGAACAAGGTGATAGGATAAATCCTACAAGTCTAGGAAATTTCCAACCGAACCGGAGAGAACAAAATGGGGGAAGACCCAAGGGCTGTTTTGGAGCGCTTGATTGCAGAAAATGCAGAAGATTTTGCTGGCCTGTCGAAACTAGTCGGCCGCAATCCGACCTATATTCAACAATTTATCAAACGGGGATCGCCCAAAAAACTGCCAGAGACCGAGCGCGGGATTTTGGCACGATATTTTGGTGTGGACGAAAGCGTGCTGGGTGGGCCGGACGTGGGCACTAGCAAAACGGGCATGCGGCTTATCCCCAAGCTTGCGATTGGCGCGTCGGCGGGCTCTGGTGCAATTCCGGGTCGCGAAACGCTCGCTGGTAAAATCGGTTTTGATGAAAAATGGTTGCGTAAGCAGGGTTTGGACCCGGCAACGCTCTCCTTGATTCAGGTGGAGGGCGATTCCATGTCGCCCACGTTGAACCATGGGGATGACATCATGGTTGATAACCGCGCGGCAGCAGGCCCGTTGCGCGACGGCATTCACGTCATTCGGCTGGATGATGCCTTGATGGTCAAACGGCTGGCTAGTGGCCCCAGCGGGCGTTTGTCAGTGCTGTCGGATAATCCGGCCTATCCCGGTTGGCCAGATGTGGACGGCGCCACCGTCGCTATTATCGGTAGGGTGGTTTGGGCAGGCCGGCGGCTTTGAACACTTGCCTCCGCCGCGCGAGTGCGGCACATGAATATCTATGTCTCATGTCACATCCACGCCCGCAAAGGCGCCGCCATTGAAGGCCGCGATCATTCCTGTCACCCCGTTGCAGCAGAATTGCACGCTGTTTTGGTGCACCGAAACGAATAAGGGCGCGCTGGTTGACCCCGGCGGTGATCTCGACAAGTTAAAGGCTGCCGTCGCACAAACGGGTGTTGAACTGGAAAAATTATTGGTGACGCACGGTCATCTGGACCATTGCGGGCAAGCAGGGATGTTGGCGCAAGAATTGGGGCTGAAGATTGAAGGCCCGCATGAGGAAGACCGTTTCTGGATTGAGAAGCTCGACAATGACGGCGCGCGTTATGGCATGGAAGCGCATAGTTTTGAGCCTGATCGCTGGCTGGTCGACGGCGACACGGTGACTGTCGGCAATCTGACGCTCGATGTCATTCATTGCCCCGGCCATACGCCCGGACATGTCATTTTCCATCACCAACCCAGCCGTCTGGCGATTGTGGGGGATGTGCTGTTTCAAGGGTCGATCGGTCGCACCGATTTCCCGCGTGGAAACCATGCCGACCTGATTAATGCGATCACGACGAAACTTTGGCCATTGGGGGATGATGTGACCTTCATCCCCGGCCATGGCCCCACCAGCCAATTTGGCTATGAGCGCAAGCACAACGCCTTTGTTGCAGACGATGTGCTTGCTGCTCGATAGTTAGGTTAAAGGATCGCGGCGTACACGTTCCACAAGGCCCAGCCAGCAAGGCCAAGCAAACTAATCATCGTGGTCAGCGTGCCGACCGTCCGGCCCTTGCCCAATGATCCGCCGTCCATGCCGAGACCATGCGCTAAGCGACCGATGATATAGACGATGCCAAAGCCCCAAAGCCATTGGCTGGTTCCGCTTGTTACTTCGAGCGCGGCGATGAGTATCAAAATGAATGGCGCGCTTTCGACGAAGTTCGCGTGCGCTCGCATCCGGCGGATGACAAATTCATTGCCGCCATCGCCAATCGAGACGCTTTCCTTGGAGCGCGCTTGACCGCAACGGATCATCAGCCAGATATTCACCAACGCCGCGCCTGCGGCTATGGTAAGGGTGACGGGTAAACTTAACATATATTCTCTCCCAGTTTGAGATCGTGACCCTAACTGCTATCTCTCGGCTTGCAAAGCACCGAAAAACAAGTATAGCGCGCCGCTCACACAGACATGTGCGGATGAATGAGGCCGATTCTGGCGATTGCTTGCCACGACCATCTCTTTCGCCTAACATGGCTTAGAACTTATTGATTTTGAAATGGAACAGGTGCCGAAATGGCTGTCCCCAAAAGAAAAACTTCCCCATCGAAGCGCGGCATGCGTCGCAGCCATGATTCGCTTAAGGTTGCTGCGTACCAAGAATGCGCCAACTGTGGTGAGCTGAAGCGTCCACATCATCTGTGCGACGCCTGTGGCCATTATAATGGCCGCGAAGTGGTGGCAGTCGCCTAATCCTGTTCAAGGAGAATAGCTGGTGTCGATGAAACCGCGTATCGCCATTGACGCGATGGGCGGTGACGAAGGCGTTCCTGTGATGATCGCAGGCGCGGCTTTGGCACGTCACCGGCACGAAAGCTTTCAGTTTTTATTGGTGGGTGACGAAAAGCAGATTAAATCTGCGCTCGATAAACACCCCAATTTACGCGCTGCCTCCGAAATCCTGCATAGCGATGTTGTCGTCACCGCCGATGACAAGGTTAGCGCCGCCTTGCGCAAAGCCAAGACCAGTTCCATGGGCATGGCGATTGAAGCCGTGAAGGCTGGCGATGCCAGCGCCGCCGTCAGCGCAGGAAATACTGGCGCCTTAATGGCCACCGCCAAACTCGCCCTGCGCACCATGCCCGGCATTGACCGACCCGCTTTGTCGGCCTTGCTGCCGACGCTCGAAGATACCGATGTGGTGATGCTGGATCTGGGTGCAAACACCGAGTGTGAAGCGAAGAACCTTGTCCAGTTCGCTGTGATGGGTGCGGCCTATTCGCGTATCATTTTCGGCTTTGACCGCCCGCGTGTCCGCTTGCTGAATATCGGGACCGAGGAAATGAAGGGCACTGATGAACTGCGCGACGCGGCGCAACATTTGCGCGACGCGACTGGCCTCCATATGGATTTTCAAGGCTTTGTTGAGGCCGATAAAATCAACCGCGGCGAATGTGATGTCGTGGTTTGCGATGGCTTTACCGGCAACATCGCATTGAAATCCATCGAGGGCACAGCAAGGTTCGTGACCGATCTTTTGCGCCGAGCATTCACCAGCTCCATCCGTTCAAAATTCGGATTTCTGGTATCGCGGCCCGCCACCGAATTGCTGCGGCATCATCTTGATCCCAATAATCATAATGGCGCTGTGTTCATGGGGCTGAACGGTGTGGTCGTTAAAAGCCACGGCAGCGCCAATATCAAGGGTGTGGCCCATGCCGTCGAGGTTGCGGCGCGATTGGTTGAAGAAGACATTACAGCGCGGATCACGCAAGATCTTGCGCGGATACGGGCCGAGTGACTGAAGTCGCTCTGCGTGCCGTTATTAAAGGCACCGGGTCGGCGCTACCACGCAACCGCGTGTCCAATGCCGAATTAGCCAATAAGGTCGATACGACAGACGAATGGATTACCGAGCGGACGGGTATAAAGTTCCGCCACATCGCCGCGCCCGATGAAACCACATCCAGCCTCGCGATCGAAGCATCGCGTAAGGCACTCGATGCGGCTGGCATGTCAGCAACGGACATTGATCTTATCATATTGGCGACCGCAACGCCCGACCAGACATTCCCTGCCTCTGCCACGATTGTGCAGCATGCACTTGGCTGTAATGGCGGCGTTGCCTTCGATGTGGCAGCTGTTTGCTCTGGCTTCCTCTACGCTTTTTCTGTCGCCGAAAGCATGATCCGCGCTGGGTCTGCCCATAATGCTTTAGTCATCGGGGCCGAAACATTTAGCCGGATATTGGATTGGGAAGACCGCACGACATGCGTATTATTTGGCGACGGCGCTGGCGCTGTTGTCCTGTCGGGCGAAGTTGGAACGCGCGGCGCGCTGGCGACCAAATTACACGCTGATGGTCAACATAATGAATTATTATATGTCGATGGCGGCCCATCCACCACCGGCACCGTCGGCAAATTACGGATGAAGGGGCCTGAGGTGTTCCGCCATGCCGTGACCAATCTCACCAATGTATTGCACGAGGTGATGGCCGCAACCGAATTGACGTCAGCTGACATCGACTGGGTCGTTCCGCATCAGGCAAATGCCCGGATAATTGAGGCAACGGCCAAGAAGCTTGCGCTCGATCCCAGCAAAGTTGTCCTCACCGTTGACCAGCACGCAAACACATCTGCCGCGTCGGTTCCTTTGGCCTTGGATGTCGCGGTGCGCGATGGCCGGATACAAAAAGGGGACATTGTCGTTTTGGAAGCGATGGGTGGCGGATTTACTTGGGGCGCGTCGATCGTCCGGATGTAAATTTCCCCAACATCCCTAATTTACAAATCGAATTTCTATTGTATGCTATGGGCTTAACATTAATAGTTAAGGTCCGGAGACGAAGATGGCTGATGCAGGAACATTAACGCGCGCTGATTTGGCTGAGATGCTTAACCGTCAAGTCGGTTTGTCGCGTGCGGACGCCGCAGCGATGGTCGAATCGATTTTGGGTCATATGACCAGTGCTTTATTGAATGGCGACAATGTCAAAATTTCTGGTTTCGGCACTTTCGTCCTTCGCGACAAAGCGGAGCGTATCGGCCGCAACCCGAAAACAGGCGTGGAAGTGCCAATTACGCCACGTAGGGTTCTTACATTCCGTGCAAGCCAAGGCATGCGTCAAAAGGTAAAGTAACTTTATGCCCGAAAAATCGGCTGACGCCTTCCGTAATATTGGTGAAATGGCGGAGGCGTTGGGCGTACGCACGCACATATTGCGTTATTGGGAAGAACAATTTCCAATGCTGAAGCCGCTGACGCGTGCGGGTGGTCGGCGGTTATATCGGCCCGATGACGTGGCCCTGCTGCACACGATCCATCGTTTATTGTATCAAGAAGGCTATACTGTGAAAGGCGCGCGTCGCTTTCTGATGGAAGGCGGAGCAAAGGATGCACCGCCGCCTTCGCCTGCGCCGATGCCATCGCCCGCTGCTGCATTCGATTTTAGTGCTTTGCAGGCGGTGCGCGATAGACTGGCGTCCGCCTTGGCTGCCGCCTAACCCATATTTCGCGCGTAGACCAAGTCGCGAAAAGGCACCGGGCCAACCATGAAGACCGTTTCGCCAATGGCACCAAAGCCGGCGCGTTCATAAAAGCTAATGGCGCGGACATTTTTTTCGTAGACCGAAAGCAACAGGCGTTTTGCCTGTCGCTTTTCGGTTACCTCAAAAACGCGATCTAGCAGGTCTTTGCCGTTCCCACCGCCCTGCCATGGGCCGAGCAAATAGATGCGTTTCAGTTCGATATCGCCGGGTTGCTGAAGCCCCGGATGCGCCGCTGGCGTGACCATGGCATAGCCGATAGGCGCGCCCAGCGGGGTTTCGCCCAGCAAGATATCGATAGTCGGATCACGGAGCGCTGTGGCGTAATATGCGGCGCTATGTTCTTGCCGCAGATGTTCCATCATCGGTTGGCCAGGATGGTCAAAAGCAAAGGTAGCCATGAACGTCGCCGCGCCTAGATAGGCGAGCGCTTCGGCATCATCCGCATTGGCGGTGCGCCAAATAACAGGTGTCATTCGTCTTCGGGCCCGAGTTCGGGGTCAAGATCGCGGGGCCGAATGAAATGTGTGAGCTGCCCGCATCTGCGCTCCAGTTCGGTCCAGCGGGAGATGTTCAATTCCATTCGCGCAATGGCCGCCGTTGGGTATTTCTCCCAAACCAAATCGCGCAACGGCGAGGTGCCGTCATCGGGGCAAATGTCAAATACAAGATCCTCTAGCCCCGGATTATGCCCGACCATCAGCAGATTTTTATGTGCATCGGACTGATCGCGCAGCACGTCCATTAACGTCGCAGAGGACGCCAGATAAATCCGGCGGTCCCAATTGGGTTCCATGCGTCCGCCTGTGCCCTTCACAAATTGGTCAATCGTTTCGATGACACGCACGGCGGGACTGGCGACGACATGGTCAAAGGTTAATCCGTTGCGTTTTACCCAGATGCCCATGGTGACCGCTGCCTTTTCGCCGCGCTTATTGAGCGGACGATCAAAGTCCCGCGGGACGGTGTCATCCCAGCTCGATTTGGCATGGCGGAACAAGGTAAGGGTGAAGGTCAAATCGGGTTGCTCTCTTCCAACGTGTCTGTGGTGTCCTGCCGCAAATTTATGTCAGACGAAAGACCTGATTTTACGGACTGCACCGCCTCCTCCAGTGTTACCCGACGAATAGGCGTTCCCGGCGGGAATGCGGACAAAAGCCGGCTTGGTACTGCGGATGATAATAGCACAAAATGGCCTTTGTCGCCGGCGCTGCGGATAAGGCGGCCAAAGGCCTGCGCCATTTTGGCGCGGATGATGCGATCATCATATTCCATGCCGCCATGTTTTAAACGCCGCGCGCGGTGCAATATGTCGGGGCGGGGCCAGGGAATTTGCTCCATCATGACCAGCCGCAGCGAATGGCCTGGCACGTCCACCCCGTCGCGCAATGCGTCTGTGCCCAGCAAGCTTGCATGCGGGTCATCGCGGAATATGTCGACCAACGTTCCGGTATCAATGGGGTCCACATGTTGCGCATATAAAGGCAGGCCGTCCCGCGCTAAACGGTCGGCGATACGCGCATAAGTGGATCGCAATCGCCGTATCGCGGTGAACAGGCCTAAGGCGCCGCCACCCGATGCCGTGATCAAGGACGCATAGGCCCCCGCCAAAGCCGCAGGGTCGCCCTTTTTGATATCGGTGACGATCAACACCTCGGCCTGCGTGCTGTAGTCAAACGGGCTGATCGCTGAAAAATGTGTCGCGGGCTTATCGAGATGAAATGCGCCCGTCCGCATCTCGGCATTTTGCCAGTCGCCACCGCTGCGTAAGGTTGCGGAAGTGGCCAAAACGCCGTGACTTGGCTTCAGCACGATTTCCGCTACGGGCTTCATCGGGTCGAGCCAGCGACGGTGCATGCCAATGTCCATTTCGCGGCCTTCAAACCGTTCAATCGCGAGCCAGTCGACATATTCAGGGTCTACGGGGCCAAGGGCGCGCGCCAACATGGATATCCATGCGCGCAATGTGTCGATGCGCCAGCTTAGGCTTGCGGTTGCGCCCTCGACGCGCGCACGGGCGCTGCCATCGAGCCAATCGGGTGGGTCGGCTATCATCGCCTCCAAGCGCTGCCCCAGCATCGTTAGCGGTCGTGCCAGCGCCTCCAGCGCGATGGCGGCATCGGCGGCGGCGTCAATGACATTGGGGTCAGGATCAGCAAGCTCGGTTTCCAGACCATAGCCGCTTTCGGTCGCATTGGTTTCGTCGCGGGCGAACACCATCGCGCGAATGGCGGCGAGCAAATGCTCAATTGGACCCGATGGCGTTCCTTCGGCCAAGCGTGCCAGCCATCCATCACCGGGCAAAGCCTCCGCCGCGACGCGCGCCATTTCAATGGCAAGGCCGCCCTCTTCATCATAAGACGCGACATCGGCCAGCCGCGCCGATAATCCGCGTCGTCGGCCGCGGGCCTTGCCTTCGGGGCCAATGACCCAGCGGCGCAATTCAATGGTTTCTTGCCCCGTGAGCGCGGCCGAAAACATCGAATCCGCGGCGTCGAACAGATGATGGCCTTCATCAAAAATGATCCGGCTTGGCCGATTTTGTTCATCGCGCCCGCGCGCGGCGTTGACCATCATCAGCGCATGATTGGCGATGACGATTTCGGCCTGCATCGACGAACGCGCCGCGCGTTCGATGAAGCATTTTTTATAATGCGGGCATCCGGCATAAATGCATTCGCCACGCCGGTCGGTCAACGCATTGGAGCCATTGCGCCGGAACAAGGTCGGCAACCAACCGGGCAAATCGCCGCCAATCATATCGCCATCATGCGAATAGGCCGCCCAGCGCGCCACCAGATGCGCTAATATGGCCGCACGTCCGGCAAAGCCGCCTTGCAAGGCATCCTCCAGATTTAATAGGCACAGATAATTTTCGCGGCCCTTACGCACCACGACCTTCGACTTGAATGTGGCATGGTCGGGGTAAATGCGCTTCGCCTCGCGTACCAATTGCCGTTGCAGCGCCTTGGTGAAGGTTGAAATCCACACCGTGCCATCGGCCGCCGTTGCCCATAGGCTGGCAGGCGCCAGATAGCCGAGCGTTTTACCAATGCCCGTGCCCGCCTCCGCCAGCAGCATATGCGGCTCGCCTTTGCCCTTGCGCGGCGAAAAGATTTCTGCCGCCGCCAGCGCAAAATCGCGCTGGCCCTGCCGTGTTTCCGCAGAGCCGCCGACAAGCGACGCCAAGCGGTCTTGGACGGCATCGGCCTGCAAGGTAACCACGCGCGGCGGGGTGCGGGGCGGGGCCTCCTCCCACTCGGGCAGGCGGCTAAACAGCCAGCGTTCGGGCCGCTCGGGCTTTTTAAGCTGCGCCAAGACCAGATTGGCCCATGGCCAGCGCAAACGCATCAAGGCTTGGGCCGAATCCCACGCCCCTTCGCGCTCCACCCAATCCGCTTCGCCCAGCACCGACAGCAAACGGCGCGCAGCGTGCAATAAAAATATAGGCACCTCTTGATCCGTCGCTGGCGCGGGCAGGCCCAAAGCCTTGGCCAATCCCTTGGGTGTTGGCACGGCAAAGCGCGCGGGATAAACAAAGGCATAAAGCTCCAGAAGGTCGAGCCCTGACAAATCGGGGTAACCAAGCCTTTGTGCGACCAAAGGCGCATTCAGCATGACCATGGGCGTTTCGGCAGCGCGGCCCGCGGCCTCGCCCTTGCTGATGCTGTGCACTTGTCCATCGCTACTGCCCATCCAAATACCGGCATGGCTTGCATGGAGCGCAGGAAAGGCTAGGGGAGTTTCCATAAGCCCTGTTGGGTTATTTGGAACGAAAGAGCAACACGTGACTGACCTTCGCGACATAGCATTGGCATCAAAAGCCTGGCCTTATGAAGAGGCGCGGCGTTTGCTGAAACGCTATCCCAATGGCAAGGCCGATAATCAGGCGATTATCTTTGAATGTGGTTATGGTCCATCGGGTCTGCCGCACATCGGCACCTTTAACGAAGTGCTGCGCACGACGATGGTGCGCAATGCGTTCCGGACCATCTCCGATGCGCCAACGCGGCTCATTGAATTTTCGGATGATATGGATGGCCTGCGCAAAGTGCCAGACAATGTGCCGAACCAAAAAATGCTGGCCGAACATTTGGGCAAGCCTTTGTCGCGCATTCCTGATCCATTTGAAAAATTCGAAAGCTTTGCTGCGCATAATAATGCGATGCTGCGCGATTTTCTGGATCAGTTTGGCTTTGAATATGAATTCATCTCATCTTCGTCGCAATATGAAAGCGGCGCTTTTGACGATGCGCTAAAAAATGTGCTGCGAAATTATCAGGGCATATTGGACATCATGCTGCCCACATTGCGCAAGGAACGCGCCGCGACCTATTCGCCGATACTACCCATCAGCGAGAAGACCGGCGTCGTGCTTCAAGTGCCGGTTGAGGTTGTTGACGCCGAAGCGGGCCTCGTCCGTTTCGATGATGATGGCGACATGGTCACGCAATCGATCTTGGGCGGCAAGTCAAAGCTGCAATGGAAGGTCGATTGGGCGATGCGCTGGGTCGCGTTGGGCGTTGATTATGAAATGTATGGCAAGGATTTGACCGACAGCGGTGTGCAATCGGGCAAGATTGCGCGTGTGCTTGGCGGCCGTCCGCCCGAAAGCCTGATTTACGAAATGTTCCTCGATGAAAAAGGCGAGAAGATTTCCAAGTCCAAGGGCAATGGCCTCGCGCTCGAAGATTGGCTGAAATATGGCACGGAAAACAGCGTTGCCTTTTACGCTTTTCGCGAACCCAAAAGCGCCAAGCAATTGCATTTGGGCGTGGTGCCAAAGGCTGTCGACGAATATTTCCAATTCCGTGCGCAATGGCATGAGCAACCGCTGGAAAAGCGGCTGGGTAACCCTGTGCATCATGTCCACAACGGCCAAGTACCCAGCGGGCAGCCGCCTGTGACATTCGGCCTTTTGCTGAACCTTGTCGGCGTGATGGGGGCCGGCGCAACCGAGGCGCAGGTTTGGGGGTATTTGGGCAATTATGCCGATAATGTCTCGCCCGAAAACGCGCCGGAACTGGCCGAGCTGATCCCGATTGCTTTAGCCTATAACCGTGATTTCGTCGCGCCAACTTTGCAAAAGCGTAAGCCTGAGGGCGTGGAGATTGCTGCATTGCAAACGCTGGATGCGCGGCTGGCCGAATTGCCCGCAGATGCCAGCGCCGAAGATATTCAAAATATCGTCTATGAAATCGGCAAAGAGGGTGGATTTGAAAATCTGCGCGACTGGTTCAAGGCTTTGTATGAAACGCTTTTGGGTTCCAGCGCCGGGCCGCGCATGGGCAGCTTCATCGCGCTTTATGGCTTGGCCAATAGCCGTCAGCTTATCGCGGAGGCGCTTGCATAGCTACAACGATCGCCGACCGGTTCAAACATTGCAGGAGAGTTGACATGAAAGAACTGCCGTCCGTCGAAAAGCTGGCGATTGATCTCCTGGGAAAATCACTGGACCAATTGGAGGCCGAAGAGGCCAAGGTGCTGCATCATATTCACCATGTGCAGCGCACCAGCCGTGATGTTGGTGATATTGTCGACGAACAGGCGACTTTTGGCGAGCGCCTGTCGGACAAGGTTGCGGCGGTAGGCGGATCATGGAAATTCATCATGGTCTTTGCCGCCGTGTTGCTGTGCTGGATGCTGTTAAACTCCGGGATCATGGGCCAATTTGGGAAGGCATTTGACCCCTATCCGTTCATCTTTCTGAACCTGATGCTGTCAACGGTTGCGGCGATTCAAGCGCCGATCATCATGATGAGCCAAAATCGCCAGTCAGCCAAAGACCGGATCGCCGCAGCGCATGATTATGAAGTCAATTTGCGGGCTGAACTGGAAATCATGCGGTTGCACGCAAAAATCGATGCCCTTCTGGAGATTATCAAGCGCGAGAACGCTGGCGCGTCCCCCGTCAGTTGACAACCTGCGCCAAAACGTCGCGATAATGGGGTGATAAAGTCATCTTCGGATGATAGCCTGCGCTTCCCAGCAAGCGATGGGTCGCCGCCAGATGGTAGCAGGGCACCCCCATGAACAGATGATGCTCGCTGTGATAATTGACCCAATAAGGCGCGACGGTCGCACGGGCGATAAGGCCGGCATAAGTGGTTCGCGCATGGGTGAATGGATCACCGCTACCCGTAGGCGTGCAGGCATGTTCGGCGATGTTGCGGATCCGCAGGAATAATTGAAATGTCGTGGCAAGCGCCGCCAGCCAAAGCAGGAATGGCGTCCAGCCCCAGACGAGCAAAGATATCGTCAGCAATATGGCTTGCAAGATTAAGAACCGACCCACCGTGGGCGCGGTGGTATTTGCCCCGCGTAAAGCGGCCGCAAATTGTGCACGGCGTTGTTTGTAAAATGTCTGTCCCGTCAGATCGCGGATGAATTTGCGGCGCAGGCTATCGCGGTTGGTGGGGAAGGGGGCGGACAGAGATAGGTCAGGGTCCTCGGCCTGCTGCGTAAATTTATGGTGCGTCAAATGATAGGCGCGATAGGCGAACAAGTCGCTCCCCGTCGCGGCGCCCGTTGGCCATTGACCCAGCCAGTTATTGGCCTTGCGGTTGGGATGCAGCAAGCCATGTGCGCCATCATGCATCAGGATCGAAAGCCCCAATTGCCGCCCGCCCAGTATGGCAAGCGACAAAGGCGTCACCAGAATGCCCGCGAGCCAGTGATAGTCCCATGCCGCCGCGCCACCAAAGGCTGCGAAGGCGACAATCATCCAACCATGCAGCACGAGCCAGATGCCGCGCCACCGCGACAATTTGGTGATGGCGCGCCAGTCCTCTGCGGCGAAAACGTCGCGCGGATTGGCGGCCTTTACCGCTGGCATGATGCGTCCATGTTCATGCAGAAAGCATAAAGCCCGGCTGTCCTATACGCAAATGCGTCATGCCACTGCTGGCGTGACAAAATTGGCCATTTTTGCCTGCGCTTTGCGCGATTCACTGAAACTGAAAATCGGCCAATCATGCAGCATGCCGGCAAGCTCGATATGCTCCACTGAAGGCAGCTTCGCCTTCAATGCCCGCGCGTCCGTGACCAATATGTCGTCACCGCCCCCAAAAGCGAGGATCGGCGGTAAGCCTTCCCAATTGCCGAAAATCGGGCTGCATCTTGGGTCGGTGCGCGGCAAGTCGCCCGCATATAGCACGCCGCCTGCGGTAATCCCGCCGATGGTCAATATGCCATCGCGGGGTTCTGTTTTCAGTTGGTCGGGATGGGATGGGTCAAGGTTGAGCCATGGGCAGATGAGCAAGAGACTGGCGGGCAAACTATGCCCCTTGTCGCGCGCCATGTGCGCCAATGCAGCAGTCAGGCCGCCACCGGCAGAATCGCCGCCCATGACAAAGGCAGTGTCCCCCATCTCCGCCAGATAGGCTTTGTAATACTCCATCGCCCAATTGGTGATATGGTCCGCCGTATTTTCCGGCGCGAGCGGATAGAGCGGCGCAGTAATAGACCAGCCATGTACCGATGCCATGCGCGACAGAAATTTCCAGTGGATGTCGGTTGCAGGATAGACATAGCCGCCGCCATGCCAGAATAAGATATGCGCCGTTGGCGCGGCATTTTTTGGTGCAAGGTGCCAGACAGGGCGGCCCTGAAATTCGCTGTTTCGGATATCGACGTCGGCATGCGCCTTGGGCGATGGCAAGGGCCCCGAACGGATTTTTGCAATATTCTTTTCAAATTGCGGACCACCGCTGAACATCCGGCGATAATAGCCGGTGGTGCGCAGCACAAAGCCAGCAAGGCTGGCGGCAAAACTTGTCATAATTAACTCTCCCCTGACCGAGGAGCTATATGAACGTGCCACACCAATCAAGTGGTCCTGACCGCAGCTTCCCGGCAAGCATTCTTGCCGGGAAGTTTATGCGTTTATTTCGACGCTGCAATCCAATCGTCGATTTTCTTTTCAAGAACTGTCAACGGCAAGGCACCCGTGTTCAAAACCTGATTATGAAATTCGCGCACGTCGAATTTTTTGCCCAATTGCGTCTTGGCCTTGTCCTTCAGACGCATGATCGTCAGCGCACCGATTTTATACGCCAAGGCTTGCGTTGGAATAGCGATATAGCGTTCCACTTCGGCGGTTGCGTCGGTTTTGCCCATGTCGCTGTTGGCGAGCATATAGTCGATGGCCTGTTCGCGCGTCCAACCCTTGCTGTGCAGGCCCGTGTCAACGACGAGGCGCATGGCGCGCAGCATTTCGTCCGACAAGGTGCCGAAACGTTGATACGGGTCTTTGAACAGGCCCATGTCATAGCCCAAGGTTTCCGAATATAGTGCCCAGCCCTCCACATAAGCGGTGTTGCCGCCAAAGCGCATGAAGGCAGGCAATTTTTCATTTTCCTGCGCGATGCTGATCTGGAAATGGTGTCCAGGCGCACCTTCGTGCAAATAAAGTGTGGTCATGCCGGGGGTCGTGCGGCTTGGCAGGTCATAGGCGTTGAAATAAAATGTGCCGGGACGTGAACCATCGGGCGTGCCGGGCTGATAGCTGCCGCCAGCTTCGTATTTTTCGCGGAATTCTTCATAAGGTTTAATTTCAAGCGGGGCCTTGGGAAGATATTTGAACTGCGTCGAAATCTTTGAATCAACAATTTTGCCAATGTCATAATAACCCTGCGTCAACGCCTCACGGCTGCTGAGCTTGAACTTTGGATCCGAGCGCAAATGTTCAAAAAATTCGGGCAAAGTGCCTTTGAACCCGACTTCTTTGCGGATTGCCTCCATACCCGCTGTGATCCGCGCGACTTCGGACAATCCAAGATTGTGGATTTCGTCGGCCTTCAACGGCAATGTCGTCGTTTGCTCGATCATATATTGATACAGGCCTTCGCCGCCCTTCATTGCCGAAAGGCCAACTTGCTCCCGCGCCAAGGGCAAATAGCTGTCGCGCAGGAAATCGCGCAGGCGGGCATTGGCGGGATATAGGCCGTTTTCGATGATGTCGCGATATTCGGCCGTCAGGCGCGCCTTGTCGGCATCGCTGAAACCTTCGGGGAATTTCAAGACTGGACCATAATAAGGCGATTCTTCGGTCTTTTGCGCGAGCTGCGTATTCAATTGATCGACGACGTTCGTGATCGTCATTTTCGTTTCGAACACGCCCGAGGCCATGCCCTGACGGAAGCGGTCAATCGACCGATCCATGAGCACGATAAACTCCTTATGCCGTTTCAGGTTATTGTCATAATCCTGCACCGTCTTGAACGGCGCTGCGCCCTGTCCGCTGGCGAAGGTCGGGTAGAAAGTGTGAAAGCCAAAAAAGTGATTGAGCGGACGGACAACGGTCAGGTCCATAATTTCTTTGGACAAGCCCTTGAGCGCATCAGTCTGGTTTTGCTTGAACACGTCATAAGCGATTTTGTCCGTCGCGTTTAGCTGGCTACGGTCGATGGATTTCAGCGCCTCCAAATTGGCTTCGGCGGCTTTGCGTTCATTGGCGAAATAGGCATCGCTGATGAAGTCACCAAAACGGTCGGCATAGCGCATGTCGCCCCGGAACATGGCGTTCAGCGGGTTACGCTGCAGGCTTGCCTCATCATCGGCGGCAAATAATGCCGACAATTTCTGGCTTTCGGTTGCGGCGGCTTCCGCCGCGGTGGTTTGCGCCTGCGCGGCGAACGGCGACAGCAAGGCAGCGCTGGCGAGAAGAAGGATATGGTGCTTCATTTTCATGGATAAATCTCCGGATGGATTTTCAACAAATTTCTAGAATGGGCATAAATTGGGCTGTGTGATTGGCAAAGACTTTCGGCGTCATGACGGCCAAGCGCAATATGGTTTCGACAGACGACAATAAACGCGTGGCAAGCGAACTGCGATGCCTTTCAAGACGCCTTGGCGCTCGTAAGCTCCAGCCAGTTATTTTGCCGGTACCATTTGGTGATGATGTGCTTCACCCCGCGTGTGACCGGCGTGCCGGTATGCAGGGTTTTATAGTTGAGCGTCCCGTTCGGCTGCGCATTATTCCACATCAGCATCATTCCGGCCTGCGGACGAATTCCAAGGCCAAGATGCGGAAATTCGGTCGCGCCGCCCTCTTTGGGTTCGTTTAGGAAGATCATGGCCGTCCAACTGCGCTGACCGCCGCCCGGGCCTTCCTGCGCCCAATAGCTTTGGCTTGGGTGGAAAAAATCGTGATGCGCCTTAAACTCTTGGCCGACTTGGTACCGCTGCCCCTGCATGGTTTCGGCAAAATCATTGTCGATGCCCAAAACATCGCTCATCCGCGCTTCGATTTTGGCGATGAACGCGTCCCACCGGTTGAGGTGGCAACTGTAACTGGTGCGGAAACCCGCTTGCTCGGTGCCTTTGTACAGCGTGGAAGGCACGGCATCGGCATCAATTTTCGCAATCAATGTCTTGCAGTCTTTGGCACTTAAAAACCCTTGATAGAGATATAATTGCGCATCGGGATGTTCGACCTGCTGCACCAGCGGATTGGCATTCAACCTTTTGGTGACATGCGCGCCGATCCGCGCCAGCTTGGTGGGATCATTATTGGGGTCAAACTCTTTGGCTTGCGTATCTGTGGTCATGGGATCACCGAATCACGGAATGATGCGCCCTCTTACCATGACCCATTCGGCCTTTTCGAGGGTGCGAATATTGGTCAGGGGATTTTCGTTCACCGCGACCAGATCAGCGGAATAGCCCACTGCAATCCGCCCGATTTCATTTTCCAGCCCAAGCGTTTTGGCGGCCACGCTGGTGGCGCTGGCCAATGCCTCGGTCGGGGTCATGCCGGCGTTCACTAGCAAGGCAAATTCGCTCCCATTGCGGCCATGCTCAAATACGCCCGCATCGGTGCCAAAGGCGACGGTGACGCCCATGGCCTTTGCACGCCGGACCTGGCGGCCAGCGGCCTCAACGGCTTGCTTGGCCTTGACCTCAACCGTTGGGGTATAAATGCCCTTGCCCAGACGGGCGCGCACGCCCTCCAGCGCCATCAACGTTGGCACCAAGGCAGTGCCCTTGGCCTTCATCATCTTCAACGCCGCCTCATCGGCAAATGTGCCATGTTCGATGGAATCTATGCCCGCGGCGGATGCTGCTTCAATACCGCGCGCACCATGGGCATGGGCCATGACCTTTAGGCCAAGCGAGTGGGCAGTGTTGGTGATGGACAGCATTTCCTCGCTGGTGAAATGCGCCTCCAGTCCGCGGCCCTGTTGCGACAAGACGCCACCGGTCGCGGTTATTTTGATGACATCCGCACCCGCGCGCGAGGATTTACGAACTTTTTCGGCGCATTCGATTGGCCCTGTGCAGGTATAGCCCGTTTCCAATGTAGCAATGACGTCATTGCGGAAGCCGGACACATCGCCATGGCCGCCAACGATGGACAAAGCTGGCCCCGCCGCGATGATACGCGGGCCAATGATGCGGCCTTCTGCTGTGCCGCGGCGCAGGACAAAAGCGGTATTCTGCGCAGAGCCCGCCTCACGCACAGTGGTGAAGCCAGCCTTGACCGTCAACGCGGCATTCTTCACGCCCATGACCACGCCCCATTCATCGGGGTTCACCGCCTCGTCGCGATAATCATCGCCAGGGTCGCCGGTTAAATGGACATGGAGGTCAATGAGCCCGGGGACCAAGGTCTTGGTCGATAGGTCGACCACAGTGTCCGCCTGAAATGGATTATTGATGCCCTTGGCGATGTCTTTGATCCGCCCGTCTTCGACCAAGATGACGGCTGGCCCCGTGGGGCCGGTGGCGGCATCGGGGATGAGGTTACCAACAATAATGGCTTGCGTCGCGGCGGACGCGGGCGTGGCCAAGAATACAGCGGCGCTTGCAAGAAAAAGACAACGTAACATCAGAACCTCTCCCCCTGTTAATGGGGGAGAGTTTGGTCAGCTTGGACCAAGGTTACAAGCAAAAAAGCCCGGACGATGGTGTCCGGGCCCTTTAATTTTTACGCGCTCACCAGAAAAAGTCGCGAATGACGTCAACCACATGCCCGTTTCGCACATCGACCAAAAGGACATCGTCATAATAACGCACCCAACGGTAGCTGCCATAAGCGGCGGGCAAGCGATACTGCCATGGATCGTTGATCCAGTAACGCGGGCCAAAAAAGGCCGCGCCTAAAGAAAAGCCGATGGAAATGCCGCGATAGGTGCGGTCACGATACGGCGCATAATAACGACCGGGGCGGAAATAGTTTCGGTTCTGCTCACGGTATTTGCGCCAGTTATAGCGATTGTCATTGCGCCAGTTGTGGGTCCAGCGGCCGATTTGGTTCCGATCCAAGCGGCCATCCCGGTTCCGGTCATAACGACGGTCAATGCGTTCATCATCATTGCGGTCCCAACGGCGGTCGAGCCGGCCATCCCGGTTCCGATCCCAATTCCGGTCCAGATTGCCATCGCGATTACGATCCCAGCGGCGGTCAAGGTCACCATCACGGTTGCGATCATAATAACGGCCGTCTTGGCGCGCTTCACGGCGTTCAGTGCGCGCGCCATCACGCTGCGGCGCGGCGCGATTTACGATTTCTGCTACTTGGTCGGGCTCTTGCAAGGACTGCGCGCGCTGCGGCCGGTTTTGCGGCCGGTTTTGTTGCCGTTCTGCGCGTTTTTCTTCGCGCTGAAAATCGGCGAAGTCTTCAACCATCACGTCAGCGCGAACGGGTGCGTCCGGAGCAGCATGCGCCGCAACTGGTGACAGCGCCGTCGCCAAAGTCATCAACATATATTTTTTCATGGCAGGTCCCCATGGCAGAGGCACCATGCGTCTGCGTTAGACCTTATGTGCACTTATTTTTCTGAAGCGAAACTGAACTGCCTATACATGTTCATGAAAGGAAGTATTTTGATGAACGGGTGCGTTAAGCGATCTTGTTAAATGGAATATCCATAACCGGGAACTGCTCCCACCCGGTAAAATCAAAATGCCACCATTCGTTGGACAGGCCGACGAAACCCTCTGCCTCCAAATAGCGTGCCAGCCGCGCCCGGTTGGCAATGGCCGCTGCAGATGCGCCCGCATAATCCCGGTGCGCTTTTTCCGAAAAATCATCAAACTCGGTCGGCATTTCGACAAGCTGTCCGGTCTGCAAATCATGCAAAGTCAGGTCGACCGCGCAGCCACGATTATGCTTTGACCCGCGTTTGGGGTTGGCGACATATTCTTTTTTCGGGCCAACCGGCGTTGCATCCCAAAGCTTTTTGGTAATTCGCCAAGGGCGATAGGCATCGTAAATCGTTAGGCCAAAGCCATCGGCTAAAGCGGCCTTGCTGGCGCGCGCAACCGCTTGTGCCGCCGGGGCCGCCAAAAACGCGCGGGCTTCGTCATATAAAACACGGCCCGTAAAATTATTGGCGGTCGCATAACGCATATCGAGCCGGATCGTCGGGTCGAGCTTTATCAGTTCCAATAATCTTTTGGGATCATCGGGCTTGAGCGCAGCAGCCTTGTCCGCAGGAATAAACAACACATCACGATCGGGCCCTACAGGCGCGCAGCCGACCAACGGCAGAGCCGCCAGCCCAAAGGCCACCGTACGGCGGGAAAGGGTTATTCCGCGTCCTTCGCCAGCCATTCTTCAAGCCATTTGATAGTGTAATTACCGTTCTGGAAATCAGGCTCTTCCAACAGCCGTTGATGCAACGGAATAGTGGTCTTCATGCCCTCAATCACAAATTCGCCGAGCGCCCGCCGCAAACGCATCAGGCATCCTTCACGCGTCTGACCATAAACGATCAACTTTGCGATCATGCTGTCATAATTTGGCGGGACTTTATAGCCATGATAGAGCCCGCTATCGACACGGACATAGAGGCCGCCAGGCGGATGATACCAGCTGACGGTGCCAGGGGAGGGCATGAACGTGCGCGGATCTTCGGCATTAATCCGGCATTCCACGGCATGGCCGGTGAAGGTCACATCCTCTTGTTTGAACGAGAGCGGCTTGCCCTCCGCCACGCGGATCTGTTCGCGCACAAGGTCTATGCCCGTAATCATTTCGGTAACAGGATGTTCGACCTGCAACCGTGTGTTCATTTCGATGAAATAGAATTCACCATTTTCCCACAGAAACTCGATGGTCCCCGCCCCGCGATAGCCCATGTCGGCCATCGCCTTGGCGCAGATATTCCCCATGCGATCCCGTTCGGCCGTCGCCAATATGGGGGATGGTGCTTCTTCCAATACCTTTTGGTGCCGCCGCTGCAATGAACAATCGCGCTCGCCCAAATGCACCGCATGGCCATTGCCATCGCCGAAGACCTGAAATTCAATATGGCGCGGGTTACCGAGATATTTTTCAAGATAGACCGTTGCGTCACCAAAGGCAGCTTTCGCTTCGGACCCTGCTTGCTGCATTTGGGTCTCAAGCTCTTCTTCGCTGTTCACGACCTTCATACCACGTCCGCCGCCGCCCGACGCCGCCTTGATGATCACCGGATAGCCAATTTCGCGCGCTATCGCTTTGGCTTCATTGACATCCTCAATCGCGCCGTCGGAGCCGGGGACGAGCGGAAGGCCCAATGCGCCTGCGGTCCGCTTGGCCTCCACCTTGTCGCCCATCGTGCGGATATGCTCGGGCTTTGGGCCAATCCAAGTAATGCCGTGGCTTTCGACGATTTCGGCAAATTGGGCGTTTTCCGACAAGAAACCATAGCCGGGGTGAATCGCATCGGCATGGCTAATTTCTGCTGCGGAAATAATCGCCGGAATGTTCAAATAGCTGTCGGTCGCAGAGGGCGGCCCGATGCAAATCGCCTCATCTGCCAACCGCACATGCATGGCATCGGCATCAGCGGTGGAATGGACGGCAACCGTCTTGATCCCCATTTCATGCGCTGCACGATGAATGCGCAGCGCAATTTCGCCACGGTTGGCGATAAGGATTTTTTCAATGGCCATGTTTACGCAATCACCAACAAGGGCTGGTCAAATTCAACCGGCTGGCCGCTTTCGACCAAGATTTCGGTGACGGTGCCCGACGTGGCGGCGACAATCGGGTTCATGACCTTCATCGCTTCGATAATCATGACAGTATCACCCGCCTTCACTTGCTGACCCACGCTAACAAAGGGGGCGGCGTCGGGCTCTGGCGTCAGATAAGCGGTACCAACCATCGGTGATTTCAAGGCGTTGGCAGATGTGGCAGGGGCGCTTGGCGCGGCTGCGGCGGCGGCGGGTGCTGGCACAGCGGCGGCTGCGGCGACGGGCGCGGCCATCATCGGTGCGGCAACGGCGGTCATATTGCGGGATACGCGGATTTTGCGTTCGCCGTCCTCAACCTCAATTTCGCTGAGACCTGTGTCGTTCAGCATCGCCGCCAGTTCGCGGACAAGGTCCGTGTCGACCTGCATGCTGCCAGTAGTTCCTGTCTTTACCGCCATGTAAAACTCCTTGGGCCCCTGAATTACTTTGGAGCGCCTAATGTCAAAGTTGTAACGCTACGTCCAGCGCCAGTTCGTACGACTTTGCGCCATGCCCCGCAAACACCGCTTTTGCGGCCATGCTAACATAGCTCAAATGCCTAAAAGCTTCCCGCTGATGCGGGTCGGATAGATGCACTTCAAACACCGGGACGGTGATGGCCTTGATCGCGTCCAATATCGCGATGGACGTATGCGTGTAGCCAGCAGCGTTGAGTAACACCGCCTTTGCGCCGACGGCTTGCGCCTCGTGCAGCCAATCGATCAAATGACCTTCATGGTTGGATTGTCGAAAATCAATCACTGCCCCTGCGGCCCGCGCCCGGTCATCCAAATGGCCGGCGATATCATCCAGCGTATCGGTGCCGTAAATTTCGGGCTCCCTTGTGCCCAACAAATTGAGATTTGGTCCGTTCAGAACAAAGATTACCGGCTGGTCAGCCAAAGTATATTCCCCAGATAATGTCAAAGCAGCGGTTGCGCAGTGTGCTCGCCCGTCACTATATGCCCGTTAATAAAAATTGCGAGATGAAATGACCTCTAATTTGACCTCCGATACGATCTCCCTAACGCTGAATGGCGAGCTGCGCCGTTTTCGCACCCATGCCACCGTGGCCGATCTTGTCCGCGATATTGGCCTTGATCCAACAAAGGTCGCGGTGGAGCGTAATTTGGAGATTGTCTCCCGCTCAACCTTGGAAGATGTGGCCTTGGCGGATGGTGATAGGCTGGAAATCGTCCATTTTGTCGGCGGCGGGCAAGAGAGTGCTCCGAACGATAGCTGGACCGTGGCAGGGCGGACATTTCATTCGCGGCTGATTGTCGGGACGGGCAAATATAAGGATTTTGAACAAAACGCCGCGGCTTTGGTGGCGTCAGGTGCCGAAATTATCACTGTGGCGGTACGCCGCGTCAATGTGTCGGACCCCAAGGCGCCGATGTTGACCGATTATATCGATCCCAAAAAATATACTTATTTGCCCAATACCGCCGGATGCTTCACCGCCGATGATGCGATCCGCACCTTGCGGTTGGCGCGCGAAGCGGGTGGCTGGGATTTGGTGAAGCTTGAGGTATTGGGTGAGGCCAAGACGCTCTATCCCGATATGCGCGAAACGTTAAAGGCGACCGAGGTTTTGGCCAAGGAAGGTTTCCTGCCGATGGTCTATTGCGTCGATGATCCGATTGCCGCCAAGCAATTGGAGGACGCCGGCGCCGTGGCGGTAATGCCGCTTGGCGCGCCTATTGGTTCGGGGCTTGGTATTCAAAACCGCGTCACCATTCGCTTGATTGTCGAAGGTGCGAAGGTGCCCGTATTGGTCGATGCGGGCGTTGGCACGGCATCAGACGCTGCTGTCGCAATGGAATTGGGCTGTGATGGCGTGTTAATGAATACTGCGATCGCCGAGGCCAAGAATCCTGTCGCGATGGCAACGGCGATGAAATTGGCGGTCCAGTCAGGCCGCATGGCCTATCTGGCGGGCCGCATGGGGCGGCGACTATATGCGGACCCCTCCAGCCCGCTTGCGGGATTGATTTAAAAGCATAATTTTATCGACCAAATGACCAAATGGGTCGTTGGTCGACCAATTTTGTGCGTTGGCGGCGACTTTGGTCGGCTCATCGACTGTTTGTGCGCTTCATCGAAACTGTCATGCATGGGTAACACAGTCAGCGTATCTGTGTGTCCGTAGGCGGACTGCCTTTCATGCTCCCCAGCTCAGAACTTGGTCCGCCTGCAACCCTCTCCCCCCTTTGGCGGACTGCGCAATGCAGCGGCCAATTTGAAAGGTATATTTATGGCTACCCCCAAGCACATGATGTTATCGTTAACCCTTGCCTCTGCCGTGATGGTCACCACACCTGCCATGGCCCAGATAAAAACGCAGGAGGTCGTTTACGCCGATCTTGATCTGTCCACTGCGGAAGGCCGCGCGCGCCTTGAAATGCGGATTAAGCAAGCGGTGAAGCAAGTGTGCGGCACCCCGCGCGGATGGACATTGGCAGAACGCCAAGACCGTCAGAAATGCGAAACCGCCGCTTATCGTAAGGTTGCGCCAGCGCACGAGCGGATTGTCGCCGCTTATCTGGAAAAGCGCGGTCTTGCCTTTGATGGCAGATCAAGCGTCGCTAACAACTGAATATGACAGGCTCAGAAAACTCCGGTGGACATCTGCCGGAGTTTTCTATTTTCCGGCCAGCCGTTTGACGTCGGCGAGATATTTACGACCGATGCGCATCGCGTGATCCTCGCCGAGCAAAGCATGCCAGACCCCGCCACCTTCATGCCGAAGGCCCGTGATAAGATCGCGGCGCACAATATGGCTGCGGTGAATGCGCTGAAATTGTGCGGGGTCCAATCTTTGTTCTAGCGCCGAAATCGTCTGGTGCAGCAAATAGCTGCGGCCGTTGGTATGCAATCGCATATAATCCCGCTCGGCCTCAATCCGTTCAATATCCATCGCCGCGACCCGAATAAGCTCCGCGCGATGCGACACCCAAAATTCATGCGCGTAGCGGTTATCCGTCTTTGCCGATGGCGTGGACAACTGCGTCTCGGCCGCGGGCGCGCCCGATGCCCGCGTGATCGCCCGGCCAAGCCGTTCGCTTGATACAGGTTTCAGTACATAGTCCACAACATCGAGGTCAAAGGCTTCAACCGCGAAATTGTCATACGCCGTGATCAGGATGATGGCGGGTTTTTTATGCATCAGCCCTAAGGCGCGGGCGGCGTTGATACCGTCCATTTTGGGCATGCCAATGTCGAGGAAAATCAGGTCCGGCGTCAATGTTTGGGCAATGCGCAGCGCCTCCACACCGTCATTTGCCGTACCCACGATTTCGATCATGGGATGATCCGCGCTTAATATTTGAAGGCGCTCAATGGCCAGCGGCTCGTCATCGACAATCAACGTCCGGAGTCGCTTCATTGGTGCATCCTCGGGTTCAGGGGCAAACGCAGATTGGCGACAAAGCCCCCGCCAGAAATCGCTTGCGTATCGAGGTGCGCCGCCGATTTATAGCGGGCTTCCAATCGGTCGCGGACATTAGCTAAGCCAATGCCATTTCCGCCGACATGGTCGGGATCGACCGCCTCGCCATCGTCTAGGACGCTGAGGATAAGAACATCGCCCTCAGCTTTGGCGCTGATGCTTAATTCTACCGGACGCGTGGTGCGGGACACGCCGTATTTAATCGCGTTTTCGACCAAAGGTTGCAGGATCAATGCCGGGACATGCTGGCCCATCAATGCGCTGGGAATGTCGATTTTGACGCGGAGCCGTTTGGGATAACGCACGCTTTCAATTTCGAGATATAGCCGCTGCAGTTCTACTTCGTCTGCGAGTGTGACATCTTCCAGCGGATCGGACGACAGGCTTGTCCGATAAAAATTGGATAGATTCTGGATCATCGCTTCGGCCTCTTTGGGCTTTCCGGTCATGACCAGGCTCGAAAGCGAATTCAGGGTATTGAAAAGAAAATGTGGATTGACCTGATAACGCAAGGAACGCAGCTCGGCATCTTGGGCGGCTTGGGCAAAGCGCGACGTTTTCCGTTCGGCTTCGCGCACTTCACGGGCGTAGCCAATGGCAACGTAGAGCGAGCCCCATGCGATCAGGAAAAAATAATGCGTTACCGAAATATCGGCAATCTCCTGCCAAAATGACAGACCGAGTTGCGCTTTCAGATTTTCAACCGAGCGGCCAAGGCTTGGGTCTTTAAACAGGCTGATGGGTTCATACAGGTTAAAGATATAGAAATTGGCGGATGCCAATATCATGGCGCAGGGTATGGCCCCCACGAATGCCAGACTGACCCGAAAGCCTAGCGCGCGGCGGTCGGCCATACGCAAACCAACGTAGAGCAGCCAAGTCACCAACACACCGACCAATGCCACCATCAAGCGTCGTTCGAATAAGATAGCTTGCGCAGGAAAGTCGAGCAATGCCGCACGCAGCGACAAGATCAGCGCATAAAAGGCCCAAAAGCCAATTATGGTGAGCAATGCCATCTGGTGACCAATGAGCGGATGCGGGGATTTAGATCTCTCCATATCCTTTCATAGCGCATTTTTCGCCGCTTGCACCACGCGCATCGTTTCTCGTCGAATGCTTCGCCAAGTTTGTCGAATGTTTATCTTCGGCTTAGGCTGATTCTCGCTTTAGACGTCTTTGCGCCGATAACGGAAATACCAGACTTCGTGCCCAAGGCGGCGCGCCTTTGCTTCATAGCGGGTTTCCGGCCAACCGCCGGGGCGGTTCTGGAAATCGGACGCGCTGTTGCACAACCAGTCAAATTGCTGCCGGTGGCGCTGCATAATCATCAGCGCGTGGCGGACATAGATGGGATGGTCCGTGCCAAAACGGAATTCACCGCCGGGTTTTAACTTTGCCGCGATCAAATCCACTGGCCCGTCATTCATCATCCGGCGCTTCACATGCCGCGCCTTTGGCCAAGGGTCGGGATGCAGCAGATAGACAAAGGACAAGGACCCATCGGGCACGCGGCGCAACATTTCCAGCGCGTCGCCCATATGCAGGCGCACATTACGCAAGCTGCCATCGCGAATATGCGATAGTGCTTGCGCGACGCCGTTCAGAAATGGCTCGCAACCAATAAAACCGTGATCGGGCAAAAGGTCGGCGCGGAACGCCAAATGCTCGCCGCCGCCAAAACCGATTTCGAAATGCATCGTGCGGTCGTCGCCGAATAGCTTTTGGCTGCTTAATGCGCCTTCTTCGGGCACCGAAATCTGCGGCAACAGATTATCGACCAAGTCATTTTGTTCGGAACGCAGCTTTTTGCCCTTTGAACGGCCGTAAAGGCGGTTCAGCGTCGTTGGGTCCCCGATTTTGTTCGCAGTCATGCGGGTGGCGGCTAAACTTTCAGCCGCCACCCTGCAAGCCTAATCACGCCAAAGCGGCTTTGAGGTCTTCGACCAGGTCGGTGCGTTCCCATGGGAAGAAGTCACCTTCGGGCTTACGACCGAAATGGCCATATGCGGCGGTCTTACGGTAAATCGGCTTGTTCAAACCAAGATGCGTGCGAATGCCGCGCGGCGTGAGGCCGCCCAGTTTTTCTATGCCCATGATGGCCGCTTCAATCTGATCATCGCCGACCGTGCCGGTGCGGTGCGTATCGACATAAAGCGACAAAGGCTTGGACACGCCAATCGCATAAGCCAATTGAATGGTGCAGCGTGTGGCAAATCCGGCGGCGACGATATTCTTTGCCAAATAGCGCGTGATATAGGCCGCGGAACGGTCAACCTTCGTCGGGTCTTTGCCCGAAAACGCGCCGCCGCCATGCGGGGCTGCGCCGCCATAGGTGTCGACAATAATTTTACGGCCGGTCAGGCCAGCATCGCCATCAGGACCACCGATTTCGAAGCTGCCCGTTGGGTTGATGTGATACACAGTTTCGGTCAGCAGGTTTGCTGGCAACAGGTCAGCGATGACGCCCTTCACATAATTATGCAGCTCGGCTTCCTTCGCACCTTGATCATAACCCGGCGCATGTTGTGTCGACACGACGATAGCGGTCGCGGCCTCTGGCTTGCCCTCGCTGTTGTAACGCAAAGTAACTTGGCTTTTGGCATCGGGCTCCAGAAATGGCGCAGCGCCCGAATGGCGGTCTGCGGCCATGCGCTCAAGGATCTTGTGACTATAATCCAGCGTCGCGGGCATCAGGTCCGGCGTTTCGGTGGAGGCATAGCCGAACATGATGCCCTGGTCGCCAGCGCCTTCGTCCTTGTCGCCCGCGGCGTCTACACCCTGCGCGATGTGCGCAGACTGGCCATGCAGGTTATTTTCGAAGCGCAGGGTTTCCCAGTGGAAGCCCGTTTGGGCATAGCCGATTTCCTTAACGGTGCGGCGGACGGTGGCTTCAATCTCCTCCTTCGCGCCTTCGGCCCATTGACCATTTTCGTACACACCTTTGCAGCGGATTTCGCCCGCGAGCACAACCAATTGCGTGGTGGTCAAGGTTTCGCACGCGATGCGTGCTTCGGGGTCTTTGGATAAAAACAGATCGACGATGGCGTCGGAAATCTGATCCGAAACCTTATCAGGATGTCCTTCGGACACGGATTCGGAGGTGAAGAGGTAATTTGAGCGCATGGTTTTTCCAGTCTATTGCTGTGTCTGCGTATAAAGAATTCTTTATATCGTGACGCGCCCTTAGCGAGAAGCGCGACGCGGGGCAAGCGGTAACAATGCCAAGAGGATCAGCAGCCCAGCAAAAGCCAGAGGAATAACGTTCCCAAATTGCGCGAAGAATGTCGGCGCTTTGGCGCGCGGCAAAAATGAGTCGATGCGGCCATCGCTGCCCAAGGGTAGGCTGTGCAGGATCCGGCCATCGGCGTCGATTATGGCGCTGATCCCCGTTGGGGTGGACCGAATGACGGGAAGGCCTTCCTCAATTGCGCGCAACCGCGCCTGCGCCAAATGTTGCGGTGGGCCAATAGTACCGAACCATGCGTCGTTGGACGGGTTGAAGATGAAATCGGGTCGGTTTTTGCGGTCCACTGTCTGGCCCGAGAATATCATTTCATAACAAATCTGCATACCAATTTTTACAGGCTTGCCGTCAACGCGCACGGTCATGGTTTGCGCACCCGGGCCGGGCCAGAAATCGAGGCTGCCTGGTACCAATCGCGCCAGTCCAAGCGGTTTCAGCAACCATGGCAACGGCAGATATTCGCCATAAGGCACCAGATGCGCCTTGTCATAATGGCCAAGGATACGGCCAAAGGCGTCCATTGCGGACACGCTGTTGCGCGCGGCAACTAATTGACGTTTTTCAAAAATAAGGCGGTTCGCGCCTGTTACCAGCACATCATTATCGGCCATCAACGTGGTCAGCCGCGCGCGCGCGCCGGCGGCGCTTTCGCCAGCCTGCCCCTGATAATATGGATAGGGATATCCGTCCTCCAGATAGTCGGGAATCGCGGCCTCCGGCCAAAGAATCAGGCGCGGCGCTTGTCCGGGCAAGGCGCGGCTGTTCATCGCCAGCTTGGCGAAGTTTAGCGCGTCATAGCCGGGCGCATATTTGTCGGCTTGCGAGATATTGGGTTGCACAACGGTGACGGCAGTTCGCGCGCTGAGCGACGGCTCCGTCACATTAATTTTGGCCGACGACAAAATGGCCACGCCGACAATCGCCGCCAAAACACATCCGTTTGTCCAACGTCGAGTGCCGAGCAGCGCCATCGCACCGCTGGCCAAGATCATCAGCCCCCCAACGCCGTAGGTCCCGATTGTCGGAAGCCAAAGATCAAACCATTGCGAAACAAATCCGACCGCGAGCGGGTTCCAGACATAGCCTGTGAACACCCAACTGCGCAGCCATTCGGTAATGATCCACAAGCCAGCAAAGGCGAAGATGAGAGAAAGTGTGACAGCGCCATGTCCAACATCGGCGCGGGAATGAGCAAATTTTTTCGCCGTGAAGCGACCTATCCAGACGGAGCCCGCTGCCGCCAAAGCGGGATAGACCGCCAGATACAGCGCCAGCAGGAGCACCGCGATATAGCCCAACCAGATGGGCATTGCCGCCTGAAAGGTGAAGGCGACCGCAATCCATTGATTGCCAAAGGTGAAATGTCCGACCCCGAACAGCCAGCCAAACACGAAGGCCCGCTTTGTATTTTGGGTGTGCGCGATCAGGTGGATGAGCAACGCAAAGCAGACCAAAGTCAGCGGCCAGAGCCCCCAGGGTTCAAATCCGTAAGCCGACAAGGCGCCAGCGCCAATAGCGGCCCAGCGGGGAAATTGGTGAAGCAGGGCGGAAATTTTCTGCACGCCCCGCCTTTGCCGTTCCAATGTGACAAATGCAATCGGGCAAACATGGTCATTGCTTGCGGTTCACCATGGGCCTGCTAATTTAGCGGGATGATATTCTTCGCCATTGCGCTTTCCGCCGCCACCCCGTCCGCGCTTACCGATGCCCATCAAGGGGACATTGCCTGCGTCGCCGTTATTGCAACTTTGGCAGAGAAACAGCGAACGGGCAGTGCGCCAATCGAAACGCCCGATGTGCGCAAAGCGGGCAAAAGATGGGCCGGTATTGTTGGTAATCGCGTCACCATGCAAAGCGGTCAACCGCGCGAATTGATTGCAGTCGCCATGGCAGAAGCGGCGAAAGCCGAATTTCAACGGCCAAGCAATTTGGCGCGGATCAACAGTTGCGCCGTGCAAATGGCAACAGAGCTTGCTAGTGCCGATAGCATCGACCAACCTCTACCTAAACCGGTGACCCAAAAATGAGCTTACGTCCGTTCCATTTGGCCTTTCCCGTTCACGACCTTGCCGAAGCGCGGCATTTTTACGGCGTTATCATGGGCTGCGCCGAAGGGCGTTCATCGGACCATTGGGTCGACTTTAATTTTTTCGGGCATCAGCTTGTCGCGCATTTGGACCCGTCTGCGCGCAGCGTATCGACGCATAACCCCGTCGATGGGCATGACGTTCCCGTTCCGCATTTCGGCGTTGTTTTGGAAATGGCGCAATGGGAAGCCTTGGCCGAGCGCGTGAAAGCGGCGGGCATCCGTTTCGGCATCGAACCCCATATTCGGTTCAAGGGCGAAGTGGGCGAACAAGCCACCATGTTCTTTTATGATCCCAGCGGAAATGCGCTGGAGTTCAAGGCCTTTGCCGACGACGCGAATTTGTTTGCGCGCTGACGCTTGCATTTTGCGGCTTTAGGCCACAGCGCAAGCGCATGGACTTACAAAATTTCGACATCGACTTATTCCTGCGCGAATATTGGCAGAAAAAACCGCTGCTGATCCGCAATGCGTTTCACGACTGGCAAAACCCGCTGGAGCCGGGCGAGCTGGCGGGGCTGGCGTGCGCGGAAGAAACGGAATCGCGGCTGATTTGTCAGACCGAATCTGGTTGGGAGATGGAGCAAGGTCCGCTGGCCGAGGAACGGCTTTCTGGTCTTGGCAAAAGCCATTGGACGTTGCTGGTGCAAGCGGTGGACCATCATGTCCCCGCCGTTGCAGATCTGATCGCGCCCTTCCGGTTCATTCCCAATTGGCGCATCGACGATGTGATGGTCAGCCTCGCCGCCGACCAAGGCGGGGTGGGGCCGCATTTCGACCAATATGATGTTTTCCTGGTCCAAGGGCTTGGTCGCCGTCGTTGGCAGATTGGTCCGCACTGCGATGCCGATACCCCTTTGCTGCCGCATGAGGATTTGAAGTTGTTGAGCGATTTTAAGGCGACCGAAGAATGGGTGCTGGAACCCGGCGATATCCTTTATGTCCCGCCGGGCATCGCGCATAATGGCGTTGCGGTGGGTGCGGATTGCATGACCTATTCGGTTGGGTTCCGCGCGCCATCACGCGCCGACCTTTTGGGGCATTATGTGGACGATGTTCTGGACGGCATTCCCGATGATGAACTCTACCGCGACCCGGATTTGAAGGCCCAAACCAATGCGGGGGAGATTTCGCCCGAGGCGCTGGCCCGCTTGCAGCAGATGATGTTGGAATCTTTGTCCGACCCTGCTCATTTCGCGCGCTGGTTCGGCACCTTCAACAGCACGCCCAAATATCCCGATATCGACTGGCGACCCGAAGTGCCCGTTGAAGCGAACGATGTGCGCGCGGCGATCAATGCGCAACTGCCGCTGGCGCGCAATCCGGCGAGCCGACTGGCGTTTATCGCCACGGGCACGGACACGCTCATGCTGTTTGCCGATGGTGTCTGTTTTGACTGCAGCGGCGCGACCGCGGCCTTGGCGAAAGATATGTGCGCGGACGACTTTGTCGTTCTGGATTCCGACCTTGCCTTCAGCCCAGCCGCCGTCGACCTCCTCACGCAGCTGTGCAATCATGGCTGCATCGCGTTCGACAACGAGGATTGATCTGCGCACGCGGTTAAGCATCTGCGCGAAAAAAGCGCGTTATGCGTGCGAGGCGGACGCGCTATCGGCGATTGCAGCGGCGACGATCACGCTGCGGCATTATACCTGCGATCGCTGTGGGCAATTTCATCTAACCAGCCGGACCAAAAGTAAGCGTATCCCGCGGCCCGTAAAGCCTTAGCCTTCAACCTCGCGCCAGCTTCCCGGCGCCAAGCCATCGAGCGTCCATTCCCCAATCGCCCGCCGCACCAGCCGCAAGGTCGGATGCCCGACCGCGGCGGTCATGCGCCGCACCTGACGGTTGCGGCCTTCGCGGATGGTCAGCATGATCCAGCTATCGGGCACCGACAACCGCACGCGGATCGGCGGGTCGCGCGGCCAGAGCATCGGATCGGCCATCCGCTCCGCCTCGCACGGCAGGGTCAAGCCATCCTTCAACGCTACGCCGCGCCGCAACTGCGCGAGCGCATCGTCGGTCACGTCGCCTTCGACTTGCACCCAATAGCATTTGGCCATTTTATATTTCGGATCCGATATCCGCGCCTGCAACCGGCCATCATCGGTGAGCAGCATCAACCCCTCACTGTCCATATCGAGCCGCCCAGCAGGATATACGCCGGGCACATCAATAAATTGCGACAAAGTCGGCCGCGGCGAGCCTTCGGTCCCCTTATCGGTAAATTGCGGCAAGACGCCATAAGGCTTGTTGAACAGGATGATACGCGACATGGACGTGCTGTAGCGAAGGCGGGCGGGATGCGAAATGCTGTTGTGTGTGGGCGAACAAAGCCGGTCAAATCGCTTATTGGATTGGCGGCAGTTGGCGCTTTGTCCTTCCCCATGAAGGTATGCGGGTTTGGAATAAGTCCACTCGGCGGCAGTGCCTGTTCATATCAGGCCAATGGACGACCGCGCCTGCGATACCCAATCCAACCGGTGGCACTACCGTCGACAGCGAAGCGCGCACAGCCTTGTCGACGATTTTACAATATTTGCGGCTATTGGGCATATTCGCCACATGAACCGAAGCCTTTCGAAAACGCCTTAAATATTATGATAAATAGCCAAAAATGGCGACATTTTGGCAACAGTTTAAGGACATAGCGACTTGCATGGACAGAACAGAATCGGTAGACATAGGTTCTCGAATTTCCGTTCCTAAGATAGATAAGGGGAAAGTTGATGCGTAAGTTAGCCATAAGTCTGGCACTCGCTTCTACTGCTCTGGCGTCACCGGCTTTGGCCCGCGATAACCAGTGGTATGTGGGAGTTGATGGCGGTGCCATGGTAGTAGAAGACCTTGCTTTGGATATTGGTGTCGTGAAAGATGCGGCAACAATAGACGCAGACAAGGGTTATGATTTCGGCGGCATTGTTGGCTATGATTTCGGCGGTTTCCGTCTTGAATCAGAAGTGTCCTACCGTAAGGCTTCAGTGTCTGGTATCACCAGCCAAACACCTCAGGTTACAAGTGGCACGAGCACGGCGTTGCTAGCTGGCGGTAACTACGCCGCAACTGGCGATGCAAATGCATTGAGCTTCATGGTCAATGGATTGCTTGATTTCGGTGACGACGACGGCCTTCAGGGCTTTGTTGGCGGCGGCGTTGGTGTTGCGCGTGTAGACGTGCAGACCACTTTGGCAGCACCTTCATACCTTGATGACTCGGATACCGGTTTTGCATGGCAGGCACTTGCTGGCGTTCGTGCGCCATTGAGCGGCAACTGGGATGTGGGCCTGAAGTATCGTTTCTTCAACGCGGATAAGGTTGGTCTTGTTAATCGTCTTGGCCGTTCCGTTGAGTCGCGTTTCCGTTCGCACAGCGTGATGGGTAGCTTGGTTTATAACTTCGGCGGCGCACCTGCACCTGTTGAAGTAGCACCACCACCACCACCGCCACCTTATGTGGCACCACCGCCACCACCACCACCACCGCCACCTGCGCCAGTGTGCAACACGGGTCCTTATATCGTGTTCTTCGATTGGGATAAATCGAACCTGCGTCCAGACGCGGCTTCGGTTCTCGATAATGCCGTTGCGCAATATGCGAACTGTGGCAGTGCGAAGGTCATGCTTGCAGGTCACGCCGATAAGTCGGGTGCGGCCAAGTACAATGTTGGCCTCTCACAGCGTCGTAACGACACTGTTCGTACATATCTTGAGTCCAAGGGCGTATCAGCTGGCGCGATTGCTAGCGAAGCATTTGGTGAAACTGCACCATTGGTACAAACTGCAGATGGTGAGCGTGAACCGCAAAACCGTCGCGTGGAAGTTACCTACGGTCCAGGTTCGGGAATGTAATTCCCAATCTGATTTCAGGTTGAAAGAAAGGCTGGTCGAAAGACTGGCCTTTTTTTTGCCTCTGTGCGCGATCTCACAGATGGGGTTCAAATTTTAGGCTGCGGCCTTTGCCTTTGCACGCGCCTTCACTGCAGCTGATTCCAAAAGCCTAGCTTCAAGTGCCTTTAACTTGTTTTTGTTTTCGATTTTGCCGCCGAATAAATCCGTCACATAAAATGTGTCGACGGCGCGTTCTCCGTAAGTGGCGATATGCGCACTGTGCAATGTGACTTTCGATTCAAATAAAGCGAGCGCCAAATTGTTAAGCAAGGCGGGACGATCCAGCGCATTCACTTCAATCACTGTAAACCGGTTAGACGCTTGATTATCAATCAACACCGATGGCGCGATTTTAAAGGCGTCGGCCCGGCGCAGCGCTTTCGGCTTTGCGTCCAGTTGAGTCATCAAACGCGCGCGGTTGGTGAGCGCCTCTTCAATGTTACGCTTGAGGCGGTTTAACTGGCTTTGTTCCTGGAAAGGACGCCCCAGCGGGTCTTGGATAAGGAAATTGTCGACCGCCATGCCGTCACTACTGGTGTGAATTCGCGCATCGATAATGTTGCCGCCCGCCAGATGAATGGCACCCGCTATGCGGTAAAATAATCCTGGATGATCGGCCGCAAAAACCGTGACGAGCGTCGCGCCACGATCAGGATAGAAACATGCATCAATGGCAAGTTCTGTGCCCGCATTGGAAAGAAGATGCCGGGCGTTGCGTTCAATGATGTCGTCTGGTTCGGCGATCCAATAAGCATCAGGAAGCGCTTTGGTAAAAGCCGCGAATTTATCGGACGGCAATTGCAACGCGGACTCCAGTTGCGCTTTTTTGGAGATAATCCTCTCGTCACGGCCGCGTTGCTTGTGCCCCAAGCGCAACACTTCTTCCGTCGCTTCAAACAGGTCCGACAAAAGCTGTCGTTTCCAACTGTTCCAAACGCCTGGACCAACAGCGCGGATGTCCACAACGGTCAAGACCAATAACAGCTTCAACCGCTCAGGTGACTGGACGGCCTGGGCAAAATCGAGGATGGTCTTAAAATCCGCCAAGTCCCGCTTGAACGCAGTGGCCGACATCAACAAATGATAGCGGACGAGCCACGCAACGGTTTCCGTCTCGGCTGGTGAAAGACCCAGCCGTGGGCATAAGGTTTCGGCAATCTCCGCGCCCAAAACACTATGGTCGCCGCCACGCCCCTTCGCGATATCGTGGAGCAAGGTTGCCACAAACAATACCCGCTTGCTGACAATCTGCTGTACCATCGCCGTAGACAGCGGGTGATCTTTTTTGAGCTTGCCGCTGTTGATATCGGCCAGCAAACCAATAGCGCGGATCGAATGTTCATCGACGGTGTAATGGTGGTACATGTCGAATTGCATCTGCGCGACAACGCGGCGGAAATTCGGAATAAATCGGCCAAAAACGGTAGATTCATTCATCCAGCGCAACACCGTTTCCGGGTCGCGCGGCGACGTTAATATTTCGAGAAAAAGGGCGTTGGCTCTGGGGTCCCGCCGGACCACTTTGTCGATCAGCCGGGCATCGCGTTGGGCAGCAC
The DNA here is from genome assembly GCA_027488785.1 of Sphingomonadales bacterium. Taxonomy (GTDB): domain Bacteria; phylum Pseudomonadota; class Alphaproteobacteria; order Sphingomonadales; family Sphingomonadaceae; genus Sphingorhabdus_B. The sequence continues at coordinate 16,057 of JAIYAY010000004.1, read as the reverse complement.
GCATCGCCAGCGGGTGGATTTCCAATTCATGCAGGTCCGCCAAATGAAATATCTCGAGCAAACGCACGGGATCTTGCGCAAAAAAGCCATCATCGGGGAGCGCGAGGCGACCACGATCGAGTTGAAAACCGTTGAGTTTTCTCGGCTTCCGGCCAAAGCTGGGCAAAAACCGACGACCTTTTTTGGCCATAGCTTCATCCAAATGCGCCAGGAAAAGTCCCGTCACATCGCCTACCGTTTTTGCGTTCAAAAAGTAAAAATGCATGAACCTTTCAACCGCCGAGCGCCCGGGGCGATCGGCAAATTGCATGCGTTCCGCTAATTCGCGTTGCAGATCGAAGGTCAGACGATCTTCCCCGCGTCCGGTGATATTGTGCATATGACAACGCACCGCCCACAAGAAATTTTCGGCTTTTCTAAAACGATTATATTCATCGCTGGTTAGCAGGCCAACGTCGACAAGTTCGGACGCGGCTGACACTTTGTGGATATATTTTCCAATCCAGTAGAGCGTGTGGAGGTCGCGAAGCCCGCCTTTGCCATCTTTGATATTGGGTTCGACCACATATCGACTGTCACCCATGCGCCGGTGCCGATCGTCGCGTTCAATCATTTTTAGGCGTACAAAGTCTGATGCCGTGTTTGCGACGACTTCATTCCAAAAACGCAGCGAAACCTCTTCATAAACGCCGCGATCGCCCCACACAAACCTGCTTTCCAGCAACGCGGTGCGGATGGTCAAATCCTCTTGCGCCATCTTTACCGTTTCATCGAGGGATCTGCTTGATTGGCCGACTTTTAACCCAAGATCCCATAGCAAATAGAGGATTGCTTCGACGACCTGCTCGGTCCAGGAGCTGCGCTTGAAAGGCGTTACAAAGCCGATATCAACGTCGCTATGCGGGGCCATCTCCCCGCGGCCATATCCACCCACAGCTAGAACTGCGATCCTTTCGGATGCCGAGCGGTTGGCAGCGGGATAGGCGTGAACAGTGACATAATCGTAGATGAGCCGGACGATTTGATCGACAAGAAATGCTTGCTCCGCCGACGCACGATAGCCTTGCGACGGCGCAGCATTGAGGCGTCGTTGAATTTCGGTCCGACCATTGGCCAGCGCCGTTTGCAATATCTCTACAACATGTGGGCGGCGTGCTTCGGCTCCGCAAGCGTGAACGATGCCTTCAATCTGTTCGGCCAGCACGCTCCGGTCGATAATGTCGCGCTGCTTGAATATCCGTTCTGCTGTTGATGCCATCACGCGACCTTAGTCGCGATCCGGCATCATGTCAGCATCTCAAGCAGATACCTTGGCATTATATTCGCGTCGCAGCGTCACCCGATCGATTTTCTGTGTGCCCAGACGGGGAAGTGGTTCGGCTACTTGCCAGAAATGCACAGGAATCTTGTATGGTGCAAGACGGGGCGCCAAAAACGCTTTCAACGCATCCTCTGTCAGTGTGACGCCGTCCTTTGTGTGATAGACAATGCCAGGTACTTCACCATATTTGTCATCAGCGATACCAAATACCGACAATTCAGCAATCGATTCATGCTCATAGGCCGCTGCTTCAACCTCTGGGCAACTGATATTCTCGCCGCCTCGAATGATGATGTCTTTCTTGCGATCGACGATGAATAAATAGCCGTCTTCGTCGAGATAACCGATGTCGCCAGTCCGGAAAAATCCATCGGCGGTGAAGGCATCGCGTGTGGCATCTTCGTTATTCCAATAGCCATTGAAATTGGCAATCGACCGAACACCCACTTCACCACGTTCACCCTGCGGCAAGACATTGCCATCATCGTCCAGCATTTGGACCTCGACAAGTGGCTTGGTCGCAGGGCCAGTGCTGGTTGGCTTTTCGAGATAATTGTCGGTGAAATTGCCACAACCAACGGCGTTGGTTTCAGTGAGGCCGTAGCCCAATAATGGATAACCCCAGCTCATTTCCTTGCGGATTTTTTTGACATGCTCGACAGGGCGTGGCGCGCCGCCAGCGGCAAATGCCGTGCAGCTTGTTAAATCATATTTGTGCCGGGCTGGGTGCGTTGCCAGCTCAATGCTCATCAACGGAACGCCCACGAAATAGGTGATGCGTTCTTTTTCAATAATGCGCATTGCCTCTTCTGCATCCCATTTGGGCATCAAAACAAGCTTGCGGCCGATGGCGAAGCTTTGCAGCACCAAAGGTATCGACGCGGTGACGTGGAACAAGGGCACGTTGACGAGCGCTGAAGGCTGGGCCGGCATCGCCTGACCACTGGCGGACATAAGCTCAAAGAAGACAAGCGTTTGACCTACATAGCTCATTGCGCCTTGAACGACGGCGCGGTGGTCTGACACTGCACCCTTCGACTGTCCAGTTGATCCAGAGGTGTATAATATCGTCGCATTATCGAGTGGATCGATGGTTGGCAGCGCTGTTGCCGCGCCACCACCCTTAGCAGTCATCACCGATAAGCCATCCAAAGGCAGCGAATCATGGTTGATGATGAGCAGTTCACAACTGCCAATATCTTGTCCAGCCATCCGCGCGGCACGCTGTTCATCGGCGAGAACAATGCGGCAGTCGACCATCCGAATGCCTTCGGCCAATTCGCCACCTTGCCACCAACCATTGAGCAAAGTGGCAACGCCACCGGCCATTACAATCGCCATATAGGCAATGATCCAATTGGCCGAATTGCGCGCCGCAATGCCGACGCGCTCACCCTTTTGCAGCTTATAGCCTTCCACAAGACCACCTGCCAAAGCGCGTGCCGCACCATAGGTTTCCGCGAAGCTTAACCGTATGTCGCCATCGACCAAAAATTCCTTGTCCGCATGGGTTGCGCAGAAAAATGCCAAATAGTCAGCCATGTTACCCGGCGCTTTGGCGAAAAGCGGCATTTGGACTCCGTTTTTCTCGGCATATGTAACGGCCAGGGGGCCATCATTGGCCATGAGCCGGTTAATGGTGGCATCGATTGCAAGGTCCAACTGCGACGGCATGTGATTCTCTCCTAAACTCTTTGTGTGACTTCTATTTGGCTCTATAGGAATGTCAAAAGATCCTGAGGAAATATTGTGTCATTCGAGATTATTTCAACCGCCGCCGGTTTTATTCAGTTTACGGACCTTGGCGTAGGTCCTGTTGCGCTCGATTTGGGCTTCTTCCAAATCCGTTGGTACTCGCTTGGATATTTGGTCGGCATCTTGCTCGGCTATTGGATGTTGTTGAAATTGCTCGTACGTCCCGGTGCGCCAATGTCACGCGAGCAAGCCGATGACATAATCCTGTACGCCACCTTGGGCATCATTTTGGGTGGACGGATTGGCTATATTATTTTTTACCAGCCCTCCATTTTGCAGAACCCTATGGACGTCTTCAAACTGTGGGAAGGCGGGATGTCGTTCCATGGCGGCGCGATTGGTATCATATTTTCAATCTGGCTTTTGGCGCGCAAGCATAAGATATCCTTCTTGCGGGTCTGCGATTATGTCGCCTGCGTCGTGCCCTTTGGATTATTCCTCGTGCGCCTGGCGAACTTCGTCAATGATGAACTTTGGGGCCGCGTCACCGATGTGCCATGGGCGATTGTCTTTCCCAATGGCGGTGATTTGCCGCGCCACCCAAGCCAGCTTTATGAAGCGGTTTTTGAAGGCTTGTTAATGGCCGCAATATTGTGGCCCTTATTCTGGAAAACCGATGCGCGATATAAACCTGGGTTCCTGATGGGTATGGCCGCAATCATTTACGGCACAGCTCGTTTCTCTATCGAGTTTGTCAGGGAACCGGACCAGCAGTTGCTGTGGCTGGTGGAAACAAGCGGCTTGAGCATGGGGCAGTGGCTCACCCTGCCGATGATATTGGTAGGATTGTTCTTGGTATTCACCGCAAATTCCCGCAGGCAGCGCGCTGAGTCCTAACAGTGTCGTCTGACAGTGAGGAAGTATCCGTCCGACTGAGGCAACAGATAGATGCTTCAGGACCTATCAGCGTTGCCGAATATATGCGTGTCGCCAATACCGCATATTATGGGCGCGCTGACCCGCTGGGCGCAGACGGAGATTTCATAACTGCGCCAGAAATCAGCCAAATGTTTGGCGAGATGGTGGGCATTTGGTTGAGCGATATCTGGTTACGCCATCGTCCGGCCACCTGCCATTATGTGGAGCTTGGTCCTGGCCGGGGGACTTTGGCGGCAGACGCATTACGCACAATGCGGCGTTTTGGGTGGGAGCCTTCGGTCCATTTCGTGGAAAACAGCCCTGCATTACGCGCCAAACAGTTGCAGGCTGTGCCGGACGCCCTGTTTCATGACAATCTGGATAGCCTACCGACAGATGCCCCTTTGTGCATCGTGGCAAACGAATTTTTTGACGCTTTGCCGGTTCGGCAGATGGTTGCGACACAAGCCGGCTGGCGGGAACGGGTCATTGTTCGGAATAATGAGGCGGGTTTTGCAGCAATACCCGGCGCTACTGCGGTCGATGACCTCATCCCCGAGCAATTTCGTTCCGCAGCCATGGGGAGTATTTACGAAATCTGTCCTGATGCGTCGTCGATCATGCATCAGCTTTCGGCTCGGCTGGCAAAGCAGGGCGGAGTGATGTTGGTCATCGACTATGGCTATACACAGCCAGCATTGGGCGACACTTTGCAAGCAGTCCAAGGTCACCAATATGCCGACCCCTTCAATAATCCGGGCCAGGTTGATTTGACCGCGCATGTCGACTTTTTTGAATTGTCAAACTGCGCAAGAAACGGTGGCCTTTTGGCGGTTGGACCAAGCGACCAAGGCGCATGGCTTTCGGGTCTTGGCATTGACCAGCGTGCGCAAATTTTGGCGGCGACCAATCCCGACAGGGCTGGAGACATCAACGCCGAACGAAACCGACTGGTCGGGCCGGACGCCATGGGGACCTTATTCAAGGTCTTGGCAGCTTATGCCCAAGATTGGCCGCAGCCGGAGGGGTTCGGTCTTTAGCCCGTCCAGTCGGCGATTTGACCCGCAACATCGTTCGCGGCGGCATTTAACGCCGCGCCCGCCGATGCGGGTGCAATTGCGGTTACGGGACGCCGTGCTTCAAACCGGCGTTTTTCGGTCGCACTTCCGCGGACGATTTTGACCACATCATAAACGACGACGGCTTCGCTCGTTTCTGCATCAATACCGAATTCTAGTAGGCTTCCAGATAAAAAGCGCACGGCTTTGCCGCCCGCGTCGGCTTCGTTCAGCACTAAGTTTCCGCTCCTTGCCGAAACGGTCTCGACGAGCAAGCTCTGCATCAAACGGGCGGGTTTATCGGCCCAAAACGCGTCTTTGAGATAGGCAATGCTGCTGGGATCAATCTGCACTGGCACCCGATTATTATCCAGCTTGCGCGGGACTTGAGGCATCTGGATAACCAAAGCGTCAGCGACAGTCGCTGTACGCGCAGTTCCAGCAGCCACGACATTGTCGGCCGTTAAGACAAGCATGGAGACTGGTGCCTTGCCGCCGAAGCTTACGCAAGCGCCTAGGGCCATGATGAGAGGTAACGCACATAAGCGTGGACCGGAAATTGTGCTGAACATCATTTTTGGTTCCTGCTGCCGGGTTTATAATCGGGTAGGGTGGGGGCGGCGACAACGCTGCCTATACCGCCTTGGTCCACTTTTTCGGTTACGGACTTTAACGATACCGACAAGTCTCTCAAGTCGCGCGCCAGTCGCGTCACTTCGGGCAAAGTCTGGCTATTTAACGTTTCAATTGCCGGGTTGGCATTGTTCAAGGTCGTTTCCAAGGCAGCCAGGCTGCCATTTGCGGATCGCAGCGTTTTGCGCAATTCATCCAGCATCGGACGACCTTCGCTGTCGAGTAGCTTATTTGTAGTGCCTGCCATTTTGGTAATCTCATCCGCAGCCAAACCTGCCTTTTGCAGAGTAATACGCGATTCCTGAATGGCTGCACGCAAGTCGGGTCCTTGCGTTGCCAAAGATCCCGAAAGGCTTTCCACATTGTCCAAAATCTGTTCGATGGACTGTTGATTCTTGTCGGACAATATGTTGGTTAGCCGCTCAGTCAAAGTCGACAGCCGTTCCAAAAGCAAAGGCGCGTTGTTGAGCAGCTCGCCCAAAGCACCTGGCTTTGTTGGAATGACGGGCACGCCTGTCGGACATGCGCTCTTGGGATTCGCCTTAGGACATTCCAGTGCAGGCGTGCCTTTGACCGCACCATCTAGCTGGATTTCCGAGACGCCGGTGAAGCCAACTCCATTGATTGTCGCGGTCGTACCCAAAAGTATGGGCACCGTATCCTTGATACTGATGCGCACCCGCACGAACTCCGGATCGGGTTCCCATAGTTCGATGCTCTCTATCTGGCCCACCGGAACACCGGAAAAGGACACGCCCGAGCCCTTGGCCAAGCCATTGACCGATTGCTGAAAGAATATGTCATATTCTTTCTTGTCGCCATCGCTTGTCCGCGAAAGCCAGACGGTGAAGGCCGCCAGCAGTGCCAGAAGGAGAAGCGTGACAGCACCCACCATCACATAATTGGATTTGGTTTCCATATTACTGCCTTATGACCTTCCTAGCTGCTGCGTCTTTGCGTGGGCGGAATCGCCTTGGTCGCTGTGACCGCGCCGTGCCGCGCGACCGCGTGGGCCGCTGAAATATTCGTTGATCCATGGGTGATCGATGGCCAGCAATTCTTCAATTGCGCCAATGGCTATAACTTTCTGATCGGCCAAAACGGCCACGCGGTCACAAATGGAATAAAGTGTATCCAGATCATGCGTAATCAAAAAGACGGTTAGTCCAAGTGTCTCTTTCAAATCGCGCGTTAAATTGTCGAATTTGGCAGCGCTGATGGGGTCAAGCCCAGCGGTTGGTTCATCCAGAAACAACAATTCCGGATCCATCGCCAATGCCCGCGCCACACCCGCACGTTTGCGCATACCGCCCGATAGCTCGGATGGATATTTATGCGCCGCTTCTGGCGGAAGGCCGCTTAAGAATATTTTGTAGCGTGCGATTTCGTCGAGCAGATCTTTACTGAAATCCGGATAAAATTCGCGCAAGGGCACCTGCACATTTTCCGCGACGGTTAAGGTTGAAAATAATGCGCCGCCCTGAAACATAACGCCCCAGCGCCGCCGGACGTCGGTGGCTTGATCTTCTTCCTTGCCGATCATGCCTTCATCAAAAACCCGGATTTCGCCTGCATCTGGTTCTTGCAGGCCGATGATTGACCGCATGAGCACGGATTTACCTGTTCCCGACCCGCCAACGACGCCCAATATCTCGCCGCGGCGCACTTCGATGTTGAGATCCTGATGGATGACTTGGTCGCCAAAGCTGTTGCTCAGGCCAGTCACGGAGATAATGTTGGGTGCGTTCATCGCTTAATCCCAACCAATTTCACTGAAGAACACTGCAAAAAATGCGTCGAGGACTATAACAAGGAAAATGGCCTGCACGACCGCTGCGGTTGTCCTTAACCCGACTTGTTCGGCATTGCCTTTTACCTGCATCCCCTGAAAACAACCCGCCATCGCAATAATTGCACCGAAGACTGGCGCCTTGATAATGCCAACCCAGAAGTCGGTTATCGGCGTTACTTCGCGCAGTCGCTGCACAAATGTCGCCGGGGGTATATCCAGGACAATCCAGCATAATAATCCGCCGCCAATGATGGACATTAACGAAGCGAAGATACCCAGCAATGGCATCATGACCACCGCGGCGATCACACGCGGTACAACCAATGCTTCTACAGGAACAACGCCGATTGTACGCATGGCGTCAATTTCTTCGGTGATCTTCATCGTCCCGATCTGTGCGGCGAAGGCAGATCCGGATCGACCCGCGACCATGATCGCGGTCATCAATATGCCAAGCTCACGCAGTGTAAGCCGACCGATGAGATTGATGGTAAACACCTCCGCACCAAATTGGCGCAGCTGCACCGCGCCTTGCTGCGCAATCACGATGCCGATGAGGAAGCTCATGAGACCGACAATGCCCAATGCACGGACACCCACCATGTCGAAATGCTGCACCACCGCGTGCCAGCGAAAGCGGCGCGGGTTCATCAGTAAATTGAAGAACGCTTTGACCACTTGCCCGACAAAGCCCAGAAATTGCAAAAAAGTCATCATGCCGACGACAACAGCGCTGCCTACTTCGGCCAGAAAATGATTCAGCGACGAAATAGGTGGTTTGGCGACGACTTCGGCTTGATCGACACCGCGAACAGCCTCAATCAGGCGGCTGGCGTCATTTGCGCCGCCAGTGATTTGGGCATTATGCTCTTTAGCGGTCCGGTGGACGAGCCAAGCGCCAACGGTGTCCATATGGGTGACGCCCGAAATGTCGATTTCGCACACGGGGCCGCTAATGTCGCGCAAACTGCGGTCTAGTTCAGCAATTGATGCAATGACGAAGTCACCGGACAGCCGGAGAAGTTGCCCGCTGGGCAGATCTTCAACAGTGAAATCGGCAGAGTTAGCCATAGCACTATAATTGGCCTATTATGGGAGTTATAACAAGCCTGTAGACTTCTTCGGTAAAGTTATGCCTTTAAGATCATGATGACTAAATCCAAAACGACCCTGCTCGCCATATATGATATGGATAAGACCATCACGCGGCGCGCAACCTATAATGGGTTTCTTCTGCATATGGCGTTTAACAAGGCACCGTGGCGATTGTTGCTTGCACCGTTTTTGCCGTTTGGTTTGATACTCTATGCGCTGAAGATTTGGGACCGCTCGCGGCTTAAGCAGTTTTCACAAATTCTGCTAATCGGTAGGCGTGTTCCTCAGGCGCATTTCGCCAAATATCTGGAAAGTCATGCGGATCTGGTCGTTGGCAAAAACGTCTATCCGCAATTGTTGGCGCGCGTGGCAGAGGAGAAGGCGGCTGGCTATCGCCATGTTATGGCGACTGCCTCTTATCGTTTATATGTGGAGGCTATCGCCAAACGGCTTGGTTTTGATGATGTCATTGCAACAGACCTTTCGACCGACAGCAGCGGCCATGTGCTGGCGCGAATAGACGGGCATAATTGTTATGACGCGGCAAAGCTGGAGCTGGTGAAGCGGTGGATGAACCGACACGGCCTTGAGCGTGCCAATTGTCATATCCGTGCGTATTCCGACCATGTCTCTGACGCGCCATTGCTTAATTTTGCCGACGAACCTTTCGCCACCAATCCGCATGGCCCGCTGGCGAGGCTGGCGGAGACAAAGGGCTGGCCCATTCTCGATTGGCGCGTGGCGGAAAACTGATCCTCAACTTATAGTACCCGCAGTGCACCAACAAGCCAAACCGCCCCAACAATGAGGGGAATGCCTGCAAGGTCGAGATAAAATCCGGACTTTACCATTTTGGGTAGGGCAATATGCCCGCTGGCCCATGCAATGGCATTTGGCCCTGTGCCGGATGGCATCATGAAGCCCCAGCTGGCCGCCATGGAAGCAGCCATAGCCATCAACCATGGGTCAGCGCCCGTTGCCGCCACGAGACCAGCTACCACAGGTAGCACACCGCTGGCGGTCGCGACATTGCTCGCAAATTCGGTGATTAAAATGACCAAGGCGGTCAGCGCCAGTGCAATGATGATGGGATGCACGACCGACAAAGGCTCTAATGCCTCTCCAAGCCACCCAGCGAGTCCTGACTGGGTGATGCCAGCGGCGAGTGCCAAACCACCCCCAAACATCATGATCACGCCCCAAGGTGCTCTGTCCGCCTCCTGCCAGGTCAGCAATGGACGACCCGTGCCGTCCGGTATCAGGAACAAGAGCAAAGAGCCCGCAATCGCAATGCTGCCGTCGGTAATGCCGCCCTTGGGCAAAAGCGGCTCCAGTAAAGGTTGCCCAATCCACATCCCGATAACCAAAAGAAATATTGGAACGAGCCGTTTTTCCGCAACGGACATGGGCTGCGCCTTGCCAATAGCCATCCGCGCGGCATCGACGTCAAAACTGCCAGCGGTTACGTTTTGAACCCGCATCAGAATAAACGCGCATAACGGCACGCCGATAATCACGACGGGCAGGCCATAGAGCATCCATGTCAGAAAGTTGATCTCGATGCCCAATTGCTTTTCCACAAGTGCGGCCGCAATCGCGTTGGTAGGCGACCCAACAAGCGTCCCAAGTCCGCCAATAGACGCGGCAAAGGCCACGCCCATGATAAGGGCGCCGGCCAGCCCGTCGGTTTCCCCAGGCTTGGTTCCGCCCGCGGCAAGCACCGCGATTGCGATCGGCACCATGATGAGCGCGATGGACGTGTTGGACATGACCATGCTGAGCAATGCGGTTGAGCCCATGAACGCGATCATGAGGCCCGTGACACTATGTCCCGATTTCCCCAATATGGCGAGTGCGACGCGTCGGTGCATGCCCGTGCGTTCAATGCTGAGCGCCAGAAACGCGCCGCCAAGAATGAGGAACAGGATAGGCGAGTAATATTCCTTCGCGACATCCTGCGCGGTCATGATATTCATCAGCGGTAGGGCCAGAAACGGCAGCAATGCAGTCACCGTTAACGGCAAGGCTTGCGTCATCCAATATGTCGCCATCAAGATGGTGAGCGCGGCAACGTGCCACGCAGATGGTTCCATACCTGTTGGCGCAGGCAAAAACAGCATGACGGCAAAGACGATAAGTCCGCCCCAAAAACCAACTCTTTCACCTTTCATGCGCGCAGTCCAATCAGGGAAAGTTGGCGGCCATATCCGGGCTCACCTAAATGGCAGCTGCGCCGGTAACTGAAGAAGCGGTCGGGCTGGCTATAGGTATCTTCACCTAGACATTCGACCGTCCGGATACCCGACGCCGCCAGTCGCGCCGCGACATAGCCCTCAATATCGAATTGATAATGGCCCGCTTTGCCATCGACAAAAAATCGTTCGTTTTGTGAGGCCTGCGCGACGAAGTTGCGGAAAAATCCTTCATCCACTTCATAGCTTTTCTGTGCAATGCAGGGGCCAATGGCGCAGCTTATGCGACTTGCCTGCGCGCCAAGTTTCTCCATAAAGGCTATAGTGTTTTCAAGCACGCCGCTAATCGCGCCTTTCCAGCCTGCATGCGCCGCACCAATGACTCCGACCTCGGTGTCTGCAAATAAGACAGGGACACAATCGGCGGTCACAATGCCCAAAAGCACGTTGGGCTCGTCGGTTACCATAGCGTCGCCGCGCGGCGGGTCATCTTGCGAAATGGCATTGTCGACCCGCACAACATCGGCAGAATGAAATTGATGGACGCGCGCAAGTGTCGCGCCGGGCAGGACCGACTGCACGCCAAGTAGGCGATTTTCAATGACGGATTCCCGCGTATCTTCCGAACCCAGCCCGACGTTTAGCCCGGCATAGATTCCCGTCGACACTCCGCCCTTTCGTCCAAGAAAGCCATGGGCGACTGTGCGCAGCACGCCTGATTGGATTACTTCAACTGCCATGCTTTGCGTTTCCTCCCGCAACCTCTATTCGCAACTGCCGCGCTTGACGGCAAGCCATTAGATTGCGAACCAGATTATATGCAGCGACACATGCTTATATTTGGAATGGGCTACACCGCCACCCGCCTTGCCGAGACTTTGCGCGCCGATGGCTGGTTGGTCACGGGCACAAAGCGGATGAGCGGCGGCGATGCCATTGCTTTTGATGATACCGCTGCAGTGCTAACCGCGTTGGAGACCGCAACGCATATTTTGTCGAGCGTACCGCCGATGAGCGAGGGCGGCGATCCGGTGCTTCTAAAATATGGTGCGGCTATTGCGGCGCGCGCCGACTTATGGGTTGGCTATCTGTCCTCAACTGGGGTCTATGGCGATACGGGCGGTGCATGGGTCGACGAAAGCGCCGCGGTGGGTGAGGGGCGCCGCACCGCGCGGGCCGAAGCCGACCTTGCGTGGCAGGCCTTGCGCCAAGATGTCTATGTCTTCCGCTTGCCCGGTATTTACGGCCCCGGCAGATCGGCACTGGAACGTGTGGAAGAAGGCAAAGCGCACCGCATCGACATCCCGGATCAAATTTTTAGCCGCGTCCATGTGGACGACATTGTTGATGCGGTCATAGCCGCCTTTAATGGTCCCGCGGGTGTTTATAATATCGCCGATGACATGCCCGCGCCGCAAAATGATGTTATCGAATATGCGTGCGACCTGCTGCACCGCGATTGGCCACCCTTATTGTCACTCGAGGCGGCTGGTCTGTCACCTATGGCGCGCGGATTTTATGCCGAAAACCGACGTATTGCGAATGGAAAGGCGAAGCGCCTGCTACACTGGCGACCGCGATATGCCGATTACCGGCTGGGCTTAGGCGTTTGCATGGCGACGACCAAGCCAAGCATCGCCAACGCGCCGCCCGCCAGCGCCAGCGTGGACCAGACATAGCCTTCGAATATCGTCGACAGGATCATCGCGACCACGGGAATGACGACACCGGTATAGGCCGCTTTGCCGGGGCCAATGTCGCGGATCAGGCGGAAATAAAGCGGGAAGGTGACGACCGTTCCAATGATGCTGAGATACAGGACGCCGCCAATATAGCCGGGACGCATGTCGATAATGGGGGGACCAGCCGTGATGAAGGCATATATGCTATTGCCAATGCTGCCCCATAACATCGACCATGCCAAAATCGTGATCGTTGGAAAACGCGCAATCTTTGGCGTGACCTGCAGCACGTTGGACACAGACGCCGTCGCCACCGCACATAACACCAACGATAGACCAAGCAGCACGTCCGCCCCGCCAACAGGTGCAGCGCGATATTCCTGCAACATCAATAGCCCGACCCCGATGCTGGCAATGACGGAGCCCAATTTGAACGCCCCGCTTATGGGCCGCCCCAACCAATATTTGGCCAACACCGCGTTGGGCACAATCAATAAGGCGAACACCACTGCGACAAGGCCCGAGGTCACATAATGTTCGGCCGTATAGACAAAGTTAAAGTTGACCCCGAATTGCAACAGCCCAAGCAGCATTGTCCAACCGACCATCGGACGGTCAATTTTCAGCGATTGCCGCATTACAAGCGCCAAGATGAACATCCCGATCGCGGCCACGATGAAACGATAGGTCACGGACCATGTCGTGGGTACAGTGCCCAATTGATCTCGGATGACCAGCCAAGTCGACCCCCAGATCAACGACGTTACCATGAAGGGTATCCATACCCGTGGCGCGAGAAAACTGGGTTCCTCCGTGCGCTGCGCTTCTGTCATGCTCATAAGGCCTCTATCGCGCGGGCCAGTGGGGTAACATCCGCTTCATTATGCTGCCAACTGGTTACCAAACGCGCCGCGCCCCATTGATCGTCGACAGCACCCCAATCGTAAAAGTCAAAGCCCTGCGCCCGTAACGCCGCGGCTTCGGTAGGCGTGAGCCGCAGGAACACTTCATTGGCTTGCACAGGGTACAACAAGCGTTCACCCGCGGCCTGCGCAATGATATGCGCCGCGGCATTGGCGGACCGCGCATTGTGCAGCCATAAATCGTTCTTCAGCATGGCGAGCAATTGTACCGCAAGGAACCGACCCTTGGATTGCAAATGCCCCGCTCGTTTGCGGCGATAGCGCGCTGCATCGGCCAAAGCGGGGTCGAAATAGACTAAGGCTTCCGCCCCCATGCCGCCATTTTTGACAAAGCCGAAGCTTAAGATATCGACGCCTGCATTGACGGTAACATCGGCTGGCGCACATCCCACATGCGCCACCGCATTGGCAAATCGCGCGCCGTCCATATGCAGGCCAAGACTGCGTTCGCGGCACAGGGCCCCCAACGCCGCTACCTCGGATGGGGTGTAGACCATGCCATATTCGGTGGCGTTGGTGATCGACACAGCGGCCGCCTGCACCTGATGCACATCCTTGCGAATGGCGTCGAGCGTGGAGGTGACGGTCGCGGGCGTTATTTTAGCCCCGTCGCCATCGACCAACATCAACTTCGCGCCAGCGGTGTAGAAACCCGGCGCGCCGCATTCATCGACCTCAATATGCGCCTCTCTATGGCAAATGACGCCCTGATGCGGCTGCACCATGGAGGCCAGCGCAAGGCAATTCGCGCTGGTGCCCGTCGCCACCCACAGAACCGCGGCATCGCGGCCAAAGAGTTCCGAAAACGCCGCATCCAACCGCGCGCTATATTGGTCACCGTCATAAGCGGTGTCGATATGGTTCGCATCGGCCATGGCTTGCATGACGGCAGGATGCACCGGGGCGGCATTGTCAGAAAAGAAACGCATGCCATGCCGCATGGCGGGAAACCGAGGGTGGCGTCAAGCGCTAAGGGGAAGGGCGAGGGATCAGCGTCATGAATTCTTCGTCATCGTTTAAAGATGAGGAGGATAAAATCACCCAGCCTCCGCTGGTGCGACGGGATTGCTGATTCTGCTGATGATGACAGACATGCGATAGGTTCAGGGATCAGGACCTAGGATAACATCTAGGTTGTTGCGCGGCGCTTTAGGCAGTAGCAGCGGGGCAATAAGGGGTGTTCCACAAAATGTTGCGACGTAAAGCAGTTGTCATTGGTGCAGGTATTGGCGGCATAGCATGCGCCATGCGGTTACAAAGCCTTGGCTTTGACACCGAAATCGTCGAGGCATTGGATGCCCCCGGCGGCCGCGCTTATGTCCGTAAGGCGGATGGCTTTGTCTTTGACATGGGGCCGACGGTCCTGACCGTCCCGCATTTTATTGAGGAATTGTTTAGCCTGCAGCAAGACCATGCCATGCTAAGCGAGCCGGACTTTCCAGCCCATGTTCTGGACGAAAATGTCCGCGTCCGCGAAGGCATATCGGGCGGTCCGAATACCAGCAAATATGTCGAAATTATTCCGATACTCCCCTTTTACCGCATCTATTTTGATGACGGCACATTTTTTGATTATGATGGTGATCCCATCAGCACGCGCGCACAGATACAGCGCTTGGCGCCCGAGGATCTTGCGGGATATGAGGCCTTTCACGAACAAGCCAGGGCGATATTCCAACGCGGATTTTTGACGCTGGGCTATACCTATTTTGGCAGCCTTGGGTCGATGCTGCGGGTGGTGCCCGATTTGCTGAAGCTTGGCGCGGTGCGCTCGCTATTCGGCATGGTCAGCAAATATTTCAAGTCGGACAAAATGCGTCAGGTGTTCAGCTTTGAACCTTTGCTGGTTGGCGGCAATCCGATGAAGGTGCCGGCGATTTATGCGATGATCCATTTTGTCGAAAAAACCTGGGGCATTCATTATGCCAAGGGCGGCACCGGCGCTTTGGTGGCTGGCTTGGTCAAAAAATTTGAAGAAATGGGCGGGCGGTTGCGGTTGAAGGCACCGGTGCAGCGCATATTGATCGAAGACGGCGTTGCTAAGGGCGTCGAACTTGCAAGCGGCGAAAAAATCCTTGCCGATGTCGTAGTGTCGAACGCTGATTATGCGACAACCTATCTCAAGCTGGTCGATAAGGCGCATCGCCGCATTAACCGCGATTCCTTGGTGAAATTCCGCAAGCAATCCATGTCGTTGATGGTGATTTATTTCGGTTATGAACGCCGCGATAATGACCCGGATTTGCGCCACCATAACATCATTTTGGGCCCCCGCTACGAAGCGTTGCTCGATGAAATTTTCGAGCAGAAGGTGATGAGCCCGGACTTCTCGCAATATCTGCACATCCCGACGCTGACCGATCCCAGCATGGCGCCTGCGGGGCATCATGCGGCCTATACGCTCATCCCTGTGCCCAATAACGCCAGCGGCATTGATTGGGAGGTCGAAGGACCAAAGCTCAGCGCGCGGGTGCTGACCTTCTTGGAAGAACGCGGTTATATTCCCGACCTTGCGGCGCGGTTGAAGCATATGAGTTTCATCACGCCGGATTATTTTTCTGAAACTTTGGGGTCTTATCTTGGCAATGGCTTTGGTGTGGAACCTGTGTTGACCCAGACCGCTTTCTTCCGTCCGCACAATAAGTCGGAAGATGTGCACAATCTCTATCTGGTCGGCCAAGGCACGCAGCCAGGGGGCGGCACGCCCTCGGTCATGATGTCGGCCAAAATGACCGCCCGCGAAATCGC
>JAIYAY010000017.1 GCA_027488785.1 Sphingomonadales bacterium | reverse complement strand
TCATTGATCGAAGACCAAGTAGAAGGAATGGCCAGCTATGGCATAGATCGGGTTGCGGCAATAACTTCCGCAATGTCGTCAGAGCATGAACGCCGTCAACTCCTTTTGGGCGTTGAGCGGGGTGAGTATCAGTTCGTTCTTCACTCACCGGTTCGGCTACAATCGCCTTCATTTAGAACAACCCTGAGGGCTTTGGCGGAAACGTCGCTGATAAATCTCGCGGTCATCGATGAGGCACACTGCGTTTCTGAGTGGGGGCATGATTTTGTTCCAGCCTATTTAAATCTGGGGCGCAACATACGAGACTTCTGTAAAGATAGCAGCGGCTCGCCCCCGCCGCTTTTGGCGCTCACTGGAACTGCCTCAAGAGCAGTACTTCGAGACCTTCTAACGGAACTGGATATCGACCGTTCAAGACCTGATTCGCTAATTCGCCCAGCGAGCTTCGATCGCGCTGAGCTTCGGTTTCGTATCAGTCGTCCCGCAAGGGCTGTCGACGTCGATGCAGCTCTTCGCGGAACGCTGAACGCACTTCCTGGACTTTTTGGCGTCCCCAAGGCTGAGTTCTACCGCTCATCAGGACGCGAGACCGCTTCTGGTATCATATTCGTACCGTTCGTCAACGGAAGGACCCACGGCGTTCTTCACGTACAGGATGAAGTAGTATCTACTACAAACGTCGCGGTTACAGTCTATTCGGGCGGCGCGCCCAAAGGCCTTTTTGGCGATTGGGAAACTCAGAAGCGTGTCAATGTAAAGAGATTTAAACGGAACGACACGCCCATAATCGTGTCTACCAAAGCGTTTGGCATGGGCATCGACAAACCCAACATTCGGTTTACTGTCCATGTTGGCATGCCTGGATCGCTTGAGGCATTCTATCAAGAAGTCGGGCGTGCTGGACGTGACCGTAAGGTTGCACAATGTACCGTGATTTTCTCGGAGCATGAAACCGCCAGAACCGACTCCTTGCTTAACCCAGCTCTCAGTATTTCCCAAGTTAGGAAGCGATACGAAGAAGTTGCCGGCAGAAAAACGGTGCAAGACGACGTAACGCGTGCGCTTTGGTTCCACCTGAACTCGTTTTCTGGCGAAGACGATGAATTCGCTGCAATCACTGAACTAATTGCTTCACTGGGACCAATCCAGAGCGCAGATATCCTTCGAGTTCCATTCCATTCCGGCGATCTCCGGAACCGCCAGGAACGTGCGTTGCACCGTCTGGTGCGGATTGGGGTAGTTCGGGATTATGAGGTGGACTACGGAAGCCAGTTTTTCACAGTGTACACTAGGTCCTTCGATGCAGCTTTTTGCCGTGAGAGCGTAATTTCCTATGTGCGGGGGTCGCAGCCTGGCCGTGCGAAGTCGATGGCACAGCAATTAGAAACGCTTCAATCCAATGATGTAACGGAATTTATTAACTCGCTTGCTAAAGTATTTGTGGATTTCGTGTATGACGTCATTGAGAGATCACGCCGTCGGGCAATGCAAGAAGCTGTTCTGCTCGCTCGTAATAGTGTCATGGATGAAGATATTCGCCGACGGCTCCTCGATTACCTTCAGGAGGGGATCGGCGCGGAGCAATTGCAGGCACTAATCGACAGGCCGGAGGTCGAGTTTTTACCATGGTTTGAAATGTTAGATAAAGCTCAGACTGCGGTAGAGGCAGGAGAAATTCGTGGATTAGCCATTCGCGCTTTAGAATCTTATCCAGATCACCCAGGTCTTCTCATTCTACGTGCAGTCAGTGAAATGCTTTGTCCAGACTCCGATGATGGCATAGCGCATCAAGCGCTGGAGGTTGTTATGGAACAAGCTCCAGAGCGCTACGCTATTAGTCCGACAGAGCTTGTGAGTATGATTGACTGGCTTTACGATTTAACCATACAAAGAGCGCCCGCAATGACCATTCCACTGGCTTTGGCCATGGCAAATGCTCGCAATCTCGGTACACTTCCTTTAGACATCGTTGATCAAGCGCTTTCCGCGCTGCGCATTGCAAACCCCTCTGCCGTGGGCGCAGTGTCCTGTGCCGCAACTCTTTGTTATATGTCAGCGGATTTAACTCTGGCGGTAAGCCAAATCGCAGGTATTGCGAATGACAATCATATTTTGAAAAAATTGGGATAATTTATGACGGTAATGGTCGAATTAGAACAGCGCGTTTTGGAAGCACAAGAGAAACTGTCAGAAGCATTAACTGAACTCTCCAAGTTCTCGGAGTTGCGGAAGGGCCTCGAATCGGCGGATGAAAGTTTGACCTCAGCGGCAAAAGCTATCATCACCCTCTCAGAAGCAGCCGAAAAACATACCCGGAACCTCTCTGATGCGTCATCTGCGCTTATTGCTGCCGTCGAGGTTATGAGGCGAACCGATTTCGGTGAAATTCGAAGAGACCTTGCAACGATCCATGAGATTGTTCGCGAAGGCCATGAAATTATCGGAGCGCAGATAAAGAGATCTACCGAGAGCTTAGCCTCAGAGATTAGGCAGTCAAGTGATAGTACTGCTGCCGAGATTAGAAAATCTGTTGTACCGATGTTTGGTGGATTGTCTGAGGAGGTGAAGAAGAATTCTTTTATCACTTGGGTGTTTATCGCGATTTCGACCGCAGCCTCTGTTTATGCAATTTTTGTAC
>JAIYAY010000019.1 GCA_027488785.1 Sphingomonadales bacterium | reverse complement strand
GTTCAGATCGAATCTAATGCGTTGACGTGTAGAAACGGAATTACGCATTGCTGGCAAGAATTAAAAGAAAATTACGGATCCTCCAGATAGAGCGACTTTTTCAACAGAATAGGGCCGAGGGCGGACTGTCTGCTTTCGGATCGACGGGCACGCAAAGCGGACTGTCTGGATGCGACCCAGTTTCAGTCATTAGGATACCTGGTCCATGAACGTGGAAGCCGCCGCTATCGGCTGTCCGCTTCTTTGTCACGGGCAGGCAAAGGGATTCCAGCGTTAAACTGCAAACCGGTCTAGGTTATGTTGGCTGTGTCAGGATCGCTATTGGCGAACCGATCAATAGCAAGGCAGAAAATAGAAGCTCAAAGATTACGGCGCCCCAATTCTTCGGTTCGTTGCCGCGGTCAATGAATATAGATGCTATCCGGCCAAGCGCGGCTCCTAACCAGCACAAGCCAACGGTCAGGAACGCGTTAGGGTTTTGTGTAAACAATGGGACCAAACCCAGGAATAGAAAAGCTCCTCCAAACGTTCCCCGAAACTCGGCTCGCGCAGGCGCGGTTTCTGCGATCAAGCCGGTTAGCGCTGAGGCTTTGGCAGGGAAAAGCAGGCCCAGACACCCCATTGCCATGGTCGCAACGGCGCCGATATTGTTGATCCATTCCATATTCGGTCTCCCTAAAACAATCTTGACCGGGCATTGTCATACAGATAACCATTATGCTAGTACGCACCTTTTGGTTCCTATTATCTGTCGGAAGAATTACTTTGCCGCTGGCTCCAAACGTCATGTCGCGTAAGTGCACGTCCCGAGTGTATATGGCTCACTTAGCTAGCAAATGGTCTTTGCTGATCATAAATGCTCTGGACGATCAGCCTCGCCGTAATGGCGAACTGATGAGGGTTGTCGATGGCATCTCTCAGAAGATGCTGACCCAAACATTGCGGCAGCTAGAAGGAATTAACGTTGTATCACGCCACGATATGCAAACCATTCCGCCGAATGTCGTTTACGAACTTACGCCGCTGGGCAGATCACTCAGAAACGAAGTCCGTTCGTTCATCAAATGGGTCGAGACACATATGCCCGAGTTGCATGCTTAGTAGCGCGGATGCGGCACTTTGACCAACTACCTCGTTCTTTGATTGGACGCTTCCTCCAAGTCGGCTGCCTCCGATGTGCAATCGAAACCGGCCAGTCCGCTCGCCACCCAGTTGTCGCCGTTCCGATAGTGGTGACGGTCGCCTAAAAGCTGCAGCTGCGGCGATCACCGTATTCGTTTCGCTTTAATGCCAGAAATTGGGCCGGGAGCAGACCGACCGGTTTTGCCGGACCGTTAGCCAAGTGCCGACTGTCTGGATGCGACCCAATTGCAGACATGCTGCTGTGCACGTTCTCCGACGGTAGTGTGCTGGCAACGTCCTCTATTTCAGGAGTGATCTTTAGTCCGCCGTGCTTCGGCTTTGATCGTATTTAGGTTGCTATAAATACCACTAAGCAACGCGAGAACCGCGATATAGAACGCGGCTTCTATCCAAATCGGCATATTGTTACTCCCCAAGTCGCAGAGAGGATAAACTCGCACCGCTTGATGAACAAGCTATTTCCCGATTGCAAAATTCCGACTGCGGACAGACAGCTTTCGGATCGATAAACCCGCAAAGCGGAACTTCAGCAAGCGACCCCGCCGCGATACATTACCGACGCTCAGTCGATCGAAGACAGATCGAAGCGGCCTAATACGATCACACTGGTCAGTATCGTCGGTATTGGGCTGGGAGCGGACTGATCGCTTTGATAATTGCATGCCAAAATCGAAAGATTCACACTGCCCAACATTACACCCAAATCGCCAGGATCAAACTACGGCGGCTTCGGACACAGCATTGCACAAAAACCGCTCTAAGCAAATTGCGCTGCAAATGTTCGGATCGTGTTCGGATTTTTTAGGAACTTTATAAATATCTGATTTAAAAACAAAATTTCATCGAGCCGAATCTTGCCAAGGTTGAGGTCGAGGGTTCGAATCCCTTCGCACGCTCCAATGATTTCAATGACTTAAGCGATATCGCCTTTGCTGCCAAAAGCGGTGTTCCAGACAGCGATTTCATCAGCGTTCTGATTGGAACGCCCACACAAAAATCATGTAAATTCAGTGTTTAAGTCGGCCTTGGATGGGGCATTGCCGGTTAATGCGATTTGCACTGCGCTCATCTTTGTGTTCGGCTCGCTCCTAAAAACGGATGAGCGACGATCATCCGTAACGCTTTGGGGCCGGTCCGCGCAATCCCAAACCCCACATAATCCGCATTTGCCCAGGAACAGCCGTTGGTGTCGAACACCGTTCGCGAGCGTTCCAATTGGAACAGTTTGCCCTGACGGAAAGCCTAAGCGGCCATCGTGCTTGATCGGGTATCATGGCAGCTTCTGGGCCTATTCTGTTGAAAAAGTCAGGCAGCGTAATTTCGTTACGCGCCATCGTTCAGATCGAATCTAATGCGTTGACGTGTAGAAACGGAATTACGCATTGCTGGCAAGAATTAAAAG
>JAIYAY010000016.1 GCA_027488785.1 Sphingomonadales bacterium | reverse complement strand
TGGCCCGTAATGGTGAGAGCAGACATCTGATTGGTTACATTGTCAGCGTTGTTAGAACCGCTGTCATCGGCAGCGGCAAGATCGAGCGCCGGCGGTCCGCCAAACACCACATAGCTTGCGCCGCTCTCGCTCCCGTTTTTGTCGGCGCCAGATGCCCCAACGATCAGATCGTCAAAGCCATCTTTGTTCACATCGCCTGCAGAGCTGACCGAGCGGCCCGAACGGTCATCTGGCGAAGCACCGTTGATCACAAAGCCGCCTGTGCCGCTTGCAATCGCCGATAGGCTAACCGGGTCTGTATTATCCTTCTTGCCAAACACCACATAGCTTACACCAGCGTTTTGTTTCCCGTTCGGGTCAGCTAAATATGCCCCAATGAGCAGATCGTCGTAGCCATCGCCGTTTACATCGCCCGCAGAGCTTACCGAGCGACCTGATTGGTCACCTGCCGATGCCCCGTTGATCACAAAACCGCCTATGCCGCTTGCAATCGCCGATAGGTTAACCGGGTCTGTATTATCCTTCTTGCCAAACACCACATAGCTTGCGCCGGCGTCCGTGTTTCCGTTCCGGTCGGCGTTAGGTGCCCCCACGATCAAATCGTCAAAGCCATCGCCGTTGACATCGCCCGCAGAACTTACCGAGCGGCCCGAACCGTCACTTGCCGATGCACCCTTGATCACAAAACCGCCTGTTCCGCTTGCAATAGCTGAGAGGTTAATTGATGCACCATCAGCCTTGCCAAACACTATATAGCTCTCCCCGGCGAGTTGGTTCCCGTTCGGGTCGGCGTCAGGCACCCCAACGATCAGATCGTCAAAGCCATCGCCGTTGACATCGCCCACAGAGCTGACTGAGTAGCCCGATTGGTCACCTGCCAATGCGCCATTGATCACAAAGCCAAGGTTGCCCGTGCCGCTTGCAATGTCCGAGAGGTTAACGGATGTACCATTAGCTTTGCCAAACACTATATAGCTCGCTCCGGCGAGTTGGTTCCCGTTCGGGTCGGCGCCAGGTACTCCGACAATCAGATCGTCGTAGCCATCATTGTTCACATCGCCCGCAGAGCTGACTGAGAAGCCAGCACTGTCTTCTACCGATGCGCCGTTGATCACAAAACCAAGGTTGCTAGTGCCGCTTGCAACCGCCGAGAGGTTAACTGACGCACCATCAGTCTTACCAAATACCACATAGCTCGCTCCGGCGTCATAGGTCTCGTTCGGGTCGGCGTTAGGTGCTCCGACGATCAGATCATCCAAGCCATCGCCGTTCACATCGCCTGCAGAGCTGACTGAGGTACCCGAACTGTCACCTGCCGCTGCGCCGTTGATAACAAAGCCGCCTATACCGCTTGCAATTTCCGAGAGGTTAATCGACGTTCCATTAGCCTTGCCAAACACCACATAGCTTGCGCCGGAACTGTCACCTTTCGGATCGGCGCGATTTGCCCCGACGATAAGATCCTCGTAGCCATCACCGTTGACATCGCCCGCAGAACTGACTGCGTAGCCTGAACGGTCACCTGCCAATGCGCCATTGATCACAAAGCCGCCAGTGCCGCTTGCAATTGCGGACAGTTCAATGGCGGGGATGCCGCCAGGCCCTGTCGGCGCAGCAGGTGGCGTCGCGTCAACCGTTACAGCCAGCGCTGACGATGCCGCACTCACATTGCCCGCAGCATCCGTCACCTTAGCAGTAATCGAGCGCGCGCCTGCGGGAAGCGTTACATCAAGACTGAATGCACCAGAGGCATTTGCCGTTGTCGTGCCAAGTGAGGTCGTGCCGTCAAACAACTCAACGCGGGCATTGGGCTCAGCCTGCCCAGTGATCGTCAAGCCTGAGCTCTGGCTCGTTACTTTATCGCTGTTGCTCGACCCTGTGTCATCGGCCGCGGACAAATCAAGACCCGTCGGCGCAGCAGGCGCTGGCAGAGGCGTCTTGTCAGAACCGCGACTGGCAACAGCAATGCCTCCCAATGCGCCAAGCCCAACGACCCCAAGTGCAATGCTAGTCCCAGAGATGCCTTCCGACGGCAGCGCAGAAGAAGGCTGTTTCTGAGCTGATGCATAGACAGCCCCTTTATCGTCTGTGTCTGAGTCAGACGACTTGGAATCGTCTTTCAAGCTCACATCCGAAGAGCCCTGACTCTCGGTAGCACTTTCGGGATTTGCCTCATCTGGTTGCGCGTCCTGAGAATATGAGAGATCAACATCCTTGTCACGAATATGGACTTTGACAGCTGACACCCGGGCGCCGGTAACGCTGTCGATCACCTCAACTTTCGCACCAACAAACTGGGGATCAAGCTTGAACTTGGCTACAAAAGGAATTTCCTTAACCGCGCCA
Organism: Sphingomonadales bacterium; assembly: GCA_027488785.1. Classification (GTDB taxonomy): domain Bacteria; phylum Pseudomonadota; class Alphaproteobacteria; order Sphingomonadales; family Sphingomonadaceae; genus Sphingorhabdus_B. The sequence goes on along the minus strand of JAIYAY010000016.1, from coordinate 880 downwards.
TTCTTTGCCGTCAGTCGAATAATCTTAGCCATGTTCACCTTATCCCTGCATTACCGGTGGCTCTGCGCCCCAAAACGAATAGTCCCAAAAGGAACTAGCTCGTGCCATACACAAGGGATTCATCAATCGTCGCGTAAATTTACATAATATCATGTAAAATCAATGGCAAATGACGTTAATCCGTGACAGAATTGCTCTCCAACCATGTCCTCAAATCCCATGGCGATATCGTCAATCACGGATGCTTCGCCCGGAACAAACTCGTCGCAGGCAAATTTCGCGCAGAGACTGTGGCCAATGCAGGCCATTTCACACGCCGCTTTCACAGACGAGAGAACGCATAATTGCAGAACTGGAGCCATAGACCCGCAGAAATAGGCAGCATTCCGGCAGGCGAATTGATAGTATAATTTAGAAACAATATGCTTGGAGGTGTGCCCAGCGATTAGCCAAGGGTCTCTGCCTGAGATTCCCTGTTATTAGGGAATCAGCAGGGAAAATATCAATTTTCGAGGTCGATTAAGAGAGCCTTGTGTCACGGAACCCGCAGTATGCCTGCGCTTTTCGACCGAATTCCCTAAAAAAATAACAGGGAATTTAAATCTCGATAACAGGGAAGTGCTGCGTTGATAACAGCGAAGGTATTTGCCGATAACAGAGAGATAACAAATACCCATGTGATCAAGGCGATAGCATAATTGCCCTGCCCGCCACTCCCGAACAGTCAGCTTAACAACCTACAAGTCGGCAACGGCTGCAATTGGGCCTATTCTGTTGAAAAAGTCAGGCAGCGTAATTTCGTTACGCGCCATCGTTCAGATCGAATCTAATGCGTTGACGTGTAGAAACGGAATTACGCATTGCTGGCAAGAATTAAAAG
>JAIYAY010000010.1 GCA_027488785.1 Sphingomonadales bacterium | reverse complement strand
GTGCTCTATTATCATGCCGGTATGGAGCCACAGACCCGCGCCCGCGCGCAGGCCGAATTTGTGTCCTCCGAAGATATGGTCATGGTCGCAACGGTTGCCTTCGGCATGGGCATCGACAAGCCTGATGTCCGTTTTGTCGTGCATGCGGGGCTGCCGAAATCCATTGAATCTTATTATCAGGAAAGCGGGCGTGCGGGGCGCGATGGCGACCCGGCGGTTGCACATATGCTATGGTCTGCAGGCGATTTCACCCGGGCGCGTGGGCGCTTACACGAGCTTGCACCTGAGCGGCGTGAAGCGGAATTGGCGCGCGTAGCCGCATTGTCGCATTTGGTGGAAACCCCCGGCTGCCGCCGCGCAGTGTTGCTCCGCCACTTTGGCGAAAGCCCGCCTGAAACCTGCGGCAATTGCGACAATTGTATGCACGCACCCGATGTGCACGACGCGACCGAGTTGTCCCGCAAATTGCTTTCCGCCGCCTATCGGACGGGTCAAAGGTTCGGCATGGGGCACTTGGAAAAGGTCCTGACAGGGCATGCGGACGACCGGATTACCCAGTTCGGGCACGACCAGCTTTCGGTATTTGGCATTGTGGATCGGGCTGAAGCGGCGATGCTGAAGCCCTTGTCCCGTGCCTTGCAAGCGCGCGGGGCGTTGATTGCCAACGAACATGGCGGCTTGAAACTTGGCGGTGATGCCCGCGCGATCATGCGCGGCGATCAAAAGATTGAGATCGCCTTGGTCAAACCCAGTAACACACGCCGCGGCGGCCGCCCCGACAACCCCATCGGCAATCCGTTGTTTGAAGCCTTGCGCGCCAAGCGCCGGGCGCTTGCCGAAAATGTTGGCGTACCGCCTTATGTCATTTTCCATGACGCGACCTTGCGCGAAATGGCACTGACCAGACCAGCCGATATCCATGCCTTGGGCCGGATCAGCGGTGTCGGCGCCCGCAAGCTGGAGGCCTATGGCGAAGAATTTCTGTCAGTAATCGCGCAATATTAGGCCCGAAATTTATCGCTGCATTGTCCTTCCTTGTTATCAATTGCGGATTAAAATATGGCGGGTAGACTGTCGTCGGCTCGGGCGATTTTATAGCAGGATTTTTCAGATGTTTCGCCAACTCACAGACCGCATTTTGGTAGCACCGCAAATTGCAGTTGGTGACGTGATGGACGCTGCGCAAGCGGGCGTCACACTGATCATCAACAATCGTCCTGAAGATGAATCCGCCGATCAAACCCCCGGTGCAGAGATTGAGATTGCAGCGCGGGCGGCTGGGTTGGATTATGTCGCCATTCCGGTCACGCATGCGGGCTTTGCCGAATGGCAGGTTACAGCCATGGCCGATGCGCTGGCAAAAACAGACGGCAAAATCCTCGCTTATTGCCGTTCGGGCACGCGCTCGACCTTGCTGTGGGCTTTGGCGCAAGCGTCCAAAGGCGATCATCCAGCGATGTTGGCGGAAAAGGCCGCAGATGCGGGTTATGATTTAACGCCGGTGACCGCGATGATGGACATGCTGCGCGGACGGGCTTCGTGACGGCAGAATTGCTCAAGCTTGCAGGGTCCATCGCCGCGATCTTGTTCATCGCTTGGCTTGCGCGATTCTGGAAACTCGGCGGCGACGTCCGCATACGCAGCGAAGAACAAGCGCGCGCAATTGCTTATGAGACTTTATGCGGGTTTGAACCCGTCGACATTGCCATCGACAAGGCCGGTATCGCCGCGCTCCTGCGCGATGCCGACGGCAGGCATCTGCTGGTCCGCCGCCATGGCGTGCAATGGGCCGGACGGCTTCTTGACCATCACAATGAGGCGCGCCTTGACCAAAATTTTCTCTCCGTCAGCACAGGGGAAAAAACTTTCGGCTCAGTCACGCTTGATTTAGGTGCGCAGGCCCCAGTTTGGGCCGCAGGTCTGCGTCATTTGAAGATAGGACGCACATATGCCTGAACTGTTCAGCCCAATTGACTATGCCGTTCCGGTATTCATCATCCTGATCGTCGCAGAGATGTTATGGGCGCGGCGGCGCGCGCCAGAAAAATATGAACCGCGCGATACGCTGACATCGCTCGCTTTGGGTACCGGCAGCACCGTGGCTGGTGCATTGACGGGCGCGTTGGTGTTCAGCCTTGCCATGTGGATTTACGAAAATCGTGTTTTCGAAATTGGCTGGGTCTGGTGGGCATGGCCCTTATGCTTTGTGCTCGATGATCTTGCATATTATTGGGCGCATCGTTCTGGGCATCGTGTGCGCTGGTTCTGGGCAAGCCATGTAAACCATCACAGTAGCCAGCATTATAATCTATCGACGGCGCTACGCCAAACATGGACGGGCTTTATCGCCCTTGGCTTTATCTTCCGGATACCCTTGGCATTTCTGGGCTTTCATCCGGCGATGCTGCTGTTCGTCGGCGCGTTCAATCTCATTTATCAATTCTGGATCCATACCGAGGCAATTTACAAATTCCCGCGCTGGATTGAATATGTAATGAATACGCCCAGCCATCACCGCGTCCATCACGCGACCAACCCGCGTTATCTGGACCGCAATTACGCCGGGACCTTCATTATTTGGGACCGCATGTTCGGCACCTTTACCGAGGAAGTGGAGGGCGAAAAAATCCGCTATGGGATCGTCAAGCAATTGGGCACGTTTAACCTGCTCTGGAGCGCATTTCATGAATGGATCGGCATCGCTCAAGACTTATGGTCCGCACCATGGCGGCATAAATTCTCTTATCTGTGGCGCCCACCGGGCTGGAGCCATGATGGCAGCCGGGACAGCTCGGACAGCATCCGTGCGCAATGGTTGGCAAGCCAGCAAGCCAAAGGCGACCCGACGGTAAACGCATAGCCTATTTACACCCTTGCCAGTAATTAATCGTCCGCTTAAACCTTCCGACGAAGAGGGAGCAGGCGATATGGACGAATTTGACATCATTGTTATTGGCGGTGGTTCCGCAGGGAGTGCAGCCGCCGGACGGCTGTCCGAAGGTGGCAAATATAAGGTCTGCTTGATTGAGGCGGGCGGCAATAACAATAATATGCTGATCAAGACGCCCGGCTTCATGCCGTTCATCCGCAATGCGTCCAATTACAAATATGAAACCGTCCCGCAAAAGGGCCTGAATGGCCGCACGGGTTACCAACCGCGCGGCAAGGGCCTTGGCGGATCGAGCGCGATCAACGCGATGGTCTACATTCGCGGCCATAAATATGATTATGACAATTGGGCCGCCTTGGGCTGCGATGGTTGGTCCTATGACGACGTCTTGCCGTTCTTTAAACGCTGCGAAGATAATGAACGCGGCGCAGATGCTTTTCATGGATCGGGCGGGCCGCTTTCGGTTTCCGATCAACGCTGGCCGCAAGCAGGCAGCCTTGCCTTCGTTGAAGCCGCCGCCGAATTGCAATTGCCCGTCAATCCGGATTTCAACGGCGCGACGCAGGAGGGCTTCGGCCTGTATCAGGTCACGCAAAAGGGCGGCGAACGCTGGACCGCGGCGCGCGCTTATGTCGAGCCTGCGCGCGACCGGATGGAGGTTTTGACTGGTGCGCTGACGGAGAAGATCATCGTCGAAAATGGCCGCGCAACGGGCGTGGTCATTCGTCAGGGCCGTAAGCGCCGGACGATCAAAGCGCGCGGCGCGGTAATCCTATCGGCAGGCGCATTTGGTTCGCCACAAATCCTGATGCTATCCGGAATGGGGCCAGCCGAACATTTACGCAGCGTGGGCGTGGACGTTGTCCATGACAAGGCCGCGATTGGTGCGGACCTGCAAGACCATATCGACTATGTCTCCAGCTTTGAAACCCAATCCAAGGATGATTTCTTCGGCGATTCGCTCACCGGTACGGTCAAGATGGTCAAGGCGATTATCGAACATCGCCGCAAGCGCACAGGCGTCATGACCACCTGCTTTGCCGAAGCGGGCGGCTTCTGGCGTTCGGACCCAAGCTTGCCAGCGCCTGACATTCAATATCATTTCGTGCCTGCCATGCTGGAAGATCATGGGCGTTCCAAGGTGAAGGGCCACGGCTTTAGCTGCCATGCCTGCGTTCTAAGACCTGAAAGCCGCGGCACCGTGCGTTTGGCGTCATCGGACGCGCGCGTTGCCCCCGTCATTGACCCGGCCTTCTTAAGCGATGACCGCGACATGGCGACCCTGCGCGCCGGCGTGCGCGCGATGCATCGCATATTCGAAGCACCTGCCCTGGCCGCTTATAATGGCAAAAACCGGCATCCGGTGGATATCAATGATGACGCGGCATTGGATGACCTGATCCGCAGCCGCGCTGACACCGTCTATCACCCCGTTGGCACCTGCCGCATGGGGCCGAATGCTGATGATGTTGTGGACACGCGCCTGAAATATCGGGGCATAGAAGGGCTATATGTAGCCGATGCCAGCATCATGCCGCGTCTTGTTTCTGGAAACACCAATGCGCCGAGCATCATGATCGGCGAAAGATGTGCCGAATTCGTCCGCGCTGATTTGCAATAATCTTGCGTAAATGCGGCGCGGCGGTTAACCGCATGGCCGCTATGGCGATAAACGGAACAGAATATATCAGCACACGCGGCAACGCAGACGTGCTTGATTTTGCAGGCGTCACGCTGACGGGCTTGGCACGCGATGGCGGTCTATATGTGCCGCGCCATTGGCCGCAATTTTCGACAGACGAAATCACCGCGATGCGCGGGTTGTCTTATGTGGAACTAGCCGTGCGCGTCATGGCGCCCTTTACCAAAGGGGTTTTGGACGAGACGGAGCTCAAAAGCCTGTGCGCCGCAGCTTATGGTTCCTTCGCCCATACAGCAGTTACTCCGCTGGTGCAGTTAGATAGCCAGCATTGGTTGCTTGAGCTGTTCCACGGCCCAACCTTGGCGTTCAAGGACGTGGCTCTGCAATTGCTCGGCCAGTTTTTTGAACGTTTTCTGTCGGGCACGGATACAAAGCTGACGATTGTCGGCGCAACCTCTGGCGACACCGGTTCAGCCGCAATTGATGCCGTTGCCGGACGCGCACAGATTGAGATTTTCATGCTGCATCCGCACAACCGCGTGTCCGATGTGCAGCGGCGGCAGATGACAACCATCCTCGCGCCAAACGTCCATAATATCGCTATTGGCGGCAGCTTTGATGACGCCCAAGCGATGGTGAAGCGCATGTTCAACGACAAGGATGTGAATGGCCCGCTGACCTTATCGGCGGTCAATTCGATCAACTGGGCACGCCTGATGGCGCAAGTGGTCTATTATTTCTACGCCGCGCTTCGGCTTGGTGGCCCAGAACGCAAGGTCGCGTTTTCAGTACCGACCGGAAATTTTGGCGATGTGTTCGCAGGCTATGTCGCAGCGCAAATGGGCCTGCCGATTGAGCGGCTGATTGTGGCCACCAATATCAACGATATTTTGCATCGCGCTTTGTCAAAAGGCGACTATTCGGTTCTGGGCGTGACCCCTACAGCATCGCCATCCATGGATATTCAAGTGTCGAGCAATTTTGAACGCTTATTGTTCGATCTGGAAGGCCGCGATGGCCTTACCACGGGCGCGCGGATGAAATGGTTCGAAAAAATGGGCAAGATGGTACTCTCGGTCGACATGCGCAAAAAGGCAGCAATGCTCACCAGCGCGCGCACCGATGCCGAACAAATGTCTGCAGCGATGCGCTGGGCTTATGGTGCTACGGACCAGATTATTGATCCGCATACCGCCATCGCTTTGCACGCGGCGCGCACTGCCGGCATCCGCCCCGATGTGCCTGTGGTGACACTGGCAACCGCGCATCCCGCAAAATTCCCAGATGCCGTTGAAAATGCCACGGGCATCCGCCCCGCTTTGCCCGCGCGTGTGGCGCAATTATTTGACCGCGAAGAACGCTTTGATGTGCTGCCCGGCGAGTATGACGCGGTGCGCGATTATGTGTTGGCGCGCGCCACGCGTTGAATATGAAGCCGGGTTTCGTAACTCTGATCAGCGAACCGCGCAGCGATTACACGCTGATGGATTCAGGCCATGGGCGCAAATATGAATCCTATGGCGACCGCCATTTCATCCGCCCAGAACCCCAAGCGATGTGGGCGCCGGCCTTAACAGAATGGCCCGCCGACGCTGAATTTGTTCCTGGATCAGACGAAGATGGCGGCGGTCGTTGGTATAATAACAAACCTGTTCCCATGGATGGGTGGCCTTTGTCGTGGAACGACGAAGTACATTTTACGGCGTCCTGCACACCGTTTCGCCATTTAGGATTTTTCCCAGATATGGACCCCGTGTGGCGTTGGATGCGCGGGCAATTGGCGGATGTTCCTGATCCGGTTGCCATGAACCTGTTCGGCTATACCGGTGTTGGCACGCTCGCTTTGTCTGCCGCGGGCGCACAGATGGTGCATGTCGATGCGTCAAAGAAATCGGTTGGGCAAGCGCGGGCCAATGCCGAAATGTCGGGCATGGCAGATCGCCCCATTCGCTGGATCGTAGATGACGCCGCCAAATTCGTTGCCCGCGAAGTGCGCCGCGAAAAACGCTATGACGGCATATTGTTGGACCCGCCCAAATATGGCCGCGGCCCCGAAGGCGAAGTGTGGCGACTTGAGGAAGACTTGCCCGAGCTGATCGCCAATTGCCGCAAGCTGCTGGATTCGGAATCGAAATTTTTGTTTTTGACCGTCTACGCCGTGCGCATGTCCGCTTTGGCATTAGGCGGGTTATTGGAATCGCATTTTGCAGATCTTGGCGGCAAGGTGGAATTTGGCGAACTGGCGGTGCGCGAACAAGGCAGGGGCATGTTGTTACCCACCGCCATCTTTGCCCGCTGGTCGCGTTAAGGAGTGATATGAGCGACAGTTTAATTCTTGAAGTGCATGATCTTGTAGTCAATGTCCTGACGGGTATTTACAGTCAGGAAACGCATCTGCCGCAACCGCTGCGCATATCCATCAGCACCACGCTGGATATGTCCCCGCATTACGCGCCAGACACGCCCTTATCGGCCTCCAAAAATTATATGACGTTGAAAGAAGCGGCGACAAAATTGCCTGAGGGGGTGCACTTCACGCTAATTGAGGCTGTAGCCGACCATATCATGGACAATCTGTTCGCCGACGACCCACGGATCAGCAACATCGTCGTCAAAATCGTCAAGCTGGCGATCGCCGAAGATAATGAAGCGATTGGTATCACCATGTCACGGAGCCGCAAGTGACCGTTAGTCCGCTTGCAATTGTCACCGGAGGCAAGCGCAGGCTGGGCGCGGAAATCGCAGCGAAACTAGCTGCGGCTGGATATGCGCTGGCTTTAGTAAGCCATATGGATACGCCACCCGAGGCTGCTCTGGCAGAGGCGCTGCAGGCGAACGCAAGCGAATGGCACGCATTCACCTTCGACCTCAGCACCGGCGATCCAGCCAAGCTTATGAACATGATTGCCGCCCATTTTGGGCGCACACCCGACCTTTTGGTGAACAATGCGGCCATGTTCGGGCAAGACGACTGGCAGACGATGACGCAGGAAACGCTGGAGGCGCATTTCCAACTGAATCTGTTTGCACCCTTATTATTAAGCCAAGCTTTGGTGCAAACCGCCGGCCCAGCGGCGCGGTCGGCCATCGTCAACATCCTCGACCAGCGCATCGTCAATCCGCATCATGACCAAATGAGCTACACCTTATCAAAGCAAGCGCTGGCGGCGTCCATCCGATCCATGGCTGCGTCCTTCGCGGGACGCGCGCGTTACAATGGCGTTGCCCCCGGTCTTGTCATTGCAACCGATGATTATACCGCCGAGCAAGAAAGGCGGCTCGCGCAGATGATGCCGTTGGGCGCATTGCCGTCGCCATCGGCTGTCGCGGATGCTGTCGCCTATCTCGCCCAAGCGCAAGATGTTACCGGGCAAGTCATTTTCGTCGACGGTGGCGCACATCTGAAAAGTTTCGACCGCGACTTCATGCATCTTTAGCGGGCGTCCGCGAACGATTATTGCGCGGACGGACAAATAACTTGCGTTTTTCCCGCTGTTTCGCCATAGGCCGCGCAAGCGCATGAGGCGAGCGGACAATTCCGCCGCAGTTTTGGTAGCGTGAGGGCCTCAATACAGGCTCCGCCAAACGAACAAGATGCGTAAGCTTAGAGGCTTCCCATATCACGCAGGGTTGTTTCCAACGGGTCAGCATAAGCTGCTCCCGAACACCTGCTGTTGCGCCTGTGCGGTCCTGATGAAAGGATGCGCATGACGGGCTGCGACGACTATTTTGAAAGTATAAAAATGTCTTTTTTCCAAGACCTGGGCCTTGCCCAACCTATCCTGAAGGCGCTTGAGGCGGCTGGCTATGATACGCCAACCCCCATTCAGCAACAGGCCATTCCATCCTTGCTTCAGGGCCGCGATCTATGCGGCATCGCGCAAACCGGAACGGGCAAGACGGCTGCATTTGCGTTGCCCTCACTCCACCATTTCGCCACCAAGCCAAAGGCGCGTCAACAATATAGCTGCCGGATGCTTGTCCTATCGCCAACGCGCGAACTCGCGGCGCAAATCGCCGACAGCTTCCGCACTTATGGTAAATTTTTGGGCCTCAAGGTTGATTGCGTTTTCGGCGGCATGCCGATTTTCAGCCAGAAAAAGCGTCTTGCCGGCGGCGTCGATATTCTTGTCGCCACGCCCGGCCGCTTGATTGACCTGATTGAGCAACGCGCGGTAACGTTAAAGGACGTTGAAATTTTCGTCCTCGATGAAGCCGACCAGATGATGGACTTGGGCTTCATCCACGCCCTGAAGCGGATCGACCAATTATTGCCAAAGCAGCGTCAGACATTGTTCTTTTCAGCGACAATGCCAAAGGCGATTGCCGAGCTTGGCAACCGCTTCCTCAACAACCCTGTCCGTGTTTCGGTTGCGCCTGCATCGACAACGGCAGAACGCGTTGAACAATTTGTGACCTTTGTCGAGCAGCGCGAAAAGCAAACTTTGCTGACGCTCAAACTGCAAAGCGAAGACATTGACCGCGCGCTGGTTTTCACCCGCACAAAGCATGGCGCCGACCGCGTTGTGCGTGGACTGGCGGGTGCTGGCATTCAATCCGCCGCTATCCATGGCAACAAATCACAGGGCCAGCGTACCGCTGCGCTGCAAGCATTCCGTGATGGCAAGATCAAAATCCTCGTGGCGACCGACATTGCCGCACGCGGCATTGACGTCCCCGGCGTCAGCCATGTGTTCAACTTTGAACTACCCAACGTCCCTGAACAATATGTCCACCGCATTGGCCGCACCGCGCGCGCCGGCCGTGAAGGTATCGCGATGAGCTTCGTTGCGGGCGACGAGCGTGGCTATATGAAGGATATTGAGCGTCTCACAGGCGTTCGCGCGATGACGCTTGGCCTTCCCGAAGGCTTCCGTGCAGCCGTTGCAGCTTTGCCACCCCCCGTTGCTGATAAGAAACCGCAGCAAGCACGTGGCGGCCGCGGTGGTGGCCATCCCGGCGGCGGACGGACAAACTATGCTGGCAAAAAATTGGGTGGCAATAATGGCGGCACTGGCTTGAACGGCGAAACCCGCAACCGCACGCACGCCCCGCAAGGTGGCTGGCAGCCATCCATTGGTCCGCGCGACGGCAGCCGTGAAGGTAGAAGCGAAGGCGGCCGCGATGCGCGTCCACGCAGCGAAAATGCCGCAGCTGGTGACCGTCGCCCCACTGCCGACCGCGCCTTTGCCGCGCGGAGCGAAAACCGCCGCGACCCTGGCGCACCTGCGCGCAATTACGGCCCCAAAAAGGGCGGCTACAAAAAGTCTGTGAAACGCGCTGGATACTAAATACAGAGCAGCCGTTATCCTGAAAAAAGTTCAGGTCAGCGGCATTTAATGAATCAGTGCCTAAAATGCCGCATGCCGGTGAAGACCATGGCTAAGCCAGCTTCATCGGCGGCGGCAATCACCTCATCATCACGCATCGACCCGCCGGGCTGAATGACCGCCGTTGCACCCGCCTCTGCTGCCGCAAGCAAGCCATCCGCAAAGGGGAAAAACGCGTCGGAGGCGACGGCCGAACCCAATGTGCGCGGTGCATCCCAACCATAAGTGTCCGCGGCCTCAATGGCCTTAATTGCGGCGATCCGTGCGCTATCGCGCCGGTTCATTTGGCCTGCGCCAATACCCACGGTTGCGCCGTCTTTGGCATAGACAATCGCATTGGATTTCACATGCTTGGCGATGGTCCAGGCAAAGCGACAATCGGCCAGTTCCTGCGCGCTTGGGGCACGCTTAGTGACCACGGTAAATGCATCATCCGCAACATGACCATTGTCACGCGACTGCACGAGCAACCCGCCGGTAATCGGCTTGATAGACAGGCCGCCGCGTTTCGGATTCGGTAATTCGCCAGTGAGCAACAAGCGCAAATTCTTCTTCTTGGCAAACACCGCTTTGGCCGCATCATCGGCGGACGGCGCCGCGACGACTTCGGTGAAAATCTCGGTAATCGCTTCGGCCGTCGCCGCGTCGAGCGGGCGGTTGACGGCGACAATGCCACCAAAGGCCGAAACGCTGTCGCATTCCAGCGCCGCGCGATAGGCGTCGATCAAGGTTGCACCCGTCGCCACGCCGCACGGATTGGCATGCTTGACGATAACGACCGTAGGCGGGCCATCGCGAAATTCGGCGACCAACTCCAACGCAGCGTCTGCATCGTTATAATTGTTATAGGATAGCTCTTTGCCCTGCACTTGTTCGGCCTGCGCGATCCCCGCAATATGCGGTCCAACAGGCACATATAGCGCCGCGCGCTGATGCGGGTTTTCGCCATAGCGCAATTCGGCCACGCGATTGCCGTTGACCGCCAACATGTCCGGAAACAATTGCTGCTGATCCGCAAAGGCGAACCACTGGCTGATCATGCTATCGTAGGCAGCCGTTGCCGAATACGCCTTAGACGCGCATTTGCGGCGGAAGTCATAGCTGGTTTTGCCGCCGCTTTCCTCAAGCTCAGCGATTAAGTCATCATAATCTGCCGGATCGGTCAAGATCGTCACAAAGGCATGGTTTTTGGCCGCGCTACGCACCATTGATGGCCCACCAATGTCGATATTCTCGATGATTTCGTCACGCGGCGCCCCTTTGGCCACCGTCTGCACAAAGGGGTAAAGGTTGACGACCACCAGGTCGATGGCGCCAATATGATGCTCGGCCATCGCAGCGGCATGTTCGGGATTATCCCGCACCGCGAGCAGGCCGCCATGCACCATCGGATGCAGCGTCTTCACACGTCCGTCCATCATCTCGGGAAAGCCAGTCAGCTCGCTAATGTCTTTTACTGTCAGACCAGCGGCGCGGAGCGTTTTGGCCGTCCCACCCGTCGAGACCAATTCGACATGGCGCGCCGCCAGCGCATGGCCAAGCTCCACCAATCCAGCTTTGTCAGACACCGACAATAGGGCCCGCTTAATGACGACGTCGTGCATAATATTATCCTAAATAGCGTAGTTGCCAGCTGACATGGCACTCGCCTTTACCTGTATCGGCAGCAATCACAAGTTGTTGGGTCGGGTGCGGGCGGCCATTTTGGTCAACCCACAAGCTCTCATCAACCGACAAGTTCCCCCCGGAGGCAGTAAACGCCCAATTACTGCCATCGACCATACGCAGCAGTGCGGTCTTTGGCTGGTCTGAGGGTGCGATCTCAATATCTGGACCCAGATGAAAGCGGACATGCGCCACCACATCGGTCCTCGGCTTTTCTTGGGGCAGCAGCGTATCTTCGCCCCGCAATTCCATGCCGTCGGAACTCAGGATGAGCAGGCGGCTGTGATTATAGCCAAAGCTTTTCGCATAGCCGTCGTGGCTGGCCTCTATCCGTGTCGCCTGATCAATATCGCGGCGTTCAAGACCCACTCCTGTCACGCCCTTGCCCAATTGACCGCCCGGCAAAATAGCCGTCGAATTGGTGTCATTCAGACATAAGGTCGAATGCGCCGCCGTGGTCCGCAGCCCGCGGGCCAGTTCCGCCGATATGGTCGCGCCAACAAACGCAGCGCCGCCGCAATTGACGATGATCCGCTGCCCATTATGCGACAATTCGAACGCGAGGGTCGAGGCGCAGCCCGACGCCGATTGGCGCGCGAGCGGCGGTGGCCCCGCATCCAACAAAAGCACGGATTTGCCAGCTGACACACGCTGATATCCCCAATCTAATGCCTGGCGATGCGGGCGGGCGCGGACTTCGCTCGCCGCCACAAGTGCGTCAATCCGGTCAGCGGTCATATGGGCTGACCCCTGCCACGCGCCAAGCCCGCCATCAGAATGGGTCAGGCCCAATAATGCAGGCACCGCACGGCCCAAGGCCTCTATGAGGAAATCCGGCACCGGCTCGCGTTGCGCAACATAGCATTGCTTCAACAAGCTCAGCAGGCCGATGAGCTCCATCAACTGGATTGGCGAGCGCGATACCACGCCACCATCAGGGAAAATTGTAGCGCGCAAGGATTCCGAAAGTCCATCTTCACCGACGGCGCGGCGGATTTTGCCTTCGGGCAATAATAACGACGCGGCAACGACACCCGCCCAACCAACGGTCTTGGCAAAATGGCTTTGCGCCCTTGGTGCGGACTGGTCCAAATGGCGCGCCATCCGCGCAAAATGGTTGATGACGCGCGAACGGTAAATGGGTTCAGAACTGCTCAGCAAAAACGGTGATCCGGCGGCCATGTTCAACAGCCGCCAAGCACAATTGTCGACACGCCAAGCTGGCTCGCGCGTTTTCATGCCGTTGGCGAGCAACCAGGCATCGGCGATATGCGCCGCGGTAGGCGCGCCTTCGCCGCGATTGGTAGCCGCCGCCAGATCGCGCAGCCAGTCAAAACGGTGAATATAATCCGTCAGCGATGGCGACAGATCTAGCCGTTCATAATCCAACGTATCAAATGCTTGTTCAAAACCCTGATAATGAAATTTACCCATGCGCAGGGCCTGCCCACGCGCAGCATCGCCTTCCAAAGGATCCTTCGGTACCGCCAGAAGGCGTAAAGGTACCTTGCCCTTCAACCGCCCATTGTGCAGCGGCGTGCGCCATGTCAGCTTGTAAAATTCGAGAGAGAGACGCTCGAGAATATTTTGGCCCGCGCCCTTGGGCCTGACGATTAAGGCCGCCTGCCGTTGATCAATATCATCCTCAAAATTACCGGTCATTCACCCCTCAGCGCCCGGATATTGGCAGCATAATGGCTCTCGCCACCTTTGAATGTGGCCGTGCCAGCCACCAACGTGTCCGCGCCTGCCGATATCGCGAGCGGTGCCGTGGCGGTCGTAATGCCGCCATCTACTTCAAGCCGGATATCGCGCCCCGTTTTCTCGATCATTTTCCGAACGGCTTCGATTTTGCGCAACTGGCTTGAGATAAAGCTCTGCCCGCCAAAACCGGGATTCACGCTCATGATCAGAACGAGATCGACATCGTCGATGAGATAATCGAGCATCTTCGCTGGCGTATGCGGATTGAGGACAATGCCCGCCATTTTGCCAAGTGACTTAATCAACTGCACTGTACGGTGCGGGTGCGGCCCAGCCTCAGGATGGAACGAGATGATATCCGCGCCAGCGTCGGCAAAATCCTGCACATATTGGTCAACCGGTGCGATCATCAAATGCACGTCAAATGGCTTATCGCTATGCGGGCGGAGGGCCTTTACGACAGCGGGGCCGATGGTGATATTGGGGACAAAATGCCCGTCCATCACATCAACATGAATCCAGTCGCATCCCGCTGCATCAATGGCGCGCACTTCTTCGCCCAACCTTGCAAAATCGGCGGACAAGATGGATGGTGCAATGCGGACGGCGTTGGTCATGCTACCCGCTTAGACGCTGCACTACAGGCGAGCAAGGCGGCGGCGGGCGTTATACACAGCTTATCGCAATATGCGCGCCTAGCGCCGATAGATAAACAGGTCGCCAATGACATCATGGGATTCTGCAAATTTGGAAAACCCAAGCTTGCCCGCGACATTATGCGATGCGGTATTTCCGGTATCAATGATGCAACGAATTTCGCCCAGTCCTTGAGCATCCGCCCAGTTTAATATCGCGGTCATCGCCTCGGTAGCATAGCCTTTGCCCCAAGCGTCGGGTGTGAAGGCCCACCCCGCCTCAGGAAAGCCTTCCAACTCATCTATGCCGCGTTCAAACTGCGCCAGCCCGCCATTGCCAACAAAACGGCCGCTTGCCCGCTCCACAAATGACCAATAGCCATAGCCCAAGAGCGGCCACATGCCGATGCCCTGAAGCATTTTGCCCCAACTGACATTACGGCTGCGTGGCTCTCCGCCAATAAATGCCGTCATGCGCGGATCTGCCCATGCCGCGGCATAATCCTCCCAATGCGCAAGCGACATGGGCTCAATGGATAAGCGTTCGGTTGTGAGTGTGGGTGCTACAGTCATGCGATCAATCCCCCCGTCGCCCCAACGAAAGCTGGAGCGACGTTTTTTGCGATTATCCCTTGCGCACGAACCGCGCCACAAAGAAACCGTCTAGTCCGCCTTGTTCCGCCAGCATCGGAGGCATTGTGCGAACATGTCCAGCTGCATTAGCAACCACGCCAGCGGGCAACTCGTTGGCGGTGGCGGGCAATGTTATATATTCGGGATGCCGCGCCAGAAATGCCTCGGCCTGCGCCTCGCCCTCATGCGGTTCGAGCGAGCACGTGGCGAATACCAAAAGGCCGCTCGGTTTCACCCATTGCGCCGCACGGTCCAGCATCGCGCTTTGGATCGCCGCGAGGTTGTTAATCGCTCTCAGGTCGATGCGCTGCAACACATCGGGGTGGCGCCGCATCGTGCCCGTTGCGCTGCACGGTGCATCAAGCAAAATGGCGTCAAAAGGCTGTGATGGTTTCCAATCCATGACATCGGCGTTTACCCGCTCCGCATTCAACTGCGTGCGTTCCAAATTGGACATTAACCGGTCCATACGCCGCGCGCTGTTATCAAGCGCGGTGACCGTGAAACCTGCCGCCGACAACTGCATCGTCTTACCACCGGGCGCTGCACAAAGATCTAATGCGCGCTTACCCGTACCATCGCCCAAAAGTCGCGCGGGCAGGCTGGCGGCCAGATCCTGAACCCACCACGCGCCTTCATCATAGCCATCAAGTTCTTCAACCGCCGTACCACGCGGCAAACGCACATGGCCGGGCATCAGACTAACCCCGCCTAAACGCTCGGCCCACGCATCGGTTGCGGAAGGGTCGCGCAAGGCCAGGTCCAATGGCGGCGGTTCGGACAATGCCTTTTGCGCGCCAGCGATCATCTGATCGCCCCATGTCGGGTGCCAGCGCATCATCACCGTCTCAGGCAGCGATGGTAATTCAGGCAAGGTGACTTCAGCGCGCAGCAAGGATCCCAGCACGCCATGCACCAACCGCCTGGGGCCGCCATCAACCAAGGGTAAGGCCGTTGCGATGGCCGCATGGGCAGGCGTGCTCAAGCGCAAAATCTGCGCAAGTGCGAGGCGTAGCACCATCCGTGCCTTGGAATCGTCCGGCAGAACTTGTTTGGTCTTGCTGTCGATGAGATAATCCAGATCGACCGACCAGCGCAAAGTTTCCTGCGCGATCGCAATCGCCAAGGCGCGATCCGGTGGCGAGAGGCCTTTGGTCGCATTGGCGGTGGCTTGGTCCATCGGCGTGCCCATACGCATTACGGTATCAAGCAACCGCAAGGCGGCACGGCGGGTGGGCAAGCCAGAAATTTCGTCAGTCATGACCAAGCGCACTAGGCGTGTGTCGCACACAAGTGAAGAGCGGTTCTGCGCCGTCGAACATGTGGCACCACATCTTGCAAATGCGGTGATGAAGGCCAATATTCCATATTAGCCATTTCGCTCAAGGAAATTCAAAATATGGGCACGCGTCCGCCACATGTCAAAGCGCCGGAATATCTCTCCAAAAGCCCGCCAGTCCCGCAACCTGAAGAGGTCGGTCGCGCGCCTGAGCCCGATGCCGAACGGCCAGATCCCGTTCGCTATGGTGACTGGGAGTTAAAGGGCGTAGCGATTGATTTTTAGGGTGAGGCCGACAACAGTCACCCCATAAACGGCGCAGACACCTCTGGCCTGACGCGGACCAGCCGCCCCGTTGCCTTATCAATCATCGCCCAAGTGGTATTCGCGCGCACGATCACCTTGCCCTTGGCATCCACAAAATCAACCCGCCGGTCAAATTGTGCCCCCTTGGGTTCGCATTCAATCCATGTGCGCGCCGTGACGCTTTCACCCGCCGTAATATTACCGCGATAGTCAATCTCGTGCCGCGTCACGACCCAAAAATAAGCCGCGATATGCTCCGGCGCGGCAACCGCCTGCCAATGCGCGGTCGCCATATCCTGAATCCACCGCACCCAAACGGCATTATTGACATGACCAAGCTCGTCGATGTCGGACGGCGCGGCGGTGAAAGATAGTTCGAACGGTATCATTTGGCAGACGTGGTTAACCCCATCTGCCACAGAATAAACGCCGCTTCCTCCGCATTTTCGCGCAACCGTTCGAACCGGCCGGACTTACCACCATGACCAGCGCCCATATTAGTCTTGAGCAAAAGCACATTGCCGTCGGTTTTCATGTCGCGCAGCTTTGCAACCATCTTGGCGGGTTCCCAATAAGTGACACGCGGGTCGTTCAGGCCTGCGGTCCATAGCATGGGCGGATAGTCCTGTGCCTTCACATTGTCATAAGGCGAGTAGCTACGGATATAATCAAATGCGGCTTTGTCGGTGATCGGGTTGCCCCATTCGGGCCATTCGCCCGGCGTCAAGGGCAGGTCCTCATCTAACATGGTGTTGAGTACATCGACAAAGGCGACATGGCTGACCACCGCCCCGAATAATTCCGGTGCCTGATTGACCACAGCGCCCATCAACTCGCCACCCGCCGAACCACCACTTGCGGTCACCTTGCCCTTGCTGGTGAAGCCCAGATTGATCAAGCCTTTGGCCGCATCAACAAAGTCGTTGAAGGTGTTGGTCCGCTTCGTCAGCTTACCATCCAGATACCATTGATAGCCAAGATCGTCGCCGCCACGAATATGGGCAATCGCATAAGCAAAGCCGCGATCGACCATCGACAGGCGGTTGGCGCTGAAACCCGGCGGCATGGCATAACCATAAGCGCCATACGCATAAAGATGCAGCGGTTGGCTCCCGTCTTTCTTGAAGCCCTTCTTGGTCAGGATCGACACCGGAACTTTTGTGCCATCACGCGATGTTATCATCACGCGTTCCGTCACATATTGGCTTGGGTCATATCCGCTGGGGATTTCCTGCACCTTCAGCGTTTCCAGTCGGCCATCGGCGAGATGATAGTCAAAGACGGTGTCGGGCGTGACCATCGATTCATAACCAAGCCGCAGCTTCGTCACATCATATTCGGGATTATCGCCCAAGCCTGCGTCATAGCTTGCCTCGGGAAATTTGATCCGCTCAACCTTTTTCGCATCCGCATAATCGCGGATTTCGACCTGATCGAGACCGTCAATGCGACCTTCGGTCACATAGAAATTTTTGAACAAAGACAGGCCGGTCAAATAATGGCGGTCGGAACCGGCAATCAATGTTTTCCAGTCACCCGGTGCCTCGATGCTGGCGGTGGCCACGCGAAAGTTCACATGCTCATCATTGGTCAGGATGAACAAGCTGCCGTCGCGCACATCGACGCTATATTGCCGTCCCGTTTTGCGCGGAGAGACCAATATGGGTTTCGCGGCTGGATCATTGGCGGGCACCAAGCGTACTTCGCTGGTGACATTGTCGCCGGTTCCAATGACAATCCAATCCTCTTGTGCGGTCAGGCCAACACCGACGCCAAAACCGATATCCTCTTCCTTATACAGCAATGTTGCCTTGCTGAGTTCATCGCCCAATTTGTGATACCAGGCATTGTCGGTGCGCCAATTGTCGTTGGCAAGGCCATAGACAACGCCCTTATTATCCGATGACCAAACAATGCTGGACAGCGTGCCGGGGATGATGTCGGCCAATTTTTTGCCGGTTTCCAAATTGCGGAAATGCAGGTCAAAACGTTCGGACCCGTTATCATCATAGGCATAAGCCAAAATCTTGCCGTCAGGACTTATTTCTGCAGCGCCTAAACGGAAATAGGCCTTGCCCTTGGCCAGTTCATTTTCATCGAGAATAAGCTGATCCGCGCCGCCTGCGACAGGCTTGCGATAATGTTTGCGATATTGCGCACCCTCTTCGAATTTCGACCAATAGATATAGTCGCCATCCTTTTGAGGGACGCTGCTATCATCTTCTTTAACGCGGCCTTTCATTTCCTGAAAAATCGTTTCAGTGAGTTGGGCATGTGGCGCCATTTGGGCTTCGAAATAGGCGTTTTCAGCGTTCAGATGATCCAATATTTCCTTGTCATTGATTGTCGGATAGCTTGCATCACGTAGCCAGTGATAATCATCGGTAATCGTCACTTCATGATAGGTCGCCTGATGCGGCCGCTTTACGGCGACAGGCGGCTTGATGTGCGCGTTGGCTGTTTCGGTCATAGGTTCTTTCTGGGCGAATGCGGGCGAGGATAATGCGCTGGTTGCAAAAATGAGTGGGAGCAGTGCTTTCATGAAACGACTTCCTCGCGTATATGGATGGCATAACCATATGAACGGAAGTCCGACATGTCTACCTATGAAGCCCGCCTTGCTGCGCTGCGTGCGCAACTGAAGAACGAACAGCTCGACGGCTTCGTCGTACCAATCTGCGACGAACATATGTCGGAATATGTCGGCGATTATGCGCAGCGGCTTGGTTGGCTCACGGGCTTTGGCGGGTCGGCGGGTTCGGCAGTGGTCTTATCCGAAGAGGCCGCGATTTTTACCGATGGCCGTTACACGCTGCAGGTGCGCGAGCAGGTCGATGGCAAACATTGGCAATATGTGGGCGTTCCCCAAACCAGCATCGCTGACTGGTTGCAGGACCACGCCCCGACCGGCGCGCGCATTGGCTATGATGCATGGGTCCACACAAAAGGCTGGGTCGAAAGCGCGACCAAGGCACTGGCCGCGAAAGGCGCGGAGCTGGTTGCGGTGAAAAGCAACCCAATCGACAGGGTGTGGGCCGAACAGCCGCAGAAAAGCGTGGCCAAGCTGATCGTACATGACACCCAATATGCAGGGCAGAGCAGCGCCGAAAAACGCGCCGCTGTGGCCGAATGGCTGACGGCGCATAAGCTTGACAGCGCCGTCATTTCCGCGCTCGATTCGGTGGCATGGTTGCTGAATATCCGCGGCTCCGACGTGTCGAACACCCCTGTGGCGCTCAGTTTTGTGCTGGCTTATGCCGATGGCACGGCGGACCTTTTTGTCGCGCCCGAAAAGATTGATGACGCCATTCGCGCGCATCTTGGCAATGCCGTGCGCTTACGCGATCCGTCGGAATTTGTACCAGAACTGCGGTCGATGAGCGGCAAGCGCATCGCCGTTGATCCAGACCGCGCCGTCGCCGCAATCTTCGGCGCGCTGCAAGCTGGCGGCGCGCACATCATCGAGGCACGCGACCCAACCATCCTGCCCAAGGCGGTCAAAAACCCTATCGAGCAATCGGGACACCGCGCCGCGCAAGCCCGCGATGGCGCCGCGTTAAGCCGGTTCCTGCATTGGATGCATGAGACCGCGTATACAGGCGAACTGAACGAGTTATCCGCTGCTGCACGGCTAAAAGCATTCCGCGAAGATACAGGAATGCTCAAGGATTTGTCGTTCGAAACCATCTCCGCCGCCGGCCCCAATGGCGCGCATTGCCATTATAAGGTCGATGAAAGCACCAACCGCAGCATTGATCCCAACAGCATTTATCTGGTCGATAGCGGCGGCCAATATCTTGATGGCACAACCGACGTCACCCGCACGATCTGGGTCGGCCCAGGGCAGCCCACCGCCGAGATGAAGGACCGCTTCACGCGTGTGTTGAAAGGCCATATCGCCTTGGCCTGCGCTGTCTTTCCCGAAGGCACCAGAGGCGCGCAATTAGACAGCATGGCCCGCGCTTCCCTGTGGCAGGCTGGCTTGGATTACGCCCATGGCACGGGTCATGGCGTTGGCAGCTTCCTTGCCGTGCACGAAGGCCCGCAACGCATCGCCAAATTCGCGGGCGGACAAGCCGGTAGCGACGAGCCATTGCAAGCGGGCATGATCCTGTCCAATGAACCCGGCTATTACAAATCAGGCGAATATGGCATCCGCA
Source organism: Sphingomonadales bacterium (assembly GCA_027488785.1). GTDB lineage: Bacteria > Pseudomonadota > Alphaproteobacteria > Sphingomonadales > Sphingomonadaceae > Sphingorhabdus_B. The sequence goes on along the minus strand of JAIYAY010000010.1, from coordinate 9,710 downwards.
TCGAAAATCTGATTCTGGTCGAGGAACGCAACATCGCGGGCGCGGAAGGGCGCTATTTCGGGTTTGAGACTCTGACCTTCGCGCCGATTGACAAGAATTTGGTCGACGTCAGCTTGTTGAATAGCGACGAGCTACGCTGGTGGAATGATTACCACGCCAAGGTGCTGGCGATTGTCGGGCCGCAATTGGAAGGCGAAGCGCTGGCGTGGACGAAGGCGGCGTGTGCGGAATTGGCGGCAAGCTAACAAGACTCAAAGCTTGTGATGCGCGCCCAAGCTCGCCTTAATGCGGTCGAGCGTTGTTTTGCGGATAGCTTTCTTGTTCCATGCATATGCAGCTGCTGGCAGCTGCGCAAGTTGGCTTGCAACGGCTAAGGCTTTCGCTTCCACCTCATCTGCTGGCGCCAGCATATCGAGATAGCCCGCTTCCAGCGCGCCTTGCGGGTTGTAAATATAGCCCTGAATCATCGCGCGAGTCAGATGTGAAGGATTGAGCCGGTCACGCGCCAGTTCCATTGCGAAGATCGGCAAGTTCATCCCCGTAATTGCCTCATTCGCGCCAATTTTATAGTCGCCGGCAGTGCCGATACGCGTGTCGCAGGCGTGTAGGATAAACACACCCATTGCGATCGCATGACCGGTGCAGGCCGCAACCACCGGCAACGGTCCACCATATAGACGCAGCAACAGTTCCGCGCCTGCATCCAGCAATTTATACACGCCGTCCGCGCCAAGGCTGGCAAAAGCGTTGAGATCAAACCCGCCCGAAAACCGCCCTTCACGCCCGGTCAGAACAATGGCTTTTGCTTCGGACTCGGCTGTGTCGAGCGCAGCATTCAAAGCCGCTACCATTTCGCAGTTAATCGCATTGGCCTTGCCGTCGTCCATACGGATCAGGGCGATATCGTTGGTGATTTCGACGGTTGCGGACATAATAGCTCTCCCTTGGATTAATCCTCAGACTAAAGCCGCGCTTTACGTTCACGTCAACTTGAAAATATACGCGCGCCGTCTCACACCTCGACGTAACGCCCGCGCAGCCATAGATCGCAGCGACACCCTAATAATTGAGGTATCTTCATGACCCAGACATTTTCCGAATACACCCCTGCTGATATCTGGGAATGGAACACCGAGAATGGCGGTCAATTCGCCAATATCAACCGGCCGATTGCTGGAGCCACCCATGACAAAGAGCGTCCGGTCGGCAAGCATCCGATGCAGCTCTATTCACTTGCTACGCCAAATGGCGTGAAGGTCACGGTGATGCTTGAGGAGTTGTTGGCGCTGGGCCATAGCGGCGCTGAATATGATGCGTGGCTGGTCAACATCCGAGATGGCAACCAGTTTTCAAGCGGCTTTGTCGAGGCCAACCCCAATTCCAAAATCCCCGCTTTGTTCGACCATTCAACGCCCATACCGACGCGTGTGTTCGAGTCCGGGTCGATCTTATTGTATCTGGCAGAGAAATTCGGTGCGTTCCTTCCGACCGAGCATCATGAACGGACCGAAACCATCAACTGGCTCATGTGGCAAATGGGCAGCGCGCCTTATTTAGGCGGCGGCTTTGGTCATTTTTACGCATATGCGCCGTTCAAATTCGAATATGCCATTGATCGATTTGCCATGGAGGTAAAACGGCAATTGGACGTCCTAGATCGCAATTTAGCGGAGCGCGAATATATGGCAGGCGATGCTTATACCATCGCCGATATGGCGATTTGGCCCTGGTATGGGGCGCTAGTCAAAGGGCTGATTTACAACGCTGGGAAGTTCCTTTCGGTGCATGATTATAAAAATGTCATCCGCTGGACCGACCAGATTGCCGAGCGGCCGGCGGTTAAGCGCGGACGAATGGTCAACCGCGTGATGGGCGACCCCGCCAGCCAATTGCATGAACGGCATGACGCAAGCGACTTCGACACCAAAACGCAGGATAAAATGGCGCCCATTAATAATTGATTTTAAAGTATATTTCTGTAATTTTTCTCTCTCATTTTGAGGAGTGATTCGATGATTGGATATGTAACAGTCGGCACCAATGATTTACCGCGCGCTGCGAAATTCTATGACGCGATTGCAGCGGAAATGGACACGCCGCGGATGATGGAATTTGAAACATTTATCGCTTGGGGTAAGATCGGCGGTCCGGCGGGCATCGCGATTATCAAGCCCTTCGACGGCAATGTAGCCAGCGTCGGTAATGGTGTGATGGTTGCGTTCGAAGCCAAGGACAAGGAACAGGTTCAGCGGCTTTACGATATCGCGCTCGCCAATGGCGGTGTCTGCGAGGGGCCTCCGGGACCACGCGGTGAAGGGTTCTATGCCAGTTATTTCCGCGATCCCGATGGCAACAAGCTAAACGCGTTCGTCATGGGACCGGCAGCGGCTTAAGCACGAGTAAGGTGAAGCCTTAGTGTGACTTTTGGCTGGAAATGACCAATGCATGATGCCCAATCTACTTGAAAATCCGCTGCATCTTGGCCTTGGTGCGACGGCGGCTCCCCAGCCCCCGTTTACCGGAATCGACTGGTATCCGGCTTATGGTGAGCGGAACGCGATCGACGGGGCCGAGGGGCGGTTGGTCACAATGTTCCACTTTACAGAAAACTGGGACAGTTGGGAAATGCACCCCTTAGGCGATGAGGTAGTTCTTTGCCTGTCGGGACAAATGGCGCTGCATCAGGAACATGCTGATGGATCGACGGCCACAGTTACCATCGGTGCGGGCGAATATGCCATTAACCCGCCCGGCTGCTGGCATACTGCGGATATTGAAGGCGAAGCGACGGTATTGTTCATCACGGCAGGCTTGGGCACCGAAAACCGATCGCGTTAGCGGACGCAAAGGTCGAAAAACGCGCAGCGCCTTTTCATTTTTTTCGACAACGGGTCGCGAGTTTCTTTTGCCAATGCCGCAAAGTGGCGGAGACGGAGGGATTCGAACCCTCGGTACCGGATTTACCAGTACGACGGTTTAGCAAACCGTTGGTTTCAGCCACTCACCCACGTCTCCAGTGCGCTTGGCATCGGCGGCCTATAGCGGCGCAAGCATTTGGCTGCAATGGTTATTGACACAGGCGACGGATAAGAAGAAAATTAAGAGTGCAGGTTCAATTTGACGCGCATTGAACTTGCTTTATCGCCTGTTCATCATGCGCTCATGCAGATAGTCCATAGCGCAGGAAATATAACTTTTGAGGTGGGTCCACATGTTTTTGGCGAAAATGGGATTAAAGAAACCGATACAGCATTTGATGCTGCTGCTGGCGGCAGGCGCGCTTGTTGCTTCTCCCGCACAGGCACAGATCAGTAATGTTGATCCAAATGACGCGATTGACGCAGATCTTGGTACCCCGCCTGCTAGCTCAGATGCCAGCACGACTAGTGCGCCAATGGCGCCAGGCGAAACGGTCATGCAAGATGGCGTGCCAACCGATACAATGCCCGCAGATGGCTCCGCCACCCAACCCGACGTTGCAGAAGCGCAAGTGGCCGTGCCGACAGGCGATACATATCAACAAGACGACCTTATTGGCGCTGCTGAAGGCTTGTTTGGAAAGGGCGCACAAGGGCTTGGCCTGTTAATTGAGGATATCCTCAAAAAACAGGGCCGCCCCAATGGATATATTGTGGGGCGTGAAGGCGGCGGCGCTTTTTTAGTCGGCCTTCGTTATGGATCGGGCACGCTGAACCACCGCGTGGAGGGCCAAAAGCCAGTCTATTGGACGGGCCCATCCATTGGTCCTGACGCAGGAGCAAATGCGGGAAACACCTTCATTTTGGTCTATAATCTGTACGATACAGAAGACATTTACGAACGCTTCCCAGCGGCAGAAGGCGTTGCCTATTTAGGTGGTGGTTTTAACGCCAGCTATCTGCGTCGCGGCGATGTTGTCTTGATTCCAATCCGGGTTGGTGCAGGAATTCGGCTGGGCGCAAATGTCGGCTATATGCGCTTTTCCAAAAAGCAGCGCTGGCTGCCCTTTTAAGCCGCGCGGATATCTTCCATCCTCTTGAGATAGCGGGCAAGCACGTCAATTTCCAAATTGACGTGCCGCCCAACATCGAGCGTGTCTAGCGTGGTCATCTGCGCCGTGTGCGGAATGATATTCAGCATGAAATGCGCGGTGCCATCCGGCTGGTCTGCAATGTCGTTCACGGTAAGCGATACACCGTCGACGGTGATTGAGCCTTTTGCCGCGATATAAGCCGCAAGCGAAGATGGCGCCGCAACCGTCACTTTCCAACTGTCCCCAATGGTTTCACTGGCGACGATTTGTCCAACACCATCGACATGGCCGGTAACGATATGCCCGCCCAGTTCATCACCAACTTTTAAGGCGCGTTCGAGGTTCAGTCGGGTGCCTTGTTCCCACATGCCCGCTGCTGTGCGCGAAACGGTTTCTGCCGATGCGTCAATCGCGAACCATCCATCGCCTTTATCAACCACGGTCAGGCATACACCCGAACAGGCAATCGAGGCCCCAATGGCAACAGAATCCATGTCATAGGCGCAGGATATGACGAGGCGCAGATCACCGCGCTGTTCGGATGTCCGAATGCTGCCAACGTCCGTGATGATACCTGTAAACATATATGCTGCACCCTTTTCCTAATTCGCTTTTTCGTAGACTTCGAGACGGTCTTTGCCAAGGCTGCGGGATTCCATAAGCTGCCAGCTTCCGTGGGCATCGTTAAGTTGGGCAAGGCCGATGTCGTTCAAACATGCCTTGCCAGCGCCAATCAATATAGGCGCGCGATACAGCATGAGCTTGTCAACAAGTCCTTCGCGCAAGAAAGCTGCCGCTGTTGCCGCACCGCCTTCAACTAGCAAACTGTTACAACCCAAATTTGCAATATCTTGCGGCGTACGAATAACTTCCCAACCCTGCGGCGCATCTGCGCTGCCAAGCATAATCCTGCGGGGCTGGTATGCGCCCAGCCCGGAAAGCCGGACATTAAGCTGCGGCGCATCGGTGCGAACGGTCGCCGCCCCGACCAAAATTGCGTCAGTGCGCGCCCGTTCGACATGACTATGCGCGCGCGCAACGTCACCCGTAATCCATCGGCTGCTGCCATCCGCCATCGCGATTTGGCCATCTAGAGAGCTTGCAATCTTCAAGGTTACAAAAGGGCGTCCGCTTTCTATCCGGCTCAAAAAGCCAGCTAGGCTTTGCCGCGCTTGGGATGCCATTACGTTAGCGGTGACAGCAATGCCGCCGGCTTTGAGCGCCTCTATACCCGCACCGGCCGTACGAGGATCGGGGTCTTGCAATGCAATGACTACTCTCGCTGGGCCTGCTGCTGCCAATAATTTGGCACAGGCTGGGCCGCGTTGTGACACATGGGCGCAGGGTTCAAGTGTGACGTAGATTGTACTGCCGCGCGCTGCTTCTCCTGCTTGCGCAAGCGCCACGGCTTCTGCATGCGGACGGCCACCGGGCTGCGTCCATCCGCGGCCAACAACGCGGTCGTCTTTCACGATGATACAACCGACAGGGGGATTTTGACCCGTTCGCCCAACACCGCGTTCAGCCAGCGACAAAGCCGCCGCCATGAACCGAGGGTCGCTAGCGATAGCTATTGCCCTGCTCCTGCAGAAGCCGGAGCCGCAACGGCTTTTTTTGCCTCCTGCGCGCTTTGTGCTTCGCGCTCTATCTTGTCGACGTCCATCCCTACGGCCCGTCCAAAGGCTTTATATGCTTCCTTTTCGCGAGCGCGCATTTCGTCTTTCAGCTTCTGGCGTTCGGCTATCGCAGCCTTAGTCTCATCAAGTGAGCGCGTGGCGGGCCAGCTTTCAATGTAAATAATTTCGCGCGGCGGTGGCGTCGCCTTCGCGATGGAATCGAGATAAAATGTATAGATGATGATTGCCGTCGGCAGGCAGGCCGCCAAAAACAGCCAAGGGCTATGGCTACCTGACGTGCGCAGAAACCCCACAAGATCGCGGCCAGCATTGCGGAACGATACATCTTTGAAAAACGCCATGGCACTCCAATAAGGCGCACGCTGCGCGATTTCCAGTGCCCACTTACAAGACGCGCAGATTATCCGCCGCTACGGAAGGCATTGGTGATTGGGTAACGCCGGTCGCGGCCAAAATTGCGTGTCCCAAGCTTTACGCCCGGCGGTGCCTGCCGCCGTTTATACTCGGCGAGATACAGCAAACGTTCGATCCGCGTGACCGCGTCCCTGTCAAAGCCAAGCGCGACAACCTCATCCACGGAACGCTCCTCCTCTACCAATGCATGGAGCATCTTATCGAGAATGGGGTAATCGGGCAGCGAATCACTGTCTTTCTGGTCCGGTCGCAATTCCGCACTTGGTGGCTTGGTGATTATGTTATCCGGTATCACTGGCCCGTCACGCCCAAGGGCAAATCTTGGCTTATGACTATTCCGCCATTTTGAAATGGCAAAGACGGTCATCTTATAGGCATCCTTCAAAGGATTATATCCGCCCGCCATGTCGCCATAGATCGTCGCATAACCAACGCTCATCTCGCTCTTGTTGCCGGTCGTTAGCAGCATGTGACCAAATTTGTTGGACAATGCCATGAGCGTGAGCCCACGGATACGCGACTGAATATTTTCCTCGGTGATATCGGCGTTTCGGCCGGCGAAACTTCCCGAAAGCATGTCATCGAACGCCCCTACCGCTGGTGAAATGGGGATAGTGTCAATTTTACACCCGATCATCGCGGCGCATTCGGCTGCGTCTTCAAGGCTAGATTGGCTGGTGTAGCGACTGGGCATCATAACACACCAGACGCGATCAGGTCCAAGCGCGTCCGCGGCGATAGCGGCACATAAAGCGCTATCGATGCCGCCCGACATGCCAAGCACCACAGCTGGAAAGCGATTGGTGTCGACATAATCGCGCAAGCCGACCACCATCGCGCTGTAGATATCGGCGGGATGTTCCTCCCAAACCGCCTTGGGGCCATCGGCACATTCCCAGCCCCCTGCGCGGCGGTGCCAATGCGTCATGCGCAGATGCTCTTCCCAATCTGGCAAGCGATGCGCAACAGCGCCATCGGCATTCAGCACAAAGGAGCAGCCGTCAAAGACGAGCTCATCCTGTCCGCCCACCCTGTTTAGGAACATTAGCGGCAATCCGGTTTCGCGAACCCGCGCCGCAAACACTTCTTCCAGCCGCCGGTCATCCTTGTCGATTTCATAAGGACTGCCATTGGTCGAAATCAGCAGCTCCGCACCGCGTTGCTTTAAGTGTAGGCTGACAGGCGCCAACCAACCATCTTCGCAAATGGGTACGCCCAGACGCACACCGCGAAATTCGATAGGCTCTGGCAACGGACCCGCCGCAAAAAGACGCTTTTCATCAAAAGTTCCGTAATTGGGCAGTTCATGCTTGTAACGCACGGCGGCAATCCGCCCACCGTCCAGCAAGGCAATGCCATTATACAGTGCGCCATCGTCCCTAAAAATCGAGCCAACGAGCATCGCCGGTCCGCCGTCAGAGGTTGCAGCTGCGAGCTTGGTCAATTCTTCGGCGGCCCGTTCCGCAAATGCGGGCTTCAGCACCAAATCTTCGGCTGGATAACCAATCAATTGCTGCTCTGGAAAAACGATTAGGTCGGCGTCCCCAACCTTCGCCCGCCATTCCAACATTGCGGCTGCGTTTCCGGCAAGGTCGCCGACGCGCTGATTAAGCTGCGCCATCGCAATATTAAACTGGTTTGTCATGACCCCACCCTTATTGTCCACAAACTAGAGGAGCAAGCCGATTGTCAGGCCAGCCTCCCATCGCTAGAGCAGCACAATTATTCTCGGGGACGCACATATGAAACTGATGACAGGCAACAGCAACCTGCCGCTGGCGCAGGGTATTGCCGATTATATGAAATTGCCGCTGACCAACGCCAGCGTCCGCCGGTTCGCCGATAATGAAATTTTCGTAGAAATTCACGAAAATGTCCGCGGTGAAGATATGTTTGTGATTCAATCCACCAGCCATCCCGCAAATGACAATTTGATGGAACTGCTGATCATGATCGACGCGTTGCGCCGGGCGTCAGCCAAGCGCATAACCGCCGTTCTGCCCTATTTCGGCTATGCGCGTCAGGACAGGAAACCCGGCCCGCGCACGCCGATTTCGGCAAAGCTTGTTGCCAATCTCATTACCGAAGCTGGCGCTGACCGCGTGTTGACCGTTGATTTACACGCCGGCCAGATTCAGGGCTTTTTTGATATTCCCACCGACAATCTTTATGGCGCGCCCGTCATGAGCGCGGACATATTGGAGCGGCACGGCGACAAGAATATCACCGTTGTATCCCCCGATGTTGGCGGCGTTGTCCGCGCCCGTGCGCTCGCCAAGCGTCTCGAGGACGCGCCGCTCGCAATCGTCGACAAGCGACGTGAAAAAGCTGGTGTGTCCGAAGTTATGAATATCATCGGCGACGTAAAAGACCGCTTCTGCATCCTGATTGACGATATTGCCGACAGCGCTGGCACATTGTGCAATGCCGCCGACGCCTTGAAAGCAGCAGGCGCGTCCGACGTGGTTGCCTATATTACCCATGGCGTTTTGTCGGGTGAGGCCGTCAACCGCGTAAATGCATCATCTCTGCGCAAGCTGGTCATCACCGATTCGATTCTTGCATCCGATGCTGCAAATGCGAGTGCCAAAATTCGCCAGCTTCCGATTGCCCCTCTGCTGGGTGAGGCCATCAAGCGGATTGCCGACGAAAGCTCGGTTAGCTCCTTGTTCGATTGATGACACCGACCGATATCCTCCTTGCCAATCGCTTGGCGGACGCGGCCGGGCAGGCAATCCGGCCATTTTTTCGGTCAGCATATTCGCATGAGACAAAGGCAGACGCTTCGCCAGTAACCGAAGCTGACCGCGCAGGCGAAAGCGCGATCCGCCGGATATTGGACGCCGAATGCCCGCGCGACGGCATCCTTGGTGAAGAATTTGGTGAGAAGGCTGGCACATCGGGCCGTCGCTGGATTATTGACCCTATTGATGGCACCGTTAGCTTCATGGCCGGGCGCCCTATATTCGGCACGCTGATCGCCTTGTTGGAAGACGATTGGCCCGTGCTGGGTGTCATTGACCAATGCATCAACGGCGAACGCTGGGTTGGTGCCGCTGGCTATCCAACAACGCTGAGCGGTGCACCGGTACAAACCCGTTCATGTAGGGCGCTTGCCGACGCGACGCTCGCAACATCTGGTCCGCAATATTTCAGTCAGCATGATGGCGACCATTTCATGGCGCTTGCCGCGCAAACATCGCACAAGAAAATGCTGTTTGGTGGTGACTGTTATAATTACGCACTGCTTGCCAGCGGCCATATCGACATCGTTGTGGAAGCTGGCTTAAAACTCCATGATTTTGCGGCTTTGATCCCGGTGATAACGGGCGCCGGGGGCATGATGAGCGACTGGTCGGGAGATCCGCTTCACGGGGCTTCGGATGGGCATATCATTGCAGTCGGTGATCCGGCGCGCCTTGACGATGTGCTTGAGGCCCTCGCCTGCCAGCATTAATGGGCGCATGTTCCAGAACCTTCAAACGGGCAATAGACTTGCATTCGTCTGCGAATCCCGCTAGTCGCGCGCCTTCCGAATAAGCAGGCTGGCCAATAGGGCTGCCATGTCGGCTTGATACGGACTCAACAAAGGAGACCAAAATGCCCAAGCTCAAGACCAAGAGCGGTGTGAAGAAACGCTTCAAAAT